>NZ_NGKY01000001.1:1362154-1467160 GCF_002140855.1 Enterococcus sp. 7E2_DIV0204
AGCATATTATAGTACTATATATTTTTAAGACTAAATCTCTATGGGAGGTATTTTTATTGAATTTTTATGGTATAGATTATTTGGAATCGCAGTCTAACCTCAATGATTATATTAAGTATTTTTTTATTTTTGGTGCATTGATTGTAATGATTATTGCGTTTAGTTTGTATATGCGTCACCGTATTCAGACGAAATATCGAGATTTGAGTATAATCACTTTTTTACTACTATTGTTTTTACTAGGTGTTCAGTATTCAGATTATACACAAAATCAAAGTAAAAATTCACAATCATCTCAAATGGTCAATTTTGTGAAGCAGATTTCAAAAGAAAAAGGTGTGGACAAAAAAGAAATTCTTGTAAGTTCAACTCAATTAGTTGATGGAACACTCGTGAAAATCGAAAATAGCTACTATAAGACGACTTTAAGCACAGATCAAAATTCTTATGTCTTGGAAGAAGCATATTTGATGAATCCAGATATTATAATTACGAAATAAGTTAAAATAGAAAGGAAGATAGCATGCAATTATATAGTCCAATAATCATCAAACTTGGTTTAGGAATTATTTGTTTAATCATTCAGATTAATTTAATGGGAAAAGGCAATTTAGCACCTTCCTCAGCAATGGATCAAGTTCAAAATTATGTTTTAGGTGGAATTATAGGTGGGGTAATTTATAACGATTCAATCAGTGTATTACAATTTGTTTTGGTATTGATTATTTGGACGTTGCTTGTATTGACTGTCAAGTTTGCAAAAGAGCATAATCGATATGTAAAGTATGTTGTAGATGGTAGACCAATCACTTTGATCAAAGATGGGAAAGTTGATGTGAATGAATGTCTGAGGTGTGGAATTTCAGCAAATGAATTAATGTTTAAATTAAGAGCAAATGCCATTTACGAAGTTGAAAATGTTAAAAGAGCTGTCTTAGAGCAAAATGGCCAGTTGACTATGATAGAATTCGGCGACGAAAGTATTCGGTATCCAATTATTGTGGATGGTCAAGCAAACTATGATGTATTAGAATTAATCAATAAAGATATTGAATGGTTAACGGATCAAGTTCAAAATGAGGATTACAAAGGAATCAACGAAATATACCTAGGAGAGTATCTTTCAGGTAAGGTAAAATTATATGGATATGAACAGAATAAGTAATAACAAAATAAAATATAAAATCGACTATCGGTTTTATATTTTATTTTATTTTATTTGAAAGTTTACATTAACTTTACATACAGAACATATACACTTCATTTTGGTGAAGTAAACTAAAAGCCAACCTGCAAAAAAGGTAATTTTAATTATTGCTAACAAAACAAAATTATAGGCATATTATTTCTGGTTTTAAAGTCTTAAACCTATTTTTCAGCATGTTTAAAAAGTCATAAAATGAGATCAAAAAGATAAATATATAGATCGAAAATTGATAAAAATCAATATATTTCATAAAAAATATCAGCCTATAGTAATGTAGCGGTCAAAAAAAATTGCTCTACTAAGGTGAAGGATCAAACAAAGTAGTATATTGACTGAAGAAAAAAACATACAAGACAAAGACAAATAAACTTATATAAAAACAATTTTTTTGCATTATGTAAGTTTATAAAACACTCTATTTAAATGTCTTGGCACTATAAAAACCAATACATTACTTTAAATTTTTTAGTTACACGACTAATGTATACTAATATAACTGCATAATCAATATGTTTTATTAATAATAATTAATTAATGTAGGTAGGTATCAACATAATTTAATTTTTAGAGAGGGTCATCTTTAAGACAATTATATTGTATATTTTTTCAATTTATTCTCATTGTTAATTATATATTTTTTTAAGCCGTCAAAGAGAGGATAAAAATATGACAAAAAAAGGTGAAAATATATATAGAAGAAAAGATGGAAGGTGAGAGGGACGTTATAAAAAAGGGCGTAAAAATAACGGACAGCTAAAATATGGATACATTTATGGAAAAACATACACTGGAGTCAAACAAAAAGTATTTGAATACAAAGCAAAATATCAAGTTATTATTCAGTTGACAGGTGAAAATACGATGCTTTACAAAGAATAGGTCAGCATCTGGATGAATAATCATCGCATACAAATAAAAACTTCAACATATACAACATATATCTATAAGTTGAAAAAATATGTTCTTCCAATTATTGGAGATATTGAACTTCATCAACTAAGTGACAATAAAATACAAGAGGTTATCAGTATATGGATGCAACGAGGGCTTAAATCTTCCACTGTCCATGTACTTTATCAAATCCTCAAAAAGACACTTAAAGATGCGTATGAGCAACAAAAGATGATGTATAATCCATGCCAAAAAATAAGATTACCAAAAAAACAAAAAGTTTACGCAAAAGCAATAACGAAACAAGAACAAAAAAATTTAGAGAGCAGAGCCAAGAGCGTACCTTTGTATAAAGGATTACCGGTACTATTATCTTTAAATACTGGCTTACGTATTGGTGAAATTTCTGCACTTCGTTGGTCAGATATTGATTTAGAACAGCGTATAATTCACGTTAAAAATACCTTTCAACGACTGATATTGTCAAATAAAAATAGTAAAACACAGCTAATGTTGGATACATCCAAAACGGAAAGTTCGGATAGAATCATTCCAATTAGTCTCAATTTGTATAAATACTTAAAAAAATGGAAAAAAAAATCATCAAGTGAATTTGTATGTTCGAGAAAAAAAGAGCCTAGTGAACCAAGAATGATTACGTATTACTTCCATCAAATTCGGAATAGCTGTGGACTGATGAACACGCATTTTCATCAATTGAGACATACTTTTGCAACACGCTGTATTGAATCAAATGGCGATATTGCATCTGTCAGTAAATTATTAGGTCATACATCAATAAAAACAACATTGGACATCTATACTGATTCACTATTTGAAACTCAGCAACAAGTTATTCAAAAGATGGAGGAATGTAAAAGATAATTAAAACTTTTAAGAATATTAGTAATGTAAAAATGAACAAAACATAAACATAGACCTTATAGTTTTTAAACTCTCTTTTTTATATGATTATTCAAGCATCTATTAACTAAAAATAGAATCTGTTTATTTTTTAGCTGTCAATTTATCGTCAATTAACGTTTTGAAAATGCGACTGCAATTAACAAAAGAGAGACATAACTTGATTTATATAATACTAAGTAAAAAGTAAAGCAGGTGTACTTATGAAAATAGGAACAGTCAACAACAACGATATTAAAGAATTATTTGGAGACATAGATACAAGTGTATTTTCGATTAAGAAATTATTGAACAAATCAGAGTTAGATAATACATACGATATTATTATTATTTCTATCCACACAGATGAAGATATTCTATTTGCAATTGATTGGTTGGTAGCTATGAATTCATACAAATCCATATTTTCGATAATTACGATTTCTGAAGGTCTGACAGAGTCTACATCCATTCTTTTAAAGATTGGTGCTAATCAAGTAATTAAAAAATTAGATACATATCAATTGATGCTTAAGAATCTACTAGATACTTTAGAAAACATAGAAAAAAATTTAAATAATGAAGAGAATATCAACAAAGATAATAGGTCAATAACTATAAATGGTCACGTGCGATATCTAACGAAAACTGAATATAAAATATTCAATTTTTTATATGAAAATAAAGTAGTTAGTTATGAATGGATGAGCAATGAGATATGGCCAGATAGAGTAAAAAATAATAAAGCTTTGATAGCTAATTCCGTTTTTCATTTAAGAGAAAAACTTAAAGGGAGTGATTATTATAACATAAAAACTATAAGGAGTAAGGGTTATATGCTAACAGAGTAATTAAATAACCGATTTTAAACATAGGGGGAGTGATATATGAAAAAAAAAATAGTAAGAATAGTCTTAATAATGGCAACAATTTTTACATGTAATTTAGTTAGATCCAACAATAAAATTTCTGCAAAAGAATCAGATATTGCTCAAGAAACAATTAATTATCCTGTTTCAATTCAATATGAAGAAATTACATCTTTACCAGCAGTCAAAGAAAATTTTGGTTTGGCGGGTACAGCAAGTTGGTACAATAGCTGGGCTTGGTTAACACCAAATAATGCAAAAGCGAACGTTGGTAGTCTGTATTTGAAAAATAAAATACAATTAGATACAGATTTTACTATTGAAGGTAAGTTAGCTATAACTCTAAAATCTGCGGGCTCCAATGGTGACGGGATTGGAATTGGATTCCATACGGGAGCAGTAGATCAAATCGGAGGTAGTGGTGGAGGCTTAGGAATAACTGGACTGCCTAATGCATTATCATTCGTTTTAGATACCTATCAAAATAAAGGGGAACCTGTTGCGCCATATTTTGGTATTTGGACAACTAATGAAAAAGGAATTGTTACTGTAAATCAAACTTATGCTTCTGCTATACCTGCATCTGGTTATCAAGAAGTTAGTTACTCTTTTTCATATGATTCTTCTCAACGGGTTATAACATTCCAAATATTTGTGAACGGTAAACCTGTGTTTAATACAAATGGTATTTCTGGTTATCAACTACCTGTTCCCAGTACAAATAACGAATATGCTTTTGTGATTACAGGTGCAACTGGAGGAAACTACAATAATCAGTATGCCAGTGTTAGTAGCGCTAAAGTTCCAATATTAGTTACAAATAGACCTAAAGTAACTTTTGAGGAAATAAATAACTCTAATATCAAATTGACATTAACGGATGAAAACAATATAAATTATCCTGAGAACTCAATAATTAATGTAAATAGCAAATCATATATTGTGGATAGTTCTTCTAGTATATCAATTCCTTCGGCCGATTTAAGTGATCTTACTGCACCGCTGACGATATCGGCTAGTTCTTATAAAGAAAAAGACGGAAAAATAAGTAAAGCTAAAGTTTCAGAAACTATTCAGTATAAGTTAAATGATATTAGTCTCGAGATAACAAGTGTAGCCTCAGATGATATAAACTCTGAATCATCGACAACAATAACTGGTATAACCGATCCGAATGCTTATATAAGAATTACCGATACACCAGTATTGGAAACTATTGAACCGACTATTACAAGCACTGATAATATCATAATAAGCCCAGTACCTAATAACACTAATCATGAATTTTCAGATAATTTTACTATACAGGCAAATGAATTAGGTGAATTTTCATACAAAGTTATAGATGATAAGCACTTTACTGCAGGTTCTACTTTAAAAATTTATTCATTTCTAGCTGGTAAGAATACAACGAAAACACAAATTGTTCTGGATAAGACACCACCTAAAGGCGAATCAGTTGATTATCAAGTGCGCTTAAATGATCCGACTCCACCCCCAAATCAATTTGTGAAAAATCCAACAGATACAAATCCTCTTCCCCAAAATTTTTCTTATACTTTTAATGCAGAAACACCACAATCGGTTGTAGATAATTATATGAGTCAAGTTGGAGAACATCTGATTAAAGTAGATTTAAGCGATGATGCTGGGAATAAAACAACTATTACTTCGAAATTAATTGTTAATGAAGTTTCAGAAACTATTATTGGTGATGATTTTGAAGTATCGTACGCAGATATTCGTAATCTCACCGAAGAACAATTAAAACAATATATTTTAACACATAGTGAACCATCAGCGTATAAGCTTGAAAATGGGACAAAAGTCGATTTGAGTTCATTTATAACGGTTACTGATTTTGGAGGTTTAAATGATGCAGAAGAACTTCAGGCAAAATCTTATCTAATAACTTTAACAGTTAAATCATCAGATTCAGGACTAACGAATGATTTATCCACCACAATAAAGGTGACAGTGATAGATGTAGAGGCATTATTAAAAGTTGAATTTGTAAATGAAGCAAATCAAATACTGTCTGAATATACCACCACTCTAAACACACAAGTAGGTAATACTATAGATTTAACGCAAAATATATCGATTATCAATCAATTAACTAGTATAGAAAAAGCTGGTTATGATATTGTAAAACGTCCAATAAATGAGAATGAGGTTAAAATTAATAGTACGCTAGTTACAGTTCAATACAATATACAAGGTATTTTAAGTTTAACTTCGGTACCAAGCACTTTTAATTTTGGAACTTTGACATATGATGCTACAACTAAACGATTAGAAAACCCATCATTGGATGAACAATTGATTGTAACAGATACTCGTGCTGATGCAACTAATGGATGGCGCCTGACTGCGTCATTGAGTACACCGATGCAAAATACTGACGGACGTGAGTTAATTGACGCATTACGGTATGTGAATCAAGGAAAAGAGACAGTGTTGAATGAAGCAGAGCAAATCATTTACGCTAATACGAAAGGTACAACTGGAAGTTATACTGTCAGCAATGATTGGGGAACAACAGCAAATACGGACGGGATTAAGCTCCAAATCAACTCATCCGATATGGTATATACAGGAGAATATGTTGGTGTCATTACATGGAAAGTCATGGCGGGACAACCGTAAAGGAGAGAGGATAATGAAACAATTAAAGTGGATCTTGATTGGTTCCTCGCTTGTTTTATGGCTAGGAATAGTACAAACAAAATTCGTTGTCAGCGCAACTGAAAATGGCATCGGTGGTCAGGTCAATACAACAGGTAAAATTTCATTTTATGAAGAATCAGGGGAATCAAGCAGTACGGAATTTAGAGAATCAAATGCCGAAACACCGATAAAACCATTAAGAAAAGGTTTACCAAGTACTGGGGAGCAGGTTCGAATGTATAGTTATATTGGATGTTTAGTGCTGTTCATAGTTCTTCTCATACTCTTTTTACGGAAGCGTAGAAAGGAGGAAAAGAAATGAGAAGAGGATACCTATTTCTACTTACAACTATTGGCATTATGATTCTTAGTCATGCATGGGGATTATCCGCTTTCGCAAGTCCACAGAACTTAAATCAGTCTGGTGTGGTTACTGTTGAAAAAAGTCCTGTGACCAACTTGATTGATCCAGAAAATCCAGAAAAGATTGTTAATCCTGGAGAAGGTCCATCTACAAATGGAGCATTACGAATTGATTACGTTTCAACTTTGGATTTTGGGAGTAAAAAAATCAGTAAAGGTACACGGCAATATGCTGTGCTAGCGCAACAATTTTTTGGAGAAACAGGTCCTAGGGGTAGCTATATCCAAATAACGAACCAAAATACAGATAATTCTGGATGGACACTGCAAGTAAAACAGGAGATGCAGTTCAAGAATTTGAATATTAACAATAAAAAAGAACAGGAACTAAATGGTGCATTCCTGTCATTAGATAATGGCTGGGCAAACTCTATTGGAACAAGTAAAGCTCCTAATGTGACACGAGAGACGATTGCGTTAAATGCTATCGGTTCAGCGTATGAAGTGGCAACTGCAAAATCAAATAGTGGTAAAGGTGTTTGGACTATTGCTTTTGGAGCATCGAAAAATAACAAAAACAATCAAAAAAATACTCTGAACCCTGTGTTGGATGCATCAGCTAATCCAGTAATAGATGACACATATAAAAAACATGTTTATAGTAATTCAGCGATTACTTTAAATGTACCAGAGACTACTGTAATACATCCAGTAGCATATAAAACGGAGATAACTTGGATATTAGCCAAGTTGCCTTAATAGATAACAATCAATTAGGAGGAAAACAATATGAAAGCAAGAAGTATTTGTGCAATGACATTAGCAACGATTTTAGGAGGAGCAATTTTAGGTTCAACAAATGTAGCTTATGCAGCACCAACGGAATTAAACTCAACAGGAAAAGTAATTGTTGAAGAAGGGAAATCTGGTGGTGATGATCAAAAAACAATCGATCCAGAAAAACCAGATAATGAATTACCATTACCAGATCCGACCTCTCCAGATGAGAACACAAATCCTGATACGGGTTCACTAGTCATTGAGAAAACTACTAATCTAGATTTTGGAACAATCAAAACATCAGCGAATGATGTAACAAGCTTAGCAAAACCAATGAGCTTTGAAAGTGGTGCTAAAACAAGAGGAGCATATGTGCAATGGTCTGACGTACGAGCTGGAGGTACTTATGGCTACACAATAACTGCTCAAATGACAAGTCAATTTAAAGATACTACAGGAACAAATGTATTAACAGGCTCAACAATTGATTTTACCAATGGAATTATTGAAACATCAAGTAGTAATACAAATACAGCACCATCAAGTGTTCAAACTGGCTTCCAGTTGACTGAAGCAGCAAACGATGCTAAGACAATCGTGACGGCAAGTAAAGATAAAAAAGAAGGAAAAGGTCGTTATATAATGGAATTTGGACAAAGTAAAGATTCAACATTAGGCGTGGCAGGTACAGATGCAAATTCAGTTAAATTAACAGTACCCGCTACAACAGCATCAAATATGGCAGCAACAAATTACACAGCAACTGTAACATGGAAAATTACAGCAGCCCCAACGGTATAACAAAATTTATTATTACAAGATAGTCATTCTATCAGTACAGGGCAACAAGTCATACTTGTTGTCCTGAATACATAGAAATAAAAAAAAGAGGTTAGTTATGATAATAAAAATGATTTTTATAAAAAAAAGAGTAAAAGGTTTATTTATTATGTTAAGTATCTTTAGTTCCTTTTTGTTGACAGTACCTGTTAATGCTAATGAAGAAAAAACAGCAGGAATGGCAGGTTTTACGTACAGTATCAAATTTCCTGATAATCAGATAGACAAAGAATTGGGCTATTATCATTTAAAAATGAATCCAGGAGAGCAGCAAAATTTAGACATAGCTTTGAGCAATCCAAGTAGTGAAAAAGTAACAGTTGATGTGAAAATAAATGGAGCAAAAACAAATCAAAATGGCGTGATTGAATATGGGGAGTCCTCAATTAAAAATGACTCTTCGTTAAAATTTAATTTTACTGATGTGGTTAAAGCACCACAGTCGGTAGAATTAGCACCGGGCGAAACAAAAAACTTAGAGCTAAAAGTAAATATGCCTGAAACAGAATATGATGGAATCATAGCTGGAGGAATTCAACTGATGCGTGCTGGACAAGCTGAAGATGATCCAAATAATGGCGGGGGTTCTAAAATTATTAATCAATATGCGTATGTTGTTGCATTAGTATTGCAAGAAACCGATACTATTATAATTCCCGATTTGTCTTTGAATAGTATTAAAGCTGGACAAAGTAATTATCGTAATACCATCTTTATCAATTATTCTAATATCAAGGCAGCTTATTTGAATGATATGACAACGGAAGTACAGATTACAAAAAAAGGAAAAAGTACTGTACTATATGAGCGGAAGCAAACGGCAATGCGAATGGCACCTAATTCATTTATTGATTTTCCCATCAGTATGAATGGTGAACGAATGGAAAAAGGGGACTATGTAGCTGATATTTTAGTTACTTCTGGGAATCAAAAGTGGGCATGGAAAGAAGAATTTAAAATAACAGATGAGGATGCGAATAAATTCAATGAAAGAGATGTAGGCTTAGTACAAGAAAAAGGAATAAATTGGAATATAATTATATTGCTTGTTACAGGGTTACTATTGACCATCTTTATTGTTTTTTTACTTTTACGATATATCAGGAAAGACAAAGAGGCTAAAAAAATAGGTACAAGAAAAACAAAGAAAAATAAAGTGAAAAAATGAATGCTTTATAGGAGCTGGATTAAATGCTTAGTACAGATTGGATTCTTATCATTTGGGTAGCGTTGACAATGGTGTTATTTTTAGAATCACTATATTTTTTGTTACAATTCATACATGTAACATATCAAGTAAAAAAATTACCATCCAACAGGATAAAGAATAAGAAAAAAAAGAGAATGATTGCACGCAAACGTCAGCAGTTTTTAAAAAAGAAAAAAGTCAATATTCGATATAGTACAATTTTTTTGATATTAGCTATTATGTTTGGAGGAATGTCGGGGTATTTTTTTTATTACCAAGCAATGACTCTAACGAAAGATGATTCAGATTCTGTAGCTAAAGCATACTATCTTTTACGAGATTTTGAGAAAGAAATTATTCATGCGAAAGAAAAAAAAGAGGTAGAGGAAAAGGTTCAAAAAAATATTCGGTATTTAGCGACAGCTATGGCAAGCTATGGTTCTAAAAAGGCAAGTAAAAATAATTCTCGCGAAGGACAAATCATATTAAATCGCTATTACAATGCTATTAAGCAAGTAGGGATGAATGCAAGTACGCAAACAAATAATTTCTACGGAAATACTAGTATCGTGGATGATTTTTTAATGGACGTAAAGAAAATACAGAGATACGAAAAATCGACGTTTACGTATTACAAAGTAGATAAATCCGCCTTTTTAAAAGAGAACTAGGTCTGTTATAAAATGCTTAAGCTAGTGATTATTAAGTAGCTAGTAAAAGAGTTTAGAATCTTTTTTCTAACAATGATCTCCCATTTTGAAGACTTTGACAATTTTATATTGATAATATCTTTTCTTTTAATCGTTATAATGAAATAACATAATCGATTCATTCATTTAATTTTTGATGGCAGTAATTTGTTAATTATAAACGTTAACCTGTGAAACATTGATCTAGGCAATTTTAACAATTATATGATATTCAAAAGGATACTTCCTAATAAAAAGTGTATAAAAATCAGAACGCATTTCAAGTAGTGATACTTCGCGATGAGTACAAGTCAAGCTAATTTGATTTTTAGGAAGATAAAAATAAGTTTTAGGGGAACCTATATAGCTTTTTTTCGTTTTTACTAAACAATAAAAGTTGACTAAGAAATGAGAACTAACACTCGTATTGATAAAAAAAACAATATATGATTAGCAAATATTATTTTTTATCAAAAAAAGGCGGGGTTGTTATGAATAACATTAATTGGAACGGGTTAAAAAATGCTGATGTACAAGAAAGACTGCAGAAGTTTGGAAAGAATCGTTTAGAACAAAAGAAGAAAGAGTCATTTCTCTTAAAGATAGTGCACATTATTATGGAACCCATGTTTCTTTTACTTGTAATAGCAGCTTTGATTTACTTCTTTCTAGGGGAACCACAAGATGGGTTTATTATGTTGGTTTTTGTAGTGGTCATTATTGCAATTGAAGTTATTCAAGAATGGAAAACAGATCAGACTTTGAATGCACTTAAAGATTTGTCTGCTCCTAAAATAAAAGTAATTCGAGACGGACAAACATTAAACATTTTGAGTGAAGATTTAGTTCCTGATGACTTAATGTTAATTGAAGAAGGGGTCAAGATACCAGCAGATGGTTTTATTATAAAAGCAAATGACCTTCGTGTGAATGAATCTTCTTTGACAGGTGAAGCGGAAGCAGTGTGGAAAAAAATATCAGAATCAAAAGAGAAAACAATTGTAGACTATTGGCGGAAAGATTATGTTTATACAGGAACTCTTGTTATAACTGGTAGTGCTACAATTTTAGTAGATAAAATCGGAACTAAAACAGAATATGGAAAAATCGGAAATCATCTGGCAAAAATAGAAAAGAACAAGACTCTCTTAGATAAGCAAATAGAAAAACTAGTTAAAGTATGCGCGATTATAGCTTTTGTTTTATTATTACTCGTAGCAGTGGTTACATTTTTTAATGCTACGAATTTGAAGGTTGTCGATCGCATAATTCAAAGCATCTTAGCAGGAATTACCATTGCAATGGCGATGATACCTGAAGAATTCCCAGTTGTGCTGACAGTGTTTCTTTCAATAGGAGCGTGGCGACTAGCCAAAAAGAAGTCATTGATTCGTAATCTGGCAGCTATTGAAACAATGGGTGCTGTTTCCGTTCTGGCAGTGGACAAAACCGGAACTATTACAGAAAATAAAATGACGGTCACAGAAACAGCTATTACTGAAAATGAAGATCGCTTTGTACAAATTGTAGGGTTAGCTTGTGAAACAGATCCTTATGATCCAATGGAAGTTGCTATTTTAGAATATGCGAATAGGAAAGGGTGGTCAAGAGATCGCTTATTTTCTGCAACGCTAATCACCGAGTATCCGTTCACAGATGAGTTGAAAATGATGGGACATGTTTGGAAAACGGACTCTCAAATCATGATTGCGGTAAAAGGCTCTCCAGAAAGTGTTCTTAATAGATCCAATTTGTCGGAGGCAGAAAAGCAAGCAATCTTAAAGCAAATCGAAATTTTTGCTCAAAAGGGATTGCGTGTTTTAGCTGTAGGGGAACAAGCTGTTTCTTCTGAAACTGAAATCCCGCAAAGAATTGACGCGTGTTCGTTACAATTTTTGGGTTTAATAGGATTAACTGATCCACCTCGAGATGGGATTAAAGAGAATATCTTACTTTGTCAAAACGCAGGAATTAATGTAATCATGATTACAGGTGATAATGGCGTAACTGCAAGAGCAATTGCAACACAAGTAGGAATATTTAATACGGATCATACTATAACAGGAGCACAGATCGATGAGTGGTCTGAGGATGAACTAGTAAAGAAAGTCAAGCAAACAACTATTTTTTCTAGAGTCACGCCGGAACATAAAATGAAGATCGTTCAAGCGTTCAAGCAAAATGGTGAAGTAGTGGCTATGACAGGAGATGGCGTTAATGATGCACCTGCTTTAAAGTATGCAGATATTGGTATTGCTATGGGGGAAAGAGGTTCAGAGGTTTCTCGAGAGGCAGCTGATTTAATTTTGATGGATGACGATTTTTCAACAATTGTAGACACTATTAAAGATGGTCGAAGAATTTACGATAATATAAGAAAGGCAATCGGATATATTTTCGTGATTCATATTCCAATTGCTTTGACCGCATTGATGGGTCCCTTATTAGGAATACCACAAGCCGCTTTATTCTTACTCCCAACACATATTGTTCTTTTAGAACTTGTGATTGATCCTACTTGTTCTGTCGTATTAGAAAGGCAACCAAGTGAACCAAACAGTATGACTCGTCCGCCAAGAAATCCAAATGAGACCATTCTATCAACAGGACTACTGGTTAAAAGTTTTATACAGGGAATTATGATCTTTTTGGCTTCATTTGGAAGTTATTACATGACGCTCCTAAAAGATCCAGTGAATGATGAATTAGCAAGAACCATGGGACTAACTGTTCTGATCACTGCGAACATTTTTTTAGTACAAGTAAATAGTTCTAATCATTTGTTAGGAATACAAACTTTCTTAAAATTGTTTTGGGACAAAGTGATTTGGACCATCTTAGGTGGGACTTTGATCATATTGATTGCTTTGATCTATTCACCCATCAGCGGATTGTTAGATTTGGCAGCATTAAGTTTAAATCAATTTCTGCTTTGTGTTTTTTTAGGAATGGTATCGGTCTACTGGTTTGATGTAGTAAAAATCATTAAAAATAGAAAAGAAAATGTGGTACTTCACAAAGAGAGTAAGTAGCCATTAGTTAGTGAACTATTTATATAGCAGAAGTTAGAAAATGGATTATAGCTAATAAGCTATTTTTTATCTTTAAGAAATACGTCGTAAGTAGCTTAATAATTAAATCTTACGACTATTACAGACAGAGATATGTTGACGCATATCTCTGTTTTAATTAAGTAATGAAGTTAGAAATGATAAAAAAACTAAAAGTATGTTCAATTAAAGAAGACTTTTGGAGTTATTAGTGTCAAATACTCAGTAAAAAACTTTGTATCACCTAATAAGCAGCAATGGAAGTCTTCATGAGAGCTTTACAATAGAAATACATGCAATACATCATGATAGTGTACACTAGGTTCAAATCATCAAGGAGGTAATTTTTTTGAGTATTTTTAAAAGAATTGTTCAAAGTATTATCAATCTAAAAAAAAGAACTATAATCCTAAGCATATTATTTATTGTTGTTTCAGTCTTTTTAATTTCAGGAGCTGCTATTCAAAATTCATTGAAGAAAGTAATGAATGAAACAAAAAACCAAGTAAATCCAATTATTTCGGTGGAACTTGATTTGGATGCTCTAATGAAAGAAATGTACGGTGGAGAATCAAGTAATAATAAACAAAATATTGATGAGAAATTAGTAGAAAAAATTAGTAATTCTCCTTATGTCAAAGATTTTTC
The DNA here is from genome assembly GCF_002140855.1 of Enterococcus sp. 7E2_DIV0204. Lineage (NCBI taxonomy): Bacteria > Bacillati > Bacillota > Bacilli > Lactobacillales > Enterococcaceae > Enterococcus > Enterococcus sp. 7E2_DIV0204. The sequence goes on from NZ_NGKY01000001.1 coordinate 1,376,254, forward strand.
GGTTTATAGTGATGCAGCAGTAAGTACACAATTTTCAAGTGCTGAAACCACGAATGTACCAGATCAAGCGCCAAAAGGATATACAACACCAACAAATGACTTATCGATTTTCGACAGTACGAATCCTGATTTAGCTAAGACTGAGATAAAAGTTGTCGAGGGGAAATTACCCGATGATTCTGATTTAGAAAATCCAATAATGGTATCAGAAAAGTATGCAAAAGAATATCATCTTAATGTTGGGGATTCATTGAAGTTAGATTTAAATTCAGGATTTCAGGAAGAAAAAATGAAAAAAGAAATGAACGCAAAAATTTCAGGAATTTATACATTAACAGAAGATAACGATCCTGTTTATTTAAAAAAAGAAAAAGAAACCTTTTATTCTACACGAAAAGTATTGGATGATGTTAAAAAAATTCAAACTCAAGATGAAGAAATTAACTCACCAATCATGAATTATGAAAAAGTAAAAGTTGAACTAAAAAATCCAATGGATACAGATAAATTTATTTCAGAAATCAAATCGGTTGGTGGTGATTTTTCATCTATTAAATTTAATAGCACTTATGAGCAATATAAAACAATCAGTAACATGATAGATAAAATCATGAATATTTTTTCTGTTTTGCAACTGGTTATTTTTGCAGTAGCTGCAGTAATCGTCTCATTGATCATGTTACTGTCACTACGTGAAAGAAAGTATGAAATAGGACTACTTTTAGCTTTAGGTGAAACGAAGTTTAAAATACTGCTACAAATGTTTTTAGAAGTTATGACAGTGTTAGCCATTAGTTTTATGATTGGATTTGGTATTTCCAATTTCATTGTGAATCCAATTGCAACTGAAACAATCAATCAAGAAATGCAACAAGCAATTTCAGATAACAAACAAGAGCCAATGGTTCAGCGAGGACCAAATTATGTCGAAGATACAAGTGTGAAATTAGGCACAGAAATTCAAATTCAAAAGCAAGATAAGGTTCAAAATATGAGGGTAGCAGGATTTATTTTCCTGATACTGTTAGTAATCATTCTATGCTCAACAACAATTCCAACAATGAGCATTCTAAAGAAAAGTCCAAAATCAATTTTATCTAGTACAGAATAGGGAGGAACAGCATGCTTGAAGTCAAAAAATTATCTTATCGTTATAATGATCAAACCATATTAAAAGATATCAATTATTCATTTGAAAAAGGAAAAATATATTCAATTGTCGGGGTCTCTGGTGTTGGAAAATCAACATTTCTTTCTTTGATATCGGGATTAGAATTTCTCCAAGTAGGACAAATTTGTTACAATCAAAAAGAAGTAAGTAATTACGTAAAATATAGAAAGTCAATCAGTTATATTTTTCAATCCTTTAACTTAGTACCATATTTATCAGCAATTGATAATATCAAGTTAGGTTTAGCAATCCATCAGAAAAAAGACAGAAGTGTTTTTCCTTTCATTCAAACGATTCTAAATCAGTTAGGTATTAAGGGAGAAAATCAAACCAAGAAAAGTGCCCAATTATCCGGTGGTCAGCAACAAAGAGTGTCGATTGCCAGAGCGGTTGCTTTAGATACTGACTTAATTATCGCCGATGAACCGACAGGAAATCTAGACAGAGGAAATGCTAAAGAAGTGATGAATCTATTTAAACAATTAAAGGGAAAGGGAAAATGTCTTATTATTGTGACACATGATCCTATAGTAGAGCAACAATCTGATGTAGTATTGACTATTAAAGAAGGTCAATTAGTTAAATTAAATTAAATAATTTGTTATTCTTTAATAGAGGTGAGGGCTATGAAAGCAACAATTTTATTAATAGAAGATACAGATGAAATCAGAAATGGGTTAGATTTGAGTTTAAGAAAAGAAAATTATAACGTATATGCTTTTCCAAATGCAGAAGCAGCATTAGATTCTTTTGAATCAAATCATTACGATTTAATTTTACTCGATTTAATGTTGCCTAAAATGAATGGAGAAGAGTTTTTAGATAGAATAAGAGAGTATCAAATTCCTATAATTATCATCAGCGCATTAAATGATGAATTTACGCAAATCAATCTTTATCATCGAAAGATTGATGACTATGTTGTGAAACCATTCTCTGTAAATATATTATTATTAAAAATTGATGCTTTATTAAGACGTATCGAAACAAATACTCAAAACTCGTCTAAAAAAATACTTTATAAAAATATTATGATTGAAATAGGAAATTATATTGTTGAGAAAAATGGTGAGAAAGTTACGTTAACTGCAAAGGAATTCGAAATTCTTCAAGCAATGTTGCTCAATCAGGGCAAAGTTTTTTCTAGAGATGAATTTTTAACGGCACTTTGGGGATATGATTATTATGTTGACTCAAGAACAATTGATGTTCACATAAAAAATCTACGTAATAAATTGGGAAAAAATTTGATAAATACTCTCAAAGGAGTGGGTTATCGAATTGAAAAAGAATAAGGCCCTCCAGTTGTCAACAAAAGTCGTTATTGTTTTGTTTTCCATAATCATGTCTCTTATCGTATTTTTTATAGTGATTGGTGTGATTACTTTAAACTTAGGGAAACAAATAGAAAAAAAGCAACAAGATATATTCGATGGAACAACTACTCAAATACGCAAAATTATTGAAAAAAATCGAGATTATAGCTATTTAAGGCCTTTTGTAGTCAATGGCTATCGAATAATTATTACAAACGAACATGGCAAAACTATTTATCCTCGAGATGATTCAGAATCTTTCAATCAAGAGTTGGATGTGTTATTAGTACCAATGAGTGGGATTGTTACAAATTTCAAGGTAAACGAGCTAAATGTCTATATCAGTTATCCTATTCAACTAACACCACCCGATATCAGCAAAATTATATTGAGCTCAATTCCTTATGTTTTATTTTTGGCGTCTTTTAGCATTGCTATCATTATTACCATCTACGTTTTTTTATATAAGCGTGAAAGAAAAAAACTAGATGTCTTATTTGACCTTACAAAACAAAATGTAACGAATGATGAAATAGCTAATCTGAATTTAAAGCTGAGGTTAGAGGAATATGCAGAAATCGAATCACAAATAAAAGAGCTTTATTCAGAATTAAAACATGTGCAAAGTAAGCTGGAGAAAGAAGTTCAACTCGTAAAAAAACTGGAATCCAATAACTCAGCGTTACTAAAAGGAATGACACATGAAATGAAAACTCCTCTTATGTCGACGAAATTATTGATTAACCAGTTAGAGAGTTTAAATAAAACGAAGGCCAGTCGTGATATTTTGATAGAGCTGAATAATCAGACCAATAGTTTAGACCAACTAATTAGAGAAATACTATTTATCAGTCAAAAAAGTAACCTAAATTCACAATCAGAACAGTCTTCGATAAATATTATAGATGAGGTTGTTCAAAACTATGAAATACTGATAGAAGATAAAAAAATAACGATCTGTCGTGAGTTTAAGAATGATTTCTTTATGGAATTAGATACAAAAATCATTGAAAAAGTTTTTTCTAATTTAATAAGTAATGCAATAAATTACACGTTAGAAGGTAGCATAATATTTATAGAAGTCAATGGAGATAGTTTAACGATTAAAAATAGAATATCAGAGAACTATATAGTTGATGTGGAATTGATTGGTCAACCTTTTGCAACGTTTGATTCGACAAGTGGTACAGGTTTAGGAATTTATCTAGTTGAAAGGATGCTTGCTAATTCAGCATATATTTTGACAATCGAAGTTCAAGAAAATATGTGGTTTGTCGCAAAAATAAGTAAAGCAGAATGATGATTATTTTAGAAAAAAACATTAGGAGTGAGATAGAAAGATATTTTTATGGTTGATGTTTAAAAATTGAAAGATAAGATATATATGGTATGGGTGTTAATTTAATTTGAATAATTCTTAAATAGTTTATTTTAAAAGGTTTATGTCAGTGAGAAATCACTGACTTTTTTTATGCAAAATAATAGAAAAACAACCTACTATTCTTTAGAATTAAGTCGACTAAAAATAATCATAAGGCGTTATTAAGATGTCTTATACAAAGCTTACCGAAAATTCTTTAGATATTTTAATCTAAGTTATTGTTTTTATCGAAAGTAATAAACAAAAAATGATTCAAAAGGAGCTATTTTGGCATTTTTAGTCTATTCTTTTAGTTCTTAAGATGGTTGGAAAGGAGCGAGAGGGAATTATCCATTGGAGCTTTATAAGTAGTTCGATTTTATTGAACTTTTGAAACTTGGTTGTATTTAAAGATGCTCGTTGTTTCTTGTCCCTTTTTATTTTATATCCAACTGATTGAAGTAAGGATGCTTGATTTACTACTTAAGAGGAAAATAAGTTGAAACTGTTCTTTTTTGTGTTCTTATCAGAATCCTATTTATATTATAGAAATTGTGTGAGTTACTAAAAAAATGTTTTCTCAACTATTTCTATACTGTCATTAGCATTAGGTGTAATAAAAAATGCTCTGGTATTCTCAAATTTCAATCAAAAAGCGTCTACAGGAGAAGACCGTTGGACGCTTTAACTATCATTATAATGTGTTCGATTTTTTTCCAATATTAGTTGATAAAGATTCTATGTGATTAGTGGAATATAACTAAGTAATGGATACTATTCTCATTTCTTATTTCTACGACAAATAAGAAATAAGAAAAAGTAAAAATTTGTGAAAAAAAAATTAAATTTATCTGTTTAATTAAATTCACATTTATGTTAACTGAGAAATCTCTCAAAGTCAATAATCATTTCTATCGAAAATTTCAAAAAAGTTTAAAAAAAAAGAGAAAAACTCAATGTTTTTGAATTTTTTCTTCAAAAGAATTGATTTTTCCTCTGATAAGCCGTCAAAAAAATTGTCAAGACAAGAAAGGATTAATCTAATATGGTCAAAAAAGGTGAAAATATTTATAAAAGAAAAGATGGACGTTGGGAAGGTAGATATATTAAACAACGGACACCAGATAAAAAAATAATTTATGGTTCTATATATGGCAAGCAATATTTAGAAGTGAAAGAAAAACTAACATTTATTAAAGCTAGATATCTCACCTCGAATTGTTCTGTTGCTAGCTATAATGAGACGTTTGAAGAATTCATTGGAAATTGGATGATGACCACTATGAGTTATGCTGTTAAACCTACAACATACTCGAATTATACTCGACTGATCAAACGTCACATCTTACCAAAATTAGGTGATATAAAAGTTCAAAAAATTACACAAGAAATTATTCAAGAATTTGTTTATCATCTTACTAAACAAAATTTTGCTTCTGGTACTATTAAAAATGTCTTTAATATTTTAAAGAAAGCATTAAATACAGCTGTTAAAAAGAGCTACTTACTCCAAAATCCATGTGATAACATTATACTCCCCAAAACTACAACCAAAAAAATAAATGCACTTACTTTAGAAGATCAGAGAAAAATTGAAAGGTTGGCGTTAGCAGAAGAAAAATGCTCTCCTGTATTTTTAGCATTGTATTCAGGTATGAGAATTGGAGAAATTAGTGGATTAAAATGGGAAGATATTGATTTTGATAAAAACTTAATTCACGTCAGACGAACAATCACCCGAATTACCAATGAAAGTACATCATTGAAAAAAACTAAAGTCGTTGCTGGGTCTCCAAAATCTGATCATTCTACCCGGGTAATTCCTATAGCAGAAAACCTCAGAAACTACTTGTTGGAAAAACAAAGATATTCACAAGGGATATATGTAATTTGCTGTAATGGTGGGTTAACAGAACCGAGGACGATAAATTACCGATTTAAAAAAGTGGTCAATGAACTAGAACTTTCGGACATTCGCTTTCATTCGCTACGACATACCTTCGCAACACGTTGCTTAGAGCAAGGGGTGGATATTGCTAGCTTAAGCCAAATATTAGGACATCATTCAATCAAGCTAACTCTAGATACCTATGCGGATTCATTATTGGAAAACCGGATAAGTGCAATTGCAACAATAGATAATTTATTTTTGAAAGTCCACTAAAAATTGTTTCGTTAATAACTCCGTCAAAGAAATGGTCAAAAAAAGTTCTGGATTATTTGGAACAGTAAACAAACAATCTATTTCTTATTTGTCGTAGAAATAAGAAATAGGCAGCAGTAAATCAAAAGGGTTGTTCAGATAATTCAAAAAGCACTCATAGTCTACATTATAGAGGAATTAATTTTTTTTAGCAGTATATTTAAGGTGTTAAGGACTCTAATAATAAGCCAGCTATGAGTGAATAATATGTCAATTCTTATCAGAAAGGGAGCGTTAAAAAAAATGTATAAAATAGGCTATGTATCGTTGCCGAAAGAAGATGAAAATCAAATAAAAATTTTTTTTGAAGACAATCAACTTTCATTGATAGACTTAAAGAAAGAGGATATTATGAGCCATTTAAATGAATTAGATGGTATTTTAATAAAAAAAAATGATGTCTTGAGCAATACAACAATATTTAGATTGCTGATTGAAATAAGAAAAAAAACGACTAAGTTTTTATGGATTCTTTCTGGAGTAAAAGAAAACAATGAGCGTTCTCTATTCCTTGAATTAGGGGCTAATATGGTATTTGACAATTCTAATAATTTAGATGAAGTTGCGTTGATTCTCTCAAATAGCTTATGTACTGTGAAAGGCAACAAGAGTGAACAAAATATTTTCAGCGAAAGCAGTCCGAAAAAGAAAAAAAATGAGACCTCTTTTAAATTAATACCTCAAAATCTTAGTGTGCTTTTGAACAACGAAGAAGAAATTTACTTAACGAAGCAAGAGTTTAAAACACTAGAGATACTTTACAGACATAGTAAAACAACGGTTACATATGAAGATATCCTAAAAGAAGTTTGGAAAACAACAAGCAATGAGAATTACAGAAAATATCGTATAAGTAACTTAATATTTCATTTACGTCGAAAGCTAGATGAACATACTGGAACACATACTTATATTAAAACAGTTCGTTCAAAAGGGTACATGTTGGATATCTAATAAAGGTAAACTATTTAACTGTCATGGCGGTCGAAATTGTAAGGACGAATAATTGTCTTTACAAAGATGATGACGGTGACAGATTAACGGCCAAAAGGCTATTCTTTCTTTGAACGAAAGTGATATTGCTAAACGAGAGAACGCACTCTATCGTTTTTCTCAAATAGTGATATTTCAGTAAAAGAGAAGAAATAGCTGGTACATTTTAAAGACGAATGTACAAATGAATATAAATGAGGGGAGATGAGAAAAATGAAAATCGGAAAAAAGTCTTGGTTAGTTTTTGGTATTTTCCTGTTTGCTTTAATGTCATTAGTTTTTTTATCAAAAGCTAATACATCAACTATAAAAGCAGAAGAAACATCCGTTAGCTCAGGGACTGTAGATATAAGCCAATACGATCCTGCTACAGTAAAAAACGTAGCAACATGGGAAGAGTTCATTAAGGCACTTGCAGACACAAGTATCGCCGGCATAAATATAACTTCAGGATTTGCAGTACCAGATAATCCAAGAGCGAATTTAACTAGTATTTTAACTGGTGGAACATCAAGCAATGCAAGTGGTACTTCCCAGTATGTTTATATGGGAGTAGCCAATATTGGTCGTAAAGTTGTGATTGAAGGAAACAATAACACAATTGATTTTGGTTCTATTGCCTTGTGCTTTTACAATACCACTGGAGCATGGGATTTTACTTGGCAAAATCTAAATGTATACCATGGGAATATTTATGGTTTTACAACATTAAATGATTTAAGTGTTGCGAATCAAAGAGCATCAAAGATGACCTACGCTAATTTAAAAGATGTAGGGAGTCAGATGATCCACTCACCTTATACAGATGTTGTGTTATCGGGAAATGAAGTAAGTACCTTACAGCAAACTTCATATACTTCTCCTTATAGAACAAACTGGCAAACAACTGACGAGATTCAAATCAATTTTATGATTACAAACTTAACAGTTGCAGAAAATACTACAGTTACTATGAGCACTCTTCGTGCAGGAAATATCCACTTATTATCTGGTGGTAGTCTGATCATGAAGAAAAATTCAACTATGAATGTCACTGCTGGACAAAATGATTTAACAGGTGAAGGTGATGCAAGTCAAACCAATCTTTTCATAGCTGGTGGTAATTTAAGCTTGGAAAATGGGGCTAATCTAAATTTAAATCCTAAGCCGAATTATGCTGCACTCTCTCTCTATCAGGCAAACAGCTCGGTTAATATTGGAGAAAATGCAAAAATTGCGGTTACGTCAAATGGGCATACAGACAATAGTAATGGATACAACAGGAATATCATTTATTTAGCAGCTTCCTCTTCATTGATGGTGGATAAAAAAGGTTCCTTAGATATTAAAGCAACAGGAATGGTAGCATCTAACTCTAACATTATTCATGTTAATGGAAATGCAAGTTTCACGGTCCAAAAGCAAGGAACATTTAATGTGATAAGTGATAGTACATCACAAGCACAAAATCTATTGTATTTTGGTTCAAATGGCTCTACTTTCCAATTCGCAGATGCACAACGAGTAAACCTACAAAGAACGGCTGCATTAGATGGTACTGCTACGACAAACGGGCTAATTAATATTGCTGGTAGTGGGGGTAAGCTAGATGTAGATATTCAAAAGGTGAGCATGTGGAATAGAAATAATTTCTCTGACACGCCTTCAAACAGTTGGACACCTATGTATGGCATGCAACTAAGTTATAACACGTATACGCCAACTATCAGTAGTGCATCGTCATTAACTCAGGCAAATATAGATAGTTTTAAATCAACGTTTACGACGAGAAATGTCCAAAGGGTACTTTATGAGTATATTCCTGATGTGAAAATAAGTATTTTAAGTAAGGCAACAGATAATGTGAATTCTACAGATTCAACGACAGTGTCAGGTACGACAAACCCTAATGCGTATGTAAGATTATCAGATACACCTGCAGCAACTGGTGTGGCAAATGTGTTCTTGCCATCTGAGAATACAGTAGTGAGTCCTGTTACAGCAAGTGCAGAATCAGCGTTTACAGATAATTTTACTGTTCGTGCGGATTCATCTGGTAATTATTCATATACTCTACCAGGTGGAAAACGTTTCTTAGCAGGAACGACAATCTCAGCTTATTCTTTCTTAGATGGTAAAACCGATACTGCAACTCAAGTTGTTTTAGATGTTACGCCACCTAAAGGAGATCCTAGAGATTATCATATTGGTAAAGGGGACGGGGTACCGGATCCAAGTGGGTTTGTTAAAAATCCAACTGATACTAATCCGGTTCCACAAAATTATACGTATAAATATGCACCAGAAACGCTTGCGGTAATAAATACACTAGCAGGTACTGTTGGCGAGCATGAGGTTAAAGTCATATTAATGGATAATGCATTAAATGAAACAGTGATAACCTCAAAACTCATTGTCCATGAGACAACAAATAGTATCGATGCACAAGACATCACTTTGGAAACAAAAGTAATTAAAGATATGACTGAAACCCAGTTAAAAGCACAAATTTTATCACAAAGTGGTGCTTCTGCACATAAAATCGTTGATGGTGTTTATACAGACTTAACGGACAAGGTTCAGGTAACAGATTTAGCTGGATTGACACCAAGTAAGACCAGTGGAACCTATCCAGTTGTTCTTACAGTGAAAGCAGCCGATTCTGGTTTGGCAACAGATATTACTAAAGTAGTTCAGGTTACTGTACATCTTTCGGAGCAAAATATTAACGTTCAGTTTCTTGACGAAGCAGGTAATGCATTGAATAATGTCGTTACCATAAAAGGGAATGTTGGTTCTACAATAGACTTAACGAAAGAAAAAACTGTAACGGATGCTATTGCTTCTGTCCTTGCAAAACGTTATGTATTGGAAAGTTCGGGTCGTCCAACTAATGAAACAGCAGTTCCAGTTGTCTCGGAAGAATCTACAGTTTCGTATACGTTTCAAGGAACATTATCCATATATTCAGGTCCAACAGAAATTAATTTCGGTAGTCATGAAGTTAGTTGGAAAGGAACAAAAGATAATAATCCAACCTACGATCAACCATTGGTGATTTGGGATAATAGGAATAATCTTGCAAACTGGAAATTATCGGTGAAACTTGAAGGAGAACTAAGTATTCCAAGCAGCCCAACGCATATTCTAAGTGGAGTATTAAGCTATCAAACAGCATCTGATAAGAAAGTACTATCAACAGACGCTCAAGATGTACTTCAAGCAAAACATGATGCATCAGGTCAATATGATGTTTCAACAAGAACTTGGGGACCTGATAAGCAAGGGCTGCGACTAGATGTTCCCTCAGGTGCAGTGAAACTGACTGGAGAGTATGAAACAACTTTGATCTGGCGAGTAGAAGAAGCATATTAAGCAATAGGGGGAGAAATAAATGAAGAAAATGTTAAAAAATCGTTTCTTATTTGTCTCTATATTCTGCTTAAGTTTATGCTTAGCTACTTTTTCACCAGCTTATGCTGAAGAAATAGGACAGATACAAACAAAGGCTGGTGTAGGATTTTATGAATCCAGTACCTCTAGCTCATCAAGTAGTAGTGATTCAACTACGACGTCTACTACAACATCTGGATCAGAGGTCATCACAAAGCCAAAGGGTAGATTGCCATCAACAGGTGAATTAGTTAGAGCAAGCTTGAGTATTAGTGGTGTGATTCTAATTATTTTGATCTTGATTCTATTTTTACGAAAGAAAAAAGAGAAAAAGTCAGCAAGAAAGGAGCGTTAATTTGAATGAAAAAACAACGTAGAGTTATCCTTATTGCTGCAATAATAGCTATTGGAATTGGCATTAATCCATCAACTGTTTCTGCAGAAGCAAAGACAGACTCAGGCAGCGGGACAGTGAAATTCACTGGCGAACATCCGAAAGAAGTTGTTGACCCTGAGAATCCCAGCAAACCTGTCAATCCAGGAACATCACCATCAACGGATGGTCCTTTAAGGTTTGATTTCGTTCCAAAACTAAATTTTTGGAGTAATGAAATCTCTGATAAAGATCAAACGTATTTTGCGAACGCGCAACTATTTCTTGATGGAACAGGTGCACGTGGAAATTTCGTCCAAATTTCTGACTATCGTGAAAATAAAAGCGGTTGGAGCTTGCAAGTTCGTCAAGAAACGCAATTGAGAAATGAAACTACTAAAAATAAAGAATTAAAAGGTGCAGTGATTTCTTTCGATCAATCTTGGACAAATTCGATCAATGACAGTACGTATGCACCTATTGTGTCAAAAGAAGTTATCCATATTAATAATATTGGTGAAACATATGATTTGGCACAAGCAAAAGCTGGTACAGGTGAGGGGACATGGGCAATCATCTTTGGTGCAACAATTGATAATGACCAAAAAAGAAAAGATACACTTAGTCCGAGAATTGATCCAAAAGGGCAACCAATTCTTGACCCTGAGTTCAACAATCAACCAGTTTATCAAAATAATGCAGTATCTTTAACCGTACCAGGTAAAATAAAAAAAGATCCGGTACAATATGAAACGGTGTTGACTTGGGTATTATCCGAGTTGCCATAAATTAAAACAAATCCTAGGAGGAAACAAAAATGAAATTAACACACAAATTATGCGGAGCAGCATTATTAACAGTAGTCGGTGTAGGTCTAGCTTTACCATCAGCAACAAAAGCAGACGGAGGAGATGCAAAAGTACACTCTTCAACAGGTAAAATAAAATTCACACAAGAGGGTACTGGAACAGATATTCCAACACCTCCTGAAACAGATGGACCTGAAATCACACAACCACCGGTAAACCCAGATAATGGACCTTTGAAAGTAATCACAATCGCACCTCTAGATTTCGGTACAAATGAAGTAACAACGCCAACAAGTAATGGATGGGAATATTATGCTAAAACATTCAAGGCAGCTGAAAAAGATAATGCATCAAACATTATAGAAATGCCTAACTTTGTAACGTTTAAAGATGAACGTGCAGATGATCTTGCAAACAAATATACAGTAACAGCGAAAGCAACGACTTTTACAAACACAGGCGGTAAAGAACTAAAAGCTGCAACAATCACTTACAACAATATCCGTTTAACTACTACAGGTGACCAAGGTCAAATCAATCCAACAGCGGCACCAACTACACAAACATTAGCAACAGACGGAACAACACCATCTACATTTGTAACGCAAAATGCTGATGATAAAGGTTTCGGTCGTTTTGATTTAGTATTTGGTAAAATCGCAGATGGAAACGCAGATAAATCTGTAAAATTAAGTATTCCAGCAGCAAATAATAAATTATCAACAACAAGTGAATATACATCAACAATCACTTGGACAATTGCTGACGCACGATAAAAAATAGTATAAAAGTAAGGTTGAACAGGATCATCAAGGATCATCGGTGATGATCCTGTTCCCTTTTAAAGAAGGACTGTGATGAGAATGAAAAAAATGTATTTAAATTGTATTACAATTATTTTATACATAGTAATTGCTTTGGTTATCACCCCTGCATCTGCTTTTGCCAATGAAGGTGATCAAAAAGCTGAAGGCAGTGGGTTTAGTTATAAAGTAATATATCCTGAAAACCAACATAATAAAGTGGGATACTTTGATTTGCGAATGAATCCTGGTCAAAAACAAACCGCAGTAATTCAATTAAGTAATAGTTCAGATAAAGAAGTTATCATTGATATTGGGTTAAATAGTACAAAAACAAATAGTAACGGTGTACTTGAAAATGGCCCCTCTAGCTTAGAAAAAGATGCATCATTGAAATATGATTTTGCAGATATTGTAAAGGGGAAAGAATCGGTTGTAGTACCGCCAAAACAGACAATTGATTACAATATTGAAATCACAATGCCCGATTCTTCATTTGATGGGGTAATTTCAGGCGGTATTTATATGATCGAGCGCAATCAGGAATCTGAAAAACAAGATGGGATGATCAAAAATAAATACGCCTATTTGATAGGCATGCTATTAACCGAAACAGATACAGAAATAAAACCAGATTTAACACTAAATAAGGTTTATGCAGATTTAAAAAATTATCGTAACTCTATTATTATCGATTTTTCTAATACAAAACCTGCTTATTTAGATGATATGACAGTAGATGTTCAAATAATGGGTGAAAAATCTGATGAGGTATTGTACGATACAAAACAAACGAAAATGCGCATGGCCCCTAACTCCAAAATAAAATTTCCTGTGTCAATGAATGGTGACAAAATGGAGCCAGGAAATTATCGTGCTCATATTTTAGTGACAGCAAAAACTGGCGAAAAGTGGGAATGGGAGCAAAAATTCACCATAACCAACGAAGAAGCAGATAAATTTAATCAAGAAGATGTAAGTTTACTACAAGAAAATCGTATTAATTGGCAATTAATTTTGATGATTATTTTTATTGTCTTGATACTAATTATAATAATCTATTTGATTGTTCGCACATTAAATAAGAAAAAAGAGAAAAAAAGGATTAAAAATAAAAAGAAAACAAATAAAATTAAGAAAAAATAATATTAATGGGGGGATAGAAAGATGCTTTTATTGGACTGGGTATTTATTGCAACATTATCAAGTGCTATCCTCTTTGCATTGTTTTCTTTATTCTGTTTCTTTCGCTTGTTTCAGATTCGCAAACAGTTAAATCAATTATCTCGTATAAGATCAAAAAATACTCGAAAACGGAAAAAAATTAGACGAAAAATAAAAAAAACAACTGTAAAGCTAAAAAAGCAAAGGCGTAATCTTTTAGTATTTTCTATTCTGGCAATTTGTTTGTGTGCAACAGCCTTTTATTCGCGATACTATCAAGCCACAAATTTAGGAGAACAAGATTCTGATGGGATTGTCCAAGGCTATTATTTACTAAATGAGACAGTTAATCAAATCAATCAGTTAAGTGAAAATAATAATTCTGAAAAAGTTGAAAACAATTTAAGAGAGCTAGCGGCAAAGTTATCAAGTTTTGGAATGCGTGGCGCTGACGGCAGGTTAACGTCAGAAGGACAACGATTATTATCAAGGTATTACAATCAAATGAAAGAGCTAGGTTTAAATTTAAACAATCAAAGCAGCGAAATGGTTGATAATCCAGAGAAACGTGAAGAGTACATTAGTGTGATACAGAAAACACAAGCCACTCAAAAGAAAATAATTGAATATTTCAAGGTAAATGAACAGGCATTACAGCAAAAAAAATAATTGGATGATGACTATGTCAAATAGAAATTATAAAAGAAAAAATAAGAAAAATGCTAGGATTAATCCTATTGCATCCAAGAGTAATAAAAAGAAATCAAAAAAGAAAAAAATGATGAAGAGAAAAAAAAGAATGATAGAGTTTTGGAAAGAAATTATCATAACGGTAATGATAGTGTCTATTCTCTTCGGAATTCTATCATTAACGGTTTTTACTTTGCCAAAAGTAGAAGGATATAGTATGACGCCTACATTGAACAACAATGATCGTTTTTTTGTTAATCGTTTAGGAAAAGTCCAACGCTTTAAACTTATTTTTTTTAAAATCCCAAATAGTCAAGAGACATCTATTAGACGTGTAATTGGTTTGCCTGGTGAAAGTATTCAATATAAAAATGATCAATTATTCATTAATCAGCAAGAAACAGTCGAACGCTTTTTACAAAAACAGTTAAATCATGCCAAACAAAATGAAGAACTAGTAACAGATGACTTTCAGTTACAACAGTTACCGAATGTAAAATACGATACTATTCCAAAAGATAAATACTTAGTCTTAGGAGATAATCGACAATACTCTACAGATTCGCGTTATTATGGCTTGATAGATGAGAAGGATATCATAGGTATTGTTGAGATGCGAATCTTACCTTTGCATCGACTAGCAAGTTTTTAGGTTAAAGGACATAAAGGAAAGGAAGAAGTCTTCTGAAGATAAAACGAAATCATTATTCAAGCTGCGAAGAGATACCGAACAAGCATTCTAAACTTACAATAAAGAATGCTTTATTTTTTTTGTGGGTTTGTCTTTGTTTAGTATTATTATTTAAAATTAATACGCATGTTGTAAACGGTTCTTCAATGATTCCGACTTTTACAGAAGGGGACCGTATTCTAATCGATAAAGGAAAAACACCTAAGCGGTATGAACTTGTTACGTTGGATCCATTAAAAAAACCGAAAGAGTCATATATAAAACGAGTGATCGGTATCCCAAATGATACAATTAAAATAGACAAAAACACTCTTTATTTAGAAACAGAGGATAATAA
Organism: Enterococcus sp. 7E2_DIV0204; assembly: GCF_002140855.1. Taxonomy (NCBI): domain Bacteria; kingdom Bacillati; phylum Bacillota; class Bacilli; order Lactobacillales; family Enterococcaceae; genus Enterococcus; species Enterococcus sp. 7E2_DIV0204. The sequence goes on from NZ_NGKY01000001.1 coordinate 1,391,536, forward strand.
AATCGTTACAGTAACGCTTGATGCGTCCGTTGCGAATGAATTAAAAGGATTAGAAAAGATTCCAAAAAACAATTATTTCGTAATGGGAGATAATCGAAACCATTCAAATGATAGTCGTTCATTTGGACTGGTTTCGATTAAACAAATAGAAGGAGTAGCATTTTTTCGATATTATCCATTAAACCGTATAGGATTAATTCAATAAAATTACTAGTCAAAGTAGGTGAACGAGTATTATGGACAAATTAAAAAAGATCCAATCATTTCGTATAAACAAATATGCTCTAGCAAGTGTTGTTATCCCTATTCTAATTTTAAGCAGCGTCTATTTTTCAATAGGAATCTACCCTGGAAGTAAAATAAGTATACTAGCGAGTGATTCATTTGGCCAGTATTCCAACTTTTTTGCAAATTTTAATACAATGATGAAAAGTGATCAGAGTATTTTTTACACTTGGTCAGGTTCGTTAGGATTAAACTATTTATCGTTTATTAGTTATTATCTAGGTGGCATTTTTACACCGCTTGTTTATTTTTTTGATAATCAAAATATTCCAGACTTTGTTTATTTTCTAACATTGATTAAAGTAGGGGCTATAGGCTTATCTTTTTGGTTCTTCTCGTCTCGAACGTTTAATATTCCCAAATGGGGCAATCTGATGCTTAGTATTAGTTATGCTTTAATGGGATTTACTGTTGCTAATTCAGAAGTTATTATGTGGTTAGATGGCATACTTTACTTACCGCTAATAATTCTAGGAATCAATCGACTAATGGATTATCATCGTCCTAATTTATTATTTTTAAGCTATTTCTTCTTATTTATCTCTAATTTTTATATTGGTTTTATGGTTGGTGTTTACTCATTTCTCTATTTTTTAGTACGATTATTGACAAACAGAAAACACTATATAAAGAAAAGCATTAGTTATTTAGTTACTTCCCTACTTGCTGGTGGCGCATCACTGGTTGTCCTGTTACCAACAATGATTGATTTAAAAACAAATGGAGAAGCTTTAACAGAAATAACAAAGTTAAAGACTGCCGCAACAGGTCCATGGGATTTAGTAATAAAAAATATGATTGGTGTATATGATACAACGGGTTATGGCTCTATACCGTTTATTTATGTAGGACTTTTGCCAATTGTATTTTGTTTCTTTTTTTTCTTGAGCAAAAAAGTAACACGTTTAAATAAGCTATTTTATGGGATTTTATTATTGATTATTATCGCTAGTTTTTATTTTGAAAGGCTAAATTTATTTTGGCATGGTTTTCATGCACCCAATATGTTTCTTTTTCGATTTAGCTTTTTATTTTCTTTTACAATAATATTATTGGCAGGGTATGGTTGGTCAAAATATAAAAAAGAAGATTTTGAAAAAATTGTAAATATTATCATAGGATTACTAATAGTTTTTTCAATAGTTCGTGTTGTAACTGCGAAAGGTGAAAGATACGATTATTTAACGTATACGTCATTTATTTTAACATTGATCTTTTTAGCAAGCTATTTAGTATTATTTTTTTTGCATCATAAAGTAAAAGGGAAACTGACTATTTTGATTGGTCTTTTTGTAAGTGTATTCGTTCTGGAAATTGGGATCAATACGGTCTATATGGTGAGAGGGATTGATAATGACTGGGGATATCCAGACCGATCTTTATATGATAAAGATTATGTAGCAGTTCAGCAGCTAGTATCACAAACTGAAAAAGAAAATACTCAGTTCTATCGATTGGAGAACCTAACGGCACTTTCCAACAATGAAAGTTTTCGTTACGGATATAGTGGTATTGGGATGTTTTCGTCAATTAGAAACCGTCATTCATCTAATTATATGAACACATTAGGATTTCGTTCAGCAGGTACAAATTTACAAGTTTATTATCAGAATAATACGTTAATTCCAGATGCACTGATGGGTATAAAATATAATGTCTCAAACAAACCTTTATCCAAGGCAGGTTTTGAGAAAATTGGTGAATCGGGAAAGAACTATTTATATAAGAATCAAAATGCATTACCTATGGGGGTATTAACAGATGAAAGAGTGTACGAACAAGATATTTCTTCAGATCCAGAACAACTATTGTCAGTTCTTTCAGGTATAGACAATAAATTTTATGAGACACTCTCTCCCGAAATCGTTAAGATAGAGAATGCAAAGGTAACGAAAGAATCAAAATATGGAAAAGATATACTTGTTTTAAATACAAAAGAAAAAGAGAAACCAATTGAAATTGAATGGAAAATTAAAATAGATAAGGCATCACAAGTTTATATAGATTTATTACCTGCAAGTTATGAGAACTTAAGCCCATTGAGAGTAAAAATAAATACAGATAAACAACAATCAAACACACCCATGACCAAAACGGGGCAGTATTATTCTCTGGGAAATTATCAAAATGCACAAGAAATAACTGCAAAAGTAATTTTTGAACATACGGATCATTTAGAATTATTTGAACCAAAAGTATTAAGCTTAGATACAGGAAAATTTGTTGAAGCCACTAAAAAAGCACAAGAACAAGGTGTAGAATTTAAGGTATCTGGACGAAAAGCTACTGCTGAAGTGGTTACTGAGAATGAACGAGTGCTTTTTACAACAATTGCGGCTGATAAAGGTTGGAAAGCTAAAATTGACGGAAAAGAAGTGGCTATCCGTACAATCAATGATGGCGTATTGAGTATCCTTGTTCCTTCAGGAAAACATCAAATAGAATTTGAATATTTACCACAGGGATTTAAGTTGGGTATGATACTTTCAATTTGCTGTATAGTAGTGTTTGTTAGTTATTCATATTTGCTGTTTAGGAATAGCAGAAAGTGGTAGTCTCATTAGATAGTTTAGAAACTTCTATTTGATAATTATCTGGACAATAGATCCATTAAAAAAGATCATAGACTATGAAGTCATTCCAAAAAGGGAATCTTTTGGAACGACTTCAATAGTCTATGATCTTTTCTATTAACAATAAGTTATTGTTCTATTGATATTCCCCTTAATATTCACTAGAAAACAGTTCATCTAATTGTTTTTGAACGTCTTTATTTTCCAAAAACTCATCATAAGTTGTATCTGCACGGTCAACGACACCTTTATCGGATACAGCAATAATGCGGTTCGCTAATGTTTGAATAAATTGGTGGTCATGTGAAGCAAATAAAATTGCGCCAGTAAATGCCATTAATCCATCATTCAAAGCTGTAATTGATTCTAGATCCAAGTGATTGGTAGGATCATCTAAAACAAGAACATTTGATTTAGACAGCATCAATTTAGATAACATCACACGAACTTTTTCGCCCCCAGAAAGGACGTTAACTGATTTCAGTACGTCTTCTCCAGAGAATAACATTCTTCCTAAGAACCCACGTAAGAACGTATTGTCGTCTTCTTCTTTACTTGCAAATTGACGTAACCAATCTAAAATCGTTAGATCAGTATCAAAGTCTTTGCTGTTATCTTTTGGTAAGTATGCTTGCGTTGTTGTAACGCCCCAACGGACACTACCTGTATCAGGTGTAATTTCTCCCATGATCACTTTAAATAATGTTGTTGTAACGATATCATTATCAGCAATGAACGCTACTTTATCAACGTTATTTAAAGAGAAAGAAATATTGTCTAAAATTTTCTTGCCATCGATCGTTACAGAGACATTTTCCACGTGGAGTAAATCATTTCCGATTTCTCTATCTGGTGTAAAGCCAACGAATGGGTAACGGCGTGATGATGGTTGAATATCATCTAAGGTAATTTTATCTAACATCTTTTTACGAGAAGTTGCTTGTTTTGATTTCGATGCATTCGCACTGAAACGAGCGATAAAGTCTTGTAGCTCTTTGATTTGTTCTTCTTTTTTAGCGTTAGCATTTGATTGTAATTTCGCTGCTAATTGGCTTGACTCTAACCAAAAGTCGTAGTTACCAACATATAATTTGATTTTTCCGAAATCAAGATCGGCCATATGCGTACATACTTTATTTAAAAAGTGACGGTCATGGGAAACGACGATAACGGTATTTTCAAAGTTGATCAAAAATTCTTCTAACCAGTTGATTGAACGAGTATCCAAACCATTGGTCGGCTCATCTAGTAGTAAAACATCAGGTTTACCAAATAGTGATTGAGCAAGTAATACTTTGACTTTTTGACCCGCTGTCAATTCACTCATTTTTTGATCATGAAGACTTTCAGGGATATTCAATCCTTGTAGTAAAACAGCTGCTTCAGGTTCGGCTTCCCAACCATCTAACTCAGCAAATTCACCTTCAAGTTCAGCCGCTTTTATACCATCTTCATCAGTGAAATCTTCTTTCATGTAGACAGCATCTTTTTCTTTCATTACTTCATACAAACGTTTGTGACCCATAATAACTGTTTCTAGGACAGTATTGTCTTCAAAATCAAAATGATTTTGTTTCAAGATAGCTAAACGCTCATCAGGACCTAAAGCAACATTCCCAGTTGTTGGTTGGATATCACCAGATAAAATCTTTAAGAATGTTGATTTACCAGCGCCATTAGCACCAATTAAACCATAACAGTTACCAGGTGTGAATTTAATATTTACATCATCAAAAAGTTTGCGGTCAGAAAATAGCAAACTTACATCATTTACAGTAATCAATTGTTTTCCTCACTTCATATAGAATAGTTAAACCTCTCTGCATTATAGCGAGGAAACCCACATTTTTCAAGGAATTTCAGACTTTTTCAGAAATACCTTATAGTTTTTACCAAAATGAAGGGAATTTAAAAAAGAAGTGTTTCATGTGGAACATTCTAATAAAAGGTTATTAGTATACTTTTGAAACGATACACTGTATGATACACATAAAAATAGTGTATCGTTTATCGGTTACGCATAGATTGTTACGAGCTAACAATCACATTTATCCCTAAGAGGTAAAGTTCTAAGGATTGCCATGAAACACTATGAAAAAATTGAATAAATGGAGAGTAGTACCTATTCGTTGAAGTAATCGAGAAAACGATAAATTATGAATGAGGCAGTAGATGAACTCGCTACGTTTTAAAAAAAGAAAGGAGAGACCAATTTGAAGCGTATTGAACGAATTTACCTTTATGTAAAAGAACAGACTGAAAATTTAACACCTAGTGATGTTTCTTTAGGCGGCGGAGTAACGACAGGAGAAGTTTCAGAAACTTTAGATATCCAAAGAACTAATGCCAGCAAAGACTTGAATCAGCTTGTTCGAGAAGGGTTATTAGAGAAAACGGACGGGCGTCCAGTTAAATATGTCGATAAAGCGATTTTTAAATATCAGCCGTTGTCTAAACCTGTCATGAGTTATCGGGAAGATAGTTTAGTAAATGGTCAAAATACTACCGCAGAAGAGCTACATAAGCCAACGAAGAAATTTGCTGGAGATGATATTTTTAAAGGAATGATCGGCTCAACAGGAAGTATGCGAACGCCTGTTGAACAAGCGAAAGCAGCTATTCTCTATCCGCCAAAAGGGTTAAATTGTTTAATTACCGGGCCAACGGGATCAGGTAAAACCTATTTTGCCCATGCGATGTTTCAATTTGCGCTATTGAATCATGTGATCGATCCAGATAAAAAATTAGTTGTTTTTAACTGTGCTGATTATGCTCATAATCCTGAATTATTGATGTCTCACCTTTTTGGTTATGCTGAAGGCGCATTTACAGGTGCGACGAAGGCCAAAGAAGGGATCATTCATGAAGCAGACGGGAGTATTTTGTTTCTTGATGAAGTTCACCGTTTACCACCAGAAGGTCAGGAGATGGTCTTTTATTTTATGGATCATGGCACCTATTCAAGACTTGGTGAAACAGTCAAAAATCGTCATGCAGATGTACGGATCGTTTGTGCCACGACTGAAAATCCAACCTCATCTTTATTAAACACTTTTGTCCGAAGAATTCCGATTATTATTCAGTTACCAAATTTTATCGATCGTCCGGCAAAAGAGAAAATTGATTTGCTAAGAGTCATGATTTCAATGGAAGCTTCACGCATCCAGCGTAAAATTTCCTTATCCGAGGATGTAGTCAAAGCGTTGATCGGCAGTGTGTCTTATGGAAATGTTGGTCAGTTGAAATCGAATGTTCAGTTAGTAACAGCTAGAGGGTTTTTAAATCATATTGACCAAGATGAACTAGCAATCACGATCGATGAGCTGACAGACAGTATTAAAGATGGCATGATGCAACTGGCAAGTAATCGGGAAACCTTAGCTGAGCTCTCTAAGTATTTAGAACCGCAAATGATTGTAGCCCCAAATGAACCACTAGTTACGATTCAGTCAGATTCCTATGAATTACCGTATAATTTATACGAAATCATTGGAGATAAAGCAGCCTTATTAAAAGCGGATGGTTTAGAGCAAGAAGTGATTAATAACTTTATTACGACAGATATCAATGTCCATTTAAAATCCTTCTATAAAGATCATGGTTTTACTTTTGATACGGAGAACAAACTAGCAGAAATCGTAGATCAACGGATTATTGACGTTACCAAAGAAATTTATAATTTCGCTAAACAAAAACTAAATTATAATTTTCAGTCAAATTTTATTTATGCGATGAGCCTACACATTAGTTCGTTTTTAAAACGAATCCAAAATGGCGAAGAGCGTCAGCATCAATTAAATGAAAATATCAGAAATATGGTGTTGGATTATCCAGTAGAATTTGAAACAGCCCAAGAAATCAAAAGAATCATTGAAATCAATTACCAAATGAAGATCCCAGAATTTGAAACCTATTATTTAGCAGTTCTCTTGATTTCACTGAGGGAAAACAAAGATGCAGGACGAATTGGGATCGTGGTTGCAGCACATGGAAAAAGTACCGCGACAAGTATGGTGCAAGTTGTATCACAATTGTTGAATGTTGATAACTTAAGGGCAGTTGACATGCCTTTAGAAATGCAGCCCAAAGAAGCGCTGCGTCAAATTGTCAATGTAGTGAAAGAAGTCAATGAAGACAGCGGTGTGATTCTTTTAGTCGATATGGGCTCACTTGCTACTTTTTCAGATGAAATCACACGGCAAACAGGCATCGACGTTCGTACGGTGGATATGGTCACGACCCCAATCGTTTTAGAAACTGCAAGAAAAACAACATTGATCGATACACAGTTAGACACACTATATGATTCATTGAAAAACTTCCAAGGTTATGCGGAGATCCACCAAGAAAGAGAGCTGGATCCGTTAGCGCCTTGGAAAAAACGCGTGATCATTGCGATCTGTGCTTCTGGTGAGGGGACAGCCAAACGGATGAAAGAAATGATCGAAGCCGCTGTGCCACCACAGTTAGGCCTAGAATTAGAAGTATTACCGTTGTCTATTATAGATATGCAAGAGCAACTTGTTGCGATTCAAGAAGAATATCGCGTTATTGCGGCAACAGGAATCACTGATCCTAAAATCGCTGCACCGTTTATCCCAATGGAAACATTTTTCTCAGGTGAAGCTGAATCTGTGATCAATCAGTTATTGATGGATAGTGAGATTTATGTGGAAGCTCAAAAAATGGACGAATCAGTTGCCCGAAAAATCTGTATGGATTATATGGAAGAAAGTTTTACTTTTATCAATCCTAAAAAAATCATCAATCCATTATGGGAGTTTGCAGATATCATCCGAACAAAATTAGATTTGCAGTTGGATTATTCCTTTTATGTGAATTTAGTCATGCATTTAGCTGGAATGCTCGAAAGAGTGCTACAGCATGATACATTATCACTTACTCAAGAAGAATTAGATCAAATTACATCTGAGCCTAGCTATGACGTGGTGATGAAAGCGGCACTATATCTTAAACAACTATTCCAATTAGAATTACCAATGGAAGAAATTTATTATATTATTCAACTGATTAAAAATACACAGTTGAATCAAATAGAAAATACAGAGGATACACTAGGGGCGATACACCAAGGAGATACACTGTTTTAGTGTATCTTCTTGGTGTATTTTCTTAAATAATCCCTTAGTTTTTCCTTTTGATGTACAATACACTAATTTTGGCACGAAACTTGCTTTAAATAAGTCGACGGATGAAATCTGGTCGTTACGTAAGCATTTTTGAATACTTTAGCTAATTTTGCTAGTCGTTATTTTGGCAATAAATGTCAGAGCATAGTATTTTATTAATAAAGTATTAAGAATGTGCTAAAGGAACTAATGAAATGAAGGAGAGCAAGACATGATGGATATTCGTTTAGTGCGGATCGATGATCGTTTGATCCACGGACAAGTAGCGACTGTCTGGACTAAAAGCACCAATGTAAACCGAATCTTAGTCATTAGTGATGCCGTTGCTCATGATACGCTGAGAAAAGCGTTATTAGTACAAGCGGCTCCACCCGGTGTAAAAGTAAATGTTATTACGGTCGATAAAATGATCGAGGCTTTTGCAGATGCGCGTTTTGATAATTTAAAAGTAATGCTGTTGTTCACAAATCCTGAAGATGTCAAACGTATAGTTGAAGGGAATGTAGTCTTTAACTCTGTCAATATTGGTGGTATGAGTTTTACAAGTGGAAAACGAATGATCACAAATGCTGTTGCGGTCAATAAAGAAGATATCGCAGCATTTAAGTATTTGCATGATCAAGGGATTAAATTGGAAATCCGCAAAGTCGTTGCAGATAACCAAGTGGATATGATGGAATTGCTGAAAAAAGAACAGTTAGTATGAGTCTTTTTTCAGATTCTATATAAATGGCGTGACAGACTGACTCGATGTTCATTATCGTAACTTATGCATAGAATTGGAAGGAGTGATCCGATCGATCGAATGTTGACGTAGTATCGTTGAGTAATAGTGGTCAGCGAAAATCATCTGACAGATTGCAAGAAGTAATTGAAGACACAAATTGAGTAACGCATTTTTTCTTTTTTATATTTTCTATTCAGTGTTTTCATCTGTTGGTGATTTAGTGATAAGTAGTTTGAAAAAAATATAGGAGGTATCAAATTATGGTAGGAATTATTATTGCTAGCCATGGGGAGTTTGCTCAAGGCATTTTACAATCCGGTTCCATGATTTTTGGCGAACAGGAAAAAGTACAAGCAGTTGTATTGATGCCTAGCGAAGGCCCAGATGATTTAAAAGCCAAATTAAAAGCAGCAATCGCAACGTTTGATGAAGAAGATGAAGTATTGTTCTTAGTCGATTTATGGGGAGGAACACCGTTTAACCAAGCAAACAGTCTGTTTGAAGAACATAAAGACAAATGGGCGATTGTCAGCGGTTTGAACTTGCCAATGTTGATTGAAGCATATGCGTCTCGTTTTTCAATGAATTCTGCTCAAGAAATCGCAACACATATTCTTGAAACAGCTAAAGAAGGCGTAAGAATCAAACCTGAAGAGTTAGAACCTGCTGAAGCACCAAAAGCTGCTGTGGAAGATACTCAGCCAAAAGGTGCATTGCCTGAAGGTACAGTAGTAGGCGATGGCAAAATCAAATTTGTTTTAGCACGTGTCGATTCTCGTTTGTTACATGGACAAGTAGCGACAGCTTGGACAAAATCGGTTTTACCAAACCGCATTATTGTTGTTTCAGATGCTGTTTCTAAAGATGATCTTCGTAAAAAATTGATTGAACAAGCGGCTCCTCCAGGAGTAAAAGCCAATGTTATTCCAATCAGTAAAATGATTGAAATTTCAAAAGACCCACGTTTTGGGAATACAAAAGCATTATTGCTGTTTGAAAACCCAGAAGATGTGGTAAAAGTAGTTGAAGCAGGTGTAGATATCAAAGAAGTAAATGTTGGTTCTATGGCACATTCAGTCGGTAAAGTCGTAGTAAGTAAAGTATTATCAATGGGACAAGAAGATGTTGAAGCTTTTGAAAAATTGGAAGATTTAGGCGTTAAGTTTGACGTTCGTAAAGTTCCAAATGATTCTAGCGCTAACATGGATGAAATCCTGAAAAAAGCAAAACATGAGTTAGCAGAAGCAAAATCAAAATAACTTAAAAATTCAAATGAAAATAGGAGGCTTATCATGTCTATTATAACAATTATTTTAGTAATTTTAGTTGCCTTTCTAGCTGGTATGGAAGGAATTCTAGATGAATTCCAATTTCACCAACCGTTAGTGGCGTGTACCTTGATCGGTTTAGTAACAGGTAACTTGGAAGCCGGGATCGTTCTTGGCGGAACTTTGCAAATGATCGCACTTGGTTGGGCGAACATCGGAGCCGCAGTAGCACCGGATGCGGCCTTAGCATCTGTTGCATCAGCAATTATTTTAGTATTAGGCGGACAAGGTGTTAAAGGTGTTCCTTCAGCAATCGCGATTGCTGTACCTCTTGCAGTAGCTGGTCTTTTCTTAACAATGATCGTTCGTACACTTGCTGTACCGATCGTGCACATGATGGATGCGGCCGCTGAAAAAGGCGATATCAGAAAAATTGAAATGTTACACATTTTAGCAGTATGTATGCAAGGGATTCGTATTGCGATTCCAGCAGCAGCTCTTTTATTCATTCCAGCAGAAACCGTTCAATCAGCATTAGAATCAATGCCAGCATGGTTGACAGAAGGTATGGCTATCGGTGGTGGTATGGTTGTGGCTGTAGGTTATGCATTAGTAATCAACATGATGGCAACCAAAGAAGTATGGCCATTCTTTATCATTGGTTTCGTTGTAGCGGCAATTTCTCAATTAACATTGATCGCACTTGGAGCCTTAGGCGTAGCGTTAGCATTGATCTACTTGAACCTTTCAAAAATGGGTGGTTCTTCAAATGGCAACGGCAACGGCGGCGGAGGCAATACTGGTGATCCGCTGGGCGATATCTTAAACGACTATTAAATTAAGAGGAGGAGAAGAGACATGGCAGAAAAAATTAAATTAACGAAAAAAGATCGTTTAGCCGTTGCATGGCGCTCTACATTTATCCAAGGTTCTTGGAACTATGAACGTATGCAAAATGGTGGTTGGGCATTCTCAATGATCCCAGCGATCAAAAAATTATATAAAACAAAAGAAGATCGTTCATCTGCACTAAAACGTCACTTAGAGTTCTTTAACACTCACCCATATATTGCTTCACCAATTCTAGGTGTAACGTTAGCGCTAGAAGAAGAACGTGCCAATGGCGCACCTGTTGATGACGTAGCGATTCAAGGTGTTAAAATTGGGATGATGGGACCTTTAGCAGGTGTCGGTGACCCAGTATTCTGGTTTACGATCCGTCCAATGTTAGGTGCCTTAGGTGCTTCCCTTGCAATTGGCGGAAACATTCTTGGACCAATCATTTTCTTCTTAGCTTGGAATATTATCCGTTGGTCATTTATGTGGTATACACAAGAATTCGGTTATAAAGCAGGTTCTAAAATCACAGAAGACCTTTCAGGCGGTTTACTACAAGACGTCACTAAAGGAGCTTCGATCCTCGGGATGTTCGTACTGGCAGCCTTGGTACAGCGGTGGGTATCGATCAAGTTTATTCCAATCGTTTCTACAGTTAAGTTAGATAAAGGTGCATATGTTGAATGGGACAAACTACCCATCAATGGCGAAGGTCTACAAAAAGCATTTGAAGAAGTTGGCTCAGGTAAAGCTCTTTCTGCAATGAAAGTCACAACATTGCAAAACAACTTGGATCAATTGATTCCTGGACTAGCAGCGTTACTACTTACATTCTTCTGTATGTGGTTATTGAAGAAAAAAGTATCACCAATCGTTATTATTCTTGGCTTATTCGTAGTCGGCGTAGCTGGCCACGTAATCGGATTATTATAATCTGTCTATGAGTTTTATGCTTGGGGTAAAGCCATTCGGTTTTGTCCCAAGTTTCATTTACATAGCTTAATCGTTTAAAAACACATATAATGATAAGTAACATCAATCACTGAGGAAATGGAGCAGATAAAATGGTTCAATCACTGAATACACAAGTAGATTTCATAACAGATGCCACCGCTTTTACTGGCCTTACAGATTATGGAAAAATTATGATCGGCGACAAAGGCTTTGAATTTTACAATTCACGTGATAGCCGTAAATTTGTCCAAATTCCATGGGAAGAAGTTGATTATGTGATTGCTTCAGTCATGTTTAAAGGAAAATGGATTCCACGTTATGCGATCCAAACCAAGAAAAATGGCACATTTACGTTCTCTTCTAAACAGCCTAAAAAAGTACTTAGAGAAATACAGGAGTATGTAGCACCAGATCATATGGTGCAGTCTTTAGGATTTTTCGATGTAATCAAACGAGCTTTTCGCTCAATTGGCAAGAAAAAATAAAATAGCCTAATTCAAAACTTGTTTGTTTTGAGTTAGGCTGTTTTTTTTTTAGCTGGAGCTAGCTTTGTTTCTCTTGTGTATAAAATTGAATAGCAGGCAGGACAAATAGTAGCAGTAGAAGCAGTGTTGAGAAGATAGCTTTGCTACCTAATGATAATGTAGCAGGGTTTACTACTCCTATTAGAACAGTAAATTCTAAAATAGCTAGAATCACAGTAGGGATGATTTCAAAGAAGCTACTTTTTTCTAAGTAATATCCGACTAAAATAATGCCAGATAAAATCAAGAGGATCAAAGCAAAGGTTTGATGTGAAAGGATGATTGTTTGTCCGATACCGTTTAATCTAGCATCAATGATGGGGACTAAAAAAGTCGCTAACCAACAAATAAAAGCAAGTAGAGCAAAAAAATAGCTAGTCTTTTTGGAAAAGCTGTAGTATTTCACCATGGCAAGGATGAAAAAAATGGCCGCAACAGACAATAAAATTGGCAGACCCGTTTTAAAGAAACTAATCGCTATTACAGGCTCTAGAAGAATAGTAATTAAATTAAACTGTAGAAGCAAAACAAAGATCAGCAGAACAAATTTTATTAAAGATCTTCCAGAGCTACTTGGTAGTTCTGCTAAAATATTGTCACTGATTTCTTGCGGATTTTTTCCGAAAAATTCTTTGGCAGAAGTCCCATTTTTTTGTGCATCCAAAATATCTTGCAAGATTTCTAAGAGAATTTCCTCTGTTTGTTGTTCATCTTTATTCACGTTTACGCGGATATAAACAAGAATCTCTTCATAGTATTTCTTGTTTTCTGGATTAAGTTGCTTTCTTAATTCATTATTTTGTTTGATCATAGCTTTTGTTTTCATGTTCAGCCCTCATTTTCCATAATGTGATTTACTCCTGTTGAAATCAGTGACCATTGCTTTTCAAATTGAAGAAGATAGGTTTCCCCAGCTGGTGTTAAAGAATAATATTTTCGTTTGGGTCCATCAGTTGAGGGGCGCATTTCCCCAACGATCAAGTGTTGTTTTTGTAGTTTTAGTAAGACTGGATAAATACTTCCTTCACTGACCATATTTAAACCGTACTCTGATAAAAGAGTGATCATTTCGTAGCCGTAAACGGTCTTTTTTTGAATGATTTTTAAGATGCAGCCCTCAAGTAATCCTTTTAGCATTTGCGTTGCATCCAACTGAATTCCTCCTTTAAGGTTAGTATCTTGTAATACAATATACCAAAAAGCTACTATGTTGTAAAGTAACATAGTGGCTTTTTAGGAAAAAGTTTGTTTAGAAATGTTTGACAGCGAGGACAAAGTAAAATCGATTGAGCAGAAATGGCAAATAGTTAAGTTGAAAGTCTGTTCGATTCGTATACAAACTTAACCTAGAGGACTTTATTTTTGACTAGACCAATATTTAGGAGTACCATAAATTTGTAGGGGAAAATAAGACAAAAGGAAGTGGATATTATGAATGAAACAAGTAGAAAAGGAATAGACTGGGGTTCTTTGATTCTAGGAATTCTGTTTGTTTTAACAGCGTTATTATCATTTCAAGATCCAGCTGGAAACTTGATTGCTATCGTGTTGGTTTTCGCTATATTTGCGATTTTAAAAGGGATTTTTGAAATTTTCGCTCGTAACAGATTAAAAGAATTAACTGGCTACAAAGCCTATGCACCAATTATTTTAGGTGTGATCGATGTTATTATCGGGGTGTACTTTTTATTTAATTTAAATATCGGTGTTGCAGCTTTACCATTTATTTTTGCAATTTGGTTTATTTTTGATTCTGTATTTGGTTTATTTACGTTAGACTTGGCCAAAGCAGTTAGTCCTGGCTATTTCTGGTTCACTTTAATTGTTGATATTTTGGGCATCATTTTAGGGATCATGCTATTGATGAACCCATTATCTTCAGCACTAACATTAAGTTTTCTAGTTGGATTTTATTTTATGCTTTTTGGTATCACGCATATCGTTTACGCATTTAGATAAGACAAGGAGGAATAAGTTATGACAAATTATGCAGAAAAAGAAGTAAAATTAGTAGAAAAAATCGGGAAAGAAATGGATAAGTTGGACGTTACTCTTGGGAAAATGGAAGATACGGACAGCAAAATCAAACATTTTTTTGAACAAGAAAAAGCCCTTCATGAAGTAAAATCAATTATCCGTAAAGAAAATAAAATTGAAAAAGAAGAACAAAAAGCACAGGATAAAGCAGTTGAAGATGCTGAAAATTGGCTCGATGATCAAGAATCATTGGTATATAAAATCAATGATGAAATCGATAAGCTAGATACAACATTAGGCAAAATCGATAGTGATGAAAATAAAGTAAAAAGCTATTTAGAACAAAAAAAGGCAATTCATGAAATTAAAAAAATTGTTAAGAAAACAGAAGAATTAGGATAATCTCTGATTTTTAAGCGAAAGTAGAGGATGGGTTGTTCAACCCATCCTCTACTTTTTTAGTGTAAAAATACGGTATAATAGAAAAAAACACGAAGGAATGACCATATGAACTACCACCGTTTTAAACTACCAGAAGCCTACTGCCCGAAATGTTCAAGGAAAGTCGAATTACTTTTTTCAGAAGAAACTTCAGCATTACCACAGTTTTATATCTGTTTTAAATGTAAGACCATTGGACAATTCGGTTTAGGTGAATTATCTGCTAATGAATTTCCAGCTTTTTCTACTGAAAGAAAAAAAGAAATCAAAGAAATTATTGAAGAAATTCCAGATAAATATAAGTATAAAGCGCAGGGGAGTCAACTGCGTCTTGAAGAGAAGTCAGATACCTACACAAGACGTTGGCTTAGTCTTTATGAATATGAGAAAGCCTTTGGTGAAGAGCTAGGGTTTGAAACGATTGATTTTAGAGAAGATAAGCGTTTGTGTAAATGGTGTAATCAACCATTAGAAGGTCGACGCAGATCATTTTGTTCGGATCGTTGTAGCCGAAACTACGGTAAAGCGACATTTTTCAAGCGGGGAATTTCCACATTACCATATAGGATTGCTAGTAGAGATCGATTTTACTGTCGGATAACAGGGGAAGATTTGGCGATCACAAATCGTTTTGGTGTCAGAATTCCCGCTAGTAATCAGCAATTAGAAATCCACCACTTGATTTTTGTATCTAACGGTGGTAGTGATCATGAAACGAATCTTTTAACTGTCTCTAAACAAGTTCATAAAGAGTATCACAAAGGTGAAATAAACACAGTTCAGGCAGTTGAAAAAATCAAAGCGGAGCAATTGCTACGACATAGCGATAAAATGTATACAAAAAAATAGAATAATCATTATAATTCTCAAAAAATTAGACTATTTCCTAGAAGATTGAGATAAAACGCTCTACTTACTATAGTAAATGGAAAGAGTGTTCAATAACTTTCAAGGGGAGAATATAATGAAAAAGTTAGGATTAGTATTTTTATCAGCAGTTGCTATTATCTCATTAGCAGCATGCGGAGGAACTGGATCTGCTAAAAAAAGTGGAGACGATAGCAAGACAGAGAAAAAAGCTGTAAAATCTAAAATCGCATCTATTACGATCGATGAAGGAGAATATGTACTTCAAAAAGAAGAAGCCGAAGATGGGGAAGGCTTTCTTGCATTGAAAGTAACAATCAAAAATGAAACAGATAAAAGCCTAGATATGAGTGCAACGGATATTATGCTTTACGATGAAGATGATAGTAAGATCGAGTCACTAAGTCTTTATCTAGACGAAAGTAAAACACCACTTCTTGCTTATGAAAAAATTTCTGGGAAGAAAAGTAAAACTGATTATGTAGTATTTCCAGTAGAGAAAAAAGCAAAATACAAATTACACTTTGAACCAAGAATTTATGAAGTAGAAAAAGAACCAAAACCGATTATTCTTAATGTGGATGCTTCTGAGTATAAAGATCACAGTGAAGATGCAGAAAAAGCTGTAACTGCATTTGTGGATGAAGTTTTCTTGGCAACTGAAAATGAAGATTACAATAAACTTGTAGCTAACGATCGTGATGCTTCCGTCAAAAATTTTGATGAAAACTTTAATAAAGCAATCAAGAAAAAATTCTACGACTATAAAGTACCCGATGAAGAAGGCTTAGCATTGGCAAAAGTCTTTAGAGAAGACAATGCCAAAATCGCAACAGTCAATTATGAGCTTGCCTCCTATTTCCCAGATGTAGCTGAAGTAACAGTGAACGTGGAAGGATTATCATTTAAAGAAATGAAAGATGAGATGGAAGCTGTAAATAAAGAATATTATGAATCTCATAGAGATCAAGAATATGATGAGAGGAGTAAAGCTGCTCAAAAAGCAGAACTTGATAAACTTCCTGAAATCTTCAAAAACACCAAACCTGTAAGTATTGATAGTTATGGTGATGGTTTTAAAGTAATCATCAAGAAAAAAGAAGATAAATGGGAAATTCAAACGAAGGGTTCAATCAATTATTTTGATAACCTTGAGCAAGCCTTCCGTGGAGATATGAGTAAATAAATAAAAAAAGATCGAATCTAGTTCGCTATGAGCTAGATCTGATCTTTTTTATTTATCTATGAGAGCCTAGGACATAACTTAAAAAGTTATGTTTCAGGCTCTTCGTATCCGATTAAACGGTGGGAGCAGAAGCAACCCCTTCGGAAATAAGCTGAAATTCACAAAAATTTGAAGAGCAATTTTCGTGAATCCCTTCTTATTTCTCGGGGGTAAACACTCCTGTCCCAACCTCGAATTTGCTACCATGTTTAGTAATATCTACGACGATTATTTGACGGACCTGAAATCATCCGAACCAACCAAACAGCAATAGCTACAGGAATCATGATCTTAATAGCAAACCATAATAAACCGCCTAAAAGTCCAAGTACAATACTCAAAACAATACTTCCTACAAAAAATAATCCGATAACCATTAATATATTCATTAGCATTGATTGTTGTCTCATTGTTAAAACCTCCATTTTTTCTCTCGTTGTCTATGAATAAAGTATAGCAAGAATCTTTCTTTATGAAATCCACCTTTAGGCTGATTTTCTCTCCACCCTTAGACGGGTCATATTCATTGCAATTACATAAAAAGTACGTAAAATAAAAACGAGGAGATGAAATCATGTCAAAATCAAGACTAGAGGCTTTTACAGATGCAGTTATCGCAATCGTGATGACCATTTTAGTTTTAGAATTGCATCAGCCAACAACAGATACTTTAGCTGGTTTAGCGGGAATAGAACGAAAATTATTTATTTATGTAGTGAGTTTTGTGATGCTAGCAATCTACTGGAACAATCACCATCATATGTTTCAGTTAGTTCATAAAATAGATGGACGTGTATTATGGGCGAATAACTTTTTCATTTTTACACTGACACTAGTGCCATTTGCTACTGCCTGGGTCGGTGACTTTATAGATAGTTTGATTCCACAGCTGACATACGGCATAATGACACTATTAGCGAATAGTTCATATTTGATCTTGACTCGAGAGTTGATTCGGGTAAATGGCAGTGACTCTACCCTTGGTGAACTGTTCCAACGTTATAACAAATCTTACGTAAGCATTTTTTTGAATATCTTAGGTTTGGTATTAGGTTGGCTGATTCATCCTTATTTTGTATTGATTTTAAATATCGGTGTGTTGATTATGTGGATCATTCCAGATAGACGAATTGAAAATCAGTACAAAGAATAACTATAATTATATATATATAATAAAAAGATGAAACAGACTGTTTTTTGGTTTTTTCATCTTTTTTATTTAAATGAAATTTATTTGCAGTTTTAAACGATAGTTATTCTCATTTTTTTACGATATTTAAACATTTTGTGAAAACAACTAAGGTTGTTTTTAGGGTAAAATTAGAAATGATTGTTTAAAAAAGAGCGTAATGAACATAGAATTAAAAAAAGAGCATAGAGGGGATCAGAACATCAGTCATTGATGTCATGTAAATCCAACTAAACTGTTTCCACAAAGTTTTTTGATAAAAAATGACCGATTCAATCTGATCAGCTTTCACATAAAGTTGATGGTCTGACTTTCAGGGGAAATGTTGGTTCCAGCCTCAATAAGTATAAAAAGGTGTTTTTAAATAAAAAGGTAAGATACAAGTCAAAAAGGGGCCGTTAATACATATGGAAAAGTTGAATCTTACAAAGAGTACAACAGAGAATAAAAAAGTTTTTTTAAGAAAAGAAATCGAAGCCAACCGTTTAGGTGAAGAACTCTATTCGGATGATGTATTAAGCCAGTATTCTGTCTATCTAATCAGAAAATTTGAGGTTTCGTCTGATTATGATCAGCCAGAACAATTCGAAGCTCTCTTAGTGGATCTTCCAGAGCAATTCAATCATGAATTTGAAGATTGTGTTGCAAAAAATCTTTATGTGAGGGTAACGCAAAAAGCTGTCTATGTGACATTACTATTAGCCTTGGCGCATCCACTCAGCAAGCTACAGATCAGTGATCTACGTACTTGGATCAGCAGCTTAGAAGTCCCAGAAATGCCTTTAGAGCATATGACTGGTTTTTCTGAAGAGGTACCAATAGAGATGGTAAAAGGGTTACAGGAAACCAATAGCGAAGTCTTACTTTTAACAGAGATGATGAATCAATTCAGTGAAAATCTGAATGATATCTACAAAGAAGTCCAATCAGTGAAAGATAAAAGAACGCCGCCCGTGGTCAAAGTAATTCCAAGTAAAGTTGCTGCAAAAGAGGCATTGGAATCTGAAAATGCGAAACAATTAAACAAAGTAAACGAAAAAATTGCGCAGCTAACAGAAGAGTTTTCAACCTTTAAAACACATGTGACTGATAAGTTAGCTAAACTACCGAAGCCAAAGCAACCGCCAAAATTCAAAATCACATTTGGTTCAGGAGAAGAATCAGGGCCAACCGTTGAAATGCGCTTAGAAGAAGCAATCAAACAGATAGATTTACTGGGCCAAAGAATGAATCATTCAGACCAGCAAGTGACCAAATTAAAACAGACAATGACAGAAAATAAGCAAGAAAAACGACCAAAGCTGAATTTTTCTGTAGCGAAGCAAAATAATGGTGAACAAAATAAATTAGCTGATAAATTAGCAACAACGAGTGAGGAAGTTACAACGATTGCTCGCCAATTACAACAAATCGATGAAAAATTGACTACAGTAGAATCAACTGTCTTAGATGCGAAGCCAGACTCTGAAGTGCTAGCTAGAATTGAAAAAGATCACGGACAATTACAAGAGACAGCATCGGAAACGGTTAAGTTAAACCAAGTCATTGATCAGTTAACAACAAAACTTGCCACGGTTGAAACTGAATTGACCACAGTCAAAAAAGAAAAGAAAAAAATTCCTACAGTAAGACTGACCAAAAGTGATTCGGCAAAAAAACTAGCGGAACAACATCAAAAAGATCAGGAACAATTAAAATCAAATGCAACAGAGATCAAAAAATTAACTCAAACAGTTGGTAAAGTAGATGTTCAATTGATCAAAGCACATCAAAAAATAGCTGAATTAGAACAAAAAATGCGCCAGACAGCCGCTGCACCAGCGGCTAAAAAAGAGCAAACAACAACGATTCAGCAAACGCCTTTTGCAAGAAACAATTCGATGATCGGACCAGTTGCACCGCCAGTTTCTAAAGCAGTACAACCAACTCAAACAGTACAAGAAAACCGGAATTTCCCATCAAAAGAGAGTTTTTTACAAGCCAATAGACCTATGAAATCTGTTATGGCTACTGATGAAGAAAGACCAACAGTCACATTAGCCATCGAAGAAATGCTGGACCGAGTTTCTGAAAAACACCCGCAATCAACAGAAATAAAAAGTCCTTGGACATTGGATGAAAACTACAGTCAAAACCTTAACAATGCTCAAGAATCGCAAGGGTCATCTTTACGCCGCTTGAAAAAATTAGAGTGGGATATCCATTCATTTTTCCAACAAGGAAGAGGTGTGGGACATAAAGGGATGATGCCGAAAGCTGATTTTTACACCAATATTCGTAAAATAGAAGTACTGCCATATCTATGGGCCTCCATCTGTGAGCGAGAAAAGAAAGATATTTTATTAGGAAACGAATTAAGCACACAACAATTGATCAATGACTTGAATGATTTTTTAGAAGAGGTAAATATACTTTCTAAAAAAAGAAAAGTTATGGGTAAATGGATTTATTGTCCTAAGGAAGTGGAACAAAAAATGGAAGGATATAAACTATTAAGCGAATATCTGGAAACGTATCTTGCTCGACAAAACGAGGGAAGAGCGTAGAAGAGGTGGGATCGACTGTTTAGTTGATCTCATTTTTTGTTTAGTACTATAAGTTTCTAAGGAATAAAGCGGATAAAATTTAATCAACTTTAGCTTAGTTTGTTTAAATATAGAAACATTGATTTTCTAAATGCTGATTAACTGGTACAATAAAAGTAATCAAGAAATTAAAGGTGCAGATAAATGACAGGATCATTGATTACGAAAAAGAAAATAGCGAAGATCTTTAAAAAACTTGTTGGTCAAATTGGATTTGAAAAAGTAACGATCGCAAAAATCATGCAGGAAAGCCACATGCGGCGTCAAACTTTTTATGACTATTTTCAAGACAAGTATGAATTGGTGGACTGGATTTTCCAGCAAGAGGCAATTGAAAAAATTGAAGATAACCTTGCTTATGAGGCGTGGCAGACTATAGTAGAGAATCTTTTTATCTATTTTGAGGAAAATCAGCTTTTTTATCGAAGGATTCTACAATTTGAAGGTCAAAATTCATTTCAAGAATATTATACACAGCATTTAAAAGCATTGATCAACCAAGTTCTGGTGGTTAAAAACAGATCTGAAGGAGAGCTTAAGGAATCGGACCGTTTGTTTTTGGAAGAGTTTTATGCAAATGCCTTTGTTTCATTAACGAGCAAATGGATCATTGGAGGATGTCAGGTTGATTCACATCGATTTGCGGAGCAGATGAAAATTGCCTTTTTAATGGGATTTGAAGAAAAACAATGAACAATGATGTATATGTGGAAATTACATTATTGTTCATTGTTTTTTGTTTGGGACTGAGAAGTTCATTCCACTTTCTTATGATCTAGCTACATGAGGCAGCCCTATCGACAAATAGACAAATACCAGTAAAGATAAGGACCATCTTTTCTGTTATTTCCTAATTTGCTCGAGGGCTAATCGCCTCATTCCGCTTTTCTGTGATCTAGCTGCATGAACTAGCTCTTCGGAAAAAAGACAAATCCTATTAGCGACAAAAAAGCGTCACGAATAGGATTTTCTATTTTTCAGTCAGAGCTAAAAGAGTTCATTCCGCTTTTCTTATTTCCAGCCAAAAGCATCAGTTGGTGCATTCAAATAATCTATCCATTTTTCTTCTTTAACGGTTAATAGTGTTAATGAAAGTCCGTTGGTATTATAGGCGGTTAAAAAATTGCCAATTCGTTTGTAAACTACTTCAATATCTTCAATATCCAACAATTGTTGGACGTCATTCATGAAAATACCTAGCTCAAGTAAAGGGATTCCACCTAAACCGTTTACCAAGACAGCCGCTTTGTTTAATTCGTTTCTTGGATATTGTTGTTTTAACTTATTAACTAACTCGATTGCGATCCTTTCAGAAGATTGCATTGTCTCAATACGATAACCAGGTTCTCCATGGATGCCGATGCCAAAGTACATTTCATCTTCTGCCAATTCATATTGTTGAGGGATCATCCCAATAGGGGAAGCGGGTGAAAAAGCGACTCCTAATGTTTTGATTTGAGAAATTAGTTGTTTACCTAGTATTTGTAGTTCGTCTAAAGAGTGGCCAATAGTAGCGGCGGCTCCGAGTATTTTATGAACAAAAACAGTTCCAGCAACTCCGCGTCGTCTTTTCTCAAATGAACCACTTTCAATAGAGCAGTCGTCATCAACGATGACATGGGAAACGAGCAGACCTTTTACTTTGGCTAGTCGTTCAGCTTCAAGAAAGCTTGCTAAGTCCTTTTCAAAATTTTTGATGATCAACAAGGTTCCGCAACCATTGTAAGTTTGCTCGATAGCTTGTAAGATCTCACCACTAGTTGGTGGCTCAAAGATCGCTCCCATTATGGCACAATCCAGCATATTTTCACCAATATAGCCGATATGAGCTGGCTCATGTCCGCATCCTCCTCCACTGATTAGGACTACTTTATTTTCTGCGATTATTTTTTTAGTGACGATGCCAGTTTGAGGTTGCCAGTTTAATTTGTCATTATATGTATAGACGATCCCAGCCAATAATTGCTGCCGAATATGCCCGCTTGAATTGATTAATTGCTTCATTGAGCCACTGCTCCTTTTCCATTAATATCAGTTTCTATTATACGCTGTCTTTTAAGCGAAAACTATAGTTTAGAAAAAAATCAAAATGAAAGCGGACACATAAACTTGTTTGTCCGTTGCAACTTTTTTCATATACGAGTATTGTAAACGTATACAATAAATATAAGTGGAACAAGCTCGTTCAGTCTCGACAGAAAAATAGGAAAATATGATTGAGGTGCTTTTTGCCTCACTCATATTTTATCTTTTTTCCGAGAGACTAGCTTGTGAAGCTAGATAAAATAAAAACTGCACAAGTTCGATCAGCCACAACAGAAAAAACAGGAGGGAATATCATGAAGAAAATTATCAATCAAGCTCAAAACGTAGTTCCGGAAATGGTACAAGGATTTGTCCGTGCTCATCAAGAAAAAATCGAGCAAGTACCAGAAACATTTGTTTTAAAGCAAAAGGAAATTGGTAAACAAGTTGCTTTGATCAGTGGTGGTGGTAGTGGGCATGAGCCAGCGCATGCTGGATTTGTTGGCTCAGGTATGTTGCAGGCTGCAGTTTGTGGTCAGGTATTCACATCACCAACTCCTGATCAGATTTTTGAAGGAATTAAAGCGGTCGATCAAGGGCAAGGTGTTGTAATGGTCGTAAAAAACTATTCTGGGGACATTATGAACTTTGATATGGCGAAAGATTTAGCTGAAATGGAAGATATCAAAGTTGGCACAGTGGTTGTGGATGATGATATTGCAGTTGAAGACAGCACATACACTCAAGGAAAACGTGGTGTAGCAGGTACTGTTTTAGTTCATAAGATTCTAGGCGCAGCAGCACGTAATGGTGCATCAGTTGAAGAAATAGTTGAATTAGGAGAACGCGTGGTTAAGAATCTAAAAACAATCGGGGTTGCTTTGACAGGCGCAACAGTTCCTGAAGTAGGAAAGCCGGGATTTGTATTAGCAGATGATGAAATTGAGTTTGGTGTTGGTATTCATGGTGAACCTGGTTATAAACGAGAAAAAATTAGACCATCTAAGGAGATGGCAGAAGAATTGTTTTCTAAATTAGCAGCAGCATTTCAATGGAATAAAGGAGATCAATTCGCTATTTTAGTGAACGGATTAGGTGGGACACCTTTGATGGAACAATACATTTTTTATGATGATGTAATGAGTTTGTTAGATGTTGAAGGCGTGAAGGTTTCATTTTCAAAAGTTGGCAATTATATGACTTCATTGGAAATGGCAGGAATTTCTGTAACGTTATTGAAAGTAGAAGATGATTGGGTAGCAGCGCTGAATGAAGACGTTGATACAGTAGCTTGGTAAAGGGCAATCTAGATTGAGTATTGCTATGTATAGTTTGAAAAACGGAGGGGACTTTAATGTTCACAGTAGATAATCTAAAAAAATCATTACAATTATTCAAAGAAAAAATCGATAAAAACAAAGACTACTTAAGTGAGCTGGATACACCAATCGGTGACGGTGATCATGGTAATAATATGGTACGTGGTATGGATGCTGTTAGTGAGAGTTTGCAAAGTAAAGAGCCTCAAACAGTGCAAGATGTCTTCAAGCTTACTGCAATGGCTTTGATCAGTAAAGTCGGCGGAGCTTCAGGTCCACTTTATGGAACAGCTATGATGGAAATGGCCAAAGCTGCTGCAACAACTTCAGATGTATTACCGATTTTAGAAGCTGGCTTGGCAGGAATTGAAAAACGTGGCAATAGTAAACCAGGTGAAAAAACCATGCTAGATGAATGGGCACCAGCAATCGAGGCAATCAAAAAGGATACGTTAACAGAAGCCTTACTTGAATCGGCGGTAGAAGCAACTAAAGAGATCACTGCAACCAAAGGACGTGCTTCTTATGTTGGTGAGCGTTCCATTGGACATATCGATCCAGGAGCAATGTCCAGTATGTATTTCTTTCAATCTTTAATGGAAGCGGGTGTCTTTGATGCGTAATGGTGTAGTGATAGTGTCTCATGTTAAAGAGATCGGTGAAGGTGTCGATCGTTTGATCAAAGAAGTTGCGAAAGATGTTCCGATAACAGTTGCTGCTGGATTAGAAGATGGTGCAGTAGGAACTTCTTTTGAAAAAATCATGGAAGCTTTTGAAAAAAATTCAGGCGAAACATTATTCGCTTTTTATGATTTAGGTAGTGCCAAAATGAATTTAGAAATGGCAATTGATATGACGGAAAAGGAAGTACTTTTGTTTGATACGGCTTTAGTAGAAAGCGCTTATACAGCGGCTGCGTTACTTCAGGTAGATACACCGATCTATGCCATAAAGGAGCAATTAGCGCCTTTAAAAATAAAATAAGATAAGAATAGGAGTTTTCAAACATGAGAAAAGCGTTTATTAGTCCAACGAAATACGTTCAAGGTGAAGATGAGTTATTGAATTTAGGTTATTTTGTGACAACATTTGGCAAGAAAGCTTTGTTGATTGCCCATGCTGATGATGTGAGTCGTGTAAAAGACAAATTAGATAAAACAGCTGAAACCTTTAATATTTCTTTTGTAGAAAGTAATTTCCACGGAGAAGCCTCTCGAGTTGAAGTGGCTCGTTTGCAAAAAGTTGCGGAAGAAAATGAGTGTGATTGTGTAATCGGTCTTGGCGGCGGTAAAGCGATCGATACTGCAAAATGTGTGGCAGAAGGGCATAACTTGATCATTGTACCTACGATCGTTGCGACAGATGCACCAACTAGTCACTCAGCAGTGCTTTATACAGAAGATGGTCAATTTGATAATTATGCTTACTTTGTGCAAAGTCCAAGTGTGGTGTTGATCGATACAGTGGTAATTGCGAATGCGCCAACGCGTTTCTTGGTTTCTGGTATGGGCGATGCGTTATCTACTTATTTTGAAGCAAGAGCAACCCATAATTCATATTCTAATGTCAATGCTGGGTTGCCTTGTGGCGCACGAGAAGGTGTCTGTCCACCAGCGAAAGGAACAAATACAGCGTTGGCCTTAGCTAAATTATGCTATGAAACAATTCTAGAAGATGGTTTAAAAGCCAAAGAAGCTTCAGATAATAATGTGGTAACCCCTGCATTGGAAAACATTATTGAAGCGAATATCTTACTTTCAGGTTTGGGGTTTGAAAGTGCTGGTCTGGCAGCAATCCATGCAATTCATGATGGTTTGACTGTTTTACATGATGCACATGGCGCAACTCATGGTGAAAAAGTGGCATTCAGTACGATTTGCCAGCTAGCTTTAGAAAATGCGCCGAAAGCTGAATTATATGAAGTATTAGATTTTGCTTTATTGATCGGTTTACCAGTATGTTTGGCGGATTTAGGTGTAAAAGAAATTTCGGATGCGGAACTAACAGAAGTCGCTGAAAAATCATGCATCCCAGAAGAATCGATCCATTCAATGCCATTTCCGATTACTGTGGATCAGGTCAAAGCAGCGATTATTGTAGCGGATAAAATTGGGACGGAATACAAGAATCATTAGTATTAGTAAATAGATAGAAGTAGTCGTTGAGCTTAGTTATTTAAGTTTAGCGGCTATTTTTATAGAAAATAGTCGATTTCAAGAGCTAAAGTGGAAAAATAATTCGTTATACGCTAACATATAAAAGAAAATATATTATAGAACTGGATCATAAGAAAAGCGGTGAACAAATGAAAAACAAAATAGACCAGTTATTTCATTGGATGAAAGAGCATAGTTTATTATTAAAACTAATATTTCTTGGTTCTGTGCTGATTTTTGTAGCGAATCAAGTAACCCATATTGTACAGGGGATGACGTGGGAAGATGTCTTTCATACAATGGGACAACAGAATCGTTTTCGGATTCTCGGAATGATTTCAGCAGGCTTGATTGGCGTTTTGCCGATGCTTTTATATGATTTTGTAGTTGTAAGTGTACTTGAGGAACAAGGCAAGCCTAAAATGAACCGCTGGGAGTGGTTTGTGTCTGCTTGGGTCACCAATACGATCAATAATCTTGCAGGTTTTGGCGGTGTAGTTGGGGCAACGCTACGGGCTAATTTTTATGGAAAAGATACGCCGCGTAAAAAAGTTGTTGCAACGGTCTCTAAAGCGGCTCTATTTATGATTTCTGGTCTGTCGATCCTATCGTTTATTGCGTTTGTTGATGTTTTTTTTATTCGACCAGATAGCTTATTCCGAGAATATTGGGTTTGGTTACTTGCAGGAAGTTTGATTGCGCCAGCATTATTACTATTTACGCAATTAAAAAAATATACTTTATTTAAAGATTTTTTTCCGAAAGGAATATTTTTATTGTTTGGTGCTTCATTGGGGCAATGGCTAGGTGCGATGTTTGTCTTTTTAAGCGTGGGTGCTTTGATGCAAGTCGATGTATCACTGGTATCAGTTTATCCAATGTTTGTGATCGCAACCTTGATCGGAATGCTGACGATGGTGCCTGGCGGAATGGGTACATTTGATGTACTGATGATTTTAGGCTTATCTCAATTAGGTGTGAGCCAATCGACAGCTGTTGTATGGTTGATTTATTATCGTTTATTTTATTACGTATTGCCGTTTATGACTGGAATTATTTTGTTTATTCATCAAACAGGAATCAAAATCAATCGATTTTTTGATAATTTACCGCGGATGTTTTCACAAAAAGCGGCACACTTTATTTTAGTAGCGGCACTTTATTTTGCTGGGATCATGATGGTTTTATTGTCTACGATCACAAATCTATCGAATGTTAGTCGACTGTTTAAACTTTTATTGCCGTTTTCTTTTGATTTTTTAGATCAAACGTTTAATATGCTGATTGGTTTTTTACTATTAGGACTAGCCAGAGGGATTTCGATGAAAGTGAAAAAAGCCTATTGGCCAACGATTGGATTATTGATTTTTGGAATCATCAATACCATTTCCAGAACAGCTTCATGGCAATTGGTTCTTGTTTATCTGGTAATTCTATCGGCCGTTTTTTTAGCAAGAAAAGAGTTTTATCGGGAAAAATTTGTCTATTCCTGGGGTGCATTAACTGTTGATAGTATTTTATTTAGTTTCTTATTCATTATTTATGCTGTAGCGGGGTATTATAGCTCTCATCCAGATAAAGTAGGTCCGATTCCTCACATGTTTTTGCTATTTCCATCGGATGATGTCTGGCTATCTGGTTTGATTGGATTAGGAATTTCGATGATCGGTTTGATTACGCTCTACCAATACTTGGCAGAGACGTCCAAACATTTAGGTGATTCGTATCAAGGAGATCGTTTAACGGCTCTGATTGAGAAATATGGAGGTACAGAGGGCAGTCATTTACTGTATTTAAAAAATTACGCCTATTATTATTATCAAGAAAATGGTGAAGATGAAGTCTTGTTTGCCTATCAGATCAAAGCCAATAAGTGTTTTCTTTTGGCTGACCCTGTTGGAAATCAAGAGAAGTGGGCCAAAGCTACGCTAGCATTTATGGATGCAGCTGATCTGCTTGGATATCAAGCGGCATTTTATCGAGTTAGCGAAAAATATACCATGATCCTACACGATTTAGGGTTTAATTTCATGAAAGCTGGTGAAGAAGGACTTGTGTGTATTTCTGGTAAGGATAAAGCCTCAGTTTCTTTTGCGCCTGATCGGATGGAGCTACAACATTTAACGAATTTAGGGTATACATTTAGGATGTATCGTGAGCCTATCTCAGCTGAGCTGTTCCAAGAATTAGCGCATGTGTCTGAGGAGTGGTTAGGTAGCCAACGAGAGAGAAATTTTGTCTGTGGTTATTTTGACCAAGAATATTTGGGGCTTAGCGATGTAGGGGTTTTCCGGAATGAACAACATGAAGTGATCGGCTTTATTTCAGCTAAACCGATTGTTCAAGGTCTTGAAATGTCCTATGATTTGCTTCGATATCGTGAATCAGCACCGAAGTATACTGCAGATTTCATGCTAACGCATTTTATCACAGAATATCGTAATCGTGGCTATCGCTCGGTTAATTTAGGAGCTGCACCGCTAGCGAATGTCGGTGAAACAAAATACTCATTTTTAAATGAGCGTCTGATCAATATTTTTTATAAGTATGGCGATCAATTGTATGGATTCAAAGATACGAGAAAAGAAAAAGAACAATATGTTACGAGTTGGGAATCCAGATATTTTGCTTATTCAAAACAAAGTAATGTGCTCTTTGCTGTTATTCAGTTGGCGTTATTGATTGAGCGAAGTAAAGGCAAAGTTGCTTCACTAGTTGAAGAGGTCATGACAGGATCATAAAAGAGGGGTGAATGAAGCTAGAAATGGTTTCATTCACCCTTTTTGTACTGCTTAAGTCCCACTAGTAAAAAAATGTGAATAGCGTATAATAATTTAAAAGGAGGTTTTTTTGGATGAATAGTATGCAAGTGAGAGTAAGCACGAAAGCTGAATTAGCAGAAGAATTAGATAAGAAGACAGATGAAATTATCGTTGAAGGTGATTTCAGTCAAAGTATTGCTGAAATCAAAAAAGGCCAACTAAGTGATACCGATATGCTAGGATTTGCAGTGGGAAGTTGTGGATCAGGTATGATCATGGAGTATGGGATCAGTAAGTTAATGGATGTTTTTGATCCTGCTGCAAAAGAAGACAAAAAAATTCGGAGACAAATTGAACGATTATATACAATCAAGCGTTTAACGCAGGAATCATTTTTACTGCATTTAAAACAATTAGATTATTAAAATAGAAGAAGGCGGGAAAACAGGCACTTTTTCTGTTCCCCACTTTTTTATAAAAAAAGGGGTAGCTTTAGTTCTCTGAAACGAGCATGGGAGAAAGGCTTTTTCAGATAATTTTAGTTGAAAAGGAAGGATTACGTAACGTGAAAAAAACAAGAAAAATCATCATCGATACAGATCCAGGGATCGATGATGCAGTAGCAATTGCAGCGGCGCTTTTTGATGAAAGGCTGAACGTTAGATTGTTTACGACTGTTGCTGGTAATGTCAGTGTAGATAAAGTAACCAAAAATCTACTTAAACTGCTCGCTTTTTGGGGGAAAGAAGTTCCGGTGGCAATCGGATCAGATCGGCCATTACTTCGTGAAGCGATCAATGCAAGTGATATTCATGGAAGTACTGGGATGGATGGCTATGAATTTTCCGAATCAAAGTATGAACTATTAACAAAAAAACATGCAGTGATTGAGATGTATAAAGTATTGATGGAGTCAAAAGAAAAAACAACGATTGTGGGGATCGGTCCGCTTACGAATATTGCTCTTTTACTTCGAATTTATCCAGAATGTGTGGAGAGAATTGAAGAACTGGTAATCATGGGTGGTTCTTTGGGGAGAGGAAATTATGGAATATTATCTGAGTTTAATATTGCTGCAGATCCAGAAGCGGCTAAAATCGTATTTGAAAGTAAGATTCCATTGACGATGGTAGGCTTAGATGTTGGTGAGAAGGCGTTAATATTATCTGAAGATCGTATACAAATCAAAAAAATGAATAAAACAGGTGATATGATTGACCATTTATTTAGTAACTATCGTGGTGGCAGTTTAGATACAGGATTAAAGATGTATGATGGTTGTGCCGTGGCCTATCTATTAATGCCGGAAATGTTTGAAGTTAAAGAGTCTTATGTGGCAATTGAAACACAAGGTAGTTTGACTGCTGGTGCTACTTTAGTTGATTTGGCTGGGTATTTAGGGAAAGAGATTAATTGCCGAGTGTGTGTGGATATTGAGGAAGAACAATTTAGGCAGTGGTTGTTAGAAGCGATTGAGAAGTGTGCTTAATCGCTAGGCTATAAGACAAAAGTATTGGTTATACAAGAGGTTGGGACAGAAGCGTTTAATCCCGAGAAATAAGAAGGAATTCACGAAAATTGCTCTTCAAATTTTTGTGAATTTCGGCTTATTTCCGAAGGGATTGCTTCTGCTCCCACCGTTTATTCGAGATCAGCTTGTTTAACAAAAAGAGAAGCGACTCCTGTCCCAGCCTCTTTAACGTCTATTTTACAAATTCAAGCATCATAAAATAAAAAAGCGTAGCTAGTAGGAATAAGATATAGGCACCTGTGACCATTCGACTTAAATGAACACTCTTCCATTTGTTAGAATAGGCTTTTTGAAAAGTTATCATCAACATAGATAGTGTAATAATTGTTACCAAAATAGGTCTAAAATTAAAAAACATATTCCAATGTGGAGACAGTGTTGTTATTTCTATTCTTGGTAAAAAGTAATAGATGATTATCGCTAAATTAGTGCCAAAAATTGAAATAGGTTTTGCTTTGTTCATATTTAGTCCTCTATTCTAGTATAAGTTTGTGTTTGAGCTAATTCAAAATAGTTTTATAGATAAACTGTCGCTTAGTAGGCTACTTTCCTATTTTAATGATAATATATGATTTTTTACTCGTCAATCCTATATGCTTGTTCTAAGTGTTAAGAATAAAAGAAGTTGGTGTAATAAAAAAGAAGGAGCTTCACAACAAAGCTCCTCCACTAAAGATCATTTTAACGTTTTTTTCGTTTCCTTTTTTTAGGTTTTACTAAAGTGAGTTTAGTTTTATTCGTAAACCGTACATAAACCACAAATCCCCCAATACAAACAACAAACAAAATCACACCAGGGATAAAACCTTCCGGTAAATAAACAAATTCAATCGTATGCTCACCTTGTGTTACGGGAATGCTGACAAAGGCTTTTTTAAACGCTTCAATCGGTACCTTTTTTCCATCTACATACGCTTTCCAGCCTTTATCGTAAGGAATCGTTGTTAAAAGGACTTGATCTTTCTCAGCGTTCACTGTACCGACAGCTTTTCGTCCTTTAGCAGTTAGATCAGCGCCTTTGGCTTGGATTGCCTGAACAGATGATTCAAAGGCTTTGGTATCTAAACCGACAACTTTAGGTTCCATAAAACTAACGGCTGTTGTGCCATAAAAGCTCACTGTAAAGGTAACAGTAGTTGGTTTATCGTAATAGCCGATATTGTAATACTGTCCTGTAATATTGATTTGTGATTTTTGGCTAACACCATTGACCGACATCGTTGCACTTGAACTTTCTAGTTGAGCGAAATCTGTTGGGAATAAGCTAAGATACGCTTGAGTATTAGCTGGTACATCAACTGTCCAAGTAATATCTTTAGAAATGTTGTTTTGAATTTCTTTATAGGTTACTGATCCAGCATTTTGCTCGATTTTAACATTTGTTTTATTAATAATGGTTGGTTGATAAAATTTGAAATAATTTTCTTGTTTATCAGATAATGCATTGAATAACTCCGTTTGACTGGTTAAGTTATCGTTGGCGGGCTGTTTGACTTTATAAATATCTTTATCAGCTAAAAAGCCTAATGGCAACGCATTACTATTTTCGTATAATGAAAATTTATCTGCTTTGTCTGTTGGGAAAAAGCCAAATTTCAAGGGATCACTTTCCGAAATATTGTATTTGATTCCAACAAGTGAGTCCATTAACAACGTATTATTGGGGTAGCGAATGTTCAAACCAGTTCCTCTAGAACGGAAACCTAAGTCATTCAAGTAAGAAGAAGAATGACGATTTCGGATAGAAGAAAACAAACTGACTCCGCTGTAACCGTAATTAATACTATCGTTAGAAGAAACAGGATTTAAGTTTTCCAACCGATAAAAAGAATCATTTTCTTTTTTCGTTTTATCCACTAATTTTTTGATTGATGGATAAGGCTCAGAATAAAGGCTGCGTGAAGCATAGTTCCAATCATCCAGAATACCTTTTAGCATTGTATTAGTATTGATGAATGCCTCTGTTGAAACGAGTAATACTAATAATATAATCAGATAGTGCATCGGTATTTTTTTCAGTTGATAAAAGACGATACTAGCTAGATACAAAAGTAAAAATAAAGCTGTAATGACAAAGGCCGAAATCGGAACATAGTCATAACTTGTGGCGTTTTTTGTACCTTCCGCTAAGGCGAAAATAGCGATCAACATAATCGTAGAACCTGCTAAGACGCCGAGATCATCTGTTTTAAATTTTTCAAAGCCGTATCCTGCTAATAAAACCACTAAGAAAGAAAATAAAAAACTATAACGGAACAAGAACATATTCGGTGCGTGCATCCCGTGCCAAAATAGATTCAACGGCGTGATATAAAAGCTAGCAATCAAAATGATGAACAGGCTACCAAATAAGAATTTGTTTTTCCGTGGAATTTCCTTTGTGACAAAGTAAAAGATACAGAAAATTAGTGGAAGCAGACCAACATAGATAAACGGAATCGAACCATATTTGGTCGTATCATACACACCGATCATATTTTTCATGACGATATCCCAAAAAGCAGTGGCTTCTGTTTTAAACTGAGTGACTTCAGATAATGTTTCGCCATTTGCACGTAAATCAAGAACAGCGGGCAGCACTAAAATCATCGAAGCGCCTCCTGCTAAAAGAGAAGTCAGACCATAAGGAATAATCCGTTGTTTGTATACTTTCCAATTCGTCAACATTCGAGCGATAAAGTACAAGAATGAGAACACACCAATCATAAAGCCCATGTAAAAATTGGAAATGAACAAGAGCAGATAACTGACAAATAGCAGTGTTGGTTTTCGTTCATCCATCAGACGATGAATACCGAGAATAACCAAAGGCAGATAAGTAAATGCATCTAACCACATGATAATTTCAGAATGCGCGGTTGCAAAAGACATCAAAGCATAAGGTACACTAAGCATGACATGTCCCCACTTAGGCATTTTATAAGTGTTCTTAGCAAAGACCCAAAAAGCCAAACCAGCTGAACCAATTTTCAGTAAGGTGATCAGATACAGAGCATCCGGGATATTTTGGTTTTTAAAGAATAGGACGAGTGGGGTAAATAGTCCACCTAGGTAATAAGAAATCAGGGAAAGATAGTTTAATCCCAGCGATGCATTCCATGTATAAAAAATGCTTTGTTTACCATGTAGCATATTGTTAAAACTAGCGTGAAAATTGGAAAATTGTGAAAAAGAATCACTGGCCATCACACTTCGGCTGCTACCGGGGTAAATACCAATACTTAAATAAACAATGACCATCACAAAAAAAGGAATAAAAAAGCTGGCGGTCATATAAGGCCAGTTTTCTTTGATAAATGCTTGCATTTTTTTCTTCATAATCGACCTCGCAACGTAATAAATAGAATATATATAGTTTAGCATATCCGCTGAAAAATTGATTGTCAGAAAGAAAAAATTAAAGAAATTCAAAAGGTTTTACGGAGGTGTCACTTTTTGATTTACATGACACAATAGACGAATACACCTCAGTAACAGCTGTTCTTCTCAATATAATGTAAGTTTGTGCCAGTTCTCGATATAAAATCTATGCTATTCAAAAAGAAAAATTACAAACGTTAGCAAGTGGCGATCAAATCAACCTGCACGAGCTATAAAAACACCGCAATATGAAACATTGAATGAAGTAAAAAGAGCAAGATTTGTGGATAACTTTTCACAAGTCTTGCTCTTTTTTTAAAGGTATTGTGTAATTCTCTCATATCCTTGTCCAACATCAGCCAGTGAATGTGTATCAGACCCATAAACAAATGGAATGCCCAATTCAATAGCTTTTTTAGTTATCCACACCTGTGGATAAGTCTGTTGATAACCCTGTTTATAAAATCCGGCAGTGTTCAAATCTAAGCTGTATTTTTCCTGCTGTACACGTGTCAAAAGGGTGTGGACAAGTGTAGTATTTTCGGAAGAATAATCAGTTGGTTCATCAAAGAACTGTTCAAATTTTTGGCACAAGGAAATATGACCTAAGCGAGTTGGTTTAAAAGGACCTAAATCAGCATCTAAAGAGGCTAAAACCTTTTGGTAATAACGTTTTTGAGCATATTCAAAGCTTCCTAAATAGTCAACGACACCTGTTTTATATTCTTCAAATGAGTAATCAATTCCGCGCAAGCCATCTTGTCCATCAAGAAAATGAACAGATAAAATACCATCATCTGTTTGCGGTCCATATTCTGCTAAAAACTCACGTGTCCAATCTTCAAATTCTGAAAAATAATCTAACTCAAAGCCAATGTGAATAATCATGTCAGAAGCATACTTTTTTCGTAAGCTATTCATCTTTTTAAAATAGTTATCCACATCATTTAAAGCCATCGAGGCAGTTTTCCACACCTCAGGGTCTCCCGCTGCAAATTTTTCTATACCCTTAGGTAAAGGAGCGTGTTCTGTAATGGAGTATTCTTTAAAACCTAGACGAATTGCCTGTTGAATCAATTGCTCAGTTTCTTCCACTTTTCCATGTGGACAATATTCTGTATGCGTGTGACCATCACGTTTCATACGAAAACCTCCCGATTACTTATCTGTTTTTTTTCATACAGATCCTATAACGTTCATTCTGTCCAACAGTGTTTAGAAGAAAGTTACTGTTTGTGTAAACAATAGAGAATTGAGTGATAATTTCAGGATAAATATTTTTTAAAAATTAAAATTTTAATCATTATTTTTTTGTTATATAATCATTATTATAGTATTTTTTCAAGCTATTCAGAAAAATAAATGATTAAAGAAAAGGGAGGGTGGGGAAACCGTTACTAATTTCAAAAAGGTAGTGTTTTTCAGTAGATAAAAGTAAGTTGTAGATGGTTATAGAAATAAAAAAATAAAACTATTTCTTGTTTTTAAATGAAACGAGAAATAGTTTTATTTGATAAAAATTTGTTTAAGTTAAATACATTGTATTGGTTTATTTGAAATAAATCAATAGCTTTATAATCTGTCTCTTATACACATCTAGATGTGTATAAGAGACAGGTTAAATACATTGTATTGGTTTATTTGAAATAAATCAATAGCTTTATAATAGAAAAAACTGTTTTATTTTCTCAATTTTTTTAGGTTTCTTAAAAAAAAATGAAAAAACCGACGATATTCAAAGGAAAGATGGGGTATTTTTTACCGCCGTCAATTAAGCCGTCAACTATTATAAGAAAGGATTTGATTATTTTGGCTAAAGGCGAAAATATTTATAAAAGAAAAGATGGACGTTGGGAAGGGCGTTATCCTAAAGCTCGTAAAGCAGATGGGACGATCCATTATGGTTATATCTACGCCCGTTCTTATCGTTGTGTAAAGGAGCAGTTGATTGAACGAAAAGCTCAAACCGCACTATTCTATTTAAAATCAGCAAAGGAATTTCAGGGAACTTTTGGAGAGTGGGCAAATATTTGGCTGAATGACATCATGGCTGTAAAACTAAAAGAGAGCACATATGCTAGTTATAGCAATAACCTTCAAATACATATTTTTCCACTATTAGGACAGCGGGCACTCAAAAAGATTACCACTTCTGATATGGATCAATTAGTAAAAGGACTTTCTAAATCATTGTCAGCCAGCTCTATTCAGATTGTATTCCGAATCGTCAAGAGTTGCTTTGAAGCAGCTAGAGAACGTGGTTATATTTATCTGAATCCTTGTGAACAGACGATGTTACCTAAAATTAATAAACAAAAAATCCAAGCACTGACGCGTAATCAACAAAAAGCAGTAGAAATAGAAAGTCAAAAAACAGCCAAAGGATTGCCTGTTTTATTAGCATTGGAAACAGGTATGCGAATCGGTGAAATTTGTGCGTTGAAATGGACAGATATTGATTTTGAGGAGTCTGTTTTACGTGTTCATAGAACAAAACAGCGGATCGCAATGCCAAAATCCTCAAGTCAGCGCACTAAAATCATTGAAACAGCACCAAAAACAGCTAATGCCAATCGATTGATCCCACTTTCTTTAAAATTGAAAACAGCGTTATTGAACTGCAAAGCACAATCGAATTCGGAGTTTGTTGTGACTAGCGGGTCTCGTTCTGTTGAACCAAGAACGGTCAGCTATCGATTTGAGCAAATCAAAAAACGCTTAGGTTTATTTAATGTACCCTTCCATGCTTTGCGACATACGTTTGCAACTCGTTGTGTAGAATTAGGTGTAAATATTGCCGCTATCAGTTCGTTGTTAGGTCATTCCTCCATAAAATTGACTTTGGATACATATACAAATTCTTTTTTTGAAGAGCAAAGAGCGGCTATCGATAAATTAGCATGTTTATAAATAGTGGAAACGTTACTAATTTTCGGACTATATAGTAGAAAATTAGAGCCTTTTAAATAACGTTTGTTATTTAAAAGGCTTAAGAAATGACTCAACAGCAATTGTTTTAAGAACTATATTCTTTTTTTTTCGCCGTCAACTTCCTCGTCAGAACGAGCCCAAAATGCTTAAAAATAGGCGGAAATTAAGCGTATTTCTCGTTTCATTTAAAAATGAGAATCTTTTATTCATTAAATCAAAGACCCCCAATGAAGTCAATTATTCTGATTAAGGCAGGTTTATTTGTCATGTTTAAAAGAAAAAGCGCCTCAATAGAAAGGAGGTGAAAACAAAGATGTTAGGTAAAGTAAAAAGAGTTATTTTTTCTGCACTGATTTTTTTTGTAGTAGGTGTGCCGTTGCAGGCAGAAGCGTTAGGGTATATTGATGCGCCGCAAAGTGTTCCTTTAGATCAGATTTTTGTAACGCCTAAAGGAGCAAATAGTTATGTAGAAGGAAATAATGTTATCATCACGGATAAAAAAATAAGCCAAATCGGGAGTATTTTTTCCACAGAGCAAAATAAAATGGATTTAACCAAAGATTTTTACTCTGAAATGTACATTTACATTGATGGTGATGCAGACGGGATTGCATATGTGATGCATAATGATCCAGATAAAATTGCCAATTTTTCTGGATTAGTCGGTGCTGGTTTGTCCATTTATGGTGATAAGGTTGTTTATGGATCGCCTAGTCAAATTGGCGGAAAACAATTGAAAAAAAGTTTTGCCATTGAATTTGATACTTACTACAACGGTGATAGTTATGATTCTGGTCTAAATAGAAATACAGATAAAGGACATATTGCTTATTCTTTTCCAGATAAACTTTCTTCTTACAAGTACACAAGTCCATCTACTACGATAACAGGAATCAACCATTCAGGATTACAGTACCCAACGTTTAAGCTTGGGGATGGACAGTGGCGTTTATTAAAGATTCAATGGACTGCTTGGAATGCTAGTAATGTTGGTAATTTGACCTATACCTTTGGTGATTTAGCTCCTATTTCAGTTCCAATTTCTAGAGATACTTTTGGGACAGATAGTGTTTATTGGGGATTTACTGGTTCAACTGGTGCTTTTTCTGAAAAAGCAGTAGTTGCATTCAAATCAGTACCCGGATTAGTAAATTATACTGAAAATGTTGAGTTTATGAATGGTAAAGGACAAAAAATTCAAAGTATTACGCAAGATTCAGAAGTAACGGTGCATTATTCGGGACAATATACGGGTGGTAAGCAGAGTATGATTCAACCCACTTTCAAGTTTACGTTATCACCCAATCAAGTATATCAGCCAGGGACGTTTCTTTTAAACGGTGCTCCTGTAACACCTACGTATATCAATAATGAACTAGTGGTTCCTCTTTCCAAAGACTTATCGGCAACGACTCCGTTGGTTGATATTCAATTTAAAGTGAAGGATACCAAGGTGACAGATGATGCAAAATTGACACTAACCGCACAAGCAGTAGCTAAAAACTTTATTTCTGGCAAAGATGCTTCATATGACATCACATACGATCGAGAAGCCCCTCTTGGTATTGGAAAATTAACCTTTATTGATGCTGGTGACGAACAAGCAATTACTGGAGCTCCTGATTATAGTGCCTTTTTATTACACTATGAAGATGACTTTTCGCCAAAAGATAAAATCAAGATCAACTTAAAGGCGGGACAAGATATCGCAAGTATCGTAAAAACAATTGGTCCTAGTAGCTTCCAAGTTACTCTTACAGATGAAAAGGGCAACGCGCGTGATGTGACGATTCCAATTTTTATTCAAAATCAAGAGGTAGTCAAAAGTAGTCAATACATTATCTGTGGGACAGACTTTAGTGTTGCGGCAAAAGATTACCCTGAAACAGAAGCTGCATTACTGACCTTGATCAAGGAAAAAGCTGATTTAAAATTGTGGCAGTATAATGAGCTGTCTGCAAATCCAATAGATAAAAATAAGTTGAATTTGACGATTGGAACCTTACCTAAGCCACCTGAACTTGCGGGTGCTGGTGTTTATGAAGTAACCGCTTCTTATGGTTTGGATAGTACAAAAGTCGATAAAACAATCAAGGTTACCGTTACCCAAAGTTTTGCCACTGTAAAAATTTCTTTTGTTGACGAAAAAGACCAACCAATCATCGAAGATTTATCATTTGAAGCAACGATAGCTGATCGTATCGACTTAAGTCAAAATACTCAAGTCATTGAAAAACTTAAAGCGGTCAAAGGCCTGAATTATGTCTTAAACACACCGCCGCCAGATGAAAAAAATCTTTTGATCGTTCCAGAAGGTGTAACGCGAAAATATACGTTTAAAGGAACGTTGTTTATTGAATCTGCACCTAATGCGATTGATTTCGGTGATCAAAAAGTGAGTGGTAGCAATAAAAAATTCGATGATCCAAGCTATGATCAACATTTGATTATTTGGGATAATCGTTCAACCTTGGGGACTTGGAAAATTACGTTAAAACAATCACAGGATTTTAGTATTCCAGGAGATCCAACGCATCATTTACCCAATGCCTTAAGCTATCAGACGACTACTGAAGAAAAAGTGATTTCTACAGATTCTCAGGAAGTCTTTCGCTCAAAACACCAGGCTGCTGGAAAATATGACATCAGCGAAGAAACGTGGGGACCTAAAAAACAAGGGTTACGTTTGAATGTGCCGGTCGCATCTGTTAAGCAAGTAGGAAAATATGAAACAACACTGACTTGGCAAATAGAAGAAGCCTATTAATGGAGGGAAGACTGTTATGAAAAAGCATCGAATTATTCGTTATATTCTAATTCCTTTGATTTTTCTTGCCGTGTCTTTCGGTACGATTAATAAGGGCTGGGCAGCTGAGGAAGGCGGGCAGGTACAGACAAAAGCTGGGATCGTTTTAAAAAAATCGACTCCTACGACTGAGCAAACAAGTGACGCAACACATAATGGTTTATCACCTCAAGAGAAAAAGCCGGCTGGGCGACTGCCAAACACTGGTGATTTAATAAAAGTCAGTTTGCTGTTCACAGGTGTTATTTTAAGCTTACTTGCATTGATTCTTTTCTTTTGGAAGAAGAGACGTCCTGTGAAAGGAGAGCGTGATTGAGATGAAAAAAGAACGACTCGTCAGTTCCCTACTATTATTTGCACTATTCGCAAGCCCGTCAATCGCTAAAGCGGATGCTACTAACTTCTCTGGTGATGGAACGATTGAATTTAACGGGAAACATCCTTTGCAAGTGATGGATCCAGAACATCCAGAAAAACCTGTTGATGCAGGAGTAAGTCCGAATATGGATCGCTTATTACGTGTTGATTTTGTTCCTCAAATCAATTTTTGGGAAGCAGAAATTTCTGATACAGATCAAACATATTATGGAAATGCTCAATTGTTCAAAGATGATACTGGAGCAAGAGGTAAT
Source organism: Enterococcus sp. 7E2_DIV0204 (assembly GCF_002140855.1). Taxonomy (NCBI): domain Bacteria; kingdom Bacillati; phylum Bacillota; class Bacilli; order Lactobacillales; family Enterococcaceae; genus Enterococcus; species Enterococcus sp. 7E2_DIV0204. The sequence goes on from NZ_NGKY01000001.1 coordinate 1,431,660, forward strand.
TTTATACAAGTATCTGATTTTAGAAATGATAGCCCAGGTTGGACGTTGCAACTAAAGCAAGAAACACAGTTTCAAAATAGTGCCAACGGTCAAAAATTAAACGGTGCAGTGCTTTCGTTCGATCAGTCTTGGGCCAACTCAATAAATGATCCTGAGACAGCACCTAAAGTGTCTAAAGAAGTGATTCGGCTTTTAAATATTGGCGAAAGCTATAATTTAGCTGAGGCCAAGCCGAATATGGGGGAGGGAACCTGGGCGATTATTTTCGGAGCTTCTGTAACGAATGATAAAAAAAGAGCAGACACGCTAAAACCGAAATTGGATGAACAGAATAATCCAGTCGTTGATCCAGCGTTCAACAATCAACCAATTTATGAAAATCAAGCGATTTCTTTATTTGTACCTGGTAAAGCAACAAAAGAGCCAGGAAACTATCAAACGGTGTTAACTTGGATAATATCTGAGCTACCATAAATCAAAAAAATTCTAGGAGGAAACACACATGAAATTAACACACAAATTATGCGCAGCTGCGCTATTAGCAGTCCTTGGAGCAGCAGTATCCTTGCCAACAGCTGTACAAGCGGCAGATGATCCATTGAACTGGAGCGGAAAAGGTACGATCAATTTTAGTGAGGATGATGGTGAAGACAAACCAGTTGATCCAACTGACCCAACGAAACCGATCGATCCTGAAAATCCAATTACAGAACCACCAGTTAACCCAGCTAAAGGACCTTTAAAAGTTATTGCGGTGACTGATTTAAATTTCGGCGACAATAAAGTAACGCCGGCTTCAGGTAATGGCTGGGAGTATACAGCAAAAGCCGCTGAAGTTGTCTATAAAGATGGTACAAAAGTGGTTAGTCCAAACTTCGTACAATTTAAAGATACTCGTGCTGATAACCAACCTAACAAACACACCTTGACAGCAAAAGCAACAAAATTTACGAATACAGAAAAACAAGAGTTGAAATCAGCTCAATTGAAATTTGGTAACGTGAAACTAATCAATGCAGCAGATCAAAACCAAGTCAATACAGCTGGCGTTCCAGCAACACAAATTGTTGAAACTGATGGAACAACACCAACAACTTTTGTGACGCAAGATGCTGCAGATAAAGGCTTCGGTCAATTTATCCTACAATTTGGAGATAAGGCTGATAGCACTGAAGCAGATTCTGTTAAATTGTGGGTCCCTTCAGCAGGCAATAAATTATCAACAAGTAGCGGCTATTCTTCAACAATTACTTGGACGATTGCTGACGCAAGATAATCTAAACAAAACATAAAAGTAAAATGAAGAGTGGGAACAAGTTCGTCATTATTGGCGCACTTGTTCTCATATAAAAGAAAGGGCAGTATGGAATGAAAAAGAAAATCTTAACGTGGCTGGCAATTATTCTATACATAGGGGTCAATAGTACCTTTTTATCCACAACAGGACTTGCTGCTAAAGAGGATGGCAGTGGCTTTACGTATAAAGTCATCCAGCCTGAAAACCAACATAATAAAGAAGTCGGCTATTTTGACTTACGTATGACACCAAGTCAGGAGCAAACTGTCACGATCAAAATGAACAATAGCTCCTCAGCAGAAATCACCGTAGAAGTCGCATTAAATAGTGCTAAGACTAACACAAATGGTGTCGTCGAATATGGTCCCTCTAAACTTGAAAAAGATAAATCTTTAAAATATGATTTCGCCGATCTAGTAAAAGGTGAAAAGACGGTTAAAATTCCTGCTAACCAAAGTGTTGATTATACATTAGACATAAAGATGCCCAACGCTCAATTTGACGGTGCAATTTCTGGCGGAATTTACATGATCCAAAAAGGACAAACAGAAAGCCAAGATGCCATGATCAAGAATGAGTACGGCTACTTAGTTGGCATGATTTTAACTGAAACAGATACAGTGATAACGCCAGAACTGAAGCTCAACACAGTTTTTGCCGAGCAGCAAAACTACCGTAACGCCGTTTTTATCAATTACTCAAATATAGCACCTGTTTATCTTGATGATATGACCGTTGATGTTCAAATCATGAAAAAAGGTTCGGATGAAGTACTATATGATACAAAACAAAATAAAATGAGAATGGCACCTAACTCACAAATCAATTTTCCTGTTTTGATGAATGGTGAAAAAATGCAGGCGGGCGATTATCGGGCCCATATTTTAGTCACAGCAGAAAATAACGGTAAATGGGAATGGGAACAAGAATTTAAGATCACAGATGAAGAAGCAGATAAATTTAACCAAGAAGATGTCAGTTTATTACAAGAAAGTCGAATAAATTGGCTGTTGATCATTGCATTAGCGCTAGGTGGAGTCGTACTGATAGTGATCATTTTCTTTACAGTCCGCTTCTTTAGGCAAAAGAATAAGAAAAAAGCTAGAAAGAAAAAGAAATCAGGCAACAAAAAAAGGTAATGTTGCAAAGCAACGAAAAACGTTGTTTGGTGATCCAAAAAAATGGCAGATACAAAGCAAACGATTGTTAAAACTGCCCATCTCTGGGGGATAGAAAAATGTCGATACTAGATTGGCTATTCATTGGGATACTTTCAACGGCTATCCTCTGTATTATTTTCGCAATTGTTTTTTTAATTTCTTATTTTCTAACAAAAAAAGAGAGGTTCAAATTAAAACAACTTCGACCAAAAAATAAAAAAAGGCGCAGAATTCTTAAAAAGAAATCTCGTATGTTAATAAAAAAAGGCAAAAAGCAAATTCAATTGGGGCTGATGTTCTTACTTTTAGGTACAGTCTTAGCAGGTGGCGCCGCTTTTTCCCGTTACCACCAAGCGACAAATTTAGGAGATCGTGATTCAGACGGTATTGTGGAGGGGTATTATTTATTAAATAAAACATCAGAACAATTAGCATCGGTGCAAGAAACACCCAATGTTGAGAAAGCAAGAAAAAATTTACGGGAATTAGCTGCAAAGTTATCTGGATTTGGGGTTCGATATGCGGATCCGAGGTTGACAGTAGAAGGACAGCAATTGCTAAATCGCTATTATTCACAAATGAAGGAAATCGGGCTAAACTTGAATAACCAATCGGTCGAAAGTCTGCAAGAAAAAACAACCTATGAAAATTATTTAGCAGATATCAAAAAAGTACAAACGATCCAGAAAAAAGTTTTTACGTATTTCAATGTGAATGAAGCAGCTTTAAAGCAAAAGAAATAAAGGGTTTAGGGAATGGCTGTGAGGCTAAATGAGTAGAAAAAAATTGTCCTATAACAAAAAAAAGCGTAGGCGTAAAAAAAGAAAGATACGCAGCATTCAAGAGGTTAGTAAGGAATTAGGCATAACGTTTTTAATAGTACTATTATTGCTCTTTTTGCTCTCTAGAGTATTTTTTACGCTACCAAAAAATGAAGGCTATGGTATGCGTGATGAGCTAAATGATGGCGATCGGGTTTATGTTGATCGGTTGGGAAAACGGAAACGTTTTTCATTGATTTATTTCAAACAGCCTGATGGAAATGGTACTTCGATTCGCCGAATTATAGGATTACCAGAAGAAAAAGTTAGTTATCGAAATGATGAACTCTATATTAATGATCGGTTGGTTGTAGAACGTTTTATACAAAGACGGCTAGTACAAGCCAAAATAGAGAACGAAGTAATCACTGTTGATTTTGATTCAAAAGACATTTTAGAAACAAACAATGGCATAATTCCGCAAGGTAAATATTTGGTACTTGGGGATAACCGACATTATGCTACCGATAGTCGTTACTATGGTTTAGTTGATGAACAAGCGGTAATCGGTACTGTAAAACTGCGCTGGTGGCCATTTTATCAAATTAGGGCATACTAAAACGGCTATGGATCAAAAGAGAAAAACTTTCTATTGGAGGGGTAGACATGTATCGTATTGGCGTAGTAAATTTCGAAGGTAATACATCGGAATGGGAACAATTACAAACGATAATACCAAGTGAGTGGACGTTGATTCCTATAGTTGAGGATTCAAAAGACAGGTATGACTTGATTATTATAGTAGAAAATAGTTTGAAACAAGTTGGGGAAATCTGTGGACAGTTGATACAGGTGAAAAAAGAAGCAGATTCTCTGATTTGGATTTGGTCAGTAGTTCAAAATGAGATGAACCGAATGGTCTATTTAAAACTTGGGGCCGATGGTGTAAAAACAGACAGTTTAAAGTTAGAAGAATGGCTGCTGGTTGCAGAGAACGCATTAAAGCGTAAAAAGATAATTAGCAATTTACAAACTGAAAAGACAGTTCAAGAAAGCCGTTGTGAAGGGATTGTTTTAAATCACCGAAATAGAAGTGTTGTCGTAAATGAAACTGAAGAGGTTCAATTGACTAATCTTGAGTACAAAGCCATGGACTTGCTGTTTAAAAATATGGGCAAGACTGTGACTTATGAAGAGATGTACCAAGTGATTTGGGAAGAAGAAGAGAGCACGGAGCGGAAATTTTACCGTATTAGCAATTTGATTTTCCATATTAGGCAGAAGTTTATACAAGAAACTAGTGCAACCGAAACAATTCGAACTGTACGTTCAAAAGGGTACGTGTTAAATGTGTGAGAGGATAAAAATCAAAAAAGGGTGTGGGACAAAAGTAAAAAGTACTTTTGTTTCACACCCTAAATACGAATAAACGGTGGGAGCAGAAGCAACCCCGAGAAATAAGCTCCTGTCCTAACCTCTTTTTTGATTATTTCCGATATTGCCCATCACCATAAACGATATATTTCGTAGAAGTCAGTTCTGCTAACCCCATTGGTCCGCGTGCATGTAATTTCTGAGTGCTAATACCGATTTCTGTACCAAAACCAAACACAAATCCATCTGTAAACCGTGTTGAAGCATTAGCATAAACGGCTGCTGCATCAACTTGCTGTAAAAATTGTTGTGTAGCAAAATAATTATCACTGACGATACTTTCAGAATGTTTGGTATTGTAGCGATTGATATGGTGAATTGCTTCATCTAAAGAATCGACGACTTTAACAGCTAAAATGTAATCATTAAACTCTGTTTCCCAATCTTCTTCAGTAGCTGGAATCGCTTGTTCAAAAATCGCTATTGCCCGTTCGTCCGCACGCAATTCCACCTTGTATTCATTCAATGCCTTTTCGATCACAGGTAGGAAAGCTGCTGCCACATCTTGATGGATCAATAACGTTTCTGCTGAATTACAAACAGAAGGTCGTTGGCATTTTGCGTTGACGACAATATTTGTAGCCATCTCTAATTGGGCCTCTTTGTCAATATAGACATGACAATTACCAGTTCCTGTTTCGATCACCGGAACAGTCGCGGTCGTTAAGACGGTTTTGATCAAATTAGCGCCACCACGTGGAATCAAAACATCTAAATAATCATTTAATTTCATCAATTTTTGGGCTGTTTCACGAGAGGTATCATCAACAAATTGAATCGCAAACGGCGAAGCTCCTTTTTGTTTTAAAGCTTGCTGTAAAACTTTAACAAGGATTTGATTTGAGTGGAATGCTTCCTTACCACCACGTAAAATCACAGCATTACCCGTTTTAAAACATAGGCTTGCCGCATCTGTTGTCACGTTTGGACGAGATTCATAGATGATGCCGATCACGCCTAGTGGTACACGTTGTTTGCCGATCATTAGGCCATCTTCATTTTTCCACATTTTATCTACTTCACCAATTGGATCAGGTAAAGTTGCGACTTGGCGGATGCCATCAGCCATTTCTGTGATCCGTGCTTCTGTTAATCGTAAACGATCTAGCATTGTCTCTGTAATCCCGTTTTCTTTAGCAGTAGCTAGATCTTTTTGGTTTTCTAGTAGAATCTTAGCGGTGTTTTTTTCTAATTCAGCTGCCATGTGCAACAATAAATCATTTTTTGTTTTTGTATCCAGCAAACCTAGTTGATAAGCTGTTTCTTTTGCCTGTTGGCCTAGTTGTGTCAAATCAGTCATCATCATTTTCCCCCTTTTTTTAATTGTCATGAATAAGAAACTAGCGAATAAATAAGGTTCCGATCATTTCACCATCTAAGATATCAAAAATAATCTTAGGGTGTTGTCCGTTTGCTAAAACCATAGCGCTATTATGTTCTAAAACGCGTTCTGCAGCTTTTAATTTGCTGTACATACCACCAGTACCAAAGCGGCTACCTTTGCCTCCTGCTAGTTGTAAAAGTTTATCATTGATCTCGTTGATTTCAGAGAAAAGTGTTGCTTCTTTATTGATCGTTGGATTAGCAGAGAAAAAGCCGTCAATATCGGATAGCATGATCAAAGCATCTGCCTGGATCAGTTGAGATACGATAGCTGATAGCTGATCATTATCGCCAAATTTTGTCAGATGATCTAATTCATCGATCGCTACAGTATCATTTTCATTAATGACCGGAATGATGCCCATTTGTAATAATTGTTCCATCGTATTGGTCACATTTTTTCGGCTTTCTGGATATTCGATCACATCTCTAGTTAATAGCAGTTGGGCAATTTGCTGGCTATAAGTCAAAAAACGCTGATTGTAAATATTCATCAGTTCAGCTTGTCCAACAGCAGCTACTGCTTGTTGTTCTGGAATGGTCGGGGGTCGTTTGTCCATGTTTAACTTATTCAACCCAACACCGATCGCACCAGAAGAGACTAAGATGATTTCTTTACCTTGGTTGCGCAAATCGGATAGGGTGAATGCTAATTGATCAATGGCACTTAAATTAATATTACCATTGGGGTAGATCAACGTACTTGTTCCTACCTTGATAACGATTCGTTTTGCATCTTTTAATTGTTTTCGCATGGTTGACCTCACTTATTTCCTAACTTTTCCAGATTATTTTATATAAGGCTATTATCTAGCCATTTCCGTTTATTTGCAAGAAAGCTTGGACAAAAAAATTTGCTTTTGTCCAAGCTTTGATTTTATTCTTCTATTTTACAGCTTTATACGTCATTTGTCTCTAGGTCGTGCACAAATAATCCACTCAATAATTTAGGTTCAAACCACGTTGATTTTGGCGGCATGATTTTTCCAGCATCGGCCACATTTAATAAATCATCCATTGTAGTTGGGTAAATAGCAAAAGCTGCTGTCCACGTACCACTATCAACTAATTGTTCTAATTCTTTCATTCCACGAATTCCACCGACAAAATCGATCCGTTTATCGGTACGAACATCTTGAATGTCGAAAATCTCCGCAAATACATGATTTTGTAGCAAAGAAACATCTAAACCATCAACAGGATCATCAGATAAAAGCGATTCTTTAGCAGTCAATGTATACCATTGTCCATCTAAATACATACCAAACATTTTCGGTTGGTCAGGTTTTCCTGTTTCGGTTTTTGTAACTGAGAAATTGGCGCTTAGACGTTCAAAGAAATTTGCTTCAATTGGAACATTGACAACCCGATTATAATCTAAAATCTCCAGTTCTTCTTTAGGAAAAATCACAGATAAGAAGTAGTTGAACTCGGCTGTGTCAGTTGCATTTGGTTGGGCTGATTTTTTCTTTTGGCCAACTTTTACCGCTGATTCTGTTCGATGATGACCATCAGCGATATATAATGCTGCTACATCTTGGGCAAAAGCTGTAACTAGTTGATCGATTACTTCTGGTTGATCGATCAGCCAAACACGATGAGTGACCTCATGGAAACTAGTAAAATCATAGACTGGCTTATACGTTTTTTTCCATTCATCAGTCACTGTTTGGATTTGTTCATTTCGACGATACGTTAGAAAAATCGGGCTAGTATTAGCATCACAAGCTTCAATATGGCGAATGCGGTCAACTTCTTTTTCTGGACGGGTAAATTCATGTTTTTTGATTCTACCATTCGTATAATCAGTGATGGAAGTACACGTTACGAGTCCTGTTTGAGCACGTCCATTCATTGTTAACTCATAAAGATATAAAAGCGGCTGGTCATCTTGTATTAGCCATTGTTTTTGTAAAAAAGTTTGTAGATTGTTGGCGGCTTTCTCATAAACTTGATCATCATAGGGAGAAAGTGTCTCTGGTAAATCGATTTCTGCTTTATCGATATGCAAATAAGAATAAGGATTATTTGCACCGAGCTCTCGTGCCTCAGCAGAATTCAAAACATCATAGGGTAATGTAGCGATTTTTTCACTGAATTCAGTTGCTGGGCGAATACTCTTAAAAGGATGAATCATAACCATTAATAGCTCACCGCCTCAGTATTTTTGATTGTGCGTACGCGGATGATATTTTCAGCAGCTTGAATTTTCTCAGCGGCAGCATTGATTTTTGCTTCATCTGTTTCAGCAATATCAACAATCGTATAGGCGTAATCATCACGACTGCGGTTGATCATCGTATCGATATTGATTTCTAAATTTGCGATTTCTGTTGAGATTTGTCCTAGCATGTTCGGAACATTTCTATGCACGATCGTAAAACGGAATGGTGAATTAAAGGCCATTTCTACAGTTGGAAAATTGACAGAACGTTTGATATTTCCTGTTTCTAAGAATTTTTTCAACGTACGTGCGGCCATTTTGGCACAGTTGATTTCAGCTTCTTCTGTAGAAGCACCTAGATGAGGTAAGACTAAGATTTTGTCATTGTGTAATAACCGTTCATCAGCGAAGTCAGTCACAAAATTGCTGATTTCTCCACTATCAAGAGCTTCGATCACAGCAGTAGTTTCTACTAATTCACCACGAGCAAAATTCAGCAAAACAGCATTTTCTTTCATTTGTGCTAATTGTTTTTTACCAATCAAATGATGGGTATTTTCAGATAAAGGAACGTGAACAGTCACAAAGTCACAGGTTTTCAAGACTTCATCCATGCTTTGTGCTCGTTTAACACGGCGCGAAATGCTCCAAGCAGTATCAACAGAAACGAAAGGATCGAATCCAGTCACTTCCATACCTAAGCGATAGGCATCGTTAGCAACCATAGCACCAATCGCGCCAAGACCAATCACACCTAGTTTTTTGCCTTCTAATTCAGTACCAGCAAACTGTTTTTTCTGTGCTTCGGCTTGTTCTTCAGTGTCTGTTCCTGTCAACGTTTGAACCCAATTAGAGCCTTTTAAAATCGGGCGAACAGATAAAAGCAAGCAGGCAATAACCAACTCTTTTACAGCATTGGCATTGGCTCCTGGAGTATTGAAAACCACAATACCGTCTTCGGTACATTGTTTAACGGGAACATTATTCGTTCCTGCACCTGCACGAGCGACAGCTAGAACAGAAGCGGGAAAGGCATAATCATGGAGTTTTTCACTGCGTAAGATAATTCCAGCAGGAGAATTTGATTTATTGATCGTAAAGTTCTCTTCGTTAAAACGAGCTAAACCAACAGGTGCAATTGCATTGAATGTTTTAATATCATACATCTATTTTGTGCCTCCGTTTTCTGCTTCAAATTTTTTCATCAAATCAACTAAAGCTATAACACCCTCTTTAGGAAAGGCGTTATATAAACTAGCGCGCATACCACCTACAGAACGGTGACCTTTTAAGTTTTCAAAACCTGCTGCTAAGGCTTCTTGGTTGAATTTTTTATCTAGTTCATCGCTTCCTGTAATGAATGGAATATTGTTGATTGAACGGTCTTTAGGCGTTACAGGTGAAGAAAATAAAGGTGAGGCATCGATGGCATCATATAAAATCGCTGCTTTTTCTTTATTTTGTTTTTCCATTTGACGAACGCCGCCTTGTTCTTTGATCCATTCAAAGACAAGTTTTGCCATGTAGATGCTATAGGTTGGTGGTGTATTGTACATTGAGCCATTTTTCGCATGGATGTCATAATCTAACATGGCGCTAAGAACATCTGCTTGCCCAATCAAATCATCACGAACAATCACAACGGTCAGTCCAGCTGGCCCAATATTTTTTTGCGCTCCAGCGTAAATCAAGCCAAAATCAGCTACATTATAATCAATTGATAAAATATTTGAAGACATATCGGCCACAATTGGTACATCACCTGTCTCAGGCAACTGATAAATTGTAGTCCCTTCGATCGTATTATTGGTCGTAATATGAACGTAAGCTGCATCTTGTGGAATATCTTCTTTGTGGATTTCAGGAATATAGGTAAAATTTTTATCTTCACTTGAAGCGATGACTTGAACATCGACATTCGTGATTTTTTTGGCTTCACTAATTGCTTTTTGCGCCCATGAACCAGTATTAACATATACAGCTTTTTTATTTTGCGCCAAGTTTAAAGGAACCATAGTAAATTGCGTACTGGCGCCTCCTTGTAAAAAGAGCACTTTATAATTATCAGGAATAGTCATTAATTCTCTGAGTAAGGTTTCAGCATTTTCAATGATCGATTCAAAAAGGGAGGAACGATGACTCAACTCCATCACGGACATACCGCTGTTCTCATAATTCACCAATTCGGATTGTGCTTTTTCCAATACACTTTTAGGTAAAACGGCGGGACCTGCTGAAAAATTGTAAACAGTTTTCATACATCTATCTCTCCTTTGATATGATCATTCATCTACTATTGTATAGTAAATGTGAAAACCATTATAACAGAAAGCTTAGATTAAAAAAAGATTAAAAGTAAATTTCGTAAAATTTTTCACAGAGGTTTTCATTTTAAAAAAGTCAAACATGTTTATAAATTGGTAAACATGTTTAAATCTGTCTGAAAGCGCTTCTAGTTCTGGCTTTTTTCAACTATAATGCACATGAAGAAACATCGGCCGAATCTTTCTTCTACTGTAAATTTTGAAGTGTGTAACTCATTAATAATTCAAATTGAATTAGAACTGTACCAAAAAATAGCTGAGGGTAAAAATCTTGATGGGAGCTCGGAGAATAAGTATTTGTACTGATAGAAAGTGTGGACAGTTTGCTGATGGTCGATTGATCATTGCCGACAAAGCAAATGCTTTCTAGTTCATTGGCTTGAGCGATTTCTGCTAGTTCAAACATTCTACCGGTATTACCGGAATTACTGATGAAAATCAACAGAACATCATCTTGGTGACTCGCTCTTAAAAATTCTAAATGACTATTAGAAGTAGCCCTAAATCCATAAAGATTCAAGTATTCAGAAAAGTAATTGGCTAAGTTTTGTGAGAAACCAGAACCTAAAATCATGATGTTTTTATCGTGGTACTTTTTTAATAACGACAAAAAGGCTTCACCATAAGTTGTGATCACATCATGGTTTTCAAGCCGTTCTTGGCTAAGGTTGAATTCGCTAATATAAAAAACCAATTCACTATAACCTGTAAAATTCATCTTTTTAGCCATATTAATGACCGTAGCCGTGGATACAAAACTTTGTTTCGCAATTTCTCGAATACCTAAATTCTTTAATTCTTGGCGATGCTCAGCCATATACCTTAAAATTTGAACCTCAGTTTTATTCAATTGGTATTTTTCTGCAAGACTATCGATATTCACATGAATCACCCTTAAAATCATTTTAGTTAGGAGTATTATAACATGACAGAACAAGAATATATCAATGATCCCTGGGCAAGAGTTAAAACTAGAAATAATTTAAATGGCGATGAAGTAGTCTCTGCTTTACAAAAGTCGATCCGCCGTGGTAATGAACGGGTAGCATGCGATTTTGCTTATGAAATGTATATCACTTCACCCCAGTTTGAAGAAAAATTATGGCGTCGGTTGCTGGCAATTTCAGTAGAAGATATTGGGATGGGCAATGAGAATGCTGCAATCATGGTCAACAATTTAAATCAAATGCGTAAAGAATTTCAATACAATGAATCGGATCGCGCGATGTTCTTTTTCCATGCGATTCGTTACTTATGCCAATCAGAAAAAGACCGTTCTTCTGATTTGTTAAAAAATATCGTGATCAAAAGTTTTGCAATGGGGTATGTCCCTGAAATTCCTGATATTGCGTTGGATAAACATACTACTCGAGGTAAAGAGATGGGACGAGACTCAAAACATTTCTTAAACGAAGCGAGCATTGTTATTCCCCAAGCGGATGTGACGAATGACTATAAAGAAGAATATGCGAAAATTATTGATCGTTATGATCCAAATGAAGTTGTTGAGTCAGCTTTTGAGTTTAACTCTTGGCAAGTCTAAGGAGGACACCTGATGAAAAATTCAGCGAATGCGAAAGAATCTATTGTAAATCGATTAAATGATGTTTTAAGTCCGTTTGCCAATAAAATCGGTAATCAACGGCACCTTAAAGCAGTGTCTACTGGAATGATGTTTGGGTTACCGTTTATCGTGATTGGTTCTTTTTTCCTGATATTTGCTAATCCGCCGATTAATATGGAGCAGTATGATCCTGCACATGCAGGACTGTTTATGAAATTTTTGGCTGTTTGGAAAGAGTTTGCTGTTGCTAATTATGATATGATCACCGCACCCTACAATCTGACGATGGGGATCATTGGCTTGATTAGTGTTTTTGGGATAGCGTACTCTTTATCAAATGAGTACAAACTAAATGCTGCAATGAATGGTATGGTCAGTATGGTAACATACTTGCTCGTTTGTACACCTGTTAAAGAAGGAACGATATCGTTAGCCTACTTAGGAACAAACGGTTTGTTTGTAGCTATTATCTTAGGACTTTTAGTCGTTGAAGTTAGCCGTTTTTTTGAAGTGAAAAATATTAAGATTTCGCTGCCTGATACAGTACCGCCAATGGTTGTGACATTTATCAATACATTGATTCCTTTATTGACGAATATTGTGCTTTTTTATGGCTTGAATTTGGTTTTCTTAGGGCTGATCGATCAAACATTCCCTGATGCCGTCATGTCTGTGTTGACTCCAGCCGTTAATATTGCAGGAAGTTTAGGTGGTTTACTGTTAATCGTCACTCTAGGCAATGTTTTGTGGCTATTTGGAATCAATGGATCATCGATCATTTTTCCAATCGTTTTTACGCTGGGAGTGGCCCAAACTGGTTTGAATGCAGAACAAGCTTCCAATGGAGAAGCAATGACACATTTGATGAACTTGCAGATGTTTCGGATCTCTGTTTTAGGCGGGGCTGGAAATACGCTAGGCTTAGTTCTTTTGATGATGTTTAGCAAAGTGCCGCAATATCGAACGATTGGAAAATTATCTTTCGTTCCAGGAATTTGTTCGATCAATGAACCAGTTATTTTCGGATTGCCGATTGTGTTTAATCCGATTTTAGGAATTCCCTTTCTGACCATGCCAGTCATTTCGCTATTTTTAACCTATTTTGCTCAAAAAATCGGGATGATATCACTTGGGTTTATCGTTGATCCATCATTTACTCCATTTTTTGCTCAAGCATACTTGGCAACGATGGATTGGCGGAATATTGTTTTTTATGTATTTTTAGTTGTTTTAAGCATGGTGGTTTATTATCCATTCTTCAAAGTTTTTGAAAAAAATCAAACGAAATTAGTGGATGAAGTGTTATAAACAGAAAAAAGTTAATGAAAAGAGACGTCTATTGCATAGTTTATGTTATAGGCGTTTTTTTCTATTAGTGGATGATTTCACTTTTTTCATTATCATGGTAGACTACCAACATAACAAACCGTTTCAAAGGAGATCAACGAATGTCTAAACTAAAAGAATTAGCCCGCAATTGTTTGCAAGTGGCGCCGTTTATTTTATCCAATACAGTTATTTTCATCCCTTATTTTTTATTTCTGAGTTTAAGTGATGGTACGACGATGGAAAGAATTTTACCTTTTGTGCTTTTTTATACCTTTCGCATGACGGGCATCTTTTTGTTAAAAAGTTTTAAACTAGCTTTGACCAGTTTCAATGCGCTGATCATTTCTATCCTGATTGGTGGTGCCGGGTGTTTGATCGGCGTGTTAGGTCAATTTTATTTTCCAGCCTATTTGTTTTCGGCAGTTTTACTAGGGCTTAGTGCCTCATGGTTGCCTGCCGCTAATACCACAGTTAATTATCATGAGAAAAGGCAGGGTTATTCAGCTTTGACTGGTAGAAAATATCTTTTTATCCTATTGCTATTAGGTGGGGTGATCGCTTCTTTGATGCTGACGAAAGAATTAAGGATTCCGTTGGTTTTAGGTGAATATACCTTGTTGTATATAGCTGCCTACCATACTGTAACGCATTATCCTGACTATGAAATTGATTTTAATGAAGTCAACCAACAAGTGGTATCGCTTAAAGAGTTCTTTTTATTTCTAGGATTTTTTGTTTTATTGTTATTTATTCGTTCGGCTCGACTTCTGTTTGATCCTCAGCTTTTAGATGCTGGCATTATTGGTTTTTCTGGTTTATTTTTGATCACAGCTTGGTATTTGAACCGACAAAGAAAAATGTGGAAACTACCGATATGGCTAAACTTACTAACATTTGCTAATGGAATGTGTATGAACTTTTTGCTCCTTTTTGGCACGTTCTATGTTTCACTACGCTTAGGGATCGATCGCCTGACTGTTAATCTGTACGTTCCATATATTTTGGGGATCATTGCTTCAGCGATTGTTATTAAATTTTTATATCGTTTATTGCCTAATGTCGATCCGAGAATCATCCATCTTGGTGGATTTATCTTTTCGCTATTTCTGTTACTATTTCGGCCGCTTTTTCCGCTTGGAATTTTCCTGCTAAGCTGTTTTATCAGCGCAACTGGAAACTTTTTAAATCAAGAATATTATCAGAATGAAAGTTTACCGCAGGATACACGGATCATCACTAAATATAGTACACAAACCAAAGGTAGTGTGACCCATCAGTTACTATTGATGAGTGTTTTGTGGTTATTAGCAAAGCAAGCGCACCTACCAGTTAAAACCGTTTTACAGATTACTGCACATCGGACTCATAACCCTGCTGCCCTTCAGGTAGTTGAATATGTTCATGTAATAAGTATCATTGGGCTAATGTTATTTTTTGTTTTTATTTTTTATGAGGTGTTAAAAGAGAATAAACGTCGATTTGATGAACAAAATGAATCCAAATGATGTGAAAACATTAAAAAAGCACAAGAGAATAGTAAAGATACTATAAAACTAAACAGGGAATCAGTGTAGTATGTTAAAATAGAAATAGTTTACAAGTAGAGGAGATTTTTGATGAAACAACGAGGATTTGAAATTATTACGGATTATTCAGACCAAGGGATCACGATTCCGCAGCGTGCGACAAAAGGTGCTGCAGGTTATGACTTTGAAGCAGCTGAAAGAGTTGTTGTACCAAGTATTTGGCAGCAGCAAGCACAAGGCGTTGCGCCAAAGCCAGTTTTAGTTAAAACAGGAATCAAAGCCTACATGGCTGAAAATGAGTATTTAGAATTGGTTAGTCGCTCATCAAACCCATTGAAACGTTTTTTAATGTTAGCGAATGGTGTGGGTGTGATCGATCGTGATTATTATAATAGCGAAGGCAATGAAGGGCATATCATGTTCCAGTTTTTAAATTTTGGCTATGAAGAAATGATCATCGAAAAGGGTGAAAGAATCGGTCAAGGAATCTTTAAGCCATTTCTTTTAGCAGATATTGATGACGTAGAAAACGAACGTACAGGCGGTTTCGGCTCTTCGGGTAAAAACTAAGCTAAATTCACTGGAAAACTGCGTATTTTACAGTGGGAAGTCTTAGTCTAAGCGGCCTAAACTATGGTAAAATAAAGAATACATCAAAATGAGGGGATAGCATATGGCAAAAAAAGCAAAAGTTCAATTTGAATGTCAAACGTGCGGGTATATTTCCCCCAAATATTTAGGACGCTGTCCAAATTGCGGACAGTGGAACACGATGACAGAAGAGATCATTCAAGATACGACAGATCGTCGTGCTAGAGTGAGTTTGACTGGTAAAAAAACACAACCGCAACGTCTAGCGGAAGTAGTACCTAAGAAAGAGCCAAGAGTTAAAACGAAGCTGGTAGAACTGAATCGTGTGCTAGGTGGCGGTGTAGTTCCAGGCTCACTTGTTTTGATCGGCGGTGATCCGGGTATTGGAAAATCTACGCTACTTTTACAAGTATCACAACAACTTGCAGAAATCGGCGGCAAAGTCTTATATGTTTCCGGAGAAGAGAGCGCCGAACAAATCAAAATGCGTGCGGAACGTTTAAGTTCGATCGACACGGAATTTTACTTATACGCTGAAACAGATATGAATGAAATCGCTCGTGCAATTGAGAAATTAGAACCAGATTATGTGATTATTGACTCTATTCAGACGATGACGCAGCCAGATGTAACGAGTGTGGCTGGTAGTGTAAGCCAAGTCCGTGAGACAACTGCTGAATTATTGAAAATTGCCAAAACCAATGGTATTGCGATTTTTATCGTCGGTCATGTGACCAAAGAAGGTTCCATTGCAGGCCCACGTATGCTTGAGCATATGGTAGATACAGTTTTATATTTTGAAGGTGATAAACATCATACGTTTAGAATCTTAAGAGCAGTCAAAAATCGTTTTGGGTCGACTAATGAAATTGGTATTTTTGAAATGAGAGAACATGGATTGGAAGAAGTCGCCAATCCGTCGCAAGTTTTTTTAGAGGAACGACTGGCGGATGCCACAGGTTCAGCAATCGTTGTAGCAATGGAAGGAACGCGGCCGATTTTGGTTGAGGTGCAGGCTTTAGTTACACCAACTATGTTTGGAAATGCTAAACGAACAACCACAGGGCTAGATTTCAATCGAGTTTCATTGATCATGGCAGTTCTAGAAAAGCGGGCTGGCTTACTCTTGCAAAATCAAGATGCCTATTTGAAAGCAGCAGGCGGTGTCAAAATCAATGAGCCGGCAATCGATTTAGCTGTAGCAGTCAGTATCGCTTCCAGTTACAAAGAAAATGGGACCAAACCAACAGAATGTTTTATTGGTGAGATCGGTTTAACTGGCGAAATACGTCGTGTGAACAGCATTGAACAACGAGTACGTGAAGCACAAAAGTTAGGGTTTACCAAGATTTATTTACCGAAGAACAATTTAGGTGGTTGGACGCCACCAGAAGGAATTGAGATTGTCGGCGTTGCCACAATTGGAGAAACCTTAAGAAAAGTATTCAAGTAGAGTGAGAGACAGAGATCGTGGTAACAAACTAAAGGCGGTCTCTCCTGTCATTCTTTAAAATAAGTATGACTATATTGGAGGATGAATCTATGCAAAAACGTGTCATCACACTGCTGATGGTCGTTGCTGGTGCAAGTTTAGGTATCTCATTATTACCGATGGCTTGGGACATGGCAAAGCAGGCAGATAACACATGGCTGAACAATAACTTTACTAACAGTTTGATTGGTGCACTTATTTTCTTCATTTTATCGTTAGGGTTAGCAAAGTATATTGTTTCAGGTGTGAAAAAAGTAGAAGCAGCATTAAATGAAATGAGCTTGACCTATTTATTATTTGGGAGTGTGGGCGCAATCATTGGGTTGATCATCGGAGCGATTATCTCGATTCCTATGTACAATTTGAATATTCCGTTTGTAAATAGCGTTTTACCCATATTAGTGATGATTATTTTTGGTTATTTAGGTTTTCGTATGGGCACAACTCGTATTGATGAATGGCGTAAAATTTTTACTCCTAAGCAAAAGAAAGTTCTAACCGAAAGTGAAGGCGAAGTGCTAGATCGTAGAGTAGAAGATCATTTCCATAAGTATAAAATTTTGGATACGAGTGTAATTATTGATGGTAGGATCTACGATATTGCTAAGTCAGGCTTTTTAGAAGGGGTTATTTTGATTCCTAATTTTGTATTGTATGAATTACAATATATTGCAGATTCTGGTGATAGCTTAAAACGTGTTCGTGGTCGCCGTGGATTGGATATTTTAAATGCATTGCAAAAAGAAGATGGGATCTCTGTTGAAATGTATGAGGGTGATTTTGAAGACATTTCAGAAGTAGATAGTAAATTGATCAAACTAGCAAAACTGTTGGATGGTGTAGTCGTAACCAATGACTATAACTTAAATAAAGTTTCAGAATTTCAAAACATTCCTGTCTTGAATATCAATGCTTTAGCCAATGCAGTTAAACCAGTCGTGATTCCAGGAGAAACGATGAACGTAATGGTTGTCAAAGCTGGAACAGAGCGTCAACAAGGTGTGGCCTATTTAGATGACGGCACGATGGTTGTAGTTGAAGATGGACAGCATTACATGAATGAACATATTCAAGTTGTTGTGACTAGTGCCTTACAGACGGCGGCGGGTCGGATGATTTTTGCAAAACCTGCACATTCGGGTCGCGGAATCGATGATCGTAAAGAAGAACATAAAGCCAATGAAAAGAGCTGAAAATAGAAATAAAGCACTGGATTATGAGGTCATTTTGTTGGGGGCTGGACAAGGGAAACGAATGGGTGCCAGCCGTAATAAAATTTTATTGCATTTGATCGGTAAACCAGTTATTTCTTATTCGTTAAATACCTTTTTAAATGATCCTGCATGTAAACATATTATTTTAGTGACACAAGAAGATGAACAAGATTTATTGGCAGCAGTAGTTAAAAAGGAGAACAAGAAAAAACATCCTATAACGATCGTCTCTGGCGGATCGGAGCGACAATACAGTGTTTTTAATGGATTAAAGGCATTACTTGACCCTAAAAATATTGTGATGGTTCATGATGGAGCCCGACCTTTTGTAAGCTTAGCGCAATTAAAATTACTCCATCGTAAAGTTCAAGAAACGAGAGCTGCTATTTTAGGTGTGCCCGTCAAAGATACAATCAAGCGTGTCGTTGATGGAATCGTTGAAGAAACAGTTCCACGTGAAACATTATGGCAAGTTCAAACGCCACAAGCCTTCTATGGAGCGGATTTGTTGGCTGTGCATGTTTGGGCACAACAAGAAGACTATTTAGGCACAGATGATGCTTCACTGATTGAAAAATATAGTGATTTACCTGTCTCAATGGTTTTGGGAAGTTACGAAAATATTAAATTGACGACACCAGAAGATATGTTGATTGGTGAAGCCATCGTCAAACGAAGAAGAAACTAGGTGGAAAATATGATACGTATTGGACAAGGCTTTGATGTTCATCAATTAGTAGCTGGACGTAAGCTGATCATTGGCGGCGTGGAGCTCCCTTTTGAAAAAGGATTATTAGGGCACTCAGATGCAGATGTATTACTGCACGCAATTACTGATGCAATTTTAGGCGCTGCAGGGCTTGGCGATATCGGTCATTTGTTTCCCGATACAGATCCAGAATTTAAAGATGCCGATTCGATCAAGTTATTACAAGTAGCAAGTCAAAAAGTTTTAACTACTGGCTTTACTATTGGCAATATTGATTGTACAATTTTAGCAGAACAACCAAAAATGAAGCCTTATTTAGAACAAATGAAAGAAAATATCGCCAAAGCATGTCAGATTGAGCTAAATCAAATCAATTTAAAAGCCACAACGATGGAAAAAATGGGTTTCATTGGTCAAGAAGAAGGAATGGGAGCGATCGCGGTCGCTTTACTTGATAAATAGAAAGAGGAATGCACAATGACAAAAGTACGTGTACGTTACGCACCAAGTCCAACTGGACACTTGCATATCGGAAATGCAAGAACTGCTTTATTCAATTATTTATTTGCCCGCCACAACGATGGTGACTTTATTATTCGTATTGAAGATACCGATCAAAAGAGAAACATCGAAGATGGAGAGAAAAGTCAGCTAGAAAACTTAGCTTGGCTAGGAATGGATTGGGATGAGTCTCCTGAAAAACCAGGTGAATATGGTCCTTATCGTCAATCAGAACGTAGCGAAATTTATCAACCTTTAATCGATCAACTGTTGGTAAGCAATCGTGCATATAAATGTTATTGTACTGAAGAAGAATTAGAAGCTGAAAGAGAAGCGCAACGTGCTCGCAGTGAAATGCCTCATTATTCAGGTAAATGTGCAGAATTGACACCTTCTGAACAAGCCGAAAAAGAAGCGCAAGGACTGAAACCAGTTGTTCGTTTCCGTGTACCAAGAAATACGTCTTACACATTTGAAGATATGGTCAAAGGCGAAATCGTTTTTGAATCAGATAATATCGGCGGCGATTTTGTTATTCAAAAACGTGATGGCATGCCAACGTATAACTTTGCAGTAGCAGTGGATGACCACATGATGAAAATCACCCATGTTTTACGTGGAGATGATCACATTGCGAACACACCAAAACAGTTGATGGTCTATGAAGCATTCGGTTGGAAAGCACCAGAATTTGGTCATATGACGTTGATCATCAACTCTGAAACAGGGAAAAAATTAAGTAAACGTGACGAATCGATTTTACAATTTATCGAACAATATCGTGAACTTGGCTATTTACCAGAAGCAATGTTCAACTTTACCGCATTATTAGGCTGGTCACCAGTTGGGGAAGAAGAAATCTTCTCACAAGATGAATTGATCAAAATCTTTGATCCAGAACGTTTAAGTAAATCACCAGCTGCATTTGATGGAAAAAAACTTGAATGGGTCAATAACCAATACATGAAACAATTAGATTTAGATGTTTTAACAGATATGTGTCTTCCGTATTTAGTAGCAGAAGGTAAAATCGAAGCACAACCAAGCAGTGAAAAATTGGAATGGTTGAAAAAAGTTGTTAGCCTATACCAACCACAAATGAGTTATGCGGCTGAAATCGTCAATGTATCTGAGTTGTTCTTCAATGAACACCCAGTTTTAGATGCTGCTGCGAAAGAAGTTCTAGCAGGAGAAACAGTGCCGGCAGTCTTAGCTGCATTTAAAGCTCAATTGGAAGCAATGGATGTTGTTGATGTCCCAAGTATCAAAGCTGGGATCAAAGCAGTCCAAAAAGAAACAGGCGTAAAAGGTAAAAATCTATTTATGCCGATCCGTGTAGCTGTTTCAGGACAAATGCATGGCCCAGAATTAGGCGATACGATCGAACTTTTAGGAAAAGAAAAAGCTTTAGATCATTTAAATAACGTTTTATAATAAAAATATGTAGAGAAGAAGAAGTAAAAAAGAGCGCGACTTTAGAGAGACTGTGGATGGTGAAAACAGTTGTCAGTACTTTTTGAAATGCATCTTTGAATAGTTTCAGCGATATGTAGCTGAAAACGGCCAACAACCGTTATCTGTTTTGAGGCAGGGAAACCTGTGAAAAAAAGTGGAACCACGCAGAAGCGTCTTTTGAACGGAATTATTTCGTTTAAAAGACGCTTTTTTGTTTAAAATAAAATGAAAGGAGTAAAAAATATGAGTTGGTTAAAGAGAGCTGTTAAAGCAGTCAAAAACAATGATCCGGCAGCACGTTCAACATTAGAAGCTTTACTGACGTATCCAGGCTTGCACGCATTGTTTTGGCATCGTTTTTCTCATTTTTTATATAGACACCGCTTGTTTTTATTAGCGAAAATCCATGCACAATTTTGGCGATTTATAACAGGAATTGAGATTCATCCCGGCGCGACGATTGCACCAGGTGTTTTTATCGATCATGGTATGGGTGTCGTAATCGGTCAAACAGCTGAAATTGAAGAGGATGTTGTTTTATTTCACGGTGTAACATTAGGTGGGACCGGAAAAGATACAGGAAAACGTCATCCGACAGTCAGAAAAGGGGCCATGATCCATGCACATGCACAAATATTAGGTCCTGTTACAATTGGCGAACGAGCTAAAATCGGAGCTTCTGCCGTTGTTTTAACAGATATTCCTAATGATGCCACAGCGGTAGGGATTCCAGCAAAAGTTGTTAGAATCAAAGGAGAAAAATTGGAGGTAGCATATGATTCAAATTTATAATACATTAACAAGAGAAAAAGAAATTTTTCAACCAATCGAAGCAGGGAAAGTCCGGATGTATGTTTGCGGACCCACCGTGTACAACTATATTCATATCGGTAATGCCCGCAGCTCAATGGCTTTTGATACGATTAGACGTTATTTAGAGTACCGCGGCTATGAGGTGAAATATGTTTCGAACTTTACTGACGTAGATGATAAAATCATTCGAGCAGCCAAGGATCTGGGAATCACAGCGCCAGAAGTTGCAGATAGATTTATCCATGCTTTTGAAGAAGATACCAATATGTTGAATGTTAAACCAGCAACGCTTCATCCTCGTGTGATGGATCATATGCCAGACATCTTAACATTTATTCAAACATTGATTGATAAAGGGTATGCTTATACTTCACAGGGTGATGTCTATTATCGGACACGTAAGTTTGAAGGGTATGGTAAACTTAGCCACCAATCAATCGATGAATTAGAAGTTGGAGCAAGTCAACGAACTGGTGTAGAAAAGGAATTGAAAGAAGATCCTTTGGATTTTGCTTTATGGAAAGGGGCAAAAGAAGGAGAAATTTCTTGGGATTCACCGTGGGGAGCGGGACGTCCAGGCTGGCATATCGAGTGCTCGGTCATGGCAACGAAACATTTAGGTGATACAATTGATATTCATGGGGGCGGTCAAGATTTAGAGTTTCCTCACCACGAAAATGAAATTGCCCAAAGTGAAGCAAAAACTGGTCAAAAATTCGCCAATTATTGGATGCATAATGGTTTTGTTACGATTGGTGAAGACGATGAAAAAATGAGTAAATCTTTGGGGAACTTTGTTACAGTTCACGAACTAGTCAAACAAGTTGATCCTCAAGTGTTGCGTTTCTTTATGGCAACGACTCAATATCGTCGCCCGATTCGCTATAGTGAAACTACGATGAAAGAGGCTGGCGTCAATTTACAAAAATTAAAAAATGCCTTTGAGAACTTGTCCTTTAGAAAAGCGGATGCTGCTATTCAACTGGATGAAGATAGTCAGAAATTACAAGAACTAGCAGATTTAGAAACACGTTTCACGACTGAAATGGATGATGATTTTAATGCGGCAAATGGGATCACTGTCGTTTACGAATTGGCTAAATGGCTGAATCAGTACAGTGAGCAAGAAACCGTTTCTACGATCGTTACAGAAAAAGCACTAGAACAATTCTCGCAATGGTTAAGTATTTTCGGTATTTTCTTCTTATCAGAAGAATTGTTGGATGACGATATCGACCAATTGATTGAAGAACGCAATCAAGCGCGTAAGAATCGCGATTTTGCCCGCAGTGATGAGATTCGTGATCTATTAAAAGATAAAGGAATAACCCTGGAAGATACAGCCCAAGGAACTAGATGGAGAAGAAGTGAATGAGAGATTACACGCAATTAAATGGTTTAGCTTTGGCTTATGTGGGCGATGCGATCTATGAGATTTATATTCGTGATTACCTAGTAGAGCAAGGACAAACGAAACCCAATATTTTACACCGTCAGGCAACGCATTATGTTTCAGCGAAAGCACAAGCCTTTTTGATCCAAGAAATGCTGGGAGAAAAATTATTGTCAGAAAATGAGGAACTAATGTACAAACGCGGCCGTAATGCGAAAAGCCATACTTCTGCTAAAAATGCAGATATCACAACGTATCGTATTGCAACAGGTTTTGAATCATTGATGGGCTATTTACATCTGACAAAACAAACAGAGCGTTTGGAAGAATTGATCGATTGGTGTATAAAAAAAGTAGGTGAAAAAAATGAGAAATGATAAGAAACGCCCTTTCAAAGGGAATAAACCGCAAAAAAGTCAGCCGTTTAAAAAAGAAACAGTCAGAAAAGAGCGGGAAGTTTCGCAAGAAGAGATCGAAGATAACTTTGTCTTTGGCAATCACGCTACGATTGAAGCAATCCAGCAAGGTCGAGGAAACAAACTATTTCTTCAAGAAGATAGTAAAAGTGAAAAAGTTGAACACTTAAAATTACTGGCAAAAGAAAATGCTGTGCCTGTTAAATGGGTTCCTAAACAAAAACTAGATATAATGACGAATCATGGTGTCCATCAGGGGATTGTATTGGCGATTACAGCTTATGAGTACTTAACGCTGGATGAATTACTCGATCGTACGAAAGAAAAGACAGAGGCCCCATTTTTCTTGATTTTAGATAGTTTAGAAGATCCTCACAATTTTGGTTCGATCTTGAGAACAGCAGATGCAACAGGTGTAGATGGAATCATTATTCCGAAGCATCGTGCTGTTGGTATTACACCTGTGGTAACAAAAGCATCGACTGGTGCAGTTGAGTATATTCCTGTTGCTCGTGTAACGAATTTAGCCCAAAGTATCACAACCTTAAAAGAAAATAACTTTTGGATTTTTGGAACAGATATGAAAGGGACGGATTATCGTCAATGGAACACTAAAGGGGCGATTGCGTTGATTATCGGAAATGAAGGCCGTGGTATGAGTCAAGGGCTGCATAAAGAAGTGGATGAATTATTAACGATTCCAATGACAGGACACGTTCAAAGCTTGAATGCCGGCGTTGCGGCTGGATTATTGATGTACGAAGTCTATCGTGGACGTAATCCGCTATAAAGAGTTAGATAAATGGCGAGAAAAAAGTAATTTTTTTCTCGACCTCATACATAAAGAAGGTGACAAAGCAAATGAAAAAACAGTTGCTGATCGTTGATGGCTATAACATGATCGGTTCTTGGCCAGAGTTGGTTCAATTGAAGAACCAAAATAAGCTTGAGGATGCTAGAGAGGTTTTGCTTCAGCGTTTATCCAATTATGCGAAATATGAGGATTTAGAAGTAATGGTTGTTTTTGATGCACAGTTTGTTCCAGGAATTCAGCAGACATATAAAAAGTATCGCTTAACGGTGATTTTTACCAAAGAAGAAGAGACTGCGGATAGTTACATAGAACGAGTAGCTGGTGAACGAAATGATCGGCTAACCCAAGTAACTGTAGCAACAAGTGATTTAGCGGAGCAATGGCTAGTTTTTTCCAAAGGTGCATTGCGAACGTCAGCTAACGAGTTGTACAAAGATGTTCAAAAAACAGAACGCACGATCGCAGTCCATGCGACAGATATCCATTTTCAAGATTTTCGACGAAATTCTCCGTGGAATATCGAACAATTGTCAAAGTTGTCCGATAAACTGGACGAATTATCTAACAACAAAGATTGACCGCTTGATTTCTCCGACTTTTATTGAAGAAAATGTTACGCTTTTTCCAAGCATTTTGGTAGAATGCTTGGAAGGAGAAGGGTATTTATGAATAAGTACAATGATATCTTAAAAGGGGACACCGTGGGATTTGATCATTTGTATCGAAAATATCATCCAGTGGTGTACAAGTTTCGGAAAAAGTATTATCTGAAAGATTTTGATCGGGAAGATTGGCTGCAGGAAGGTCGAATTATTTTTTATCGATCGCTTGAAAAATATGAAGAAGCACATAATGCTTCTATCGGGAAGTTTTTTAAGTCAAATTTTGAAAATCATGTTCGCAGTTTGATCAGAAAGCAATGCGCTCTTAAACGAACGATCGATACACAATCAGTCTCACTTGATCAAAAAATAGAACATCAGGGCGAATCATTTTTTGACTATATCGAGACGGAAGAGCCTGATGTTTTAGAGCAAATGATCATTAGGGAAAAACTGGAACAATTGCCGAAAGTCTTGTCGCCGTTTGAACGAATTACATTTGAAGAATATATAAACGGCAAAGAACTAGATGAAATTGCAAAAGATACCGACAGTCGTGAAGTTACGGTTAGAAGTGCATACGACCGGGCAAAAAAGAAGTTGAAAGCGATTATTTACGATTAAATGAGAAAATTGTTATTTTTCACATTAAATAATTATCCATTTATAAATTATAATTAGTTGCATTTCATTTTCTGCTATGGTAAACTTGATATTTTTATCGTTCTGTGGTACAATGGAAAATGAGGTGAATGCAATGCCAACAACTTTAGCTTCCATTAAAAAAGATCTAGAATGTCGTATCGGCAGCAAAATCACATTAGTTGCTCAGACCGGCAGAAAGCGTCAAACAGAACGTAACGGTATTTTGACAGAAACGTATCCATCTGTCTTCGTCGTAGATTTAGATCCAGATGAAAACTCATTTGAACGAGTTTCTTATAGTTATTCTGATGTGCTAACACGCACAGTAGAGATTGAATTTGTCGGTGAAGCAGTTTAACAATGAGTCTATTTTAAAAGCAGAGCTAAAGCGGAAACGCTTTAGCTCTGCTTTTTTGACTGTTTCTACTTAGATCAGGATAATTTACTATCATTGCAGGCTTTAAACGATACTCTGATTTTGTCGGTAGCACACGGTGGGCAAGTAGAAATATTCCGTGATTTTTCAAAAAAGCTATGTTAGACTTTCAGTAGATTCAAAAAGGAGGATATGTAATGAGTGAACAAGAAAAGGTCAAAGAAGAACAAAAACAACCGGATTTACTGGCTGAGAAAATGATAGGAACTAGGACGATTATTATTTCAGGCGAAATCAATGAGCAAATGGCAAAAGAAGTTTGTACACAGCTACTGTTATTAGAATCAATCAATGATGAGCCAATCAATTTGTTTATTAGCAGTAATGGTGGTCATGTAGATTCTGGTTACTTAATTTTTGATATGATCAACTTTATCAAACCGAAAGTCAATATCATTGGTTCAGGTTGGGTTGTCAGTGCAGGGGCACTTATTTACTTATCTAGTGAAAAAGAACGCCGCTATTGTTTGCCAAATACACGGTTTATGATCCACGAACCTTCTGGTGGCACACAAGGTCAATCCAGCGACATGGAAATCACAGCGAAAGAAATCATCCGTACAAGAGAAAAAATTAACCAGTTGATTGCTAAAGAAACTGGCAAAGATATTGAGCAAGTCAAGAATGATACGGCCAGAGACTATTGGTTGAGTGCTGAAGAAGCACTTGATTATGGGATCGTTAATAAGATCATCAAGAATAGAAGCGAGATCGTTTAATCGCAAAAACAAGAAATAATCAAAAAGCGTGTATTCCAAGATAATAAAGGGATAGATGTTTTTTTATGTTCTATTTGAAAACCGTATCAATTTTTATACAAATATATACTTCTCTAACAACATATGTTAGAATTTAAAAGATTGTGAAGATGGTTAGGTAATGAGATTAGATAGGTGAAAAGAATGGAAATCATAGAAAAAGCGCCCGCAAAAATCAACTTGGGGTTGGATGCTCTCTATAAAAGACAAGATGGTTATCACGAATTAGAGATGATCATGGCTAGTGTAGACTTAGCCGATCGGCTGACGTTTGAGTTATTGCCGGAAAATGAAATAATAATCGAAACCGATAGCTCCTTTTTACCAGTGGACAGAAGAAATCATGTGTATCAAGCAGCAGAATTGCTGAAGGATATCTTTCAACTCACTCAAGGAGTCAAAATATATATAGAAAAAAGAATCCCTGTTGCAGCAGGATTGGCTGGCGGTAGTAGTGACTGTGCCGCTGCCTTACGAGGCTTGAATCGTTTATGGAACTTAGGGTTATCTCTAGCAGAACTTGCAGAATTAGGCAGTAAGATTGGCTCAGATGTCCCGTATTGTATTCATGGAGGTACTGCTTTTGTGGCAGGTCGTGGGGAAAAAATTGACTTCTTACCTTCAATGCCTCAGTGTTGGGTCGTTTTGGTAAAACCTAAGATGAGTGTTTCAACGAGTTCGATTTTTGGCAGTCTATCATTTAATAGTATTCAACATCCTGATATTCGTGGGTTGAAACAAGCGATTGAAGCGGATGATTATTTATTGATGACAGAAAAAATCGGGAATGCGTTAGAAGGTGTGACAATCAAACGTCATCCGGTGATCCAACAAATCAAAGATCGAATGACGAAATATGGTGCAGATGCAGCACTTATGAGTGGTAGCGGACCAACGGTTTTTGCCTTATGTGAGAAGAAAACGCGCGCTCAACGGATTTATAATGGCTTAAAAGGCTTTTGTGATGAAGTGTATATTGTAAGAACGTTAAAATGAAAATTTTAAAATTTGAATATAACTAAAAAACCCACTCAATCGAGTGGTTTTTTAGTTACTACAAGTGATTTAAAACGAAATATGTAGCTGCCGTTGGTAATACATATTTCCTAACATAATTTTTTTAGTAGAACGATCGATACGATAAAAAATCGCATAGTTTTTCCCAATTAAAATTCTGTAGGTTGGGTTATTAAAATTGTAAATGGCTGAGATTTCTTCATGCATTTCGGGAACTATTTTGGTTAGCTCAATGGACTTGTAAATAGATTGAACAAAAATTGTGATTTTTTCATCAGTAAAAAAATATTCTTTTGACCACTCCTGAATAAGTTTTCTAAGACTTAAACGAAAGCTCTCAGTATACTCAGCAGAAAGAGCTGTCATGATTGATCTCCCCAATCATAATGTTAGAATTCTTCCATAATTTCAGCTTCTGTCACGATATTGCCTTTTTCAAAGTCTGCAAAGCCTTCTTCAATTAAACATCGGTCATACTCTTTTTGCGCCTCGGATAGATCTAATTGAATAATATTCCCGATTTTTCTAACTTTTATTTTGTGCATAACCATCACTCTATTTCAATCTAATTATAATGTATCTATAACTGTTTAGGAAAAGATAAAACAGTTTCAACGACATAATTATCTATACTTGACCGTCTCCTTATATAGGAATAAATTATTTTTTGGTTTTCTCTTGACGTTCTCTTTTTCATCTGGTAAATTAGTTTTGCTAATAAATCGTAAATATTACTATTTGAATAAGACAAATCGTAATGGGGAGAGATAGATGAGAAAAAATAGCTGGAAATATCTGGTAGGATTGTTATTAATTGCGGTAATTTTTACATTAACAGCCTGCGGTCAAACAAATAAACAAGAAGAGTCTGGAAAAAGTGATACAATAAAAGTTGTGTCCACATTTTACCCAATGTACGATTTTGCGAAAAATGTAGTGGGAGATGCAGGCGATGTTCAGTTATTAATCCCAGCTGGAACAGAGCCCCATGACTATGAGCCGAGTGCCAAAGATATTGCAAAGATCACAGATGCGGATGTGTTTGTCTATAACAGCCATGAATTAGAAACTTGGGTCAAGGATGTTTTGGAAAATGTTGATGAGAAAAAAGTCGCTGTTGTTGAAGCTGCTAGTTCGATCGATTTAATGGCAGGTGCAGCCCATGACCACGATCATGATGAAGAAGAAGCGGATCACGATGAGCATGACCACGATCACGAATTAGATCCGCATGTTTGGTTAGATCCAGTTTTAGCACAAAAAGAGGTTGAAGCCATTCGTGATGAGTTAGTGAAAAAATACCCAGAACAAAAAGCAACATTTGAGAAAAATGCTGCAACTTATATTGAAAAATTAAAAGCCCTAAATACTGAATACCAAGAAGCTTTTAAAGATGCTAAAAACAAAACGTTTGTAACGCAGCATGCTGCATTTGGCTATTTAGCAAAACAATATGGTTTGACACAAGAATCAATTGCTGGAATCTCTCCAGATCAAGAACCTTCACCAAGCCGTTTAGCAGAGTTGAAAAAATATATCAAAGAGCACAACGTATCAGTGATTTATTTTGAAACATCGGCATCATCAAAAGTCGCTGAAACATTAGCTCGCGAAACGGATGTGGAACTAGCAGTTCTTAACCCGCTAGAAAGTATCACTCAAAAAGAACAAGATAAAGGTGAAGATTATATCTCCGTAATGAAAGCTAATCTAGAAGCTTTAAAGAAAAGTATCAAGTAAACAAATAAAGGCGGGATAATAAGCATGATGCTATTATTCCCGCTTTCAATTGTGTAGTAGTCAAAAGAAGGAGAATGGACATGCATTATCTAGAAGTCAAAGACCTCACATTTTATTATGATGATGAGCCAGTCTTAGAAGATGTTTCATATTATGTCGATCCAGGTGAATTTGTCATTCTCACTGGTGAAAATGGTGCGGCAAAATCAACCCTGATCAAAAGTACGCTGGGTTTGTTAAAGCCAACAAAGGGTGAGATCACGATCGCCAAAGAAAATAGTGCGGGCGAAAAACTAAGTATCGGCTATATTCCCCAACAAGTAGCCTCATTTAATGCGGGATTCCCAAGTACGGTGATCGAATTGGTTCGTTCAGGACGTTTTCCCCGTAATCGCTGGTTTAAACCTCTTACGAAAAGAGACCATCAACATGTAGAGAAAGCTTTGAAAGCAGTTGGTATGTGGGAGATGCGGC
This sequence comes from Enterococcus sp. 7E2_DIV0204, assembly GCF_002140855.1. Lineage (NCBI taxonomy): Bacteria > Bacillati > Bacillota > Bacilli > Lactobacillales > Enterococcaceae > Enterococcus > Enterococcus sp. 7E2_DIV0204. Next base: position 1,461,672 of record NZ_NGKY01000001.1, read on the forward strand.
ATAAACGGATCGGTGAACTTTCAGGTGGACAAAAACAACGGATCAGCCTGGCTCGTATTTTCGCGACAGACCCTGATTTATTTATTTTAGATGAACCAACAACAGGGATGGATGAAACGTCTAGAAATGAGTTTTATCGTTTATTACGGCATAACGCTCATGATCATGGAAAAGCGATTTTGATGATCACTCACGATCATGAGGATATCAAATCCTATGCTGATCGACAAATTCGTTTAGTTCGGAAGGAGGATTCACAATGGAGATGCTTTCATATGAGTTCATGAGAAAAGCCTTTTTAGCAGCAACCTTTATTTCCGTGATTGCCCCAATGCTAGGTGTATTTTTGGTAATCAGAAGACAATCTTTAATGGCGGATACTCTTTCTCATGTCTCTTTGGCAGGGGTAGCTTTAGGGTTTTTCTTAAATTGGAATCCAGATATCATGACGTTGGTCGTCGTGATTATTGCAGCAATTATTTTAGAATATCTACGAATGATTTATAGTACGTACTCGGAAATTTCGATTGCGATTTTAATGTCTGGTGGCTTAGCGCTAGCTCTGGTGTTGATGAACCTTAGCGGAGGAAATTCAGCGGCTAGTATCCAGTCGTATTTATTCGGTTCAATCGTGACGATCACTTGGCAGCAGGTCGTTATTTTGGCGGTGTTGTTTGTTGTATTAGTGATTTTGTTTGTTTTATTTAAACGACCAATGTATGTTTTGACGTTTGATGAAGATACGGCACATGTGGATGAGTTACCGATTCATTGGATGTCGATGTTGTTTAACGTGATTACAGGTGTAGCGATCGCAGTTATGATCCCTATTGCAGGGGCCTTATTGATATCTGCGATCATGGTCTTACCTGCTGCGATCGGGATGCGGATTGGCAAGGGATTTAACACGGTTATTATCATCAGTGTTATTATGGGATTGATTGGCATGCTAACAGGATTGACGGGGTCTTATTATTTAGAAACACCGCCAAGTGCCAGCATTACCTTGATTTTTATCGGGTTATTTATTCTTGTCAGTATCATTCGTAAACTAGTGGTGACGATGCAGCGGAATAAGAAAATGAGTCAGAGATAACTAGAGTTGAGTCAAAAGAAGATAAGGAGAAAAACGAAAGTTTTTATCCTTATCTTCTTTTTTGTTTCATAAATTGCGAACTATTTTTCATTATTTTAAAAAAATGCTCGATTTTTTTTGTAAAACACCCTATAATAGGGAACGATAGATTGTAAGGGAGTATCATTTATTTTACCTATTAAAAAATAATGAATAACGAACCTATAAAAAAATAAGGTCTAGTAATCATACTAGCGGATAGTAAACCTTAAAGGAAAGAGGAGAAGAAGTGACAGATTCTAAAATTCGGAGAAGCGAACGATTGATTGATATGACACAGTACTTACTGGATCATCCCCATACATTAGTTTCTTTGACTCATTTTGCACAGCGTTATAAATCAGCTAAATCATCAATCAGTGAGGATTTGGCGATCATTAAGAAAACATTCAAACAACGAGGTACAGGAATTCTTGAAACAATTCCAGGAGCTGCTGGTGGTGTACGATTTATCCCAGAAATTCCATATGAGGAGTCAAAAGAATTAGTCATGGCTTTGTGTGAACGTTTATCTGAACAAGATCGTCTGTTGCCAGGAGGATATGTGTATCTTTCTGATTTATTAGGACAGCCGGAATTATTGCGCCAAGTTGGGAGAATCATTGCTTCTAAATATTTAGGTGAACAAATCGATGCAGTCATGACCGTAGCAACTAAAGGGGTACCGATTGCTCAAGCTGTTTCTTATTACTTGAATGTTCCGTTTGTGATCGTGCGTCGTGATTCAAAAATCACGGAAGGTTCAACGGTTAGCGTGAATTACGTTTCTGGATCATCTGAACGTATCGAAAAAATGGAACTGTCAAAACGTAGCTTAAAACGCGGTTCGAGAGTTTTAGTAGTAGATGACTTCATGAAAGGCGGCGGAACTGTTAATGGAATGAAGAGCTTGATCGAAGAGTTTGAAGCCGAACTTGTCGGGATTACCGTCTTTGCCGAGTCTAAATTTAAAGGCCAACGCGCGATTGAAGATTATACGTCATTGCTGTATGTAGAAGATGTAGATACACGGACGAAAACAATCAATGTAGTTCCTGGGAATTACTTTAATGAATAAAATTAAAACCAGACATCAGAAATGATGAGCTGGTTTTTTTGTTGATATTATTGAGGTTTAGTTTGTTTTGTTTCTTCTTAAATAGACAAGCCCACTTAGAATAATTAATGATCCGCTAAGGTATAAAATAGAGTGTGTGGCAGTTTCTCCCGTTTTAGGAAAGTTCTTGTTGTTTTTTGAAGAGGTTGTTTTTTGTGCTGTTGGTTTTCCAGTGTTGCCTTGATTTGTATCTGTTGTGTTGCCAGATTCTTTATTGGAAATGTAGTGATAAGTAACAGTTTGTTTAGTATCAGTTAAAGTTCCAATCGCATTTGTAGGTAATTTTGTCTCATCTAGCGTACAGCCTTCAATGATTCGTTTATGGGCTGTCATTGAGACATCATAAGCTGTACCAATCATCCCGCTGACAATTTTGGAATCAACTAGTTTTTGACCATTTTCATCTACATATTGAACGGTAAGATTTTGTGCTATCTGTTGATTTTTTTTGTACGTATACGTAACGACTTGATCTAAATCACTCAATGTACCGACTGCATTCGTAGGTAATTTTGTTTCGTCTAGCGTATAGCCATCGATGACTAGTTTGTAGGTATCTGTTGATGCATCATAAGGTTCGCTAATCATCCCGCTGATTGGTTTGGGATTAGCTATTTCTGTCCCTTCCTCATCAACATAACGTACTGTGACATCATGGGCTTTGCTTGGATTCTTTTTGTATGTGTAAATCAAGAGTTGTGCTACTGGACTTATTGTACCTGTAGCATTTGTAGGTAACTTTGTTTCATCTAATGTGTAGCCTTCAATTGCTAGTTTGTAAGTATCTGTTGAAGCATCATAGGGATCGCCCACAATACCAGAGATCGTTTGTTTTGTTAAAATCTCATTTCCCTGTTCATCAAGGTACAAAACAACAGCTCCCCGCTAGGTTGTGGATCAGCTCTTTTCTGAACAATGTATTCTCCAGAAAATTTATGTGCTAGTTGGGGATAATTTGATGGATTCTCTACATTGGCTGGGATCACAAAATTGGTTATTCGATCTCCTTCTTTTAATACAATATTATCAGGGAGCGTGAAGGTAAAAGAATATTTTTCTTCATCGATTTTTGTAACGGTATAATGAAACATCTGATTACCAGAGGTCGTACCATTGTAATTTTTACCATTAATTGCGATCCAAGCAGCACCGTCGAATGTACTGACAGGAACTTTTTCTCCAGGAGGCAAAGTGCCAAACGCCGCCAGATACCCTGAAATTTGTGTTTGACCTTCTAATGTAGGATCTTCAAAAACTAATTGATCCACCGCATAGGAAGCTTTTGGAAAACACGTCATAATTAGCAAAATAGCAAAAAAACTGATTAAACTAGCGATTTTTTTCATTTTTTTATCTTCTTTTTTTTATTATTATTCATTCAGTATATATGAAAAAAAGGAAAAATAAGATATAGGCAAAAATAACCGATTTTATTTAACGAAATTCTCATTTAGGTGTATAGTTAACCTGTAAGCATATTTATCCATTTTCTCACACACGATAAGAAAATGAATGAATCAAATGAAAGAAGGCCAACACAATGGAAAATCAAGAAAAAGTTCAAATTTTAAAAGACATCGTTACAATTAAATCGGTCAACGGCAATGAAAAAGAGGTCGCTGAGTATCTAAGTAAGTTATTCAAAAAACACGGGATTGACTCAAGCTTTTTAGAATATGACAAAGATCGTGATAACCTAATTGTTGAAATTGGGAACAAAAATAACGAGAAAGTTCTAGCGTTTTCTGGACATATGGATGTCGTTTCAGCAGGAAATGTTGCGGATTGGACTTCTGATCCGTTCAAACCTGAAATTCGTGATGGGAAAATGTACGGTCGCGGCACATGTGATATGAAGAGTGGTTTAGCTGCTATGGCCATTGCGATGATTGAATTAAAAGAAGAACATGCTGCCTTTAATGGACGCCTACGTTTGATCGCAACGGTGGGTGAAGAAGTTGGTGAACTAGGAGCCGAGCAATTAACGAAAGAAGGCTATGTCGATGATGTAACCTCAATGGTGATCGGTGAACCCTCTGGTTATGCTGGAATCGTTTATGCACATAAAGGTTCGATCAATTTTAAAGTAGAGTCTCAAGGTAAAAATGCTCACAGCTCAATGCCTCAACTTGGGGTTAATGCAATCGATCATCTAAATGATTTCTATTCAAGAGCGAATCAATTATTCCGTAGTGAAACCCATACAGATGAAGTCTTAGGTGATTTTATCTATAACGTAACGATGATTTCCGGCGGAGAACAAATCAACAGTATTCCAAGTGAAGCCAGTCTACAAGGAAATATCAGAACGATTCCTGGCTATGATAATGATGTTGTAATCAAAAAAATGAACGAACTGATCGATGAATTAAACCAAAAAGACACCTACCATTTAACGTTAAGTATCGAAGCAAATAAAATTTCTGTGAAAAGCGAAAAAGATTCTGATATCGCAAAAATCGCCCAACAAGTAGCGAAAAAACGAGTGAACGTGGATATTCCAATGGTCGGTGTTTCTGGTACAACAGATGCTGCTGAATTTACCAAAGGCAAACAAGCTTTCCCAGTAATTATCTTTGGACCAGGTAATGAAACGCCTCACCAAGTAGATGAGTATGTGGATGTGGATAATTATTTGGAAATGGTGGATATTTATAAAGAAATGGCTACGAGTTATTTAGTGTAATGGATATTTGAATCGTATTAAAAGTATCGTAGTTCCCCTTTTTTCAGTGGTAAATTGAATTTTAAAATCAGAAATTAACTAATGTTGTATTAATAAATATAAATTTCTTGAGTTTTAAATGAATTAGATAATAGATAGCTTCTGCTTTGGAATTAAGTAATTAAACTAAAACCCGTACAATGCATTTTATGCATTATACGGGTTTTAGAAATTTATCAAAGGCTCTGCCTTTTTTTACTGATTAGTAGTATTATTTAAGTTTTGCAAACTTATTGAACCCTTGCTTCTGTTGCATCTTTTGCTTTTGCTACACCGTTATTTGCCATTTTTTTTGCTTTTTCTGTTTGTTCACTTGTGAAATTGCTTATTGATTCTGTCGCATCACTTAATCGATCTTGAACAGTTGTTGAATCTTCTTCATATTGTTCTTTTGATTTTACGTCTGTTACAGTTACATTCACTTCTACTACTTTAAGAGAAGTCATTTTTTCAACTTCTCTAGAAATAACCTCTTTAATTTTTTCATACAACGCTGCGATATCTCTACCGTATTCAGTTACAACATCTAAATC
>NZ_NGKY01000001.1:1467260-1575468 GCF_002140855.1 Enterococcus sp. 7E2_DIV0204
ACAAGGAAATATCAGAACGATTCCTGGCTATGATAATGATGTTGTAATCAAAAAAATGAACGAACTGATCGATGAATTAAACCAAAAAGACACCTACCATTTAACGTTAAGTATCGAAGCAAATAAAATTTCTGTGAAAAGCGAAAAAGATTCTGATATCGCAAAAATCGCCCAACAAGTAGCGAAAAAACGAGTGAACGTGGATATTCCAATGGTCGGTGTTTCTGGTACAACAGATGCTGCTGAATTTACCAAAGGCAAACAAGCTTTCCCAGTAATTATCTTTGGACCAGGTAATGAAACGCCTCACCAAGTAGATGAGTATGTGGATGTGGATAATTATTTGGAAATGGTGGATATTTATAAAGAAATGGCTACGAGTTATTTAGTGTAATGGATATTTGAATCGTATTAAAAGTATCGTAGTTCCCCTTTTTTCAGTGGTAAATTGAATTTTAAAATCAGAAATTAACTAATGTTGTATTAATAAATATAAATTTCTTGAGTTTTAAATGAATTAGATAATAGATAGCTTCTGCTTTGGAATTAAGTAATTAAACTAAAACCCGTACAATGCATTTTATGCATTATACGGGTTTTAGAAATTTATCAAAGGCTCTGCCTTTTTTTACTGATTAGTAGTATTATTTAAGTTTTGCAAACTTATTGAACCCTTGCTTCTGTTGCATCTTTTGCTTTTGCTACACCGTTATTTGCCATTTTTTTTGCTTTTTCTGTTTGTTCACTTGTGAAATTGCTTATTGATTCTGTCGCATCACTTAATCGATCTTGAACAGTTGTTGAATCTTCTTCATATTGTTCTTTTGATTTTACGTCTGTTACAGTTACATTCACTTCTACTACTTTAAGAGAAGTCATTTTTTCAACTTCTCTAGAAATAACCTCTTTAATTTTTTCATACAACGCTGCGATATCTCTACCGTATTCAGTTACAACATCTAAATCAACTGCCACTTGTTTTTTCCCTACTTCAACATCGATCCCAGTAGTGACGTCTTCTCTATTAACAAGCTTGTTAGCAACGTTTGAGAAAAAACCGCCTTCCACTGTCAATAATCCATCGACTGATTCTAACGCAATCCCGATTATTTTTTGGATTACTTTATCATCATAAGTAAGTTCACCCTTAATACCATTTACACTTGCTTCTTCTTTTTTTGGTAGATTTTTGTTATCCATATCTTCAAATCCCTTCTTTTAGTTAATTATTTATAGTTTTACTTTCTTTTATTAGAAAGAAAGATATCTATCCATCCATGCGCAGTAGCATACCATCCCACAAAACCGCCAAGAATAACAAACACGATAATTAGAACGGTTTTAAAGAAACCTAAAGTCAACATTAATAGTGCAATCAATAAACCTGCTAGTGCACCGATTATAGGTCCTTTATGTGTTTCCCATACCTCATTCATATATTTCCTCCTATTTTACACGTTGAACATTTTCTGCTCGAGGCTTTTCAAATTTAATTTTGATTGAAATTTTTACGCCTGTTCCAATCAAATCATGTAGTTGATTTTCTAACTTTTTACTCCATTCGTCAGTTTTACCATATAAATCTGAAACTATTTGAAAATCACCTTTAACTTTTATCTTTATCTTTTTTTGACTCATTGTTGCTTTCACATTTGGATTTTTCATCAATTTCTCTGCTGTCAATGACTCAGAGACGAATCCTTCTACCGCTTTTTGACTGATTTTTAAATGACCATCTGATTTTGTAAATGAAAATTGACTCATTCTTTTTGGATAAAATAATGTAATTAATACTAAAACGAAAAAGATAATCAAAGTAGCTACTGCAAGATAGAATGCAATTATAGGTAACCAAGTACCAACTAATGGGTAGTCATCCAGACTTAAAAAGTAAAATGGTATAGATATATATGTTTGATAAGAAACGACGGCTGAAAAAGATAAATACATAAGTAGCAAAAGTAAAAACGTAATAAATGTTTTTTTTAATTTACTCAAAGTGAACCTCCTGTCAGTTATTGTATGAATTCAACTATACATTTAAAATAACAGCTTTGTTTCTATTTTGTCAAAGACTATGCACTTAAGTTACCATATATCTAATTAGTCTAGTTAAGTTAGATGTAGATTAGCTTAGTTTAAATAAGCAAACTTATGATGAAGGCCCATATTTAATTTGATAATAAGATAAGATGTGCATAATAGATTTATCATTTCAATCATAATTCAATCATCAATTTTGTCTAGTTACATGAAAATATTGATTTTACGTTGTAAGCAATAATAGTTCGTTACGAATGTCTTTTTTATTTCTCCTAAAAACTGCTGAATAAAATGAAGCTTCAAGTTTTTATAAAAAAAGTCTTTATAAAGTTGAAAATAAATGACATTTGAATTAGAATTGAATTGTATTATTATTTGAAAATGATGAAAAAGGAGGGGTTAGGAATGATGAAGTTTGGTTATGTTAGAAAAAGGAAAAGTAGTAGCCTGTTTTTACTAACTATTTTATTATTATCTATCGGGCTGAATATCTATGGAACAATTGCTTTTGCTGATAAAGATACACCCGCACAGCAAAATATTGGTTATGATAAGTTAATAGAGGCTCATAAAAAAAGTGAAGCGACTGTAAATGATCTAAGTAAAAAAGCGTTTGAAGAGAATGTCAAAGCCCAATTAACAAGTAGAGGATTTGACACAACTGGATTTGAAGAAAATACTTTTGACGGAAATCAAGAAATTCGGTTAATTGTGCAACTTGAAAAAGCTGCGGCAGTTGAAGAACTACCTGATCCCACAGGAAGCAAAGCGTCCGTTCAATCAATTGAACAAGCGACAGAGGATGTTATTGAAAATCAATCGACAGTAAAAAAGAAAATCGAAGCTTTAACGGGGAATAAAAGTGATCGAGCTTTTGGTTACTTGATCAATGGTTTTTCAATTGATGCGAAATATAAAGATGTTGATACGATAAAATCTATTCATGGAGTTGCCTCTGTTTCGGCTGCAAAGGTCTATCATCCAACCTCAATCGATTCAAATCAGCTGGCAAACGTTCAGCAAGTATGGGAAAACTACAAATTAAAAGGGGAAGGAATGGTTATCTCTATCATTGACTCAGGTGTTGATCCTACACATAAAGACTTACGTTTATCCGAAGAAACTAAAGAAAAAATTTCCCTACAAGTAGGAGGACAAAGCGCAAAAAAATTGGGGTATGGACAAGCCTTTACTAGAAAAGTTCCTTATGGTCACAATTATGCCGATAATAATGAGGATATTATTGATACAAATCCTGGAACGGGCATGCATGGGATGCACGTTGCAGGGATTGTTGCCGCAAATGGTATTGGAGAGGATCCTGCTAAAGCAGTATTAGGTGTTGCACCAGAAGCACAAATACTTGCAATGAAAGTCTTTCCAAATAATACGAGGGTTGCAACAGCCTTAGACGATGATGTAATTGCGGCGATTGAGGATTCAGTAAAACTAGGAGCTGATGTCTTAAACATGAGTTTAGGTTCTGTTTCAGGTGCCGTGGACCCAGATTCTCCAGAACAATTAGTCATACGACAGGCTGCTGAAGCAGGTGTGTTGTCTGTGATTTCGGCAGGGAATAGTAGTATTAGTACTACGGACAATACGAATGTTGATCCACAAAATAAATTAGGAACAATAGACACAGGAACACTTGGTTCACCAGGTGTTACGAAAGAAGCTTTAACTGTTGCTTCTGCAGAAAATACGTATATTACAAGTGGTGGCTTGCTGGTTCAACTAGTTGATACAAACGGGACGAAGCAGCCCTATCACATGGAGACCTCAACATCACCTTCTGGTGCAATCGTCTTTTCTAATCCAACAACTGAAAGTACAGACCTACTAAAACAAACAACCGACTTAATCGATGTTGGAATCGGAGCAGAAAGTGACTATCAATCGAAAGATGTTCAAGGAAAAATAGCATTAATTCAACGTGGGGCAATCAATTTTTCAGAAAAACAACGTAAAGCCAAGGAACATGGAGCAATTGCTGCATTTATTTATAACAACGTTTCAAATAGTCCTCCTATGGGAATGCAAATCGAGGATCTTAACTATTTAACTTTAAGTTTAACAAAAGAAGATGGGGAAGCACTTGTTAAACTAGCGAAAGATAATAAGAATCAACGATTTAGTTTTGATAGCGGTGAGTTTCAATTTGCAAATCCCAAAACAGGTAAAATGTCTGATTTTTCTTCATGGGGATTAACACCCAATTTGGAATTTAAGCCAGAAATATCAGCTCCTGGAGGGAATATTTACTCGACAGTTAATAACAATCAATATAAAACGATGAGTGGAACGTCAATGTCTGCTCCATTTGTTGCTGGTTCCCAAGCACTTATTTATCAGGCCTTGAAAAATGGAAAAACCTCGCTGTCTGGAACAGACTTAACCCGTTTTGCAAAATTATCTGTGATGAATACTGCATTACCAATGTTGGATAAAAATCATAATGAAGTGATTATTTCACCACGTCGCCAAGGTGCTGGGCAAATAAAAGTGGACAAAGCAATCGAAAATACGACGTCCTTGACTGATGCAGTTGATGGTGATGGTGCACTGGCACTAAAACAAGTTGGTCAGGAAACCACGATTTCTGTTAAACTGAAAAATAATGGAAATAAAGAAGCCACATACCAATTTACGGACTTTGGCGGTGTTTATACAGAAGCACAAACCAGTACTGCTGAGGTCTATGAAACCAAAATAAAAGATGCGAAAATGCTAGCGAGTCAGAATAAAGTAACGATACAACCAGGTCAAACACAAACGATTCAGCTCAAATTAAGCTTACCCAATTCGTTGTCGAAACAACAATTTGTAGAAGGCTACATCGGATTTACAAGTGATACTCAACCAGATTTAACCATGCCATTTGTTGGATTTTATGGGGATTATAGTTTAGCATCTGTGATTGATGCACCAATCTATGATGCAGCGTCAATTCAAGGATTTGGTTTTTTTACAGATAAGAACAATACTTTCTTAGGTTTGAAAAATAATACGATTAATCCTGATTTAGTTGCTATTTCTCCTAATAAAGATGGTCGTAAAGATGAAGCAAAACCAACCTTAAACTTTTTACGAAATGCTAAAAGTGTTACGTATGAAATTGTAGATGCCGATAAAAAAGTAATTCGACGTTTGGCTGAGGAAAAAGGAATTCGTAAAGACACATTTAATTCTAGCATGGGGCGTTTTACGTCTCATACGATTACAAGTGCTAATTGGGATGGCACCACATTTAATTTGAAAACTGGAAAAAATGAAGTCGTACCAGATGGACAATATCAAATGAAAGTAGTCGCTAAGGCCGATATTGCTGATGCGAAACCTCAAGAAATGTATCTGCCAATAAAAGTCGATACTGTCGAACCAACGATTGAGCAAATAGCCTTCGATAATGCTAATCCAACACCAAAATTAAATGTAAATCTGACTGATGAATTAAGTGGTGTAGATTTAAGAGCAGTCACTGTTTCTGTTAACGGAAGAATCGAAACGTATGATCTTAGCAATCAAACATCAGGACCTATTTCGATTCCGCTAGTCGCATCTCAGCAACCGAGCGAAGGTCAGAATCAAGTCGAACTGCTGATTACGGATTATGCAGGAAATTATGCTTATCGAAATCAGTTGATACAACAAGGGACAAAGGCTGGGTTAGTCCTTTTCAATCTATTTGAAGATCAAGTGATTACAAGCAATACCGCTAATTTTTCAATCACGAATCAAACCTTGTTGATCAATGGTTCATATCCTCAGGAATTATTCGTTAACGGAGTTAAAGCGACAAAAAATGAACAGTTATTTGAAGTAGTTGTTCCTGTGACAAATGACACTAAAACGATTGTCTTTTCTACGGATAGTGAGGGTCAAACTATTATTAAAGAAGTTCCAATCACTGTATATAGCAAATTGCCTGAGTTATCCATTACGGATCCCATAGAAGAAAATAGTATAACGAATCAATCGATATATACCTTGAATGGAACAACAGGTAAAACAACGAAAAAACTAGAAATAGAGCAAACAAGTAGCAGTCAAAAAGTTGATTTGACATCTCTAATTCAAGCAGATGGTCACTTTAAAACAGATATAGAATTGGTTCATGGTCAAAATTTAATTTCGATTTATGCGACAGATGAGTATGGGAATCAAACCGTAGAAGAACGAATTATTACAACCTCAAGCTACCAGCAAAGAGAGATTCTTGTATTAGAAAATATTAATATAAGTAATATCACTATCGTTGGTGTGGGCAACCCTGATTATGATTCAGCGGCAGAAACTTATACAATCAAAGGTCGTTTGCGTGAAAAGGTCGATCATTTTACAATCAACAAACAAGAGGTTTCTTATGATCCCGATACATTGACCTTTAGTTTCCCTATCAAGCTAAAACAAGGAAAGCAAAGTCTAGCCTTTTATGTCCAATCAGACCAAAAAAATAATGGAAATCCTTTTGTCAATGAAGGATACTATGTGGTCGTTGATACAGTTTTGCCAACCTTGCAGATGGATAACTTGACAATAGATGAAAAAGGGAACTATTCAGTCTATACGAATGAAAATCCGTTTCATTTAAAAGGCTCAATTTCAGATAATTTTTCAGGGTACAAACTCTTTGTAAACAATGAAAACATTTATTCGGATGTCAATTACAATACGTTTGATGAGAAATTTTTTGAGGGTAAACCAGCAGCTGCATTTGATTATGAAGTCCCTGTAACAGAGGGAGAGAATCACCTACAAGTTGGATTAACAGATAGTATTGGAAATACAACAAGTAAAGCTGTTTCAGTCTTTTATAGCAATCAAGCACCAAAAGTACCCATTGTCACGGCAAATAATCAAACTGTAACAAATCAATCCGTTAAACTAAAAGCTACTGCCGAACCGAAGACCACAATCTATTATAGTTTTGATACTGAACGTTATGAGCGTTATACAGATGAAATAGCTGTTGTAACAAATCAAAAAGTATACTTTTATGCAGTAGACCAGTATGGCAACAAGTCCGACATAACAACTTATGAAGTAAATAATATTCAAAGTAGTATTGCGGCGAAACCGATTATAACCATTAATGCTAAAACACGGAGTCAGAACGCGACACTTCCTGTACAAGTTACAATTACGTATGACAAAGAATTGACAGAAGAACAAAATCGTTATACCCATCTTCGTTATAGTCTGGATAAAGGTGTCAGTTATCAATCGTATACAGTGCCATTTGAGCAAGCAAAAGCAACCGAAATCTGGGCTCAAAGCTACGATGATGCTGGGAATGAGAGCGAGATCGTCAAAGCAGTTATATCATTTCCAAAACCAGAAGAACCAACAGATTCTACAGAAAATACTCAACCAGATAAGTCGTCGACAGAGACATCGGGTAGTACTAAGCAATCTGATGGAAGCAACAGCTCGGAGCAATTACAACAAACGGGAACATCATCAGGGAATCCGTCAGCTGTTCAAGGTGAGATAAACTCTTCAGTTAAAAGCTATGGAATAACAGATCAAACTAAAAAAGAACGTAGTACTTATCCTAAAACAGGAGAAGCTCAGAAGAATGCAATAAGGCTCATTGGCTTTGCACTTGTTCTTCTAGTATGTGGATATTACTTCAGAAGAAAATTGAAGAATAACAAAATTTATTAAGAGTATAGGAGGAGAAATCAGAAACTTGAAGCGATGATTAAAGTAACATTTTTAGTGCTTATATATCACAGAGACTAAAACGTTATTTATTTTATGAACAAGAAAAAACAAACAGCTGTTTATCATGTGATAGTAGAAAAATGGTTGGAAGTTTCTGAACGATAAACAGCTATTTGAAATCTGCAGGTTCTGCAGGCCTGCGGATTTTTTACACAACGACCCTATATCCGCCATATGGATCATTGTTAATAATGATGAATTCAAAATCGAATACGATAGTTGCCATTCAAATGAATGAAAATGTAGAGACATATTGCTCGGTTTTTGCACGCATTGACTGGGCTGCCTGTTTGAATGAATGACAACTAGCTGGTAGGATTCGACTCTAAACCCATCAACTAGCAAGCACAATTGGTAGAATGTAAATACGCAAAAAACGTATTTATAAAGGAGAACAAAGTACTTGCTAGTTATAAAAAGAGCGAAAAAATACGGCATTAGCGACTAAACTAATACCGTGCAAAAGTGCAATAAATAACCACCAACTGCTTCAACCCACTCAAATCTGTAAAAAGTACTAGTATTTCTTACAAAAATTGAGTAAAATGAAAGAGTCGATATGAAAATATTGACTAGGGCAACTTATATTATTAGTTTACGCTGATAATATGAGGCTCTGTATGAGGATGTCCGTCCTTTTGCAGAGTGCCTTTTTATTTTGTTTTTCGCTCTAATAAGCAACTTCCATAAAACAACTTTTAATAATAAAAATTTAAACTTGGTGAAAATGAGCTTTTACAAGAAAGATAGCCTCCCGGGATAAGAAGGCTATCTTTTTATTTTCGTATTATTTCAAAAACATCTCTATTTTCCTCACACCAATTTCCAAATACTTCATAAACAGGCAGAAGACTTCTTCCGAGACCTGTAAGTAAATATTCTACTCTAGGCACATTTTCATTGTATTCTATTCTTGAAATTAGCCTGTCCTTCTCTAGGTGTTTAAGTTGGGCTGATAATGTCTTATGGCTAACCTCAGGCATTTTTCTTTTCAGCTGTCCATATCTAATGTTAGGATTTCCGCTCAAGTGATAAATAATTTGTATTTTCCATTTACCACCTATCATGGTTAATAATTTTTCTATATTTTTAAAACCATAATCTTCAACAGTGCATCTATTTTCTTTTTCTGATTTCAAATCTCAACCTCCACTGGGTACTTACTTTTTTGTGCGTAATTGTGCTATCCATCTTAATATTATATACTCAAACTAGTTAATAATGAAGGAGAATACGATGACAGAAGTACTTAGTATAATAATTGCAATCAGTTTTTTTCTCAATGCTTTGCTTCATCTACTATTAATATTTGGTTTTCCTTTTGGTGAATATGTACTAGGTGGAAAAAATATTGTGCTACCATTCAAAATGAGAATTATCAGCTTTATATTTTTGGTTATCTGGACGATTGTCGGTATTAGTTATCTTAACTATAGTCAATTAATTTATATCCAGGTATTTAATCGATTTGACAGAAGCTTAATTATCTTAACGACTGTATTCCTTTTCTTCACCATTTTTTCTAATGGGTTATTAACGAAAAGTAAGAAAGAACGTAAAATAATGACACCATTTAGTCTTGTGGCTTTTGTGCTTAGCTGTATAATATTGTTCTTGTAGTTTCTAATGATGAAATACATAATCAAAAAAGGAGAACGTAATGTATTTAATTAAATATACTAATATAGCAATTGCTTTTCTAATAGAAGTAGCTGCTATATTTATTTTAGGATATTGGGGGTTCACTCTTCAGTCTAGTAAAATTATTCGTGTTACAGTTGTTTTACTAGCACCAATATTGATGATTATTATTTGGAGTATTTGGTGCGCACCATCTTCAAACTATCGCCTTGAGGGATTATGGCTCGTGATATTAAAATGTTTGCTCTTTGGAATTGTAGCATGCTGCTTATTTACTATGAAACAATCTTCTATAGCAATCATTTTTGTTACTATCGTTGCCATTAACCTTGTGCTTAGTAGCTATTTTGGAACGCTTTGATATTACTATTGTATATGAATTATGCTCAATCAGATATTTTGTTTTAGCAAATATGTTATAATTACCTGATGTTAAACACAAAAAAATGATATTAGTCAGCTACTAATACCATGAAGCGTTCGTTAAATAACCATTCACTATTATTATTGAGTAAGCAAAAAAGAATGGAAATCCATTTTTACTTTTAGTAGAATAAAGATAGTCAGTAAGATATTATTGACGAGGCAACTTGTATTATTAGTTTACGCTGATAATACAGGGCTCTGTTTGGAAGATTACCGTCTTCTGGCAGGGCGCCTTTTTTTATTTTATGTTGTAAATTTATTCTAACTTAAAGCAGTTAGAATAGTCAATAGAATTTTTTTGAACAATTTAAACAGTCAAATTTTGGCTAAAAAAATGGACAAGTTTGACAAAAGTAGTGGAATTTTGAACATTTTACTTGTATTAATGACTGTCTGAATTATCGCCCAATAATGGTTCATTTTGCCATCGAAAATCACGATTAAGTATTATAAATACTTGCTATTATGATATAATAATTAATGCAGAGAAGTGAAAAGATGATTGGCTAAATCTCTTGGAAAATGGTGATGCCTGATGATTAATGGCTGTGTCTCTGGAAAGGAATAGAGTTGTCAGGATATGAAGCATTAACACTTGCGATTAGTTTTGCAATGTTAGAAGTTGCCATATTGAAATTTAATCAAAAAAAATAAACCATTTCTTTAACTTTAGCAGGTTAAAATGGTTTACTTTTACCGTTTAATCTATAGCCGCCAGCTTTTTACTGGTACTATCTACACCAGAGAGGTATGTTAGCGCATATCTCTCTTTTCATTGTCATTATAACACGATTTTTTTATACGCTAACAAAGTTAAGGAATGAATGTTGTCAGTACTTTTTTATATTTGAGATGAACTATATCCAACTAAGTTTTTTATTCTGTCATCAAATTTGAAAAATCAAAGATCATGCTGACAATCTGTGCCGTTTCACCAATTTCTTTCAACGTCGCTTTTTCTATGAACCGAACATTTCTTTCTGGAGCAGTAAAATCAAATGTTTTAACTTGAAGAGGATTGATGTGTCCAGTTATTTGATGATTGGTATCCAAAGAAATAAAATGATTTTTTGTGTTTTTCGTAGACGTTATTGGACAAACTGCAATCATTCCAGTTACGGCATTATATTCATCACTGCTAATAACAATGCCTGGCCGTTTCTTTTGAATTTCACGCCCAACGCTAGGGTCAAAGTAGATTACCACGATATCTCCGCGTTTTGGGGTATATCCGTGAACACTAAAAACCATTACATTAATTCCCTTCCAGCAGAATCTTCAGGGAACCCTTCTCCAACTTCTATCTCTTGATTGTTCTCGAAAGCTTCTTTGAATAAGTTAGACTGTTTTTTAATGAACGTTATACTCTCGTCTTCACCTTTGACGGCGACATAATCAATATTTTCTTCAATACCAAATTTAGCGGGTATTGTTAACACAATTGCATTTCCTTGTCGTCTTGTTTTCATGTTAGATCCCTCCGTATCATTTCTTTTATTATATAGTAAAAACAAAGTGAATACAATGTGATTACTTTTCTTACGAGAGAAGACTAGGCTGATTTGAAAAAAAATAATACTTTTTAGTGTGAAAATAAAATGAGCATAATCAAACCAATTGAAGCTTGGTTGTGCTCGCTTCAGGTAGAAATATTGTATCAACAAGAATTTATTCCCACAATAACTTTAAACAGCCTGCAGAAATTTTCAGACATTCAACTTATTTTTAAGTGCTTCTGTCAAAGTCTGAGAAAAATTTATATTTTCTTTTTCGGCTAAGTCATTGATCCATTCTGGAATTGATGTATTTTTTCTTACAGATTTTGAATGGAATTTCCTTCTATATTCATCTAGATCCAAAGTAACCATTAAAACGAAATCAGTTTTATTGTCTAATTTTATTTTTCTTGGATCAGATGTGGTAGGCAATTCTGTTTTATTATAGATTGCCAAACCTAACGCTTCTTGAGCCATTTCTACGGCATGCTCGATACCGTTACCAAATGTAATTACTTCTGGGAGGTCAGGAAATGTAACGTTATAGTTATTTCCTTCTTGATTAAAAATTGCTGGATATACAACTAGACTGCTCACTATAGTATTCCTCCTTTGTTAGCTCAGTTTTTTTTAGATCTTTTTGATAGAGTAAATCATTTTAGTTTAAAGAGAAATAGCCAGTCAATCTAATAATGCCAACTAGTAAAATAATTCGAAAAAGTAGGAGATCAAAAAAATAAAAACCTAGAGGCGATTTCCTCTAGGTAATGTTTTACTTCGTAAATTTCACATTCTGAACAAACGCTTCTAACTCTTCTCTGCGCTCGATATTATGGTTACATTTCTCACTATCATAGCAAATATAATTCCCACGCTTTGTGTACATCCCATCACCAGATTCTTTCACTTTAGACAGAAACATCGCAACTTCTGACGTTTCATGGCAAATCGGGCAGATGCCCTTCTGAGTCGTAGGAGCAATTGTTCCGGAAACACCGACGAGCTGTCCGTCGATTGAAGCGATAATAAATTTCTGCTGTTTCCCACTGTCATTCCAGCTGTAAAAGGTATAATCACGCAAATCCATCATTTCCCACTCGGGGATTTTTAATTTCTTCGTCTTTTTAAAAAGCTTTGTTAGTTGTTGTTTTGAAGGCGGATCAAACGGAATCACCGCTTCTTTTAACTCTTCCAAATAGTGTTCCAGTCTAGGCTTAGAAGTCGCAGCTTCTAAAAATCCTTCTAATAAAGGCTGTAACTGATCTTTATCTGCACCAAACTGTTCATTGATTTTCTCAAGAACGATCGCTTGCAGTGTTTTGATTGTATTTTTATCATTTACAGATAAATGAGCTTGTAGCAAAATATTGGCTTGTTTTCTAATAAAATTAAATTGATATGGTTGTATTTGTTTATTCATAATGGATTTCCTCTCTATCATTCAAGTGATAAAGTACTTTGCGTAAAGGCAATCCTTCAACAACCAAAGCACTTTATTATGTCAAACCTGAATGGGCTTTTGAATGAGATACGTGTGTTTGTTTAAGTATCATATTATCACCCCCAAAATAAAAGCGAAACGAGCTCGTTCAACCTTGACAGAAAAATAGGAAACATTGAATGTGATGTTTTTTGTCACAATCCATTTTTTTTCCGAGACCTTCAATCCTTAGAGCTTTAGCTCTTAGGAATTGTTGAGATCGAAGCGGAGCGAAGTGGTTAGCTCGTGTAGCTAGATAACATATAAGCATATATATTATAACGCAAATCCTCAAAATTATAAATTGGTATAGCAAAAAAGCAATTGGTTCAGTTGAAAAACCATAAAGAGTAAGCTAAACTAAAACATGGTGCATAAATTGAAAATAAACGATTGAAAATAAAACAATTCTTAGGAGTGAAGCAATTGGAAAACAGATATGTCATTATCCTCGCTGCCGGTAAAGGAACACGTATGAAATCAACACTTTATAAAGTATTGCATCCTGTCGCTGGAAAACCAATGGTAGAGCACATCATGGATCAAGTCGAAAAAACGAATCCAAGTGAAGTTGTCACGATCGTAGGTCATGGTGCAGAAGCAATCAAAAGCCATTTAGGCGAGCGTAGCCAATATGCTTTACAAGCAGAACAATTAGGAACAGGACATGCTGTGTTGCAAGCAGAATCGCATTTAGCAGGCAAAAAAGGAACAACGCTGGTTATTACAGGAGATACACCGCTTTTGACTTCTGAAACATTAGCGAACCTTTTTGATTACCATCAAGGTAAAAACGCCAGTGCGACGATTTTAACAGCGCATGCGGAAGATCCAACGGGATATGGTCGTATCATTCGTGATCATGTAGGCATCGTTGAAAAAATCGTGGAGCAAAAAGATGCATCTGAACAAGAAGCTCGTGTTCAAGAAATCAATACTGGGACATTTTGTTTTGATAACGAGGCGTTATTCAATGCTTTATCTAAAATCAATACCAACAATGCCCAAGGCGAATATTATTTAACAGATATTATTGAGATCCTTAAAAAAGAAGGCAAAACTGTCGCGGCCTATCAAATGGCTGACTTTGAAGAAGCGATGGGAATCAATGATCGTGTAGCTTTAGCTGAAGCGAATAAAATCATGCACCGTCGTTTAAATACGATGCATATGAGAAATGGTGTATCCTTTATCGATCCTGATTCAACTTATATCGATGAAGGTGTCGTGATTGGTTCAGATACAGTAATTGAAGCAGGGGTACATTTAAAAGGGAAAACAGTGATTGGGGATGATTGTTTCATCGGTGCACATTCTGAAATCGTTGATAGTGTAATTGAAGATAATGTGAAAATCACCCAATCAATTGTCGAGGAAAGTATTATTCGCAAAGATGCAGACGTAGGCCCATTTGCTCATATTCGTCCAAAAGCTGAAATCGGCGAACGTGTTCACGTTGGTAACTTTGTGGAAATCAAAAATGCAACGGTGGCAGAAGATACTAAAGTCGGACATCTGACTTATGTTGGGGATGCTGATTTAGGTAAAAATATCAATGTTGGCTGTGGTGTAGTTTTTGTGAACTACGATGGTAAAGACAAACATCGGACGAGCATTGGCGATCATGCGTTTATTGGATCAGCGACAAATTTGATCGCACCTGTGAATGTTGCAGCGAATTCAGTTATCGCAGCAGGTTCAACCATTACAGATGATGTAGCCGAGTTTGACTTAGCGATTGCTCGTGCAAGACAAGTGAATAAAGAAGGCTATGGGAAAAACATGCCTTATATGAATAACGAGAAATAAGAAAAAAGATGACTGCACTTGTTTGGCAGCCATCTTTTTTAGTTATCCTATTTTCCGTTTACGATTATATTCATAGAAACTATAACCAGAAAGACCAATGATAAGGATACCTAAACCACCATAGGTAACAATTTTTTCACCCATTTTCGGGTAATTCACTGTTTTATCACTAGGTTTTGCTGGTTTTAGCTCATTCGGTTTTGTTTTATCTGGATCTTTTGGATCAGGATTTGGTACAGGTTCGGGTTTGTTTTTCTTATTGAACTCAGCTTCTGAAATGGAGACGATCCGTTCACCTGGAAAGGCTTCTTTGTATTGTGATAAGTCAATATTTGTAGCAGCATCATATAAACGAAGGTTTGCACCTTGTTTTAGATGATTGATCAAGACTGTGTCTAAAGAAGGGCCTTCTTCACGCTCGCCGCCTAGCATATCATAGCCATCGCCGCCAGCTGCCAAGAAGTCGTTTGTCGCCATATGATAGGTTGCTTTTTCATCGATTGGCGCGAATTTTCCGGTCGTGCGGTCTTGAACTTCAATTTGCAATACTCGTTCTCCAACAATGGTTTTATCTGTCCCGTTGCCTTCGTCTGCTGGCAGTAAAGAACCTTTTTTAGTTGAATCATAGTGTACACGAATCGTGCTGGAAACATGAAGGAAACCGCCATTTGCACCAAGTTTAGGCTGATTAAAGTCATCTAATATGATCTTACCATTTTTGTCTTTTTGAGCCATAGAGCGAAGGGATAATTCAAACATATCTTTGACTTGGCTACCTGTAACACTGATTTGAGAGATACTATTTCCAAACGGCATGACGGCAATAACATCACCTAACGTTACTTTGCCAGGTTCAATATTTGCTCGGATACCGCCACCATTTGTAACAGCGAAATCGGTTTGGCTTTTAAAGCCGTGTTGTCCATAAGTCCACATGGCATCTCCAATCAAATTCCCTAAATTGGTTTCTCTAGTTCGTACATTATCGCGTTCTCCATTGAATTGATAAGGATTGTTTTCAATTACAACCTCTGAGCCCCACTCTTCAAAATTAGCTTTAGCTTGATCAACTAATGCTTTGACTGCAGGATTTTCCTCTAAGCTAGCTAAAGATTCTGCTGGTGTTAAGGAAGCTGTTTTTTTGCTAAGGTCTGTTAAGTCAACATCTACTAAACCGACATTGTTCAAGTAATTCCCTGTTTGGGTATACATGACGTTTCCAAACTGTTTGCCGCCATCTACAGCTGTATGTGAATGGCCATCTAAAACAGTGATATTCAAATCAGGATATTCTTTACTTAATGTTTCAGCCAATGTATCGCCACGCCATTCATGTGGTGTGGTTTCGTCGATGCCTAAATGACCTGTTACAACATAAGCAGTAACCGCTTCGCCAGAATCTTTGATTGTGTTGATTGCTTTTTTCGTTTCAGCGATTGGATCGGCAAACGTCACACCTTTTACATTGTTTGGGTGAGTTTTCGTTGCTGTTTCTGGTGTCGTTACCCCAATAATTGCGTATTTCTTCCCAGTTTTTTCAACGATTGTGTAAGGTTCAAAGACCAGTTTTCCATCTTTAAATGTGTTGTTGGATAAGATTGGAAAGTTCAGTTTGTTCTTATATTCCATGGCCGTATCAAATCCAAAGTCAAATTCATGGTTACCAACAGCCATCGCATCGTAGCCCACTTCATTCATGACAGCTGCCATATCCATTCCTTTAGAGAAATTGGAGATCGGCAAACCTTGGAAAACATCTCCTGCATCAATCAAAAGGTCAGGTTGTACTAAATCTTTGTACGTTTTTAATCGAGCCATGCCTAAAACATCCTTGCCGTTACCTTCTAAACGTCCGTGAACATCGTTTGTATGCATGATCGTGATTGATTCAGGTGAGAAGCCAGCATTGAGAATATCTTGTTTTGTGATTGGTTTGACGTTAGGCGTCCGACCATCGGCAGCAGGTTGTGTTTGTAAGGTACCATCATTCACTAGTTTAACAGCTAGATCACGCCAGTTTTTATTGAAATGATAGCCAATCACTTCCCAGTTATTTTCAATTTCAACTACGGGATCAAGAGTTTGTTTTTCACGTATATAATCAGCGATCAAACCACGAAGTGTTTCTGGATCAGTGGATTTGATGGGTTCTTCCGTCACGAGACCTTGTGTTAATAATCCTTCATAACGATAATTGTTCATAGCAATGCTATAATTTGCAGCCGGGTCAACTGGTTTTTCGTCGATCGTTGGATTGATTATACGCTGTCCATGTGGTTTAGAGATATCGATTTTATAAGAAATTCCAGAAAAAACATCATAGTTGTATACACGGATTTTTTCGTTAAAACTAATAGTTAAATCATCTGGACTAGGCGTATTGTAATAATCCGCTTGATTTTCCATGTATGTTAAAAGATTTTCCCCAGTGATATTGACACTGACTAATGTATTAGGATATTTATAAATATCAAAGATGTTTGAGTATGAGATATCTCCTGCGTTTAATTTACTATCTGCTTTAAAGAGAGCAGAGGCAGCAAGCTGTGAACCAGTTGCTTTTCGTTGAACATTGTTGATCAGAGAAATCATGGCAGTCGGACGCAGTTGCGCTTCTGGAATTCCTTTTATTTCTTCAGGCGGTAAAAAGTCGCCAGTCGCTGTTCCAATTTTTTCTGAGATAAATTCTCTCGTTTTATCATGGTATTCTTTCGTTTCTGCTTTTAATGTTTCATCTGCTGGGACAGTTTTAGTACTTATGATGGCGGGAACACTGTTTTTGACGTGCCATTTGTCTCCAGTTTTTTCGAGATCAAGGTCGATCTTGATCATTTCGGTTCCGGTATCTTTAGGTCCAGCGACAGGAACAGGGCCATTTGGTCCTTGGATTTTTTCTGCGAAAGAACGGTGATCATGGCCTAAAATATACGCATCGATACCAGAGACATTCGTGATGACTTGATCGGCACTTGCAGCCGGATCAGAGTTTTCACGTCCAGCATGGATCGAAGCAACAATGATATCCGTATCGTTTTTTAGCTCAGCGACGGCTTTTTCTGCTTCTTCTTTCAAAGGATTAAAGTAAAGGCTGTCAACTTTCGCACCATCCCACAAAGGAATTTGCGGTGTGGTTAAACCTATGATACCAACGGTTAAGTCTGTGGTACCATCACCATCTAGATCAACGGCTTTTTTCGTGGTTCCGCCAACAAAGCGGTTGCCCGAGGCTTTGACATAGGTGTTTGCAGATAAGATTGGAAATGCGGCTTCAGTATTAAGTTTTGTGATTAAATCCAAGCCAAAATTGAATTCATGGTTCCCCAAAACCATGGCATCATATTTCATATAGTTCATTGCTTTGATCATTGGATTTGGTTTCGCTATTAAAGGCGTTTTATTGTAAAGGTCATCCGTTAAAATCGTTCCTTGGTTCATATCGCCATTATCGATCAGAATCGTGCCGTTAGGATTTTCTGCACGAATGTTATTCACGACAGAGCTGACCTGAGACAATCCAACAGGTGTTTGCTTATCATCTTCATATGACCAGTTCCATAGCTGGCCGTGGACATCTGAGGTACCTAAAATGGTAAGTCTCTGTGCTGTTCCTTCTTTATTGGTTGGAGTAGTGGTCTCTTGTTCATCCGGTGTTGTACTTGAAACAGTAGATTCTGGTTGTGTTGTTTCTGAGGTTTGTTGCTCGATTGCGAATGCAGTTGTGGCGCTAGTGCTTGCTAATAAGGTGGAAACCATCAATACTTGTAACCCAAGTTGTACTTTTTTCAAAACAGACTTTTTCACAAAATTCCTCCTCAAATTATAAGCTGAATGAGCTGTTTAGTATCGGTGGAAAATAATGGAAACTGATTGAAGTGTGTTTTGTTCAGTCAGTTTTTATCTTTTCCACGAGACCGCAGCTCATGAAGCTAGATAATACGTACTTTTAGTTCCTTAGCGGTTTATAAAAGGATGATAATACGCTTTCATTTTTATCAACCTCCTAAATAGTAATATATATTTTTAACCTTGTCATTAGAAAATACGCTATTTTTTTAAAAGAAAATGGCAAAATCACTATATTTTAATGTTACTCATTTTTTTCGTGTCCAGAGTTGTGCATTTTTATTAGAAAATTGTATTATTTTGGAGGAATGCCCCAAAATCACTTGATTTATTTTGAAAAAGTGACTACTATTTATAAGGAAACTATTGTTCAGTACAAGAAAGTGGAGGTCCTCATGTCAAAACATTATTTTGATCCTAGATTGAAAATCTTTTCTCTTAACTCGAATCGTCCATTAGCAGAAAAAATCGCTGCAGCTGTCGGTGTCGAATTAGGAAAATCTTCTGTCACTCAATTCAGTGATGGTGAAATTCAAGTAAATATTGAAGAAAGTATTCGTGGTTCTCACGTCTATATCATCCAATCAACAAGCAGTCCAGTCAATGATAATTTGATGGAATTATTGATTATGATCGATGCCTTAAAACGTGCGAGTGCAAAAACAATCAACGTTGTGATGCCTTATTATGGTTATGCACGTCAAGATCGTAAAGCGCGCGCTCGTGAACCGATCACAGCGAAACTTGTAGCAAATATGCTTGAAAAAGCAGGAGCAACTAGAATGTTGACATTGGATTTACATGCCGTTCAAATTCAAGGATTCTTCGATATTCCAGTCGATCACTTGATGGGCGCTCCATTAATCGCAGATTACTTTATGGAACATGGCATTCAAGGCGATGACGTTGTCGTTGTATCTCCTGACCATGGTGGTGTGACACGTGCCCGTAAACTTGCGGAATACTTGAAATCACCAATCGCAATCATCGACAAACGCCGTCCAAAAGCGAATGTTGCGGAAGTTATGAATATTATTGGACATGTAGAAGGAAAGATCTGTGTCTTGATTGATGATATGATCGACACGGCTGGAACGATTTCATTAGCAGCTAATGCGTTACAAGAAGCTGGAGCAAAAGAAGTATATGCGTCATGTACACACCCAGTTTTATCAGGACCAGCATTACAACGTATTGAAGACTCTGCTATCAAACGCTTAGTTGTGACAGATTCTATCTATCTTTCTGATGATCGTAAAATCGACAAAATCGATGAAATCAGTGTTGGCGAATTAATTGGTGATGCCATCAAACGTATCCATGAAAATAAACCAGTTAGTCCATTGTTTGAAACGAAACGTAAATAGTATTAAATAAAAAACATTATTTTGTCTATCAAAATAGTGTTTTTTTCATTTATTACTTATCAAAATAGGCAGATAACAGGAGAAGATTGGATTTGAGAGTAGTTGGATCAAACCAATATGCAATGAATTGACTAAGAAAACGGTTTACTCTGTTTATTTGTTAAGAGAAAGAGAATCATTGATTTGTCTGAGAAATAGCAAGTTCAACTTTAGACAATTAGTGGAAAAAAATAGTGATTCAAAAGGAAAGCCACTTGATAAACTGAACTTATTAGAAAAAAGTCAGGAGAAAAAATGAAAAGAGAAAAATATGAGATTTGGGGTTTAACGCTCCAATTAGTCGTTGTAGCAATTGCACTAGTCTATTACTTTTTTATATACAGATAGACGGAAAATTTAGAGTAGAGGGAAGGTAAGTAAATGATTTTGAACATCAAAAGAAAACTTGGTGGTGTGATGGTTCCAAAAAATAAATGGTCAACCAAGCTGGAAACAATCAAAGTTTTACAAGCACCTAAACAAATCATTTTACCAATGAATATGCACATCGGTAAACCGGCAAAAATCGTTGTATCCATTGGGCAAAAAGTGAAAATCGGGACACTGATTGGAGAAAAAGACGGTTTGATTTCAGCCAATATACATAGTTCAGTTTCTGGAACCGTTGAAAAAATCGAAGAAAGAACCATTGGAAATAGTGAAGTATCCGTTGTGATCATCAAAAATGATTTTCAAGATACATATGAAGTACCTCGTTTAATTAGCGAAAACATAGTAGAAATAATCAAAAATAACGGAATCGTCGGTATGGGTGGAGCTGGTTTTCCGACCGATGTAAAATTTCTTTTAAAAGAACACCAACAAATAGAAACATTGATCATAAATGCAGCGGAGTGCGAACCTTTTGTCACGGCTGATCGACGAATCATTATTGAAGAACTTAATGAGTTTATCGAAGGAATCCGTCTCATTCAAACAAGCTGTTCCATCAAGCAATGTGTGGTTGCAATCGAACGTTCATCAGAAGAGGCGATTCAAAAACTAAAAGAAAAAATCGATGATAAGCACATCAAGTTAGCCATTTTACCGAATCATTATCCTCAAGGAGGGGAAAAGATTGTGATCAAAGCTGTCTTGGGAAGAGAACTGCCAGTTGGGAAATTACCGATTGATTTAAATGCAGGGATCATGAATGTTTCTACGGTGTTAGCAACGTTACATGCATTGAAAGAAAATCGCCCATTAATCGATCGCGTAGTAACTGTTTCTGGTACCCCAATCAAGCACCCTCAAAATCTACGTATCAGAATTGGTACGCCAATCGAGCACGTAATTGAAGCGTGTGGCGGTTTTATTGAAAGCCCGATGAAAATGATCAATGGTGGTCCAATGATGGGGAAAGTAATCCAAAGTCTAGACGAACCAGTAATCAAAACAACTTCTTTGATCCTTGGATTGACTCGAGAAGAAGCGAAAATACCAGAAGAACAAAATTGTATTCGCTGTTCAGAATGTATCAACGCTTGCCCCGTTAATTTACAGCCTATTTCGATCAGTAACGCTTATCGAGCAGGAGATATCGAGGAAACGAAACGATTAGGTGTGTTGAATTGTATCGATTGTGGCGCCTGTTCTTATATTTGTCCGTCAAAAATCGATATTTTAGGTGATATTCGAGCAGCAAAGCAGAAAGTATTGGGGAGTCGCTGATGATAAACACAGAATATACAAGTACAGGGCCATTTATGGGGCCTCATATTAGAGAAAAATGGACATCTCAGTGGATCATGCAACAAGTGATGATTGCTTTGGTATTTCCAACTATTGCCGCAACTTACTTTTTTGGTTGGTGGTCGCTCATCATGGTGTTGGCGAGCATCGTTGCGTGTGTCGGACTTGAGTTTATTTTTCAAAAAGTCGTTTGGAAGAAAGGAACGATCAATGATTATAGTGCCGTGATCACAGGTTGGCTATTAGCGTTGACATTACCTGTTACCGCACCTTTATGGACGTTACTTATTGGCGATTTTATTGCGATCATTGTAGTAAAACAATTGACAGGTGGAATTGGTCGGAACTGGTTGAATCCAGCTGTAGCAGCCCGAGTGTTGTTGAAATTATTCTTTTCACCATGGATCACGAATTGGGTTACACCGCAACCGGATGTTGTGGCAACTGCGACACCATTAGTTGATTTAGGGAATTTTGCGAGAGAGATTTCACCGACAACGCCTGATTTAGTTGATTTGTTTATGGGGTTTGGGTTAGGTGGCCCAATTGGTGAGACGTGCAAGTTCGCTTTGCTTTTATCAGCGAGTTATTTGATTGCGCGAAAGATTATCAATCCGTTGGTACCAGTTATTACAATGGCTTCATTTTATGGGGCAATTTTATTATATAGTTCATTTAATTTTGCCTTTACGAGTGCTCATTTGTTAAGTGGAGCGTTGATTTTTGCGGCGGTCTTTATGGTGACGGATTATACGACTTCACCGTTGACGGATAAAGGGAAGTATATATTTGCGCTTGGCTGCGGTGTACTAGCAGCAATTTTGCGGATCAGTATGGATTTACCTGGGGGAATCGGGGTCGCGATTTTAGTAATGAATTTGTTGGTACCTGTAATCAATAAGTACACGGTTTCACGGATTTATGGTGAAAGCTAGTAAAATAAGATATGACATATGATAGCCCTGCTTATAAATAAATCGTATACCCAATCAGATTGATTTTTACGATGATTTTTGCTCTAATTATGTTACAAAACGATACCAGTTTTTCCAACGATACACAAAAATCATTCTATTCTTGGTAGAGTGGTTTTTCTTTACATTTGTTATGATTTCAAATGTGTGGGTTAGATAGGCAACTTGTTTTAGTCATTGTCTTTTTCATCTAACCTATGAGAAATTAGTTGAATCACTAAACCTACAAAAATAGGCGCAATAACTAATGATACCAATTTATCCAACAACCCTCACCCCCTTTTGGGGCAAGTTGGCGACAAAATTATAGCATGTGAAGTAAAAACGACGGAATAGACTTATGTTTTTTTAGAAAGTAAATTCGATTATTGTCCATCTTACTGGAACAATTTGAACGTACAGAAAAAAAGCTAGTGGATCTCTTGACAGATCCACTAGCTTTTTTCTATTAATCCTTCTCCAATGCGGCCATCTGTTCACCGTACAATTTTCCATCATACATCTTGAAAAATGGATAGTAACAAATAATCGAAACAGCTAAATTAATCAGGGCAATCAATACAGCTCTAAAATCGCCACCAGTTCCAAGAAACGCCCCAATTCCCACAGGCGAAATCCAAGGAATCCCAGTAATCACCTTATTCACTAACCCAAGAGAAGAAGCAAAATAGGCAATCGTCACATTGATCAAAGGCGTTATAATAAACGGAATGATCAAATAAGGATTATAAACGATCGGTGCTCCGAAAATCACAGGCTCGTTGATATTAAACAAACCAGGTAATACAGCTGCTTTACCCAGAACTTTTAGCTGATCAGATTTTGCCGCAAAAATCATCAGCAAAACCAACCCCAACGTACTGCCTGCACCCCCAATAAAGATATACATATTGACAAAGTCGCCAGCGAAAATATTTGATCCGCCATCAATATTTTCTGTTAAAGCCACTAATAAAATCGGATTGATAAAACTATTCTTGATCACGGCTGTTCCATGAACCCCAACAGCCCATAGCAGATGGATCAATAGCATGATCACAATGATTCCCAACCAAGAACCTGTTAGATCTTTAACGAACTCAAATGGTTTTGACAATAATCCATGTAAATCGGTATGGAACACCGCTAAAATTGTATTGATAAATAACATCACAAATGCAATAAAGATGGCAGGAATCAATGAAGCAAAAGCTTTACTTACACCATCAGGAACCCCTTCAGGCATTCGGATCGTAATATTTTTTTTCACACACCAACGATAAATTTGAGTAGCAATCACAGCTGTAATGATCCCAATAAAAATCCCAACGCCACTAAAGCGAGTGACCCAACCACCAAGTGCAATTCCATTATAAACAATCGATGTTTCACTTTCCGCTTGAATCAGCTGGGCACCGCCATCGACGATATCTGTTTGCACAATAGTCATCAAAAAAGCAAATAACCCCAATATCGCTCCAACAAAACTACTCAGCCCATCACTTTCTTCTTTCCGGTAGATATCGGTTAAATAATAAGCCGTCGCTAAACAGTAAAAAATGGCGATCGACCCAATCGACATCGTGGTAGCCACACTATAAATTGGCGCAAATTTCAAAATCGTATTCTCAAAAAACGGAGCTAGTGGCGGAATGATTTGCGGCAAATTATTGATGATCAGAAAAATCGAGCCAACAATTGTAAAAGGCACCGTAATGATCCCAGCTTGCATAATCGCTCGAATAAAGCGTAAATTCGCAACTTTATTCAAAGGCGGCATCAATTTTGTTTCTAAAAAAGTAAATACTTTATTCATTTTTTTCTCCTTTCTTTATGAGGGCAGTTGATTGGTTTTGATCAAGGATTTGTACCAATAAAAACTATCTTTTTTATAACGAGTGAGTTCTTTTTCATCTTGCTCTGTACGATATACATAAATAAATCCATAACGCTTGCTGATACCTTCATGAACACTGATTAAGTCGATTGCCGACCATGGGCTATACCCAATCAAGTCAACACCTGCCTCAATAGCTTGTAAACATTGGGCAATATGTTGCTCTAGATAGTTGACACGGTAAGAATCGTGAATTTTACCATCTGCTGTTAATTCATCTTTGGCTCCTAAACCATTTTCGGTAATGATGATTGGTAAATGATAGCGGTCATAAAGAGTTTGCAAAGTAGTTTTTAACCCATCAGGATCGATCGTCCAATTGAATTCATTTTTCTGCAAATAGGGATTGGTAAAGCCTTTATAGAAGCCCCATTCCATAATGTCTTCACTTTGCTGATCACTGATACCATTGGCCATATCATCTTTTTCGGTTGGTTTTTCTACAGTGACAGTGGTGTAGAAATTCATTGCCACAAAATCTGGAAAGTGATGTTCCATCAAATCTTGATCTTCAGCAGCGAATTCAATTGTGATATCGTTACGGTTTAAATAGTCTTTAAACACAGCGTTGTAACGACCAAAGCAAGAGAAATCAAGATAAGCCCAGTTCCGAACGCTATTAAAATAAAGTGATGCTTGGTTATCCATCGGTTTACTCGTTGCTGGATAGACTAGGGAAATGTTTGGTACGGGACCAATTTGTCCGCCTTCGATCAATTCATGGCATCGTTTGAATGCATATTTTTCAGCAATCATTAAATGATGGAATTGTTGGTATTTTTCTTGTAGCGGAATTTCTTTCCCTAGAATCTTTTTATCGACTAGCAACATGATGTTTGGCTCGTTGATCGTTAGCCAGTGTTTCACTCGGTCACCATAAGCTTCAAACAGTGTTTCAGCATAAACTTTGAAGGCCTCTACGGTACTGCGATTACTCCAACCACCTTCGTCTTCTAAGGCTTGGGGTAAATCAAAATGATTTAACGTGATATATGGCTGAATGTTATATTTTAATAATTCATCGATCACATCGCTATAATGTTGTACTCCTAGTTGATTAACTTCGCCCCGTCCTTTTGGGAAAATTCTAGTCCAAGCAATGGAAAAGCGGAAGATCTTGATTCCCATCTCAGCTAATAAACGAATGTCCTCTTTATAGTGGTGATAATGATCCACAGCAATAGTAAAATCTGCAATTTCATGGTTATCTCTTTGGCGAGTATCTTGTACGCTTAAGCCTTTACCGTCAGCCTGATATGCTCCTTCTGTTTGGTGGGCAGAAATAGATGCGCCCCATAGGAAATTTTCTGGAAATGTAAGTGTCATGTAGGTTTCTCCAATCAATATTTTTTGTAAAGCGTTTTCTTGATTTTAGAATAAGCGATTGTTTCACTAAATTCAATGCAATCTAAAGAACTGTTCATGAAAGAATTTATATGAACAGTTCGAGTAATACGGTTAAGATGAGTTCAGGACTTAATACTTTGATCCATATCCCAGTCAGTCAAAACCCAAACGTCAATTTCCTTTTTAAATGGTGGTGTACTCGCCTCGATAATTTGCGGTTTATAATTTAAGCCGATTTATTCAAATCATTTAAAATGTAAAAAAGAATTGGAATCTTTACTTTCTAGTTCTTTCTTTATTTTATAAATAGTTACTCAATATGCTCCAGTCATATTTTGAATGAGCGTTATTGGTGTCCGTTTTATTGTATCATATCTTTAATATGAACGATTAACTGAACATAGATTTCGTTATGATTATTTGAACACTATATAGCTAAAAATGGTGGGAGAAAGTGCAGAAAAGGAAGTGTAAAAAAATAGATAGTTACTGTAAACTTCACCATGCCCAATTTAAATATATTACATTTAAATAGATTTTGTTGTAAAATAAAATAATTTATTTTGAATTTCTCCATACTTGTGTTTAAATGAAATAATAATATCTTTAAGGGGGATTTATATGCATAAGAAAAAGACTCTATGTTTGTTAGCAGGCTTTGTTTTTTTTCTCTCTTTTTTAAGTAGCTCAATAGTACTGGCAGCTGAAGACGATTCAACCAGTAGTATTGTGTATAATTATGCTTCAATTGATACGCTGACGGATGAACAAAGAAATAACATCATACAAGGGAACCCCAGTGAAACCAATCTACATGATAGTGAAAACTATTTATTTGTTTATCAAAAAGAAGATTTAAAAACTGAACAGAATAAAAACAGTAATGTTTCTGGAAATAAAATGCTACTGAAAACAGGAGATACTGGCTCTAATAAAGGATTAGTTACTTTGGGTTCTGCTTTTATTTTGGGAAGCATTGTCTTTTTTAGTTGGAAAAAGAAACAAAGAAAGCATTTTTTATTAATCTTTATTTTCTTAGGCGGAAGTGGATTCACAAGTTCGTTTGCTTATGCAATAGAACAAGAGTATTTGAGAGAACCTGTATCTGTAATTGCGCCTAAAGGAACGAAAGAGACAAAAAAACCAGAAGTTATATCAGGCTACACTTATATAGGGTATATTCATACGTTTGATAACAATAATGTTCCCATTCCTGAAAAAAAAGGAACAGTAATCGTTAATTATCAAAATGAGAACGGAGATACACTAATCCCTAGTGAAACCTTAGAGGGAACTCTTGGGAAAACATTTGAAACAACACTCAAAGATATTGAAGGTTATAGTTACAAAAGAGTAGAGGGTAATCCAAAGGGGGTCTTTAGTGAAACAACTCAAGTTGTAACATATGTGTATACAAAAGTGCCTGTTGCGGAAGGAAACATTCTTATTAATTATGTGGATCAAGAAGGAAATGAGATACATGAATCACAAATAATTAGTGGGAATATAGGCGACCTCTACGACGCATCCACAGACAATTATCAGTTGAAAATTGAAGGATATACATTAGATACAACAAAATTACCAAGCAATATTAAAGGGGTAATCAAACAGCAAAAGCAAGAAGTAAGATTTGTTTACAATAAAGAAGTACAGGACGCTACAATTACCATTAAGTTTATTGATAGTGATGGGAATCCGTTTACTCTGTATAATTTAATGACGTATAAAAATGGTTCTCTTATCCCTAGATACCCTAATCTGGATAAATATCATATGCAGTTAGACTATAATAAACAACTATACAACCAAGGAGAACAAGTACCTAACATTGTTTTACAAAGTAAAATAGATGAAACATATTCTTTACCAGAGAAAATGACATTCAAGATATTAGATGCAGAAGGAAATGAAGTGTCACAAGTTGGTTCTGTAAATGAAGATACAAGTTACAGTGGAATAAGGTATTGGCAAAATTATAACCAAATACCAGATAATCGAGAAGGAATTGTTGATTCTGAAAATATAGTAATAACCTATAGAATATTAGCTTATGTATTCTCGACTCCACCTGATGAGGAATAATCCCTTAAAAATCCTCATTGTAAAATTGAAATATATGTTGTTTGTCGGAATAAGCATTGCGTAATTTAAAAAAAACAGACAAATGTAAGACTATTTATCGAATAAAGAAAGAACTGGAAAATTAGAATGCCAGTTCTTTTTTACATTTTTAGATAATAGAATCAGTTTTAGCTATATAGTGTTCAAAAAGTCATAACGAAATCTATGTTCAGTTAAACGTTCGTATTAAAGATATAATACTGTAAAGCGGAAGCCAATAACGCCCATTCAAAATATGACTGGAGCAAATCGAGTAACTATACCAGAATACTTAATCTTGATGAGATAGCAGAACTGAGTAAAAACTGATTTAAATTCTAAAGAACGTATAATACTTGAAAGCTCTAAGAAAATACTATTAGTTTCTTTAAATCCTAATCTAAGTCAAAAAGAGTGAGATGATCAGTCTTTAGGTGATTGGGTAACTAGTAAAGATAAGAAAGATAATATACAATATATTATTAAAGTAAATTCTTATAACAAGAAATTAGTTATAATGAAGGTGGCTAACCCGTCTCTAATGGTAAATAATCGAATTAGATTTGATAAAATGAAAGTAATTTATTTATTCCCAAAAGCGAAGTTGCAGAGCCAACGTATCTGTTAAAGGAAGCTCAAGATTGGAATAATCAAAATCCTATAAAATATCTATAGCCAGTTAATAAAAATATTTAGACCTGTAAACAATTTCTGTAAAGCTATATTCCTGAAGCGATAAAATTTTAATAGAGGAACCACAATAAGGTATAGGTAATGGATCATTTTGTGAAACTTGCTGTTGTAAGGTTTTTAGTGTTCAACAGAGTTACTCAAAATAAAGAGTCATGATAAATAATTTCTTTGTCCTATTTTGTTCATTCAGGTATCTATGCTAAAAGTATTTGTTACTTATAAGTTTTTTTCGTTACAAAAATACTGAAAATATAGATTCTTTATACAAAAATGTCGATATCCTTTCAGAACCAGAATTTGAGAGAGCTTTCATTGTTCAAATCAAACTGCTTGTCATTATGGATGTTTCTTGCTATTATTAGTGAAATTATACGCAAGCGAAACTATATGCATTATTTGGAGGGAAATTATGAGAAGAAAAATATTGTTATTTATGTTATCAGTTATCTTAATATTTGGTTTGGGGTTTACTAATGTTTCTGCTGATTCATCTGATATTGTTAACATTCCAGATGTTAATCTTAGAGATACTGTGAAGAAAAGTTTAGGATTAACTTCAGATTCTGATTTAACCAAAGAAAACTTGTTAAAATTAACTGAAATTAGTTCAAACAATAATAATATATCTTCGGTGGAGGGGCTTCAATATGCTTTAAATCTGAGGAGTATAAATCTTGCTCATAATTCTATTGTTGATTTAGATCCTTTAAAGCCTATTTTTATGAATTGGCAGGAATATGATACTTCATCTTATTTTGTTGTTAATTTAGCTAATAATGAAATTTCAAGTTTAGAAGTTTTTCAAGATATTTCTTCTCTACCTACTTATTCTGTTTTTCATTTTGAATCTAATCAGATTCGCGATTTTTCTCCTATGTCACATTTTCCAGATAATACTTTTTATGCTTCTTATCCTAATGATCAAACAATAATTCTTCCTACAATTCATTTGATGTCTAGTTCATATTCTTTTAATATTCCATATTTAAATACTGGCTTTCCAGAATCTAATCAACAAATTGAAATTTCTTATGGTGGAACAGTAAATAATGGTACTGCTCAATGGAACAATTTAACAAAAGATGGTGAATTGAGCGTTAGTCATTCTAATTATAGAGATGGTCCGTTCGGATATAAAGTGACATATATACAACCTTATGTTATGGAAAAAGCTAAGGTTGTAGCCAAATATGTAGATAATAAAGGGAATGTCATTTCTGGCGATGTTGTATTAACTGATAATGTTGGTGAAAAATATACAACCGAACAAAAGAAAATTGTAGGTTATACATTCAAAGAAGTACAAGGTAATGCTAGTGGTATATTTACTGATCAAGAACAAACAGTAACATATGTATACACGAAGAATTCAGTAGCTGGAGGAACCGTTACAACCAGATATGTCGACGAAAGTGGGAATCCTATCTCTGAAAATACAGTCTTTACTGGAAATATTGGGGAAAGTTATACAACAGAACAAAAAATAATTGCGGATTACACCTTTAAAGAAGTGCAAGGCAATCCGACAGGTACATTTACTGAAGAAGAACAAACCATCAATTATGTTTATAAGGAAAATAAGAAAGAAACAAACAATACCACAGGCCCTTCGGATAATGATCAATTACCAAAGAAAAATGAAACAAGTAACCAAAAAATGTTACCGAAAACGGGTGAGAAAGAGAACCGTCTCCTAATTATAGTAGGCATATTATTATCAAGTTCATTGCTTCTAGTTTTTTTCTATGGGAAAGAAACAATCAGGTAAGTGGATTTAGGTATAGAATAAATCAACGTCAGCAAAATAGATAGAGAAGACAATAATCAATACCTATTTTTTAGATAGGCACAATGATAGTAGAGAGCAATCAAATGATGATTGCTCTCTTTTTATATGGGTAGGTAACTATTAAAAAATTACTCAAGAACATTAAAAGTGGATCTCTGTTTAGTTGTCTTTCTATCAAAAAGCTATTAGAAAAAATTATATTCTCATTTGTATAAAATATGAGTGGATTTAAATTTCCAATTAAAAAGATATAAAACCTTAGAAGTATCGATTGAATATAATCAGGCAACAATAATCAGGATATTAGAGTATCAAAAGTT
Organism: Enterococcus sp. 7E2_DIV0204; assembly: GCF_002140855.1. Classification (NCBI taxonomy): domain Bacteria; kingdom Bacillati; phylum Bacillota; class Bacilli; order Lactobacillales; family Enterococcaceae; genus Enterococcus; species Enterococcus sp. 7E2_DIV0204. Next base: position 1,497,929 of record NZ_NGKY01000001.1, read on the forward strand.
ACAACCATAATTTGAACAAAAATTGAGCTGACGTAAAAAAGTGTGTCAGTTTTTTTAAAATGAGCCTATATCAAAAACGGTTGTTTCTAGATGAGGTGTAAAGTGACTATTTGTGTGCCAAATCAGTGAGTAGTTAAAAGTGATCTTACTTGGATGTAGCGAGACCACTTTTTCTAATATATGTGTATGTTACTGATGAGTATTTGACAAAAATACGTTGAATCGGCAGTAGTTAATTGGAAAATTCTTGAAAATAGTCATTTTTGATTGATTACTATGATATTAAGTCCAATTTTTAGATTTTGAGTAAAAAGATACTGATCTTTTGATATAGTATAACGTAAGTAAAAAATTTGTGGGGTGCCACTATGTGAATTGTTATTGGAACTTGTATATCAGCTATTGTATTACTATTGGGTATTTAGCCTTCATCTCATTGGAAAAAATTATTAATCCTTTTATTAGAAGCATGTTAAAAGTAGTTGTTATAATAGTTTTCTTTGTATTTAACTCAGGGGAATAGTTTATAAATTTCAAGCACGATATACGAAAAGGCTAGTTACTGCTACCGCTAAAATCATACTCCCAAAAATTTTTTTCATTTTTTTCCTCTTTTTTTAAATTATTTTTAGTAATCAGATTAAAAATCACTAAAAATAATAATGACTAAGTAATTGACCTTGCTTAACGTGCTTGTTTCATGTACTAAACAGTTACTTATATAATTTACAACAATGTCTTTCGAGTTATTTGGCACAAGATAAGAATGCATTTCAATAAATAGCTATTCTTATCAATATGATATGAGTCTGTGCTATTTATCAATTGATATATAAGAAGAAAAATGCAGATGGTATAGCAGCTACTGCATAATATCAATTTTGGCTATAATTTTTTTAACCAGTTAACACTTCAATCGGGATTCCTTGAGCTTGATATTGACTTAAAATAGCCGATGAAATTGTTGCGTCTGTATAAAGTTTATCGAATAAAAATGTTCGATCGATCATAAACTGGCTGACTGTTTCTAGATTGGCGGCTGAGGTGTAAACAATTTTTGGACCTTTCGTATGTTGAAGCATGGTGCGATAAATAAAAGATTCACTCAAATGTTTTGTTGTCACTTCATGAGAGTTGAACCCAGAGGCCTCAATAATACATAGATCAGCTTGGACTTTATGAAAGGAATGGGTCGCAAAATCACCTACAAGTGCGTGAGACTCACGTTCCAACTCTCCACCACAAATGGAAATGAGGGCTTTTTTCTGCGGATGCTCAATAGTAAGGGCAGCAGCATCATTTGTTAAAATACTAATATCAAGAAAGGCTAATGCTTGGATGATCTCTGTAGAAAAAAGTCCTGCTCCAACAAAAATCTGAGCTTGTATCGGTAAAGAAACGGTGAGCGCATCTACGAAAGCAGTGACTGGAAAGGGGACTTGTTCTTGTGAAATCCTCTGTACGGACAGGGGCGTTTGAATTAATTTTACGCCGCCGTAAAAGCGTTCGATCATTTTTTTCTTTTCTAAAAAGAGCAGATCACGTCGAATGGTTACAGCCGAAACGTTAAAAAGTGTGGCCAATTCCTTCACTGTTAACTGTTGTTCTTGTAGCAACTGTTCAATTATATTCTCTCTGCGTCTAAAGACATCGCCTTGACTTGTTTTCATTTTTTCCTCCAATCATATTAACCGATTATTTTTAAATTATCCATAGTATGACAATTTTCCATCCGAAAGACAACTTGTTTGAACATTGATTTGATGATATATTTTGTTAAACAAACACAGTAGGAATTAGTCTAGCTGGATAGGCTAGCCCGTTCTGCTTTTACAGTAAGGAAGGTCACATTTATGGGAGAATCGAAACAATTTCCCTTTCACTTAGCATTGATGAAAGTCAGCTACGCACCACCCCAAATAAGCGATTATTTAACGTTGTTCTTAATGCTTAATGGCAGTATGGTGGTCACAGTAGGGGAAAAAGAATATCAGTTGAATCAAGATGATCTATTTGTCATCAATCCGCGCCAGCAGTTTCAAGTTAAAAGCACGGATAAGAATTTGTTGTTATCGTTGCGGATTGCTAAAAAACCAATTACACCGCAATTTAAAGAAAACTGGTTGCCGTTTATTGAGTGTTCGACAATAGGTTCAGAAGCAGAGAGTTCTGAAAAATTTCAACAATTACGTGCAGCACTGGCACATTTAATGGCGGCATATTTTAAACAAAATGAAGAAACTGAGCTGGAGATCTATCAGCATTTCTTTACAGTCTTGTCACTATTAGTTAAAAATTTTAAAAAAGAGCGATTTCAAACTCCACAAATTACAGAAGACTTAGCAGATGATCGGATGAATCAATTATTGGAGCAGATTCAAAAGAATTATGACCAGCCGATTTCTCTAGAGTCATTAGCAGAAACGAGTGGGATCTCTTACTATCATTTATCCCGTTCGTTTAAAAAACAAGTTGGGGTCAATTTTACTGAATATCTAAATCAAATTCGGTTGATGCATGCTGCTGAAGCATTAGTTTTAACAGCACAATCGGTAATCAAAGTAGCGTTGAATAGTGGTTTTTCTAATGCTAAGACATTTCATCAAGTCTTTAAAAAGCAATACGGATTGACACCTGCAAATTATCGAAAAAAATATGCTCTTGCAAATGATCAAAACGAGCGAGGGGGAGAAGCGGCAGATTATCAAGAAATAACTGGAGCTGCGGCTTTACAAGAATTAGCAAGATATTTGGTAGAGCAGGATATTGAAGATGAAAATGCTGCGATTGAGCAACGTTTGCAGTTGGCTTTACCTAAAGAGGTGCAGCCAAATTATCACAGCAATAAAAAAATTATCAAGATCGGCCCTGCAGGTGAAGGTTTAGCCAATGGTGTGCAACGGGAATTGTGTATTTTGCAAAAAGATTTAGCGTTTGATTTAGTTCAATTTGAAGGTTTTTGCGAAGAAACCAATTTTGAAAATGATGTTTTATTAGTATCAGAGTATATTTTAAATAATCAATGGGTTGATTTTTTAGTGAAAATTCAGTTAAAACCAATGATTCAATTGTATTTACCTGAAAACTATACTGAAAAAGCAGATGTACAGTTATGGTGTGATAAGCAATTGAAAATTATTCGTCATTTTCTAAATCGCTATGGTAAAGATGAAGTAGAACAATGGTATATTCAATGGTCCTTGCCGAAAGTCAATAGTGTTTGGAGCGAGGGAAGTCGCTGGGGATATCATTATTTTTACCGTAAGTTGAAGCAGTTGGTACAAGGTTGTAAAATGGGCTTGATGTCCTTACGATCGCTAGATGAAAAAGAGTATCAACAGTATCAAGCCTTTATTCAGGAGCAAGAATCACAACGCTGTTTGCCGGATTTCATTAGTTTTCATGCAGACCCCTATGCATCAACTTCAATCAAAGATCAACATGCGTTACGTTTTAAGGAGTATCAGCAAGCAATCTTGAATAGAGTGAAATCAGTTATTACTGCAAGTCAACCTGGACAAGAAACGGTTCATTCAGAGTGGGAGCCAGAATTATTTTTAACTGACTGGAATACGTTGGTTGGGGAAGGCAATACTTTTTCGGGTACTTTTTTTCGTTCAGCATTGATTTTAGAATCAATTATTGAATTGTCTAAAGAAGTGACAGGAATTGCTTTTTGGCTAAATATCAAAGTCAAAGAACGGCAAACTTACACAAGAGAAGATAGCAGTCTGTCTGTTTTTCTATATGAAGAGCTACGGCGTCCATTATTTTTTTCACTACGATTTTTGAATCATTTAAAAGGTGAGCTGGTTGCTAGTGGTGACGGTTATCTGTTGACCCGTAATCAAGGACAGTATCAATTATTGCTGTACAACTCTAGTTACCTAGATCCATTGTATTCAGTGGATACTTTTCAAGTTCAGTATCAGACCAAAAAAGTAAAGATTCACCTGAGAGATCTGCCAGTAGGAAACTATTTGATTCGAGAATATGTGCTAGATAAAGATCATGGTGGAATCTACAATGATTGGATCAGAGTTGGTGGACAAGCGGAGTTGGATCATGAGTTGCAGAAATATCTCGAACAGAAAATCGTGCCAAAATTTGAGTTAAAAAAAGAATTGATTGATTCATTTGGGTATGAGTTAGAAACGACATTGACGTTGAATGCTTGTCAGTTGTATTTGTTTCAACCGTTGTATTAAATAGGCCAAACAAGGGAGGAGAGCATTTTGAAGATAGTAGACCAAATATCAGATTTTTTGGATGATCGACGAAGAAAAAAGCATCAGAAAATTCGGCAAAAAAATGAACGATTGCGTGCGAATGGTCAAGTAACGACCAAAAAAGGCTGGGGGAAAATGGTAAATACTGGAACTGGCGGTATTAATCAAGATCCGAGCACAAGAGTTTATGATGTTGCTCAACAACAAAAGAACCTCTCTGAAGAGCATGAAATCAAAGAGCGGCGTTCTGGAGAGGTTAAAAGAAAGTAAGTCACTTGAAGATGAGCAGAAGAAAGAGCAAAAAAGACCTAGTCTTTTTTGCTCTTTCTTCTCTCTTTTTTCTAAAATTAAAAATATTGATACTGTATCAAGCAAGTAAAGTAATTTCTGTTTGTGAATTGTTTCGTATAATGAATTTATGGAAAACGTTTTCTTATATTTGAACATTGGAGGAATAAAATGGAAACACAAGTTGAAAAAACAGTAACGAACAAAAGTAGTGCTGGGTTGATCTTTGCACTAATGGCTGGGTACTCGATGATTTACATGGATAAGAGTATGATTTCTACAGCTGTTTTACCAATGGCTAAAGAGTTTAATTTGGATGCCGGACAAACGGGTATGATCATGTCATTCTTCTTCCTAGGCTATTCACTAATGCAAATACCTGGTGGTTGGTTAGCAGATAAAATTGGTGCCAAAAAAGTATTAATGTTGTCACTTGCAATTATTTCAATTTTTTCATTCGCATTTGGGGCCGTTAGTAGTTTGATGTTATTCATGGTCATTCGCTTTTTTGCGGGTCTTGGGCACGGTGGTTATCCACCTAGTTGTTCAAAATCGATTGCGGATAATTTTCCACAAGAACGCAGAACGTTTATTCAATCATTGATTCTTTCAACATCTGGGATTGGTGGAATTTTAGCCTTTACCTTAGGAACGAACTTGATCAATGCCAATTGGCGTTATGGGTATTTAGCATTGGGGACAATGTTTGCAGTAGCGTTGGTACTTGTCGCAATTTTTGTACCGAATAAAACTGTTAGTACCAATGCTGGAAAAGGCAATAAGCCGGCAATCAAATTTAGTCAAGTTATCACAAATCGCAATGTCTTAGTATTGTTTGTTGCGATGTTGTTGTTGAACTTCCTACTGTATGGAAATATGTCTTGGTTGCCAAGTTTCTTAGCACAAAAATTTACACTAGATATTAAAACGATTGGTTACTTACTTGCAGTGAATGCCATCTTCCAAACAGCAGCAACGATGTTTGCAGGGGCGTTATTATCTAAGCTATTTTTAGGAAAAGAACGCATGTTTATTCTTAGTGCTACAGTCTTAGCAGCGATTCTAGTGGCAGCGTTTGTCGCTTCAAATAATTTAGTATTATCAATGATCTGTCTAATTGCAGTAAGTATGGTTTCAGTTAGTGCCTTTACAGCGATCTTCACATGGCCACACAAAATCATGGATCCATCGATCATTGGTTCTTCTATCGGTATCATCAACACTGGTGGAACCTTAGGCGGATTCTTAGCACCGATGATTTTAGGACAACTGATTAAAGCTGCAGGTGGTTCATTTACGTTAGCATTCGGCTTTATGGCAGTAGCCAGTCTACTATGCGGACTTTGTGTATTAGGAGTGAAAAAAGAAGCGTAATGTCAGACAAAAAATTTAAATACAAAAGTGCCTTTGATATTATCGGTCCAATCATGGTCGGTCCCTCCAGCTCTCACACAGCTGGAGCGGTCAGGATCGGAAATATGGCAAGAGAGCTATACAAACACACGCCTAAAAAATTGATCGTAACATTTTTTGGCTCATTTGCTGAAACGTATAAAGGACATGGTACGGCTGTTGCGATCGTTGCAGGTGTTTTAGGCTTTGAAACCCATGATGAGCGTATCCCAGATGCAATCGGAATTGCGGAAAAACAAGGGGTTGTGATTGAATTTTTAGTTAGCACCAAGGAAACAGAGCATGCGAATACGGTCAATTTAGAGCTGAGTGATGAACAAGAACAATTAAATTTGACGGCTATTTCAATTGGTGGGGGCAGTATCCAATTAACTGAAATCAATCATTATTCCACTTTACTGAATCAAGATCAAGGGAATGGCTTAGTCTTTACCATCAATCAAAAGTCAGCCCTTCCATGTGTGGAGGATGCATTGGAAAGTCCTGCTTTTGTAGAAGTTCAGCAATTAAATAAAGAAACAGTTTTCTTTGTTGAAACACTTAGTGATATCAGTCAAAAGCTAGTAGCAAAAATTAGAGAAATACCGGGAATAACAGCAGTAATGCCTACGACCGGCTAAAATAGAGGACGTGAATTTTTTGTTTGAATCAATTAAAGAGCTCGTACAAAGAGCACAAGACAATCAGTGCACCATATCTGAGATCATGATCGCTCAGGAAATAGAAACATCTGGCCGAACTAGAACTGAGATCATGAATCAGATGAGGTTGAACTTAGAAACAATGGAAGCCGCTAGTGCTAAGGGGATTCAAGGGGTTCGTTCACATTCCGGTTTAACAGGTTACGATGCAAAAAAACTACAAGCATATATAGAGAAGAAAAATGTGTTGACCGATGATATTTTTGTTAAAGCGTTATGTTATGCGGTGGCGACTAATGAAGTGAATGCAGCAATGGGGATGATTTGTGCCACGCCCACAGCAGGTTCAGCAGGAGTTGTTCCTGGTGTTTTACTAGCCTTTAGTGAGAAATTTGGCTCGACACGTGAAGAGATGCTGCACTTTTTATTTACAGCGGCAGCTTTTGGTTTTGTGACAGCGAATAATGCGATGATTTCAGGAGCAGAGGGTGGTTGTCAAGCTGAGATCGGTTCGGCCTCAGGAATGGCAGCTGCGGCTTTAGTCGAAATGGCTGGCGGCACTCCTGAACAAGCCAGTCAAGCTTTTGCAATTGCGTTGAACAATCTGATTGGTTTGGCTTGTGATCCTGTTGCAGGTTTAGTCGAAATCCCCTGTATCAAACGAAATGCTGGTGGCACTTCTAATGCAATCAGTGCAGCAGAAATGGCATTAGCAGGGATCGTAAGTGAGATACCTGCAGATGAAGTAGTTGAAACAATGTATCGTGTTGGTCGCAGTATGCCAGCAGATATTCGAGAAACTGGTATTGGCGGACTAGCAGGAACTAAAACAGGGAAACGTATCGCGAAAGAATTATTTGGAATCGATCGCTAATTAAAATAATAAAAATCAAGGAAAATAAAGAAAGGAAGAACATAAGAATGGATGCAAAACAACAAATTTCACAATTAATCGATGCAAAGAAAGACCAATTTATCACAGCGGCAGATCAGATTTGGGGCACACCGGAGACGAGATTTGCGACAACTGAATCTGTAAAACCCTTTTTAGAAATTTTAGAAAAAGAAGGTTTTTCAATTGAGAAAGGCGTTGCCAATATGGAACATTCTTTTGTTGCAACGTATGGCAGTGGCAATCCTGTTATTGGGATTCTAGCAGAATATGACGCGCTAGGAAATCTAAGTCAAGTCGCTGACCTAGGCGAGCAAAAAGCAGAAAATGACGGGGGCAATGGACATGGCTGTGGTCATAATTTACTAGGGACAGGTGCTTTAGCGGGGGCTGTCGGTGTCAAAGATTTGATGGAACAAGAAAAATTAACGGGCACAATTAAATTATTTGGTTGTCCAGCTGAAGAAAGTGGCTACGGTAAAGCTTTCATGGCTCGAGATGGCGTATTTGATTGTTTGGACGTTGCACTTTCATGGCATCCAATGGATACAAGTATGGCTTGGGGCTTGAGTAGTTTAGCTGTTTATCAAATCTATTATAACTTTAAAGGGATATCCGCTCATGCCGCCGCCGCTCCTGAACAAGGCCGCAGCGCATTAGATGCAGCAGAATTGATGAATATTGGCGTACAATTTTTACGTGAACATATCATTGATGAAGGTCGTGTTCACTACGCATTTATGGATGCTGGCGGTGAGTCTGCCAATGTGGTTCAGCCAACTTCAAGCTTATACTACTTTATCCGCGCACCAAAAATAGAGCAAGCAGAAGAAATCTACAAACGTGTGAATAAAATTGCCGAAGGTGCAGCTTTAATGACAGAAACAGAGCTTGAAATCGTATTTGATTCAGCTTGTGCCAACTATTTACCAAATCAAGCAGTAACAACTGCTATGTATGAAAACTTAACAGAATTTGGAAACATGAACTTAACATCAGAAGATCAAGAATATAGCCAAAGATATTACGATAGCTTAAATGATGCAACTAAAGCAGGTTTAGTAGCCAGAGCAAGACAAAGTAATCCAACAGCTAGCGAAGAAGAGATCAAGCGCCTTGGAACGATGCCAGTCTTAGATCAAATCGCACCATTGTTCTTTACAGATGCGACTTCTGGTTCTACAGATGTGGGTGATGTTAGCTGGGTTTGTCCAACAGCTCAAGTGTTGATTGGATGTGAGCCTCAAGGAACGCCACCTCATTCATGGCAATGGGTTGCGAATGGCAAATCATCAGTAGCCCATAAAGGATTGTTGGCAGCTGGTAAAACGATTGCCACAACTGCGTATGACCTGTTGACTAATCCTGAGCTAGTTGCAAAAGCAAAAGCAGAACACTTTGCCACAGTTGGTGGTAAAAAGTATCAATCAGCGATTCCGGCTGATGTAATGCCTAAATAAAAATACTTGATTAGAGAGGTTAGAGGAGAAATTCATCAATGGATGTATTTTTTCTTTAATCTTTTTGTCGTTCCATAGCCATTTTTTATTGCGAAATATAGTATGCTGTGTTTATAAATTGTCACAGACAGGAGCAACCACATGACGAAAATGGAACGTCCAGATGAACGTAAAGCGCTGGAAATTCTTAGAGAAGTAGACCCTGAAAAATACCAAGCAGCAATTCTTCTAGGTAAACCAGATATTCAAAATCCTAAGCAAAACATTGGTGTAGAAGTCACCCAATCATTAAAAGAAAGTGTTTTGAAAGCATTAAAACTTGATGGAACCAATGTACATAACGATGGACAAATCCTTGAAAGTATTAAAGAAAGATATGGGAATGATGTCCTTAGAATCAGTTTGCCATTACCAGATAGTACTAAAAAAGCAATCGCTATTTCAATCGCAAATTGGCACTCATTGTTCAACTTGATCGAAGCTTACGATAATAAAGTGGAAAAATTGCAAAGTGGTAACTATAAGCTATATCAAGAAAATAACTTATTTATTTTTGTATTTGGGGAAGATGAAAAAAGTATCGAGCAACTCGCAAAACATATCTATCGAAATCAGACGGGTAGACAATAAGATTTTGTGTATGTTTATAGTCAACCCAATTTTTATAGGATCGATCGCCAAATGAATATAGAGATGAAAAGACTGTCTGTTTAGAGGTCTTTTTTTATTTAAACTTACAATAACTTAAAAAATAACACGAAAAACTTATTAATATGCAAAAATGATTTTATTTGCTATACTCAAAATAAAGTTATCTAGCTTTGTGAGCTGTTCTCTTGGGAAAAAGATGAAAATATAATGAGGCAAAAAGCACCTCAATTAGAATTTCCTATTTTTCTGTCAGAGTTGAACGAGCCCGCTACGCTTTTAAATTAGGAGGTAGCTTATGAATCAAAAAGAACGTATCGCTAAAATTTTAGAGTTACTGCAAGAAAAAGAAAAGCTAGATGCAGCTGAATTAGCTGATTATTTCCAAATCTCTAAAGACAGCATTCGCCGAGATATCTTATTGATCGTCAATGATGGATTAGCTGATCGATATCGTGGCGGTATTACATTGCCAATTATCAAAACGAAAATCGAAGATTATTCTAAGCGTTTAGTAATCAATAGCCAAGAAAAACAACTAATTGCTCGTGAAGCAGCTCAGCAAGTTTTGACGGATCAAACGATTTGGTTAGATGTTTCAACAACTGTGCAATTTATTGCAAAAGAGCTCACCAAAGAAAATGTGCTGATTGTTACAAATTCGATCGACAATGCAATATCGGCAACGCAAGTAAATGCCCAACAAGAGGTTTATTTGCTTGGGGGTTATTTCAATGCTAACTCTCATTTACTGCATGGGACATCGCTCATTACGCAATTAGCTAATTTCTACTTTGATATTGCGTTTATTGGCGCATCAGGTATCAATGAAACAGGACTGTTTTATTCAGAATTAGAAGATATTGAATTAAAACAAACAATCATCAAAAATGCTAAACGGACATGCGTTTTGCTCGACAGTTCTAAAGTTAGAAATACATCCAATTTTAAATTAGATTTCTCAGATATCGATTTGATCATTACAGACAAACCATTACCAGAAACGATCACCGCACAGTTAAGTGAAGCTGATGTCCAAATTATGCTTGTAAAAGGTGGAAAAAAATGAAAACATTAATCCAAAATGTAACGATAAGCAAGGAAACAGGCTTAGAAGTGGTTGATATTCTAATTGAAAATGAAACAATTACAGAGATAGAACGCTCTGACAAACAAGCCTTTTCTAAAGAAGTCACGGACCAACAGCTGGATGGACAAAGTCAGCTACTGATTCCAGGAATGATCGATGTCCATATTCATGGTGCGAATAATTTTGATATGATGGATGGTACGACAAAAAGTATTCAAGAAGTATCAAAAAAATGCTTAGAAACGGGCTGTACAGGCTTTTTAGTTACTTCAGTTACGTCTTCTTTAGAAGCTTTGTTGACCATGATCGACCGTACTAAAGAAGTGATTGGACATGAAGTGGGCGCAAAAATTTTGGGAATTCACTTAGAAGGACCCTATTTAAATGTTAAAGAAAAGGAATGCAGGATCCAAACTATTTAAGAAACCCTGATTTAAACGAAATGGCGACTATTTTTGAACGGGCTGGCAACTTGATCAAAATGGTTACAATAGCACCAGAATTACCTGGTTGTTTGGAACTGATTACTTATTTAAAAAAGAAAAATGTTGTAATCGCAATTGCTCATTCTGATGCAACCTATGAAGAGGCTCAAACAGCTTTTCAACATGGTGCAACACATATCACCCATTGCTTTAATGCAATGCCACCAATCCATCACCGGGCACCAGGTTTGGTTACGGCAGCTCTTGAAAATGATGCAGTTAGTGTTCAGGCAATCATTGACAGAATTCATCTACATCCAGGAATCGTCCGACTGTTGCATAAAATAAAAGGTGCGGACGGTATGGTGTTGATCACGGATGCGTTACAGGCGATGGGCGTGGGAGATGGTCTGTATGAATTTGGAGGTCATCAGGTCACTGTTGAAAAGGGCGTTGCACGTTTAAAGGATGGCACGTTAGCATCCAGCACAGTCACAATGAATGAAGCACTTAAACTAAGTGTAGAGATGGGGATCCCGTTAGATGATGCAATCAAAATGGGTGCAACGACTGCGGCGACTATTTTAAATGAGCAAAAGCTTGGGAAGATTGCTGTAGGCTATGATGCTGATTTAATTCTTTTGGATGAAGACTTTAGAGTAGTAAGGACCGTCTTGAAAGGAGGTTGAGACAGAAGTGTTTAATTCCGAGAAATAAGAAGGAATTCACGAAAATTGCCAAGAATCACAGTAAGTTTACGAATTGATGATGATTGGTACCTACTTGGTGTTTTTCAAATTTTTGTGACCAGGTAGGTACTGTGCAACATCAACTCGTTCCTCATTCTGTTTTACAGCAATCTCAGCTTATTTCCGAAGGAGTTGCTTTTGCATCTACGGTTCTCGTTTCACTATGATCCTCGAAGCATGGAGGACCGTTTACTCCCACCGTTTATTCAGACACATTATTTTTATAACAAAGAAGCGCATGAGAAAGCTTAAGCTCATGCGCTTCTAGTCAGTCGATAGGTCACTGATTTAATTTATTTTTCTAGTCTATTTATCGGGTAACAAACTTCGGTTATATAAAGTTCTTCCTGTTCTTCAGTCGCTGGGCTAGAATGATAAATAGTAAAGATAGTTCCAGTAAGTTCATACTCATTTACTTTCAGCCAATTCTCCATATCCGCATGAACCGTTGGCATAGTAGCATAAGAACCATTGGTCACGACAGAAGCAATCAAACCAGGTGAGAAGATTTTAGTCTTTGGGTAGACGTGTTTAAGCATTTCGGGAATGCTGATCATGACTTCGATTTCTATATTACCAGAAGCACTGTTATGAAAGACTGCAATCGATTGACCCAGTTTAGATAGGTCTTCTGTCCGTATTGTAGAAAAGAGTTGTTGCCAAAGCTGTTCCTCTTCGTAATAAGAGGTAACTTTTTGACGATAAGTAAGTACGCGTAAATCATTCATTTTTTTTGTTTCTACGGGATAATTCATCCCCACTTTTTCAGAGGATTTCTTTTTTTCTTCTAGCCAATCTAAATAAGTAAGTTGCAGCTTTTTTTCCGCTAATTCAGTTTCAAGTTTTTTTCGATGATTGGCTAAGTAGTCTGTTTGATCGTCCTCATTCTCTAGAAGTGTTTTGATTTCTTTTAGTGGAATACCAACATTTTTTAGTGAAAGAATTCGATTAGCCTGATTGATTTGTCCAGCTGTATAATAGCGATAATTATTTTCTTGGTGGATGATCTCGGGTTTTAACAAGTCCAGTTTGTCGTAATGTCTGAGCATACGTGGACTAATAGTTGTTAGTTGAGAGAACTCGCTGATTTTAAACATATTTTTGCTCCTTAGAAGAGTGAGTCAGTTTTTATTAGTATACTATTTTTTATTTGCGTCTGCATGCTTGACTTTAACATTATGGTAAGGTTTAAAATAGAACCAGAGGATGACATGAAAGGAGTGCAATTATGCGTACATACGAAAATAAACAGGAATTGATCGCTGAAATCAAAAAAAGATATGAGAAATATGATGCGGAGTTTGAACAAGTCTCTGAAACGTTAAAAAATAAACGAATTGAAGAGGTAGATAAAACACCTTCTGAAAATTTATCTTATCAGCTTGGTTGGGTGAATTTGATTTTGCAATGGGAAAAAGAGGAACAGGCTGGAAAAATAGTAGAGACGCCCGCACCAGGTTATAAATGGAATAATCTTGGTGGGCTGTATCAGTCTTTCTATGAAAAATATGGTCAGTACAGTATTGCTGAACAAAGAGTCATGCTGAGTGAGTCTGTCAATGAGCTTTGCATATGGTTGGAGTCACTTTCTGATGAGGAGTTATTTGAGCCAGGTCAACGAAATTGGGCGACAACAAAAGCTATGTGGCCAGTTTATAAATGGGTTCATATCAATACGGTGGCACCATTTACCAACTTTCGGACAAAGATTCGCAAATGGAAAAAAGTGGTTTTAACAGCATCGTAAAAAAACGAGTTTAGGATAAAAGTTGGTTCTCTATTTGCTAAGCACGTTAATCCCGAATAAACGGTGGGAGCAGAAACAGCCCCTTCGGAAATAAGCCAGCATTCACAAAAATTTGAAAAGCAATTTTCGTGAATGCTGGCTTATTTCTCGGGCCTGAACACTTCTGTCCCAACCTCTTTATTGGTCAATCAATTGTTCTACATCTAATTCAGTCATTGAAGCAACTTGCAAATCAGCACCAATTAAAGTTTCTGTCGCAGAAAGCCCAACTGCATACATTCCGGCGGCTTTGATTCCTTCGATACCTGCTTGGGCGTCTTCAAAACCGACGGCATCTTTTGGTTTGACGCCTATACTTTTAGCAGCCTTGACAAATATTTCCGGATCGGGTTTTCCTTTTATCAGTGTTTCGGGGTCAACAATATGTCCGAAGAACTTAAGAACACCTAATTTATCTAAAATCATCGGAGCATTTTTAGAGGCTGAAGCAATCGAACAAGGAATAGCATGCTCTTTTGCTTGGACCAGAAAATCGTGAACACCTGGCAGTAAGTCTGCCTCAGAAAGATCGGCCAAGAGTGTAACATACTTATCATTTTTCTTTTGAGCCAACACTTCTTTCTCTGTAGTAGTAAATTCGTTTTCCTTGTGTCCATAAGCTAGAATTTTATCCAAAGAATCCATCCGGCTGATGCCTTTTAATGTTTCGTTGAAGGTTTCATCGATCGTGATACCTAATGTTGCGGCTAAGTTTTTCCAAGCAATATAGTGGAATTTTGCAGTATCTGTAATGACACCATCTAAGTCAAAAATAAATCCTTTTTTCATGTGTATGCTCCTGTCTGATCGTTAATAAGTAATCACTTTTTCTTTATCTGCTGTTAATTGGTAAGAATGATTTTTAACCATTACCGTTGTGTCCTGTGAGGAACAAATTTGAACGGTGTTTTTTGAAATAGTTAGCTGATAGTGAATCCCTTTGTGGTCAAGATTAAAGCGCATGTCAGTCCATTTTTTTGGTAAGTTAGGTTGGATCGTTAGTTGTTTCTTTTTAATATCGACCCCAGCATAAGTAGTTAAGGTAACATAAATTGTTGCAGCCATTACACCAGTATGGATTCCTTCCGCGGTTGTCCCACCTTGAATATCCTGATAATCAGAGTACAAAGCTTCTTGATATAAAGTCCAAGACAAATCGTGAAAGGCAACTTCTTCGGCTAATTGGGCATGAACGATTCTTGAGAGGGTTGAACCATGAGACGTTCTATTTAAGTAGTATAATAGATTTTTCTCAAGATAATCTGTAGGTAGATCATAGCCAAGTTCCTCTAAGATTTCATCTATTTTGTCTTTATTTAAATTATAGAACAACATTAAAGTGTCGGCTTGCTTTGAAACTTTATAATCATCAGGTGACAGACCTTCGGCTTTTAAAATACGGTCCATTCGGTAAATGTTGCCATACTTTTCTCTTGCTTGCTCCCAATCGATTTCTTTTAAATCAAAGTATCCTTCATATTGAGCAATAATCCCGTCTTCATTGACTTCGATGGATAAACGTTTGCGAATATCTTCCATTTTTTTTAAATTTTCTTGCGTAGTTTCTGTTTTAGAAAATAATTCTGTTTTTTCTTGCGTATTTAATAGTGAAAGGATGTTTTCCAATTCTTCAAATAACCAAACAACCATCAAGTTTGTATAAGCGTTGTTTTTTAAGCCGCTTTCAGTGCTGTTAGGATATGCTTCGTGAAATTCATCTGGACCCATGACGTTAGCGATTGAGTAACGCTGCGTAGTTTCGTCCCAAGTTGCTGCACTACGCCAGAAATTAGCGATCTCTAACAACATTTCTGCACCGTACTGTTTGATAAAGCAATCATCACCAGAATTATTCCAGTACATCCAGACATTGTAAGCAATTGCTAATGAGACGTGGCGCTGAAGAACACTATGATCTTCACCCCATTCACCATTTAATGGATTCAAGTGTAGTTTTTGTGTATCTTCACTACCATCCAAGCCGGACTGCCAAGGATACATAGCTCCCTCGTAATGATTGTCACGAGCATTTTCTTTCGCTTTCCCTAAACGGTTATAGCGATACATTAAAAGCTGCTTCGCTGTTTCTGGGAAATGAAGGATATAAAAGGGCAAGATAAAAATCTCATCCCAGAAGATATGACCGCGATAAGCTTCGCCGTGCAAGCCGCGAGCTGTTACAGAAACATCTAAATCATTGTTATTAAACGGAGAGGCAGAGACTAATAAATGATAGGCGTGGATTCGTAATAATTTCTGTGACATTAGATCCTCTGAAATTTGAATATCTGATTTTTTCCATAAGGTTTCCCAAGCACTCTTACTTTCAGCAAATTCTCTGTCAAAAGAAGTCGCAAGTGAAGGGGGATTTTCCCAACTTTGTTCGGCTATTGAAGCTGTGACCTGAACATGCTTTTCAAGCGTGTAGATGTTATTTTCTTTGGCAGTAAAAGGAATCGTTTGCTCGATGCTTTCTTTGCAAATAGTATTTTTGATAGCAGCTGTATCAAAAAAATCACCTGTAATAGTAGCAATTTGTCGAACGTTTATTTTTGATTGATTGGTTTCGATCTCAATCATTGATTTATTTTTTTCTGCAAGTAACTGTGTAATGTGGAAGTGCTTTGCGGTTAAATTACGATAGCGTTCTACGTTGTAATTGTAGACTGAGCCATCAGTTGTTGTTTTGACTATGATTTTTTTAGAAAAGTTCAATGGTTGAATCGAATAGCGGATACTATAATGATTTTTTTGAGCCATATTGACAATTTTCTGTGCAGTAATTTTTAATTGATGTTGATGTGAGTCTTCAATGATCATATGAGAAGTGAACAAACCTGTTTTTAGGTCCAAATTTCGGTGTAAATAGTGTAAAGTGGCATTTTCTAAATGTAGCCATTCGTCTGTTCCAGCTATCTGAATACTAAAATATTGATTATTCGGTGTGTTGACAAAATCTTCATTTTCAACGAGTTGACCTGCGACTTCGGATGTTTCTTCATTATAGAGTCCTGCGATGTAAGTAGCGGGGTAATGGTCTTTGGAAAGAGTCATCTCAGGTATTGTGCCGCGCAAACCCATAAAACCATTACCGATAGTCAATAATGATTCAACAGAATATTCTTCTTTGCCTGGTGTATAACCAAAATAGTCTAGATTCCAGGTTAAATAATCGGATTTCTTTTTGAATGCTGCGGCTAAATCAGTCTCTTGGCTCACTTGTGAGGCTGTTAGGATCGGGATATTTAATAATTCTGAAAATTGTTTAGTAAGATTCTCAAGGCCAGCATTTAATAATGATACTTGTTTATTTTTAGTATAAAATTCAGGTGTGATAGCGTTAAAAATAGCTCCTGCCACAGTTGGAAATTGCTCTTTGATTTGTGCAGCTAAGACTTCTCCCGTTTGGGGAAATTCAAAATCAGAAAAGGCGAGTGTTTGCTCTAAGAGTAAATGTTGCTGATCTTTTGCTTGAACATGTAAAGCGTTTGGTCTAAGTGTAAGGGATAAAAAATTCATTTTAATACTCCTAACTAAAATTTATTTCAACTTGTATAGACATGTTTGTGTTTTCGTTTACATTATAGTATGGATTGCTTGTAAATACAAGTGCTGAGGTCAAAAAGAATTGGTGGGGATTCACTGCTTACTTAGTGAGAATGCTATTTTTTTAGGCGAGAATATGCTATCATTTTCTTTGAGTATCCTAGGGTGGAGGGATGGACATGAATAAGTTTCATGATATATTTTTAGAGCTTGAAAAAGGGATTTTAGAAGGTAAGTATCAACCAGGAACATTACTTCCAAGTGAAAATCAATTGGTTGAACAATATTCAGTTTCACGTGAAACTATACGTAAAGCCTTGAATTTACTGATCAATGCTGGTTATATTCAAAAGAAACAAGGCAAAGGTTCGATTGTTTTGAATGTTCGTAAGTTTGATTTGCCGATTTCTGGTGTGATCAGCTATAAAGAATTACAAAATGCACAGCAAATCCATAGTGTAACGAGAGTTGTGGAACTACAAGAAGCGCAGGTCAGTGAAGCTTTAGCACGTTTGACAGGTTGGAAAAAAGGCGCTGCTGTTTGGCGATTAGTTAGGCAACGGGAAATCGATGGAGAAGTGGTTATTATTGATATCGATTATTTATTAAAAGAAATCATTGAAATCTTGCCTAAAGAGCGTGCGGCGGATTCAATTTATGACTATTTTGAAAACGATTTAGGTTTAGCAATCAGCTATGCTCAAAAAGAGATCACAGTCGAAGCTGTGACAGAAGCGGACCAAAATTTGATGGATATCCATGGTGATACCCATGTAGTGGTTGTACGTAGTGTGGTAAGTCTAGAAGATACACGTTGTTTTGAATACACAGAATCCAGACATAGATTAGATAAATTTAAATTTGTCGATTTTGCTAGACGAAGAAAAGCTTAAGGAAAAACTGATTATTTCTAGGAGATGAAAAACTGTGTATATAGGAATCATTTATTTTATTGTCATTATTTTAGCGAATACGGTTGGCGCGATTTCAGGAATGGGCGGCGGTGTCATTATCAAGCCTGTGTTGGATACACTGCATTTTCATTCGCTCGCAGCAATTTCTTTTTATTCCAGTGTGGCTGTTTTTACGATGTCGATCGTTTCAACAATGAGGCAGCTGAAAAATGGGTTGAAGTTGCAAATTCCAATTGCGATATTTGTATCTTTAGGCTCTGTAGTTGGTGGGATTTCAGGAAATACAGTGTTTGAGTCATTATTGCGGCTATTTTCAGATGAAAAATATGTTCAGTTAGTTCAAATCATACTGACGATTGTGACGTTGTTGTTTGCGTATTTCTATACAAAAATAGGTAATGAATGGTCATTAGAACTATCACGCCCTGTTTGGTACGTGATAGTTGGGTTGTTTTTAGGATTCATTTCCACCTTATTAGGAATCGGTGGCGGACCGATCAATGTGGCTTTATTGATGCTGTGTTTTGGCATCCCAATCAAAGAAGCCACTGTTTATTCGATCGTAACGATTTTCTTTTCACAGGCAGCAAAATTAGTAACGATCGCGCAAGTTACTGGTTTTGAACGCTTTGATCTATCAATTTTGTTGTATGTGATACCTGCGGCTATTGTGGGTGGTTTTGTGGGAGCATTGATCAGTGGGGAAATTTCATCTGAACGTGTAACGCAAGTTTACCAAGTAGTGATTCTGCTAGTATTGTTATTAAATTTATGGAATGGAATTCAATTATTTGTTTAATTAGGGAGGGTTCAGGATGGATTATCACGCGAAAAAGTTTACAGAACTAACAACGAAAGAATTTTTTGAAATAGTGAAACTGAGAATTGCTGTTTTTGTAGTTGAACAAAATTGTCCTTATCAAGAGGTGGATGATGCGGATGAACAAGCATGGCATACTTGGCTACAAGAAGGATCAGAAATTGTTGGTTATACCCGGATCATAGATAAAGGTGATACAGTGACCTTTGGCAGAGTATTGATCAATCCAGTTTATCGTGGGAAAAAATTAGGAAATAAGCTTCTAGAAGAAACATTAAAAGTAATAAAAGATAATTATCCAGAGCGACCAATAATCATTGGGGCTCAAGCGCATCTTACAGATTTTTATGGTGCTTTTGGGTTTGAAGAGGTTTCTGAAGTATACCTAGAAGATGATATTCCTCATGTAGAAATGAGGAGAAGCTAAATAAAAAAAGTTGATCTTCATGAAATTGAAGATCAACTTTTTTTATTAAAATAGCAACTAAAACTGTGGGTCATTAAACGCAGTTACATAATGTAGAAATAAATATCCAAGCCAAAGTACACCTAATAAAAATACAACTCGAGCGAGCCAACTTACCTTTAAGTTCAATTGCCAACCCCCTTTTAGGAGTGCAAAACCGATAGCGCAATTAAAAATAAGAGTTCCCACACGTGGGTAGCTACTTTTCAAAATTACTTCTCCAACGAAAAAACCAAAAATCAATACGTAGATAGAATAACTATCTTTAGCCCAACTTTCCCCCGTACCATTTTCCCTCCTAATTGTAATGTATAAATTTGGTATACAATAATGACTGCGTAAGGGTATACGTTTCAAAGCAAGATAATCCAATCTTTTCGTTATTTCATATCAAAAAAACTCTTCCTAACAATGCGAAAGCATTTATAGGAAGAGTTAAGTTTGTTTGTGTTGATCAATGTTACTCTTTAGTGTTTTCAGTAGTTTCTTTCATGACACCAGTTGCTTGCGCAGTATTTTGCGCCGCTAACAAATCACGGATTTGTCCTAATAAGTCATCTGTTGTAGGACCACTGACTTCCTCTTCTGCAGCTTCTGGTGTTTTCTTCATTTTGTTAACAGCTTTGACAATCAGGAACAAAACAAAAGCGGTAATTAAAAATGTAATAAGTGCACTAATGACATCGCCAATGTTGAACGCTACGCCTTTCACATGAAAAACTAATGCACCGAGTGCATCATCTGCGCTTTTTTCTCCAGTAGTCAATACGAAGACTAAGCTAACGAGTGGTGTAATCAAACCATTAACGATTTGTGTCACGATCGCTGTAAAAGCAGAACCAATCACAACCCCAACTGCTAAATCAAGCACATTTCCACGCATAATAAATTCTTTAAATTCTTTGATCATAAGTCTAACCTCCCTTTCTCAAATCCAGTATACAGAAAAAGTAAAAAAAATTGAAATGAAAGACTCTTACCACAAGGAAAGACAGTTGAGCTGTGCTATAATTAAATGGATGTAGAAAACCTTAAAAAAACATTTAAAAATGGCCGGATGATTGTATTTTATATCAGGCTTTATTATGATGAAGAGCAAAGAGGAGCTGACAAGATGCCGATCACATTAGCACAAGGAGTCAACTTACATGTTGTTCCAACAGAAAAATATAAAACGGTGCGTATTTTGGTTCGTTTCAATACGCGTTTGAATAAAGAAACGATTACGAAACGGACGCTTTTGTCCAGTTTACTGGAAACAAATAGCTTAAATTACCCAGATCAAGTGAAGCTTAGTGAAAAATTAGCTGAATTGTACGGAGCTAGCTTTGGGATCAATGTCAACAAAAAAGGCAATTTACACTGGTTAAACCTTTCAATGAACTTGGTCAATGATAAGTATTTAGACAACAGTCATGTTTTAGCAGACGCTGCTGACTTTGTGAAAGAAATTTTATTTTACCCTAACATTATTGACGGGAAGTTTGAAGCTGAAACGTTTCAACGGGAGAAAGAAAATTTAAAAGCTTATTATGAAAGCATTTCAGAGGATAAGCAAGTCTATTCTTCATTAGCCTTACAAAATCTATATTTTGGTCGTTCTGAAGATCAAAAAGTCCCGAGTTTTGGAATTATTGCTGATTTAGAAGCTGAAACGGCTGAAACGATTGCTGCTTATCATCAACAAATGCTACAAGAAGATCAAGTAGATATTTTTGTTCTTGGTGATGTGGATGAAGCACAAGTTACAGCACTATTCAGCAAGTTACCATTTGAGGACCGTGCTTCTGGTATTGCAGATATTTTCTATACGCAGCCATCACGAAATGTGATCGAAGAACGTTCAGAACAAGAAACGTTAGCGCAGTCCAAATTAAACTTAGGCTATCATACCGACGTATATTATGGAGACGAGAACTATTTTGCCTTGCAGATTTTCAATGGTGTATTTGGCGGATTTCCTCATTCTAAATTATTTATGAATGTCCGTGAAAAAGAAAATTTAGCTTATTATACATCAAGCAGTATTGACACTTTCCGAGGGTTTTTAAGTGTTCAAACAGGTATTGATGGCAAAAATCGTAACCAAGTTTTACGCTTGATTTCTGTAGAACTAGAAAATATCCGACAAGGAAACGTGACAGATTTAGAGATTGAACAAACGAAAGCTATGCTGAAAAATCAATATTTACTGTCTTTAGATAATGCGGGAGCTGTTTTAGAGAATGAATATTTGAACGATTTGATTCCGCACCTTCGTTTAAAAGATGATGAATGGATCCGCCGAATGGAAGCTGTCACATTAGCTGATGTTCAGCGAGTTGCCAAGTTAGTGCAACTACAAGCCATTTTCTTTTTGGAAGGAGAAAAAGCCGATGCATAAAAAAGAATATCCGCAAATCAACGAAGTCCTATATACAGAAGTCCTAGAAAACGGCTTAACTGTTTATTTGTTGCCTAAAGCAGAATACAACAAAACGTATGGCTTGTTTACGACTAATTATGGTTCGATCGACAATGAATTTGTGCCGATCGGTGCAAAAGATTTTGTGAAAGTCCCAGATGGGATTGCTCATTTTTTAGAACATAAAATGTTTGAAAAAGAAGATGGTGATGTTTTTCAACAATTTGGTCGCCAAGGAGCTTCGGCGAACGCATTTACAAGTTTTACTAAAACGAGCTATCTCTTTTCAACGACTGACCAAGTAGAAAAAAATTTGGAAACCTTGATTAATTTTGTTCAAGAACCTTACTTTACAAAAGAAACAGTAGATAAAGAAAAAGGAATCATCGGACAAGAAATCCAAATGTATTTAGATGATTCTAACTGGCGCTTATTTTTTGGGACACTAGGCAATTTATATCCCAAACACCCGTTGCATATTGATATTGCAGGAACGGTGGAAAGTATTGGTGAAATCACTGCAGAAGATTTGTATACTTGCTACAATACCTTTTACCATCCTAGCAACATGACTTTATTTGTTGTCGGCAAGATGGATCCGGAAGCTATGATGACCTTTATTCGTGATAATCAAGCGGCTAAAACCTTTACGAAAGCTGAACCGATCAAACGTCATTTTCCTAAAGAAACAGCTGCAGATATCATTAAAGAAAGCTCTTTGGAAATGGCCATAAGCCGTTCTAAAGTCATTGTAGGCTTAAAAGGCTTGGACGAAGTTCCAACAGATGGAAAAGAATTACTTAAATATAAAACAACCGCTAATTTATTGTTCCAATTGTTATTTGGCAATACGTCACAAAATTACTTAAATTTATATAACGAAGGTTTATTGGATGATAGTTTCGGCTATGAATTTAATTTGGACCGTAGTTTCCACTTTGCGGATTTTGGTGGCGATAGCGATCAACCAGAAGTGTTAGCTGAACGGATCGAAGAGATTTTATTGACAGCCAATGAGAGTTTGGAAGTAACCGAAGAAAACTTGTCATTATTGAAGAAAAAGATGATTGGAAAATATTTCCAATCGTTAAATTCACTAGAATATATCGCAAATCAATTTTCACAATCGCTCTATGGAGAAACAACCTTGTTTGACACACCTGAAGTGATTGAAAGTGTCCAGTTATCTGATGTGAAAAATTTGGCACAAACCTTGATCAATCAAGCTGGGTTAAGCCGCTTTTATATGTATCCTAAAAAGTAGATTGAATAGTAGTATGAGAGCAAGTAGTTGAACGATTGGTACTACGTTTTAGCTAAGTATTCAAGACTTGCTCAAGCTACTATTATCAGAATCAAAAAAAGTCCGATATTTAGTGACAAACTTTCAAAAATGTTATCCTCTTTGGGAATTTTTTATGGTATGCTTAGATGAGTTAAGTAAAGTAAATCTTCCAGTATTTTGAGTAATTGTCTATTAGAAGATCGGTTATTTTTTACTCAAAGGTTTTACATAAACTAATGATAGCTAGAGAATACTAGATTAAGAGAGAAACATGATTACTGCAATAACAGCTTGATTCAATCAAGCTAAACTTATAAATTAGAAAGACTGGAGAAGATGGACGAGTGGCCAGCGTAAATATAGGAAAAAAATTAAGAGATGCACGACTGCAACGCAATATGTCATTAGACGAACTGCAGCAAATTACTAAAACACAAAAGCGCTATTTGATAGCCATCGAAGAGAATGATTTTGATTCTATGCCAGGAACATTTTATGTACGTGCGTTTATTCGTCAATATGCAAGTGCAGTTGGATTAGACGGCAACGAGTTAGTAGAGATTTATGATGGAATAGAAGAACCAGAAGACATAGAGACAGCAATACAATATCAAACCTTGGATGAATCAAGAACCCAAATGTATGATGAAAACAACCAAACGAAACGTTTTATGCGTAGTTTGCCTGCGATTATTTTTTCTTTGATTGGATTAGCAATTGCAATTGTTGTTTTTTATATTACATGGCAAGATCGGCAAACAAGCCCGATGATTCAGCCGCCAGCTTCTGAAATCATTAGAGAATCTGAGTCAACATCGAGTTCTGCGTCAAGCCAAGCTCCTGCATCAAGTACAACGGAGTCTTCAAGCTCAAGTTCTTCATCAGAACCGAAAGCACCTGCAGAAGTCAGTTTTGTTAGTGAGTCTGGTCCAACGGTGAATATGAACGCGACTAATTTAGCTTCTCCTGCTAAGCTTGAATTTAATGCTGTGACGGGACCTTGTTGGGTGGGTGTTTATATTGCAACAGCTGCTAATAATGACAACGGCTATTTTTATCAAGAAACGATTCAGCCTGGACAACCTAAATCTGTTGAAATTCCAGCAGGAACGGCGCAAGTTGTTGTTAGTTTAGGTGCTTCTGAGTACATGGAATTCAAATTAGACGGTCAAAAAGCGGAGTTTAATCCTAACAATACAGGAATTGGATTAAGAAATATCAATATGGCTCTTGCATATGCACAATCAGAACAATCAACACAGTCTCAACAACCACAATAAAACTACGTTTATAGATAGAGATGAGTGAGAAAAATAGGTGATGAACAATGAATGGTCGTTCCCTGTGTTTTTCTCACTTATTTATTGAGAGTTTCTTTCATTTACTTAAACATCATTTAGGTGCAAAAAAATCTTTTTTCGTGACACCTTCTATGAGATAACGTAAAATGAGTAGGAAAAGAGAGGGGCAACAGGCATTGAACTTACCAAATAAATTAACCGTTATTAGAATATTCATGATCCCGATTTTTATTGCTGTCGTTAGCATTCCAATGGACTGGGGCACACTAACCATAGCAGGGACATCACTAGCAGTCACTCAACTAGTTGGCGCAATTATTTTCGCAGTTGCAAGTCTTACTGACTGGTTAGATGGAAAAATCGCACGTGCACGAGGGCTAGTGACAAACTTCGGTAAATTTGCAGATCCATTAGCAGATAAAATGTTGGTAATGACAGCATTTATCGTTTTAGTAGGGCAACAAAAAGTGCCAACTTGGGTAGTGGCAATCATTGTATGTAGAGAGCTTGCTGTTACTGGGTTGCGTTTACTATTAGTTGAAGGCGGCGAAGTAATGGCCGCAGCTTGGCCAGGTAAAGTCAAAACGGCAACACAAATGGTTGCGATCATTTTATTATTTATCAACAATATTCCGTTTGCAGCTATTGGTTTTCCTGTAGATCAAATTATGCTTTATATTTGCTTACTGTTCACAATTTATTCAGGTGTTGACTATTTTGTGAAAAATGCTGATGTATTTAAAGGATCAATGTAAAGAGTAATTAGACAAAATTTAGAGAAAAAATCTAACTTTTCTACTCACTTATGAGTAAAAAAGTTAGATTTTTTTATTTTCTATAAATTATTTTTGAGAAAATAAGCAGCTGTATCCCTTGATAAATCAATCTTTTTCATAAATTTCGACAGGTGTATAAAATTTTGATTCTACTATTTATAAAATAATAGTTTGCTTTATAGAGAACTGTGGGTATAATTTGTGTATCGGAACTATTGTTATATAAACAGTAGTATTCGAACAAAAAATAAATTGGAAGAATTTATAATGAACAAATTTGTAAAAGGTGCAGTAGTTTCTGGTTTAGCTTTATCAATCGGAGGAACAGGATTTTTAGCAACCGCTACGCAAGTACATGCTAACTCAGCTCAACTTGTAGATAACACTGCAAAAATCAACGCATTGATCCAAGAAAAACAAGAAGTGATCAACAAGAAAAAAGTTAGACGTAATCCACAAGAACAAAAAGCTTTAGGCATTCGTATCGGTGAAATCGAAAGCGAAATCCAAGCATTGAAAAAAGGTGGATCAACAGGTGGTTCAACTGGTAACACAACAACACCATCAATTCCAGGTGAAGATACAGCATCAAAAATCGCTGCATTGATCCAAGAAAAACAAGAATTGATTAACAAGAAAAAAGTATCTCGCGATAAAAATGAACAAAAGGCTTTAGGCAAACAAATCGATCAAATCGAAAAAGAAATCAAACAACTAAAGAAAAATAAATAATTACCCCAAATACTAAAGACTAATACTAAATTTTCTTACCCAAATTTGTGTGAACTTCATAAAAATATGCTTTTTTATGCATTCATCACTTAAAGGTCTAGTTCTAACTAATATTCTTCGTTCAAAGTCTCAGCTAATGTTGTTTCAAGAGTAACAATTTTTGATAAGACCTTACTTTATCTGGAAGTCAAATCAAGCACTGGTTACTCAAAGAGTTAACCACAAAAAGTTGAACGGGGGGAGCCAAAAAAACAGCCGCCTACGAGCAGGGGCTGTTTATCTTTGTTATTCAATTAAAACCATGGACCGATGACGATTGTATAGATGCTTAAAGCAATTCCTGCGAGAATCAGTAAGACACCTAGAGCCAAAATAGGGCTGAATTTGGTCGTTCCAGTGGTTTCTTTTTTAAATAGTTTGGATAAGGCTATGACTAAAAGACCTAAGATAATCAGTAAGCCATTAACGAAAAAGGTCGATAAACCGTTCTTTTTCTTAGTATTTTGAAGGAAAGTCCCGTTTTGTAGAGCTCTCAATTTTTTTGCATATTTAAATGAAACACTTGGCACTTTGATGGTTGGAGAAACTTGGGCAAGTCCATTGTCCATCGTTAGTTTGTCAGTTGATAATGTGAAGACAGGTTCGGTATTTTTTTGAATAACGCCATAAAAGTCTTGATCCAAGATCACTTCTTCTTTGTTGATCGTATGATTTCCTGTAGCAAGTAGTTGTTTGTATTCATAAGTAGCAAAAGCACGATCAAAAATAGCATTACCAAATGCGTGGCGCTGAAGTTCGCCTTCTTGGTCTTCCCAATCGCCAACACCTAAGACAATTTCAATCAAGCGTGTATCTTCGCGTTTGGCAGTAGCAGCATAGTTGAAGCCGCCAGTTGGGCTTGAACCAGTTTTTAAGCCATCGGCACCTTCATAACCATAAGCAAGACCAGGCAAGGAATAATTATGATTTTCTAGGACTTCAGCATAAGGCGTATTTTCCATGATCGTGATCTGGACGGGACTTGTATACTTCACGGTATCCGGATAGTTTTTCAATAAATGATAAGATAAAATAGCTAAATCACGAGCAGTGGTTACGTTGTCTGCATTTTGGTCGATTCCTTCTGGTTTATAATAGCCGTTAAAAGCACCCGTTTCAGCTCCGCTACAATTATAAAAGGTTGAGTTGGTCATGCCAAGTTCTTTAGCTTTGTCATTCATCATATGAATAAACTTGGATTCATCATGAGCAGTTACAAGGTTCGCTAGCATGACGGTGGCAACATTTGATGACTGGACAAGTGTCGCGTAGAGTAGGTCACGAACGGGATAGTCGACACCTGAAACGATTGAATTGTTACTTAACTCATAAATCTGTGAAATCGCTTGGTCGTTATCTGTTGCTTTGACCGTTGTATCTAACGTAAATTTACCTTGCTCAAGTGCTTCAAAAACAAGGTAGACAGACATCAGTTTAGCGATACTAGCCGGGTTCCATTTTAAATCAGGATTGTCTTCCCAAAGAACTTGACCAGTTTGAGCTTCAATGACGATCGAAGCTTTTGGCTTATAAAATTCATTTGTTTGATAGCCGGCATTTTGGGTGATTGTTAGAATATCTTCTGCAGCATAAGCACCGGTTGCAGTTAAAATACCTGAAAAGTAGCCCATGACTAATAAGAACGAACAGATTTTCAGTAAAATAGTTCTGGTTTTCATATAAACATCCTTTATCATTAATCTCACTGTGTAGGTTTTTTCAATAAACTTTAACCATGTAACCTTGAATTATTCCTTATTTGGTCGGAAAACAGGATAGCCATCCTTAATTCAAGACAATAGATTTTATTTTGGTTGGCTTTATTGGATATAACGTTTTGGAGATGAGTATATCCAATTTATTTTCTATAACTACTTTTATATTTTCTGAAAGGTAGTCAGTGTATTCTAACAGATTTTAGTACTTTTTGTCAGAAAATAGAGATTTTGTTAGAAAACTCTAGTGGGATTTTCTAGGTTTGTTAAGATTTGATCGTTGTAATTGTTTGATTTTGTTTTAAACGAGGGTTTATGATTATCGATCAATCTATCATAGCTGATTTCTACGTAATTCTATAAAAAGTATACCACATCTATTTTACGTGAAAAGCGAATAAAAAGGTACGCTTTTTGTATATTTTTAATAAAAAGTAATTTTCGAGAAATTTTGGTATACTTGAACAGATGGAGGTGTTTGTAATGAGAAGTGAAGAAATGATTGCTTCAGAGTGGTCGGATTCTTCTAAACAAGTATCTAATAGTATCCAATTATTCCCTTTTTATGAGACACATACATTAGCAAGGCAAGTTTTTAGAAAAAAAGTACGTGACAATGAAAGTACAGCTTATGCGATCTATAAAGGTAAGAATCCTTATTTATTTTTAACAGTTGAAATAGGAAAAATAACGAATCTGTTGATTTTAGAAACTGGAAAAATTAGTTGGAGATCAGTTTTTTTAGCGATAGATCTATTTTTTAAGCAGACTTTTCAGCTGAATAGCACATTTGTTTTTCCACAATCATTGCCCCTATATTTACAAGAAGTGTTTATAAAATACGGGTATACGGTGACAGAAAATAAAGTAGCTAGTAAATGTTTTTCCTATCGAACGGCCTTAGTTTTAGGCGGTGGAGGTGCTAGAGGTGCCTATCAAATCGGTGTTTGGCAAGCATTGAAAGAATTAGCTATTCCAATCAAGATCATCACAGGGACGTCAGTTGGTGCACTGAATGGCGCGCTGGTTCTACAAGATGATTTTGGGGCAGCTAAAGATATGTGGGAGAAGATTGATACACAAAAAATTCTATCTTTCCCAGTATCAACAACATCTGGTGATACATTAGGAGGAATGATGAGTCAAATTGGCTCATTTACTGTGAATGCGATCCAATCAAATGGTGTTTCAACAGAGCCATTGCAAAAACTGATCCACGACACTTTTTCACAAGAAAAAATGCAGCAGGTCACAGCTGATTTTTATTTGGTCACAACAGAGCTGCCCAATATGATGGAAAAAAATATTCATTTCAATACCTGTCCGAGTGATCAATGGCAAAATTGGTTATTGGCATCGGCTTCCTTTTTTCCAGCTATGGCGGCAACGAAAATTGCTGACAAATACTATGTGGACGGCGGCTATCGTAATAATATTCCCGTAGACATTGCGTTGCGTAGTGATGCAACTGAGTGCATTATTGTGGATGTGAAAGGGCCAGGCATCACCAAACCAGTAAAAATACCAGCAACAACTAGTTGTTTGACGCTACAGACACCATGGAGTATGGGAGCTGTACTATTATTTGATGGTGCTCGTTCAACAAAAAATATTCAATTAGGCTATTTAGAAACAATGAAAGTCATCGGGCGAAAATATCTTGGCTATTGGTATACATTTGATGAGACAATCAGTAGTTTAGAGGTATTTCAACAAGCATTTTTTACCTTTGTTAAACAGACGTATCAAATTGAACTATGGCATACGGCAGAGCAGAAAAATAAAATCTGTAAAAAATTGCGTAGAATATATAGAGACAGGGTGTATACCGAAAATGTCGGGATGGTTTTAGTTGAGCTGTTAGCAAAGACTCAGGAAATTTCAGCTTCTAGACTGTATACGATGCAAGAATTAGTGGCGCTTTTACAACAAAGTAACCATGTCAAAACGAATTTAGTAGAGAACATTGGGATGATTTCTGTTCAAGAATGGTTGAAGAAATACTATGAAGATTACTTTTTACTTTCTGATAAACAACAGTTAGCATTAATGAACAATTTACTGGATTCAGATGAAAAAGAGAAACCGCAACGTATCGCCTTTTTACTGGATAAATTACCAGCTCAGGCGCTACAAATTTTAATGAAAGAATTTATATTACAAGGAGTGGATCAATAATGGCACAAGATTTTTCATATGAAATCGTAGAAGAAATCGCAGTTTTATCGGAAAATACTCAAGGGTGGCGTAAAGAATTTAATTTAGTTAGTTGGAATGGGCGTCCGCCAAAATTTGATTTAAGAGACTGGTCGGCCGATCATGAAAAGATGGGCAAAGGGATCACCTTAACAAACGAAGAATTTGAGATATTATCTAAAGCAATAAAATCAATGTAGAGAGGACACCCTGTCAATGAAAAGTATGACTGGTTTTGGAAAAGAAACATTTTTAAATGACACGTATCAAATCGATGTCGAGATCAAAAGTGTCAATCAGCGCTTTTTAGATATCCAATTACGAATGCCTAAAGAAGTCAATCCGTATGAAATGGCTATCCGTCAATTGATGAAAGAAACGCTACAACGTGGTCGGATCGAAGCCTACATCAATATCAAGCAAACGGGCAGTGGCAACAAGGAAGTGCAAGTACATTGGGAGCTGATCCATCAATTATTGGGTGAGATTAAGCAAGAGCTGACAGCTAATTATCCTCAATCAGAATTTAATCCTGGGCAAAATATCAACCAACTACTGAATAATTCAGATTATGTTGAAGTGACTGAGAAACAAGAATCTGATGAAACCTTTGGCGACCTCGTTTTAGATTCTGTTAGAAATGCGGTTGAACGCATTGATGCCAGCCGTCTGCAGGAAGGTCAAAAAATCCAGCAAGTTTTGACTGGATATAGTCAAGAGTTCATCGATTTGGTTCATGAATTAGCCGGATTTGTGAAAATCTATGAAAAGGATTACCGTGAAAAATTTGAAGCAAAACTAAATGCTTGGTTAGGTGAACAAGTAGACGAAGCTCGTCTACTGACAGAACTTGCGATTTTGCTGGAAAAAGGCGATATTCATGAAGAATTAGATCGTTTAGCGATACATGTGGACAAACTACAAGAATTATTGTGCCAATCAGAACCTGTTGGCCGAGAATTAGATTTTCTGATGCAGGAGATGAACCGTGAAGTTAATACGATTGGATCTAAATCTAGCCCAATTGAAATCAAAAATATTGTGGTTCAAATGAAAACGATCCTAGAAAAAATCCGTGAGCAAATCCAAAACGTCGAATAATGGGAAATCGTTTGTGATTCTATTTTTTAACGTTATAATGAAAGAGAAGAAAGTAAAGAGGTGACTATTTATGTCAAAATATTATGATGTAACGTTCCATGAACTAAGTGGGAAATCAGTAGTAAAAAGAGAGATTATTTCTGATAAAGATCCATTTAAAGTGTGGGAAGATGCTTGTGTGTCATTTACAAACGAGGTTTTTAATATTCGAGTGAATGAAGAGGCCTTTGTAACATTGAACCGTCGTTTTGTTGTCCGAGTGGACGTTCAAGAGGTAGATGGTCCTGTGGATAAAAAAATCAAACGCCATGATGAAATCATTGGTGTTGTGAATACTTTATCGAATATGGGCTTTTAAAAGATAGTTTAAAGAGGCCGAGATAAAAGTGTTTAGCTCTGAGAAATAAGAAGGAATTCACGAAAATTGCTCTTCAAATTTTTGTGAATTTCAGCTTATTTCCGAAGGAGCTGCTTTTTTATCGCCGTTTATTCGGATTTAGAGAGCGAAACAAAGCTGATCTTTAGCTTTGTCCCGCTCTCTTTGTTTTTTATAAAAATAGAAATGCGCCAACTGCTGAAAGCACTAATAGAGCGCCTAATGTAAAGAATAAACGAGTTGTAGGTGTGGCTATTGTGCGACTACTACGTTTAACTCCAGCAATTCGTTTTCTAAATAGTCTTGAACAAATCAGGAATAGTAGACCTAGACCTACTAGAAGACTACTGATTAAATAATTATGCTCTTTTTTTGGTGTTTTTGCTGATTGACTAGTTTTTTTGGCGTTTGTTTTATCTGAATTGTTATTACCTGTTTGTGTCTCAGAATCTTGATAGCTGACACTTTTAGCAGGAATATTCGGTGAAACTTGACCGAGTTCACTTTTCAAAGAAAGTTGACCATCTGCTAGAGTGAAGCTAGGCTCACTGTTCTTTTTGACAAAGCCATAGAGATCCTGCTCAAGATTGATCTCTTTTTGCTCGATCTTGTTTGATCCTTTAGAAAGTAATTTTTTATATTCATACGTAGAAAAGGCATGGTCTAAGATCGCATTTCCAGCTAGATGACGCTCGTATTCGCCTTCTTGATCGGACCAAGAACCTACGCCTAAAATAACTTCGATTAGTCGGAGATCCCCTTTTTTTGCTGTCGCAATATAATTGAAACCGCCAAGCGGGCTGGATCCGGTTTTTAAGCCATCTACGCCGTTATAACCATATTTCGCACCAGGTAAGGAATAATTGTAGGTTTCAAACGTTTCTTCATAGGGGGTATTTTCCATCGTTTTAACAACAGGTTTACTAGTAAATTGTAAAACATCTGGATATTTTTTTAGTAGGTTGTAAGTTAAAATAGCTAAATCTCTAGCAGTTGATTTGTTTTCGCCATTAGGGTCGATACCTTCGGCTTGATATAAGCCTTCAAAAGAACCGATTTGTGCACCGCTACAATTAAAGTAAGTAGTATTGTTCATGCCTAATTCTGCCGCTTTATCGTTCATTTTACGAATAAAACTGGCGCCATCATTACCAGAAACAAGATTTGCCAACATCAGCGTGGCAACATTTGATGAAGGAACTGCAACCATAGAAAAGATATCACGAACAGGATAATGAACACCTAAGGCGATTTTGTTATTGCTTAATGCATAGATCTGTGAGATTTTGACATCTGTTTCAGTCGCTGTGATCGTCGTGTCTAAATCAAATTTTCCTTGCTCCATCGCTTCAAATGCTAAATACATTGTCATGACTTTGGCGATACTGGCAGGACTCCAAGCTAAATCTGGCTGCTCTTCCCACAAAATCTGACCGGAATCAGCATCAATCACAATCGAGGCTTTTGGACGGTAGGCTTCTTTAACGGGAAAGCCTGTTTTTTCTGCAAATTCCATTAAATCCTCTTGTGCATAACTTGTTTGAGCAAAACTTCCAAGTAAAATACAAGCAATCAGTAGCAAGCTGCTGATTGTTTTCAAAAGTGTTATTCGTGTGAACATAGAGTTAAATCCCTTCGTTTTTTTAATTCTTTCACATAATTAACTAGGTTAGTTCTTTCTTTGTGAAAATAAGTAATAACTTTATTCTACTTGAAAAACCGGGGTGCTGTATACTCTTTTTAGAAATTTTCCTTAAAAGAATTGCTCAAACCATATTTCAAAGTTGAATGAATCATTCACTGAATAAACATGAGATTAGATTGCTAAAAGTTAGAATTAAATGGATATTCGCTTTTTTCTAAAAATTTATGGGTAAAGCCTTGAAAATTACTGAAAAAAAGTGCATTATAGAACTAATACTTTATTGATATTTAGCTACATTGGTAGCTTATTTTTAAAATTGTTTAGCTTTATGAACCAATTCTTCGGAAAAAAGATGAAAGCTGTTAGTGCCAAAAACTGGTACGATCATCTTTCCCTATTTTTCAGTCAGAACTAACCAGGTTCATTCAGCTTTTAACTTATCTAGCTTTACAGGCTAGTCTCTTGGGAAAAAGATAAAATCTGATTGTGGCAAAAAGCGCCAACCTCATATTTTTCTATTTTCCAGTTGAGACTGAATGAGCCTGTTCAGCTTTTAATGAAAGGAAGTCATCATGTCAGAGCGTGGGTTATTAATTGTACTATCGGGTCCTTCTGGAGTTGGTAAAGGAACGGTACGCAAAGCAATTTTTGATAGTGAAGAAAACGATTTTCAGTATTCGATTTCTATGACTACCCGTAAAATGCGGGAAGGGGAAGTAGAAGGGGTAGATTATTACTTCCGCACAAAAGAAGAATTTGAAGCAATGATCGAAGCTGGCGAGATGCTAGAATACGCACAGTATGTAGGGAATTACTACGGAACGCCGCTTTCTTATGTCAACAAAACGCTTGATGAAGGAAAAGATGTCTTTTTAGAAATCGAAGTCCAAGGTGCTGAGCAAGTAAAAGAACAAGTGCCGGATGGGGTCTTTATTTTTCTAACTCCACCAGATTTAGCTGAGCTTAAATCACGGATCGTTGGTCGTGGTACGGATGATCATGAAGTGATTGAAGAACGAATGCGTGTGGCTCGCGCAGAAATCGAAATGATGGCATTATATGATTATGCGGTTGTGAACGATGAAGTTCCATTAGCTGTAAAACGAATCAAAGAAATTATCGCGAGTGAACATTTTCGCGTTGATCGAGTAATTGGCAACTATATTAAAATGTTGAAGGAGATGTAGCCTTATGATGCTAAAACCATCTATTGACTCATTATTAAAAGAAGTACCATCAAAATATTCACTTGTGATCTTAGCAAGTAAACGCGCTCACGAATTAGACGAAGGTGCACAACCAACACTAGAAAGTTTTGAATCTGTAAAAAGCGTAGGTCAAGCATTAGAAGAAATCGATGCTGCAACAGTGATCAATGATCCTCGTCCAGAAGAAAAACGTGAAAGAATGCGTATGGCAAAAGAAGAACAAAAAATGAGACACGAACAAGAACAAAAAGAACTTGAAAATCGCATCCGCGAAGAAAAAAGTTTATAAAATAGCTGGAACTGGGATGAAACCATGAAAAGTTTTCATCTCAGTTTTTATATATTTAGAAAAAAACAAGCAAGGCCTTTAATTTTTAGTAACAGAAATCAGAGGAACAAGACAAATACCTGATTCTTTAGTACAATAGTCAAAGAAAAGCTGAACGAACCCGTTTAACTCTGACAGAAAAATAGGGAAATCTGATCGTGCCGATTTTTGGCACTAGCAGAGAGCATCTTTTTTCCGAAGAGTTGGTTTGGGAAGCTAGAATAAAGAAAAGCTGAACAAACGTGCTTAGAATGAACAATATAGAATGGAGGAATAATTATGAGAAAAGCGGCGCAAGTGATTGTTGATGTACCGACGATGCAGACAGACCAACCGTTTACTTATTTGATTCCTTCTAACTTAGAACAACAATTAACCGTTGGTATGCGGGTAGAAGTTCCATTTGGTAATGGAAACCGTCATTTACAAGGGTTTGTTTTAGCGATAGATGAAGTCTCTGATGAAGTAATAGCGGCGCAAAAGTTTGAATGGAAAGAAATTCTATCTGTTCTAGATTTAAAACCTGTCCTTAATACGGAATT
Organism: Enterococcus sp. 7E2_DIV0204; assembly: GCF_002140855.1. Lineage (NCBI taxonomy): Bacteria > Bacillati > Bacillota > Bacilli > Lactobacillales > Enterococcaceae > Enterococcus > Enterococcus sp. 7E2_DIV0204. The sequence continues at coordinate 1,532,944 of NZ_NGKY01000001.1, forward strand.
ACTGGAATTAGCTGACTACATGAAAGAGAAAACATTTGCCTTTAAAATCACCTGTTTACAAACGATGCTGCCAAGCGTAATGCGTGCAGATTATAGTAAATACATATATTTAACGGATGAACTAGAAGAAACAATGCAAGATGAATTATTTTATGGCTTAGATGAAATTGCTTGGGAAGATGCTGTAGCACGGAATATTTTACCGCAATTGATGCAACTTAGAAAACAGCAAAAAGTCGATATTCGCTACGAAGTGAATACTCGAAATAGAGTCAAAATAATCCGCTATGTTCAAGCGTTAAAAAATGTTGAACAATTGGAAGAAGCACGAATGGAACTTAGAAAAGGCTCACAGAAAAAAGAGCAATTGATCAACTACTTACAGCAAGTAGGTCTAGAAAAAATGACCACGGTCAAAGAGATGAAAGAACTAGGATTTAGCACAGCTGTTTTAAATGACGGAGCAAATAGACAGTGGCTGACCTTTATCGAAGCCGAAGCCTATCGTGATCCATTTGCAGACCATACATTTGAAAAAACAACAGCATTAGCCTTGAATGACGAACAACAAAATGCCGTAAACAACATTCTGGATTCAGTCAACCAAGAGATCAGTCAAACCTATTTACTAGAAGGCATCACTGGTAGCGGGAAGACAGAAGTCTATCTCCAAGTGATCGCGGAAGTCTTGAATCAAGGAAAAACTGCCATGATGCTAGTACCTGAAATTTCATTGACACCACAAATGGTTCACCGCTTTAAAAGTCGGTTTGGTGAACAAGTTGCAGTGATGCACAGCGCCTTATCTCAAGGAGAGAAATATGATGAGTGGCGTAAAATCGAACGTGGTGAAGCACAAGTTGTAGTAGGCGTACGTTCGGCGATTTTCTCTCCTTTAGAAAATCTTGGAGTAGTTATCATTGATGAGGAGCATGAAGCCAGTTATAAACAAGAAGAAACGCCACGTTATCATGCACGGGATCTTGCCATTTGGCGAGCTGCATATCACAATTGCCCAGTGGTTTTAGGCAGTGCAACACCTTCGCTAGAAACACGAGCTCGAGCACAAAAAAATGTCTATAAACGCTTAGTACTATCAAAAAGAGCCAATCAAACAGCCACGTTACCCACAATTGACGTTGTGGATATGCGTGAAGAAATCCAAAATAAAAATACGTCGTCCTTTTCAATAGCACTACAAGAAAAGATCCAAGATCGTTTAGCTAAAAAAGAACAAAGTGTTCTGCTGTTGAATCGTCGAGGCTATTCTTCTTTTGTAATGTGCCGAGATTGCGGCTATGTATTACCTTGTCCAAACTGTGACATTTCGCTAACGCTGCACATGGATACGAAAACGATGAAATGCCATTACTGTGGTCATGAAGAACGTATTCCTTATCATTGTCCCAACTGTGGCGGTGATAAAATCCGTTATTATGGAACTGGAACGCAAAAAGTGGAAGAAGAACTTAAAGCATTATTCCCTGAAAGTCGTGTTTTACGGATGGATGTTGATACAACAAGACGAAAAGGTGCCCATGAGAAAATTTTGACAGCCTTCGGTAATCATGAAGCAGATATTCTGCTTGGAACACAAATGATTGCTAAAGGATTAGATTTTCCAAATGTAACCTTAGTCGGTGTCTTGAATGCTGATACGGCACTTAATTTGCCAGATTTTCGTTCGAGTGAACGGACATTTCAATTATTGACCCAAGTCAGCGGTCGGGCAGGACGCGCTGAGAAGCCGGGAGAAGTAATCATTCAGTCTTTTAATCCTGAACATTATGCAATTCAGTTAGCGAAGGCTCAAGATTATGAAGACTTTTACCAAAAAGAAATGTACGTCCGCCATCGTGGCGATTACCCACCATTTTATTTTACGGTGCAAATCACCGCAAGCCATCCTGAAGAAAATCAAGCGGCCAAGCAGATGTTTGAAATAGTCAAAGAATTAAAATCTGGCTTGTCTGACCAAAGTATTTTATTGGGACCAACACCAAACGCTATTATGCGTGTTAATAATCGTTATTTTTACCAAGTGATCATTAAATATAAAAACGAACCGAATTTGCAAAATATCTTAAAAAAAATCCTGACCGATACTCAAAGAGCAACAGCACACGGTTTAAAGTTATCAATCGATGCTGAGCCAATGAATTTTATCTGATTTATAAGAACTGTCAAGAATCACAGTGAGGTAATAGAGCTGGGATGATTGATTTTAAGAAAGGAAACTCTATGCGCTATCCTATAGTGATACACCCTAATGAACGCCTAAAACAAAAAGCAAAACCGGTGACAATGATCACGGATGAAACAGTGAAACTTCTAGAAGATATGTACGAAACGATGATCGCCCATGATGGGATTGGTCTAGCAGCGCCACAAATTGGGAAAAACTTGCAATTAGCAGTGATCGAAGTGGATGATGAAACTGGTTTATTTGAGTTGATCAATCCTGAAATCATCGAGCGAAAAGGCACAGATATCGATGTGGAAGGCTGCTTAAGTATTCCAGAAACCTATGGCACAGTTGAACGAGCAGATGAAGTAACCGTTCGTTACTTTGACCGTGAAGGACAGGAGATCGAAGTGACCGCCTATGGTTATCTCGCTAGAGCATTTCAACATGAAATCGATCATCTAAATGGTGAATTATTTATCGACAAAATCATTGATCCAATCAAACCAGAAGATTTAGATGCATATATGGAGGAACATTTAGATGACTAAATTAATTTTTATGGGAACACCCGCATTTTCAGTCCCGATTTTAGAAGGATTAATCGAAAACGGTTATGAGATTCAAGCAGTCGTGACGCAGCCAGATCGCCCCGTTGGACGTAAAAAAGTAATTACGCCAACACCTGTGAAAGAAGCGGCAGTCAAACATGGATTACTTGTTTTACAGCCGGAAAAAATCTCAGGTTCACCTGAAATGGAAAAAATTATCGAACTTGCGCCTGATCTGATTGTGACAGCCGCTTTTGGACAATTTTTACCAGAGAAAATTTTAACTGCGCCAAAACTGGGAGCAGTCAATGTTCATGCGTCATTGTTGCCAAAATATCGTGGTGGAGCGCCTGTTCATTATTCGATCATTGAGGGAGAAAAGGAAACAGGTGTCACGATCATGGAGATGGTGAAGAAAATGGATGCTGGAGATATTCTTTCTCAAAAAGCGATTCCAATCACTAAAACAGATGATGTTGGGACGATGTTTGATAAATTAAGTCTTGTGGGGAAAGAATTATTGCTGGAAACATTGCCTAAAATTTTAGCTGGTGAAATCACGCCACAACCTCAAGATGAAAATGAAGTAACGTTTTCTCCGAATATCACGAGAGAACAAGAACAAATCGATTGGCATAAAACAGCGGAGCAAGTCGACAATCAAGTACGCGGTATGCGCCCGTGGCCGACAGCTTTTACTACCTATAATGGAATCAATTGGAAATTATGGGATGTTACCCCTTTGGATGAAACGACAAATGACGTTCCAGGAACGATCATCAAACGTAGCAAAAAGGAATTATGGATCGCCTGTGGAGAAGGGACCGTTCTTTCTGTCAACACGATTCAGCCATCCGGCAAAGGAAAATTATTTATCCAAGACTTCTTAAATGGCGTCGGTAAAACAGTCGCAGAATCAGATAAGGTGGGCTAGTCAAGATGGGAAAGAAAATACCAGCAAGAGTAAAAAGTTCTGTCCGCTATGTGGCATTAAGAACGATTGAGCGCGTTGATAATGGCGGTGCCTATTCAAATTTATTATTAAACGAAATGATCAATAAGTCTGCTTTAGGAGAAAAAGATAGTCGCCTATTCACAGAACTAGTGTATGGCACGATCAGCCGAAAATTGTTATTAGAATATTATCTAACGCCATTTATTACCAACCCTAAAAAAGTCGATAGTTGGGTGAAAAATTTACTGAGTTTATCAATCTATCAATTAGTCTTTTTAGATAAAATTCCTGATCACGCCATCATCAATGAAGCTGTTGAAATCGGGAAACACCGAGGCAATGTTGGTATCGGTAAATTTGTGAACGGTGTACTTCGGGCATTTCAACGAGAAGGAGCACCAAGTTTAGACAATATCAAAGATCCTGTCGAACGCCTATCAGTAGAAATCAGCATGCCCAAATGGCTGACGGAAAAGTTAATCAAACAAATGGGATTGGAAGAAACAAGAAAATTAGGGTTGTCGCTTTTTGAAAAAAGTCATGTTAGTGGTCGTGTGGATACACGTGAAATCAGCATTGAAGATGCGTTGAAGGTTTTACAAGAAGACCATATCGAAGCCCAAGCTAGTCAAGTTTCCCCTTATGGTGTGGTTGCGGATAAAGGCTTTTTAGCCGGAAATTACTTGTTTGATGCAGGGAAATTGACAATCCAAGATGAAAGCTCGATGCTTGTTGCCCCAGCCATGCAAATCGAAAAAAATCATGTAGTTTTAGATGCTTGTGCGGCGCCTGGTGGTAAAACGACACATATCGCAACATTCCTTGATGCAGCGCAAGGCGGTCGTGTGAAATCTTTAGATATTCACGATCATAAAATCAAGTTGATCAAACAAAACGCTGATCGTCTCCATGTAAAAGACGTCGTAGACACTGAAAAATTAGATGCACGCAAAGTTGGAGAAGAATTTCCAGCAGAATATTTTGATCGGATTTTAGTAGATGCACCTTGCTCTGGATTAGGGTTGATGCGTCGTAAACCAGATATTAAATACAATAAAGCAGCACAAGATTTTGATCAATTACCTAAAATTCAATTAGAAATTCTTGAAAGTGTTGCCCCAACGGTAAAACAATGCGGTATAATGGTCTATAGCACATGTACGATTGCCGAAGAAGAAAATCAAGAAGTTGTTGCAGCATTTTTACAAAAACATCCAGAATTTAAAAAAATAGATGTCAGTGTTAGCGAGGCTGTAGAGCCTTCTGTGCATGAGCAAATGCTCACGCTATACCCGCATCAATTAGGCACGGATGGATTCTTTATTTGCTGTATGCAGAAATTTTGTTAAACGAGGTGAAGCATAGTGGAAATCAATTTTCAATCAGATGTCGGACGGAAACGCAATACCAATCAGGATTATGCTGGTTTATTTGAGAACCAATCAGGAGTTTCTCTAGCTATTTTAGCAGATGGAATGGGCGGTCATCAGGCAGGAGATGTAGCGAGCCAGATGGCAGTCAATAATCTTGGTGAACGCTGGCAGGAAAGTCTAATCGATACATCAGAAAAAGCTGCCCAGTGGCTGATCAAAGAAATTCAAGATGAGAATGAAATGATTTATGAAAAAGGTCAGTCTCGCCCAGAATATTTAGGAATGGGGACGACGATTGTTAGCGCCGTTTTACTTGATCAATCATTTGTGTTGGCGAATATTGGTGATAGCCGAGCTTATTTAGTTCGTAATGGTGAATTGCGCCAACTAACAGAAGACCATTCTTTAGTTAATGAACTAGTAAAATCTGGCGAAATTACTCGCGAAATGGCGGCCAATCATCCACGTAAAAATGTTTTAACACGTTCATTAGGCATGCCACGGATGGTAGAAGTCGATGTTGCTAACCATCTTTGGGTACCAAATGACTATATTTTGCTATGCTCAGATGGACTGACAAACATGGTTTCAGAAGAGGATATTCTGGCTACTTTACTTTCAGATAAAACATTAAATGAAAAAGTTGAAACACTGATTGCAACTGCTAACGAAGCAGGTGGGGCGGACAACATCACTGTCTTAGTGATCCATTTTGACGAACAGAAGGAGGAAAACCAATGATCGAAATCGGCAGAAAATTGAATGGTCGATATCATATTATTGGCAATATCGGCAGTGGCGGTATGGCAAATGTGTTTTTAGCACATGACTTGATTTTAGATCGTGACGTAGCAGTTAAAGTGTTACGTTTTGACTTTCAAAATGATCAAGCCGCGATTCGCCGCTTTCAAAGAGAAGCCCTAGCCGCTACCGAATTGGTTCATCCAAATATCGTCAGTGTCTATGATGTAGGCGAAGAAGATGGGTTACAATACTTAGTAATGGAGTATGTGAAAGGGATGGATCTAAAACGATTTATTCAAACACAATACCCGATTCCTTATGCAAAAATTGTTGATATCATGGAACAAATTTTATCAGCAGTTTCACTAGCGCACGAACATAGAATTATTCATAGAGATTTAAAGCCACAAAATATTTTGATGGATGAAAGTGGTGTTGTTAAGATCACCGATTTTGGGATCGCCATTGCCCTAACGGAAACATCTATCACTCAAACCAATACAATGCTAGGCTCTGTGCATTATTTATCTCCTGAACAAGCTCGTGGCAGCATGGCGACCAATCAGTCGGATGTTTATGCAGTTGGGATCATCCTATATGAGATGCTAACAGGTAACGTGCCATTTGATGGAGAGTCAGCTGTAACGATTGCCTTGAAACATTTCCAAGAAGAGATGCCTTCAGTTAAAACAGTTGATCCTAATATCCCTCAATCCTTGGAAAATGTGGTATTACATGCAACAGCTAAAGACCCAGCTGACCGCTATAAAACGGCTGAAGAAATGTCACGTGATTTATACACTGTATTGGCTGCTAACCGTTTGAATGAACCTAAATGGCAACCAACAGGATTGATGGGTGAAACCAAGATCCTAACGCCGATCACAGACGAAATGGCGATGCCCTCTTCCTTCAATTCGATGGAAACACCTCCAGAAGAGCGGAATGAGCATGAAGAGATCGAAGAACAGGAAGCGGCCGCAAAGAAGAAAAAAAAGAAGAAGAAACGGATAGTCATCGTAATGATTTTATTAGCATTAACGTTGATTATTGGCGGATTATTCTATTTTGCAGGACGCGGCAGCAGCGAAGTCAAGGTACCAAATGTTGAAGATAAAACAGAAACGCAAGCGCGTAGTATGTTAGAAGATGCTGGTCTGGAAGTTAAAGCAGAGGTAAAGCAAATACAAAGTGACGATATTGAAGAAGGAAAAGTGGTCAAAACAGATCCTGAGATAGGTTCGACGGTTAAGAAAAATCGTGAAGTTGAGCTATATATCAGCTCTGGAAATAAAAAAATCAAGTTAGCTGATGTTACAGGCGACAGCTATAAAGACGCTATTGAAAAACTCGGTGAACAAGGGTTTAAAGAAAGCCAAATCAAAATCGTAAAAGAGACAGATTCTAAAGTAGATGAAGACAAAGTCATTAGTCAGACGCCGAAAAAAGGGGAAGAAGTTGACCCGAAAACAGATGAAATCACATTGGTTGTCAGCAAAGGACCAGATGATATCTATTTAGCTGACTATGCAAGCTTAGGCTATAGTTATAATAATGCAGTAACGGAATTGTTGAGTTACGGGATCAAAGAAAGCCAAATCACTCGAGTAGATCGACCAAGTGATACAGTGGCTAAAGATTTAGTCATGGAACAAAATCCAGCAGCGGGTAATCCATTTAATCCTAAAAAAGGGAAAATCACATTGACTGTTAGTTCTGGACCAGATAAAACAACAACGACTAGTTCTGAATCAAGTACAGTAGTTTTAGGAAGTTATGCTGAAAGTTACACGTATGATAACGCCGTCAATGCTTTGACTAGTTTAGGAATTAAACAAAACCAAATTTCAAGAGTTGATGAAGCAAGTGACTTACCTAAGGGAACTGTTATCTCACAAGATCCAGGTGCAGGTGCGACCTTTGATCTTAAAAATGGCAAAATTACATTAAAAGTGAGTTCTGGCCCAAGTAATGTTAGCGTTCCAAACGTTATGGATCTTTCGCAAGCAGATGCTAAGGCACAAATAGAAAGTAGTGGTTTGAAGTATATTCAGGGATCTGGAGATGCTTCAAAAGGTAAAGTGATTAGTGTATCGCCAAGCGTTGGTGATAGTGTTGCTAAAGGCACCTCTATTACTGTTAATTTCTCAAGCGGAACTGACTCAACAGGTAATAACAATAGTTAGAAAATAAGTTGAAGCCCCTAAAATCCGAATAAACGGTATGGGAAAGTCAGGCACTCCATTTCATTTCGATCACATCAATCTTCAAGTATCAAAGATACTAAGAATTGAAGGCTTCGACAATTTACTAAAAACCGCACAATGCGTTTTATGCATTGTGCGGTTTTTAATTCAATTGCTCAAGCCTAAACGACTTTTGCTACAACCTCTTTTTTTATAAAGAATATTGATTTATCTTGCCCTGCGTTTAGCTTTTCTTCAACCTATGGTAAAATGAAACCAATAGAGACGAGGAGGTGGCATTTCTGAAAGGTCAAATCAGAAAAGCATTAAGCGGTTTTTACTACATTTATGCAGATGGTGCAACATTTCAAACTAGAGCACGTGGGAATTTTCGGAATCGAAATATCACACCGTTAGTGGGGGATGAGGTGATGTTTGAAAGTGATAATCCAACAGATGGTTATTTGCTTGAAGTTTTTCCAAGACATAATGAATTAGTGCGTCCACCAGTCGCAAATGTGGATCAAGGTGTGGTCGTTATGAGCATGGTCGAACCTAATTTTTCTTATAACTTGTTGGATCGCTTTTTAGTTACATTAGAAGATAAAGGAATCGCTCCGATCATTTATTTGACAAAAGTTGATTTACTGAACGATACAGAGAAGGTCAGTGTCGCAGCTGTTCAACATGTCTATGGAAAAATCGGTTATCCTGTAATTGCTGCAACGAAAACGAATGACGACGAAGCAGTTCGGACTTTGGAGCAGTATTTTCCTGAACGTTTGACTGTTTTTATGGGGCAATCTGGTGCAGGGAAATCAACCTTACTAAACAAAATATCTCCCAATCTACAGCTAGCTACTGATGAAATTTCTGAATCATTAGGCCGTGGGAAACATACTACACGTCATGTGGAACTGTTGCCATTGTATGATGGACTAGTCGCAGATACGCCTGGATTTAGCTCAATCGACTTTTTAGAGATGGAAGCAACAGAATTACCTAAACAGTTCCCAGAATTTGTAGAAGCTTCAGCATCATGCAAGTTTCGTGAATGCATGCACCGCAAAGAACCTAATTGTGAAGTGAAAAGACGCGTAGAAGCTGGGACAATTGCGCAAACACGTTATGATAATTATCTGCAGTTTTTACTAGAAATAGAAAATCGCAGACCAATTTATAAGAAAAAATAAGGAGTGACTTTAATGAAACTAGCACCATCGATTTTAAGTGCCGATTTTGCCAATTTAGAAAGAGATATTCAATTAGTCGAAAAACTAGGAGCAGACTACATTCATGTGGATGTGATGGATGGTCAGTTTGTACCGAACATTACCTTAGGACCTAATGTGGTTTCAGCAATTCGACCAGTGACAAAATTACCACTGGATGTTCATTTAATGATTGTTCAGCCGGAAAACTATATTGAAGCTTTTGCTAAAGCAGGAGCCGATATTATCACCGTTCATGAAGAATCAACACCACATATCCATCGTGCTATTCAAATGATCAAAGCCTCAGGTGTGAAAGCAGGCGTTGTGATCAATCCAGGTACACCGTTGTCAGCGATTGAATATGTGCTGGATTTAGTCGATCAAGTCTTGATCATGACGGTCAATCCAGGATTTGGTGGACAATCGTTTATTGAAAGTTCATTAGATAAAATCGCTCAATTAAAAGAGTGGAAAGAAACGAAAGGCTATACGTATGATATCGAAGTTGATGGCGGTATTGTGCCAGAAACAGCTAAGCTTTGTAAAGAAGCAGGTGCCAATGTCTTTGTGGCAGGTTCTTATATTTATGATTCAGAAAGTCCAAGAGATCGTATTGATGCATTGAGAGCTGTGTTAAATTAATGAATATTTTGCTTGTGGCTGGCGGTTCGCCGGATGAGTGGCCGCAGTTTGACCCGAAAGAGTTTGACTATTTCGTGGGTATTGATCGAGGCAGTTTATATATCGTAGAACATGGCTGGGTATTGAACTTAGCAGTGGGAGATTTTGATTCTTTAACGCAGGGTGAGCAAGAACGGGTTCAAAAACAAGCGCAAAAATTGGTACAAGCGCAAGCGGAAAAAGATGATACTGATACTCAATTGGCTTTGGCACTGACGGTTGAATCATTTCCAAACGCTGAAATAACGATTATTGGTGCAACGGGTGGTCGCCTGGATCATTTTTTAGCTAACTTATGGTTACCCTTGGAACCACGTTTTCAAGCATTTGCGGGTCAAATAAAGGTAAAAGACCAGCAAAATAGTATTGCCTACTATCTTCCTGGCAGCTATATCGTGAAGCAAGAAACGGGTATGAATTATTTAGCTTACTGTTGTTTTACACCAGTTAAGAATCTGACGTTAACCGAAAGTAAGTATACGTTGGATCATGTAGATGTAGAGATTCCAACTTCTTATGCAAGTAATGAGTTCGTGGGAGCAACTGCTGGAGTGTCATTTGATACTGGAATGATAGCGGTGATCCAAAGTCGCGATAAATAAAAAAGCTGAACGGCATGCCGTTCAGCTTTTTGTTTACGTTCTATTAAACACGCTCGATTTTACCAGATTTCAAAGCACGAGTTGACACCCAAACTTTTTTAGGTTTACCGTCTATTAATACACGAACTTTTTGCAAGTTAGGTTTAACAGTACGTTTAGTAGCGTTCATTGCATGTGAGCGGTTGTTGCCGCTGCTTGTCTTACGACCAGTAAAATAACATACTTTTGCCATTTTTAGTTTCCTCCTTTGCTTTGATCTCGGAGCGATAGTTTTCAGCTCATACTAACTTAATTTATCATAGAAAGCAGTTTTTTGCAAGAAGATTTTCAAATCAGTTTGACATTTTCACACAAACGATGTAAATTATACAATTATTGGCAAAATAGATGAGACGCTCTATAATTATCTAGATAAGTTCCTTTTCATTGAGGTACGGCTATGTTAAAATATTATAGAAGAAAATTGGGCAATTGTGCTCTTTAAGGAGGCTTTCATCAATGGCTGTAAAAATCAAAACACCAGCAGGCACCATTGAGATTACCAATGAGGTTATTGCCACGGTCGTTGGCGGTGCTGCGACAGATATCTACGGAATCGTCGGTATGGCTAGTAAAAACCAAATCAAAGATAATTTAAATGGCATTTTGCGTAAAGAAAATTATTCTAAAGGTGTTGTCGTACGTCAAGAAGAAAATGGCGTTGCGGTCGACGTATATACTATTGTAAGTTATGGAACAAAAATTTCTGAGGTTTCTAGAAATGTACAAGAAAAAGTAAAATATAACCTTGAAACACTACTAGGCGTGACGTCTAATTCTGTCAACGTATTTGTGCAAGGTGTTCGTGTGTTGCCTGACTAGGTAGCCAGCTGCTAGCAAGAGTTTAGCTGGACTTGATCGTTTCACTTTTTATTGATCTAGCTCCACGAACCAGACCTCTCAACAAATAGATAAAATGCCGAAAAGACAAAAAGCATCTTTCCTGCATTTTCCTAATTTGTTCGAGGGCTAAGCGGTTCGTTTCGCTTTTCTATGCAGCAGTGAATCTCAAAGGAGGATTTTTTAGGTGAATGTAACAGAAATCAGTGCAAGTCAGTTCCAAGAGATGGTTCAGGCAGGTGCGAGTCGTTTGCATGTGAATGCAGAGTATGTCAACTCATTGAACGTTTTCCCTGTACCCGATGGTGATACAGGAACAAATATGAACTTATCTATGACGAGCGGAGCGAAAGCTGTAGCCGATTCTCGTTCTGAGAAAGTCGGAGAATTAACAACTATTCTTTCAAAAGGATTATTGATGGGCGCTAGAGGAAATTCTGGTGTTATCTTATCACAATTGTTCCGTGGTTTTTCTAAACAAATTCCAGATGTTGTGACGCTAAACGCAAAAGATTTAGCCGCAGCCTTTACTCATGGTGTTGAGACTGCCTATAAAGCAGTAATGAAACCAGTAGAAGGAACAATTTTGACTGTTTCCCGTGAAGCTGCTCGTTCTGGTGAACGTAAAGCGAAAGAAACCGATGACTGTATTGAAGTGATGGAAGCCGTTGTGAAAGGTGCTAAACGTGCTTTAGCCAAAACGCCTGATCTTTTACCAGTCTTAAAAGAAGTCGGTGTGGTCGACAGTGGCGGTCAAGGTTTGTTATTTATCTATGAAGGCTTCTTAGAAGCTTTGTCTGGTGAATTTTTAGCAACAGAAGTTTATGAGCCAAGTCCTGGTGAGATGGATGAAATGGTTAATGCGGAACATCACCGTGGTGTCAGCGGACATGTTGCAACTGAAGATATCAAATTCGGTTATTGTACAGAAATCATGGTTCAAATCGGTGAAGGTCCAACTGTAGACAGCGACTTCGATTATGAAACATTCAGAAACTATTTAAACGAATTAGGGGATTCTCTACTTGTTGTAAATGACGATGAAATCATTAAAGTCCACGTCCATACAGAACATCCAGGTGAAGTGATGAACTACGGACAAAAATTCGGTTCATTAGTGAAAATCAAAGTCGATAACATGCGTTTACAGCATGAAACATTAGTTGAACACGATGCCAAAGCAGCGGTTGCTCAAAAACCACGTGTTCCATTTGCAGTGATTGCAATTGCAGCAGGTGAAGGTGTACAAGCATTATTCCGTAGTCTTGGCGCAAGCTACATCATCAGCGGTGGGCAAACAATGAATCCTAGTACTGAAGATATCTTGAAAGCTGTTAAAGAAGTCAATGCGGATCAAGTTATTATTTTACCTAACAACAAAAATATCTTCATGGCAGCTGATCAAGCAGCAGAAGTAGCAGATATTCCAGTAGTGGTTGTTCCAACAAAAACAATCTCTCAAGGAATGACAGCAATGCTTGCATTTAATGATCAACAAACACTAGAAGAAAATAAAAAAACGATGACAGAAATGATCGAAAGTGTAGTCAGCGGGCAGGTAACAACAGCTGTGCGTGATACAACGATTGATAATGTTGAAATAAAAAAAGACGACTATCTAGGAATGATCGACGGTAAAATCGTAGTTTCTGAACCAGATATGTTTAAAGCATCATTGGGCACACTAAAACGCATGATCGATGAAGATACAGAAATCGTCACGATTATTGTGGGTGAAGAAGGTACAATGAAAGAAGCTGAAAAATTTGTAGAAGCATTGACTGCTGAATATGAAGATCTAGAAACAGAACTTCATGAAGGTGGACAACCAGTTTACCCATACCTGTTTTCAGCTGAATAATAGATGACTTATCGAAGCCAGACACTAGTTGTTTGGCTTTTTCTATATAAAATAAAAAAAAGAGCGATACTATTCGTATTTAATAGATGATACTTGTCTAGCTTTATGAGCCAGACGTTCAAAAAAACAAACAGCGTAGTCCGCTTTTAAAGTCAGGAGGGAATTCAATGAACTTGTCAGATGACATTGGCATGTTAACAGGTGTTGGTCCAAAACGTGCAGAGAATTTAAAAGAATTAGGTATCCGGACAATAGAAGACTTATTGTCTTACTATCCGTTTCGTTATGATGACATCCAAGAAAAAGAATTAAATGGAATTCAAGACCAAGAAAAAGTTACTCTAAAAGGATTAGTAGTATCGGAGCCAGTCGTGAGTCGCTATGGGTACAAAAAAAGTCGAATGATGTTTCGGATGATGCAAGATCACGCTGTGATTAACGTTTCCTTCTTTAACCAGCCATATTTAAAAGATAAAATCGTGATGTCCGAAGAAATTGCAGTTTATGGTAAATGGGATGCAAAACGAAAATCATTGAACGGCATGAAAATTTTAGCCGCAAAAAATGATGGAGAAGACTTTGCGCCGATTTATCATGTAAATAAAAAAGTTCGGCAAAGTAGTTTGATTCAGTTGATTCGTGTAGGATTTGAAAAATATGGCGACCTTATTCAAGAAATTCTACCAGAAGAGTTATTGGAAAAATATCGTTTAATGCCAAGAAAAGAAGCGATGTTTGCTATGCACTTTCCAAGTGATCCCGAAGAAAGTCATCAAGCAAAACGACGAGTAGTTTTTGAAGAATTCTTCCTATTCCAATTAAAAATGCAAGGGTTAAAAAGACAAGAAAAAGCGGAACAAAATGGTTTGGTCATCCAGTATGACGTGGATCGTCTAAAATCATTTACCCAGAAGCTGCCATTTGAATTGACTGCGGCCCAAAAAAAAGTAACGAATGAAATTTGTCGGGATTTAATGAGTCCAAATCATATGCAGCGTTTACTGCAAGGAGATGTCGGAAGTGGGAAAACAGTTGTAGCAGCTATTGCTTTGTATGCCACGATGACAGTAGGGTTTCAAGGGGCTTTGATGGTGCCGACAGAGATTTTAGCACAACAACATATGGAAAGCTTACAACAGCTCTATGATCCCTTAGAAGTACGGACAGCGTTGCTAACAGGCTCGACAAAAACCAAAGAGCGTCGAGAGATCCTTGAACAATTAGCAACAGGTGAAATCGATATTATCATTGGTACTCACGCATTGATCCAAGAAGACGTTTTATTTCATCGCTTAGGCTTAGTAATCACAGATGAACAGCATCGATTCGGTGTGAATCAACGTCGGATCCTAAGAGAAAAAGGCATGAAACCAGATGTGTTATTTATGACAGCAACACCGATTCCGAGAACGTTAGCTATCACAGCTTTTGGTGAGATGGATGTCTCGATCATTGATGAAATGCCTGCTGGTCGGATTCCTATAGAAACTCGTTGGATTCGTCCGCCGCAATTAGATACGGTTTTAGAATGGATGGAAAAAGAATTGGCTCGTGGGCACCAAGCATATGTAATCTGTCCGCTGATTGAAGAGTCTGAAGCACTAGATGTTAAAAATGCCACAGAAATTTTTGAACATATGTCTGCTTTTTTCAATCCTACTTATCAAGTTGGTTTACTTCATGGTAAAATGAAAAATCAAGAAAAAGAAGAAATCATGCAGGAGTTTAAAGAAAATAATCTACAGCTCTTAGTTTCGACAACTGTAATTGAAGTTGGAGTTAATGTTCCTAATGCTACGGTGATGCTGATCATGGATGCTGATCGTTTTGGTTTGGCCCAATTGCATCAACTTCGTGGACGTGTTGGACGAGGATCGGATGCATCCTATTGTATCTTAGTTGCCAACCCTAAAAATGAAATGGGTGTGGAACGGATGAAAATCATGACAGAAACGAATAACGGCTTCGTGTTAAGTGAAAAAGATTTGGAATTAAGAGGGCCAGGAGAAGTATTTGGTGCCAGACAATCAGGTGTTCCACAATTTGCCGTGGGAGATATTGTGACAGATTTTAATATTCTTGAAGTTGCTCGCCAAGAAGCTAGTGTTATTTGGAAAAAGGAGCAGTGGTGGATTTTGCCGGAGTATCAAGGCGTTGCTGAGAAGATCAAGCCAGATGATGGCGAGCAGCAGTTTTTTGATTGATATTGTTGAGAAATAGAATTTGCTTTTCACTGAATTTTTCTGTCAGAGCTAAGCGACTCATTCCGCTTTTCGATGATCCAGCTCCACGAGCCAGACCTCTCAACAAATAGACAAAATGCTGAAAAGATGAAGGGCATCTTTCCATCATTTTCCTAATTTGTTCGAGGTCTAAGCGGCTCGTTCCGCTTTTCAATATGTTATACTACTTATTGTAATTTACCTAGGAGGGACTATGTTATGAAGATTGCAGTAGATGCAATGGGTGGCGATCATGCGCCGCAGGCTATTGTTGAAGGCGTGATGTTGGCCAAACAGGATTTTCCAGATATTGAGTTTTTACTTTATGGAAAAGAGCCTGAAATTAAAAAATATGTAACAGATGTAACAAACATTACGATTATCCATACGGATGAGAAAATCGATAGCGATGATGAGCCAGTTAAAGCGATTCGTCGTAAGAAGACAGCTTCAATGGTATTAGCTGCGCAAGCAGTAAAAAATGGGGAAGCGGATGCGATTTTTTCTGCAGGGAACACTGGTGCGTTATTAGCTGCTGGATTATTTATCGTTGGACGAATCAAAAATGTAGAACGCCCAGGATTGATGTCAACATTGCCAGTGATTGGTCAACCAGACGGTGGGTTTGATATGTTGGATTTAGGTGCAAATGCCGATAACAAACCTGAACACTTGGTTCAATATGCTGTATTAGGTTCTTTTTATGCTGAAAAAGTTAGAAACATCAACAAACCTCGTGTAGCACTTTTAAATAACGGTTCTGAGGAAACAAAAGGCAGTGAGTTAACGAAGAAAGCCTTTGAACTACTTTCAGAAGAAGAAAGCATCCATTTTATTGGTAATGTAGAGGCACGGGATTTATTGAGCGGAGCAGCCGATGTGGTTGTGACGGATGGTTTTACAGGGAATGCTGTATTGAAATCGATTGAAGGTACTGCTTTAAATATGATGGGTCTTCTAAAATCATCGATCCTTGCAGAAGGGTTTAAAGGAAAAATGGGTGCCTTGCTTTTAAAAAATGCGTTGCGCGGTATGAAAGATGAAATGGATTACTCGAAACATGGTGGAGCAGTTCTTTTTGGCTTGAAAGCACCAGTCGTTAAAACCCATGGATCAACAGGTCCAGAGGCTGTTCGATATACGATCCGCCAAATTCATACAATGTTGAAAACAGAAGTTGTACCCCAATTAGTCAGCTATTATGAAACGAAAGAATAAGCCGTTTCGCAACCTGTTTGCAACCGCATTGTAATGCTATTGCAAAAAAAGATGGACAAATCGATCAATTGTGAGTACAATGTATCATAGCGTTTAACTCAATCGTGAGGAGCGCTTTTCAAAAGCAGTGGAGGTGAATACAGTTGACTCGTGAAGAAGTACTTGAAAAAGTAGCGAAGATTATCTCAAACCACTTTGATATTGAAGCTGAGAAAGTGACAGATCAATTAAACATTAAAGATGACTTGAATGCAGATTCGATTAGTGTAATGGAATTTGTTTTAGAGCTTGAAGATGAGTTTGGTACAGAAATTTCTGATGAAGACGCAGAGCAAATTGAAACAGTAGGTGCCGCTGTAGATTATATTATGAACAACTTATAAGGTGAAATGAAAAAAAGTGAAACAAAACAAATCCTGTTTTGTTCCACTTTTTTGTTTATTTAGAAAAATTTACATTACCAAAATGTTGCAATTTTTACAAATTTTATATACAATTGCTTAAATATGAGTACAATGAGAATATGGGTTTATTAAAAACGATTACAATGAGGAGAGGAAGAATAATTATTAAAAAATGACGTTTTTTTAATAAGTTTTCCTGTTGTGATAAGTTATTTAACCGAATATGGAGGAGTGTTTTAAAGTGAGTGACGGTAATCAATTGTTAGACGTTCAACATCTGCATACAGGTTTTCGTATCAAAGACGAGTTCTATGATGCAGTTGATGATGTGTCATTTGAATTAGGAAAAAATGAAATCTTAGCTATCGTTGGGGAATCAGGTTGTGGGAAGAGTACATTAGCTACAACGATTATTGGTCTCCATGATGCCAATAATACCCGTGTAACGGGAGAAATTCTTTATAAGGATTTAAATTTAACAACGTTTAACGAGCAATTATATAACAAAATTCGTGGTAATGATATCGGCATGATCTTTCAAGATCCGTTGTCAGCGTTAAATCCTTTGATGCGTATTGAAGATCAGATCAAAGAAAGCTTGACCTATCATACGGATATGAATGCGGAGCAAAAACAAGCTCGCGTGATCGAGCTCTTGACCCAAGTGGGTATTCCTAATCCTGAGCGAGTAGGGAAGCAATATCCTCATGAGTTATCTGGAGGAATGCGACAACGTGTGATCATTGCAATCGCTATTGCATGTAAACCAGCTATCATTATTGCTGATGAACCGACAACAGCATTGGATGTAACGATTCAAGCACAAATTTTGGACTTACTTAAAGACTTGCAAGAAGAAACTGGTTCAGGGATCATTTTGATTACCCATGATTTAGGTGTGGTAGCTGAAATGGCTGATAAGGTAGCAGTGATGTATGCTGGGCAATTTGTAGAAGTTGCGACAGCTGAAGAATTATTCAATAATCCCAAACATCCATACACGCGCTCGCTTTTACAGTCTATTCCGCAAGAAGATTCAGATGATAGTCAGTTACATGTGATCGAGGGGGTCGTTCCTTCATTAAGTAAATTACCAAGAGAAGGATGCCGTTTTGCACCAAGAATTCCTTGGATTTCAGAAGATGCTCATGAAGCAGAACCAACATTGCATGAAGTGTCAGAGGGCCATTTTGTCCGCTGTACATGTTATCAGGATTTCCATTTTAGAGACGATCAGGAGGAAGTATAATGACAGAAATCATTCAAATCAAAGACTTGAAAGTTCATTATCCAATCCGTAGTGGTTTCTTTAATAGAGTAACGGATCATGTGCTGGCAGTGGATGGCGTTGATTTTATTATCGAAAAGGGTAAAACATATGGTTTGGTTGGTGAATCTGGTTCAGGGAAATCGACCACAGGTAAAGCTATCATTGGGCTAGAGAAAGTGACTAGCGGTAGTATTTTATATCAAGACCAAGATGTGACGAAAGCTCATAATCGCAAAGCGATGAAATATAATAAAGATGTTCAAATGATTTTTCAAGATTCGATGTCTAGCTTGAATCCAAAGAAACGAGTATTGGATATTATTGCTGAACCGATTCGCAATTTTGAACGATTAAGCGACCAAGAAGAAAAGAAAAAGGTCAAAGGCCTATTGGATATCGTTGGGATGCCGGAAGATGCGCTGTATAAATATCCTCATGAATTCTCAGGCGGACAACGTCAGCGTTTAGGTGTAGCTAGAGCCGTAGCAACGAATCCTAAATTGATCATTGCTGATGAACCAGTTTCAGCTTTAGATTTATCGGTTCAAGCCCAAGTACTAAATTTTATGAAAAATATTCAAGAGGAATATGGGTTGAGCTATTTATTTATTTCACATGACTTAGGTGTGGTTAAACATATGTGTGACAATATTGCGATCATGTATAAAGGTCGTTTTGTTGAAATTGGTACGCGCCAAGATATCTATACAGATCCACAACATATTTATACCAAGCGTTTATTATCAGCGATTCCTAAAATTGACGTTGCGCATCGTGAAGAGCATAAAGCACAGCGTCGCCAAGTAGAAAAAGAATATATTGAGAATCAAAAAGACTATTACGATCAAAATGGTCGTGTGTATGACTTGCGTACAATCAGTGATACACATCAAGTAGCGTTAAAAGATGGAGGTGCAATCTAATGTGGAAGACGATTTTACGGCGTGTACTCTTTATGATTCCTCAAATCTTGATTTTAAGCGTCTTGATTTTCATGTTAGCTAAAATGATGCCAGGGGATCCCTTTACAGGATTGATCAATCCAAATACAGATCCAGCTGTTATTGAGAAAATGCGTGAGTCAGCTGGGCTGAATGATCCGTGGACAACACAATATGTTCGTTGGATCATAAACGTTTTTCACGGTGATTTTGGTGAGAGTTTCATTTTCAAATTACCTGTATCAACATTGATCGGCAGTCGTGCTGTAAATACGATTCTGCTATCACTCGTAACCGTAGTAATCATGTACGCTATTGCGTTACCGTTAGGTGTTTTATCAGGACGCTACCAAAATTCTATTTTAGATAAATTTGTAGTGATCTATAATTTCTTCAGTTTTGCGGTACCGCCATTTATCTTTGCACTCGTTATGCTATTCATTTTTGGTTACCGTTTAGATTGGTTTCCTACAACGGGGTCGATTTCCAGTGGTGTCGAGCCAGGGACAGGTGCTTATATTTGGGATCGATTCTATCATTTGATCTTACCAGCACTCTCTCAAGCACTTCTTGGAACAGCGATTACGATCCAATATTTACGAAATGAGGTCATTGATTCTCAGTCATTGGATTATGTTCGGACTGCTCGCTCAAAAGGGGTGCCAACCAATAAAGTTTATACACGACATATTTTCAGAAATGCTTCTTTACCAATTGTTTCTCAATTAAGCTACGAAATCACAGCGTTGATCAGTGGCTCAGTCGTTATTGAAAAAATCTTTGGTTACCCAGGTATTGGGAAATTATTTATCGACTCGATCGGACAACGTGATTATGCAGTAATCACAGCCTTAGTATTGATTTTAGGAGTTGCAACACTTGTCGGAAATCTGATTTCAGATATTGTGATGAGTCTTGTAGATCCAAGGATTCGGGTTCAATAGAAAATCAATTTTAAGGAGAGGAAGAGACGAGATGGATAAAAATAAAGAAAATGCAGCAGTTGCTGTACCAGAAACGATCCCTCCAATGGGATTTAGAATGATCGCAAGAGAATTCAAAAAAGATAAATTAGCGATTTTCTCACTAGTGTTGTTAGTAGCCATTTTATTGGTTGTTTTTATCGGTGCTTTATTGACCGATCAAGACAAAGTAATGACCGTTAGTATTTTAGATAAATATGCCGAGCCTGGTGGGAACTTTATACTAGGTGCTGATGAAGGCGGACGTGATGTATTGGGGCAACTGATTATTGGTGCCCGTAATTCTGTTGTGATTGGGTTTGCCATCACTATTTTGACTTCGATCATCGGTGTAGGTATCGGTATTGTTTCAGGTTATTATGGTGGAATGTTTGATAATGCAGTGATGCGTGTGGTTGACTTTATCATGATCTTACCGATTATGATGATCATCATTGTGTTTGTTACGATCATTCCTAATTATAATGTTTGGTCTTTTGTGGGAATCATGAGTGCTTTTTACTGGGTCGCTAAAGCGCGGCTATTTAGAAGTAAAACGTTATCTGAGGTTCGCAGAGATTATGTCAGTGCTTCAAAAACGTTAGGAACAAGTGATTTTAAAATTATGTTTCGTGAAATCATGCCGAATCTAAGTTCATTGATCATCACCAACTTAACGATCAACTTTGCGGCAAATATTGGGATCGAAACAACACTGACGTTCTTAGGTTTTGGTTTGCCGACAAATGTACCGAGTCTTGGAACATTGATCGGATACGCCAGTAATGGCGATGTTTTAGCAAATAAAACATGGATCTGGGTACCTGCATCAGTACTGATTTTAGTCATGATGTTATGTATAAATTATATTGGCCAAGCGTTTAAACGTTCAGCAGATGCTAGACAGCGTTTAGGTTGAGAAGAGGAGGAAGTAGTGTGAAGAGCAAAAAACTTTTGGGTTTAATTACATTGACAGCAGTGGTGGCTGTAACATTAGCCGCTTGCGGTGGAGGTAAGAAGTCGGATTCAGGAAACAAGAATGTAGAGACTGAGGATATCAGCAAATTTACTATGAAGGTCAAAAATGACAAAGAGGCAATCAAAGGCGGGACTTTGGAAGTTGCAGTTGCGTCAGATACTCAGTTTAAAGGATTGTTTTCAGAAGTCTATTACCAAGATGCGTATGACAATTATTATATGCGTCCATCTCATGAAGGCTTGTTCTCATATGATGAAGATTTCGTGATTACAGATGACGGGGTTGCTAAATTAGATTTAGATGTTGATAACAAAAAGGCGACAATTACACTCAAAAAAGATGTGAAATGGTCTGACGGAGAACCAGTGACTGCGGATGATTTGATTTATCCTTATGAAGTAATTGGAAATAAAGAGTATACTGGAATTCGTTATGATGATGACTTTATCAACGTTGTAGGAATGGAAGAATACCATGAAGGAAAAGCAGATACTATTTCTGGTATTAAAAAAATAGATGATCAAACGATCGAAGTTACGTATAAGGAAATGAATCCAGGAATGTTGCAATTAAGTGGTGGTGTATACACAAATGCAATGCCTAAACATATCTTTAAAGATATCCCAATCAAAGATCAAGAAAAAAGTGATGCAGTTCGCAAAAATCCAGTGACATTTGGACCATACTATATGAGTAAAATTGTAACTGGTGAATCAGTGGAATATTTACCAAATGAACACTACTACCAAGGAAAACCTAAACTAGATAAAATTGTATTTACAAATGTACCAACAGCATCTATCGTTGAAGCTGTAAAAGCGAAAAAATATGACTTAGTTTACTCAATGCCAACAGATAACTTCCCAACATATAAAGACTCAGAAGGCTATCAAATGTTAGGTCGCGAAGAATTAGCGTACACATATATTGGCTTTAAATTAGGAACATATGACAAAGAAAAAGGCGAATCTGTTATGAACCCAGATGCAAAAATGGCTGATGTAAAATTACGTCAAGCAATGGGTTACGCAATGGATAACGACGCAATTGGTCAAAAATTCTATAACGGTTTACGTACTGGTGCAACAACTTTGATTCCACCGATTTTTAAAACTTTGCATGATACAGATGTAAAAGGATATCAATATGACCTGGATAAAGCGAAGAAAATTTTAGATGATGCTGGTTATAAAGATACAGACGGCGATGGACTTAGAGAAAATCCTAAGGGTGAAAAATTAACGATCAACTTTGCTTCAATGGCAGGTGGCGAAACAGCTCAACCTTTAGCTGATTACTATCTACAACAATGGAAAGAAATTGGTTTGGATGTTAAGTTAGCCACTGGGCGTCTAATTGACTTCCAAGCGTTCTACGATAAAGTAAAAAATGATGATCCAGAAATCGATGTATTCCAAGCGGCGTGGAGTGTAAATAGTGCACCATCTCCAGCAGGTTTATATGGACGTAACGCAGCATTCAACTACTCTCGTTTTGCTTCAGAAGAAAATGATAAATTGTTAAAAGCAATCGATTCAAAAGCTTCATTTGACGATACAAAACGTAAAGAAGCATATGATGCATGGCAAGAATATATGTTTGAACAAGCACCAGTTATTCCAACCTTATATCGTAACGAAATCATGCCAGTTAATGACCGCGTGAAATCATTTACTTGGAACTATGAAGATACTAGAGATTATTATAGTATTGAATTAACATCAGAAAAACGTTAATTTATTGAGCAAAAAGACACTTCCGATATTTCTTGGAAGTGTCTTTTTACTTTGTGAGGTTGAACTAAAGATAACAATATGGAAAAGTGATTATAAAAGTTGGTGTGGAAAACAAAATAACGCTAACGTATACAAAACCAGGAGGAAATCACTTATGAATATTTAAAATACTTCACTTGAGTAAGAACGAAAAAAATGAAGAACGAAATTTTCGTTTCTTCTAAGTGAAGGTGAAAAAAATGAATAAAAATAAAGCGTTCAATAAACTTATTATAGGTCAGATGATTGCCAATATTGGAGATACTATTTATACGATTGCGATGGTTAGCTCTGTATTTACATTAACGAACTCGGCATTAGCAGCTTCTATTGTACCTGTTATCATCACAGGAAGTATGGTTTTATCAGGATTGTTAACACCATTGATTGTTGTAAGAGTATCACTGTCAAAAATTTTACAGATAAGCCAGTTGTGTAAGACATTGATTTTAGCGGGATTAGCGGTTTATTTGCAAGTGGCTATCGAGCATCTTGACTTAACTATTTTGTATGTATTTATCGCAGGGATTGCTTTTTTAGACGGATGTGCTGAACCAGTTAGCACAGCTTTAATTCCTTATTATGTGGAGGAGTATTACTTGATTCGTGCAAATAGTATATTTAGCACGATGCTGCAAGTCGTTAGTATAGGTAGTTGGGCGATTGGTTCATCATTGTTGATTATTTTTTCTGTGACGAATCTTGTGTGGTTGGATGTAGGGTTATTTTTGCTGTCAGCTATTATTTTATGGCTATTGCCACAAGTTGCTAAAGGCGCGGAATCAGAGAAAAATGAATGGGGAAATTTTATTATGGGTTGGCAAGGGATTCGCAAGCGTTCTCTGGTTCGGGTTGTTGTCGGAATGGATATTCTTGAAACCATTGCGAATACAGCTTGGGTTTCAGCGATTGTTTTGGTTTATGTGAAAGAAGTGTTACATGTCTCTGAAAGTTGGTGGGGGTATATAAATGCTACTTATTTTATTGGTGCGATGCTTGGAAGTATTATTGTTATGCGGCATTCAGATTGGATCAATCAACATAAATCGAAAGCTGTGATCGTGGGCTCGTTGTTCGGCGCTATGGTAACCTTTTTAGTGGCTCCAGGATGGAATCCTGTTTTTATTTTGATTTGTTCAGTCTTTGTGGGGATCTTTTCTCAAATCAAAAATATTCCTCAAGCAACCGCTATACAACAAACGATCCCAAAAGACATGCTTGCTCCGATTTATGCTGCAATGAATGTACTTTATACAGGTACATTTGCATTGTCTTCGGTATCGATGGGATTGATTTCAGAGTCCTTTGGTGTGCGAACAGTATTTGGGGTATCGGGAACATTGTTGTTTATAGTAGCAATGATAGCGAAGAAAAAAAGGACATTATTCGATGAGTAATTTCTAATTAAAAGGATTAAATAAGATAAACAATGAAGAAGTTGTTTATGATTTCAGGTGGCTGGGGGCGTAACTCGTATAGTTATGTCCAGGCACCTTTTTTTATACTAAATCAAGGAGGATTATAGAATGAATCAGAAAGTAGTTAAATTTGGCGGAAAGGAAAATGAGCAGGACTATCTTGCACAGCTAGTAGATGAAGGGATAAAAGTTGCAACCTCTTCATTAGTCTATTTACAAGAACTTGGATTAAACGAATCGTCCCAGGTTGGAGATCGATGGCTTACTCAAGATAGTCAAGGCAAACAAGTGTGTGAAGTCGAGGTTGAAGCGGTAAAAATCAATACGTTTGCTTCGATTACAAATGACTTTGCTGTCAAAGAGGGCGATCAAAGTTTCAATAATTGGCATGATATCCATTGGACCTACTACTCAACACTTTTATCAAAGTATGGGAAAAAGCTTACAGACACCACTCAGTTAGAATGTGTATATTTTAAGAAACTTGGCTAATGTTTAGCAGCAATACTCATAACTTTACTTGTTTAGTTGTTTAATATTTAACAAGTGACAAAGGGAAAACTTTTTTTGTCACTTGTACACTAGACAGAATTTTTGAATCGTGATAACCTTCTTGTTAAGCGCTTACAAAAAATGCGCTCCAAATCAAACGATAAACAAGAGCAAGGGGAGAAATCAAATGGAACAAACACTTGTTATTATCAAGCCTGATGGCGTTTCGCGTAAATTAGTTGGAGAAATTCTTCAGCGATTTGAGAAAAAACAACTGAAGCTTAGTCAGTTAAAAGTTGCTAAGATGTCTCGTAAATTAGCAGAAGAACATTATGCACATGTTAAAAAATTTGATTTCTTTGAAGATATGATGACCTACATGACTTCATCAGAAGTAGTTTATCTTGTTTTAGAAGGAACAAGCGTCATCAAAACAGTCCGAAAAATGATTGGGGCAACTAATTGCTTAGAAGCAGAACCCGGTACGATTCGAGGCGATTACGGCGCTAATAGTTATGAAAATATTATCCATGCGTCAGATTCACCAGAAGCAGCAGCGGTTGAAATTAAACGATTTTTTACGGAATAAAATTAAACCAAAAGCGTATCAAGATTCTCTCAGATCTTGAACGCTTTTTGTCTTTTCAAACTAAAAGAATGCGATAAATTCACAATTTATGATAAAAATACCCTAAAATCATTAGGAAACTCTTCAAATACGATGAATTCAGCTGTCATTTTGGGGCAATTACCCCCTAACCATTTAAAAATCACGCAAAAAAAAGTATAATAGAGAAGGTTGTAAATAAACTTAAAGGAATGTAGCAAATGGACAATCAGCTAACTACAGAATTAAAAGAACGTTACGGCATTGTTTTCCATGATGTCAACCTATTAGAACAGGCTTTTACCCATTCATCCTATGTGAATGAGCATCGATACTTAAAACTATCTGACAATGAACGATTAGAATTTTTAGGAGATGCCGTTTTAGAATTATTGGTTTCTCAATATTTGTATAAACAATTTCCAGAGCTGCCAGAAGGCAAACTAACAAAAATGCGGGCGGCGATCGTTCGTGAAGATAGTTTGTCCAAATTTGCGAAAGAATGTCATTTCGATCAATATATTCTTCTTGGCAAAGGCGAAGAAAATTCAGGTGGACGCACACGTCCAGCACTACTTTGTGATTTATTTGAAGCATTTTTAGGTGCTTTGTTCTTAGATCAAAAAGTCGATGCCGTCAAGAAATTCATTGCAGAAGTCATTTTTCCGAAAATCGATGCCGGTGCTTTTTCACATGAGATGGATCATAAAACCCATTTACAAGAAGTATTACAACGACAAGGGGACGTCAACATTGACTACCGTTTAGTCAATGAAGAAGGCCCAGCTCATGACCGAATCTTTTTTGTTGAGGTTTATGTCAACGAAAAAATGATCGGTACAGGTCAGGGGAAATCGAAGAAATTAGCAGAACAGGATGCCGCTGAACGAGCGCTGAAACAAAATCCTGAGTAAGCTTGGAAGGAGCCGTTTTATTCGTGTATTTAAAACGAATTGAGATCGCAGGATTTAAATCCTTTGCGGATCGAACCGTTATAGAGTTTGAAAATGGTGTTACGGCTGTCGTTGGACCTAACGGCAGCGGAAAAAGTAATATCACCGAAGCGATTCGCTGGGTCTTAGGCGAGCAATCTGCTAAAAGTCTTCGTGGTGGTAAGATGCCGGATATTATTTTTGCGGGTTCAGAAGGACGGAAAGCCCTGAATATTGCTGAAGTAACGGTTGTCTTGGATAATAGTGATCATTTCTTACCATTAGACTTTACTGAAATTAGTGTGACACGTCGTTATCGTCGAACAGGCGAAAGTGATTTTTATATCAATAAACAGGCGTGCCGCTTAAAAGACATTCATGATTTATTTATGGATTCTGGGTTGGGCAAAGAATCATTTTCCATTATTTCTCAAGGGAAAGTCGAAGCTATTTTTAATAGTAAACCAGAAGATCGTCGTGGTATTTTTGAAGAAGCGGCCGGTGTCTTGAAGTACAAGCAACGCAAGAAAAAGGCAGAACAAAAACTATTTGAAACAGAAGATAATTTAAGTCGTGTGCAGGATATCATCTATGAATTAGAAGATCAATTGACTCCTTTAGCTGCACAAAGTGAAGCAGCCAAGGAGTTTTTGAAACTTAAAGAAAGTTTGACGGAGATTGACGTTAGTTTGACTGTAACAGAAATCGAAACAGCCAAAGAAGTTTGGGAAATCAAAGCAGCTGAACTGACTACGATCGAAGAAAAATTACAGATAGCCAGCAAAAAAATCCATGATTCAGAAGATGAACTTTTCCAACTACGTGGTAAACGAAACAAATTGGATGAGCAAATCGAAACAGAACAGCAACAACTATTACAAATCACAGAAGCATTAAAACAAACCGAAGGACAAAAAAATGTTTTAGTCGAACGGTCAAAACATACAATGCAAACGACGAGTGAATACCAACAATCGTTAGCAGAGAATGCTGAAAAAATTACTCGTTATCGTGAAGAAGTTCAAGACTTACAAGCGAAAGTAACAGAGAAAAAAGCGCAACGTGAATCACTCGTTGAAGCAATCAAAGCATCAGAATTAGAAGTTGAAAAATACAGCAAGTCTTCAAAAGAATTATTGGAAGAATTAAGAAGCCAATATGTTGAAGTCATGCAGGAACAAGCAAATACGGCAAACGATCTTAAATATTTAGAACGTCAATACCAACAAGAAACAGCTAAAAATCAACAATCGATACAAAAGCATGAAGCTTTAGAAGAACAAATGGCAGATGCCTTAACTGAGAAGGAACAACTAGAAACAAGCGTCGCTGCCTCTGAACAATCCTTAATGGATCAAAGAGAACAATATATGCAGCTAAAACAACAATTGGATCAAAAGCAAGGACAGTTAGCGGTAAAGCAAAAACAAATGTACCAAACTATGAACCAAGTACAGCAAGCGAAAGCTCGCCAAAAAAGTCTGCAAGAAATCCAAGAGAATTATTCAGGGTTTTATCAAGGGGTTCGAGCAGTCTTAAAACATAAAGAGCAATTAACTGGAATTGTTGGAGCAGTGGCTGAACTGATCGATGTACCAAAAGAGTATACTTTGGCGATTGAAACAGCTTTAGGCGGCGCAGCCCAACATGTCGTTGTAGAAACTGAAAAAGATGGTCGAGCTGGAATCACGTTCTTAAAACAACAACACAGCGGCCGAGCAACATTCTTACCTTTGACCACAATTAAACCGAGAAATGTTTCTAGTGCCGTCCGTGACCGTGTTCGTACTATTTCAGGATTTCTAGGTGTTGCTAGTGAATTAGTCCACTTTTCAGATGACGTCAGCAATGTAATCCAAAATCTTTTAGGTGTGACGTTACTAGCAGAGTCCTTGGAAAGCGCCAATCAATTAGCAAAAGCGGTTAACTACCAATATCGTGTTGTTTCATTAGATGGCGATGTCATGAACTCTGGTGGTTCAATGACAGGTGGTGCCAATAAACGAGGCAATCAAGGTAGCTTATTTTCTCAAACCCAAGAACTACAAACGTTGACTGAACAAATGGAGCGTGTCGAAAAACAATTAACGCTCAACGAAAAAGAGGTCCAAAAACTAACAGACGAAGTCAAAGAACTAAATGAAAAACTGGAACAATTACGTTCGACTGGTGAGACAAGCCGTTTAAAACAACAAGAATTACAAAACAAACTAGCGAATCAAGAAGAAAACATCACTCGTTTGACAAAAGAACAACGTCTGTTTGAATTTGAAGCTCGTGAATTACATCAATTCTTAACGGAATATCAAACCAGAAAAGAAGAACTAACCCAAAAACAGCAAGAACTGAACGAAACCAAAGACCGTTTGGATCGTGAAATGAAGCAAGTGGATCAAGAAGCCAGCCAAATGGAAACCTTGCGAGCAGAGGCCTTTGAACACTTCAATCAAGTACAAGCAGATCAAGCTGTTGCAGTTGAACAATTGGCTCATTTAACCGAGCAAGCAGCAGAAAAACAAAGCCAACTAGATGAATTGTTAGCAAGAGAAACTGCGTTGCGTCAGCAATTACAACAATTGAATGACAACTCAACGGATCATCAAGTGACAGAAGAAAGTTTGGCTGTTCAATTAGAACAACTAGCAGAGAAAAAAGCACAACTGCAAACAAGCATTCAAGAAGCCAAAAACGCTCGTCAGCAATTACAAGAGCAAGTGGATCAAATCGATACTGGTTTAGCGGAAGAAAATAAACAGCAACAACATTTATTAACAGAACAAACGAAAATCGAAGTTGAAAAAAATCGGGCAGAAATCAAATTGGACAATTCCTTACAATACTTACAAGAAGAATACAGTTTGACCTTTGAACGTGCCAATGAAGATTATGAACTAACAATCGACAAAGAGCAGGCGAAAATCGAAGTTAAACGCTTAAAACGAGATATCGAGCGCCTAGGTCCAGTCAATCTCAACGCGATTGAACAATACGAACAAGTCAATGAACGACATGAGTTTTTAGTCTCTCAACGTGATGATCTATTAGATGCTAAGGAACAATTATTTGAGACAATGGGAGAAATGGACGAAGAAGTCAAGGCTCGTTTTAGTGAAGTTTTTGAAGCGATTCGAGCTCAATTTAAAGTCGTATTTCCTAACATGTTCGGTGGTGGTCGAGCTGAGTTGATTTTAACCAACCCAGAGGATCTATTGAATACTGGGGTAGAAATCGAAGCACAACCTCCAGGTAAAAAACTACAGAACTTAAGCTTACTTTCTGGTGGTGAACGAGCATTAACGGCAATTGCGTTATTGTTCTCGATCATTCGAGTTAGACCTGTTCCGTTTTGTGTTTTGGACGAGGTTGAGGCAGCATTAGATGATGCCAACGTCTCTCGTTTTGGTCATTATTTAAGTGAGTTTGAAGATGATACGCAATTTATTGTGGTAACACACCGTAAAGGAACGATGGAAGCAGCAGACGTCTTGTATGGTGTCACGATGCAAGAATCGGGTGTATCGAAAATCGTATCTGTTCGTTTAGAAGAAGTAAAAGAGGGCGGTGCGATCGTCGCTGAAAGCTAATGATAATGCCGTTAGCTTCATAGGCAAGCTCCAACTGAAAAAAGGAGGAATCGGGTTGATTAAATTAGTCGCTATCGATTTAGATGGTACACTTTTAGATAGTAACAAGCAGATCTCTACAAGAAACAAAGCGGCTTTAGCGCAAGCAAAAGCACAAGGCGTTAAAATTGTTATTTGTACAGGTCGACCGTTGGCTGCAATTGAACTATATTTAGAAACATTAGGGCTACGTGATAATGGTGATTACAGTATTACCTTTAATGGTGGCTTAGTTCAAAAAAATGATACTGGTGAAATCATCGAAAAAGCATTGATGCCATTAGAAGATGTGCATGACTTATATCAATTAGCTACCTCATTGAATGTACCGTTGGATATTTTATCTGATGGACTTGTGATGCAACTACCTGCTTCACAAGAGCACATTTCTTTGTACAGCCAATTAAATAATCTGTTGACGTTTGAATCCTATGAATTAGCTCAACTTACAGCAGGTCAGATTTTTAACAAAGCAGTTGTGGCAATCGATGAAACATATTTAGATGAACAAATTCAAAAAATACCTGCACCATTTTACGAACGCTATGAAATCATCAAAACGAGAAGTAATCTACTAGAATTTATGCCAAAAGGAATTACCAAAGCCTATGGTATTTCGCTATTAGCTAGAGATTTAGGAATCAAACAAGAAGAGATCATGACAATCGGTGATGAGGAAAATGACTTACCGATGATCGAATATGCAGGACTTGGTGTGGCAATGGAAAATGCTGTCGCGAAAGTTAAAGACATGGCAGACGTGATCACAGATACCAATGATAATGATGGTGTGGCACAAGCTGTAGAGAAATTTGTATTAGAACCATTGAAAGGAGGGAATTAAATGGGATTTTTCGATAAAATAAAAAAAGCGTTTATGAACGAAAAAGAAACACCGCCTGCTGAAATCAAAACAGAGGAAGAGGTTATTGAATCCGTTCAAGAAGAAGTGATTCCGGAAGAACAACAAACAACAGCTGAAATCTTGGAGCAAGTACAACCAGATTCTCTTGAAACAACAGAAGAACCTGAAAAAGCAATAGAACCTGAAATCGATCCTCTGATTACTATTGATCCAGCTACCCAAGCTGAAGAACTAGTTGATCCTGAAATCATTGAGGAACAAAAAGAAGAGCTCGTTGTTCAAGAAAAATATGAAAAAGGATTAGAAAAAACACGTAAAACGTTCGGTGAACGTCTGAATGAATTGTTCGCCAATTTCCGTTCAGTAGATGAAGACTTTTTCGAAGAATTAGAAGAAACCTTGATTGGTGCGGATGTAGGCTTTGATACAGCCATAAAAATTACTGAATCTTTACGTCAAGAAGTCAAACTACGTAACGTGAAAAAGCCAGCAGCAGTTCAAAATACAATTATTGAAAAAATGGTTGATTTATACGAAGCAGAAGGCATTGAAGAAAATAACGCGCTGAATATTCAATCAAACGGATTAACTGTCATGCTATTTGTTGGTGTAAATGGTGTTGGAAAAACAACTAGCATCGGAAAATTAGCACATGAGTTTAAACGAGATGGCAAAAAGGTCTTGCTAGCTGCTGCAGATACGTTTAGGGCAGGAGCGATCGATCAATTAGTTGTTTGGGGCGAACGTGCAGGTGTTGAGGTTGTTCGAGGCAATGCAGGAGGAGATCCAGCAGCTGTTGTTTTTGATGCAGTAGAACGTGCTAAAGTTGAAAACGCAGATATTTTGTTGGTAGACACAGCTGGCCGTTTACAAAATAAGGTCAATTTGATGAATGAGTTGGAAAAAATTAAACGTGTAATCCAACGCGAATTACCAGATGCACCGCATGAAGTATTACTTGTAGTGGATGCAACAACAGGCCAAAATGCTATGTCACAAGCCAAACAATTTAAAGAAACGACCGATGTCACGGGCTTAGTTTTAACGAAATTAGATGGTACAGCAAAAGGCGGGATCGTTTTAGCAATCCGTAATGAGCTGCATTTACCAGTAAAATTAGTTGGACTAGGTGAGGGAATTGATGATTTAGAACCATTCGATGCGAATGATTTTGCGATTGGTTTGTTTAAAGGATTATTAAAGATTGAAGATTAGACACTAGATATGTTATGTGGTTTATAAGAAAAATAGTTTTTGAATACGTCAGTAAGACGATTGTTCAAAAACTATTTTTTTAATACAAGTATCTATAGAGTTTGTAATTAACGACTTTAAAATGTCTGTCTATTTTTACTGTAATATTCAAATGGCTCAAACTTATTCTTTTTTCTTCCGACAAGCATTTCTGCCAAAGGGAATTTATTGAAATTGGCAATCGTATGAAAAATTATTTTCCTAATTTGTTCGAGGTCTAAACAGTTCATTCCACTTTTCAGTTTACAAATTATTTGTTTCAATCCCGTAATCTTCCGCTATTTTCTTCAAGCTAAACCCGCGACCAAAAACTTCACTGGCATTCATCGACACCACAAAGGCTTCTTCGTCAATAGCTAAGACACTTTCTTTAATTCTAGAGAAATCTTTTTCACTCACGACAGTCATCATTAACATACTCGGATTTTTTTGGTACCCACCTTCGATAGGGATCATTGTCAAGCCTTTGTCCATCTCGACCAAAATTTTCTCTTTGATTTCTGCGTATTTTGGTGAGATGATCATCACATTTTTCGAACGAACAAAACCAACTTGTACCATATCTACCACACGTCCAATAAGGTATAAGCAAATCAGAGAAAATAGGACGGTATCTGTATTAAAAACAAATAGTGCAGATAAAATCACGATGCCATCAACAAACAAAATCGAAACACCTAATGAAATTTTAAAATACTTATTAACGATTTGTGAAATGATTGCAGTTCCCCCAGTTGAGGCATTTCCACGAAATTCTAAACCTAAACCGATACCAGTCAAGATACCGCCAAAAATCGTCGCTAGAAAGATATTATGAGTCAATACCGGTAAATGAGTTGTGATTCCGACAAAGAAAGGGTAAATCAAACTACCGTAAATCGTTTTGATCCCAACCTCTTTTCCAAGTAATAAAAAGCAAAGAACTAATAATGGCAAATTGATCGCATATAAAACGATGGCTGGATTAAGACCAAAAAGATAGTTGATTACAACACTAATTCCGTTGGCACCACCTGCGACGATTTTATTCGGTAATAACACTGAATTGATTGAGATTGCTAAAATAAGTGAACCAATCGTCACATATAACGTATCTTGAATTTGTTGTTTTGTAAATTTCATTTCTATTTACTTCCTCCGTTTCTAAAAATGTGAGATATCATTACTGAATGATAAATAAATGCACAAAATAATATCCCTTAGTCATACTATCATGAAAGACTAAAAGATATCATGAGATATTTTTAATTTTTTATTCGCTGAGTATGGTAAAATCATAGAGAATAGAAAAACAGAACCTATTTAATCAAATAAAGGTTAAAAAACGTTTGTCCCATAAATTTTCATGATGCTGGATAATGCTTTGTGCACCTAAAAGATCGTTATTGAAGGTGGTACTTAGACCTCGTTTCATGAAACAAGTATATCCTAAACCATGTGCCATACGAATCGTAGTATCAACGCAATATTCTGTTTGTGCGCCACAAAATTCAAGTTCAGAGACGGATAAGGAATCTAACAGCTCTTTTAGATTTGTTTGGTAAAAAGAGTTGGCATGTGTTTTTCCAACATAGAAGTCTTCTGTTTGAGCATCTAGTTGCGTAAATAATTGCCAATCCTGACTACCGGCGACTATTTCAGCATCCTCATGCTGAATAAATATAATCGGTAGGTGATTAGTTCGGTAATCTGCAATACGCTGGTTTACACCAGAGAGTACATCAGTTAGCTGGAACAAGCCTGTTCCAACAGTTTCTAGACCATTTTGAAGATCGATAACAATCAAGGCTTTATTAGGATGCATAATGTTCTCCTCTGAGTTGACTTATTTTTCTTTAGTATACAATGAAGTTGTATGGCTGAAAAGGATATGAGGGAATAATGGAGTATGGACAGGTCGAGATATTTTTACCCAATTAAGGAAGTTTAGTTCCTTTTTGACAAAATTTAAGCTAAAATATTCTTTTTGCTGCCCTTTTTCTATATAATGGTGAGTAATGGAATAATAACGGGGAAGAAAGGCGACAGTATGAAATTTAAAGAGTTGTTACAACAAAAAAGCGTTCGTCCATATGTTATGGCCGCACGATTTGGCTTAGAAAAAGAAAGCCAGCGCACAACGTTTGATGGTCAATTAGCAACGACGGATCACCCAAAAGTATTAGGGAATCGTTCCTACCATCCATATATTCAAACAGATTTTAGTGAGTCACAGATGGAATTGATTACACCTGTGGCAAATTCTATTCATGAAATGTTGCGTTATCTAGCTGCAATTCATGATGTAGCATTACGTTCGATGAATAAACATGAAATGCTTTGGCCGCTAAGTATGCCGCCAAAATTACCGCTAAAAGATGAAGATATAAAGATCGCTAAACTGGATCAGTTTGAAGGGATTCTTTATCGTCGTTATTTAGCAAGAGAATACGGCAAACGCAAGCAAATGGTTAGTGGTATCCATTTTAATTTTGAATATGATATCGAATTAGTTCAACTGCTTTTTTCAGAGCAATCAGAATACGAAACGATCGAAGAATTTAAAAATATTCTTTATATGAAAGTTTCACGTAATTATTTACGTTATCGCTGGCTGATCACGTACCTATTTGGTGCTTCGCCAGTTAGTGAAGAAGGCTATTTTACAGAACGAGAAGAGCGTCCGAAAGGGCCTGTAAGAAGTTTACGCAATAGTTCGTTTGGCTATAAAAATAATGAAGATGTCAAAGTATCGTATGAATCATTGCAACAATACATCAACGATATTCACCGAATGGTTGAAAATGGCATTTTATCTGAAGAAAAAGAATTCTATTCTGCTGTTAGATTACGTGGTGGTAAACAGATGGCTGATTTACCGAAAACAGGGATTCGCTATATTGAATTAAGGAATCTCGATTTAAATCCATTTGCTCCATTAGGTGTAGACGAAGAAACACTCGAATTCATTCACTTATTTATGCTGTATTTATTATGGACAGATGAAAAAGAAGCGCCGAATGATTGGGTAGCTACAGGAGATTTCTTGAAT
This sequence comes from Enterococcus sp. 7E2_DIV0204, assembly GCF_002140855.1. Classification (NCBI taxonomy): domain Bacteria; kingdom Bacillati; phylum Bacillota; class Bacilli; order Lactobacillales; family Enterococcaceae; genus Enterococcus; species Enterococcus sp. 7E2_DIV0204. The sequence continues at coordinate 1,568,168 of NZ_NGKY01000001.1, forward strand.
GAACAAGTGGCATTGGGGCATCCATTCGCTCAAGTAAAACTTTTGGCAGAAGGTGACCGTATTTTTGCTGAAATGGATGAAATGATCGAAGCGTTGGGACTGTTTAGAACGAAGAAATCATTAGAGATTCATCGAGCACAGCTAAGAACACCTGATTTAACGATTGCTGGAAAAATGTGGACGATCATTGAAAGTAATTCTAATCATGAATTGGGGATTATTTTTGGGAAAGAATACCAAGGTATGGCTTTTGAACGTCCTTATCAACTGGCCGGCTTTAGAAATATGGAGCTATCCACTCAACTATTTTTATTTGATATTATTCAAAAAGGTGTGGAAGTTGAACTATTAGATGAACAGGAACAATTTTTAAAACTTAAGCACAAAGATCATATCGAATATGTTAAAAATGCGAATATGACCAGTAAAGATAGCTACATCGTACCATTGATCATGGAGAATAAAACGGTGACTAAAAAAGTCTTAGCCGAAGCTGGTTTCACAGTGCCAGCTGGAGATGAGTTTGATACGGTCGAGAGAGCTGAACAAGCTTATATCAAATATTCAGAAAAAGCCTTTGTGATTAAACCAAAAACAACGAATTATGGTCTAGGGATCACGATTTTTAAAGAAGGAGCATCTCTAGCTGACTTTACAGAAGCGTTGAAGTTAGCATTTAAAGAGGATTCTGCTGTTTTGATCGAAGAGTTCTTGCCGGGAACAGAGTATCGTTTCTTTGTTTTAGATGACCAAGTGCGAGCAATCATGTTGCGTGTACCTGCTAATGTTGTAGGCGACGGAGTTCGTTCCGTTGAAGCATTGGTGGCGGAAAAAAATCTTGACCCATTAAGAGGAACCCATCATCGTTCACCATTAGAGTTGATTCAATTAGGGGATGTAGAACGCTTGATGTTAAAAGAGCAAAACCTGTTAACGACCTCTGTTCCAGAAAAAGATCAAATTGTTTACCTAAGAGAAAATTCTAACGTCAGCACAGGCGGTGATTCGATCGATGTGACAGATGATTTTGATGAAAGCTATAAGCAGATTGCTGTGGAAGCCGTGAAAACATTAGGTGCAAAAATTTGCGGAATCGATTTGATCGTTCCAGACAAATCGATCACAGGAACTAAAAATAGCCGAACCTATGGGATTATAGAAGCTAATTTTAATCCAGCAATGCATATGCATGCTTATCCACACTCAGGTAAAGGACGCCATTTAACGATGGATGTACTCGAAATGCTTTATCCAGAAGTGTTTAGATAATAGGAAGGAAAATGAGTCCCCCTAAAGTTAGCGTACACTAACTTAGGAGGGCTCATTATTTTGTCTGACGCCTTTATTTTTTATTGAAAAAATAAATTGACAAATCGGTGATTGATTCCCAAAATAAAAGGAAAAGCTTTAAAGCTGAAACACTGGAGGGTAAAATGAAAAAAATTTACATAGTAGAAGATGATAGACAAATTACGCAAACCGTTGCTACGTTTCTGAAAAAATGGTCCCTTGATGTTCAAGCAGCCACTGATTTCCAAAATGTAGCAGAAGCTATTTTACAGTATCAACCAGATTTAGTTCTGATGGATATCTCTTTGCCTTTATATAATGGGTTTCATTGGTGTAGTGAGCTAAGAAAACAGTCAGATGTACCGATTGTTTTCTTGTCCTCAGCGAATGATAATATGAATATTTTAATGGCGATGAATATGGGAGCAGATGATTTTATTGCCAAACCCTTCGATTTACAAATCCTAGTTGCAAAAATTCAAGCGATCTTACGCCGAAGTGAAATGTTACCGACGAATCATAGGTTGAACTATCAAGGCTTTACGCTGGATTTAGAAGCGTTTGAAGTAGTCTTGAAAGAACAAGCCGTGGCATTAACCATCAATGAATCAAAGATCTTAGGGATGCTTTTTCAACAACCAGAAAAATTGATTCCAAAAGAAAAAATCATGGAAAAACTGTGGGAAAGCGAAGAATTTATCGATGCAAATACGTTGTCAGTCAATATGACGCGCCTGCGAAAAAAAGTAGCTGAAATTGGACTAGATAAACAAATATATACAGAAAAAGGTAAGGGGTATCGTTTAGGAAAAGGAGTGTAAGGTGGATGAAGGTATTTTTTCGTTATTTACTAGATAAGCGTTTTGCGATCATAACTTATGTCGGAATCGTCGGATTGTTTGCTATGACCTTTTTTCTCTATGAGATTCCTTTTATTGTTTATTCAGATGCAATCCTTTTTTCAGGATTGTTGATTTTTAGCGTAATAAGTATTCAATTTAGTCTATATTTCAGAAAACATCGACAGTTGCAAGAAGGGATTCAAGCCCCCAGATTATATCCTTCCCAGAAAAAAAATAGTCGTTCTTTATTGGAAGCAGAATATGAACAACTGCTGACTGGGTTAGAAAAAGAGTATCGAACAGAAATTGGTTCCCTTGAGGCAGCTAATCAGCAATTAATGGATTATTACAGTATGTGGAGCCATCAAATCAAAACGCCGATCGCTGTATTAAATTTAAAAATGCAAGAAAATGAATTGGACCAAGATATTTTGAAGCAGGAATTATTTAAAGTGGATCAGTATTTGAACATGATGCTGCAGTATTTACGAATGAACCATACAGAAACTGATTTTGTTTTTGAAGAAATCGATTTGGATTTGCTTGTTAAAGAGACTGTAAAAAAATATGCGGTCTTTTTTATTCATAAAAATCTTTCATTTTCATTGACGCCGACAAACACAAAAATTATCAGTGATAAAAAATGGTTGCAGTTTGTCTTGGAACAAGTGATGTTTAATGCAATCAAATATACAAATCAAGGAGGAATCAAGGTTTACCTGGATAGCGTAAACCAACTTGAATTGGTCATTGAAGATTCTGGTATTGGTATTTTGCCAGAAGATGCTAGTAGAGTATTTGAACGTGGCTATACAGGCTTTAACGGAAGAACGTATCAAAAAGCATCTGGTTTAGGACTATTTATGTGCAAAGAAATTTTGACTAAATTAGGCCATCAAATCTATCTTACCTCAGAAGTAGGGCGCGGCACGAAGGTCAAACTAAAACTCACTCAAAACGTTTTTGAACTTGAATAGTCGATAGTTTATATTTGATCCTTACCTCATTGTAAGGATGGCAGGCGAAGTGTAAGTGTTCTTTGGCTGCTTTTTTCTTTATAGTGAGTATATAGATTTTTATAGACAGGAGCGAATGTAATGGCGATGTTAGAAGTCAATCATATTCAAAAGATTTACCAAACAAGGTTTAGCGGAAATCAAGTAACGGCCTTAAAAGATGTTTCTTTTCAAGTGGAAGAAGGGGAATATATCGCAATTATGGGAGAATCTGGTTCGGGTAAAAGTACTTTATTGAATACTTTAGCAACCTTGGATATGCCGACAAATGGAACCGTGTTGCTAAATGGAAAAAATATTACAGAGATACCAGAGGGGAAATTAGCCGCATTTCGCCGTGAGAACTTGGGTTTTGTATTCCAGGATTTTAATTTACTGGATAATTTTTCCGTTAAAGACAATATATTTCTACCATTAGTGTTGTCTAAAATCGATATAGCTGAAATGACTAAGCGAATAACGCCATTAGCTAAAACATTAGGGATCGACCAATTGTTGGAAAAATACCCATATGAGATTTCAGGCGGACAAAAACAACGAGTAGCTGCCGCCCGAGCACTCATCACAAGACCGCAATTAGTTTTGGCGGATGAACCGACGGGGGCTTTAGATTCAAGAAGTTCTGAAAATTTACTACAATTATTTCAAGAAGTCAACCAACAAAACCAAACGATCATAATGGTTACTCATAGTGCGATTGCAGCTAGTCATGCGAATCGGATTTTATTCATTAAAGATGGCCAAGTTTTTCATCAACTGTATAAAGGTCAAAAAACACACGATGAATTGTTGAGTGATATTTCAAAAACAATGACGACCTTGTTGACGAAAGGGGTCTAAAGTATGTTATATCTACGTTTGGCTTACAGTAACATCAAGAAAAATCATGCAGGGTATGTTCCCTTTTGTTTAGCAACGATCTTTACAGTGATTTTGAACATGGTCATGCAGATCATGAGTAATAATCAAGGTCTAGATACGCTAAAAGGAGCTTCCTCACTTAAAGTGATGTTTGGTTTAGGTGGTAAGATCATTATGATTTTTACCATTATTTTTACGTTTTATACCCACAGCTTTTTGATGAAGCGACGTAAAAAGGAACTAGGTCTATACAATATTTTAGGGATGGATAAGAAAAACTTAACTGTGATGATGTTGATTGAAAATCTGATGACATTATTCGTTACGTTAACTGTCGGATTACTTTCAGGTGCGGTAGTATCTAAACTAATGTTTCTCGTTTTGAAGCGTTTGACAGGTTTTGGAGATGGTTTTGTTTATGAATTTTCTGTAGCATCGTTAGGACAGGTTTCATTACTATTTTTAGGGATTTTTATGGGCACATTTTTATATGATACTTGGGAAGTCAGGAAGACGAAACCAATCGAGCTATTGGGACAAGCGAGTTCGGGAGAAAAAGAACCTAAGTCAAAATGGTTGTTTACTCTAGTAGGAATTGTTTGTCTAAGCGCTGGGTATGGTATTTCATTAACAATCGATTCACCAGTAAAGGCCTTGACTCAATTTTTTATTGCTGTCATTTTGGTGATTATCGGAACATATAGTATTTTTATCGCAGGAAGCGTCACACTATTGAAACTGTTGAAAAAAAATAAACAATTCTACTATCGACCGAATAATTTCATCTCGATTTCCAGTATGATTTTTCGAATGAAACAAAATGGGGCAGGACTCGCAACGATTTCCGTTTTATGTACGATGGCATTAGTAACGATCTCATCCACTGTTTGTTTGTATATCGGACAGGAGAAAATCATTCAAAGTAGAAATCCATTTGAAAATTCTGTAGAGGTTGCTTTGCCAATGGCAGAAACGAAACAAACTATAAACGATGTAGTAAAAGATCAAGGGTCAGCACTTGACGAAGTCAATTATGCTACGCTTTCAAGTCCTCTGATCACGCTGAAAGAAAACGACGATTCGTTTACCCAATTAAAAGAAGCCTTTTCAAATTATAGTAATATTGTTGGAATTCGCTTCATATCGTTAAGTGAGTATAATCGTATTGAAAGGGAAAAGCTGACTTTAGCAAATAATGAGGTCTATGTTTACCCTGTTTCTGGTGAGTATAAGGAAAAAAGAATCACTATTGGCACGCAGGTATTTGAAGTGAAAGATACACTTAAACAGTTTATATTTGCACCGAAAGAAGAAGATGGGGTTTTAGGCTCTCTGATTCTGGTGATTCCTGATAAAGTGGCGAGTACAGCATTTTTCGAAGGAATAGCTGAGGACTTCAAAGAATCAGTCTTTCCGTTTACGCCAACCCCTGTTTCAATTGTCAGCTTCGAATTAGCAGGCTCTATAACCAAAAGAATGGAAATTGCAGATAGATTGCAGGAAAGATTTCAAGCAATCACAGCCGTGAGCGGGAGTGAAGAAGTAGAACGTTCGTTGACAGTGACCTCGATCGATAAAGATCGGGAAGAAATGCGGTTATTATATGGCGGCTTTTTCTTCTTAGGGATTATCTTTGGAATAAGCTTTTTAATGGCTACAACCTTGATCATTTACTACAAACAAGTTTCAGAAGGTAGTGACGATCGAGAACGATTTATCATTATGCAAAAAGTTGGCTTGAGTCATAAAGAAGTGAAAAAAACGATTCAGCAACAAATTTTACTAGTATTCTTTTTACCGATCATTGTTGCAGTGATCCACTTAAGTTTTGCTTTTCCGATCATAAGAAAATTAATGACATTGTTTGAACTGAACAATTCTTATTTATTGATCATAACAACGATCATATGTGTGCTGATTTTTTCTTTGGCTTATTTTGTCATTTATTGGCGTACGTCAAAAGTATATTATCAGTTAGTCGAGAGATGAAAAGAGGATGGGACAGAAGTGTTTAACCCCGAGAACCAAGTAGGTACTGTGTAACGTCAGCTCGTACCTCGCTGTGTTTTACAGCAATAAGAAGGGGTTGCTTCTGTTTCTACCGTTTATTCGTATTTAGGGTGTGAAACAAAAGTGAGTTTTACTTTTGACCCACACCCTTATTTTTTATGATGACACTATTTTTAATAGTCCAATTCCTTAATCAAAATGGTCTGCTTCGTCTCCTCAATAGCCAATCCAGTCTTCTCTTCCCACCATTGCTTCATTTCACGTTCATATGTTGTCGGAAATACTTCAACGACCTCTTTCATCGTCTTCCCTTGCAACCGAGCATATGGATAATTCAAAATCAAATTATACTTAAGTTCTGTCAACAAACTATAATATTGAAACATCATATAATTCAACGCTTCATTATCCTGTCCTAGCAGTACTTTAGGCGATCGGTCCAACATAAAACCAAAGCTACGCATCATAAACGTAAAAGCATCCATATGATCCACTTCGATTTGTTCTACTTCACGCAACAATTTAATATGAGCATTTAATGCGTCAGCTAAATCTTGTTTCAATAAATCTGGGTTTACCATCATAGTTCCTCCTATTTAATGAAATAATTTATGCCAGAACCCTTTTTTAGGTTGTTCTGTTGCCTCTGTTGAAGTCTGCTTAGGATATTTTTGTTCAATATCGATTGTTTCTTCATTAACCGCTTCATTTGAAGTTAAAACTAACCCCAAAGCATTAGGTGTATTTTCAACAAAATCATTGACCACTGTAAATTTTGTTTGTCGCTCATTGATCAATTTAATATAAGCAGACTGTAAATCGCTAGCCATTGCACCATTTAAAAGAACGGTAGCGTCGGGGTGTTGTGCTAGCTCTTTCAAAAAATTCGCTTTGTCTTCTGTCTTTTTCATCTGCTCAATTGTCATCGTGAGATAACATCTTTCACGGAAAGTACCCATATACTTGCGCTGTTCCTCGGGTTTCAGCAACGGGGTGCCATACATTGCATTGTCTAAATGTTTCTGTAAGTCATCTTGTGCCATTAATTATCTAACCTGCTTCCATATAGTCTTACTTCAAATTATAGCATAGATCAAGGTTGAAACGTTTGGAGAAGTTAAAAATCGGCTCTAATTGAGAATGGATAAAAGCTAAAAAAGTATTGCTTTTATCACGAATTTCGCATAGACTAATAAGTAAGAATGAAAATCATTCTCAATTAGAAAAGCCGAACAGGCTCGTTCAGCTCTGACAGAAAAATAGGAAAACAGGATTGTGTCGT
>NZ_NGKY01000001.1:1575568-1637112 GCF_002140855.1 Enterococcus sp. 7E2_DIV0204
CAATTAGAAAAGCCGAACAGGCTCGTTCAGCTCTGACAGAAAAATAGGAAAACAGGATTGTGTCGTATTTGACACGAGCAAGTTTTATCTTTTTTCCGAAATGCTAGCGTGTAAGGCTGGACAATTAGAAAAGCCAAACAAGCTCTTTTAGTGTTTGAGAATTTTATTCTAGCAAGTAGAAAAATGGAGCAAGTATATGAAAAAAATAGGCCTATTTGTTCTCTTACTCCTTTTGATTGTAGCATCGATTTTTGTTGGAGTGAAAGATATTTCTCTGACACAATTGTTTCAATGGGATTCACAGCAACAATTAGTATTGTTAACAACAAGGGTACCTCGAACAATCAGTTTAGTGATTGCCGGAAGTACGATTAGTATTTCTGGGTTGATCATGCAACATTTAACACAGAATAAATTTGTTTCACCTAGTACAGCAGGTACGATGGATAGTGCACGATTAGGTATTTTGGTCGTGATGATCTTTTTCCCTAGTGCACCGCTATTATTCCGATCATTCATCGCATTCTTGTTTGCTTTTGTTGGAACGTTGATTTTTATTTATTTAACACGTTTTCTACCTGCAAAAAATCAAGTGATGATTCCGTTGATTGGTGTGATGTTTGGTAATATCATTGGATCAGTGGCAACTTTTTTTGCGTATCAATTTCAGTTAGTTCAAAATATGTCTTCTTGGCTGCAGGGGAATTTTTCCACAGTGATGAAAGGCAATTATGAACTGCTTTATCTAACGATTCCTTTATTGATCATCACCTATTTTTTTGCTTATCGGTTCACTGTAGTCGGCATGGGGGAAGATATGGCAACCAATTTGGGGTTGAATTATCAGCGTATCCAATTATTTGGCTTAGGTATCGTAGCACTATCTAGCGCTGTGGTTTTGATTATGGTAGGTAATATCCCCTTTTTAGGCGTGATTGTTCCTAACTTGGTATCGATGCGTTATGGAGATCATATGAAGAACACATTGGCAATTACGGCAGTCGGGGGCAGTATCTTTTTACTGGCATGTGATGTTTTGGCTCGAGTTGTGATAGCGCCTTATGAAGTGCCTGTCAGCGTTGTAGTCGGTGTGCTAGGTAGTTTTATCTTTATCGCATTACTGATGAGGAGGAAAACAGCATGAAGAAATTCTTCCAGTCATCAGCGGTAAAAGTTATTTTATTGTTGATCGCCGTGATTGCGGTTTGTGCTTTATACCTGTCATATAAAACGTATGGGAATTGGGCCTTTGCCTTAGAGCTTAGAGGAAAAAAATTATTAGCATTTATTTTTGTCGGGATTGCAGCAACATTTTCGACGATCAGTTTTCAGACTATGACACAAAATCACTTTTTAACGCCAAATATTTTAGGACTGGATTCACTATATGTTTTTATCCAGACCTTACTGTTTTTCTTTTTAGGTGGACAGCAGTTGTTAGGTAATGAAACGATCGCCACATTTTTATTGAATGTTTTGTTAATGGTGAGTGCTAGCATTATGTTATCTCGTTTTTTATTGAAAAAAGGTGGGAATGATCTATTTCTATTATTGATGATCGGGATTATTTTAGGAACTTTTTTCAATAGTATTAGTACTTTTTTACAAGTTGTAATGGATCCAAATGAGTATGATCTGTTGCAAGGAAAATTATTTGCTAGTTTTGGAAATGTGAATAGTCAACATTTGTTGATAGCTGGAATTTTAATTACGTTTTTAGCTGGTTTTTTGTGGTTGAAAAGTCATGCGCTAGATGTTCTACATTTAGGGAACGAGCAAGCGACGAGTTTAGGAATCAATGTTCCGAGATTTCAGTTTGTACTCTTAACAGTAATCAGTGCTTTGATTGGATTATCCACAGCATTAGTCGGGCCCGTCACGTTTCTTGGATTCATTGTCGCTAATATGAGTTATCAATTGATGGGAACTTATAAGCATCGTGAGTTATTTTTAGGTGGAAGTTTGTTGTCCATTCTATTGCTTGTATTTGGTCAGTTTCTTGTAGAACAAGTTTTTCAGCTGAATACAACACTAAGTATTGTGATTGAATTTGGCGGTGGTGTCTATTTTGTTGGAAAAATTATTAGTGAAAGGAAGCAGCGCAGATGATCGAAATCAAAAATGTATCAAAAAGATATGGTGAAAAGATTGTTGTTTCAGAAGTTCAGTTGCCCATTACGGAGCAAAAATTGACTGCTTTTATTGGTCCGAATGGGGCAGGGAAAAGTACGCTGCTTTCAATGATGAGTCGCTTGATTCCTAAAGATACTGGTGAAATTTATTTAGATCACAACGAAGTGAAAACTTGGAAACAAAGTGAATTATCTAAAAAACTATCGATTTTAAAGCAAACAAACGGCATTAATCTAAAAATTACAGTTAGAGAGTTAGTCAATTTTGGCCGTTTTCCTTATAGTAAAGGTCGTTTGAAGAAAGAAGATCATGAAAAAGTCGAAGAAGCAATGGAAAATCTTGGGTTATTAGATCTTGCCGATGAACTGATCGATACATTATCAGGTGGCCAATTACAAAGAGTATATATTGCTATGGTTTTGGCGCAGGATACAGATTATATTTTACTGGATGAGCCATTAAATAATTTGGATATGAACTTTGCGGTTCAAATGATGCAGACGCTACGGCGCTTGGTAGATGAATTTGGAAAAACAGTCATTATCGTCCTTCACGATATCAATTTTGCAGCGAGCTATGCTGATGAGATCGTAGCAATGAAAGACGGTCGACTATTTACCCATGGTAGCACAGATGACATTATTCAATCCGAAGTTTTGAATAAACTTTATGATATGAATATTCGGATTTGTGAAATTGAAGGAAAAAGATTCTGTATGTATTTTAACTAGAAAAGCGTAACGCACTCGTTTAGCTCTGACAGAAAAATAGGGAATAATGATTGCGGCGATTTTTGCCACTAGCAATATTCATCTTTTTTCCGAAGAGCTAGTAAGTGAAGCTAGATCACAAGAAAAGCGTAACACATTGGCTCAGCCTTTGAGCAGTATAAGAATAATAATTTTAGCAGAGTGTTTTTCTCTGTGAATTATTATTCGTTACTGCCGATAAGGCTAATGAGTGAAGCTGGATCACAAGAAAAGCGTAACATATTAGCTCACTCTTTGAGCAGTATAAAAATATTAATTAAATTGGGGGAAACAAAATGAAAAAGAAATTCTTAGCAGTTGCAACAATCTCAATGATCGCATTACTTACTTTAGGTGCATGTGGAAATAATGATAAAAAAACGACTGATGGATCGGCAACCAATGATTCAAGTAAAGAAGCAACAACAATCACAGTAAAAGATTCAAATGGTTCTGTTGAAGTTCCTAAAAATCCTAAAAAAGTCGTTGTTTTTGATAATGGCTCATTGGATACGATGGATGCATTAGGTGTTGGTGATACTGTTGTCGGTGCGCCAACGAAGAACTTGCCAGCCTATTTAGCTGACTATAAAAAAGTAGAATCTGCAGGTGGGATCAAAGAACCAGATTTAGAAAAAATCAACCAATTAAAACCAGATATGATCATTATTTCTGGACGTCAACAAGATTTTCAAGATAAACTAAGCAAAATTGCGCCAACAATTTATCTATCAGTAGATGCCAAAGATACATGGAACTCTACAAAGAAAAATATTGAAACCTTAGCTGAAATCTTCGATAAAAAAGATGAAGCGAAAACAAAAATTGCAGATTTAGAAAAAGAAATTACAGATGTTAAAGAAAAAGCACAAGCTAGTGATGAAAAAGCATTAGTTGTCTTGGTAAATGAAGGCCAACTTTCAGCATATGGCACAGGGTCTCGTTTTGGTATCGTTCATGATACATTTGGTTTCAAACAAGCAGACGATGCTATCGAAGCTTCAACACATGGTCAAAGTGTGTCATATGAATATGTGTTAGAAAAGAATCCAGACATCTTATTTGTAGTTGATCGTACGAAGGCAATCGGCGGGGATGATACGAATGATAATGTTGAAAATAACGAATTAGTTAAGCAAACGAATGCAGGTAAAAACGGTAAAGTGATTACTTTACAGCCAGATGTTTGGTACTTGAGCGGTGGCGGTTTAGAGTCTACGCATTTGATGATTGAAGATGTGCAAAAAGCGTTGAAGTAAAACTTGAATCAGTGATAAAAGAGAGTATAAGTCAGCGTGGCTGAGTTATACTCTCTTTTTATATACTATTTAAGTTGATTATAAACTAAATTCATCTTCACGTTTTTTCTTAGTGAAGTAAACTGCTGCAATGATAGTCAAGCCAAGTGAAGCTACGAAAGAACTTGTTTCAGTTTCACCTGTTTCAGGTAATTTTTTATGTTCTTTTTTAATCGGCGCTGTTTTGATTGGTTCTGCTAATAAAGTTGGTACTGTAGTTGTTTGGATACCAGGCGTTGGTGCAGTTGGTGCAGCTGGAATCGTAGGAACTTCTACAATTTTTCTGTAAGTTGCAACAAAGCTTTGATCTTCTAATCCATACTTTCCTTCAAATACCATAGAAGGACTTGCTGAGTAGGCTGCCTGAGAGATACCTAAATATTCATAACCAGGTACTTCTGGTGCTGTGATTGTGAAGGCATCGTCAAATTTACCAACTTCGGATACAACATCTCCTAGAGGAACGCCATTTTCATCAACACAAACAACACTAACAGTTGTTTGAACACGATCATAACGATAAATAACTTCTTGCTCAGTGTCTGTAAACGCGCCAATACTATTAGCTGGTGTACTTACTAAGATATAACCAGGGATATTTCTTGGTTCAGTTGTGTAAGACTCACCAATGAAACCACCTAGAACTGTGATAGCCTGAGTCAACTCAAGGCCGCGATCATCAATATGAGCAACATAAACGTTTCCTCCAACGATACCAGCAAGTTTCTTAACAGTTACAGAAACAATCTGATTGGTATCTGGGAAGGTTAATTGTAAACCTAAATTTCCAGTAGCATCCGCAACAGGAATTGCCATTGCGTCTGAAGTAGAAACAAAAGTATAAGCCCCTGGTGTTAAAGATAAGGCTACATTTTGAGTTGTACCTGCTTCACCTGTAAAAGAAAGTGTATTGATCGGACCAGCGTCTTGATCAACGATGTTAACAATCACTGTAACGTTCGTAGCTGCCTTTTCTTTTTTAGGTGTTTCTGTTTTTTCAGCTTCGGGTGTAGTTTCAGGTTTCGCTTCTTCTTTTGGTGTTTCTTGTTCAGGTTTGCTTTCAGGTTGTGTTTCTTCCTGAGGCACTTCCTTTTCAGCTTCAGGTTGAGTTTCAACATCAGCCTCTTTTTCAGCTTCTGGCTGTTTCTCTTCAGAAACTACCTCTTGTTACGGGTGCAGGTTGTGTATCTTCTGCAAATGCAAGTTGGGCATTCAATAATGTTGGCGCTAGTAGCGTAACCAAGGCTAGACTAGCAAATTTTTTGTTCGTTTTCATTTTACCGTTTCCTCCTTTTAGTATTAAAATATTTTAATACTAGTTAAATTATATCATTTACAAGATAAAGGAATTTATCAAAAAAACAATATTTTTTGTAAGAAATAGAGAATGAAGTAAAGCGTATTTTTTAAAATGTATAATAAAATTAACTATTTTACTTAGTTCAAAATAGCGTTTACAGATCAAGGTATAATAGGAAGGTTAGAACGTTTAGGGAAAATAAAATGTTTAAAAGTTTGTTGACGGTCACTATTTTACTATGCTACAATCTTTGTAATACATTATCTATTAAAATTAAATGTGAAGATGAGGAAAGTATTTTTCAGCTAGCTCAAAGAGAGTCTCGATTGGTGGGAAGAGACAGTGAATATGGAAAAGAAAATGGCCTTTGAACAAATTGATCGAACACGTTGAGATCAATTCAGGTGCGCCTGTTACAGCGCCTCAGTATGTTTGTACTGATAGAGTGGGCTTATTGTATAAGCTAATTGAAGGTGGTACCGCGAAAGTTTAAAACTCTCGTCCTTTACAGGATGAGAGTTTTTTGTTGTTCATCACTACGCTGCGCTTCGATCGCATTGTTGTAAATCACGAAGAATGAAGTGATTCGATGACGCACAATACAAGGTATCGGAAAGCTACGTTGCTTCCTTTGTTTTCTAAGAGCTAAAGCTCTAAGAATTGAAGGACTACGACTGGCTCCGCCAGAGTAGATGATGAACAATACTTGGCGACCAGAGGGAGAGAAGTAACCTTACTAGTGAATCACTACGCTGCGCTTTAATCTCATTGTTGTACATCATAAAGAACGAAGCAACTTGATGATGTACAATTCAAGCTGTAGCAAGGACAAGAATACCTCATTTTCATATTCACATAATAAGGTAGGAGTAGCTAATGTATACAGATATTGAAGGGGGAAACAAAATGAAGAGAAAAATATTAGTCGTAAGCGCTGTAGTAACGGGATTATTACTAACAGCATGTGGGGGCAATGACAAAAAAGAAACAACAAAAAGTGAAGATGGGGTAATTGCAACAACTCAAAAAATTGAAATCAGCTCACCTGCGCCACTTTCAACATTAGATACAACACAAACAATGGACAAAAACACCTTTACGATCGTTCAGCATCTTTTTGAAGGCTTGTATCGTTTTGATGATGACAGTACACTAATTCCAGGATTAGCGGAAAAAGTTGATATTAGTGAAGATGGCTTAACGTATAAATTTACATTAAAAGATGACATTAAATGGAGTAATGGTGAACCGATCACTGCACAAGATTTTCTTTATTCATGGAAAAAATTAGTAACACCGGAAACGATCGGCCCAAATGCCTACTTATTAGATAATGTGAAAAATAGTAAAGCGATTCGTAATGGTGAAAAACCAGTAGCTGAAATTGGTCTCGCTGCACCGAGTGATAAAGAATTTGAAGTAACATTAGAGCAAGCACAACCATCATTTTTAACAGTTGCGTCAATAGGTTGGTTAGCACCACAAAACCAAGCATACGTTGAAAAACAAGGAAAAGATTATGCGACAGATAGCGATCACTTGATTTATAGCGGTCCATTTATCTTAACTGACTGGGATGCTTCATCCGAAACATGGACATTAAAGAAAAATCCTGAATACTATGATGCAGATAATGTAAAATTAACAGAAGTGAAAGTCAATACGATCAAAGATGAGAATACCGGCATCAATTTATATCAATCAAACGAGTTAGATTTAGTCCGCATCAGTGGTCAATATGTTCAACAATACAGTGATGAGGCGGGGTATGTCACTCATTCAGATGTTGCCAACTACTACCTAGATTTCAATACAAAAGCAGATACGGCACCAGATAATCTTCATTTACGCAAAGCAATTGCACAAGCGATTGACAAAGATGCATTGACGAAAAGTGTGCTAAACGATGGTTCAAAACCATTGAACGGTTTAATTCCAAGTGGGCTATACAAAAATCCTGAAACATCTGAAGACTTCAGAGAGTTCAGTGGGGATCATTCAGTTTATGATGTGAAAAAAGCGCAAGCTGAGTGGGAGAAAGCCAAAGCGGATTTAGGGGATAAAATCAAACTATCACTTTTAGTTTCGGATGACGATAATGGTAAAAAAATCTCTGAGTACGTTCAAAGTCAATTACAAGAAAACTTAAAAGGGTTAGAAATCACGATCAATGCACAACCAAAAAATAATGTACTTCAAACGCGTAAAGACAAAAACTATGAGCTATCATTGTCTGGCTGGATTGCTGGAAGCAGTGATTTAGATTCTTATTTCAATTTGTATGCTGGAGAGTCTGCCTATAACTATGGTTCATATAAAAATGCTGATTACGATAAACTTATTACAAATGCCCGTACGATCAATGCTAATACACCAGACAAACAGTTTGACGATTACAAAGAAGCGGAAGCTATTTTATTAGATCAAGATGCAGCCCAAGTGCCACTTTACCAAAGTGCTTCTAACTACTTGATCAATCCGAAAATCAAAGGGATCAGTTATCACTTATACGGTGATTACTTCAACCTTAGAACAGCTTACTTAGAGGAGTAGAGAAATGAGTCGATTATTAGAACGATTTATCCGTTATGTTAAAGTTAATACACGCTCTGATGCAGCCAGTCAGACAGTTCCGACGACAAGAGGACAAGTAGAGTTTGCTAGAATCATTGAAAAGGAATTAGCTGAAATCGGACTTTCTGAGATTCATTACAATGAAAAAAATGGCTTTTTAACAGCAACGCTACCTGCAACAATAAGTGAGGATGTACCGGTAATCGGGTTTATTGCTCATTTGGATACAGCAGATTATAATGCTGACAATATTCAGCCAAAGGTTTTCCCAAACTATGACGGCCAAGATGTGGTGTTGAATGAGAAATTAGGGATTATCATGGCAACAGAAGAATTTCCCAATTTAAAAGAGTATACAGGACAAACGTTAATTACAACGGATGGAACAACATTATTGGGTGCGGATGATAAAGCGGGAATCGTTGAAATATTAGATGCGGTGGAATATTTACTGGCGCATCCTGAGATTCCTCATGGTGAAGTCTTACTGGCATTTGGACCAGATGAGGAAATCGGCCGTGGAGCAGACCGTTTTGATGCAGCAAATTTTCCAGCAAAATTTGCGTATACAATAGATAGCGGCAGAGTCGGTTGTTTTGAGTATGAAACGTTTAATGCGGCACAAGCTGTGATTAAAATCGAAGGGACAAGCGTACATCCTGGAACAGCATATGGTGTTATGATCAATGCCATTAAATTGGGTGAAATGATCGATGCCCAATTACCTAAAGAGGAGGTTCCTGAAAAAACACGAGGATATGAAGGTTTTTACTTGTTGACAAAATTTATTGGAAGTTTAGATCATGCCGAATTGACGTATATTATCCGTGATCATGATAAAGAACTTTTTCAAAATAGAAAAAACACACTAGCTGAAATAGTCTCTAAATTGAATGGCACTTTGGACAAAGAGCGCGTAACAATAGAGTTTTTAGACCAATATTACAATATGGGAGAAATTATCAAAAAAGATATGACACCTGTAGAGCTTGCAGTCAAAGCAATGGAAAACTTAAATATCAAACCAGATATTCAACCTTTTCGTGGTGGAACGGATGGATCGAAAATCTCATTTATGGGAATCCCAACGCCTAATTTATTCACAGGTGGTGAAAATTTTCATGGACAATATGAATTTATTACTCTTGAGTCAATGGAATTAACCGCAAAAACGATAGTGGAAATCATCAAAGAGAACCATACTAAATCGAAGGGTTGACAGTGGAAAATGAAAAAGAGATAAAAAATGTTGACAAGATTAGAATTTTCTAATATGATTATCCTTAATAGCAAAGCTTTGAGAAAGAGGAGTAACAACACTGGAACTTTTCAGAGAGCTGATGGGACTGCGAATCAGTAAGGGATGGGTTGTGAATGGACTTTCGAGCAAAATGTTGAACTATAGTAGGCATTTTCGGGGACTCCCGTTATAGAGTAAGGTCGTTGATAGACGACTGATAAGAGGAAAGAATTTCTTTCAAACTTGAGGTGGCACCGTGAATAGTTCGCCCTCAAACCACAGATTTTTGTGTGGTTTGGGGGTTTTTGTTGTGAATCACCATGACTGGCTCCGCCAGAATGGATGATGAACAATACAAGGCGTACCAAGGGAGAGAAGTAACCTTACTAGGAATCACCAAACGCTCTAATCCAAAACGATGAATAGCGAATGGCAATTCTAATAACGATAAGTAATTACATGACGTTTACGTTGAATAATGTAAAGTTACTAAAGGTTACTAAAAAAAGAAATACCCTTTTCATTGAGGTGGTACCGTGGATACTATTATTCGCCCTCACAAAACAGATAGTGGTCTGTTTTGTGAGGGCTTTTTGCTGTGAATCACTACACTGCGTTTCGATCGCATTGTTGTAAATCACGAAGAATAAAGTGATTCGATGATGCACAATACAAGGTATCGTCAAGATACGTTGCTTCCTTTATTTTCTAAGAGTTGAAGCTCTAAGAATTGAAGGACTACGATTGGCTTCGCCAGAGTAGATGATGAACAGTACTTGGCGAGCGAAGTGAGAGAAGTCTCATTACTAGAGAATCACGTATTCTATCAAAATCTGAAATAAAAAAATAGAAAAGAGGGAATCTCATGCAACGAATCAAAGAAATCCAAGCAGACTATCTAACTGCGATATCAGCCTTTTTAAGAATCAAAGGAACGAACAAATGTCTTTTAGAAAGTATTCCCAGAGATAAAAGCAAAGGACGCTATTCGGTCATTGCGTGGGATGCCGTTTCTGAAATCACTTGTTTCGGTCATCAGTTCACGATCGATGGTCAAACAAGAACGGTAAAAGATCCATTAAAAGAAATCGAAAAATACGTCCTGAAACAAGGATCTGTCTCAGCCGAGTTACCTTTTCAAGGTGGAGCGATCGGTTATGTTGGTTATGATGTGATTGCTTGTTATGAAGATTTAGGGCAACAGCCGTTTGACGAATTGAACGTTCCAGATATTCATTTTTACTTATTTGATTCGTACTTAATATTTGATCATGTTAGTGAAAAAATAGTTTTAGTCGAAGCGAATACTTACTCGAAACGTGGAGAAGAAGAGCTAGTTGAAGCGATCACACAAAAAATAAAAGAACTTCAAACACCAAACCAAGAAGAACAAAAAGTCATCCATTTGAAGAAACTGCACTACAAAAGTAATTTTAGCAAGCCGCAATTTGAAGCAGTCGTTACCAAAATAAAAAGATATATCAAACAAGGGGACATGTTCCAAATGGTACCGTCACAACGTTTGACTGCTGATTTTGAAGAAGCTCCATTTGATTATTATCGTAGGCTACGGGTGACCAATCCATCCACCTACTTATATTTTCTAGACTTTGGTGAAACTTATGTGATCGGTTCTTCCCCGGAAAGTCTAGTGAGTGTGAAAAATCAACTTGTCACGACAAACCCAATTGCTGGAACACGTAAACGAGGACAGACAGCTGAACAGGACTTGGTGTTGGAACGAGAGTTGATTACTGATGAAAAAGAACGAGCAGAGCATTTGATGTTGATCGATCTTGGCCGCAATGATATAGGGAAAGTAAGTGAAATCGGTTCTGTTGAAGTGCCAGTTTATATGATCGTTGAAAAGTATCGGTTCGTCATGCACTTAGTCTCTGTAGTAACTGGAAAGCTGAAACAGGACTTGACCGCAATGGATGCCCTGAAAGCAACTTTACCGGCAGGAACAGTTAGTGGAGCGCCGAAAATTAGAGCGATGCAACGGATTTATGAGATCGAACCAGTTAAACGAAACATCTATGCTGGAGCCGTGGGCTATCTTTCGAAAAATGATCAGGCTGATTTTGCTATTGCCATCCGAACGATGGTTGTTCATAAAAATAAAGCGTATGTTCAAGCCGGTGCAGGCATTGTTTACGATTCTAATCCTGCTAAAGAGTATGAAGAAACATTGCATAAAGCAAAAGCACTTTTGGAGGTGGGAGAATGATTTTACTCATTGATAATTATGATTCATTTACACATAATCTAGCTCAATTGATTGGTGCAGACCAAGAAGTTGTGATTACTCGAAATGATTCAGATACTATTTTTCAGCTGGCGAATCAGGCTAAGGCAATCATTATTTCTCCTGGACCTGGAACGCCAGAAGAGACAGGACATGTAAAAGAGCTGATCCAACAGTTTTACCAAAAGAAGCCAGTACTAGGTATTTGCTTAGGACATCAAACAATTGGGGAAGTATTCGGAGCCAAAGTTATACTGGCTAAGAAAATTCGTCACGGTAAGCAATCGCTTATTAAAACGAATAAAGACAGTCAGCTTTTTAAAGGGATAGCTCAAGAAGATTCAGTGATGCGGTATCACTCACTTGTGATCGATCGTCAAACTTTGCCATCAGAATTTCTAGTTACTGCAACAGCAACGGATGATCAAGAGATTATGGCAATTGAACATCAAAAATATCCAGTGTTCGGCCTTCAATTTCATCCAGAATCGATCGGCACTTCAAGTGGTACAGCAATTATCAAAAATTTTATCCAAGTAATGGAGGAACAATGCGATGAAAGAACTCTTTGAAAAAGTTTTTAGTAATCAACATTTGACACGTTTGGAAACACAACAAGTAGCGGAAAAAATCTTTGAAGGGCAACTAACAGATAGTCAAATCGCAGCTTTTTTAACAGCATTAAAATGCAAAGGAGAAACGGCGGAAGAAATGGCCGGAATTGCAGAAACGATCCAACGTAAAGCAGTCATAATCGATTGTCAAAAAGAGAATGTTATGGATAATTGTGGAACTGGTGGGGATCAATCAGGCAGTTTTAATATTAGTACAACAGCTGCCTTCGTTTTGGCAGCTGGTGGTGTAACTGTTGCCAAACATGGTAACCGCAGTATTTCCAGTAAATCAGGCAGTGCTGATCTTTTTGAATGTTTAGGGGTTGATATTACACTGTCGCCGGATAAATTAAGTACGGTATTGAATGAAGTTGGTCTAGCTTTTCTTTTTGCACCTCACATGCACCCGAACATGAAATATGTGATGAATGTCCGCAAAGAGCTGGGGACACCAACAATTTTAAACTTGATTGGTCCATTAACGAATCCAGTAAGATTAGACTCGCAGCTAATGGGAACTTATCGGCGTGATCTGTTGGAAGAAACAGCGAAGACACTAGGTGAATTAGGACGTAAGCGAGCGGTAGTTGTTAATGGTTCAGGTAACTTAGATGAAGCCACGTTGGCTGGAACAACCTATTTTGCTTTATTAGAAGAGCAACGGATCACCATGCATACGATCGAACCAGAAGAGTTTGGGTTTGCACGTCTCCCAATAGAGGCGATTCAGGGCGGGAAGGCTGAACAAAATACAGAAATTCTGTTATCTATTTTAAAAAATCAGGCGAGTCCATATTTGGATACTGTTTTATTAAATGCTGGATTAGGATTTTTCAGCAATGGTAAAGTGTCCAGCGTTCAAGCAGGAATTCTGTTGGCGAAAGAGTGTGTTGCAAGCGGTGAGGCTTTTGATAAACTGCTGCAATTGATCAAAGTGCAAAAGGAGGTAGCTTAAATGGATTTTTTAGAAACAATCATTCATGAAAAGAAACAAGAAGTACAGGCAATGCCGTTAGAGAAGATTCAACCATTACGGAAAACAGACTCGTTTTATCAACAAGTCAAAGCACATCCGGATAAAATGCATATCATCGGAGAAGTTAAACGAGCTTCACCATCTAAAGGTGCTATTAATTTAGCTGTCAACGTAATCGAACAAGCGCAAGCATATGAACAAGCCGGTGTTACAGCTATTTCTGTATTAACGGATGAAGTCTTCTTCAAAGGCTCAATTGAAGATTTACGAACAGTTGCTTCACAGGTAGCAATTCCAGTTTTATGTAAAGATTTTATCATCGATGAAAAACAGTTGATTCGTGCAAGAAATGCTGGAGCGACGATGGTATTATTGATTGTTTCGGCTTTATCTAAACAGAAGCTAGCAGAGTTATACACCAAAGCAGTCGCATTGGAGTTAGAGGTCTTAGTAGAAGTTCATGATGAACAAGAGCTTGCAATAGCAGAAAAGTTATCGGCTCAACTAATCGGTGTGAATAATCGGAATCTGAAGACCTTTGATGTGTCAATCGAAGTCAGCCAACAACTAGGGAAAAAACAAACAAGAGATGCTGTTTATATCAGTGAATCAGGTTTTTCAACGGGTCAACAAGTTGCTCTTGTAAAAGAAAACTATCAAGCGGTTTTAGTTGGTGAAGGGTTGATGCGGGAAAATGATCCTAAAGCAAAAGTCAAAGAATTGCAGGTCTTACGATGAAAGTCAAAATTTGCGGATTGAAAACGGAAGAACAAGTAAACACAGCAGTTGCACA
The DNA here is from genome assembly GCF_002140855.1 of Enterococcus sp. 7E2_DIV0204. Classification (NCBI taxonomy): domain Bacteria; kingdom Bacillati; phylum Bacillota; class Bacilli; order Lactobacillales; family Enterococcaceae; genus Enterococcus; species Enterococcus sp. 7E2_DIV0204. Next base: position 1,589,494 of record NZ_NGKY01000001.1, read on the forward strand.
TGGGGCAGAGTATCTTGGCTTTGTTTTTGCGGAAAGCAAACGTCAGATTAGCCCAGAAAAAGTCAAAGAGATCACGAAAGCTGTCCCTAAACGAGTCAAAAAAGTGGGCGTATTTGTTTCTCCGAGCCAATCAGAAGTTGAATGGATCGTTCGACAAGCTAGCTTAGATATGGTGCAAATTCATGGTTTATTAAAAGCGGGAACCTTTTCAGTCCCGCTGATTCGTGCAATTCCTGTTGATGGTTCATCTCAAGAAAAACTTATCCAAGAGACCTCAACAGAATATTTGCTGTTCGATGCGCCACCACAGCGATTTGTTGGGGGAAATGGTCGAGTATTTGATTGGTCTCGGTTAGATACAAATTCGATTAAAAGCAAGAAAATCATCATTGCTGGCGGCCTAACACCGGAAAATGTCCAACAAGCAAAACAACTATTTGACCCGTATGCAGTCGATGTATCAAGTGGCGTTGAGACAAATGGAGAAAAAGATCTGAATAAAATAATTGCTTTTCTAAAAAAAGCACGTTAGCTTTGCGGGCTAGGTTCATGAAACAGCACCTCGAAAAAAAGATGAAACCTGAATGCGGTAAAGAACACCACTTCCATGTTTTTCTATTTTTCAGTCGATGCTAAACAGCTCATTCAGCTTTAATAATAAGGAGGAAAATCATGTATAATCAACCAAATCAAGGGTTTTACGGAGAATTTGGGGGGCAATTTGTCCCTGAAACATTAATGTATGCAGTGAAAGAATTAGAAGAGGTTTATGAAGCGTCTAAGAAAGATGAGGCGTTTCAAACAGAACTGAATTATTACTTGAAACAATATGTAGGGCGAGAAAATCCTTTGTATTTTGCCGAGCGTTTAACAGATTATGCGGGTGGGGCCAAAATTTATCTGAAAAGAGAAGATTTAAACCATACGGGTGCGCATAAAATCAATAATACGATTGGGCAAATTTTGTTGGCGAAAAAGATGGGCAAGAAAAAAATTGTCGCAGAAACAGGTGCAGGCCAACATGGTGTAGCAACAGCGACTGTTGCTGCTTTGTTTGGAATGGAGTGTACGGTTTTTATGGGAGCTGTTGATGTTGCTCGCCAGTCGTTAAATGTTTTTCGGATGGAATTATTAGGTACGAAAGTTGAAAGTGTTACTTCTGGAAGCAAGACATTAAAAGATGCAGTTAATGAAGCGTTACGATTTTGGGTTGCCAATGTTGAAGATACTCATTATGTGATGGGCTCTGTCTTAGGACCACATCCATTTCCTGAAATTGTTCGAGATTATCAAAGCATCATCGGAATTGAAGCTAGACGGCAATTTTTAGAAGTAGAAAATAAATTGCCGGATGCAGTGGTTGCATGTGTTGGGGGTGGGAGTAATGCAATGGGAATTTTCTATCCATTTATCAATGATGATGTGGCTCTAATCGGTGTTGAGGCAGCTGGATTAGGGTTGGATACAGAGGCACATGCAGCATCGATCAACAAAGGCAAAACAGGTGTTCTTCACGGTGCTATGATGAAGTTGCTTCAAGATGATGACGGACAAATTTTAGAAGCGTTCTCGATTTCGGCTGGATTAGATTACCCTGGCCTTGGCCCAGAACACTGCCATTTAAACGAGACAAAGCGAGCAAGTTATGAATCGGTAACGGATCAAGAAGCACTAGCTGCTTTTAAGATTTTATGCCAAACAGAAGGGGTCATCCCCGCGTTAGAAAGCGCACATGCCGTTAGTCATGCAATAAAAATCGCAAAAGAACTTGGCCCAGATAAGCAAATCGTTGTTTGTCTTTCAGGTCGTGGTGATAAAGATGTCCAACAAATCAAAGCATTACTGGAAGAGGAGGGGAACCAATGAAACCATTAACAAAGCAATTGAAGGAAAAACAAGAGGTCAACGAAACGATTTTCGTTCCATATATTATGGCTGGAGCACAAGGTCTAGAACAACTAGCAGATGAAATTCATTTATTAACAGAGGCCGGTGCAAGTGCGATTGAATTAGGGATTCCATTTTCTGATCCAGTAGCAGATGGTCCTGTGATCCAAGCAGCAGGCCTGCGAGCATTGGAAAATAAAGTGACGCTACGAAAAATAATTAAACAGCTAAAACAAGTCAAAACCCCAACACCATTGGTCATCATGACGTATTTCAATCCGATTTTTAGTTATGGTCTAGAAGCATTTGTACAAGATTTAGCTGAGACGAATGTCTTAGGCTTGATTATTCCAGATTTACCTTATGAGCATCAAGAACGATTAGCGCCGTTTTTAAAAGACAGTGATATTTCATTGATTCCATTAGTGGCATTAACGACGCCAAAAGAACGGATTCCAGAGTTAGTCGAAGCGGGCGACGGCTTTATTTATGCAGTAGCAGTCAATGGTGTAACAGGTATTGGTCGAAATTATGAAGAAACAGTAGACGAACATTTAGCTTATATTCAAAAAGTCAGTGATAAACCAGTTTTAGCTGGATTTGGTGTTTCTTCTAGGGATCATGTTGATCGTTTTAGAAAAAGTTGTGCGGGAGTGATCGTAGGAAGCAAAATCGTACAACTGTTAAGTGAGGGGAAACAGAACGAAGTCACAGCATTTATTGAAGCAGCAGTAAGAAACTAGTTTTTTTATTTTTCCCCTTGCCACTGAGCCTGAATTTCTGTAAAGTAGTATGAAAAGCAGGTGAAATTATGGAAATTGTCATCAATCGGAATTTGATTTTTGCAGAAAATCAATCTCTAAAAACAGAACGCTTAACGTTGCGGCCCGTAACGCTAAGTGATGTTAATGATATGTATGAATATGCATCTGACGAAGAAACCTGTAGATATGTTTTTCCAAGGCATCAAACAATAAAAGAGACCAAAGAAAGTATTGCTAATTATTTTATGTGTGCACCTTTCGGAAAATACGGAATTGAATTAAATACAACGGGAAAACTCATTGGAACGATCGATTTACGTATCGAGAGTCAGCATCATATAGCCGAAATCGGTTATGCGCTGAATAAAGATTTTTGGGGTAATGGCTATGTACCAGAGGCAGCAAATGAACTGCTTCGTTTAGGCTTTGAAGAACTAAAGTTGATGCGGATTTTTGCAACATATGATATTGATAATCCTAAATCTGGACGTGTAATGGAAAAAATTGGGATGAAAATAGAAGGAAATATCCCGAATGCTCGCATGTGGAAAGGGAAAGTCGTTACAGATGTCATGCGTGGAATTACGTTAGAGGAATGGCGGCAACTACACAACTAAATAACAGAACAGTTCAGAGGAGAAATGAAGACATGCTGATGTTTACTGAAAAAGATTTTGATGTTTTTACAATAGCAGGGTTAGACCCAAGAATGGCTGAGATTCGTTCAACGATCCAACCAAAATTTCAAGAATTAGATGATTATTTTGCTGAAAAATTAGGCGAGAAACTCGAAATAGAATTTTTTGTTCACATCGCTCAACACCGTCGGAGAACAGTTTATCCGCCAGAAAATACCTGGTCAGCCTTGAGTCAGAAAAAACGTGGCTATAAAATGGAAGCACATTTCCAACTAGGTATTTGGCCAGAGTATCTTTTTATGTGGCTATCACTAATTGATAATCCTAAAAATGAAAAAGAAATTGCGCAAGCATTTTTAGACAATCAACCATTATTTCAGCAATTAGATGATGATTTTTATTTGTCGATCGACCATACACAACCCGAAATTGAACGATTGAATGAAGCGGATTTGGAAAAACATTTGACTCGTTTTCGTGATGTCAAAAAAGGAGAATTCCAAATTGGTCGAATTATTAGGAAGACAGATAACTTGTTGAACGACCCGGAAAAAGCCCGTGCATATATGTTACAAACGTATGAGGCGTTATTGCCTTTATATGAACTAGCAAGTAAACAGCAATAAAAAAACAAGTAGTCACTTCAATTATAGAAGTGACTACTTGTTTTTTTATTGCATATCGATCTTATTCAACGGATAATACTGAAAATAAACCACACCGACAATATCCTCTTTATCCACAAAACCAAAGTAACGGCTATCATCGGCTTTGCGACGATTATCCCCTAATACAAAATACTTTCCTTCTGGAACAACCGTTGCGGGCCCAGCAGCTGTACTCGCCAAAGTGAAATCAGCCGTTAAGGGTTGTCCGTCTGTTAAAGCTTCTTTAAATTCATTTAAATAAGGCTCATCATATTTTTTATCATTGATATATAGTTGATCATTTTCTATCCGGATTGTATCACCGGGTAAGCCGACAACGCGTTTCACGATCCGTTTTCCATCTCTTGGGCTCGGAAAAGTTGCTACGTCAAAACGTTTTGGACTGATTAAAGAGGTTTGCCACAGACGATCAGATTCATGATAAGTCGGCTCCATTGAAATTCCGATAACTTCCACAGGTGTTAAAACAAACTTCCTTAGGAAAAGCGCAAATAGCAAAATTATTGAAAATTGGATTACTGTATAAAGTGTGCCGTGTTTCTTTTTCATATATAAACTCCTTTTTACTTATTGTTTCTTTTAGTATATCAGAATAATAGGCAGAAATAAGAAGAAAGGTAGATAAATTTGTGGCTTTTTTTAGAGTAGGTAAAAGCAAATATTTTGTTGTAAACTCTAAATTTTGCTATACTTTTTTTATAACTTATCAATCGATAAGGAGGAGGAAGAGAAATGTTTTTAGCATGGAATGAAATAACTCGTTCAAAATTACGCTATGCATTGATCATTAGTGTGATGTTTTTAATTTCGTATTTAGTCTTTTTTTTAACAGGTTTAGCATATGGCTTGGCGGAAGATAATCGCACGGCTGTAGATAAGTGGCAGGCAGATGGTATTGTGTTGTCGGATGAATCAAATACGAATATTAATATGTCGATGATTCCGATCAAATCAATGAATCAGGTCGAGGCGAAAGAAAAAGCTGTACTTGGTCAAACAGCAGCCGTGATTCAATTAGATAAAAAGAACGCCGAAAAAATCAATGCTAGTTTTTTTGGTATCAATAAAGACGAGTTTCTAATGCCAAATATTGTCGAAGGAGAAGCATTTAAGAATGAAAATGAGACGGTCGTAGATGATAGTCTGAAAAAAGAAAATGATGTTCAATTGGGTGATACGATAAAGCTGGCAGGAAACGATAAAAAGCTAAAAGTAGTGGGATTTACGAACAACGCCAAATTTAATGTTGCCCCTGTTTTGTATGTCTCAACAGCCGCTTTTCAACAAATTCGCTTTGAAAAAACAGATACTTCAGAAAATGCTAGAGTAAACGCAATCGTATTTCGAGCAAAAGATGGGGCAGTAAAAAATGTTCACGTAAAAGATGATGGTCTAACTCGTTATAGTATTGGCACATTTATTAATAAATTGCCTGGGTATAGTGCCCAAGTACTGACGTTTGGTTTCATGATCGGATTTTTGATTGTAATTGCAGCAATCGTGATTGGAATTTTCATTTATGTATTGACCATGCAAAAAGCAACAATTTTTGGGATCATGAAAGCACAAGGGATCTTTGGATTTTATATCGCTGTCTCTGTGATTGTTCAAACCTTTGTTTTAGCCGTTCTGGGGATAACTTTTGGGTTACTAGGTACGCTTGGGACTTCATTTGTATTGCCAACATCAGTTCCGTTTCAAACAAATTGGTTATTCTTCTTATCAATTGGCGGAATCATGTTGGTGATTGCCGTATTAGGCGCATTATTTTCTGTTCGGACGATCATAAAAATTGATCCACTGAAGGCGATAGGTTAGAAAGGGGGGTGTTTAACATGAAAGCAATCGAATTTTTGTCTGTGAATAAACAGTTTTTAGATGGGGATACAACAATCGAAGCATTGAAACCCACAGATTTTTCTGTGGAAAAAGGCAAATTTGTGGCTGTGATTGGTCCAAGTGGTTCGGGGAAAAGTACGTTTTTAACATTAGCTGGTGGTTTGCAAACGCCAACGAATGGCGAGGTTAAGATAAATAGTGAAGCATTTAGCAAAGAAAATGAGAAAACACGCTCTAAAATACGCTTCTCTGAAATTGGCTTTATTTTACAAGCATCAAATTTGGTTCCATTTCTAACTGTGGAAAAGCAACTGCGGTTAGTGGATAAAGTAAAAAAAGAAAAGACCGATATGGAGAAAGTCAATAAGTTATTAACAGAGCTAGGAATTGAGAAGTTGAAGAAAAAATATCCAGATGAAATTTCTGGTGGGGAACGTCAACGAGTAGCAATTGCGCGGGCTTTGTATAATGATCCATCTATTATCTTAGCGGACGAACCTACAGCAAGCTTAGATTCAGATCGGGCTTTTGAAGTTGTAAAAATATTAGCGAGAGAAACAAAAGAAAAAAACAAAGCAACGATCATGGTCACTCACGATCAACGCTTGATCGAGCATTGCGATGAAGTATATGTGATGAAAGATGGCGTGTTGCAAAAACAAAGAACGTAGAAAAAGCAATTGGCTAACATGTTTATTTGGTTTTAAAGGGTAAGACAAAAGTGTTTTTACTTTTGTCTTACCCTTATTTTTTTATATAAAAAAACCTTATACAGAAAAACTGTACAAGGTTTTTTCGAGAAAGATCCATAATGCAATAACAGCAAGAGAATCTTAAAGTTTTTGGTTGTAGTATTCAACGACAAGAGCTTCGTCGATATCAGGGTATAATTCATCACGTTCTGGTAAACGAGTGAAGCTACCTTCTAATTTTTCAGTGTCAAAGCTTACGAATGCTGGACGTCCAACAGTAGATTCAACAGCTTCTTTGATTGTTACTACGTTTTGAGATTTTTCACGAACAGAAATCACTTGACCAACTTCAACGTGGTATGAAGGGATATCTACGCGTTTGCCATCTACAGTAACGTGACCGTGGTTAACTAATTGACGTGCTTGACGACGAGTAGTTGCAAGACCTAAACGGTAAACGACGTTATCTAAACGTTGTTCTAGTAAGATCATGAAGTTAACACCGTGTTTACCTTCTTTGATCTTGCTTGCTTTAATAAACAAGTTAACGAATTGACGTTCGTTCATACCGTACATATGACGTAATTTTTGTTTTTCAGTTAATTGCATACCGTATTCAGAAACTTTACCACGACTGTTTGGTCCGTGTTGTCCTGGTTTGTATGGGCGACGTGCTAGTTCTTTACCAGTTCCTGATAGAGAGATACCTAGACGACGAGAGATTTTCCATGATGGTCCTGTATAACGTGACATTAAAAATTCCTCCAATAAAATAATTTTTTGGAGTAAAATAATCTTCTGAAAAATTCATATTCGTTCAATTCATTCTTCAACCTTCGCCCTTTGCAGCCGTGGTTACGCAGTTGAACCTGAAAAGAATAGCCGATAAGATGATTAAACCTTAGAAGCTAGACATCGATCAAGGCAATGAATTGTTGACGAGCCTATTATTTTTCTGCTGCATTATTTTACACAAAGATTAGTATAACGTAAAAAAAGTGATAACTCAAGTTTTTTCTTGAGTTATCACAGATAAACTACCAGCCTCCAGAAGCGCCACCGCCACCAGATGAACCCCCACCGAAAGAGCCCCATGAAGATCCTCCACCGCCGCTACCAGAAGAATCATTGTGTGACCAATTATTAGAATTGTAATTAGATGTCAGATAGGCAGTCGTTAAAATGTCTCCATTACCTGAATAAAGAGTATCACCAATTAAAATGCGGCCAAAAGCTTTTGGTTGAGCAGTTGGATTTTTTAATAGTTCTCCTCTAGCTCGTGCACGCCGGATACTTCTTCTTGATGAAATCAAGAAGGCTCCGCTTAGCATGATATAGTAAAGGTCTGTTTGTTTTATTTTTTCAAGAAGTAATTGAGAATCAGGTTGATGGAGTTCATTGGCGCTGCTGGCTACTTGTTCTTGATATGCTTTATAGCTTAGTTTTAAAGACGTTCTTGCCCGTATGAGTCTGGTGATCAAGAAGAGGCCAACGACTATGATGCTCAGCAACAAGATGAATAACCCCCAATGAGCAAACTTAGCTGAGCTTTTTTGCTGTTCAACTTGTTTGATTTTAGAATCGACCAAGGCTGTTTTTGTGTTCATTAAAGCAAAAACGTTATCCACGACTTGGGTTACAGCGACAGCGTAATTTTCTTCTTTAAACTGATCGACAACTGTATCGTCATTGATAATAGTGTCTGCTAGTCCATCAGGAATCAACCCTTCCAATCCATAACCCACTTCTAAGCGGAATTCCCGTTCATCTAAAGCGACTAAATATAAGACACCGTTGTTCTCATCTTTATTACCGATCCCTAGCTGATTGAAAATTTTATTGGCATAAGATTCAATAGCTTCACCACGGGGCAATTTACTGACGGTTACGACTTCTAACTGAGCACCGTTGGTACTGGCAGCTAGTTGTTTGTTCAGATCATAGATTTTTTTCTTTACGGCAGCATCTAACATGTTTGCGTTATCTGAAACAAATATATTATTTTTGTTGATTACTAGATTACTGTCGGTTCCGTCAATAACAACAGAATAATTATTTTCCTGTTGGGGATACTCTTTTAAATTATCTAGGTTTTCTTGCAAAACGGTATCAAACGATTTTGTTGCTGTATCTATGTTACCAGCTAGAATGTCTGTACGTTCTTGTTCAAGTGTGAGCAATTGTTGGTCATAGGAATCTATTTTTGCAGGATAATGATTTTCTGTTATAAAAAATAAGGTGAAAAAGAAACCGCAAGATAGAATGATCCACAATAAAATGACCATAAAAATTTCGTTTCTTTGTTTTAAAGAACGATAGTGAGAAATAACTTTTTGATTTAATTGTTGTGGCTGATTGTTTTGAATGGATCTATACATGATGTTCGTCCCCCTAACTTCAAGTTAATACCAAATTTTCTTTTTCATTTTTCATAGAGAAAGTAAGTGTTAATACTACTATTTTACCATTAGCTTAAATAATGTCATCCTACTTCAGATGGATTTTTTTGTTTTTAGATTACTATAGATTTCTTTGGAATTTTCCTCTTCAATTTGTTATGCTATGAAAAAAAGTATTATTTTGTATGAAAAAGAACTAGACAAAACACTCGCCGGTCTTTAAAATGATAAGGGATGTTTTTGAAAATATTAGATGAAAACAAATTGAAAAGGAGAAACACAATGAAACCTGTATCGCCATTGTTTGAGCAGATCGACAAATCAATTAGTAAAAAAATGAACTTATTCCAAAGCAGCTTTATGCGTTACGCTTTTCGCGCTATTCTTGCTTGCATGTTTTTAACACTAGGAACAGCGGTTGCTTTTGCGATTGCAATCAAAGGTGAAGGAATGGTCCACGGCTTAGGCAAGATTCTTTATGCCTTCATGTTCAGCTGGTCACTTGTTATGATTCTTTATATGAATGCGGAACTCGGGACATCAAACATGCTTTATATGACTGTTGGGGTTTACCGTAAAAAAATCAACTTCTCTTTTGCTGCAAAAATTTTATTTACATGTATTTTCTTTAATTTAGTTGGTGGGGTTCTTTTTGGTTACTTGATTTCTTTAACCGTTCCTTTCCAGGACTTACCGGCTGACAGCTTTTTCTTCACGTCGATTGCAGGTAAATTAGATAAAACAACAACACAGATTTTAGTTGAAGCAATTTTTGCAAATATTGTGGTAAATACTGCAGTGCTAGTAAGTATGCGTATGAAAGATGACGCAGGTAAAGTTGCAGCAATCATTTTTATCATTTTCATCTTTGCTTTCTTAGGGTACGAGCACGTTATCGCCAACTTCCCAGCATTTAGTTTAGCGTATTTCGCTTCTCACGGAACATTGGCGGCAATGACAGCTGGCAGTGTAGCACACAATCTATTCTTTGCTTTGATTGGTAACTTTATCGGTGGTGGCTTAGTGATGGGCTTGGGTTATGCTTGGTTGAACAATGCAGATACAAATTATTTAGATTAATGAAATGAAAAGCTGAGATGGACCTATTTCCATTTCAGCTTTTTTTGCTGTCTGGGCTGATTTGAAGTAAGATAGAGGAAAGAAGTAAAAGGAGCAAAAGAATGAATGAAATTGTGTTTCCGAGAAATAAAGAAAAAGCACAGCAAATGGCCGCTTACATGAAAAATTTATTTCCTTTTGCAGGTGTTGCAGCACCAGAACGTACGTTATTAGAGAAAGAACTATTGAAAGTTAGTAAAAAAATGCCAGTTACAGAATTGTTTGACTTAATAGGTTTTTACTATCAGAAATCTGAACGGGAGTACCAGTATCTGGCAATCGATTTGGCAACGGTCAATGTCAAACGCTTCTCCTTTGAAGACATAATAAACGTCAAATCATTTGTGATCGAAAAAGCTTGGTGGGACAGTGTTGATGCTTGGCGTAAGTTTTTTGGACTGTGGGGCGCTCAACATTTTGAAGAGATGCCGCAGTTATTTGATGCCTTTTTTGGTGAAGAAAATTTTTGGCACAGACGGATTGCCATCAATTTGCAACTGTTATATAAAGAAAAAACAAACGCTGTGTTATTGAAAAAAGCCATCATTTATGATAAAACTACAGATGAGTTCTTTATTCAAAAAGCAATCGGCTGGTCTATGCGTCAATATAGTAAAACGGAGCCAAATTGGGTCCAAACATTGATGGAGGAAACTGATTTAAGCCCATTAGCCGTTAGAGAAGGCAGCAAGTATTTGCCAAAACCATAGAAAGCGAGCGAGTTATTACGCCATGAGAAGAAAACTTTTTGCATTTGATATTGATGGAACATTACTGGGAACAGACAGACAACCACTAGAGAGCACCCGAGAAGCATTAAAGATGTTACGCCAACAAGGGCACCTTGTAACGATTGCTACAGGACGCAGCCGATTTATGGCGCAAGATATTATCTTAGATCTAGATTTTTCTAATTATGTTCTTTGTAACGGTGCCGCAGCATTTTTAGATCATGAACAATATTTTCAAAATTTATTAGATCAAGATGAATTACATCGTTTTGCTTCAGAGGTAGAAAAAAGAGAAATCGGCTTGGCCTATGTCGGGCTGGATGACGTGAAAAAAAACAATCATCATCGTCATATCCAAATGGCTGAAGCGATGGGATCAATCGATTTTGAAGCGCCGGAATATGATAGGAATTTTCAAAAGGAAAATGATGTCTATCAGGCATTAGCGTTTTATGATGATTCGTCAGATGGGATGTTTGATCGTGAATTTTCAAAATTCCGCTTTATCCGCTGGCATTCTGAAAGTGTCGATATTGTGCCTAAGAATGGTTCAAAAGCAGCAACTTTGCTGAACTTAGCAGAGCGTGTGGGGATTGCTCGTGAAGACATCATTGCATTTGGCGATGGTGAAAATGATCGTGAAATGTTATGTGAATCAGGTATTGGTGTAGCGATGGGAAATGCATTACCACATATCCAAAAAGAAGCAAAAATCGTGACAGACACCAATGATAATGATGGTATTTGGAAAGCGTTAAAAGAATTAAAAGCAATTTAAATAGAATAAAAAAGTGGAACAGGACAAACATGTTGCGTTTGTCCTGTTCCACTTTTACTTTATTCGATCACCAAAACGCCATCTTTCAGTGCGTAGGGATTTTCTGAATCAATGTGATCATAGAACATGATCCCGTTCAAATGATCGATTTCATGCTGAACGACAATGGCTTCATAATTTTTCAATCGAATTTTTTGTTTTATACCAGAAACATCTACATAAGACAAGGTGATTTTATTATGGCGTACCACATAACCGGGTACTTCACGGTCAACAGATAAACACCCCTCACCTTCCCCAAGACAGGCATCTTGCACAGAATGGCTTAAAATTTTTGGATTGTACATAACAGCACTCAATGCCGGTTCTGGGTTTTCTAAATCGCCATTTGGTACGTGAACGGCTATGATTCGTTTAGAGATGTCTAATTGCGGTGCTGCTAAGCCAACACCGCCGCGTAATCTTAATTCTTCTGCTTTGACAGGATCTTGACTATTATGTAAAAATTCCATCATGTCTTCTCCTAATTTAATATCTTCATTAGATAGTGGCAAAGCTACTTCTTTTGCCACTGATCTAAGGGTTGGGTTTCCTTCACGGATAATATTATCCATTGTAATCATTACTATTCTTCCTTTCAATACACTAAAGTATTAAAGTTATTTAGTTTATATTTTAACATATAAGAGGTATAGAAAAAACAGAAAAATGAATAACTCTCTTATCAATAGGTCAAACAAAAAACGTACCAGAATTATCAGGTATTACAAAGTAGTAAATAGAATGAAATATGAGTGATTGAATAAAAATAATACTATTTTTTTCTGAAGAGTAAGAAACGAATAACGTTCATTCATTGTTATAGTTGGCCAATAGCTGTCTCAAATTTCTCATAGAACGAATTTCAATAAATAGAGCAAATCAAATTGAATTGTATGCTCTATCATCCAAATGAGGTGATTTTTGTTAAAAACGCATCAATCATGAACGTAGTAAACCGCTTCCTGTATATGATGATTTTTTCATCATTAGAATCACTCCTAAGTTAGTTCCGAAAGCAATTATAAAAAAATCAAATAAAATCTCAACTTAGGAGATTAGTTGCAATCTGAAAAATTCTGAGAGTGAGTGTTCCTCTTAACAAATATATGTGCTTAGACATTAAAATAAAGATAGACTATTGAGAACACTGAGTTAATATTGACTAGTAATAGACATAATTTTCAAGAGTGATAAAAAATACCTTTAGAATAACCCAAATATCATTTTAGGTTATTCTTTTTTTATTCTCCGGAGGAAAATCAAAAATTTTATCAATTAAAAACTGATTGATTAGAGTAATTAATGGCAATAAGTTTTGGTTATAAAGAAAGCGCGTATCAATGTAGCGAGTTGCTTTTACCTTTCTATCAGAAAAAATTTGCGGATCCAAAGCAGTGTGTACGATAAGATCTATAGGCTCTGTGACATTGTTTACTCCAGAATAAAAAACGATGTTGACGATGTCGGAAAAATAGTCAGTTAAAATACGCAATAATTTTAATTCTATAGAAGGATCAATATCTGTACAAAAACTAATAATGATTTTTTTTGAAAAAACAGAAGGTGGATAAATTGTCGATAATATTATGCCATATCGGTAAATTAAAAAGTTTTTGGTAGCTTCATCCAATGGGACCTCTTTTTCAATCAAATATATAATCTTATTAATAGTAGGTTCCATATTTTTTTTGTTAAAAAAAGACAATTCTTTGTCGTTTATAGTATAGCTGTTATTGAATAAAATTAAATGCATATGAGTACAAAATAAATAATTAAACATGTTGTGAGTCTCTTCTTGTGACAAGGGACCCAGCGTTTCTGTAACGAAAGTCAAAATTTTAATATTTAGCTTTGCATAGGCATCTAATTTATCATTCCCTAACATGGTAGCATTAAAGTCTGTATCAAAGTAAGAATAGTATTTTGAATTTGTCGCTAGATGAAAATAAAAATAATAAAATTCTTCTTCTGTTGGAAATAAACTTGTTTTTTGTTGCATGTTTGCTATAAAGGGAACCAAAAATGGGTAATAACTTTTGATGTATGGGTTGGTTTTGAAGAATTGACCACATTTGAATCGCATCTCTTGGACTGCTAAGGCGTAATGAACTTTTCGCTGATCAATCAAAGAAACAGGTCTTGTTGTATTTTCTAGTAATAGAGTCGTCTTTTCAATAATGACTTGTTCCTCAATTGCTTCAAAGGGCCAAGAACTACCCTTAAAAAATTCCCAGAAAAAATCTTCTGATAATCGTCGAATATTAGCTTCATTTCCTTCCAAGTAATAACTACCATTACGTATTTTTAATGTAATTGAAAATACACTGAGAATTTTTTTAAAATCTTTGATTTTATTTTTTAATACCGATTCACTAATGAAAAATTTGACAGGGAAAAAAGCTTTGCTTACTTTATTATGTAAAATCAATTGTGTTAAAAATTGAACTGGCCACATGAAGTAAAGAATATCACGATAATATTGTCCAAATTCGAATGTGTTTTTAATCTCTAATAAATATCCTCTCTTCTTATCATATTTTAAAGAAAAATATTTATTTTTTTTCGCTTCTTTTTCGAATTGAGTTAAATATTTTTTCAAAGTAATTGTGGTATATCCTAATGTTATATGTAATTCTTCTAAAGTAATCCAGTCATTTTTATACTCTAAAGCTTTCATGATAGAAAGCTTTTTTTTTGCGTCTGGTTCATACAGTAGACCCAATAAGGTATCTAAAGTCTGTGGCATTGTTTATATTCCTTTCTATAATAAAGATATTTTTTTTCAAAAAATCAAATAAAAAAATGTCCCATTAAAATGGAACATTCACATATTATATTATTATACAAAAAAAACAAAAGAATGGAAGTTTTTAAATTGAAATATAATAAACCTATGTGTTTACTCTCTTTTTTTTGTCTTTTTCTTTTTCCACTTCCTACATATGCAAATAAATCAGCAAGTCAAAAAATAGAAGAATCTGGTGTGGAAACGCAAATACCTCAACCTGCTGATGATAATGAAGAGATTGAAGAAAACTTAAACACGACTAACGAGAGGATGTATTCGACTACAAAGGGCTTAGCTTCTATTCCAGAAGGTGGAATTATTGTTAATGGTCTTTTTGATAACCCCGTGGGTGGAACAGGATTTAATATTCAAAGTTATCCACCTAATACCAGTTCAAATAATGGATTTCCCTATAGTGAAGTGACGATTGGTGGGAAAAACAATTGGGTAGCAATGTGGTCACTAGATAATAATAAATTAGATTTTTCTAAGTCTTTTAAAGGGAGGATGTTCGTCAATTTTGGTAGTGTGCAATCAGATGGATTCACTTTTACGATACACAACGATTCAAAAAAAACACAAGCCTTGACTACTTCACAAGACAAAAAGACAGATGGACAAAATTTAGGTGTATACGGATCTAATGTTTCCTCTCAAGGGTTGTTTACTACTTATTATCCGAATACGGGCGCAATAAAAAATTCATTTTCAGTAGAATTTGATTTATATACTAACGGTATTGCACGTTATCCTAGTGCTTTTGATATTTCTGATTCTGGTGGCGAATTCGATTCTCCGCATATGGCGTATACCTTCCCGGGAAACTTAGATTTGACGTATCAAGCAATTGATAAAAGTGTGTTAGGGAATATTTCAGATGCCAATAGCTGGTTTACGGCTGGACTGATTGGAAGAACAGCTAGAATCAAGCATCGAATGCTTTCAAATATAAATAGTACGTTAAAAACAAACGTGAGAGATAATTCTTGGTATGAATTTAATTTTAGCTTTGATTATGATAAGAAAGAATTTGCCTATTTTTTAAGAGATCCCAACACAGATATTTCTACTAGCCCTGTCTTAGTCCCTTGGAATTTATTGTCATCGGAATTGAAACTATCTGCAACAAACACAACTGCTTATTGGGGATTTACAGCAGCAAATGGTGCAAGCAGCGGAAATGTAAAAGTGGTGTTTGCCGATGCACCAGTTCCTTTATCCTACGATCTAAAGAATGAGGTGACCAATAAAAAAGGGGAAGAGCTAGCATTAGAAAACAATGGCGGGAATACAAGTGTTTACGCAACAAAAGGCGATCAAGTATCATTTAAAACGACTGCGACTATTCAAGATTTGGCCTATACAAGTACAACTAATATCTATCAAGTAGGGTTAAGTGCAGCACAGTTTGATTTAGCTAGTATTGGTACTGTTCAGGGGAAAATCAACGGACAGGTGGTTGGGTCCTATACTCCGTCAATTGATACGACTACTAATAAATTTTATATAACGATTCCTGGAAATATAAAAAAAGGAGATGCTGTTGAGCTAGCATTTAGTGCGAAAAGCAACCTTACATTGAAAACAGATGAAATAGCGACTTTTAGTTCTAGTTTGTATTTAACAAATACTTCTACCGGAAATCAAGACTTTCTTTCTTCTATGCCTGTGCATTTCTTACTAAAATATGTTGCAGACCCATTCAATGTGTCTTGGACAAGTGATTCACTAACTACAACAATCACAAAAGAAATTGATCAAGGGGCACTTAAAGAAACCGGTTATCCACTAACGTTTTATTATAGTGGAGGAACGGCCGCTTCAACAATCAACTATAAAGTTCTTAAAAATGGAGAACTAGTGCTTAATGATACCTTACTCAATGATAGCAATACTACGACGCAAAAAAGTAAAGAATTATTGATTCCTAAAGGAGCGTTGACCTATGGGGATAATTCATTAGACATCGTGATTTATGAAGAAGCAAATGCGGCAAATGTAAAACAGTTAAGTGCAACGATTAAGGTCACGGGGGTGTTACAACTGACAAAAGTTCCTTCCATTTTAAGCTGGACCAATCTGAAAATTGGTGAAACTAAAGGTGTCGTAGCTAGAGATGCCGGAAATGCAATAGATTTGACAGTGTCTGATAGTCGACAAAATCAGATGAATGACTGGTATGTAAGTATTTCGACTATAACAAAAGATTCATCTGTATTATCTGACAGTAGCTTCTTATGGCAGACAAAAGAAGGGGAAAGGCAGCCTATACCAGATAAACAATCAGGTAATACGCTGAACATTATGGACCCAACAAAAGCCTCGTTAAAGGATACCTACTATTATCAATTGCATCTGGAAAACACAGCAGGCGTCTTACTAAATAATAAAAAGTATCTTGCAATCGGTACGTACAATAATGACCGAGCTATTCAATGGACGTTAAATCAAGTCTATACACCGAAGTAAATACAACGACAAGTGAATAAAGGTGGAATAAATATTGAACAAAAAAAAAGGCACACTTTATGTACTTACTATAATGGGTTTGTTGAGCAGCACGGGAATTGCTGAAATAGGGGGTGCGCAAGAAATAACAAATCAGACGCAAGAGACCCCCACGATGATTACTGTGATTGATAATGATGATGGATCAGGAGTAGATCCTTTAGACCCTACAGATCCCAATCAAAAAAATCTTTTATTAGAAACAGTACCAAAAAATTACCAATTTAAAACAAAATTGCTAGGGCAAACCGTTACCGCTAGTGCCAAAGCAAACGAAACACTGGATGTATTCAATGATCGTATCAATCGAGAGTGGTCTGTTAAAGCCCAAGTAGTAGATAACTACTTAATTTTAGCTCGTTCAAATGAGAAAATGGAAGTAACAAGTTTTAAAATGAATCAAATTGAGTTAGTGGGTACGGGAGCAACAGGGATTGTTGCGCAAGCTGCGGCTAGTAAAACTGCACAAAATAACACAGGTGTAATCAAAACAACGATTTCAGATTTAACTATAACATTTAATGATTTGAATCGTGAATTGATTGCAGGCGATACGTTGAAAGGCACAATCAGCTATAAGCTATACAATACACCCAATGCACAATAACGAAGTGAGGATGATAGCACTATGAAGAAAGCCAGTTATCTCTTAGTGATAGTATTATGCTCATTTTATCTGTTAGCAGGTTGGGATTCTGCGGTACAAGCAGATGCAGCTAAAGCAGGTGAGACAGAAATTGGCTACCATATATATGCTATCTTGCCAGAAAATCAAAAAAATCCAGATAGCTCATTTTTTGACTTGCAAATGAAACCAGGGCAAAAGCAAACGATTGAGGTTGCAGTGGCAAATACATCAGTAGAAGACCAAACCTATACTATAGAAATTAATCCAGCATACACTAATGATCAAGGTTTTATTGATTATTCTGAAAAAAAAGAGACAGAAGAAAAACAGAGAGAATTAACAATAGATCATATTGCGACCTATGAAAAAAAAATTACTGTTCCAAAAGGACAAACGGAAAAAGTACCAATTACCTTGACTATGCCAGAAGAAGCATACAAAGGTGAATTATTGGCAGGAATCAAGGTTAGCAAAGTAAAAAAACAAACGAATCAAGTAGGAATTGCAAATACCTACAGTTATCTTTTAGGGCTACGTCTGACAGAGAGTGACCAAAAAATACAACGTAAAATTGGTGTAAAAAAAATTGAACCGACAATTGCTTTTGGTAAAGCGAGTGTAGCGATTGATCTTATTAACCCTGTGCGAGAAGCTTATGGTCATTTAACATACCACGTTGAGATCAAAAACGAGGAAACGGGAAAGAAAATCAACGAAAAAACCTATTCAGGCTTACAGTTAGCACCTGTATCAACCTATCATTTTTCTATTGATTGGGATGATGAACAATTGGTTGCAGGAAACTATCAGTTAGTTTTGACTATTGAAGACAAAAAAGATAATCAGTGGACATTTCATAGAAATTTTGCCATTAGTCCAGATGCAGCAAAGCAAGTCAATACTGTAGTTGTGCAAGAAAATAGATTTCCTTACCAGGCGCTTTTAATAGGAATAGTGGGGCTCATTATTGGTGCTATATTGATTTTTTGCATCATAAAATGGAAAAACAAAAGACGTACGAGGAGAAAATTATGAAAAAAAGAATCGGTCTGTTGCCGATTGGAGAAGAACCCGACATGTACAAGAGGATGACAGAATCGATTTGCATAAACGAGAAGGAATATGATCTTGTATCTGTTGAAACGGAAGAGATACTCTCCACTCTAGATGGAATAGTTATTTATGTTGCCAATCAAGAAAAGTTAGAAATGATGTCATGGTTGATTGAATTAGAGCATCAAATGCCACTATTTATTTGGATTGTTTACAGTAAACCAAATGAACAAATAGCTCAAATTTGTTATGAACTATGTAAACATTCTGTTATCACAATAATTGATCAGCCACATCAGCTTTCGATAATGAAATACATGATACGGAATGCTATGAATTATAAAAAAAGTACCACAGAGAGACACTGTGCAGAAATAAAAAAAAATCAATATAACTTCTCTTTGGATGCTAACAAAATGATACTAGTATATGAGGATAGTATCATAAGATTAACAAGGAGAGAATTTATGTTGACGTCATTACTTTTTGAACAAATGAATAATGTCGTAAGTTACGAGAGACTAGAAGAACATCTATTTGGGAAAACGGGTTCTTATTATCAAGCCAGATTAGCCAACTTGGTTCATTTAATTCGAGAGAAGTTAAAGGTTCAAAATTATTTGAGTATTGAGATCATTCGTACTAAGGGATACATGTTATGTACGAATGAATAAATAATATGATACATGTAAAAATAGGAATGGAGATGCCAATGAGAAACAGAACGAAAGGAAATCGGAGCCTACTTTCAGGAAGTATTAAAGTACTGACCCTGCTTTTGATTTGGAGTGGTTATTTAAGCGTTTATGATTACATCTATAAAGAAATTACTTTTTACATTGACAAACAAGCGGATGCGCTAGCTCAATTTCTTTTCATTCTGACATATTCTGTAAATGAAATGTTATTACTACTACTGCTTTATGATGTGTTGTTGCTAGTAAGTGTTGTGATAATTTTATGGGACACTCGAACAAATAGAATGAATCTTATCGTAACAAATGTTGAATTAATCATGATAATAATTGTGTCAATGGTGGCACTAGCACCATTGTTAACACGACTGTGGCCATTCTTTTTAGTAGATCTTTTAATTGTAGGAACTCTTTTATTTGTTATCTATATCCTATTTAAACCAGAAGCAAACGTAATAGTGATTGAGGTCAAAGATGAACCGATAAAGGTATTGGGTCCATTTAAAACAAAAGAAGAAGCAGAACAACAAGCAAAAAGCTTTTTAGACTATTGGATGCCCTATTATCAACAAAAACTAACACAATTAGAAGCGGTCATTACGGAGGAAGAGTTGGAAAGTTATAAGGTTAGAATCTTGGTGAAACTACAAAAAAGAAATCAATTTAGCTAGGAGAATTATCAGAATGAAAAGAAAGAATCTGTTTTATGTTTTGCTTTTATTTATTGTAGTGAGTATTGGTCATTCGATTCCAGTGTTAGCTACAGATGCAAAAGACAACTTAGGATATACAGTGTCTATGGTTCAACCTAAAACGCAAGTCGATCCAAAACAAAGCTTTTTTTACTTACAAACGCGTCCGAATGAACCGCAAGAGATTGAAGTTCGTATTAAAAGTACTAAAAAGGAAAACGTAAAAATCAAAATTTATAGTCAAAATGCGATCACGGGTAATAAAGGGACTATAGATTTATCTGATCAAGACAGCAGTTTGAGCATGCCGATTACTGAAATGGTCCATGTAAAGACACCAGAGATTACTATTGGAAATTTTGAAGAAAAAACAGTTAAAATCACCATCACACCACCGGAAAAAGGGTATGAAGGTATAAAAATGGGTGCCCTTGTCTTTGCGTTAGACCAAGCTGAAAAACAACAAAATGGTGTAGCAACGAACTTTTCTTATCGCATTGGGCTGATCATTTCAGAATCAGGAGATGAATTCAATAATGGTAAGACCCTGAATCTCATTGATGCAAAGGCGTCGATCAAACGAGGAAAAAAAATGGTTTTAGCAAGGATACAAAATCCAGAACCAAAAACAATTGAAGGGTTAACCATCTATGCTGAAATGACTAAAAAAGGTAGTAATACAGTCGTAAAGAAAAAAGACGTTACTAATTATTCATTAGCACCAAACAGTCATGTGGATTTTGAATTAGATTGGGGAACTAATTCCCTCCCTTCAGGTGACTATGTGATTACCCTAACTATGCACAATGATTATCAAGAATGGCGTTTGACTAAGGATTTTACAATCACCGGTGAACAAGCAAAATCAATTAATGAAGAGAGTGCTTTTAGTATTGTAACTCCCCAGTGGATAAAAGTCTTAGCAATCATGCTACTGGTGCTAACAGGAATCAATAGTACTTGGTTGATAATGAGAAGACAGAAGTGGGAAAATGCATGGAAAAAATTACAGTTAACAAATAAAAAGAAAAAGAAAAAAAGAGAGCAAAGAAGAAAAAATGAACAGCTGAAAAAAGTTTAAACTTCAGAGGTGAATAAAATGAGAAAAATCATTGGATGTTGTATAGGGCTATTGTTCATACTGTGGTTAGTTACACCTTATCAAGCGGATGCAGAAGAATTAAGTCGAACTGACGCCGCGATTTCGTTTGAAGAAGCACAAATAACGGATAAAGGAAAATTACCAGCCACATATGTACCAGAATTGAAGGTAGTATCTAACAGAGGTGTATTGCCTTCTACAGGTGAATTAGTTCAGTCTTTTATCATCTTATTATTAGGCATATTTGGATTGATCCTGTTTATGGGTATCCACAGTATGAAACGAATTTATGATTTATCAAAAGGGGAATCGAACATATGAATTTTTTATGGATATATATTTTGGGAGGGACAAGCATATTAACATTGCTAATATTTCTAGTGACTTTTTCGAAGGATGTTTTTTTAGTGAAACGCCTGAAAAAAAGGAAAAGGAGTTTGTGGTTAAATGGGTCATTTTTAGCCATTACTTTTATTAGTATTAGTTTAGTCATCTATCTATTTATCTTGTTGAGAGATCAAATCCAACTACTTGGCTAATAGAAGACTGAATTTACAATAGTAACTGCTATCAATTTATTCACCAATAAGAAAGGTGATAAATTTTGAAAAAATTACTTGCTTTAACACTCGTATCTGCAACTGTTTTAGGGTTTGCAGCACTTCCAGCTAATGCTGCTGAGGTTGATAAAGACACATCTGATTTAGGAATT
The DNA here is from genome assembly GCF_002140855.1 of Enterococcus sp. 7E2_DIV0204. Taxonomy (NCBI): domain Bacteria; kingdom Bacillati; phylum Bacillota; class Bacilli; order Lactobacillales; family Enterococcaceae; genus Enterococcus; species Enterococcus sp. 7E2_DIV0204. The sequence continues at coordinate 1,611,229 of NZ_NGKY01000001.1, forward strand.
CAATTTGATACAGACGGTCCTGTGAAACCAGGGCCTGGTCCATACAAAGATAATTTAGCTTTGGTGTGGACACCTTCTAAGTTCGATTTTGGAAAACAAAAAGCTGTAGGCAATTCTGCTACATACAGCAATACGATACAGGGTGATCAGTATATTGTCGTGAATGATGACCGAAAAGGTGAAGAAGATGATCAGGGAGTTGTAACAACATCAGGATGGAAAGTGACAGCAACGTTATCAAATCTTGTTTCTACAGATGCTGCAGCAACAAATTTACCAGCTAACTTAACATTTGGGTTAACTGCGCCACAAGCCTACGACATTGGTGAAGTGGATCCAGATACAAACGACTTTTTACCAAATCCGATTGAGGGGAATCTTAGTACTCTTGCTGAGCCGAACAATATTGTAGTTGGCAAAAATGTTGCGTTAGAAGCGGGTAGCACATCAGCGGTAGAAATTTTAGGAAAAACCAAAACAGATGCTATGAAAGATGGTTTTGCTACAAAATTAACAGATACTAAATTAGTCGTTACGTCAAGCACTGGTGCTGAAGGTAAAAAATTTAAAGGTGCGGTAACGTGGAGTTTAGATAACACATACTAAAAAAATATATAAATACTAAATATAAAGGATAGATGTGAGTAAATTGGTAGCAGTTAGTGTTGTAAATTTAGTCTAATATAATCAATTAAAAAGAGGGAGTTTGATTGTTCTTGGTTTGGAGTGCATAAATTTCTTGGAAAATAATGGCATATCCGAATGACAATCGGTTGAATGAATAACTTTAAATGGTAAAAAGGACACTTTGGTGGTAATCAAAGTGTCTTTTTGTAATTTTTTTTATTGAAGAATTTGGCAATAGTCGATCTTGTTAACTAGTAATGCAATTGATGGTTAAAGCATACAATGATGTAATTATGACGTCATAGGAATCTAAAGTAGTCGGTCGCGGGTCACTGCTTATGAGAATAACTTGTATGCTAAAAATAGTTCAAAATACCTAAGATAGTAAACCTCTTCCGTATAGAGTTAAAAAAAGCCAATAGCACTCAATTAAAAATAAGTAAAAATCATGCCGTGATTAATGTGCTAGATAAGTACGCGCATGTGAACTTTACTGAAAACGAGAACGTTCACATAGAAAAATTGAAATAAAATGGATAAAAATTTTAGGAGAATGCTTATTTTTAATTTTATGTTAGATAAAATAGTTTGGTTAGCTTCATACTCTCGCTACATCAATAGAATGACTTGTTTGTAGCTTTTGGATGTGGGCATTTTTGCTAGCTCATTTTCGATCCTTTGATACCAGAAATGTATCCACAATCAGGATAGATCTTTATATTTGTAATTTTATATTTGCAATTTATATGCTATAATCCGAAATATAAAATTTAGGTTAAATTATTATGTCAAAAGTTTAATTTTCAGATTATTCAGAAAAAGAGGGTTTTATATGAAGATGATAAGTAACCAACAAACGATGTATGATTCATCATTTGAAAAAGACGCTTGTGGCATGGGCTTTATCGCCCAAAAAGACGGACAAGCATCAAGAAAATTGGTCGAATATGCGTTAACGATGTTAAAGCGGATGAACCACCGCGGAGGAACTGGTGCAGAACCCAATACAGGTGACGGTGCGGGGTTATTGATGGCAATGCCAGCCGGTTTTTTTGCAAAAGAAGCCCAAAAAAATGAAATTTCATTACCAGAAAAGGGACAGTACGCTGTAGGCATGTTTTTTTTGCCAAAAGAAAAAGACAAACGGGAATTATTGCAACAGTCGATTATTGCTGATATTTCTGAATCAGGGTTCAATACTCTTTGGGCTAGAGAAGTACCATATGCTTTTCATCAATGTGGGCGTGGTGCTCAGAAAGTAATGCCAAGTTTTGTGCAATTGTTCATTGAAAAGCCAAGAGGTATCTTGTCAGAACGAGCATTCGAAGATCAGCTATATCGTTTGCGTCGAGCGTTAGAAAAAAATTTTTCTTCTGAAGAAATGACTATTTGTAGCCTATCAAGTCAAACCATCGTTTACAAAGGTATGTTGCACGCGTATCAAGTAGGACTGTTTTTTAAAGACTTACAAGATCCTGATATGCAGACGAGTATTGTTTTGACGCATTCACGTTTTTCTACAAACACTTTTCCTAGCTGGAGCCGCGCCCAGCCTTTCCGCTTTTTGGCGCACAATGGTGAAATCAATACGTTACGCGGGGCTGAAAATTGGATGCATAGCCATCAGATTGAAGTGTATGATGAAGAAAATTCGGATTCTGCTAAGCTAGAAAACTGCTTAGAGTATCTTTATAGAAATGGACGGGACATTCCGCATGCCTTAATGATGATGGTGCCAGAGGCTTGGTCTAAAGAAGCAAAACTTTCAGAAGAATTAACAGCGTTTAACGAGTACAACGCTAGCTTTATGGCTCCTTGGGATGGTCCAGCAGCACTTTGCTTCACCGATGGCAAGTTTGTAGGGGCTGCTTTGGATAGAAATGGGTTACGTCCATCAAGATATTCAATTACCTCAGATGGGATAGTAGTGGTAGCTTCTGAATCTGGTGTTGTTGACTTGCCTGCTGCAACAGTGATTAAAAAAGGTGTTTTGGGTCCAGCAGAGATGTTTATTGTGGATACGATAACAGGAAATATTATGAAAAACGAAGAAATCAAAACATATTATGCTAAGCAACATCCATATAAAGAATGGTTGCAACAACAGCTTATTTCTGTTGATCAGTTAGAAAAAGAAGAAGAGGAATCACTCTATTCGGAAGATGAATTATTAGCAATGTGGAAATTGTTTGGCTACACAGATGAAGTTATTCGCACCTTGTTGCTGCCAATGGCAGAAAAAGGCGAAGAACCAGTTGTATCCATGGGCTTTGATTCGCCATTAGCGATTTTAAGCGATAAACCGCAGTCATTATTTACGTATTTTAAACAGCAGTTTGCACAAGTTACTAATCCGCCGATTGATGCAATTCGTGAAAAAATGGTGATCGGAACGGAATTGTTCTTAGGAAAAGATGCAGATATTCGTATAGATCAAAAAGTGAATTGTTGTAAATTGAAAATTGATAGTCCGATTTTGAGTACAGAACAATATCAAAAAGTAAAGAGCTTATCGGATGACTATCGAAAAACAATGGTTCAATCTATCTTATATGATGCGACAAGTCAGGATAGAAATAGTCTGCAAAGTGCGATGGAGACCTTCTTTTCCGAAGCCGAAACAAAAGTGAACCAGGGGGCAACCATTCTTATTTTGTCAGATCGAGGAGCGGGCAAGCAACAGCGTCCGATTCCTATCTTATTAGCAGTGTCTGGGTTACATAATTATCTGGTAAAACAAGGCAAGGGAGCGGCAGTGTCTCTTGTTGTTGATACTGCGGAAGCGTGCGAAGTGCATCATTTTGCAATGTTAATCGGCTACGGAGCAAGTGCAATCCATCCTTATGGAGCCTATGCTACTTTACGTCATTTTGATCGAAAAAAACAGCTTGAAACCTATCGCAAAGCATGTGAAAAAGGATTGATAAAGGTGATGTCGCGGATGGGGATTTCGACAATTGCTGGATATCAAGGTGCACAGCTATTCGAAGCAGTAGGGATTTCTGCTTCCGTTGTCGAAAAATATTTCACTGGAACAGCAACACGTATCGGTGGGCTTTCATTGGTACAAATCGAGCAAGAATATGCTCAGCGATATGAGGAAGCTTTCGGAGCCGAGGCAAAAGATTATCTAAAATCTGGTGGTAGTTACCAATACAAAGCAGATGGTGAACACCATTTATTTAATCCCGAAACGATTTATAATTTCCAACGTGCCGTTCGCTCAGGAGATTATCAGCTTTACAAAGAATATGCGAATCAGATAAATGCGGATATGGTAACCACACCTACCACGTTGCGTGCGATGTGGTCTTTCAATCAGGTGAATGAAGCAATTTCTATTAATGAGGTTGAGCCTGCAGAAGAAATTGTAAAGCGATTTAAAGTAGGTGCCATGTCTTTTGGCTCTCTAAGTGAAGAGGCACATACTTGCATCGCAGAAGGTATGAACCGGATTGGCGCGAAGTCCAATTCTGGAGAAGGAGGCGAAGATCGGCGTCGGTTTAAACCACTGGCGGATGGACGCAATTTAAATAGTAAAATCAAACAAGTAGCTTCTGGAAGGTTTGGTGTCAACGCTGAATATTTAATGAGTGCAGAAGAAATTCAAATTAAGATGGCACAAGGTGCAAAACCAGGAGAAGGGGGCCAATTACCAGCAAACAAAGCATTCCCTTGGGTTGCGGAAATTCGTGGCTCAACTCCAGGCGTTCAATTGATTTCACCGCCGCCGCATCACGATATTTATTCCATCGAGGATTTGGCGCAATTGATTTATGACTTAAAAACAATCAATCCATATGCTCGCATCAATGTAAAGTTAGTTTCTAGTACTGGGGTTGGCACAATCGCTACAGGCGTCGTAAAAGCTGGGGCAGATGTGGTAGTTGTTTCTGGCTATGATGGTGGGACAGGAGCATCACCGCGAAACTCTGTTAGAGATGCTGGGCTGCCATGGGAGATGGGAATTGCAGAAGCGCACCAAACACTAATGATGAATGGTCTTAGACAGCGTATGAGTCTTGAGACGGATGGGAAATTAATGACGGGTAGAGATATTGCTGTTGCGACGTTACTAGGAGCTGAGGAATTTAGTTTTGCCTCTTTAGCTCTTGTTGCAGTAGGCTGTGTCATGATGCGTGTTTGTAGTTTAAATACGTGTCCTGTCGGTGTAGCAACACAAAAACCAGCACTACGGAAATTTTTTGCTGGCAAACCAGAATACGTGATTAATACTATGATGTTCTTAGCGGAAGATTTACGTGAAGTGATGGCTGAACTCGGATTTAAAACCGTTGAAGAAATGATTGGGCACGGAGAATGTTTACGTCCACGTTTTACTGCAAAAGGTAAAGCAAAATCATTAGATTTCTCTCGTATGATTGGAAAATCGTTAGGAATTGAAAGAAAAGTCACCGACCCATTTTCAGAAAAACGGCAATGGCAATTACTAGATGATTATGCACAAGCTTCTATTGAAGCGAATCAAAAAATTAAAGTAAGTAAAACTATTAATAATGTGCAACGCTCAGTTGGTGCCCGAATGGGAGGGTGGATTGCGGAACGGTTTGGGAATTATAGTGTCACACCTGGGTTATTGAATTATACGTATACAGGGATTGCCGGACAGAGTTTTGGTGCGTTTATTACGCAAGGAATGTCGTTGCGATTAATTGGAGAAGCAAATGATTATGTTGCAAAAGGATTAAGTGGAGGACGTATTATTATCGTTCCACCAGAAGATGCTGCTTATGACAGTGAAAAATCACCAATTGTCGGAAATGTCGCTTGTTTTGGTGCCAATCGTGGAGAAGCATTCTTTCGGGGAATGGCTGGTGAGCGTTTTTGTGTCAGAAATAGTGGGGCAAATGTAGTAGTTGAAGGCATTGGTGATCATGGCTGCGAATATATGACAGGTGGTATCGCAGTTATCTTAGGAAAAACAGGTCGTAACTTTGGTGCAGGAATGTCAGGTGGTGTTGCCTATGTTTATGATCCAACACAGGAACTTGCAGAAAAATGCAACACTGAAATGGTTGAGCTATTTTCTATTGGCGAAAGTGGGCATGATGAGGACCTAAAAGAACTTATTGAAAAACACTATCGCTACACAGATTCAATAAAAGCAAAAATGCTATTGGATGATTGGGAAAATCAAATGCTGAATTTCGTCAAAGTATACCCGACGGAATACCACAAGATGATGAAGATGACAGAAAAAGTCCGTGAAGAGGGATACGAAGGTAATGAATTGATGCTTCGTGCATTTGAATTAGTTGTTGGCATAGACGTAGTAACGCAAGAAGGGAAGGGATAATTCATATGGCAGATCCATTTGGTTTTTTAAAGTATCCAAAGAAAGAAAATCCTTATCGCGAGATTAGCGAACGAATTTATGATTGGCAGGAATTACAAATACCACTTTCTGAAAAAGATCGACAAGAACAAGCTGCACGTTGTATGGATTGTGGGATTCCATTTTGTCATTCAGGAACTTTTTATGGAGGAAAGAGGGCAGTATCTGGTTGCCCTAATGACAATTTAATTCCTGAATGGAACGATTTAGTCTTTCAAGGAAGATATCAGGCAGCATTTGAACGATTGGCAAAAACGAATCCACTGCCTGAAATGACGGGACGTGTCTGCCCGGCCCCTTGTGAAAAAAGTTGTACGGAATCTTTAAACGGTGAAGGAGTTGCTATCCATGATAACGAACGCTTTATCATCGATACAGCGTTTGAAAATGATTGGGTAAAAGCATCAGGGCATCCAGGCAAGTCCACAGGTTTTAAAGTCGCAATTATTGGGAGTGGTCCAGCAGGATTATCGGCTGCATGGCGTTTGAATCAGTTAGGGCATGACGTGACTGTTTACGAGCGAAGCGATCGTTTCGGAGGTCTGTTGATGTATGGAATTCCCAATATGAAATTAGACAAAGGCATTGTACAACGTCGCATTGATTTGATGGCTGATCTAGGTGTAACGTTTATTGCAAATATAGAAATTGGACGAGACATTATGCCAGAAGAGTTAGAAGCGCGTTTTGATCGTGTGATTTTAGCTACAGGTGCTAGTATGCCAAGAGAGCTGGAAATTGAAGGACGTGAGCTTAATGGAGTCAAATTAGCTGTTGATTATTTGACTGAGGTGACTAAAGAGGTATTACAATATGGTAAAAAAACAACAAATCGAGAACTAGAAGGTAAGCATGTGATCGTTATTGGTGGTGGAGACACTGGAAATGATTGCATCGGTTCAGCTGTGCGTCAAGGAGCTGCTTCAGTAACACAATTGGAGATTACCCCAGAATTGCCTATAAGCCGTGACAACAATAATCCTTGGCCGGAATATCCAATGACGAAAAGGACTGGTTATGGTCAAGAGGAAGCCTTAGCTGTTTACAAAAATTCGATTATCAAACATCAAACATCAACAACTAGGTTTATTGGTGCAGAATGTGGGAGTATTGCCGCTATTGAGGTTGTCAAAGTAAATCAATCCTTTCAGCCAATTGATGGGACGCAAGAAACATTAAAGGCCGATTTAGTTCTATTGGCAATGGGTTTTTTAGGAGCAGAAACAACGTTATTTGATGCATTCGATGTTCATAAAATTTATGATGACTACACAACGAATAATGAACGTGTCTTAGTCGCTGGAGATGCTAAAAGAGGCCCAAGTTTAGTGATTTGGGCAATTCGAGAGGGACGACTAGCTGCAGAAAAAGTAGACGAATCATTGCGTTCATTAAGCATATCTTCAGCGATATAATAATTTGAAAAACACATTTTTTTATTTGATATAGCAGATATAAGAGAAACTAATTTAGTATTTTAACGAGAATCAATCACTACTTATTGACTAAGAAACAACTTTCCTGTAAAGTATAAATGTATGGAAACATACCGTCTTTTACTTGGTTGTGCGAATCACCAACGCATTACTCAGTAGGAAGATGACTATTAAAGAAGAGGTGAAAAACATGGCAATGTCAAAAGAAAAGAAAAACGAAATCATTAGCGAATACGCTCGTCATGAAGGAGATACTGGTTCACCAGAAGTACAGATTGCTGTATTAACTGCTGATATCAATCACTTGAATGAACACGCTCGCGTTCACAAAAAAGATCATCATTCTTACCGTGGACTAATGAAAAAAATTGGTCACCGTCGTAACTTGTTAGCTTACTTACGTAAGACTGACATCCAACGTTACCGCGTATTGATCGAACGTTTAGGATTACGTCGTTAATCAAAAAAGGAAAAGCGAGATTCTTAACGAACCTCGCTTTTTAGCTTATTCAAAAACGACAAAGGTAAAGTAGCCTTAAATTACTAAAAAATAAGTTTCTTTGGAAAGTTTGAATCGAATCTACTAACCAAATAAAAGGACTCAACTTTTTTGAATCTTTTCATTTGTTTAGTAGTAGTCTGACTTTTCCGAAGAACAAAGGAGAACAAAGACATGACAGAAAAACAAGTGTTTAAAACAACTTGGGGCGGACGCCCTTTACAAGTTGAGATTGGTCAATTAGCCAAACAAGCAAACGGTGCAGTATTAGTTCGTTATGGGGATACTGTAGTATTAACAGCTGCAGTCGCTTCAAAAGATGCGAGAGATTTTGATTTCTTTCCATTGACTGTTAACTATGAAGAAAAAATGTACTCAGTAGGGAAAATTCCTGGTGGATTTATTAAACGTGAAGGTCGTCCGAGTGAACGTGCAACACTAACAGCTCGTTTGATCGACCGTCCGATCCGTCCAATGTTTGCTGAAGGTTTCCGTAATGAAGTTCAAATCACCAATACAGTAATGAGCGTGGAACAAGATTGTACACCAGAAATGGCTGCAATGTTTGGTTCATCTCTGGCTTTAGCTATTTCAGATATTCCATTTGACGGACCAATTGCAGGTGTTGATGTTGGTCGTGTGGATGGAGAATATGTATTAAATCCAACCGTTGAACAGTCTGAAAAAACAGATATCGAGTTAACGGTTGCTGGAACGAAAAAAGCAATCAACATGGTTGAAAGTGGTGCTAAAGAAGTTTCAGAAGAAGACATGCTTGGTGCGTTACTTTTCGGGTTTGATGCAATCAAAGAATTAGTGGCATTCCAAGAAGAAATCGTTGCCGCAGTCGGTAAAGAAAAAATGGAAATCAAATTATTACAAGTCGATGCTGATTTGAAAAAAGAAATCTTCGCAGCTTATTATGCTCCAATGAAAGAAGCTGTGATGACAGAAGAAAAATTAGCTCGTGAAGTTAATATCGATGCAATCAAAGATCAATTGAAAGAAGCGTACGCTGAAAAATTTGCTGGTCATGAAGAGGAAGCGCAAGTAGCTAAAGAAGTAAAACAAATTGCAGAAGATCTAGAAAAAGATGTTGTTCGTGAGTTGATTACGATCGATAAAATCCGTCCTGATGGCCGTAAATTAGACGAAATCCGTCCATTGGCTTCAGAAGTTGGTATTTTACCACGTGTTCACGGCTCTGGCTTATTCACTCGTGGACAAACACAAGCATTGTCAGTTGTGACATTAGCACCACTTGGCGAACATCAAATCATTGATGGTTTAGGAGTGGAAGACAGCAAACGTTTCATCCATCACTATAATTTCCCGCAATTCTCTGTTGGTTCAACAGGTCGTGCAGGCTCTCCTGGTCGTCGTGAAATCGGTCACGGTGCTTTAGGTGAACGTGCGATGGCGCAAATTATTCCTGATGAAGCAGATTTCCCTTACATGATCCGTGTAGTATCAGAGGTTTTAGAATCAAATGGTTCATCTTCACAAGCAAGTATCTGTGCAGGTATTTTAGCCTTGATGGATGCTGGTGTGCCAATCAAAGCACCAGTTGCCGGCATCGCAATGGGACTTGTCAGTGATGGCGAAAACTATACGATTTTAACAGATATCCAAGGCTTAGAAGATCATCTAGGAGACATGGACTTTAAAGTTGCCGGAACGCGCGACGGAATCACAGCACTACAAATGGATATCAAAATCCAAGGAATTACGGAACAAATCCTAACAGAAGCATTGACTCAAGCGAAAAAAGCTCGTATGGAAATTCTTGCTGAATTGACATCAACATTAGCTGAACCTCGTCCAGAGTTAAGTAAATATGCACCTAAGATCGAAATGATCCAAATCGCTCCAGCCAAAATCAAAGATGTGATCGGTAAAGGCGGAGAAACAATCAACGGCATTATCGATGAAACAGGCGTTAAGATTGATATCGATCAAGAAGGTAATGTAAGTATTGCTTCTGCTGATGCAGATATGATCAAAAAAGCGATCAAGATCATTGAAGAGTTGACAAAAGAAGTTGAAGTTGGTCAAGTTTACTTAGGTAAAGTCGTTCGTATCGAAAAATTCGGTGCATTTGTTAACTTGATCAAAGGAAAAGATGGTCTAGTTCACATTTCTCAATTAGCCAATGAACGTGTCAACAATGTCGAAGATGTTGTGAAACTTGGCGATGAAGTACTTGTAAAAGTTATGGAAATCGATAAACAAGGCCGTGTGAACGTTTCACGTAAAGCGTTGTTGACAGAAGAAAATAAAGAAAAATAAGCAATCGATTGTTGCTTTAGTTTACATGTTTTAAGCAGAGTAAGGCATTTGGCTTACTCTGCTTTTTTGTAAAAATGATTTTATTTAATAAAATTAAGTAAAGAGACACCACAGCTCTTTTGTTTGCTTCTAATTAGTGGTAAAATTATTGCTATCAGTCTAAAGATTATTCGGGGTGTCGATGTGAAAAAATTTAATCCAAATAAAAATATAATTATCACGTTAATCGTAGTGATCATCGTGGTTACTATCATCAGTTTGACCGCAGCTCATAGAGCAAACGATGGGAAGAGCAATCTAGGTCAATCTGCAGTCAACGACAGTGTAAGTTTTGTCGATAAGGTCATTTCATTTCCAGCGAATGTGATCGGTAGCGGAGTCTCATCGATCAGTACATTATTTAACACGTATGATGAAAATGTGCGCTTAAAAGAGCGGATTGATGGTTATGGTGAGTTATCGATTCAAAATGATAATTTAAAAAAAGAAAATGAAACGTTGAAGAAAGAATTAGCGTTAAACGAGACGTTAGGCAATTATGAAAAAGTGACAGCAACTGTTGTGTCACGTTCTCCTGATATGTGGCAAGATCTCCTGATTGTTGATCGTGGATCAAATGATGGGATCGAGCCGAATATGGCCGTGATGGCGCAAAAAGGGTTGATTGGACGTGTCGTTGAAGTCAATGCGACGTCATCGAAAGTAGAACTATTAACGTCTAAAAATCAAAATTCAAATCATTTCCCAGTCCAAATCAATTCTGAAAAAGGCGATTCTTATGGATTATTGAAGAATTATGATGATAAGGAAAATACGTTGATCATCAGTCAATTAGTAGGAGATATGGATATCAAAGAAGGCGATATCGTTCAAACATCTGGGTTGGGTCAAAACTCTCCAGCAAACTTGCCAGTTGGTGTGGTTCAAAAAGTTAAACCAGATAGCTATGGCCTAGACCGTGAAGTGTATGTTAAACCTTATGCTGATATGTATGGGATTCCCGTTGTGACGATCATCAAGCGACTAGCTGGAGCGGGGGAATGATGAATAAATGATACGTAAAGAAAATGTTAGATACTATGCGCCTGTGGTTTTCTTTTTGCTTATGCTGATTGATGGTCAATTGACTCAGGCTGCCATAAATTTAACGGATAACGTCTATTTTGCGAATGCGCATCTTATGTTATTAGCATTTTTGATGGCAGTTCCCAATTTATCGAAACGTTACCTGTTGATTACGACGTTAGTCTTGGGTATGATCTGTGATAGTTATTATATTGGCATTATAGGGATTTATACAGTAGCACTAGCAGCAACTGTTATGATGATGTATCGTTTCCAGAGAGTAGTTCATACGAATTTACTAACTGCGTTTTTCGGAATGATTATTTTTGTAACGACGTATGAACTAATTGCAGTAGGACTTCAAATTGTTTTTCATCTATCAAACGTTGCTCCACTATTATTTATCACAAAAGTTTTAGGACCAACCTTACTTTTTAATATGTTGATATTTGTTATTTTTTCTTATCCATTAAAGAGATTATTCGCGAATGAATAGTCTTTTTTCTATAGCTGGAGTTAGAGTGTAATATTACAGTCTTTACTAGTAAAACCTATAGTTAAACCGGATTGGCGCTAGTTACAAGCGTTATTTAATTAGCTTACATGAAACAATTTTGTAATATCCTGTTTATCTGTATGTCATACTGCTATGGTACAATTAGCTCGTTGTCAATGAAACTATGACTGAAACAATACTCAGCAATTATAAAATACATAAAAGTAAACACCGGAGGACTTAAGCGTGAAAAAAAGTATATTATCAGCATTGATGGTCTGTTCGATTACTCTTAGCGCAGCTGCTTTGCCAATAGCTGCAGTGGCAGATGACTATGATACAAAGATCGAACAACAAGATGAAATCATCAACGGACTAAAAACGAAAGAATCAGAAGCTGCAACTAAACTAGCCGCAATCGAAGCTGACATGTTGAGTACAGCAACAAAAATCGATGAATTGACCGATAAGAAAAAAACACTTAAAGATGAAATCACAACATTATATGGTGAAATTTCTGATTTAAATGTTCGTATTCAAAAAAGAGAAGTTCAAATGCGTAACCAAGCTCGCGATGTTCAGGTTAGTGGAACGAGTACTAGTTATTTAGACGTTATTCTTAATTCTGAATCAATTTCAGATGCAATTAGTCGTGTACAAGGGATTTCTACATTGGTTAAAGCCAACAATGATCTATTAGAGCAACAAAACTCTGATAAAAAAGAAGTAGAGAAAAAGACTAAAACCGTTGAAACACAAATTTCTGTTCTAGAAACTTCAACAAAAGAATTAACAGATAAGCAAGCTTCGTTAGATACTTTAAAAATTGAGCAAGAGATTGCAAAAAATGATTTAGAAGCGCAACGTTCAACAGAAGAAGGCAAAAAATCTGAATACGTTGAACAAAAAGCAGCTGCTCAAAAGAAACTAGAAGAAGAGCAAGCAAAACAAGTAAAACAAGCAGAAGCGCAAAGAAAAGCTGAAGCTGAAGCCGCTGTAAAACTTGCAGAAGCACAAGCATCAAATCCAGGTCTTGCCAAAACAAATGTTGTAGAAGAAAATGGAACAACAAGTACAACACCTGTTGCACCAACACCTGAAAAACCTAGCGATAATAACACTGGCGGCGGTAGTAGCATTGGGACCGGCGGCGTGTCAGAAGCGAAGAAAAGAGCGGCTCAAATTGCCTTGAATGCTGTTGGTCAGACAAACCCAACAGGTTGGGGACAAAGTGGTGAATGTATCGTAGCTGTACAAAATTGGCTGAATGCAGCCGGTGTCAGATTCTCACCAGGTGGCCCGCATAGTGGGTATACACAATCAGGTGCAGTTCAGGTATCATGGTCTGATGTTCAAGTTGGAGATGTGGTTCAATACGAGAACGCACTTAGTCCAGATGCATGGTTAGATGGTGTTCATACAGTTCTAGTCGTTGGTGTTAACGGCAGTTCAGTTCAAATTGTGGAATCAAATAACCCAGCAGGATCAGGTTATGTATCGACAACTACAGGTTGGACACCAAGTCCATATGCTGCAAACTTTAGAGCAGTTGTCTGGCGTTTCCCAGGATAAACCAATTAAAAAAACATCCTCATCGACAAAACCATTTTTAGTTTTGTCGATGAGGATTATTTGTATTATATTGTCTAATAAAGTAAGGTATAAGAATCGGTGTAGTTGTTCATATCTTTTTTGATCACAGATCGTTGAATCAATCAGAAATAGAGTTGAAAGAATTGTTTTAGTAAGTACATAGGGTATAAATAGTCTCTATTTCAGTCGTCATGTTTAACTTTCAAAAATGAAATACTCCTGTAACATTATTTTTATATGTATGACATGTGATTATGATACAATGATTTCGTTGTCAATATTAGAATGAAAATTACTCAAAAGATGAACCATTATATGATAAGTAAAAAGTCGGAGGAATGAATAGTGAAGAAAAGTATATTGCCATTATTAATGACTTGCTCATTAGTTCTTACATCTGTAGCATTACCAGCAATCGCATCAGCAGATGAAGTGGATTCAAAAATTCAACAAAAAGACCAAGCGATTTCAGGATTGAAATCTAAAGAAGCTGACGCTCAAAGTCAAGTGGCTGCGGTACAAGATCAAGTAGCTTCTATTAATGAAAAAGCAGAAACTTTATTAGCTGAACAAGGCAAATTAAGAACAACATCGACTAACTTAGAAAAAGAAATTACACAATTAACAAAACGTATTGAAAAACGTGAAGTTGCTATCCAAAACCAAGCACGTGACGTACAAGTTAATGGCGGTAGCTCAAGCTACATGGATGCATTATTGAACGCAAAATCAGTATCTGATGCTATTACTCGTGTAACAGCTATGTCTACGATTGTTAATGCAAACAATAACTTAGTGAAACAACAACAAGAAGATAAAAAAGCAGTAGAAACAAAGAAAACTGAAAATGAAGAAAAATTACAAGAATTACAAGATAATCAAGTAGAACTTGAAGCTCAAAAAGGCGATCTTGTTAAAGCAGAAGCTGATTTGAATGTATTACAAACAACATTGGCTGCTGAAAGAGCAACTGCTGAAGATCAAAAAGCTAGCTTAGTAAAAGAAAAAGATGCTGCAATTGCAGAACAAGCACGTATTGCAGAACAAGCAAAAGTAGTAGCAGCAAATGCTAAAAAAGCTTCTGAAGAAGCTGCAGCTGCTAAAGCAACAAAACCAAGTACTACAACTGCTTCATCAACTGAAGAATCAGCAACTATTGGTAGCTCAACAAATAATAACAATACTGAAGTGGTAACACCTGCTGTTAATAATAACGGTGGAGGCGACGGAACAGTTGATCCGACACCAACTCCAGATCCTGTTAAACCAGATCCAATCCCAGACCCAACTCCACTACCACCATCAACTGGCGGTTCTGCAATTTCTATCGCAGCAGCACAAGTTGGTAAACCATATGTATGGGGTGCTAAAGGTCCAAATAGCTTTGACTGTTCTGGTTTAGTCTACTATGCATTTATGAATTCAACTGGCCGCAACGTTGGTGGTTATACAGTTGCACAAGAAAGTGCTGGTACACGTATCTCTGTAGGCGAAGCTCAAGCAGGAGATTTATACTTCTGGGGTAGCCCAGGTGCTTCTTACCATGTAGCGATTGCTACAGGTGGTGGCGGTTATATCCACGCTGGTAACGAAAGTACAGGCGTTGAGTACAGCAATGTTGGTTCATTCACACCAAGTTTCGCTGTACGCATGTAATCAAATTAAATCTAATAATTTAAGAATCAGACTGATGTCTGGTTCTTTTTTTTGTAAAAAGAAATAGAAAGAACTCGATTCAAAGTATTTTCTACCTTGAACTGAGTTCTTTCTATTTTTATTTAATATAATCTTCAGTCAACTCTAAAAATTCATTTACATCTTTAATTACTTGATCGATCCCAGCTTGCCAAAAATCAGGTTTTGTTAGGTCTACATCTAAATGTTTTTTAGCCAAATCTTCAGAAGTCATGGATGCTGTATCTCGAAGTAACGCGATATATTGATCTTCAAAACCGCTACCTTGTTGATTTGCATAAGCGTAGATCCCCATACTAAACAAATAGCCAAATGTATAAGGGAAATTATAAAATGGAACATCATCAATAAAGAAATGAAGTTTACTTGCCCAGAAATGAGGATGGTAAGATCCCAAACTATCTTGATAACTTTCTTTTTGTGCTTCTAGCATTAGTTCGGTGATTTCATCTTCACTTAAAAGTCCATTTTGACGTGCTTCATAAAAATTATTTTCAAAAATAAAACGAGAATGGATATTCATAAACATGGCAATGGCATTTTGCATTTTGATATCCAATAAATTTATTTTTTCCTCTGGTGTCTCTGCTTTTTTCAAGGTAGCATCTGCTACAATCAATTCTGCAAACGTACTAGCTGTTTCAGCAACGTTCATTGCATATTCTCGGTCAAGTGCAGGGAGATCCCACATCACGCTGCTGTGGAACGCATGACCTAACTCGTGTGCTAATGTTGCAACTTCATTGATCGAATTTCCAAAAGTCATAAAGATTCTAGATTCTTTTGTTTCGGGAAGTTCCGTACAATAGCCACCTGGGCGTTTATCTGGACGATCTTCGGCTTCGATCCAACTCTTTTCAAAAGCACCTTTCGCAAAAGTTGCCATGGCTGGACTAAATTTTTCAAAGTTTTCTAAGATAAATGCTGCTGCTTCATCAAAACTGTAGCTTTTTTCTTTTAAGTCACCTAAGATGATCGGCGCATCTTGATCTTGCCAATCCATTTTGTCTTTCCCGAATAACTGTGCTTTACGAGTTAAGAAGTCGATGAATGGTTGTTTATTTTTTTGAATGGTTGCCCACATCACATCTAAGGTTTCTTTTTGCATCCGGTTATAGTTTAATGGTTTTTCTAAGAAATCCGTCACACCATGTAGTTTGTAGTCACTCAAACGGAAACCATCTAAATGATTCAATGTATCTGCTAACAAGGGTGCTTTGTCACTCCAAGCTTTTTCCCACGCAATAAACAGTGCTTCACGGACTTCTGGGTTAGGATCACTCATCATACGGTTAAAGGCTTGGCCGGCTGAAAGTAATGTTGTTTGATCGCCTTCTTTAAATGGAATCAGAATACTAGCTACAATGGTATCATAGTGGCTGCTCCAAGCATTTAGCCCATCTAAGGATAAGGTGTTGATGATATTTTCTTCTTGCTCAGATAGGAGTTGCATGCCATCACGACGAATCTCACCTAAGCGAAAAGCAATGGAGTCAAAAACAGGTAGACTGATTAATGCTTGCCAATGTTCATCAGAAATTTCTGTCAATTTTTTTGTGAAAATAGTTTCTGCTAACTGAATTGCAGGTAATTGTGAGAAAAGATCTCCAGCTAAAATTTTGGCTTTCTTGTCTTTTGTGTCAGCTGAAGATAATGCGTTGATAAAACTACCACATTGTGAAAATCCGTCTGAAATTTTTTCATGTAAAGCTAAAATCTCTTGTAATTTTTGATAATCTGCATCGTTTTCTGGTGTCCATTGCTCGATCAATTGATGATAGCTGGCGCTTTGTTCTTTCAGTTGTGTTAATCGTTGTTCTAATTCCACAGAGTGGCTGCCACCAGGGAAGATACTATCTAGATCCCAAATAAGTGAATAAGTCATACTCGATTCCTTCTTTCTTAAATTCATTTCTTTTAGTATATCATAAGAAAAATTGAGTGATTGTTTATTTTGTTTAAAAAGTCTACTATAATAAAAGAAAAGAGGTGACGATTTGAAAAAACAGTTAAAAAATAGTAATTTTTATATAGTTGTAGCGTTTTTGATCATGGCAGTATTATTCTATAGCTCTTCCCAAACATATGAACAACAATCACAAGTGGGGTTATTGGATAATTTATTAAGCAATCATCCATTTAAAGAACAGCTGAAAGGAATTTCATTTAGTTATGCTGGTAGTGAAGTAAGTGTTCAAGCAATGGGGTATGCTAAGTTTATAGAATTTTTTATTCGTAAGGGTGCTCATTTTGGTACATACTTTTTATTGGGTGGCAGCTGGTTTATCGGATTGAACATGAAAATCAAGCAGCCTCTTTTAATCGGCGTTGTAGCATGGCTTACCGCAACTGGTTATGCTGGCTTGGATGAATATCATCAAATGTTGACAGGTGGACGGACCCCGTTATTTCAGGACGTGATGTTAGATTCTATTGGTGCATTAACTGCAGTATTACTTTGCCTAATTGTGATAGGTATCAAAAAGATGAAGAAGAAATAGAAGAAGTTGGGCTCTGAAGGAAGAACAAATAGTAAGACCACCTACCGACTAGAGTAATCCAGTCGGTATTTTTATCATTTTATTCTAAAAATCAGTCTCAAGCTGGATGAAAATTAATAGTAAAAAAACTATGATAAGGAAAGTGAGTGAAACGACCGATAAAAAGAGAAGGAGAAAAACAGTATGAAACGTTTCTGTAAATCCATATTCGCAACGATTATTATTTTGATACTCAGCGTTATTGGCCTTAGAATTTATACATACAATAATACATCAACTGCTGCAGCTGTGATCGATCGTCTAAACCCATTCGTTAAAAATGATACACTATATACTAAGACGACAGCTAAGTATGAGGGGAAATATCCAGATGCTGTCAGTAAGATAGAAAATTTTACTTATATTCAAACTTGTTATAACAAAAATGGGTACACAAGAAAACTGGAATATATTTCATTTGGAAAACAGCTGTCACCAGGCAAGTTCCTAAAATTAGAAGTCAAAGGGCAGAATGTTTTGTACTGGGAAGAAATCAAACAGCAAGAATTACCAGAATCTGTTGTACCGCTATTGTAGCCAAACGAAAGAAATCCTTCTATAATAAAAAAGAAGGAGTGATTGAATATGGAGATTTTGACTATCAACCAAGTCAAAACTAGAGATACTGCAACAATAGCTAGCTTAGGTATGTTGGCTTACCGAGTTTTTCCGGATACAGGATGCATCAATATCCAGTTATTAAGCGGTGAACAAGAAGAATGTACGATTCCATTCAAAACTGGTGAAATGGCAGTATTAAGTGGTGTAGAGCTTCGTCTAGATATTATTGCATAGTACTATAGATAAATAAGGGAAGGCAATTGCTGAAAGGTATTGTCTTCCCTTGATTTGTTTAAATAGGATTTGAATCATATAAATGAGAGTAAGGGTTGCAACTATTAAGAAGCATAGTAAAATGGAAGGTAACTAACTGGATGTCTAGCTACACGGGCTAGCCTCTCGGGAAAAAGATAAAAATTGATTATGGCAAAGAGCGCCACCCTCAATTTTTCCTATTTTCCTGTCAGGGCTGACCAAGCTCTTTCAGCTTTTAATGTTATCTAGCTACGCGGGCTAGCCTCTCGGAAAAAAGATAAAAATGGAATGTGACAAAAAGCGTCACAGTCAATTTTTTCTATTTTTCAGTCGAGGCTAAACGAGCCCGCTACGCTTTTAAATTATCTAGCTGCACAAATCAATCCTTAGGAAAATAGATAAATTGTCAGTGAAACAAAGAACGTTTCAATGTCAATTTCCTAATTTTCTACAAAATCAAACGATTTGTTCCGCTTTTAAATTAGGAGGAGAAATAATGGCAGGTCACAGTAAATGGAAGAATATTCAAGGTCGGAAAAATGCGCAGGATGCTAAACGGGGGAAGATTTTTCAAAAGTTATCAAGGGAAATTTATATGGCAGCTAAAGCAGGAGGGGCTGATCCAGCGACGAATGCGGCTTTAAGACTGGTGATGGATAAAGCAAAAGCAGCTAATATGCCTAATGATAATATCGATCGTGCAATCAAAAAGGCTAGCAGTACAGGTGAAAATGAGCATTATGATGAGATTACGTATGAAGGCTATGGACCAGCTGGTGTGGCGATTTTAGTCTATGCCTTGACAGATAATCGCAATCGGACTGGAACCAATGTCCGAGTCGCATTTACTAGAAATGGTGGTTCTTTAGGGGAAACGGGTTCGGTCAGCTATATGTTTGATCGTAAAGGCTATATTGCGATCGAGCGTTCAGGTCTTTCTGTGGATGAAGATACAATGTTTGAAAATGTGTTGGAAGCAGGAGCGGAGGATTTAGAAACCTCAGAAGAAGTATTTGAAATTTATACAGCACCGGAAGATTTTACTGCAGTTCGCGATGTTTTAGAAAAAGACGGATATAATTTAGCTCAAGCGGAATTAACAATGGTTCCTCAAACGTTGGTCGAACTTGAGGCTGAGCAACAAGAGCAACTACAAATTTTGATCGATAAACTAGAAGAAGATGATGACGTATCAGAAGTTTTTACTTCAGCTGATCTGTGATTTAAAAAATGATGACATGATGTTGTCATCATTCTCATGTTAATTTATAGTCATCACGTAAATGGAGATGAAACTATGAATTATAAAATCGAAGAAAAAGCAGCTTTTGCAGTTGGTGGATATTTACAAGAAATGCCGAAAATCGAAAAAAATGAAAATTTTTATGAAATATCACATTTTTGGTCAAATTTAACAGAAAACAAAATGAATCAGTTGATGTCTGTAACAGATGGAACTATTCAATGTTTACTTGGCATTTCTGATAGCAACAAAGCACAACGAGAATCATTTAACTATCTGATTGGCACAAGTGTAAAGCCTAGAGATATTAAGATGGATAGTTTAGATCTTATCCAGTTTCCAGTATCAGACTGGGCAGTAGTTGAATGTGTGGGTGCAATTTCAGCAGGTGTTACAGCCGTGGATGACAAGCAACCGTTTGAACCGAATACCTTGATGAAATCAAAAATGCAAATGAGCGCACCTTGGAACAATAATGGACTGGTTGAGAATACTGAGCTACCTAGAGTAGAACTTTATCCAATGGGGAACATGGAATCCGAGGATTACCGGTGTGAATTATGGATTCCAATTAAAAAATACTAGTTCTAAAAAGAGGGATTGAATGAAAGAGATTATTGATATAAATGTAGCAAAGGTTTTTGAACAGTATCCAAAGGAATATCGTAAACCATTACTACAGATAAGAGAGTTGATTTTTAATACCGCTGCAGGACTGGCTAGTGTCGGTGAGCTAGAAGAAAGTTTGAAGTGGCAGCAGCCATCTTATGCGACAAGAGTCAGTAAATCAGGCAGTCCGATCCGGCTCGATCGCTTTGGTGCTGAAAAGATTGCGATTTTCTTTCATTGTCAAACAACGTTGGTGGAAGAATTCAGAGCATTGTTTAGTGATATTTTTGAATTTTCCAAGAATCGAGCAATTGTTCTTGATCCAGAAACAGAATTACCAATCAATGAACTAACTTTCTGCATTGAGCAAGCATTAACGTATCATAAAAGATGATTTAACGAAAAAAAAGATACTATAGGTGTGGGACAGAAGTAAAAAAACTTCTGTCCTAGCTGTATAGTATCGTTTTTTTTATTATTCAGCTGGTAGGAACTCCTATATCCGCTGAATAAAAGTATAGGGGATTGCTATACTCTGGTTCGATTTTTCAAATAGCAAGTGAAAGGCAGCCGCACCACATTGATCTAAATGATGATCAATAGTAGAAAAACCGAGCAGTTGACTAGATAATAAGTTTTCTTCACCAATAACTTGTACGTTTTCTTGGTCAATGTGCTGTAAGACACCAGCTGCAACGTCGTCGCCATTAGTCACGATCACATCAAGTTCTTTTATCTTAGAAAAATGAATGCCTGCGTTTACACCATCTTCAAAAGAGCGGCAATTTCTAACGATCATCACCTCATCCAACTTTCCTATGATCGTTTGATAGGTCTCAAGTACTAAAGCAGTACTGGCACTAATCGTTTCTGATCGTCCAACAGTTAAGGCAATCTTTGAATGACCTTGTTTTTTTAAACTAGTAAATAGATCGATATATGATTCTTCACGTTTGATGGACACACAAGAAATTGGAAAGTCATCAGTATCTTCACAACAAATGATCGGTGCGTATTTTAAATAACGTGCAATCGTTTCAAATGATACTTTTTTTGAGGTAATGATCATACCATCCCAAGCTTTTGCAGCTAATTCATCTAAATATTGCTTCTCGATATTCGGATCATAATTTGTAGGCAGTAAGGTTACTTTGTATCCTTCCTTGAATGCGGCGCCTAAAATACCGCTGACGATTTTTTCAGAATAAGGATGATTAGCATAAGGAATCATCACCGCGATATGAGTTGATTTTCCACTACTTAAATCACGGGCTTTAGCATTTGGGATATAGTCAAGATCATGCATGATCTTCAAGACTTTCGTTCGTTTTTCCTCAGAGACGTAAGGATGATTATTCAAAACTCGTGAAACAGTCGTGACTGAATAGCCTGAAAGCTTGGCAATATCACGTATATTTGCCATAGATGACTCCTTTCAAAATTAGTAACTAACGCTGATCGGACGCAAGATGCTGCTTAAAAAAGGGAGCAAGTGATTACCATAATCAATAAAGCGATAATGCTCTTTTTCATAATCAAAACAAATGAAATCAAGCTCGCCTTCTGCTCCAAACGTCAAACCTTCTATTTCAGCCAATTCTACTGCTTTATCGATCGGTTTGCAATAGTTATTCAAACTCCGAATGACAAGTGAGCTCTTCTCCGTTGTTAAAGAAACAAAATAATAATCCAGTCCTAAACGATCAGTTAATTCAAGCATCCCATTCATCATAATTTGATACCTCCTGTCTTTTTTTCACTATAAAGTATGAAACGGGTATCAGGTCAAGAAGGAATTCTTCATTTTATTTAAAGTTGTCTTATAAAGTTTCATTATCATCTCCTTTGTCTTTATAAATGCTAGAGAGTATACTCAAGAGTAAGAGAAGTATTTCCTTAAAAAGAGCAAAGGAGTCGTTACGATGATCAAAATCAGTCAAGCAAAAATGGATGCTTTAAATCGTTTATCAAATGAAAAAGGATTGATCGAAGCTTTGGCAATCGATCAACGAGGTTCGCTGAAAAAAATGATTGCCGCTGCTAGTACAATGGCAACAGGAGAAGAAATTGTCGAGTTCAAACAAGTCGCTTCACAAGAGCTGACACCCTACGCTTCAGCGATTCTGCTTGATCCAGAATACGGGTTGCCAGCAACCAAAGTACGTGATGAAAACTGTGGCTTGCTATTAGCTTATGAAAAGACTGGATATGATACAACAATACCAGGTAGAATGCCAGATTTATTAGAGAGTTGGTCAGTTTCACGTTTGAAAGAAGCGGGTGCTGATGCAATCAAGTTTTTACTTTATTATGATCCAGACGAACCGGCTGCAATCAATAAGTTGAAGCATGTTTTTGTAGAACGTTTAGGCAGTGAATGCCTCGGAGAAGATATCCCGCTTTTTGTAGAAATCGTCACCTATGATACTGAAATTATTGATGCAAATTCTGCGGCATTTGCCAGAGTAAAGCCTCATAAAGTATTAGAGTCAATGATTGAATTTTCTAAACCGCAATATCATATTGATGTTTTGAAAATGGAAGTCCCAGTAAATATGAACTATGTAGAAGGCTTTGCTGAAAATGAAGTGGTATATAGCAAAAAAGAAGCGTTAGGTTATTTCAAAAAACAAAGCGAATTAACTGAACTGCCATTCATTTTTCTTAGTGCAGGTGTTTCGACAAAGTTATTTCAGGAAACACTGGAATTTGCTAAAGAAGCTGGTTCTAAGTTTAACGGTGTCCTTTGTGGACGTGCAACTTGGCGTGAAGGGGTAAAACCATTTGCAGCTAAAGGAGAAGCAGCTGGCCGTGACTGGTTTGTCACCCAAGGGAAAGAGAATATCGAAACATTGAATGAAATCGTTGATCGTTGTGGAACTTCGTGGCGGTCAAAAGTTGAGGTTGAATAAACAGAAAAGAAGCGTCAGAACTAAATCGGTTTATGATTTAGCTCTGACGCTTTCTGTCCTTTGTTGATTAAGAAATAAAGAGAAAATAAAGTTTTTTTCTATGTATTGCGGATAAACTTTCATTAAACTATTGAATGTTGGAATCAAGTAACTGTTTGGCTAAGCAGCATGTTGGATAAGTTTGATGTGAAATATACTTTAGTTTATGCTGTAATTGTTTTATTTTGGAAAACGTTAGATTTGTTTTTGTATAGCGAAGAACTTGAAACGACGGTTTTTGGTGTAAATAAAAAAGTAGCTTAAATCAAATAGGTAAACTACTTTTTTTAGATTTATTATGTTAATTCAAGAAAAAAATACTTTTCTTCTGCTTCCACCACGCCTTTTCCTATTTGGCTACCCTACCGCTCCGCAGAAGAAAAGTAAAAGTACAGGTAAAGCTAGATTAAAAACATTCATTATAATTTCTTCCTTTAACAAATCATATACGTAACTGGAAATTAAAGCCAGAATGAAGTCTAACCAAATAGTAGTGTCTGGCATATGGTAGGGGTAGGATTCGAACCCACATTAACTACATTAATTGGTTGTAATCTATTTGATATATACGATCCACGTTTATTATATAAAATTTAGGTGCTGCCATTTTTCTTTTTAAATGGCATAGATTTTATATTGATAAATGGCACAAACTAATATTACATTTAGAAGAACGGCTATTTACTGAAGGGCATTCGCCTATTGTGCCAAATAAGTCGAAAGAAATTTGGTCATTTAAATTGAAAAGTGACAAATGATTACTAATGCTCAATAGAGTTGTTCAAATATATAAATTAAAGAGCGTAATTGATGTTTTAAAAGATGATGTTTGATAAATTAATCTTAACTTAATGAAAAGGGGAGATTACTATGTCAAACAGAAGAAAAAAAGAAAATACCTGTAATGAGTTGGTCGTGATTATGACAACAAATGCGATGAGATTTCCAGAGGTTCAAGCCTTTTGGAAACCCTGTCGGAAGCTGAATACTTATTCAATGCTATTTTGTATGGAAGAAGAAGATTTAATTGCCTCTTGTCTAAAAGCAAATCCTCGAGGATCAGTTTGTATTTTTAATTTAGAAACAGAGCATGTTCTCCTGTTGAAAGGAATATTTACTCAAGTGAAAGTGACTAAATTGCAATTAGAAGATTACTTCGTGCAGTATGAAGAAATGAAACAAAGAATGACCCCAATAGTATTTGAATTTCAGTCATTAACTAAAGAAGAGCTAACGATTTATTAAAACTATCGTGAGAAAACAGTAACTAAAAATCAGACAGAATGCATTAAACTAAGCTGTATGAGTATAACTAAATATACATTAAAACGCGATCTTTAGTAGTTATGGCGAGATCGCGTTTTTTTAAATTCTGCATGTAAAGAATGGAATCAGACACAAGCACGTTTAGTCAGATTCTTTTAAATATGCGATTCCCATAAACATTCGTTTTTAGGACAAGAAGGATAATGCTCAATTATCCTTTGTTAATTTCCTTTTTAAATGGTGGTATTTTCGCCTCGATAAATGGCGGTAAGGAAAAGCATTCATTGTTTAGTCTAAATTAAGTGTGCAGAAAATGATGACACTTTATTGAACAGATAGGGAATGCCGAAAAATCAAGATTTCTACCTGTTCAACAGAAATCGCTGGTTAAATGAATATACTATTTTCAAAAAACTTGGATTATAGAAGTGTAATATAACAATTCTTATTTTCCTTCTTCCTTTATTTACGGATAAATGATATAGTAAAAATAACGTTATAAATTATAACGTTATTTTTACTTACTATAAGAAAGGAAGTTATTAAATGAAAAAAAAGAAAAAAATATTATTGGGGATTTTAGTTATGATGCTTTTAAGCATAAGCAGCGTTTGGCAGCCAAAGGCTGTCAGTGCAGCCGATACCATCATTGGAGATGATTATCCAGCAAAATGGAAAAATCTTCCTTTGGGAGCAACTAATGATAATTGGAAAATGGCTACGAGATATTGTACTTCGTTTGTAGCAAATCGATTAAGTGTAGTTAACAAATTTGATATAAGAAGAGATGGATTGGATTGGAACGCTAATCAATGGGGAAATAATGCAAAAATACAAGGGTATAAAGTTGATATGAATCCAAAGCGTGGTTCTGTAGCTTACTGGAATGCTAAATATCATGTTGCTTGGGTAGCAGCTGTAGATGGGAATAGAGTTCTCATTGAAGAATACAACTATGATTATAATGGAAACTATAATTCACGTTGGATTAATAAAAATGTTGTAGATGGATACATTCATTTTAAAGATATGAGTGCAACATTACCACCAATTGATTTGACTAACTATTTTACTGTCAATCCTAAAAAAGTAGCTGCTAAGGTAAATTCTTGGGTATATAATAATAAGGATACATTTTCGGCTGCGACACAATCTAGAGAAATTAAGAAAGATGAAATGGTTGATGTTGTAAGAATTGAATATAGTTCAACGGGGTATCCTAGACTAGTAACCAAAGAAGGATACTTGTCAGCAAATAAAAATTATTTTGTCAAATTACCAGATAATATTAATGACTATATAACAACGGCTCAAAGATTAGTAACGAAAGAAAATATTTGGTTATATAATAATAAAGATACATTTTCTGCTGAAACTCAAGTAGTTCAAATTCCTAAAGATAC
>NZ_NGKY01000001.1:1637212-1674007 GCF_002140855.1 Enterococcus sp. 7E2_DIV0204
ATAAAGATACATTTTCTGCTGAAACTCAAGTAGTTCAAATTCCTAAAGATACCATGATTGAGGTGAAATCAATTATTTTTAGTAAAGATGGATGGCCGCGTCTAGTAACAGATCAAGGGTATGTATCAGCAAATAAAAACTATGTAAAACCAGTACTCGGAAATATCGATGACTATATAACAATAGCACAAAGACTAGTAACGAAAGAAAATATTTGGGTGTATAGTGATAAAGATACATTTTCTGCTGAAACTCAAGTAATTCAAATTCCTAAAGATACAATGATTGAAGTGAAATCAATTATTTTTAGTAAAGATGGATGGCCACGCCTAGTAACAGATCAAGGGTATGTATCAGCAAATAAAAATTATGTGAAGCCAACGATTGATAATATTGATCAGTATGTAACGAATATTGGAGAAGTAGAAGTTAAACAAGATATTTGGAGTTATAATGATAAAGATATTTTCGCAAGCAATACTCAATCAGTACAAATAAAAAAAGGAACAATTTTGACCGTTCAAGGTATTATCTTTAGTAAAGATGGATGGCCGCGTTTAGTGACAGATCAAGGATACGTATCAGCAAATAAAAACTATGTTAGTTTAATTAACTAATCTTAAAGAAGCACTATAAAGATTTAAAGAGAGTTTTCATAAATTTATAGTATCTAATATACTAGACAGAAGTATAAACGCTCTGAAACAAAAAGTAAAAAGGCATTATGAAATTTTCATGATGCTTTTTTTCTTCTGCCAAAAACATTCGTTTTAGGTATAGGCATATTCTAGAAACAGAATGTGATAAGTAAGGAGTTAAAAGTGATTTTTCGTAGATGAAGCGAGATCACTTTTTTGTGATTTGTAATGTTCACTTTATTAAATTTTGATGAAAAACTATGTTTCAGTGAAACGATTTGATTAAAAAAAGTGTCAAATAGATATAGGTGAGAAAGAAGGTGTCTTTTGAAAATAGATGTGAACTTGGATTTAGTAAAAAAAGCGAAGAAAGGAGATGCTTCCGCATTTATTCAATTGTGTGAAAACTATCAAATTGTTCTATACAATTCAGCATATAAGCTACTAAAAAATGAGAACGATGTAGTTGATTGTATACAAGAAACAGAAATTCAAGCTTGGCAAAGTATAAATCAATTAAAGAAAGATAATACATTTAATACGTGGTTCTTTCGAATCATGATTAATAAGGCAAAAAATATTTTACGACGCAGAGTGGAAGAAATTGAAATTGAAGAAAAACATAGTCAAATATGGTTTGACAAAAATAGATTTGAGCCTTTGTCAGAGGCACTCAATAAATTGTCAGAAGAGCATAAAATACCTCTTGTTTTACATTATTATGCTGGATTTAGCTATAAAGAGATTGCTGAACAATTAGCTATTTCTCCAAATACAGTGAGGACGAGAGTAGCTAGGGGTAAGACAAAGTTGAAATACTTATTGGAGGAGGAATATAATGGATAAGAAAATGTTAGAAAAAATACAGGATGAAATGAAAATACCAGCAAGTGCCATGAAAAAAATTAACAAGAATCGAGAAGATATCTTAAATGGACAATTTATTCAACATAAAAAGGTAGTTCAAAGAAATTTTCAAAAAAAAGTGTTGATGTTTACTTTAGTAGCGGCTGCCACGGGTCTCTTGATACTCTCTTTTAAAACGCCTATTAGTGGTGCAATGGAAGAGTTGTTTGGAATCAGTAGAGATCCTGCTGTACAAGCTATAGAAGAAAAGGATATCGCAACAAAGATTAATCTCTCTAGTATTCAGAATGGACGCGAAATCAAATTAACAAAATTTGTTTCAACACCTACGAAAATAGCGTTTGATTATGAATTGGAAATAGACGATGAATTACGTTTGCTTATAGAGAAAAACAGTAAAATCGCCACAGAAAACCCTCTAATAAAAGGTGGACCAACCATGCAACATATTCGTTTTGGTTTATTCGAAGAAGGAAATACGGAAGATCTAATTGGAGGTGGGGGTGCTGGTTCAACGTTTCGCTTAGAAGGAAATAAACTTTATGGAACTGGCACTGCCAATTTTTCAAGAGACAAAGTTTCAGATAATGCAAAGCTGACGTTACATATCTATGAACTTTCATGGCAAGATTATGAACAGTTTCAAACGGTAATGGTTGAAGCGATGGAAGAAAATAGTCCAGCTTTTTCGGTGCCAAATGTTATACAGTACGAGGGTGATTGGAGTTTTGATATTGAACATAAACCGATAACAACTACAAAAACACCACAAATAAAAAATATAGATCAAGTTACAGATATTAAAGTAAAAAGTGATGCTTTACAAACTATAGCTCGTTTCAAAGCACCTATAGAGCTAGCAGATCCTGAGGACCATTTAGCGTTACCTAAAAAGATGTATTCATCGAATCTTTTCAAAAATGGTGTCAATGTAAATCAAGAATTGAACATGGTTAGTTGGAATCCGAAAACAGGAGAATTTAAAATATCGTTTAATTTGAGTGCATTAGATATGGAGACTACTTATAGAGTTCAAATTGATGAGATAGATAATCTCACTGGGGAGAGCGTAAAAGAAATTGGTTCTTTTGAAGTGAAAAACAATTGATATTTTTTATGTATATAAATCCGAAGTCAATTAAAAGAGTGGAGAACTTCCACTTTTTTCTTAAATAAATACTATCAAAACTTATAAGTAATGATAGGGTTTGTTTGGTGTGGTAAAATAAGGCTTGTAAGACTGTCATATCGTACTATCATAAATAAGGTGAGGAATGAGGTCAAAATTGTAATTTTGGGATATGGCCGAGTTAGTACCTGGGAGAAAGAGTTAGAATCTCAAATTATAGCTTTCAAAAATTAGGATATGAAAAAGTGGAAAATATTGTTTGGTGGAGTGTTATTTGCATTTATCATTGCAAACAAGGATGTATACGCTCAAAGTGACTTAGACATAGTTTATGATGATGGAGCAATTGAAGAGTTTTTTTCACAAGAAAAGGGAGTAGATATATCGATAAACGCCGTGGATCGGAATAGTGTACCTGAACAAGGCCTCATTCCTGATATACCGGCAGATGCAAAACCTATTTCAGATAGAGAAAATTTTGAATCTGAGGTTAGTACAGAATCAACTATAGGAAGCGATGATAGGAAAATTGTTTTTGATACGACAATAAATCCGTATAAAAAAGTTGTATTTTTAGTAATGACATTTCCAAATGGAGTTAGTTATATAGGTAGTGGAGATTTAGTGTCTTCTGATACAGTATTGACTGCTGGGCATTGTATTTATAGTAAAGAAGACGGAGGCTTTGCTACGACAGTCGCTGTTTATCCAGGATATAATGGCAATTATGCCCCTTACGGAGTTGGATATGCCAAAAAATTAATGACCGTATCAGGCTGGTCTGATAAGAAAAGTTCAGAGCATGATATTGGAGCTATAAAATTAGATAGAAATTTAGGGGATTCTGTGGGCTGATTTGGATTAACTACTGCTATGAATAGTCCGATAACATTGTCTGGATATCACGGGGATTTGAATAAAAAATGGGAACCCAAACAGGTAATATTTCGAGTACTTCAGATAACAATGTTTATTATACTTTAGATTCAAAAGGTGGTTCTAGTGGTAGTGGCATATATAATAACCAACAGCAAATTTTGGCTGTGCATGCTTACGGGAGTACAAATTATAATTTTGGTACAAGAATAAATAATGAGAAATTTAATGTTGTTAAATATTGGATAGATGGAAAAAGAAGAGGATGGTATTATAATGGATCATACCATTATTACTATTTTTCTGATGGAAGTAAAGCTTTGGGCTTCCAGTGGATAGATGGGAAACGTTATAATTTCGATAAAAATGGGGCTATGTATAAAAATGCTTGGACAAGTTCAGATAAATATAAGTATTATAGTACAAGTGATGGATCGTTAGCGACAGGATATACATGGATAGATGGAAAACGCTATAACTTCGATAAAAATGGAGCTATGTACAGGAGTAGTTGGATAGAATTAAGTGGTAATCGATACTATGGCTCTGAAACTGGTAAATTGGTAACAGGAGAATATAGTATTGATGGAACTAAATATATATTTGATGAGAGTGGAAAGCTAATTAACAAATAGAATGTAAAAGATACTAAGATTAGAGAGTAAAGTTATTAACAGATGACCTTACTCTCTAATTTTCTACTTCAATTTTTTAGGACTGGATTCCCAAAAACATTGATTTTGGGATAACTGTTAAAGATAAAAAAATAACAAGAGCATACGATGCTTGGGCAAATAGTTTTGGCTGGTCAGTAAGTCCAGGGAAATTGACTTATAATAGTAGAGAAGCTAAATTGCCAGGAAGTTTTAGTATTGCTTGGAAAGGGTTCCCGGCAGGAAGTACATATAGACTTAGAGCTGTTATTAGTGGGAACAATTTACAAACACATTTAGATATTCCCTAAACAAAACAATAAGAAGGAGGTAATCGTATAATGTGGAAAGTATATCTTTTTCTAGTATTTTTAATATTATTAATTATCGGTTTAATCTTTCTTGTAAATAAAAAAATTATGAATAAAACTCAGAAAAAGATAATTATTTTTGTGATTATTGTAGCTAGTTTACTGGTTATTTCTGGAATTTTACCAATATTAAGATATGCGTATTTAACGAATTAAGAAAAAAGCATCATGACACAATCATGGTGCTTTTTCGTTTGACGAAAGTTCAATAGGGTATAGCTATCATTTACTTCTACAAGTGCTGATTTAGAGGGTTTTTGTGAGTTAAGTTTGGTTGTAAATAAATACTGATGTATAACAACAGTTAGACAAATGTCTGACTTTAAAAGCATAAAAAGAAGTTGATTCCCCTTTAAATCAACTTCTTTTTATAATTAGATAAAATAAATTTCTCTTTATGGTAAAATACTAGTGATCAATAGTTGTCGTTTTTTAATTTAAATGGCAAAATTTCTTTTGGGATATTTGGAAAAATAACGGAATATACCTAACTAAATAGCAGTTATTCTCAGTACAATATACACTTGTGTCATTTATCGATATAAAATCTATGCCATTTAAAAAGAAAAATGACATCATGGAGCTTTTTCGTTTTGAAAAAAGTTCAATAGGGTACACTTCAATGTCATTAAGTTAAGAAAAAAGCAGGAAAACATTTAGGCTTTCCTGCTTTTTCCTATGTAAAAGGACACTCTCTTGATACAATTATTTTAGCAATAATAAAACGTCATAGCGTTAAGTATTCTAGAGGTGTCCTCATTGTCTAATACTATCAAAATTTCATCCCCACTTCCAACAGCACATAAAATCAAACAAAATTTAGAAGATCAAATCCGCTGTATTACAAATCAACCTGAAATTTTTGCTCAATCTCCCACTGATTTTTCTCGGAGTAGAAAGTTATCTTTTGAAACAACACTTAAAATTATCCTTTCTTTCGGAGGACAAAGTCTTGCTAGTGAGCTACTCTCGCATTTTGATTTCTCGTTACAAACCCCGACTACATCTGCATTTATACAAGCCCGAAGCAAGATTAAACTAAAAGCATTTGAACAGCTGTTTAATCAAACAAACCCTCTGGGGTCAAAAAATAAACATTATAAAGGTTATCAAGTACTAGTCCACGATGGTTCTGATATCAACATTCCTTACAACAAATCTGACTCTGACACTCATCACATTGCTGGAAAGTTTAGAAAACATATGAGTTTACTCCACTTGAATGCTTTATATGATCCTTTGAATAAACGCTATGTATCAGTGGACCTTCAAAAAAACAAAAAATTAGATGAGCGGCAAAGCCTATGTCAAATGGTGGATGCGTTTAATTTCACAAATCCAACAATCATTATTGCAGATCGTGGATATGAATCGTTTAACGTGTACGAGCACATCAAAAAAAGTGGTCAAAAATTCTTAATCCGAGTGAAAGACACAAAGAGCAACGGGCTTCTTAAAGGACTTAGATTGCCTTCAAAGGGGCCTTTTGATACAGAATTGACCCTTCAATTAACAAGAAGACGTACAAATGAAGTAAAAGCAGACAAACGATATCAGTATATACGTAAAACGGCAAGTTTTGATTACCTCCCTCTTCAATCTAAAGAAAGTTATCCTATCAATCTTAGAGTGGTTAGAATCAAATTGAGTGAAGACTATTAAGAATCTTTAGTGACAAATCTTGATTCATTCAGTTTCTCAAGTGAAGACTTAAAAAATCTTTATCATTTACGTTGGGGGATTGAAACTTCTTTTAGAGAATTAAAATACGCATTAGGGTTAACCCACTTCCACTCAAAGAAGCTGGACTTTATCATTCAAGAAATTTATGCTCGACTCATCATGTACAATTTTTCAATGGGAATCGCTTTGGTAGTAACTGTACCTGATCATTTAAACCAATCCTATCAGATAAATTTTACGCAAGCTATAGGTATTTGCAAACGATTTTTCCTTTGTCACTCTGTTAATGTAGAACTACTGATAAAAAAATATCTTCTCCCTATAAGACCGAATCGGAGGGACCGAAGGAACTTGGTGAAGAAGAAGTTTGGAGGTTTTTTATATCGCATTGCTTAATTGGGGGATTTTCTATTGCTCATAGTCATAGCATTCTTTTATAATATTTTCTAGAAAAATTTTCCTCGCTTGAATATTTTGAAGCTGTATATCGAGTTTTTTTCTTTCAGATAACAAAAATTGTAGTTTTTTTTCGTTACTATTTGAATCCTCAAATAAAGAGAAAAAATTTTTGATTTCTTCAAGAGGAGTGTCAATCCTTTTGAAATTCTTTATCATTTGTAATTTAGATAAGTCATTATCATTAAATATTCTATTGTTTTGTTCGTTTCTGCAAGGAGATATTAATCCTTTTCTTTCATAGAACCTAATAGTGTGTATACTCATACCTGTCATTTTAGCTACTTCTTCTATTGAATAAACCATTGTAGTTGCCCTTCTTGCTTTTATGCTTGACCTAGACTATAGTCTAGGTGCTATAATTTTATTTGTCTACTAAATCATTAAAATTAAAAATAGTTTTTAACTTATAAAAAATGAGGAGGGTTTTTGTGAATATTTTAGTAGTTTATGCTTATCCTAATAAAAATGGATTTAATTATGCAATAAAGAATGCTGTTTTAAAAGGTATTGATGTATCTCATACTGTAAAAGTAATAGACCTTTACAAAGAAGAATTTAATCCAGTTTTATATTTTGATAAAGAAGTAAAGCGTCGAAACTTATATCTAGACACGGAAACAGAAAAGTATAGAAATTTAATCAAACAAGCGGATTTTATTATTTTTATTTTCCCTATTTGGTGGAATAGTATGCCAGCTATTTTAAAAGGCTTCATTGATAGGGTCTTTGCTAAGGACTTTGCTTACAAATATAAAGGAATTATGCCTGTAGGATTGTTAAAAGGTAAAAATGCCTGGATAATAAATACACATGATTCCCCAAATTTATACGCGAGATTTATACAAAAAGACTATGGAAAGATATTAAATAAACAAATTTTAAAAATGTGTGGTATAAGAACCAAAAGACATGATTCTTTAGCTTTTGTCAGGAGGACAAATGAATTAAAGAGAGAGAACTTTCTAAAAAAAATAACCCTACTAAGTTCTAAAATATAACAAGTCAAAAATAAAAAAGTGACTCTTGTAGAACAAGTGGCAAACAGATACCCCTCAAAAAGACATGTCTCCTAGAGGGGTATTTGTTATTGCTCGAGTACTTACTCTTAAAGATCACTTAAACTACAACTTAATTTTATTCCATTACACACTCTGTACATACATTTTTTCTATGTAAAAGGACACACTCTTGATACAATTATTTTAGCAATAATAAAACGTCATAGCGTTACGTATTCTGGAGGTGTCCTTATTGTCTAATAATAGCAAAAAATCAAAAACTCTTCAAACTTCTCACGAAATAAAACAAAATTTAGAACATCATATTCATTCTATTACAGATCAGCCTGAAATTTTTGCTCAATCTCCGCTTGATTTTTCACGAAATAGAAAATTATCTTTTGAGACAACTCTCAAAATTATTCTCTCTTTCGGTGGACAAAGTCTTTCTAGTGAATTACTCTCTTATTTTGATTTTACACTTCAAACGCCAACTGCTTCCGCATTTGTACAGGCTCGAAGTAAAATAAAGATTGAAGCTTTCAAACAACTCTTCTACCGAACCATTCCTTCAAGTAACCAAAACAAGCAATATAAAGGGGACCAACTATTGGCTCATGATGGCTCTGATATTAATATTCCTTATGATGAAAACGATCCTGAATCTCATTATACCATCGGAAAGTTTGACAAAATTGTGGGTTCTTTTCATCTCAATGCTCTATATGATCCATTAAATAAATACTATGCATCGGTAAACTTTCAAAAAATTAGACAGCTAGACGAACGGAGCAGTTTGTGTCAAATGGTTGATGAGTTTACTTTTGAAAAGCCGACAATTATTATTGCAGATCGTGGTCATGAGTCATTTAACGTGTACGAACATATTAGAAAAAGTGGTCAAAAATTCATAATACGAGTGAAAGATACCAAAAGTAATGGTCTTCTTAAAGGACTTGGATTACCTCAAAAAGGAACATTTGATAAAGAGGTTAACCTTTGGTTGACAAGAAGACAGACCAATAAAATCAAAGCTGACGAAAGTTATCAATTTTTGCGTAAAAAAGCGAACTTTGATTATCTCCCACCCAATTCCAAAGAAAGCTATCCTGTTAGTCTGAGGGTCGTTCGAATTAAGTTGAGTGAAGATAGCTATGAATCTTTAGTCACGAATCTTGACTCCTTCACTTTTAAAAGCGAAGATTTAAAAGAACTTTATCACTTGCGCTGGGGAATTGAAACTTCCTTTAGAGAATTAAAGTATGCCTTAGGATTAAACCAATTCCACTCAAAGAAACTAGAGTTTATTGTTCAAGAAATTTATGCTCGCCTCATTATGTACAACTTTTCAATGAAAATTGCTCAGCTAGCGGCACTATCAGCTCCTTTAAAGCAATCCTATCAGATTAATTTCACACAAGCTATAGGCATTTGTAAAAGATTTTTTCTTGATCAAACCGTCAATGTAGAAATTTTGATAAGAAGATATCTCCTCCCCATACGAAAGAATCGGAGTGACCAGAGAAATATAACAAAAAAGAAATTTATTGGTTTTTTATATCGTATTGCCTAATATTATAAATCGGACTATACCATATAAGACGTTTTTTTGTGTTGCTCAAAAATATAAAATTAGTCAAGTTAATAAGAAAAAAGCGCTATACTTGAAACTATTATTTACTTTTTTGCCTTAACTTAATGACATTGGGGTATACCGTATTGGGTTCTTTTGCATATGTGAAAAAGACTGATATAAAATGTAAGTTCGTATTTTGGTTTTAGGAATAAAAAAAATAAAAGGTACGGTGAAGAACTATGATGGATCATTTTTCAGTAAATGTAAGCGATATCGAAAGAAGTAAACAGTTTTACAAAGAAGTATTAGCACCGTTAGGCAACGAAGTAAAGCTAGATTTTGGGACTACAGTCAGCTTTGGTAAGAAGGATACTGAAAGCGGCGATCCTGCTGGTGGTTTTTGGATAGTTGAAGGAGAGCCTAAGCTTATTCACTTTGCATTTAGTGCAGCATCTAAAGAAGAAGTAGCTGCGTTCTATCAAGCTGCTATACAAGCCGGTGGGACTGATAATGGTAAACCTGGAATTCGAGCAGACTACGGCCCGCATTATTATGCTGTTTTTATTCTTGATCCAGATGGTTATAATATTGAAGCAGTCTATCATGGAGCATAAAAAGGATAGATAGGTAAATTCAAACAAATAGATGCATTCTCTGAAAGAAAGCTTTATACTAAAGAAACAATGAGCTATTTTCTGGAGGAGAAAGATGAATAATAATGATATACTGATTCGCTTGCGTTATGCATTAGATATTAAAGACACAGATATGATCAAGATTTTTAAGTTAGGCGATTTAGAAATCACTAGAGATCAATTAAGAGTATTACTAACGAAGCAGAATGAGGAAGATGAACTTCCAAGAGATGCAATCTGCGACAATCATACATTGGAGTCTTTCTTGAATGGATTGATTACGTACAAAAGAGGGAAACCACCAGTAAAAAATGGTGTGGCTCCTAAACCAACTTTTCTGATCAGCAGCCAAAGTAATGTTAATAATGTATTGTTGAAGAAAGTAAAAATCGCTTTAGCTCTAACAAGTGATGATATGCTGGATGTGCTAAGATTGGCGGGTGTCTACGTTTCTGATAGTGAATTAAGTGCGATTCTAAGAAAAGAAGGACATCGGAACTATAAAGAATGTGGTGACCGTTATGCAAGAAACTTCTTAAAAGGTTTGGCAGTCAAATATCGAGAATAGCATTTATTCAGAACGAGAAATAAAAGAGTTTTTTATCGATTAATAGTGGGATGAAACTAGGTGGGATCATGCTAGTTTCATCCCTTTACTCTTACTGAGCGAAGAAACTATTTTTTAAGGAGACATTTGCATGAAAAAAATCGAGCGGATCCTAGCGATAATTGTTCTACTTTTAGATAATGAAATCGTATCAACAGCTCAATTAGCCCAACGATTTGAAGTAACAAAAAGAACTATCTTTAGAGATATCGAAACAATTGAATTAGCCGGTTTTCCTATTATTTCTCATTCAGGTCGCAACGGAGGCTTCTCTTTAGTTCATTCTTTTAAACTGAGAACTCATACTTACAGTGGTGAAGAAAAACAAGAGCTTATCAATGCTCTTAATGTCAGTGAAGGTCTCTTTGGTGTCATGGATCAGCAAAACATGATCAAAGAGAAAATTGAGCTGTTGCAAGGGGCGACAGAAAAAAGGCAACAAGTAAAAACACGCTTTTCGTTTGAGTCACCTACAATGCACCGACCTGAAATAGAAGCAGAGACGAAGGAGAAAATCAATTGTATCAATCTTGCGCTAAAGCAAAATAAAAAGTTGCTGATTGATTATGTAGATAACAAGGGGGATCATACAAAACGAATGGTTCATCCATATGAATTGATGTTGATGAATGGTAGTTGGTATATTTATTCCTATTGTGAGGCTCGAAAAGCATGTAGATATTTTAAAGTCACAAGAATAAGACAACTAACAATCCAACAAACAACTTTTGAAACAGCTGATTACATGAATCAAAAACCTGCTGAAGCAAATGGAGAGTTGGTTCAATTAAGGTTTAGAAAAGAAGACCTTGGGAAATTATATGACTATTACACAGATGATGAGATTCAAGTTATGGATACATATGTAGAGGTCACTATCTACGCTAATCAGCAAAAAACGCTTTTACCATTTTTATTGATGTTCGGTAATGGCGTCAAAGTTATCTCACCGATTGACTTACAAGAAAAGCATAAGCAAGAGATATTGAAGCTAGGTGAGACGTACCGAAAAGAATAACAATTTACTAGCTATTAAGAGAATGGGGCAGAAGTGTGTATGCGCAAAATGCGGAACGGACTGCTACCAAGAGTGAAAAAAATCCTTGGACAGAATTGAATAAAGATCGTGTTCGACGGCTTGAATGTTTAGTGATGAAGATCGACGAAAATCATTTACTTGAATAAAGAAAAGAGTTGAGCTGAATAAAAAAGTTCAGCTTTTTTTGCTTGCCTTAGAGTCCACTTCATGGTTTATGATAAACATAACAAATAGAAATGGGGCTGAATTATATGAAAAAAACATTATATTTGATGAGACATGGCGAAACATTATTCAATCAACGAAAAAAAATCCAAGGTTGGTGCGATTCACCACTGACAGAAAAAGGGATCAAGCAAGCCCAGATTGCAGGAAAGTATTTTAGTGATCATAACATTACATTTGACAGCGCCTACGCATCTACGTCAGAACGTGCTAGTGATACGCTGGAATATGTCACTGACATGCCTTATAAACGAGTAAAAGGAATGAAAGAATGGAATTTCGGTCGTTTCGAATCGGAAAGTGAAGCGCTGAATCCAACACTTCCTTATGGGGATTTCTTTGTAGCTTACGGTGGTGAAGAGGAGTTTCAATTTAGGGAGCGTGTTTCAAAAAGCTTGCTGAAGGTAATGCAAGAGGCTGGTGAAACGGTTTTAGGTGTATCTCATGGTGCATCTTGTCGTCAATTTATGCGGAATTGGGCTCATACAAGTCAAGTCGATCAACAAGAAGCGCTGAGCAATTGTTGTATTTTGAAATTTGAATTTGAGAATGATACATTCACATTGGTAGAAATCATCAACCACGATTTTTCAAGTTTGTCATGAATGTTACAAGGAGGTCATTTAGTTGAACAGTAAAGAAGCAGCTGAAATGTTTGGTTTAACAACTGACACGATCCGTTATTACGAACGTGTAGGGGTTATTCCACCGATCGAGCGGGATAAAAATGGTTACCGAGTTTATACGACAAGGGATCTAAATTGGATTTATTTAGCCAAAAGTCTTCGTCATGCCGGTGTATCGATAGAATCTCTGATTGAATTTGCCACACTTGCTCAACTTGATGGAAATGTTGAGCAAGCGCAAAAACAAATCTTGCGAGATCAACTGCAGGAAATCAATGAAAAACTAACAGAGATGACCCAAACAAGAGATTTACTACAATACAAAATTGATACCTATGATGATCATATCGCTAAGTTTAAATCTGGCGAAGCCACATCCGATAATCTTGAGGAGCTTTGGAACGTAACGTATGATAATCAAAAATAAATGCTTGCTATGAAGTTCACTCCATAGTTTATAGTGAGGCTGTTCGTTACTTACTAGCATAAAAAAGAACTGGAGGAAAGACAAATGCAGACAGTCACATTGAATAATGGTGTAGAAATCCCAATTTTAGGTTTTGGTACGTATCAAATCACAAACCCACAAGAAGCTGAACAAGCTGTTATTGATGCAATAAAGGCCGGTTATCGTCATATCGACACAGCACAATCGTATCTAAATGAAGAGGCAGTGGGACGTGGAATCGCAGCTTCAGGCATTTTACGTGAAGAGTTATTTGTTACAACAAAAATTTGGGTAGAAAATGTTTCTTATGACGGAGTAAAAGCTTCTTTTCAGCGTTCGCTTGACCGTTTAAATTTAGAGTATGTGGATTTACTTTTATTGCATCAACCGTATAATGATGTTTACGGTGCTTGGCGTGCTATGGAAGAACTACAAGCAGCAGGGAAAATCCGTGCAATCGGCGTTTCAAATTTTGCTGTAGATCGAGCAGTTGATTTGGCAGAATTCAATAAGGTCGTACCTCAAGTTAATCAAATCGAGATCAATCCTTTTAACCAACAAATCAAAAACATCGAAGCTTTAAAAGCAGAAGGAATCATACCAGAAGCTTGGGCGCCCTTTGCAGAAGGTAAGAATGGTATTTTTACGAATGAGCTCTTAACGAATATTGGCAAAAAATATCAAAAATCAGTAGCTCAAGTAATCGTCCGCTGGTTGTTAGAACAAGAGATTGTTGTACTTGCAAAATCTGTTAAACCAGAGCGGATGGCTGAAAATTTAGCCGTATTTGATTTTGAATTATCAGAAGAAGACAAAGCAGCAATTGCCACCTTGAATGAAGGGGAAAGCCAATTTTTCTCTCATGCTGATCCTGAAATGATCAAATGGATGGCTAGTAGAAAAATGGATGTCTAAATAGACTCTAGGTATCTAAAATGCGAAGATAAATCAAAAAACATTCAAAAACTTGTAACGTTTTTGAATGTTTTTTGATTTGCTGAAGTACGATATTTGTTATTTTATTCAATTGAAGAGTTTGGGAATAGCGGTAAATCAATAGGATACGAATGGTATCAGCCGATGATTTAGTTTAAATTCGCTTGTACATTGTCGGTTAAATAAGTTTCTACTCCGCCGTATTCCGCGAAGTCAAACAATTCCGCTTTGCCTATGCCGTGATAGCCCTACCCACCATCGTCCAGATAACAAATTTAGCGCTCAATTCATTGGCTTTTTCGTTCATCCTTGGTAGTGAATCAATATTAGTTTGTTTCATGAAAGATTTAATGATTTTAGTACCATTAGGCAGCATGATATAGAATCATTTTGCTAGCCCGTTTTTTTGATTGTTTCAAAATACTTAATCCCAGAATATGAAGAGAATCGTAACATTTTCCTCATTACAGTAGCACCACTAGCAATGAGCATAGAAACTAAGGCTTTTACCAAGATGGGCACTTAAAACGACCATGGTGGCATACGTTCTTTAGCACCTTTTGAAAGAATCAGATTGACGTCTACGGTTCATGTCTTTGGTAATTTGTAACGGTCGCTATTCTATTTTAGAATCAATCGCCATTACCTCAAACAAAATTCCGATGGTTCCTTTTATATTCTTAGTCTGGTTGTCGTGGTAGTACCGCTGATCACTCCTCTAATAATCATAATTCTTTTAGTTATTGTTAAATCTCCTTTCAGGGTAATAATTATCCTTTTATGGGGTTTTGTGTATAAAGAATAAGAGGAAGGCACAAATCTAAAAGTAGACCCGTCTCTTTCTCTTATTAAATAAATTATTTTTTGTTGTTACGGTACAAGATATCTTCCGAATCACCACTAGACCAGATTTTTCCAGAAGTGGCATCAAAATCTTCATTGGCTAATTCGATGCAACGAATACGTTGATTATTGTATGTTTTATAATAATAATTCAGTGAACTATTGACTATAACAGCAGTGTATTGCGTGTAGTCATAGGCCTGAGTGGTTTTTACAACACCTTTAGGGATGTCAACGTTAGCAAGCACATGAAACATTGAAGTAACCCCATCTAATTCAGTTTGAACATCTTGTAAGCAGGCTTTTAAAAAAGTCGCTCTGACAAATCTTGATGGTGGAGTGAAATCACCAGGAAGGCCAAAAGCACCAGTCCCTTCACCAAAAGGTTTCATCACCATATCGTTTAGATGAACTTCTGTTTTTTGTTCAGGCTGTAAACCAATGTAATTTCTTAGATTAGTCGTGTGCCATTTGTAGTCTGGACTATTCGTCATAACACCAATAGTATTTTCGTGAATGTGCAAGGTTTGTTCAGTATACTCAATGACAATACTTTTGCCGGTTTTGTCTGTGATGACCCAGTGAAGAGGTAAGACGATTCCTAAGAAATCTAACGCCGTATTTTCAACTTGAGCATTTTCCATGGTGCGAGTCACTTCTTCAATGCTTGAACAAGTAGAAAGTAAAAATGGGACAACATCATGAGGTGCTAAGGTATATTTTTTGTCAGTGTCTTGGCTATTATAGTCAGCGTAACCTGAAAAATAAAGAGCAGCGCAAGAAAGTCCTTTTTCGTTTAAACCATCGGCAAAAACAAAATGTTCTTTATCCACTTGCCGTGCCATTCCTACAAAGGCGTATTCATTTTTCTGATCGTAACTTTCGTCATTAACGAATACGAATTTGTTCCGTGGAATAAATGTAGGTTCACCCTCTAAAACAACTGCAAAATCCATTGTTCTAGCTAATAAAACATGTTGATCTTTTGTTGTCATCGTAATACTGGTACACATCGACTATCGCTCCCTCTTTTTTATAAACTAGATACTCCAACTAAAAATAATTTAAATTAAAGTGAACTTTCTTTTAAAAGTTTAACGTAGTTTAAATTTATAATCAAATAAATACTATAGAATGTTTTACGATTAAAAAACGAAGAAAGTGTATTAGTACGGACTTTAACGCTTTAATGCTATGATTGTTTTATATTTTATTGGAGGTATTATGATAACAGATGAAGAAAAGAGTCAATGGCATTTAAGTGGAAAATTCGTCATTTTTGGTTATTTATTTTTAGCGAAAATGATGATGGACGCATAATAACTATATCACGATTGATCAGCGTATCATCAGCCTAAAAGTAGAGAAGTTGACAATTTTACAAGAAAAACTATTAACTATTGTTTCTCATTAAAATCAAATCGTTTGATGTGCTTGATTTGTTCCAAGCGATCCCGTGTGGTCATAGATCGTATTAGGTATAGTTTATCCAAATTCATTTGTACTAACAACGAGTGACAAGATGTTTAACGAACGAATTGATCCAGATGATATCTGGCTTCAAGCTGTTATCAACGAGAAAGAGACACGTTACTTACCAAGGGTTCTTAGCACGGATGAAAAAGATGGGGGGAATGTATTATCAAATCGTCTTTGATTATTCAGGATAGGGTCGAGTGAATAATGGTTCATTATGGTGAGACTGAAGTTGAATTTAAGCGTCAGTAAAAGAATACAAAAATGAAATCAAGTCGAAAGTCGATCAGGTTTGAGCAATACAAAAAGGGAACAACACGTTTTTTGTATTGCTCGCTTTTTGCGTGGTTGCCGGAGAAGTTGACTTTTGGCAACCGTGTATTGATTTTCAGAGTAAAATTGATATTGAATATGGCGCTATCTTATTTTTGCTAAGCAAGGTAGTAGTATTTTTACTTACCGACAAATACCAATTGCTAAGTGATTACAAATTGATCAGTCAACCAAGTACCCTTTTGGAAGATACTAGCAGGTTCTGGTCCCATCATGAAAAATCCATCCGCAACTAATGTTGAAAAGAGTTAATCCAATTCTGCTTCACTATCCAATTCAACATACAAAGAAAGATGCAAACCAGGTGTTACTGGATTTTCTGGTCTCATGTCTAAAAAGTAGAGTGGCGTTCCGTTTAAATCTAGTTGCCCATTTAAAACGCGTTCAGCATATTTCATCATAATAAATGATGGATTGAGTAGTAGTATTTGGAAAAACGTCAACGTAGAAATCGATTTGGGCTTTAGCATGTTCAGTTACTGAAATATATGTTATTGGCTGTTTCATGTCATTCACGCTCCTTGATTGTAAGATAATAGATTTAGTAGTAATTACAATTGATGTGCTCAAGATTTTCAGCTTAGAGTGATTTAGGCGAGATTTTCGCCATTTGATTCAATCACTTGTTTATACCAGTGGAATGATTTTTTGCGGCTTCTTTCAAGTGTTCCGTTACCTTCGTCATCACGATCGACGTAGATAAACCCATAGCGCTTACTCATTTCACCTGTTCCGGCACTAATCAAGTCAATACAGCCCCACGGTGTATACCCAATCAAATCAACACCATCATCAATTGCTTTTTCCATTTCAATAATATGGCGTTTGAAGTAATCGATCCGATAATCATCATTGATCGAACCATCTGCTTCTATTTTATCAAAGGCACCAAGTCCATTTTCTACGACCATTAAAGGA
Organism: Enterococcus sp. 7E2_DIV0204; assembly: GCF_002140855.1. Classification (NCBI taxonomy): domain Bacteria; kingdom Bacillati; phylum Bacillota; class Bacilli; order Lactobacillales; family Enterococcaceae; genus Enterococcus; species Enterococcus sp. 7E2_DIV0204. The sequence goes on from NZ_NGKY01000001.1 coordinate 1,654,549, forward strand.
ACTTCATAACGAGAATAAATTTGATTTAAAGTATACCGTAGACCGACAGGATCGATTTGCCAACCCCAGTCACTGGTTTCTAGATACTCATTGGAGACGCCGCCAAATAGGTTTCCTCCTGTTTTATCATCGCGATTTTCTAAATCATCTGTAATACAAGTGGTCATGTAATAGCTAAACGTATAATAATCAACAGTCCCTGCTTGTAATAATGTCTTATCCTCATCTGTAATATCGACTTGAATATTATTCTTGGCAAAATAACGTTTCATAAAATAGGGATATTTTCCTTTTACCTGAACATCTCCACAGAAGAAGTTAAATTTTTCATTGATTTGCTGCGTTTTTAAAACGTCTTCTGGTCGGCATGTTTTAGGATACATCGTAATGTAAGCTAGCATACAACCGATTTTAAAATCGGGATTGATTTTGTGTCCAGCAACAACTGCTTTTGCTGAAGCTAGAAAAACATTGTGTAGTGCTTGGTATTGCTCGGTTTCAGTATAGTCACGATTGAATAGACCACTGATGCGTTTACCATGATCCATTGTACCAAAATTAATTTCATTGAATGTCAGCCAATATTTCACTTTATTTTTGTACCGTTCAAATAGGGTTGTTGCATAGTTTTCGTAAAAACCAATTGTCCGTTTATCTAAAAATCCATCATATTTCTTACCTAAGTGAAACGGCATTTCAAAGTGAGAGATCGTTACAAGCGGTTCAATACCATATTTAGCTAGTTCATCAAACACATTATCGTAAAATTGTAAGCCTGCTTCGTTAGGTGTCGTTTCATCTCCATTAGGAAAAATCCGAGACCAAGCAATCGACATCCGATAGACTTTGAAGCCCATTTCAGCAAATAAAGCAATATCTTCTTTATAACGATGGTATGAATCGATTGCTGTGTGGCTAGGATAGTAATACTGTTCTGTATCAATTTCTAGATCAAAAGTGCGGTGAGTATTAGAGGTACGGCTTCCGGCACGATTGTGGTCGCAAATAGAATCTCCTTTGCCATCCTGATCCCAGGCACCTTCACATTGATTGGCAGCTGTTGCGCCGCCCCATAAAAAATTCTTTGGAAAACTCATTGATTTTTACTCCTTTGTAAATAAATTTAGTAGTAGTTTAAATGATTATTTTGCGATGATCGCAGTAATCAAAACAGCTCCTTGTTTAGTTGAGGTTTCAGAAGTTGCAATCACATCAGCGTAATCAGGAGTATTTGTAACGATGATCGGTACTTGCGTACTGTATCCTGCTTCTTCAATCGCACGGATATCGAAAGTCACTAATTTATCCCCTTTTTTAACTTTCGCATTTTGCTCAACGAACGCCTCAAAGCCTTCACCATCTAACTGAACGGTGTCGATACCGATATGGATCAACAGCTCGGTCCCATTGTCCGAAATCAATCCAATGGCATGCTTTGTCGGGAAAAGTGTCATCACGGTACCATCAAATGGTGCCACGATTTCCCCAACAGTTGGTTCGATCACAACCCCTTTGCCCATGATACCTTCAGAAAATGCTGCGTCTCTTGCTTCGCTCAAAGGTAGGACTTTGCCTTCTGCTGGAGAGAAAACTTCATCTTTTGTAAGTTTCTTTTTTTGTCCAGTTGCGGCTAATTTTGCTTCTTCTTTTGATAGTTGAATCGTTGGTTCATCATCTTTAAATCCTAAAATCCATGCTAAGCCAAATCCAGCTGCAAGTGCGCAAGCATCTAAGATCATATTGTAAATAGCATATTTCATATCGCCATCAGGTGAAATTGTTGAAGTATATCTAAAAATACCAAGTCCGCCCATTTGATAAGCTTGAATACCTAATCCCATAGCTATAGCACCTGTGACACCACCTACAATACAAGATGCCCAAAAGGGTTTCTTTTTCGGTAAAGTGATTCCGTAAATAGCTGGTTCAGTAACACCAAACAATCCAGAAATAAAAGCAGGAATAGATAACTCTTTTAAGCGCAAATTTTTCGTTTTTAGCATAACAGCAAGAACTGCCCCTGTCTGTGCGAAGGAGACACTGCCGGAACCTGTCAGTAAAGAAGTTGGTATTCCTTGAGATAATGAAATAATGACAAATGGAATAAGTGCCCAATGCATCCCGAACATAACAAGGATTTGCCAAGTGAACCCTACAATTGCACCAAAGATGATTGGATTGAACGCTTGAACGGCAAGCAACCCATTTCCAAGTCCGTCCGCTACAACATTCATAATTGGTCCAATCACCAAAAAGGTCAAGGGAACTGTAATCAAAGCTGTGAAAAAGGGGACTAAAAATAGTTTAACCACATCTGGAATGATTTTCCTTAATTGTTTTTCAAGAAAAGCCGCAAAAGCTGTGGATGCAATGATTGGCATCACTGTTGAGCCATATCCAGCAGCAGGGATCGAAAACGGAATGCCAAAGAAATTCAACCCACCACTTTCTGCAAAAGTAGCGGTCGCAGATCCATCAATAAAACCTGTATAAACCAAGCTTGAAGCAATCATCATTCCTAAAAAAGGAGAACCGCCAAATTTTTTCATTGCTGTGTACCCAATAAAAATCGGCAAGAATAAGAACAAACCATCACCCATTGCATTAAAGAGTGCATAAGTAGAGCTACCCGAAAAACTAGAACCTAAGGCAAAGGCTAAAATTGCATTGACCCCTTTTAGCATACCTGCTGCAGATAATGGTGCCAGAATAGGCTGGAAAATGCCAGAAATCATATCCACAAATCGATCAAACAAATTGCCTTTTGCTCCATCATCCGCCACAGGTTCTAAAACACCTAGCACTGCATCTACATCCTTACGAACATCAGGGACATGATTGCCAATGACCACTTGATATTGCCCACCAGCTTGCATGACTGTAACAATACCATCCATGTTTTTTAAGACTTCAGTATTTGCTTTGCTTTCATCTTTTAATTTGAAGCGTAGACGTGTGATACAATTTGTCAAAGAATTGACGTTTTCTTTACCTCCGACTTCTTTTACAATTTTTTTTGCAAGTTCTTCATATTTACCCATTTTCGTTCCTCCAAATGTTCATTTATTTTTTATTTAGAGGTCTCGCCAACTTAATGTCACGATCCATTGCCTTTCCTGAGGCCAACGATTTCCTATGCTCCTTTTCTGGGAATGATTTTAGATAAAGAGAATACTCTCCAACTAACTAGTTTTATCGATGATTCGAGCTAAATGAATGGTGATGTAGGCTTGTTCGTCTTTTGACATCGCATAGTTCCGTCGATTTTTTAATAATTCAGCGACTTTCTTTGTTGCCGTAAACGCTTCGGGATACTGTGTAGTAACGAGTAAAAACAACTCACTTTCGATTTGATCTTTAGCACTATTACCAGTATTTTTTTTCAAGACTCTTTCCGTAAAAAATTTCAAATGCGTAATAAAGCGTTGAAAATAGATATCATTTTCAGCAAAGCTGATTCGCAGCGTATATTTGATAACTGTCAAGATTTCTTCAATCAACTGAGTAAGGCTGATTGCATCCTCGTGATGACTATCGATCTGAGCATTGGTGATATGTAAGGCTAGAAAACCAGCCTCATCATCTGTTAAGTCAACATGTAACTGTTGATTAACCATTTGAATTGCAGATCTAGCAATCTCTAATTCGGCTGGGAAAAACCGTTTGATATCCCACAATAAAAAATTTTTCACCTGAATACTTTTTTTCGCTCTTTGAATCGAGGAGTTTAAATGATCCGCAATCGCTATAAAAGATGATTCATTCAATTCTTTATCCAAAGCAATTCTTGCATGTGATAAAATTTTATACGAAATCTCAATGATTTCTTCTGGAATCTCTGCAAAAAGCTGTTCAATCTGTTCTGATTGGACTTGGTTTTCAAGCTTAAAAACCTTCTCGATTTTTTCGACATCAACTTTTGCCCCTGTTTTCATTTGAAAGCCCAAACCATTGCCCATCAAAATGACTTCTTCATTTTCTTCATTCAAGACAATGATCACATTATTATTTAAAATTTTTAGAATTTCCAAGTTGTTCGACCTCCTTTAGCTTTACGAAAGAGATTGAGAATAAAAAAAACCTAAACAAAAGCCACTGAAGGCGTTGTTTAGGTTTAGCTTAACTTAATAATCACTATCCATTTAACAAAGCAAATATACACTATAAAGAAAGCGCTGTCAATATTTTTTAGAGAAAAATTAATACAGTTGTTGGTGAAAAGGGAATAAAGTCAGTGTGGGAAATGAGTTGGCAATCACCACAAACAGGTTTATTTCTTACTATGACAATTGTTCAGTTCAATCACCTATCACTTCTAAAACAGATAGAGTAATAGTTGATATAGTAAAAGTAATAAATAGAACGAATATGGATGTAGCAGATAACAGGTAGTGGCATTTCTTTTAGTTAGTGTATTGCCTAGAAGGTGCATAAGGGAGTCCATCTTGCCCAAAGACATTTAATGCGATTATTGGATTGTGGAAGAACCCTCACCACGTATTTTTTATTTCGAAAAAAGAGAACTATGAAACTATGAATGCAACTGCTTTTTTTGATAGGATCAAAAGAGTATATTACAGGAAAAATATGGTACGGTTAACAAATCAGTTATTTAGTCGTACGAATTTTTTTAGGATGATTCTTTTAAATTGACATCAGAAAAATGATGTGATATCTTCCATGTATACTTATTTTGAGGAGTGGAAAAGACATGACAAACAACAGACGTTCAGTTTTATGCTGTTGTTGTATGGTGCGAAAAAGCAGCATACCAATTTGTCATGCCTATTAATAGTCCATCTAGAAAAGTTAAATGTTTCAGGTCACTTTAGTAAAGAAAAGGTGAACTGTTTATAGTTGACGTTCAAGAGGTACTGATTTAATAGTCAGTACCTCTTTTTTTGTTGCAACGGCGCAGTCATAATCGTTAATAACGATAGGAGGAAGTCATGATAGTTGATGAAGTACAGGAATTGATTGGACACACACCGATGTTCAAGTTTGATGCTGCTCGATTTGGTGGTCAAAAAGGGAGTAAGATCTATGCTAAATTAGAATACCTGAACCCAGGGGGCAGTATCAAAGATCGGTTAGGGCAACATTTGCTAACCCGTGCGTTGCAAGAAGAAAAAATAACTTCTGAAACAACAATCATTGAACCAACAGCTGGAAATACAGGCATTGGTATTGCTTTGGCAGGCGTGAAGGAAGGCATCAAGACTTTATTTGTTGTACCCGAGAAATTTAGTTTGGAAAAACAACAATTGATGAAAGCACTAGGAGCAGAAATCGTGCATACACCAACAGCCAAAGGAATCAGAGGGGCAATCGACAAAGCAACACAATTGGCAAAAGAGATCCCAAACAGTTATTTACCGTTACAATTTGAAAATGAAGAAAATCCCAAAGCCTATTACAACACACTTGGACCTGAAATTTTTAATGAGCTTTCAGGACAACTAACAAGCTTCGTTGCTGGAGTCGGCAGTGGGGGAACGTTTGCAGGAGTTGCAGCCTATCTAAGAGATCAAAACCCACAAATTCGTGCGATCGGAGTAGAACCAGAAGGCTCGATTTTAAATGGAGGAACAGCTCACGGACACGAAATTGAAGGGATCGGAGTAGAGTTTATCCCCACGTTCTTTGAGAATGTAACGATTGATAAAATTTATACTATCCGTGATGAAGAAGGGTTCTATTTTACAAGGCTTTTAGCAGAAAAATTTGGGCTACTCGTTGGTAGCTCAAGTGGAGCAGCTTTTGCTGCAGCCATTAAAGAAAGCAAGACATTACCCGAAAACAGTACAATTGTCACTATTTTTCCAGATTCTGGAGAACGATATCTCTCAAAAAATATTTATGGCTAGGACCAAATTTAAGGAGGAAAAACGATGCATTTTCAAACAAAATTAATCCATGGTGGAATCAGTAACGATGAACAAACAGGAGCAGTCAGTGTCCCAATCTATCAAACATCAACCTATAAGCAAAATAGTGTTGGAAACCCTAAACAGTATGAATATTCTCGTTCTGGAAATCCAACCCGATTTGCTTTAGAAGAACTAGTAGCGGAACTTGATGAAGGAGTAGAAGGCTTCGCATTTGCTTCTGGTTTAGCAGCTTTGCATACAGTCTTATCCCTTTTTGAAGCAGGAGATCATATACTATTAGGCGATGATGTATACGGTGGAACGTTTCGACTAGTTCAAAAGGTTTTTGAAAAAAATGGCCTCACCTATTCATTGGTGAAAACTAATGTTTTAACCTCGATAGAAGAGGCAATCACTGAGAAAACAAAAGCAATTCTCTTTGAGACGCCAACCAATCCATTATTGAAAGTTTCTGACATTCAAGCAATTTCCTCTTTAGCAAACAAGTATCATTTAGTGACGATTGTGGATAATACCTTTATGACACCCTATTTTCAACGTCCCTTAACAGTAGGAGCCGACATTGTGGTATACAGTGGAACCAAGTATCTTGGCGGACATAGCGATGTTGTCTCAGGTTTTGCAGTGACAAATCAAACGGTATTAGCAGAAAAAATCGGCTATTACCAAAATGCAATAGGGGGCGTTCTAGGTCCGCATGATAGTTGGTTAGTTCAAAGAAGTCTCAAAACATTGGCACTTAGAATGGAAGCTCATCAAAAAAATGCATTAAAAATTGCCACATATCTTGAAACCCATCCAGCTGTTGCAGTGGTTTATTATCCTGGGTTAAAGAGTCATGCAGGCTTTGAATTAGCCAAAAAACAAATGAGTGGTTTTAGTGGCATGATTTCTTTTGAGCTGAAAGACGAGGCGTTTGTCAATTCGTTTGTGGAAGGTCTAAACATTTTTACGTTAGCAGAAAGTTTGGGTGGGGTTGAAAGTTTGATCGAAGTTCCAGCAGTGATGACACATGCATCTATTCCAAAGGAAATCAGAGTACAGGCTGGAATTAATGACGGGTTGATTCGTTTATCTGTAGGGATTGAATACATTGATGATTTGATTAGTGATTTAGAGCAAGCTTTTGAGAGAATAGGTAAATAACGTTTTTAGTTTTACAGTAAGAAGCTTGAATTGTAGACTTGAAATAAGTCAGCAGTGATATGTAAAATAGAGTTAGATAGTAAATAATGAAATTCCTTATCGTAATCATCCGTAAATAAGTTTATAATAGATGGCAGTATATAAATATCGGAGGGTTCTTACGTGAAAAAACGAGGTTTTGATCCACAAAAGTACATCGAAGAGCAATCAAAATATATCCTTGAAAGAGTTGACCATTACGACAAGCTTTACTTGGAATTTGGTGGTAAATTGATTGGCGATATGCATGCAAAACGCGTGCTGCCAGGATTTGATGCGGACGCTAAAATTAAACTTTTACAAAAATTAAAAGATCAAGCGGAGATTTTGATTTGTGTTTATGCAGGGGATATCGAGCGTAACAAAATTCGTGGCGATTATGGGATCACCTATGATATGGATATTTTGCGCCAAATCGATGAGTTAAGAGAGTATGGCTTAGCAGTCAACAGTGTGGTGATTACCCGCTATAGTGGACAACCTTCTACAAAAATGTTTATCAACAAACTGGAAAGAAGAGATATCAAAGTCTATAAACATGCGGCGATTGAAGATTATCCATCCAATCTTGAGAAAATCGTCAGTGAAGAAGGCTTTGGGAAAAATAACTATATTCCAACAACAAAACAAATCGTAGTCGTGACAGCACCTGGTCCTGGTAGTGGGAAATTGGCAACTTGTTTGAACCAACTCTACCATGAAAGCCGTAATGGTAAGACTGCTGGTTATTCAAAATTTGAAACCTTCCCAGTTTGGAATGTTCCCTTGAAGCATCCTTTAAATATTGCCTATGAAGCAGCGACTGTTGATTTGAAAGATGTGAATATGATCGATTCATTTCATTTTGATAAGTACCAAAAAGTTGCTGTTAATTACAATCGTGATGTTGAGACATTCCCTGTGATCAAACGAATCATTGAAAAAATTACCGGAGAAGAATCTGTCTACCAATCACCAACGGATATGGGGGTGAACCGTGTTGGTTTTGGGATTATCGATGATGATGTAGTGAAAGAAGCCTCTAAACAAGAAATCATCCGTCGCTGTTTTGGTACAGAATGTGACTTTAAAAAAGGCTTGATCGATGAAGGAACAGTCAATCGCATTAAGCTGATCATGGAAGAAGTCGAGCTGAAAAAAGAAGACCGCAAAGCGGTACTGCCTGCTAGAGAGTATTCAGAACGATTGAGAGAACAAACCCAAAGTAATGATACGCCGGCTGTTATTGCGTTTGAGTTACAAGATGGTCGAATTGTAACCGGGAGAACCAGCAGCTTAATGGATTCTTGTTCATCTGCTATTTTGAATTCTATTAAAACATTAGCCAATATTTCAGATGAAATCTTATTATTGTCTCCTGTGATTCTTGAAACCATTCAAACGATGAAACGCAAAGATTTACACAGCAAAATTACGGCTTTAAAAGCCAATGAAATCTTGATTGCGCTAGCAATCAGTGCTGTTACAAACCCAACAGCACAGTTGGCGTATGATAAATTATCTGAATTGAATGGTGTCCAAGCGCATTCTACGGTGATGTTGAGTAAGAATGATGAGCAAACGTTAAGAGAGTTAGGGTTGGATATTACGAGTGATGCGGTTTATCCGTCTGAGAATTTGTATTATATTTAAACCTGTTTTTTGATTTTAGTAGATAAATAATGCAAGACTGACAAGAAAAAATCTTGTCAGTCTTTTTAGTATAGTTAAAGGCCAATGAATTTTTGGTCTATTTTTTTAATTATGATAGAATTTCAAAATTATATAAATAATTCTTTAGAAAATAATTGACATAAGTAAATTTTATTGTTAGAATCCAAAAAAGCAAAACGTAATAATTACGCTTTGTCGAGGCGAATCGGAATAGTTATCGATGGAGACTGTGCTACTAGTCTAAATATAAAGTTAGAGTCTCTAGTAGTAATAGAAGAAACGCTGAAATGATGTAGTGAAAGACTTAAGTATATTTATCTAGTAAATAGTAATGTATAAAGGAGCTGAGGAAAATGAGACAAAATATCATACTAGAATGTGTTGAAACAGGTGAGCGCTTGTATTTAACAAGTAAAAATCAAAGAAACACACCAGAAAGATTAGAATTAAAAAAATATTCGAAAAAATTAAGAAGAAAAGCTATTTTTAAAGAAATCAAAAAATGAGGAAATTATTCGTCACTATAGAACTGTGATCCAAATAGTATGATAATAATTTTAGAAGATTGACAGATCAGTTTAAAGGAACAACTATTATGGTTGAAACAAGTTGGTTAGTGAATTATATGAAGAAGAGGAGACGATCTAATGGCTGTACCAGCAAGAAAAACATCTAAACAAAAAAAGAAGCTTCGTCGTATGCATCAAAAAATTTCAAAACCCGAAATTTCGTTCGACGCTTCGACGGGTGACTATAGACGCAGTCACCATGTATCTTTAAAAGGATATTACAAAGGAAAAAAAGTAACGGAATAGGGAGAAAGCATAATGAATATTATCTATCCGCCACTCGTTGAGGAAAGTATTAAATTTCAACTTTTGGAAAAGAAGCAGTCATTCATCAGTAAAGCAGATACGTATCGCTTCATGGTAGAAAATGACATTATTACAGAAAATGGAGAACCAACTGATTTTGCAATAGAAAAGGGATGGGTCAAAATTTTTGATGAAACGGAGAACCTTTCCTTGGAAAACTTTTTAAAGATATATCCAATTTTTGAAAAATATGACGTGGGATTACTGGAGAAAATCGATGGCTATTGGGAAATTCCTATTGATTTAAAAGAAAAACTCTTGTTAGAGATGGCAGAAGATAAATTTAATTACGATGAACAGGTTCAACTAACAGAATATTTATCTAGTCGATAAGACAGCCTCATCAAAGTATTTGAAGGATAAATAGAAAAATGGGAGGGATTAGTATGGGAATACCAATCACGGTTATTTCTGGATTTTTAGGTTCTGGGAAAACAACGCTAATCAACCATGTACTAAAGGCAACTAATTTAGTTCCAGAGGAAATACTAATCATTGAAAATGAATTTGGCGATAAAGGAATTGATCATGAATTGCTTCTTCACTCGCATGAGCGAATTTTCCAAATGAACGGAGGCTGTATTTGCTGTAGCTTACGAACGGATTTGATTCATGCATTGATTGCAGTTGATGAAGTATTTATCGAACAAGGCTATCCAATTAAACAAGTGATTATTGAAACGAGTGGTATTTCTGATCCTCAGCCGATTTTACAGACAATTTTGGCAACACCTAGAATTTGTACGAACTTTTATTTGGACAGTGTTATTGCGGTGGTCGATAGTGATTTTTTTGAAAAAAATTTGAATTATCCAGAATCATTAAAGCAATTAGCTATGGCTGATCGTGTCATCATTTCTAAGAAGTCTGATAAAAATACAAATGAAATTCAAGATATTATACAACAGATAAAACCTATAAATCCAATGGCTGATTTTTTTACTTTTTCATTATCAGATGAAAAGGAAAGTGTTGCTCGACAAGTTATTGGGATCAATAAATTTAATCAAGAACTTCACCTGGAATATCTGAGTGATGAGCATCACGCTAGGCATCATCACTCGGAGAAATCTCATCGTAAATTACATCATAAGTTTGAAGCATTACATTTGGAAGGAACAGGTATAATTGCAGAGACGTTATTTCAGAGGTGGATAGATTGGGTAATGATGAGTAACCAAGAAAATATTTTTCGAATAAAAGGCTTTATCCAGTTTATGGATAATGAGTTTCAAACAGAAATTCAAGGTATCAACCAACTCTTTCAATTTAGACCAACGGTGCGCAAAACAAAAATCAATGAGCTCATTATTATCGGTCAAAATTTACCACAAAAGAGTATACAAGAAGCGTTTGAAAAAATCCTGTGTAAGAATAAGCAATCTGCAGACGTTTAAGATTTATCCTACAAGAATAATAGAGGAGAAATAGAATTATTCATATTACTATATATATGATCTATAGTTAGATAATACAGTTGAAAGTAAAATATATTAAGACAAAAAATAAATATAAGAGATTCTTACGAGTCGAGCTTTTGAATATACTAACCTTTAGATGTTCTCTGTCATTGATGAGATCACCTAAAGGTTATTTGCTTGAAAATTTTACGAAAGCCAAATCCATAGAAACGAACTAATTGCAGCAAGTACACCAGCTGCTAATGAAAAGCCTAAAACGATTTTTGTTTTATTCCAGCGATCTCTTTTTTTATCTCGTTTGGCTCTGGCTGCTTCAAGATCTTCCCCGTCTATAAAAGCAACAATTTCGCTATAGGTTTGAACATCTCTTTCCTTTTTGATTTTCTCGATTTTTAAAGCTGCAATCATAGAAATTCCCCAAAGAACAAAAGAAATACCCAATCCGTACCAATCCCAAAGTAACATAACAGGACCAATAGATAGAACCGTTAGGATAATAAATATAATCATAACCCAAGAGAGTCGGTTCATTTTTTCCGCTTCGATGTGTTGATTGTTTTTCATAATTGCTACATCTCCTTTGACTAATTCATCTAAAGTGACATCAAAAAGAGTGCTTAATGCAATCAAATTATGAATATCAGGATAAGTATGATCGTTCTCCCATTTAGAAATTGTTTGCCGTGTGACATAGATTTTTTCTGCAAGTTCTTCTTGAGAGTAACCATCTCTTTCACGATAAAGTTTTAATTGCTTATTAAAGTTCATTTTGCTGTCTCCTTTGAGTCTAAGATAATATAGAAGAGGATATTTTGTCTGTCTATTAGAGTGTACTTTACTAGAAATATAGGCGTATACAAGTGTTTACATCGATAGAAACATTGATATAACTGATTTTTCAAAGATAGGATCCAAGCCAAGAAGTAACGGTTCAAAAATAATTATGGCACAGGTTGTCAATTTATTACAGCTAAAATAAAGAATTTGAGGCAAGCACGAGTAGCTAATATGATATGCTTATAGTCCATAGCAAATGGAAATCTAAAGAAAGCGGGGAAGAATCTGGCAGATTGGAATACGCTATTTTATGATCAAAAAACATAGAATTAGCACCTGAACCTGAAGCCGTTAAATTCATAGAACTTTTAGCAAAAGAATTTCCAAATCAGCAAGCGCGACGGGTTTGGGATCTAGGTTGCGGTGGAGGACGTCACAGTGTGGTGATGGGAAAAATGGGCTGTGAGGTTTTTATTAGCGATAATTCTAGTAAAGCAATAGAACTGACAACGAAAAAATTAGAAGAGAATCACATCAACTATGTTGAAGCCTTGACCTCGATGGAAATCTATCCGTGGAGCAAGAAAGAGTTCTTGCATGGTGTTTTTAGTTGGGCGGTGCTTCAGCATAATACGTTGGATAAAATAATTGAAGCGATTGATTGCATTTACGATTCGCTTATAACAGGTGGTTATTTTTTAGGGACGATCAAATCGACAAAAGCGGATTTGTATGGCAAGGGAGAAGAAATCGAAAAAGATACATTTGTGTTAGAGGTAGGAATAGAAGAAGGCGTTCCTCATCATTATTTTGACGAAGACGGAATTAAGCAGCTTTTCCCTGATGATAAGTGGGAAAGTATGATTCTTGCGGAGCAAGTCGTGAATTATGTTGGAAAAGCTGAGGAATTTTGGGCATTTAATCCATTTAGGTACACTACGTGGTGTGTGCTTATGAAAAAAATAGCTGCTGATTGTGTCATCCAAGAAGATTTTTATAGACTCAATTAAGCCGTATATGTTTTGGATAGTGGTTAATTCTTTTAAACGATTTTTTTTAAGCACTGTTCTATATTAAACCTAGTGATACAGTTCTTTTATATGACTTATTTAAGAATAGGAAGAGTGGATCAGACTTCTTTATATCTATTTGGTTTTTCAGATAAATGCAGCTATTCTGACCTTCAACCAGTAGAGGGGAATAAAAAACTAAGTGAGTGGCTTACCGTATCAGCTACTCACTTAGTTTATATAATATTTTCAATAGATATACTAAATAGGGTAAAGAGGGGAGAGCCTTCGTATTGTTCATCTCTCAATTACCGTATTTATCATATATTAGTTTTGCTGAAGATAAAATTATTAAGATGCCAATAGCAAAAATCAGAAAATTGATCTGTTCGTTTGTTTTTGGAAATGGAGTTTTTGAAGTAGGATTTTTTTTATTGGTCAACGAATCTTCCCGCACTACTTCAACCCTAGCATCACTTACGATAGATTCACTATGGACACTTTTTGAAGAAAAAATTAAAAATAGGCTAAACAGAAGTACGGTGGTATTAAGGGTTAAGGATTTACGATTTTTTTTTGAAAAAAACATAGCCTACTCCTCCTATAACCAGAGCAGTTGCAATAATCATCATCCACACTCGATTACTTTCAGAAAAAACTTCTACTCCACCATTGATTGACTGCTCTTGTGCAGTGGAAAGTTTAAATTCACTTTCCCATGACTCATTTAGTACATCAGATTTTGCATCAATTTTTAACACATATTCACCCGCTTTTAATTTAGCTTCAGTTAAAGATAACATAGGTGTAAACAGGCTGTTGGGAGCTAATTCGATTTCGTTCATGTCATTTTTATAAAGAGGGGTAGCTGAATCTCCTTTTTTGTAAATTGAAAATGTTAGATTCAATTTTCTGAGAATATTTGGATTGGGATTTTGAAATGTTAATGCCAATGCTTTCTTGACTTTCTCAACATCAACGGTCAAACCGTCATAAGTCAATTTATAGTCATTATTGTCTTCTGCTACTCTTATTTTTATAGGAATAGTATAAGCAAAAGAGTTACTAACACCTGCTTTTTTATCCGCTTCTTCTTTTTGACTGATATTTACAGCTCCTAAAATCATACCAAAAAAATCTTTAACAGTATTCTTCAATTGTATTTTGACTGTTTCAGAACTGTTTGGTTCTACTGTTACTTCATTTTTTTCTAACTGTGCTATTTCTGCTATTTTATATCTCTTACTGTCACTATACGTATGTTTATTATCATAACTAATTGTTCCGTCATTTGTTGTCATCCCGTCAAGCAGAGTTAAGTGAAAGTCTTTTGATTCAACTGATTCATTTATAATTACTAATTCCAAAGTTTGGTCCATTACTGCGGGTACACTTAAATTGAAGTAATCCTTCGTATTTTCTAGCTGGTTTTCTGGTATAACTGGTGTTACATAAAACCCAGAACCATTAGCCAATACTTTTACTGGAAGCAAAACCAAAAAAAACATAAGGAATAACAGGCCAATAAACCATTGATTTACTCTCATCTTCTACACTCCTTTCATCAAAAATTTATCGCAACAAGAAAATTGAAAAGGCGTATAGCAAAGAGAAAAAGCAACTTTTATAAAAAATCTACTAAGTGCTTTTTCTCTGCTTTCGTTTTACACTTTAGGAGTCAATGTCCAAGTAATATTCGCACCATACACGCCTGACTGTAACAAGTTTGTATCTCCAACTGTTAATTGTGGGTTCAAAGTTACTGCTTTTCGTTCATTGCTTCCTTCTTTATAAGCGACCGAAAAGGCTTGATATTCACCATTGTCATTCATCGTTACTTTCTCAGCAGTTGTTACAGATTCTTCTTGTGTAGAAGGGGTTAGTACAACACCTAAATTATTTAATAAGAAACCCTTGTTTCCAAAAGGGCCATCAGATAACTTAGTACGAACATTCCATTCATTTTGTGAAGCTTCCCCAGTACGTGTATCAATAACACTGACTACTGCTTTTCCAGGTTCATTTTCTTCAACTAATGTTTGTCTATCTTTTGTATTGATTTTTGAAAAAATAATACTTGCTTCAGTATTGGCATTTTCACTAAATTTAACTGTACCTGAATTTGTTACACTTTCAACTTCTACTACTGCATTACTATTTGTTAGATCATCTTTATTTGGGACTTTAGCTGCTGGTTGTACAATTAATTCGTTTGCTGGATTAAAGGTGAATTCTAAGGGCTGTTCTCCAGTATAAGGTTCGTGCTCAACAGTGATTGGAATATCTTCACCCGCAGCGTTTTTACCCATTCTAGCATAAGTGAAACGGTTGTTATTAAGTTCTGTCAATTCTAATGTGGCTCCATAGCTGTTTGCACCCAATGAGATATGCGTTCGTTCTTTATTCCCGTTGATTACATCATAATAGCCAAAATCATTTCTTGATTCGCCTTGTGTGTTGAAAAATTCATATCTACCTGTTTTGCTTTCATAACGAGCTAATCCTAAAAACCCTTGGTTGTATGCAGAAACGTCATTACCATTCTCATCAAGAGCTTTTGTTCCTTGCCATTTTGTTATGCTTAAAATGGTTCTACCTGGTTGATCTGTTACAATTTCTCCAGTTTGTTTTGATAATACAGGAGGTT
Source organism: Enterococcus sp. 7E2_DIV0204 (assembly GCF_002140855.1). NCBI lineage: Bacteria > Bacillati > Bacillota > Bacilli > Lactobacillales > Enterococcaceae > Enterococcus > Enterococcus sp. 7E2_DIV0204. The sequence continues at coordinate 1,670,008 of NZ_NGKY01000001.1, forward strand.
GTGAAGTAAAAGTCAATTCTCCGCTGTAAGGTACGTGTTCAACAAATACATTCCCTTGAGTACCATCTTTTTGAACACCAGATCTGCGGTACGTAAACATATCTTTATCCAATCTTACCATGTCAACAACAACGCGATAGCCAAGCTCGGATAGTAAAATTCTTTTTTTGCCATCTTGCGTGACGAAAAAGATTCCTTTATCGCCACGGCTTACATTTGTTTGTCAAAAAATTCATAACGATTTGTTGTAGCGTCATATTTTGCTCTACCGATAAATCCACTATTTTGACTTGTTACATCATTACCTTGCGCATCGTAGACATAGGTCCCTTCCCAATTTGTTGAACCTAAAAGTTGGTTTGGTTCATAATCTGCAGCCAATGCAGTATGCCCGTTTAATACAAAAATAAACGTAAGCAACATTGTGATAAAAGATAAACTAAAATGCTGTTTGTTCCTTGTTTCTGTGCTCATACTATAATTCCCCATTTCTAATTTTTATTTACTCAAATCAACGAGTGCCATTGATTTTAGCAATCCACATATAAAAAACGTGTTCCTTTTTTTATAGATAGCGCTTCTCATTTGCTTATCATCTATGTACTTTATATTACCTAATACGGATAAATAGACTATTACCAAAATATAAATTTTTTATAAACTCTAGTATGTAAATACCTTTCAAAGTAACTATTAGAGTAAAAAAGGTTTATCACTTTTTTTGGTATGGATTTCCACTGAAAATTTGGAACAATAAAAAATGATCTGAATATTGCAGAAGTAGAAGGGGGGAGAGCTGGAGTTATGTCATCTGCAAGTAGATAATACTTTAAAACTCTGTGTGATAGGAAGATAGACTATTAGAGCCTTTACGTTTAGTGATATATAGCTTGATTTTTGAGAAGTCGAATGAATAATAATATGCTTACTATAAATTGGACGAACAGTTAAGTATAGAGAAAAGGTAGATAGATAGCGGCAATAAAGCCTCAACCCCGTGGAATACAAAAGGTTGAAGCTTGTCGATCACTATTTTCACGTGAAAATCAATGTGATTTGTGTAATATAGAAAGGCAATTTAACGTTATATCTGACTCTATTTGGGCATTATCTCAAAAGTTAAAACGACGAACCATTTAGTCGTCGTTTTAGCGTTTTGTTTATTAGATAAGCACTGTTTAAATCGATTCTTGAGTGTATAACCAATAGAACGACAACTTATTACCATCAGGATCAGAGAAATCAACGTATCGAAGGATATCTGCTACATCCGCTATCACCTCGTCAACGATTACACCAAGTGTTTTTAAACGCTTAAATTCTGTGTCTAAATCTTCTACCTCTAACCGTAAAACGTTCTCTGAAACATTCATTTTTTCTTCGAAAAGTTGAATCCAAACAGAACCAATTTGATACTCAATAATCCCTTCAACAGGGGTGATTTTCTCGTCGCTCATAAAAAGTTTTTCGTACCAACTTGCAGCTGCCTCTAAGTTACTTACTGGTAGGCCCACAGTGACACTCTTTACATTTAAACTCATAACTATTTCCTCCATTCCATCAACTTACGACTAGTTTATCACTTCACGGTCGAATAATATTGTTCTAGATTGTGTTCTTTAAACGAGAGATCAAAAGTTTCCCCACATTCACTAATATTGGAGGGTCTTCTGGTATTGGTTTTCTTAGCTTAATCGTGTAATGATTGCTGGAACAGGTTGGAAATGATAGACGCTCATCTTCTTTTCCCCTCAAGCTGTTGCTTAAGTTAAAGTATGATAGAACATTAGTGGAACGGCTTATCCCGCAAGCTAATAAATAATAGTCTCCACTTGGAATATTGTTCAATGTATTTCCGAGTAAATGTTTGGTTGCTACTCCAGATATAGGCAGATGATTTGGGATAAGTGTCCGGAAAAGTCCAATAAATAGGATCCCCATCTCAAATCCATCCGGTACTTCAATCGTTACGGTGCAAAAAGACTGGCTCTTTTCTTCAAAATGTGCTATTGACTGATCCTTATCATCCGTTTCAAACCGTTTCATATCATCAAAAAGGTCACTCATTTCCGTTTTATACGCTCTAGGAGAACTCCCTGTATATTTTTTAAACGTATTCGTGAAACTACCACTGCTTTCAAAACCTGCACGTTCTTATAGGTCGAGTATTCGCTTTTCTTCATCAAGTTCAAAGATCGCCTTTTCAACTTTTAAACTAGAGAGAAATTCAGCAACACTGAATCCATTTATTTCTTTAAATTTCCGACTAAAGTGATGTTTATCATAACCAAAGTGAACGGCAATTTCCTCACTGGTCATTTTTCTACTAACCGCTTCTTCTGAAATGAAAGAAAGAATTTTGGGCATTTTTGATTTCATTTTTGTTCCTCCTTTAAAAAAAAGCTTTGAGAAGTCCTATAAATAAAGATTTCAAGGCTCGTGGTATCATGACCACTCGATAAACTAATAGAATCTAGAAGCTTGAAACCACTGGGGTAAAAGGATTTAAGCTAATTCAGCTATTCTGTTAAATGGTACTTTTCTAAATCGTCAATAGCAGGAATATTTTTTTAATCTTTGGATTAGGAGAAATGTAAAGATATTGGTATCTATATAGTTATAAGGGGTAGTCATGAGTTAATTTCCTAAGACAAAAGTAAGAATATCATTTCTGCTTTTCTTGCCATCATGAATGTCTTTTAGAAGCTGAACCATGTCTTTTGTTGGCTCGAATCCCTCGTACATACTTGAACCTAAAGAGTTCTTCATTATGGTATATTCTTCTTTTGTTTGAAATTGCACACCTTGAATGGATAATTCTTGTTCATTTAGTTCAATTTGAAATGCCATAATAACCCCTCCTTGTGTTTGGTCATTATACTATGTTTTTTAGCTGTTTTCAAAAAGAGGGGAAATAGTTTGGTAAGTTGCTGAGAGTGTTTAAATCTATTGTTCATCAATATCAGTTTGGCTAAACTGATGAATTTTAAAATCCCATTTTGCGGCTAGGATTTTAAATCAAAATGTTTTTCAGTTTCGCTTTGCTTTTAAGTTTTTGTGTTTCTTGATCTAATATTTTTAGTATCCGTTCATGCTCATAAAAGAGGCTATCAAGAATAGAGTGATTATGGATGTTGTTTTTTAGTGAACTGAAGGTTTCGTGTCAATTTATGTAGATCTTGATAGGTGATCATTTTTACTGGTGAGCCATGTTGAACTTCCTCATTATTGTTGATTTTAATAGCATAGTAAACAAAAATGTATGATATGAGTATCTTAAAAAATGAATAAATTTAAAGTAGTTTTTTTGAAAAGCCTTATTGTGATATGATTTATTTATTATCAAGGGAGGAGAACGGATGAAAAAATTTTGTTTAATAGGGATGTTATTATTGTTGGTAGTAGGTTGTTCAAAGATTGGTAGTAATACTAAAGATACAAAGGATGAAGACTCACCAATTGTTTTGAAGTTTCAAGGTATGAAATTGTTTATTAAAAATGAGACCAAAGATATTATTACGATTTTAGAATCAGAGACTGAGTTTTCAATAAAGAAAGATAACAAATGGGAGTCGATTGATGAGACTCGCGGTCTTACAATAATAACAACAAATATTTTGAGTGAGGAAGAGACTGAATTGGATTTGACTACTGAACTTTCAAAGCTCAAAGAAAAAGAGGCTAAGGTAACAATCCATTATGAACTTAACAGTGAGAGCAGAGAAGCAAGTATAGTATATGTCAAATAGAGAAGAAACAGAAGGAAATATATTTTCTGAGAAAGAAAGTAAAACGAAATACTTTGTTAAAAACTAGTATAAGTCGAAAAATCAATTGAATAAACTATATTAATTTTACAAAAAACAATCGTATGAACGTAACTATAAGTTCATACGATTGTTTATCTATTACAGTTTAAAATTGTTGAGGGAATAAATTAATAGTAACGGATAAACTATACAAAGTATTGCTAGTAAAACTAAAAAATAGAAATACTTTT
>NZ_NGKY01000001.1:1674107-1678828 GCF_002140855.1 Enterococcus sp. 7E2_DIV0204
GGCATGTGGAACTATTGAACAATGCTTAAAAACGTTATTTTATTGTCATTTTAAAGATGGAACAACCAATCAATTTGTTTTAAATTATCTAGAAAAGACTTTGATAACGAAAAATAGTAAAAATCCTTCGAAAAACATGATATATAGTACAATAACGATGTTTGATGACAGTAGAAAATTTAAAGATGAGCTGAAAAATATAAGCAATATTAATTTGACAGCTGTTTTTCAACATCTAGATTCACTGAGAAATCTCAGAAATCAAATTGCTCATGGGGATAAAGTAACTACAGTTTTTTCTGATGTTACAACATATGTGGATAGTTGTGTGATTTTGACGCTAGAAATAAAAAATACACTTAAGCTACAGTATGGTAATTGAATACAATAGTAAAATGAAAGTTTAGAAACGTTGAAATATCAATGTCTAGACTTTTATTTATACTATCCTTACTCAACAGTAACAGATGGCCTAGTCGTAATATCATAAACGATCCGATTCACATGATCTTTTTCAAAATATCCCATGAGAGATCAAGTATTATTATTTTTAATAATGTTTAATCCATTTTTTTATATACTACTTATAGATAAATCAATTGGTAAGAATATGTACTTAGTACCTGTCTCTTATACACATCTAGATGTGTATAAGAGACAGTGTTTATCTATTACAGTTTAAAATTGTTGAGGGAATAAATTAATAGTAACGGATAAACTATACAAAGTATTGCTAGTAAAACTAAAAAATAGAAATACTTTTTTGAACAGAATACGGATAAAAGGATAGTTACAATCACATAAATGATGATCATTGTAGTATAAATAATTGTACCACTGCCAGAGAAATCATTATAACTGGCTTTTGTTATGACACGTAATAGACCAAATGGAATTAAAAAAGCAAGAATGCCCCAAATTATATTAAAAACAAATCTAAATAGGTTCATAGTTTTACTATCCTTTATATTTTTTTATACGTAGGTCTGTATTTAGCAGCAGAGCCACAAATTTTAGTCCATAACACTACTTAAATCCTTTTTTGACGAGGGGAAGTAAAAATATAGCAATAAACAACAACAAGATAATTTTTTCATTGAGTAAAAACTCTTTATTATTCTGATTAGAAAATGATTGTATTATGAAACGCTTTCTCTGTCAATTTGTTTTTTGTTCAATATGAAACTTAATTAGGATTAAAGATGATGTATAATTTCGTTTTTTAGATTTTCTCAACAGATTAGTTATCAATAGTTCACATGGCAAGAACTATAATAAATTAGCAAAATGGTTATTATGAGGTTTATAGGAATTCTCTCTAGCTTTTTTTGAGCTGAAACTAAGTTGTGTTATATATTAAAATGTTTTGTGTAAACATCATAAGATATTCGTATCCGTCTGCAGATATTTAGCCAAAAAACAAGTAGTTAGAGAGTCAACTACTTGTTTAAATCTATCGTTCATCAGTAACAGTTCGGCTAATACTGATGAACTATAAAATCCCATTTTGCGGCTAGGATTTTAAATCAAAATGTTTTTCAGTTTTTCTTTGCTTTTCAGGTTTTGTGTTTCTTGAGTTAATGTTTTTAGTAATCGTTCATGCTCATAGAAGAGGTTATCGGGAATAGAGTGATTATGGGTGTTGTTTTTTAGTGAACTGAATGTTTCGTGCCAGTTCTTTAATTGTTGGATTGAATGATTTAGTTTATGTAGGTCTTGATAGGTGATCATTTTTACTGGGTGAGCCATGTTGAACCTCCTGATGATATTTTTTAACCTTATAAGGTTAATTTATCACAAGAATTATCCGTTGTCAACCGTATACGGTTAATTCGTTATATGGAAATGCTATATACTTCAGTTAACTGTACAAGGTTAATGGAGGCCATTATGACATATTCAGAAATTATTGTTTTTAGACTTAAGAAATTATGTGAACAAAAAGGAATTTCAATAAACAAGCTTGCAACGTTATCAGGGATGACCCAATCTACGCTGGATAATATTATGAAGGGGAATACTAAAAATCCTAAACTAAAAACGTTGCATAAATTAGCAATGGGATTAGATATGACGGTTTCTGAACTATTAGATTTTCCAGAGATGAATGAAACACTTTTTGATGATGAGTAATACTAAATATAACCCTGTAACATTAATGTTGTATATTTTCATTCGCTATACTTGAGTTAACTATACAAGGTTAATGGAGGAGAACTATGACTTATTCAGATGTAATTAGATTACGGCTTAAAAATTTATGTGATGAAAAAAATATATCTATCAATAAACTTGCGACTTTATCAGGTATAACGCAGTCTACTGTAGATAATATCATGAAAGGGAAGACTAAAAATCCTAAGTTAAAAACTTTGCATAAATTGGCTACAGGACTTGATATGACAGTTTCTGAATTGTTGGACTTTCCAGAAATGAATAATACTATATTTGATGATGAATAATTTATTTGTGTGAAGCTGAGATTTCTAATAAATCGTAGCTTTTTTATTTTAGTGTCAACTCAGAAGAATATCCATAAAATTCTGATCGGAAATCAACTTTATGAAAAAAAAAAATTATGCAAAGAACTAAATTGTTATTGAAAAAATCTTTTTTATAAGAGATAATAAATATAAATATATTGAGCGAAGGAGATTATTATTTTTATGGAACAAGTAAATGAAACTCTTGAAGAAACAATTGAAGTGAATGAGAATGAAACCAATGATGATATTTATGGAGATGATGAATTATTTTCAATCAATTCATGGGGAGCAGACCTATCATTTAGGGAATTGGCAAATATGTACGATGAAGATGAACTTTTAAAACCAGAACTACAACGAAATTATGTTTGGGATAAGCGAGAAGCAAGTAGATTTGTAGAATCTATTTTGTTAGGGCTTCCAGTTCCTAGTATTTTTTTGGCTAAAACAGTTGATGAGAACTATTTAATAATTGATGGGTACCAGAGGATAATGACCGTCTATGACTTCATTTTTGGTGTTTTTACTAAAGATGGTTCTGTTTTTAAACTGACTTCTAATGTAAATAAGAAATGGAAAAACTCGACATTTAAGCAATTGTCTATTACTGAGCAAAAAAGGATAAAAAGGACTACAATACATTCAATAATTTTTGAGCAAAAGAAACCTGAGTATGATGATACAAGCATGTATCAAATTTTTGAACGAATCAATACAGGTGGGAGGTCCCTATCCCCACAAGAAATTAGAAATTGTGTGTATCATAATAAGTTAAATAAATTGTTATTTGATTTAAATGATCTGAAACAATGGAGAAGTTTATTTGGACAACAAAATAAAGAGCCTAGAATGAAAGATATGGAATATATTTTAAGGTATTTAATGTTCAGTAATAAAGAGTTCATTGACACGACAGCTATTTCTTTAAAAAAAGAACTTAATTTATTTATGGATTTAAACCAAAATCCTGTTAATGATGATAAGCTAGAAAGTTATAAAAAACAATTTACTAAAACCATGGATACACTCTATAAAATAACGCCTACAGTTTTTGAGAATATAAACAGTGAGGGAAGTACGATGGGAAGATTTCACCCAACTATTTTTGATTCTATTGCTGTAGCCACAACGAAGGCCATTGCAGCTGGTATAAGTATTCCTTGGCTAGGTAATTTTGAAGAATTCAATAGAAGAAAGAAGCTTCTGGTTAAAGATGAGAACTTTGAGGAATATACTACAATTAGAACAACAAATACTAAGCATATAACTGGAAGAATTGACTTAGCCTATAAGTATCTTTTTGAAGAGGTATAAGAGATGATATATACTGATTTTGAGGAATTGTTATATGAAAATTTAAGTGATTTAAATAAACTTCAAACTATGATAGATAATTTGTTAGGAAATAAATTGAATCAGAAATATATTCAACAGGGAAGTTACTTAACAAATTATTTTATTATAAGGGCATGTGGAACTATTGAACAATGCTTAAAAACGTTATTTTATTGTCATTTTAAAGATGGAACAACCAATCAATTTGTTTTAAATTATCTAGAAAAGACTTTGATAACGAAAAATAGTAAAAATCCTTCGAAAAACATGATATATAGTACAATAACGATGTTTGATGACAGTAGAAAATTTAAAGATGAGCTGAAAAATATAAGCAATATTAATTTGACAGCTGTTTTTCAACATCTAGATTCACTGAGAAATCTCAGAAATCAAATTGCTCATGGGGATAAAGTAACTACAGTTTTTTCTGATGTTACAACATATGTGGATAGTTGTGTGATTTTGACGCTAGAAATAAAAAATACACTTAAGCTACAGTATGGTAATTGAATACAATAGTAAAATGAAAGTTTAGAAACGTTGAAATATCAATGTCTAGACTTTTATTTATACTATCCTTACTCAACAGTAACAGATGGCCTAGTCGTAATATCATAAACGATCCGATTCACATGATCTTTTTCAAAATATCCCATGAGAGATCAAGTATTATTATTTTTAATAATGTTTAATCCATTTTTTTATATACTACTTATAGATAAATCAATTGGTAAGAATATGTACTTAGTACCTGTCTCTTATACACATCTAGATGTGTATAAGAGACAGTGTTTATCTATTACAGTTTAAAATTGTTGAGGGAATAAATTAATAGTAACGGATAAACTATACAAAGTATTGCTAGTAAAACTAAAAAATAGAAATACTTTTTTGAAC
>NZ_NGKY01000001.1:1679626-1828378 GCF_002140855.1 Enterococcus sp. 7E2_DIV0204
AAAAGTATTTCTATTTTTTAGTTTTACTAGCAATACTTTGTATAGTTTATCCGTTACTATTAATTTATTCCCTCAACAATTTTAAACTGTAATAGATAAACAATCGTATGAACTTATAGTTACGTTCATACGATTGTTTTTTGTAAAATTAATATAGTTTATTCAATTGCTGTCTCTTATACACATCTAGATGTGTATAAGAGACAGACTTATAGATAAATCAATTGGTAAGAATATGTACTTAGTACTTAGTAGCAAATTTTTATTGACTGAAAAGAGAGGAAGATTAATTCTTCGTGAACAACATAATACTGCATTCATCAAAACAATTTTCTTTTACATCAAAAGAATTGAAAGGTAAACTAGAAAAAAAGAGAGAAAGGCATCAAACTGCTACTACGTATTCTAATACAGAAGCTTCATTATTATGGATTATACGTGGAGGTATTGACTATTTCGATAAGTTAAATAATGATTTTTTAGGAGCAGGAAATGCATCAGGTATTCCGAATATAGAAGCAGATCACTTTGCAAATAATATCTATCGATTAATCAATGCTATAGATTATTTTGGGGAATTATGGAAGCTAAAAATTGAAAAAACTGACGAGTTAAAACTATTGTTAGATATTCGTACATTAATTGTTCATTCTGGGCAACAATTGACTAAGCTGGAATCATTAGAATTAGAAGGGTATAAAGATAGTCAATTAGGGCGCATATTTAGTCATAAAGAGCACGACCCATTCCATTTTTTTAATGAGTTTTCTAATATGGATTACTGTATTCAAACATGGAACGATAAACATGATAAAACGAAAAAGTACAATGCATCAAAAGTTGATCATCATATAGAGAACGAAAGCTATTGTGATGTAGAGATTTATTTGAAGACGGCAGATGTAAGAGATGTCATATTGTGTCATGTTGAAAAGTTTCTTGAATGTGAAGGTGAATTAAGAATCAATGCGGAGTCAAAAGAGCTGCCTGATATAAAAAGTAAAGTTATAAATGAAGAAGCAGATAGTATTGATTTTGACAAAATTGCTGATTTAGTATCAAAAAATTTAAGAGGTGGATATATTAAGGAGAATGGGATGGAACATTGGGGTGGATTTGGTTTAAAAAGACTTTATGAGTACTCTCAAAGACGTTTGGATATCTCAGATGAAGTGCGAGGAATTATCAAAGGAAAAATAAATATAAGAATGTCGAAATATTGGGATGATTATCAAAATAAGGATTTAACAGATGATGAGTTGTCTGATTTAGATATTAGAACGTTGTTTTCAGAGTTCACACCAAAAATTGAAATGGATGGGGGAAAATTATTCTACCGTATTGCTCCATTTTTCAACACAAAAAATCAACATGATGCAACTGATATAGATTATTTAGCTCAATTCATTAATGAGGTGGAGAAGGCTTTAGGAAAGAAATTACTTCTAGAGCAGTCGGTTGATAGCTTAGTGTGCGAATATTTTGCTCAATCAATCCAAGTAAAAATTGACAGTTAGAAATTCAGTAGAAAAAGCATTTTCTTTTAATGGAATTTGGTGATGGAGGTATAAATTCATAGCAAGAAATGGGCTGGAGATTATATTCCATCATTAGAGTTAAGAACAATAGAACATGGAACAGGTGCAGAAATAGATGTTTTAGTAATCCATAAATCTTCAAGAGTCCCATTTTATATTAAAGAAAAATATCAAAGTGTACAACCTAATCAAATTTATGTTCGAAAAGGTGCAAAAAATACTTCGATTAATAAACAAGCTGAAATTCAAGATATTGAAAAATTATGGGAATTTAGGTTTGGGCTAGTTCCTTATCCGAAAGAAAGAGTACTAAATTATATAAAGGATATTGACTCGTGGATAAAAATGAAAAGTAGTTATGAAGGAATGTCATGGTATTATGAAAAATCCCCTGAATATACACTTGAATTTTTCGATGATCCTGAGAACGAGGACTTAAGAACCCCCCCTTTCGCTTTGATGCAGACTAATGCAAGAAGTTCATGGCATATTTTGAGGGTGAAGTATCATCAAACGATACTCTTAGAATTTTCAGCACATTATATTGATGAAACTCGAGGTATAGCAGTACATCCTAAAAGTGCGTTTCTCAAGTTATTTGCCAGTTATCCAAAAAGTGAATATGTAAATTCATACTATTATTATTTTGAAGATTCACCAGAAATAAATTTAATGTGGCTATTAAAATCATTGAATAATCATGATAATGGTGCTTGGTCTAAACATTTAAGTATGATCCCTAATTTTGAAAATTCACAACAGAAAGAATCTGTTGAAAAATTAATCAATAATGGTATCGAAGAGCATCAAAAATTGGTTTTTGAAAGTAAAGAAAAATGCTATGTTGGTTATAACAACAATCTTTCTGGTGAAGACCAAGAATATGCTCGAATCGATATGGCAACAACCTTGATGGTTAAAGCAGTCTTAAATGAATATAAAATTGAACAATTCTATCAATAAATGAAAACCATGTATTTATGAAGTATGCTATCTATAATATTCCTCATTTAAAAAATAGAATCACAAAAAATTCCCTGCTAAGTATTATCTTAGCAGGGTTTTATTTTGGTAGGGAACCATATCATTTTTAATGAAAATCAAGCATTTCATAAGTTGAAAAATGTTGATTTATCGGCATTCCCCATTCATATTATGTTGGCTCTTTATTCCCACTCCACAGTAGCAGGTGGTTTACTCGTAATATCATAAACAATCCGATTCACATGATCCACTTCATTCACGATCCTCACAGAAATCTTCTGCAAAACATCCCAAGGAATTCTCGCAAAGTCCGCCGTCATTCCATCAATCGAAGTCACTGCACGAATACCCACAGTATAATCATACGTACGGCCATCACCCATCACACCCACACTACGGATGCCAGGTAACACAGTAAAGTACTGCCAAATATCACGATCTAAACCAGCATTGGCAATTTCTTCACGTAAAATCGCATCAGAATCACGCACGATTTCTAATTTTTCTTCAGTAATTTCACCAAGTACACGAATTCCTAAACCAGGACCAGGGAATGGTTGGCGCCAAACAAGTGCTTCCGGCATGCCTAATTCGATTCCTAATGCACGAACTTCATCTTTAAATAACGTATTCAACGGTTCGATCAATTCAAATTGCATATCTTCCGGCAATCCGCCCACGTTATGGTGAGATTTGATCGTTTGTGCTGTTTCAGTTCCGCTTTCTACGATATCTGTATAAAGGGTACCTTGTGCTAGGAAGTCAATGCCATCAAGTTTTGTCGCTTCATCATCGAAAAGATAAACGAATTCATTCCCAATGATTTTACGTTTTTTCTCTGGATCAGAAACACCAGCTAATTTATCTAAGAAACGTTCTTTTGCATCTACTTTAATAATGTTTAAGCCGAATTTTCCGCCTAAACTATCCATTACTTGTTCTGCTTCACCTTTGCGCAATAAACCATGATCTACAAAGATACACGTCAATTGATCGCCTATGGCTTTTTGTAAAAGCACCCCAACAACGCTTGAATCCACGCCGCCTGAAAGGCCAAGAAGAACTTTTTTATCACCGACTTGTTCGCGGATTTTGTTGATTTCCATTTCGATGAAGTTGCCCATTGTCCAGTCGCCTTCGCAATGACAAATATCAAAAGTAAAGTGACGTAATAAGTCGTTACCATATTCAGAATGACGTACTTCTGGATGGAATTGCACACCGTAAAGGTTGCGGTCTGTATTTTGAACTGCTGCAAACGGACAATCTGAACTAGTTGCAACTGTTTCAAAGCTGTCAGGAATAGCGGCAACTAAGTCGCCATGACTCATCCAAGCGATTTGCTTTTCAGGTGTTCCTTTAAAAATAGGTGAATCAGGAATCAAAAGTGATAGCTCTGACTTGCCGTATTCACGGTTGCCGGCAGGTTCAACTTTTCCGCCTAGGTTATGCATCATCAACTGCATACCATAACAAATTCCTAGAATCGGAATCCCTAATTCATAAATTTCAGGATCGATTTGGAAGGCATTTTCATCATATACACTGTTGGGTCCGCCAGAGAAAACAATCCCTTTAGGAGCCATTTCGCGAATTTCATCCGCTGTGATTCGGTGGCTCAATAATTCTGAGAACACGCCAAATTCACGAATACGTCGAGTAATCAATTGGTTATATTGACTACCAAAGTCTAAAACAATAATTTTTTCGACAGTTGTCAAATCGGCAACATTGGTCACATTTATTACCCCTATCCATTTAGATTTATCTAATAAGAGGTTGTAAAAAAAGCGTTTAGGTTCGAGCAATTGGACTAAATCATGTAGAATCCTTTTTTTGGATTGTATATGATTTAGGAAATTGCCGAGAAACCTGCTTTTTTTACACCGTTTATGGAGAATTTTCCCTTAGGAAAATTCTGACCCCTTTAGAATCAAATTAAGTGTTGTTTTGTGATCTAGCTTCACGAACTAGTGCTTCGGAAAAAAGATGGAAAAGGCTAGTGACAAAAAGCGTCACAATCATTTTTCCCTATTTTTCTGTCAGCACTGAACGAGTTCACTCAGTTTTTCTTTTAATACTTCCGCATAAATATCTCATCAATAATATGATTTTCAGTCTTATGAAGTATAATATCCGCTCTGCCTCGAGTTGGCAAGATATATTCCTCTAAGTTTTTCAAATTCACCGTTTTCCAAACTTCTTTTGCCATCGCAAAGGCATCGTCACGATTGCCGATCGCATATTGATAATAGTAATTATCTGGATCAAGAAAAGCTGTATCAAGTAAGGCGCCAAAACGTTCAAGGTACCATTTTTCGATTAGCTTCGGTTCAGCATCTACAAAGACCGAAAAGTCAAAGAAGTCGCTGACGTAAATTTGCTGATTCGCTGGCAATTGCAGTGTGTTGATTCCTTCAACGATCAGAATATCTGGTTGTTGGATCACTTCATATTCGCCTTCGATAATATCATAGACACTATGAGAATAAAGTGGTGCTTTGATTTCATCTTGGCTATTTTTGACTTGATTTAAAAAGTCGATCAACTTTTCCATGTCATAGCTTTCTGGAAAACCTTTCCGATCCATAATGCCCTTTTCTTCCAATACTTTGTTCGGATACAAAAAGCCGTCCGTCGTAATCAGTTGGACATTGCGGCGTTTAAAGGTTCTGGATAAAATCAGCTGCAACAAGCGAGCGGTGGTACTTTTTCCAACAGCCACACTACCAGCGATCCCGATGATAAAAGGCGGAACAGGCACATATTCATGCAAAAACAGCCCTTTGCTAACAGTTAAAGACTCAAATTCTTTCATATATAAATGAATCAGGTGGGTCAGTGGCACGTAAATGTCCTGCACATCCTGCAATGAAATTTGATCATTGAAGCCTTTAATATCTTCTAATTCTTCTTCTGTCAGCGGCGCTTTGCCGTTATGATAGAAGCCCTGCCATTCCTTTCGTGAAATGGGGTAATAATTCATTTTATCGTCCATCGGTTCCTCCACCAAAGCCAACATTTATTTCTGCTCCTATTTTAACACAATTTAGCTAGACCTAACACCAATTACTGAAATAATTCTTTACCTCGGCAAAACAGTCTTTTCAATGGTATGATAAATAAAGAAAACAAGTCGAGAAAGGAAAATACCTAATGAAAAAAATCGTTTTATTTGGAGATAGTATCACAGCAGGATACGGCGAAGAAGCCATCACGCCGATTTTACAAAATCTAATCACAGAAGATCTAGCGGCTCAACATTATGAAGAAGTGATGATTGTAAATGCTGGGATGCCGGGAGATACCACGCAAGACGCAATGAAACGTTTAGAAAAAGAAGTCTTAGCGGAACAAGCTGACATCGTAACAATTTTCTTCGGTGCCAATGACACGAATAGCGACAATTTAGTTCCTTTAGAAAAATACGCAGAAAATATCGAAACAATGATCACTGAAATCAGCAAGGAGAAAGTCATTCTACTCACACCACCGTATGTAGATTGCGCTAGAAAACCAACGCGGGATGATGATCGGATTCGTGACTATGTAGAACGAGTAAAAGTAATCGGTGCTAAATATGAAATTCCTGTCATTGATTTATACAAAGCAATGGTCGTTTACCCTGGCACAGATGAATTTTTACAAGCAGATGGACTACATTTTTCCAAAACGGGTTATGACTTACTCGCTGCCTTGATTGTTCGGGAAATAAAAGGTAGACTGATGACAAAAGAAAATAGTTAGGAAGAAGAAAATGAATAATCATTATTATACAGAAAACCCAGACTTAGCTCATGATTTAGAGCAGTGGTCATTTGAATTAAAAGGAAAGAAGTTTCAGTTTTTAACCGATAGTGGGGTATTTTCTCGTAATACGGTGGACTTTGGTTCCCGTGTATTGATCGATGCGTTTGAGTGGGAAGATCTTCCAGAAGGGATGTTGCTGGATGTCGGCTGCGGTTATGGCCCGATTGGTTTAACATTGGCTTCATTTAGTGGCAGAACGGTAGAAATGATCGATGTCAATCAGCGAGCAGTCGCTTTAGCGCAAGAAAATGCGAAGAAAAATCATGTTGAAAATGTCGATATCCACACATCAAATATCTACGCTGATACACATGAACAGCAATATGCTGCAATTATTAGCAACCCGCCGATCCGAGCTGGGAAAAAAGTAGTGCATGAAATTTTGAGTGAGGCCCATCCTAGACTAGTTGTCGGTGGAACGTTGACTGTCGTGATTCAAAAGAAACAAGGTGCGCCAAGTGCTGAGAAAAAAATGGCGGAAGTCTTTGGCAATGTAGAAATCGTGACAAAAGACAAAGGTTACTATATTTTGAAAAGCGTAAAAGAAGCATAATTATAATAGGAATAAATGAGACACTCGTAAGCAGCTAAGCTTTTACGGGTGTCTCGTTTTTGATTTGCTAAAAAGCAGCGATCCCATCAATTTCTACTTTAAAAGCTGGATCGATCAATCCAGCAACAACAACCAATGTAGAGGTTGGTTTCGACTCCCCTACAAATTCAGCTAATTTACTTCTGAAACCCGGCAGATAAGAAACATCAGTAATATAGATCGTGATCTTAACTAAGTCATCAACAGTTAAATGATGTTCGTGTAAGACAGATGAGATTTTTTCTAGTACAACCTCTGTTTGTGCTTCAATACTTTGAGGTGTTATTCCGTCTTTACTTGGTGTTTGACCGGAAATATATAGGGACTTGTTGCTAGCGATTTTTGTGTTTTGATAAATTTGCATATTGTTTCCTCCATTCAAGTCGATAAGCTAATTGTATCATAGTCGAGTGGCTACATTAGAGAAGGCGGTTATCAAGTTTATTTTTTGGAACATCTATATTTTCTATAAGAATATCTATATTTTGTTTATTTTTATTTCTTTTTGAAAGCGCTACAATTCTATTGTAGACAATTTGATGAAAGGAGTTGAGTAAGTGAAGAAGAAGTCAAAGAGTGCGCTGTTTTTTAACAATGTTTGGCGGTATAAAGCGTTGATCTTGATGGCGATCCCAGCGATGCTATGGATGATTTTTTTCTTTTATATTCCAGTGTTGACCAATGTGGTGGCGTTTAAAGACTTTCATATTTCACCAGACGGGTTTATTGCTAGCTTAAAGGAGAGTCCTTGGGTTGGCTTAGAGAATTTTAAGTTTTTGTTTTCTTCTAATGATGCGTTTCTGATTACGAAAAATACAGTGTTGTATAACGTGACCTTTATTGTTTTGAACCTTGTCATTTCTGTATTTTTTGCAATCGTGATGAGTGAACTGCGGAATAAGCGTTTGGTAAAAGTCTACCAAACGATGTCTCTGTTACCTTATTTCTTATCTTGGGTAATCATTGGGTATTTTGTTTATGCCTTTTTAAGCCCAGATAAAGGGATCTTTAATCAATGGATTTCAAGTCGTGGAGGCACGCCGATCAATTGGTATAGTGAACCGAAATTTTGGCCGTTTATCTTAGTCTTTATCGGAACGTGGAAAGGAATCGGCTATAATAGTATTATTTATTTTGCTTCTGTCATGGGAATCGATCCAACGTATTATGAGGCCGCAATGGTTGATGGCGCCAGCAAATGGCAACAAATCAAGAATGTTACGATTCCGCAATTATTACCTTTGATGACGATCATGACGATTTTAGCAGTGGGGAATATTTTTAGAGCGGACTTTGGTTTGTTCTATAATGTGCCGCGTAATTCTGGCTCGTTGTACCAAGTTACGTCAGTTTTAGATACGTATATCTTTAATGGTTTGACTGCGACAGGGGATATCGGGATGACGGCAGCAGCTGGATTGTATCAGTCAACAGTCGGATTTGTTCTGTTGATGGTGACAAATGGGATCGTTCGTCGCTTTGACAATGATTCGGCATTATTCTAAAGAGGAGTGAAAACATTGAGGAAAAAGCCAGTTTCAAAAGTAGAAATTCGTTCGTTTAATAAACCAGTCAATTTATTTTTTAATGTGCTGATCGCTGTTTTTGCTCTATCTTGTGTGTTGCCGTTTTTATTTGTTGTGGCGATCTCACTTAGTAATGAAACCGCATTAGCTGCTCATGGATATAGTTTTTGGCCTAAGGAGTTTAGTATCTTTGGCTACACCTATCTATTTGATCAAATGCAGGATAAAATTTTTCAAGCGTTGTTTGTGACGGTTTTGGTTACGTTGGTCGGCACGCTGATCAATAGTACAGCGACATCCTTATATGCCTATGTGATTTCTAGATCTAATTTTCCGTTTCGTCGGTTTTTCACGGTTTTTTGTTTGATCACGATGTTATTTTCTCCAGGGATGGTCGCAAACTACTTAGTGATGACGAATTTACTTCAATTAAAAGATACGATTTGGGCGTTGATTTTGCCAATGGCAGTCAGTCCGTTTAATATTATTGTGATGCGGACATTTTTCAAACGCTCAGTGTCTGAGTCGATCATCGAGTCGGCACGGATTGATGGGGCTTCAGAGATGCGGATTTTTATTCAAATCGTATTACCGCTCGCGGTGCCTGGTATCGCAACAATCAGTTTGTTTGCAGCTTTAGGGTATTGGAATGACTGGTTTAACGCACTCTTATACATTCAAAAAGATAGTTTAGTTCCATTGCAATATTTATTGATGAAGATTCAAAATAATATTCAATATCTGACACAAAATGCTGGCGCCAGCAGTCAATTATCTGGTGGGATGGCAGCAATACCAGGAGAATCTGCTCGAATGGCGATCGTGGTTATTTCAACCTTACCGATTGCGATCAGCTATCCGTTTTTCCAAAAATATTTTGTTAAAGGGTTAACGATTGGTGGAGTTAAGGAATAATCTATAGAAAATGGAGATGAACAGAAAATGAAGACGTGGAAAAAAGTAGTCGGTTTAAGTACAGCAGTTGTTCTTTTAGGTGTGTTGACAGCATGTGGCGGAGGCAGTAAAGAAAAGACTGCTGGCAGTAGTAAAAAAGCAGATGAAGATACGTTATTGATGTATCAAATCGGTGATAAGCCTGAGAATTATGATGCGTTGATGGAAGTTGCCAATAAGAGAATCGAAGAGAAAACAGGGGCTAAACTAAATATCCAATATATTGGATGGGGCGATTACGAGAAAAAAATGAGCGTTATTGTTTCATCAGGTGAAAATTATGATATCGCTTTTGCGGATAACTATGTACCAAATGCTCAAAAAGGTGCCTATGCTGATTTAACTGAACTAGCACCAAAGTTTGCTAAGGATGCCTATGATCAATTAGATGAAGCGTATATTAAAGGGAACTTAGTTGACGGAAAACTATATGCCTTTCCAGTCAATGGTAATGTCTATTCGCAACAAGTATTGACATTTAACAAACAATATTTAGATAAATACAATCTATCGATTGATGACATTAAAACCTATAAAGATGCGGAAAGTGTCTTAAAAACCTTCCATGAAAAAGAACCGAATATTGCGGCATTTGCTATTGGTCAAGGGTTTAAAGCACAAGGGGATTTTGATTTCCCAATTGGAAACGGCTATCCATTTGCTGTTGATTTAAATGGGGACACTAAAAAAATCATCAACCAATACGAAAACAAAGACTTTATGGATGTCTTAAAAACAATGCATAAGTGGTATCAAGCGGGCTACATCCCATCAGATGCAGCAACAAGCAACACGGAGTTTCCATTAGAAGGAAATACTTGGTTCATTCGTCAAGAAACACAAGGACCTTACGATTATGGTGATACGATTTTAAGTAATGCGGCAGGCCAAGAATTAGTGTCTAAAGCATTTACTACAGCCTTGAAATCAAGTGATCAAGCAAGAATGGCTAACTTTGTAGTCTCAAATACGTCTAAAAACAAAGAAAAAGCAGTGGAAGTTTTAGGTCAGATCAATAGTGATCCAGAATTATTAAATGGTTTAGTTTGGGGAATCGAAGGCGAAGCGTGGGAAAAAATTCCTGATAAAGATGGAAAAATCAAACTGTTGGATGGCTATAAACCAAACATGCACTTACCAGCATGGAATACTGGTAACAACAAAATCTTATATACACAAGATACGATCACTGAAGATATGATCAAAGAGCGTGATGAATCGATCGCTAAAGCAGAAACATCACCAATCTTAGGCTTTAACTTTGTAACGTCGAATGTGAAAACAGAAATGAGTAACATTGCCAACGTGATGAGTCAATATTTAGATGGTTTAAACACAGGAACCGTAGATCCAGAAGAGACAGTGCCTAAATTAAAAGAAGCACTTGATAATGCTGGTTATGACAAAGTCTTAACTGAAATGCAAAAACAATACGATGAATTTTTGAAAAAATAAATCAGATATAGACCTTGGGACCAAGTGAATCGATACTACATCGTTTTTGCTTGGTTCTTTTATAAAAAAATAATATTCTGACTAAACTGCGTAGTTATATTATAAGCAGCAGTTTTTTATTTGGTATATCAGCCATAGTTATTTATTATACTAATTAGAGAGAGAAAGGAAGAGTTAGATGGTTGGAAAAGCGTTAGAAACGTTATTCATTAAAGTTTGGGTCATCGTAAAATTGAATCTATTCTTTTGGCTGTTCAGCTGTTGCGGTTTGATTGTCGCAGGCGTGGGTCCAGCCTTGAAAACAGTCAATGAATTATTTATCAGTCACGAATTCAATTATAAAGAAATCACTTTGAAGGACGGCTGGAACACTTTTAAAAAGAACTTTGTAAGAGGAAATCTGCTTTTTTATGGATTGGGCTTGTTATTAAGTATATTGGCGTACAATTTATTTTTATCTGTACAAATTCAGGGAATTGCTTTTTTAATGATCGATTTTCTGTTAGTTTTTGCAATGATTTATGGGATCGTTACGTATCAATACACATTGTTATTAGATAGCTATTATGAAATCGGTTTAAAAAATTTGTTGAAACTGGCGTTTATTTCGACATTATCTAATTTTACGAATTTATTGAAAATAGCGATTGGCGTAAGTTTGATTGTATTTATTACGTGGAAATTCAAAGGATTGATTCTATTCGGCACGGTTTCTATGATCCAAATATGGAGCTTTACAGCGACAAAATCATGGCGGCAAACGATCGATCAACGATTGGAACTTCATGCGTAAAAAGAAACCCTCTTCCTTTAATGATAAAACATTACTAAACCGATTACTGAAAAATTATGCGTTGATTTTGGTTACACTGATCTTGATTGGCATGGTCAGTATTGGAATGAATACCTATTGGCAATCGATGGGAAGAGGGGAAATCACGGCGCAAGAAGCAGTCGATACGATTGCTCGCTCGATCAATGATAAAAATATTCAAGGGAAGACAATGTTAAACGGGTTGACTGATAATCAAGAGAAGATCAACAATTTGAATCGTTATATGGACGAGCCAATTTCTAATTATTTGAATTATTCTTACGATCAACAATTAGCAACGGGCAACTATTTATTTTTACCAGGTCAAGTGAAAAATTTTTACACGATGTATGACAATATAGAATCGATCATTATGGTGTTGAATAATTACAATGATTACTATCTTTCTACCGCAGATTATAAGAGTGGTAAAAAAATCAGTGGAACCCCTCGCTTAAATAACAAATTTTATTTAGCCTATCCTATTACAAATCCAGTAACGCTAGAAGTTCTAGGTAGTTTTTATGTCGAATTTTCTCAAAAAGATATTATTGATAGTTTAACTCACTTAACGACGTTTGATGGCTTGTCAGCCTATGTTTTTTCAAGTACGGGCTACCAATTATTAACTTATACAGAAAAAAGTAACACCTTAGACCAGCAGTTGATCCAACAAAAAATGAAAGAAACTTCACTATTACCGATTCAAACGTTGGCCCAAACTAATCTGTTGGAACATCTGCAAACAACGAGCGGTTTTGATATTTTGGTAACTGTATCTAAGCAGCAGATCCTCACACATGTCTTTTTTGATTTGCGCATTCTAATGATAGGCGGCTTAGGCTTGATTTTGTTATTGCTGTATTTGTTGTATCGAACCTTTACGAAGTATTCACAGCAAGTTGATATTATTATGGACTCAATGGCACTTGTCACTAAAGGCGATCTAAATACACGAATCAATGAACAGGAGACGCAGTTTGAACTGAGAGAGCTCTCAAAGGGGATCAATACGATGTTGGATAATATTGAGCAATATATCGCCGACATTTATAAATTAGAGATCAAACAGCAAGATGCTCATATGCGAGCGCTACAATCTCAAATCAGCCCACATTTTTTATACAACACCTTAGAGTATATTCGTATGTATGCATTAAGTGAAGGCAGTGAAGAATTAGCGGATGTAGTCTATGCTTTTTCAACATTATTGCGTAATAATACGGATCAAGCTAAAACGACGACTCTGGAAAAAGAGCTAAGTTTCTGTGAGAAATATGTATATCTGTATCAAATGAGATATCCAGACCGAATCGCTTATCATTTTGAAATCGATGACGCATTGAAGAAATTGGTTTTACCTAAATTTTCCATACAACCATTGATTGAAAATTATTTTGTTCATGGTATCGATTTTTCGCGAAATGACAATGCAATCAGTGTTAAAGCACATTTAAGTAATGATCAAGTGAAGATTTTGATTCGTGATAACGGGAAGGGGATTTCACCTCAAAAACTAGCTTTGATTGAAACGAAATTGCAAAGTGAACAAATCGAATTACATGGTTCGATCGGGTTACAAAATGTGAATGAACGCCTGCGTGCTTATTTTGACCCAAGTTTTTTGATGACAATTAGGCCAAATGAAACCAAAGGAATCGCTATTGAACTTTCATTTGACGATTCCTTTTCTAAAATCGAAATCAGGTATAACAATAGTCAGACTAGTTCACAATAAAGGAGCGAGATAATGAAGTATAATGTTTTGCTAGTTGATGATGAATATATGATCGTTAATGGGTTGAAAAAAATTATTTCATGGGAAGAGGAAGGTTTTACCATCAAAGGGACAGCTCGAAATGCTAAAGAAGCATTGACCTTGATGGAGCTGGAATCGATTGATCTTGTGATAACGGACATTACGATGCCGGAAATGACAGGACTAGAGTTTATTGAAGCTGCTCAAAAAGAAGCGAGGCAGTTTGAATTTATGATTCTTTCTGGTTACCAGAAATTTGATTTTTTAAAGGGCGGATTACAGCTTGGGGCTATTAATTATTTGATGAAACCAGTAGATAAACTAGAGCTTTTAAAAAGTGTCCGGAAAGCAAAAAAACGTTTAGACAATCGGAATCAACAAGAAACTAGGAATGGTTTATACAGCGAAATTTTATTGTCACAATGGGTAAATGGTGAAATTGATAAAGATAACTTTGAAGAACTTGATCAGCTAGTCAACACTGCGGAAAAATCGGATTGGACGGTCTTACTAGTAGAAGTCACACGCGAGAAAAAAGCGCAAGTCGTAAAATGGCTGGAAGAACAGCAACAATCCTTATTTTTTTCACGAAATTTAGGTGATAAAAGTTTGCTTGTACATATCTTTAAAGGTGGTAAGTATCACTTGAATCAACTTCTAGCAGCAAATCCGCTGCAAATCGAAGAAGATGACAGCTGGCTGATCAGTGTAGGGGAAACGGTCAGTGATTGGGAAGATGTCCCGGATAGTTATGAAAAGGCAAATCAAACATTGCAGCGTTACAAATTTTATGAAGCAGGCGGTAAAAACTTACTCTATTCGGTTTTTTCAGATGACTTTGATCTTTCGGCAGATATTATTAACTTTAATAAAACATTGATGGTGGGGGATTTCACTACGATCGAGACAACGATCGCTGAAATTTTTTCTAAAACTCAAAAAATCGGTGCACGGCCAGAAGATGTCCGACACATTACATTTATGCTATTCATGGATATTTATCGGCGTTTCAATCATTTGGATGAAGGGGAATATCAACAGATACTGGATGATATTAATCACTCCTCAAATGTGGATAAACTACGTGAAATCCTATCGAATACAGTCAAACAAATCACCCGGGAAAAGATCGCCTACGATTATTCTGAAAATGTCCAAAATGTGATCGATAAAATCCGTTCAGACTATACAAGTGAATTGACGTTGAAATGCGTAGCGCAATCTTTGCATCTTAATGTGATGTATTTAGGGCAACTATTTAAGAAAGAAACAAAAAAGAGCTTTTCTCAATATTTGAATCAATACCGTATGAAAAAAGCCCAAAATTTATTGTTATACACAGATGATAATGTGAATGAAATTGCTGATAAAATTGGCTTTAATAATAGCACGTACTTCTCGCAGATCTTCAAAAAGATGAACGATTTGACACCTAAAGAGTTTCGAGAAAAATATAAGCATCATTACGATTCAGTAGGAGAAGAATGAAAAAGCGGACTGGCTGTTTTGTTGCGGCCAATCCGCTTTTTTAGTGATCAAATACTAAATGGAAGCTGGTCAGCTTCATAATTTTTCGGTCTAGGTACAATTCCCAACGTAAAGTCGATCAGTCCACCTTCCATCAATGATTTGTGATCAAAAACTAAACGCTTATGAAGAGCACCGTTATAGCGAATCTGGTCGACAAATTGCTGTTGCTCATGGTTTGGACTGGCCGTAACGGTCAATGTTTCACCATTCGACAAATGAATAATGGCTTTATCGAATAGCGGCATTCCAATCACATATTCTCCAGAACCAGGACAAACAGGATAAAACCCTAATGAACTAAAAATATACCAACTGGCCATACTGCCATTATCTTCATCGCCAGGGAACCCAGTTTGGCTATCATTGAATTCTTGGATCATTAATTGTTTTAACAAGGGTTGAGCAAATTCCGGTTTGCCAAGATAACTAAACAGATAAGGCAAATGGAAACTTGGTTGATTTGAAATCGCCAGTTGCCCAAATTCAGTAGCAGCCATTTCACTCATTTCATGAATTTCAAATCCATACCCTTCTACATTGAATGTGGGCGGTTGATTACAAAGACTGATCAATTTTTTTTGAAATTTTTCTGGCCCACCAAAAGCTTTGATCAACCCTTTAAAATCATGATAAACAGCAAAGCTACTTTGCCAAGCACTACCTTCGGCATAATCGCCACCCCAGCGATGACTGTTAAAGGGTTCTTTAAAGGCACCATCCATCAGTTTAGCACGCATGAAACCTGTGTTAGGGTCGAAAATAGTTAGATAGTTTTTAGCTTGTTGCGCATAATGTTCTGTTATACTCGTTTCGTTCAATGTCTTAGCGACTTGACTGATACAAAAATCACTGTAGCAATAATCTAAGGTATGATTGACAGACTCATGATAAGTAGCAGGGACGTAGCCGTATCTCAAATAATCATTCGTTCCTTGTCTACCATAATTAGAATTCTCACTTTGGATCGTTGCGCCTTTAATCATGGCGCCTAAGAACTCTGGCATCAAATCAGGACGAATTTTTTTAACTGCGGCATCAGCAATCACTGCATCGATCAGTGTCCCAGGCATCAGGCCTCGTTCATCAGGCGAAAGCCATTTAGGCAAATAACCACTTTCTCGATAACTATTTAAAAAACCTTCTAGCATTTCAGCATATTTGTCCTGTGCAATCAAGGAGTACAAAGGATAAACGGTTTTATAAGTATCCCAAAAACCATTATTTGTATAGAGAAATCCCGGTTTTACTTCTTTTGCTAAGGTATCATAATGGATAATTTGGTTATAAGAATCTTTTTCATAAAATGTTTGCGGAAATAAAAACGAACGATATAGATTATGGTAAAAAGTTGAACGACGTTGTTGGTTTTTATCCTGAATGTCGATTTTATTTAGGTAGTGTGCCCATTGATCTTCTGATTGTGTAAGGTAATCTTCCGGCTGCCAATCTAATTCACGAGATAAATTTAACTTGGCTTGCTCTAAACTGATAAAAGAAGTACCAAACTGAATCATTTGTTCCTGAATATCACCAAATGAAAAAGCAAGACACTCATTTTCCCCATTCTTTTCAAAAGGTTCTTCAAAAGTGAAGGGTTGTTTAAAACGCATCGTGAAAAAGAAAGAAAAGTCTTTGTCCTCACAGCCTGCATAGTTTATGATCGTGCCGGAGACGGAATGATCGTTTTCAACTATAAGCTGATATTTTCCTGGTAACGAAAGCAAAAAACGGGCATCTGCTTGAGTATACTTTGTTGTTAAAACACCGCCATACATACTTGGAATCAAACGGGAAGTTGATTGATAACGTTGTGCCGTGATTTCTAAGTGACTTGGATTAAAAACGCTTTCATCTGATCGGTAAGAAGACTGTGCATGAAAAACAGTTGCTTCTTTTAGTGTGCCGTTAAAGGGCTGCATCACTAAATAACTAAAGTCGCCCATCCAAGGGCTTGGTTGATGAGTCAAACGGAAGCCCTGAAAAACTCGGTCGCGAGGATTGAACCACCAGCTGCCGTTATCTCCGTTCGTTTGCGGAGCAAAATAGTTCATGCCAAATGGCACACCTGTATAAGGTAAACAATTTCCATTTGAAAAAGAATGTTGGTTATCAGTACCATGTCTAGTGTCGATTAGTGTTGGTTTCACTTAATTAATTCTCCTTTGTTGAGTGTCGAATGATTTGTTTTACAGGGATTTGTTGATCTGTTGGGATCACAAGGTTTTCGATCCATTCAATCAGCATCGTACCAGCAAGCTTACCCATACCTTTGAAATCTTGGGCAATTGTTGTAAGTGTTGGATCGATTAGTGAAGCTGCTTGGATATTATCAAATCCAATTACGGATAACTGATTTGGTATATCAATCGTTGCACGTTTCGCTTGATTTATTAACGAAATCGCCACTAGATCATTTTCGCAGACGATGCCTGTAATCTCATTTTCTTTGAGATAAGCAATCACATCTGCATTTAAAAAAGCTTGTTTATCCGTTAATGCTGTATGAAAAGATAAGTGCTGTTCTTTTGTGGCATGGATGTAGCCTAAATAGCGTTGTCGTACAGATTGCGGCAAGGTTGGTTCGCCAAAAATATAAGCGATTCGCTGATGACCTTGGGCAGCCAAATAATTGGTTGCCATAGCTCCACCTGAAAAGTTATCTGACTGAACTGTTGGATAAGGTAAGTCATGGATTTTTTTATCTAAAATAATGACTGGAAATTGCTGAATGGACAGTTCAAATAGTGTATCTAAAAAGTCTTCAGTATTGTGTGCATAGTAGATCATGCCATCAAAGTCTTCAATGATATCAGCTGCTTGTTTATTGATCAAAAACGCTGCAGAAGACATGATGACCTCGTAATGATGTTCACTTGTCACGGGTGCTAGCCCTTCATTAAAATTTCCAAGAGAAAGGTCATTTACAAAGGGGATCAAAAATAAGATACGAGAAACTTTTTTCTTTCTAGGTTTACGTTTTTGTACATAGCTGCCTTTACCTTGGATTCGATAAATCAACCCTTGGTTTTCCAATTCTGTCAAAGCACGTTTCGAGGTGATGCGGCTGACATTGTAGGTTTGAGAGAGTTCCTTTTCGGTCGGTAGTTGTGCATTTTCTGCTAACTGACCTGTTTCGATTGCATGTAATAAATCATCGGTAATTTTTTTATATAGTGGTTTGGACATTAGAATTCTCCTAAATGCGAAATGATATATCATTAATGCTAGTTTACCACAGAAGGAAAAAGAGTTCAATTTTAAAATGTTACTAAAAATAGTAGACAAAACGCTTTTATTAGCATATACTTTCGTTGTGAAATGATATATCAACTATTAGGAGGCAACTATGACTTATACTAAAATACCTACTTCTGTCCAAACGTTTATGGATAAAATCACGCAATTGTGTGGGGAAGAACATGCTGGCTGGGCGGAGAATTTTAACGCAGCTTTTGCCAATACCCTAACAACGACTGTCAAAAAGCAAACAGATGGCACCACATTTTTACTGACGGGCGATATTCCTGCCATGTGGTTGAGAGATTCGACCGCACAAGTTCGTCCATATTTAGTGATTGCAAAAGAAGATGAAGAACTTAGGAACATGATTTGCGGGTTGGTTCAACGCCAATTTTTTTATATCACGATGGATCCTTATGCCAATGCCTTTAATGAAACACCGAATAGCGCAGGACATCAAACGGATCACACAACAATGACTCCGTGGATCTGGGAGCGGAAATATGAAATCGATTCATTGTGTTATCCTGTTCAGCTAGCATATTTACTATTTAAAAACACTGGTTGCCAAAAACAGTTTGATGAACATTTTGTTACAGGTGTCAAAAAAATACTAGCCGTTTTTACAACAGAACAGGAACATCAACTTTCTCCCTATACATTTGAACGAGATACAACACGTTTAGAAGATACACTTCCAAATAATGGTCGCGGTAGTGAGGTTGGAAAAACGGGCATGACTTGGTCTGGTTTTCGTCCCAGTGATGATGCCTGTCGGTACGGTTATTTAGTTCCGTCGAATATGTTTGCAGTAGTCGTTTTAGGCTATATCGAAGAGATTTTCAGTGAGGTGCTTTCTGATCCAGAATTAGTCAAACAGGCCTCAGCCCTTAGAAAAGAAATCGATGTGGGCATTCAAAGCTACGGAAAAACGGCTAATCAAGATGGCGAATCTGTCTATGCATATGAAGTAGATGGCTTAGGAAATAGTAGTATTATGGACGACAGCAATATTCCTAATTTACTTTCAGCACCATATCTTGGTTATACAGCAGCCGATGATGGAACGTACCAAGCGACGCGTAAAACTATTTTAAGTAAAGAAAATCCTTATTTTTACGAAGGAAAATACGCTAAAGGGATTGGTAGCTCTCATACCCCAGAAAATTATATTTGGCCGATTGCTCTGGCGATGGAAGGGATGACTACGGAGGATAAAACAGAAAAAGAACGAATTTTGAATTCTTTGGTTGCAAACGATGGCGGAACCCATTTAATGCATGAAGGATTTGATGCCGATGATCCGTCAAAATACACACGCGAGTGGTTTTCTTGGGCAAACATGATGTTTTGCGAGTTGGTTATGGATTACTTTGATATCCGTGTAGAACGATAAAAAGGAAATGGAGTGTAAAATCATGAAGAAAAAAGTTTATATCATCTCGCATTCTCATTGGGATCGTGAATGGTACATGCCTTATGAACAACACCATATGCGTTTGGTTGAATTATTGGATGATGTATTAGAATTAGCTGAAACGGATCCGGATTTTAATAGTTTTCATTTAGACGGACAAACGATTATTTTAGATGATTACTTGCAAGTTAGACCAGAAAAAAAATCAGCTGTCCAAAAAGCGATCACGGATGGGAAATTACGGATTGGTCCGTTTTATATCTTGCAGGATGATTTTTTGATCAGTTCTGAATCCAATGTCCGTAACATGCTAATTGGCAAAAAAGACAGCGAAAAATGGGGACCAGCAGTTAAACTAGGCTATTTCCCTGATACGTTTGGAAACATGGGTCAAACACCGCAAATAATGCAACAAGCAGGGCTGGATGCAGCGGCTTTTGGTCGTGGAGTAAAACCAGTTGGCTTTAACAACGAAGTGCTTGAGGATGAAAATTATACTTCTCAGTATTCAGAAATGTGGTGGCAAGGACCAGACGGTAGTATCGTGTTAGGCTTACTGTTTGCGAATTGGTACAGTAATGGCAATGAGATACCCGCTGAAAAAGAAGCAGCACTGGCCTTTTGGACGCAAAAATTAGCGGAAGCTGAAAAATTTGCCTCGACTGATCACTTACTGATGATGAATGGTGTAGATCATCAGCCTGTTCAAAAAGATGTGACAAAGGCGATTGCGTTAGCGAATGAGCTGTTTCCAGAATATGAATTTATTCATTCAAACTTTGATGAGTATTTACAACAGATGCGTCAGGATTTACCCGAAAAAGTTGGGACGGTTCATGGAGAACTGACTAGCCAAGAAACAGATGGTTGGTTTACATTAGCAAATACGGCTTCTGCAAGAGTTTATTTAAAACAATGGAATACCAAAGTAGAACGACAATTAGAAAATGTAACAGAACCTTTAGCTGCTATGGCCTATGAGTTGACACAAAATTATCCTCATGATCAGCTAGAATACGCTTGGAAATTACTATTACAAAATCATCCTCACGATAGTATTTGTGGTTGTTCGGTAGATGAAGTGCATCGGGAAATGATGCCGAGATTTGAAAAAGCCAATGAAGTTGGAAAATTTATAGCTGAAGAGGCGTTGACACATTTAGTTAAAGCCGTTGATACAGAAGTGTTTGCTGAAACCAGTCATCCATTTGTCGTGTTTAATACGTCTGGCTATGAAAAATCGGACATTGTAAAAGTCAAAGTGGAAATCGAGCGAAAAATGTTCAAAGAGGGAATTCCCCATGAATTGTGGAAAAGTCTTGCTGAAAGCGATACGCCAATGTTTGAAGTGGTTGATATACAAGGAGAAATTATTCCAGTTGTGATCTCGCAACCAGAAGTGAGCTTTGGTTATGATTTACCAAAAGACCGTTTTAGAGTTCCTTATATGGCTAAATATGTCGAAATCGAGCTACCGATCACAAAAATGCCAGCTTTTTCTTGGAATACTTTTGCGCTTCAGGAAATGACAACACAAGTCAAAGAAGTTGGATCGATGATTAAGAAGCTAGAAAATCTTCAACTAGAAAATAGCTGTTTGACTGTAACGATTAATCAAGATGGTACATTGGACGTGTTAGACAAAGCAACAGGTAAAAACTATAGCAAGTTATTGACGATTGAGAATGTCGGTGATATTGGGAATGAGTATATTTTTAAACAACCAGAAGGAACGGGTCCAATTTTATCTAGTGGATGCCCCGCTGAGGTTTCGGTTATAAAAGATGAATCCTTCATGCCTCAAATCAAGATCTGCCAACGTATGATGATTCCGCAATCAGCAGACGAGCTATTAGAAAAAGAACAAACAGCTGTTGTTGATTTTCGTTACCGAAAAGCAGGACGCTCAGCCGTTTTAAAAGAGTTAACGATCGAAACTATAGTGACGATGGAAAAAGATTCTGCCCATTTGCGTTTTGAAACAACAGTGGATAATCAAATGAAAGACCACCGTCTACGGATGTTGTTTCCGACAGATATCAAAACGGAGACCCATGAAGCGGATAGCATATATGAAGTCGTGACGCGACCAAATAAAGTGAGCAAAAGTTGGGAGAACCCAACTAATCCTCAACACCAGCATGCTTTCGTCAATCTTCATGATGAACTATCTGGAGTGACTGTTTCTAATTTTGGATTGAATGAATATGAAATTTTACCTGAAGCGAATACGATTGCCTTAACGCTTATACGCGCTGTTGGAGAAATGGGTGATTGGGGCTACTTCCCGACACCAGAAGCACAGTGTTTAGGTCTGCATACATTTGAATACGGTATTGATTTTCATGGAGCAAAAGCGCAAAGATATGCAACGTATCAACGAGCTTATGCAGCTCAAATTCCTTTTAGTGTGAAACAAACCACTAAACATTCAGGTGAGCTAAAAGCCAAAGATACTTATTTAACGGTTAAAGGCACGACATTTGCTGTAACAGCAGTGAAGAATAGTGAAGACAATCAAATGCTAGTTGTTAGAGGATTCAATATGAGCGGGAAAACGGCTGAAGTGAGCATCAATAAAACAGGTAGTGATGCACCAATCGTATTGAATTTGCTAGAAGAAAAACAAAATGGACCTGTAGCACAGGAGTTAAAGGCTTATGAAATACGTACGATAGGTTTTGACCGATAAGAAGGAGAAGTGATTGAAATGGCGTATTATGGATCGATCGAAGCGGGCGGTACAAAATTTGTTTGTGCGGTAGCAGATGAGGAACTAAAAATCATTGAGCGAATCAGTCTGCCAACAACACTACCAGAAGCAACCTTAGAACAAGTTTTTGCCTTTTTTGATTCCTACGACTTAACAGCTTTAGGTGTAGGCTCGTTTGGACCAATTGATGTCAACCGTAAATCAAGCACGTATGGCTATATTACTTCAACACCGAAACCCGGTTGGCGAAATGTCGATCTTTTAGGGGCATTAAAGGCACGTTACGATATTCCGATTGCTTGGACTACGGATGTTAATGCGGCAGCTTATGGTGAAATGCATATAGGCGCTGGTAAAGACACTCAAAGTTGTATCTATTTAACCGTCGGTACAGGTGTCGGTGGTGGTGCTGTGGTCAATGGAGTCGTCTTGCAAGGATTTAGTCATCCTGAGATGGGGCATATTTCAGTTCAACGTTACCCAAATGATACGTTAGAAAGTACCTGTCCATACCATGATAATTGCTTAGAAGGGCTTGCTGCAGGTCCTGCTTTAGAAAAAAGAACAGGGATCAAAGGGCAATTATTAGCATCTGATCATGACGTTTGGGCGATTGTAGCATTCTACTTAGCTCAAGCATTGATGAACTATACATTGGTCCTTTCGCCAGAAAAAATTATTTTAGGTGGAGGCGTAATGAAACAAGCGCAACTCTTTCCGATGATTCGTGAGTCCTTGAAGCAACAGCTAGGAGACTATGTAGCGTTATCTCCGCTAGAAGACTATATTGTTGGGTGTGATTTAGAAGAAAATAGTGGAACGATGGGCTGCTTATTATTGGCCAAAGAACAGTGTGCATGATATGAACAGAAGCGAAAATTTAATCTGGTTTGATAGACAAGAAATTTACGTGTTTTTTGACAACGCTTTTGTTGGAGGAAAAGAAAGAGTAGCTTATCTATACGAGAAGTTCCTGGCTAAACAAATTAATTTTGTCGAGGCACCTGAACAAGCAGCAGTTGTTGTGAACTATTCGGCAGAATTAAAAGATAGCTTTGTGATCAAAATAGCTGAGACAATTGTAGTTTCAGCTAATAATCCATTGCTGGCTTTTCGTGGCATGATGTATTTAGCGCAGCAAGTAAAAGCAGGTGTTAAACTTAAATCAGGAAAATTTCATGATTGTTTACCTGAACGAATCATCATGTTGGATATTGGTAGAAAGTATTTTTCAGTTGCAGGGGTGCGCCAGCTTTTAGAGCACATGGCGTTACATGGTTTTAATTTCATACAGCTACATTTTTCCGAAAATACAGGATTTCGGATCGAATCAGAAAAATATCCTCAACTTGTTTCAGAAAAATTTCTGACAAAAGCTGAAATAAAAGAATTGATTCATTATGCTGCCTATTTATCAATCGAGATTATTCCGGATATTGATACACCTGGGCATATGGAGCATTTGTTGAAAGGTCATCCAGAGTGGCAATTAACGAGAGCTGAACCACAAAAGAAAATGAGTAAAGTTCCTTCTGCGCTAGATATTACAAATGAAGAAGCAGTAGCATTTGCGCTTTCTTTGTACGATGAATATATGACACTTTTTGCTGATAGTTGTTACTTTCATATTGGGGCGGATGAATTTATTGATTTTGATCAAATGGAACAATATCCAACCTTGGCTGATTCAGGGATCACAAAAGTTGAAGCATACGTCAACACTGTTGCAACATTTGTTAAAGCACGCGGCTTTATCCCAAGAGTCTGGAACGATGCATTCTTTAGAAATAGCCAAACATCCTCGTTGACTAAAGACGTCGAAATTACTTATTGGACAAAGTGGCAAAAAGAAATGGCTCCACTGCAAACTTTTTTAGATGAAGGATATTCAGTGGTTAATTTCAATGATAATTATCTCTATTATGTACTAGGTGAAAATGCTGGTTATACTTATCCGACGGCAGCAAAAATAAAGCAACAATGGCAGCCAAACTTGTTCTCTTCAGAACAACTGGTTCCGTTGGGAAATCAAAAACAAGTCAAAGGTGCCGCTCTAGCAGTTTGGTGTGATAAACCTAGAGCACAAACTGAAAAAGAAGTCATCATAGCACTGACCAAGCTAATGGAAGGATTTTCTTTTCATTTTCATAAAAACTAAATAGAAAGACAGCTGTAATAAAATGTGTAAAGCAGACTATTTCAGCTGTTTTTTTTCCGTTTCACAAAGAAAACCTATACTTTTTGATATAAATGCTATAGTTTCTCTATTTATAAGTTATAAAGAAAGCGTTAACATTTTTTGTAAGAATGAAAAATGCCGGAATTCTGGGCAAATAACTAAGGAGGTTCATTCGTTGAAAAGAAAAACTTGGAAAAGTGTACTATACTGCTGCACGGCAATGACTATTACGTTAGGGACAAATTTGTTGTTTACACCAACTGTTTCCGCAGAGCCATCAGAATTAAAAGTCGGTCAAGAAACGAGTATCCCTTTATTTGATCAAGTGCCAGAATCAACAGCTTTATTTCCTGAAACATTGTTAAAATGGAGTCCTCAAAGCGATCCTGATGCACCGTTTAATCTGTCTAAAGTGCCTTTAGTTACTCGGGTACAAGGAAAGAAAACAAATGCTGATCAAAGTACAGAAGCTAAAGTATTGTCGATTGCAATTGTCAATCGTCACACAAAAGGAACACCGTCTCAAGGTGGAACAGATAAAGCTGTCTATAACTTTACTAATTGGCAATATATCGACACCCTTGTTGCGTGGGCAGGATCCTCAGGTGAAGGGATCATCGTACCACCAAGTGGGGACGTTACTGATTCTGCACATCGAAATGGTGTACCAGTTGTCGGGACAGTGTTCTTTCCGCCAGAAGCCTATGGTGGGAAAAGTGAATGGGTAACCCAATTTGTCCAAAAGGATCAAAAAGGTAGATTCCCAATGGCAGACAAATTAATAGAAATGTCTACGGTTTATGGTTTTGATGGCTGGTTTATCAATCAAGAAACCAATGTTGATGCCCAAACAGCCACTGACATGAAAGAATTTATGAGTTATTTGCAGACTCGTAAACCGAAAAATCAGCAAGTTATTTGGTATGACTCCATGCTTCCAAACGGCAATGTTGACTGGCAAGGAGCTTTAAACGAGCAAAATCAAGGGTATTTTCAGGAGGGGAAAAAACGAGTTTCCGATAAACTGTTTATTGATTTTCG
The DNA here is from genome assembly GCF_002140855.1 of Enterococcus sp. 7E2_DIV0204. Lineage (NCBI taxonomy): Bacteria > Bacillati > Bacillota > Bacilli > Lactobacillales > Enterococcaceae > Enterococcus > Enterococcus sp. 7E2_DIV0204. The sequence goes on from NZ_NGKY01000001.1 coordinate 1,705,179, forward strand.
TTGGCAAGGACTCGCTGGATCACGAGAAAAAGCGACGCAATTGAAACGTGATCCTTACGACCTTTTTGCTGGGATCGATGTTCAGGCAAATGGCGTCAATAGTAGACGGAAGCCAAGCAGTATTTTAGGCGAAAACGGTCAACCACTGGTTTCTTTAGGGCTTTATTGTCCAGATTGGACGTTGCGTGATGGCGGACAATATAACATTGATCGTTATTGGGAAAATGAAAAGCTACTTTGGATAAATCCTCAAGGAGATCCTCGATCTGTAGTGAGTTCCATCAATGAGTGGCAAGGTGTTTCTCGTTATTATGTAGAAAAAACACCCGTAACTAGCTTGCCATTTTTGACGAATTTTAATGTGGGCAATGGCGATGCTTTTTATCAAAACGGAAGCAAAGTCAAAGAAGGAACCTTTAACAATCGTAGTATTCAAGATGTTTTGCCGACCTACCGCTGGGTCATTGATAACGGAGAGGGAAATCAACTAGAAGCAGCAATTAGTTATGAAGATGCTTTTAATGGTGGTTCATCGATCAAGTTATCCGGCGCAATGGCAGCCGAAACCTCAAGCTTTATCAAATTATACGCATCTCAAGTTAAGGTTAATGCAGCAGACACGGCAACTGTAGTGACAAAAGGAGTAAATGAGGCTGCACTAGTTTTAGAATTAAAAGGCAAAGAACAACCCTTAACGATCCAAGGAAAGCAGCAAACTTTAGCAAACGGTTGGGTTCAAACAACGTACTCACTTAAGCCTGCAAACTGTCAAACTGTGACAGCTGTTGGGTTGGATTTAAAAAATAGTGAGAGTGGTCCAGCAACGATTTATTTAGGTCAATTAAAACTTGGAAAGGAAAAAACAACACCAGTCAGTGCTATCAGTAAAGTTACTTTTTCTGGAAAAACTGTAGTCGATGACTTAACTGAAAGTATTCGGATAAGCTGGGATTCCAAAGGGAAAAATACGGCTTCTTATCGTATTTACCGGGAAGTAGCCGGTCAATTACAATTTGAAGGTGAAACAGCTAACCAAGCATATACCTTATTAAATCAAACACGTTCAACAGAAAATAATAGCTATCACGTGGTTCCGGTCGATCATTATGGTCGAGAAGATCAAAAGAAAGGAGCGTCAGCAGTCTACACATTTGAAGCGTTGAAAAAACCAGAGATTGCCATTAATGCGAGTAGTACACTGATCGCACCTGGGGAAACACTTACGTTATCTGCAACTGTTTCTAAATCGACAGAAACGGTCAATTGGGAAGTGCTCGGTGCAACACCGCAAACAGCTTCTGGGAAAGAAGTGTCACTCTCTTTTGATCAAGCGGGCGTTTATACCGTAAAAGCAACGGCAGTGAATGCGTCAGGTGAAACAGAAGTGATTAAAGAAAACTATCTCCATGTTTACGATCCAAGCACAGGCATCAAAATAGAAAATCTATCTACGTTGCCAACAACGACAGCTACTCAAGGGTCAGGTTATACGAATGACAGTGAAAGCTATCGCTTTGTGTTAGATGGCAACGTAAAAACGAAATGGTGTGATAACAGCAGTGATCAGCCGTGGATGATCGCTGATTTAGGAGCGGTAAAAACAATTGCTGGTTTTGGACTATTTCATGCAGGAGCAGGTGGCGAAAGTCCAGAATGGAATACCAGAGACTATGATATTTCTGTAAGCAGTGATGGAAATAATTGGACAACCGTTGTTCAGCATCGTGGCAATATTGAAAATAGTAGCCGTGATGCAATCGGTTTAGTTGAAGCAAGATATGTGAAACTTTCGCTAGAAAAAGCAGAACAAAATGGAAAAACGGCTAGAATTTATGATTGGCAGATTATTGGTGTTGATCAAACAGGAATCATCAAGTGACAGGGTATAACACTGCAAGTTTCACCCTAGCCACATAGTATCTGGGAAAATGGTAAGAGTTCAACCACGAAATAAAAAAGGTAGAATGAACGTTTTGCACGTTCGTTCTACCTTTTTTTTGGAACCGATCAATAACTATTCGTCAATTGATCATGAAGAAGCTGTTTTTCACTTTCAGAAATAAAGGCACCATTCACAGCGTTGTGACTCAATTGTTCCATGTCGGCATAAGTAATACCGTACCATTCATGAAGTTTCATAAACTCATCTGTTAATGTTGTATCCGAAACTGTCCGATTATCTGTGTTGATACAAATGTTGATCCCAGCTTCTAGAAACGTTTTGAAAGGATAGTCGGCTAGATGAGTAACGGTTTTTGTTTGGAAATTACTAGTAGGGCACATTTCGATTAAGATGTTTTCTTTTTGCAGTAAAGAGAAATATTCTGGAGTGTCTTTTAAGGCAATGCCATGTCCGATCCGTTTGGCACCCAGATGAATAGCATCGGCAACATTTTTACCGCAGCCGCATTCACCAGCGTGAAGCGTTAGTGGAATAGACAGTTGATTAACTAAATCTAGCGTTTCTTCAAAGGTGTACGGCGGAAAATCAATCTCATTTCCAGCGAGATCGAATCCCGCAACCCCGCTGTTCTTAAACGCTTCTGCTAACTGGACGATTTTTTCGATTTCCTTTAGTTCTTCGTGGCGCATGCCGCATAATAAAGCGTTACTTTTTACACCAAATTGTTGCTGTCCTTGTTCAAGACCTGCTAAAACCGCCGTGATCACTTTTGGCAAAGAGAGTCCTTTTTCAGTGTGAAGAGACGGGGCAAAACGAACTTCGATATACTGGATATTTTCTTCAGCTGCTTGACTGATAACGTCGATTGCCGCTGTTTTTAACGCTGCTTCTGTTTGAAGGCAAGCCAAAACTAAATCAAAACGCTCTAAATAATCATTTAAATTTTGACAATCCTTAGGTGCGATTAATAGCTCTTTTAATTGTGCGTGATCGTTGGGTAGAGCAATGCCTTGTGCATCTGCTATCTCTCGTAAAGTCTCTGGTCGGATTGATCCATCTAAATGACAGTGTAGCTCGATTTTAGGTAGATTTTTGACATGTTCACGTTTCACGGTATCATCCTCTCTATTTTGCTGGAACAAGTAGTACGTTCAATAAGTATTTTGAAGACTTTAACATGTGTTGCTGTCTCTGTCAATAAGAGAAGAGAAATCTGTAAAAGGAGGTAGTTTTTTCCGCCGTTTTGAAGTAAAATAATCCAGTAGTAAACGAGCTTTTTTTGAAAAGTTATTGGAGGGACTATCGTGTTAGGAGTAGGATTAATATTTGTAGCAATCACGTTGATCAGCAACGGTTATTGCGGATTAGCTGGAGTGGATAAAAAATCGACTGGTCTGATCAATTTGATGACTGGAAGTTTATCTTTTATTATCAATACGATTTATTTGTTTAAAGGTGCTTATTATGATGCTGGAACAGGCTACTTGTTTGCATTTACTTACTTGATGGTCGGACTGATTTATGTTTTTAATTTGGATATGCGTATTTATGGGATATTTGCTTTTTTTGTTGCTGTAAATACAATTCCAGCGGCTTATATTTCCTATACGGTCGATGGCGACTGGCGTTTTGCCTTGATTTGGCTATCGTGGGGGATTTTATGGCTGACAGGATTTATTGAGTATGTATTGAAAAAAGAAATTGGAAAACCTGTTTTATATTTTGCGATTTTTGAAGGAGTGGTCACTTGCTGGATACCAGGTCTTTTGATGTTGACGAATAACTGGTAACATTGGTTTAGACTGATTATTGATAATGACTGTTCAAGAGGTGGAAAGTATGCGCTTGGTCAGCTGTTTTGGTTTTAGCAAGTAGTTTTTTTCTGGTTAAGCTATTCTATTCTAGAAAATTCTGCTAAACTGTAGTCATTCGAAATCAATTTTGAAAACGTTGACATGTTTGGTAGGGCTTGTCGATAAAGGGAGAATGGACTATGAAATTGACCATTAAAGAAATTGCGGATATGGCTGGTGTATCAGTAACAACAGTTTCACAAATCATCAATGACAAAGGGAGTCGCTTTAGCGAAAGAACGAGAAATAAGGTTTTAGCTGTGGTAGAAGAATATGATTACAAACCAGATTATTTTGCGTCAAACATCATTACTCGTCATTCGAAAACGATTGGGATGGTGGTTCCAGATGTAACGGATTTTTTCTTTGCTAAAGTAATCGAAGGTGTGGAAACGTATTTGAACTCTTTAGGCTACATGATTTTGTTATGCAATTCTAAGCATGATGAAGATAAGGCGACGCAATATGTTACGGAGTTAGTTCATCGTTCAGTTGATGGGATCATTTTTGCAACACCTAATATTTTGCCGGTGAATCATATTTTACGAAATAAGAAAAAACGGAAGGTTCCAGTGATCTTAGTCGATCGTGGTATCAACCCTCGGGAAAATGGCCGTTTGATCGTAAAAGAATATGAGGGCGCTTACCAAGCGGTCTGCTCGTTGATCGAACAAGGTCACAGACACATTGGGATGTTAACAGAAAACGATGGGTATTATCAATTGACTGAACGAGTGACAGCGTACCAGCATGCACTAAAAGATCACGGTATTCCAGTTAGAGAAGAATACATGAGTAATGGCGATTTGAATTTAGGTGGCGGTTATACGGCGGCTAAAAACGTATTGAAAAATTCAGAGCTCACTGCTATTTTTTGCGGAAATGATGAAATGGCGATGGGCGCATATCAGGCAATAGAAGAATGCGGTAAAAAAATTCCTGAGGATATTTCTGTTATTGGATTTGATGGATTGGAAATTTCGGAATATTTAGTTCCAGGGCTGACAACTGTTTATCAACCTAGCTTTGATATTGGTTTTTATGCCGCACAGTTCTTGGTAGAATCAATCAATGATCCAGAGAAAAAAATACCAAATAAAATTTTCGATACGACATTTATTTTAAGAAATAGCACGAAATCGATTGACAATCGAGTAGATTTGATTTAACGTTCGTGTTATAAGCGTTTTCAATATATGAAAGCGTTAGTAAACTGTTTTACTAAAAGGTTTTAACCTGAACAATTTTAGTGTATAATACATCCTTGGGGATTGATTTGGAGGAAAAAAAGCATGAGAATGGTAGATTTGATCGAGAAAAAACGGGATGGACAGGTCTTGACGGATCAAGAAATTCAATTCATTATTTCCGGCTATACGAAAGGTGATATTCCGGATTACCAGATGAGCGCATTTTTGATGACTGTTTTTTACAAAGATATGACAGATGAGGAAATTACGACCCTGACATTAGCGATGGCAAATTCAGGTGAGATGATCGATCTTTCATCAATTCAAGGAATTAAAGTAGATAAGCACTCTACTGGTGGCGTTGGTGATACAACTACCTTGATTTTAGCACCGCTTGTTGCCAGCGTTGGCGCTAGTGTGGCTAAAATGTCCGGTAGAGGGCTCGGATATACAGGCGGTACGCTTGATAAGCTAGAAGCAATACCAGGATTTCATGTAGAAATCCCGGATGAAGAGTTCATTCGTTTAGTAAATGAAAGCTACGTAGCAGTTATAGGGCAGTCAGGTGACCTTGCGCCAGCAGATAAAAAACTATATGCCTTACGTGATGTGACAGCGACAGTTAATTCAATTCCGTTGATCGCAAGTTCGATCATGAGTAAAAAAATTGCAGCTGGAGCAGATGCAATCGTATTGGATGTGACAACTGGTGAAGGTGCTTTTATGAAAAATATCGATGAAGCACGTCGCTTAGCTGAAACAATGGTTCGCATCGGTCGCTTAGCGAACCGTCAGACGATGGCTGTGATCTCCGACATGTCTCAACCACTCGGTGAAGCAATTGGCAATAGTTTAGAAGTTGTTGAAGCAATCGAAACGCTTCAAGGCAAAGGGCCAGAAGATTTAATGGAGATGTGCTATATCTTAGGCAGCCAAATGGTTGTTTTAGCCAAAAAAGCTGAAACATTAGACGAAGCCAGAGCTATGTTGAAAGAGGCCTTGGAATCGGGCAAAGCACTAGATAAATTCCGAGAAATGATCCGTAATCAAGGTGGCGATGACAGTATTATCGATACGCCAGAACGGTTACTAACAGCTAAATATCAAATAGAACTCCCAGCAAAAGAGTCGGGTGTTGTACAAAAACTGGTAGCAAATGAAATTGGGATCGCGGCGATGCTTTTAGGTGCAGGACGTGCCACAAAAGAAGATTCAATCGATCACGCAGTTGGAATTAAACTCCATAAAAAAGTTGGGATGCCTGTAAAAGCAGGAGAATCATTATTGACTATTTATGCAAATTCAGACTCAATCGAAAACGTAAAAGAACTTTTATATAAAAATATCGAAATCGGCAGTTCTGGTACTGAACCTGAGCTGATTCATGATATAATAACAGCATAAAGGATGTGTAAAAAAATAATGGAATTAAATCAAATGATTGACCACACTATTTTAAAAGCAGATGCTAAGGAAGAGGATGTTTTACGGATTATTGAAGAAGCCAAAAAATACGAATTCTTCTCAGTATGTATCAATCCTTGCTGGGTTGCGCTAGCAAAAGAACACTTAGCAGGAACATCAGTTGATGTTTGTACAGTAATTGGTTTTCCTTTAGGAGCCAATACGTCAGAAGTAAAAGCATATGAAGCAACAGATGCGATCAACAATGGTGCAACAGAAGTTGACATGGTCATCAATGTAGGTGCGTTAAAATCTAAGCAGTATAAAAAAGTGTTGAAAGATATTCAAGCAGTTGTCGAAGCGGCCGAAGGGAAAGCTTTAGTGAAAGTAATCATTGAGACAGCTTTACTAACCGACGAAGAAAAAATCAAAGTATGTGAATTAGCAAAAGAAGCAGGTGCTGATTTTGTTAAAACATCAACAGGTTTTTCAACTGGTGGAGCAACGGTTGCAGATGTTACATTAATGCGCAAAACGGTGGGACCAGATATGGGTGTTAAAGCATCAGGTGGTATTCATAACGAAGCTGAAGCCAAAGCAATGATCGATGCTGGCGCTACACGTATTGGTACAAGTGCTGGTGTTGCTATTATGGAAGGCTCAATTGGAGCAGGCTATTAATCTAAAGCGGAAAGTGGCGGACAAATGACAGCAAAACAAGAGTGGTTAGCTATCGCAGATACTGCGTTAACAAAAGCTTATGTACCATACTCTCACTTTCCAGTGGGAGCATGTCTAGTTACTAAAGAAGGAAAAGTCTATCAAGGTGTCAATATCGAAAATGCTTCATATGGATTGACAAATTGTGCAGAACGGACAGCCATATTCAAAGCTGTTTCGGAAGGTGAACGTGAATTCCAACATCTAGTGATTGCAGGAAATACACCTGAGCCAATCTCTCCATGTGGTGCATGCCGACAAGTGATGGCTGAATTTTGCGCGCCTGAAATGCCAGTTACCTTGGTGGGCGTTCATGGCGTGATGAAAGAGACGACCGTTGGCGAGTTATTGCCATATGCCTTTACGGAAAAAGATCTATAACATGCTACATTGTTCTAAATGTGGCTTTGTAAGATCTAGCTATATGAATCAAATCTCTGAAAAAATCGTTATTTTGATGCTGAAAAGCACAAGACGGCCGAAGAGAGAGTTGTTTCACTATTATCTTGTTTCATTCAGTCATCCGGCTGTTGAAAATATAAAACTATTTTAGGGGGCTTTACAGAGATGAAAAAAGCAAAATTATTTGGTTTTGGCTTGACTGCACTAGCGTTAACAGTTGTCTTAGCGGCATGTGGTGGAGGTAAAAAAGATTCAACAGATGGAAAATCAGCAGGTGGGGACGCTGATCACAGTGTTGTGATCGTTACTGATATCGGCGGGGTAGATGATCGTTCGTTTAACCAATCAGCTTGGGAAGGCTTGCAAGCTTGGGGTAAAGAGCATGATCTTAAAAAAGGAGCAGACGGCTTTGATTACATTCAATCAAACGATGCTTCAGAATACGTAACAAATATCGATACAGCTGTTTCTAATGGATTTAAAACAGTCTTTGGTATTGGCTACTTGTTAGCTGATTCTATTGGTACAGCGGCAGATGCAAACCCAGATACACAATTTGGTATCATTGATAGTGTTATTGAAGGCAAAGATAACGTAGTATCTGCAACATTTAAAGACCAAGAAGCTTCTTACTTAGCTGGTGTTGCAGCAGCATATACAACAAAAACAAACACTGTCGGCTTTATTGGTGGTGAAGAAGGCGCGGTTATCGACCGTTTTGAAGCTGGTTTCCATCAAGGTGTGATCGACACTGCTAAAGCGTTGAACAAAGACATCAAAGTTGAAATCGAATACGCTGCTTCATTTGGGGATCCTGCTAAAGGGAAAGCATTAGCAGCATCTATGTACCAAAAAGGCGTAGACATCATTTTCCATGCTTCTGGTGGTACAGGACAAGGTGTCTTCCAAGAAGCAAAAGATTTAAACGAAACTGGCTCAAAAGACAAAGTTTGGGTTATTGGTGTAGATAGTGACCAAGATAAAGAAGGTAAATACAAAACTAAAGACGGTAAAGAAGATAACTTCACTTTGACATCAACACTTAAAGGTGTAGGTGCAGCAGTACAAGATATTTCTAACCGTGCCTTAGAAGATAAATTCCCTGGCGGCGAACACTTAGTTTATGGTTTGAAAGACGGCGGTGTTGATTTAACAAAAGGCTATTTATCAGAAGAAGCACAAAAAGCTGTTGATAAAGCAAAAGAAGAAATCATCGCTGAAAAAATCACTGTTCCAGAAGTACCAAAAGATGTAAAAGAATAGAACTTTCTGCTTAGCGCTGCATTCGTAGCAGCGCTAAGATTTTCTTAAGCCTTTAACGAAAGAAAACGAATGAAAAAACAACTCATTTTCTTTCTTTAAGAGCCTAAAAGCTACTTTATTTTTTAGAAGTACCGTATTAATAGATGATGTAAGTGTAAGTGATTAAATCGTTAGGAAGTGAAAAATGTGGCTCAGGAAAACTATGTAATTGAGATGCGCAATATCACTAAGCAGTTTGGAACATTTAAGGCCAATGATAATATCAACTTAACTGTTCGGCCTGGAGAAATTCATGCATTGCTTGGGGAAAATGGTGCGGGGAAATCTACCCTGATGAATATTTTATCTGGTTTGTTAGAACCAACATCAGGTGAAATTTTTATGAATGGTTCAAAAGTTACGATCAATGGACCTACTGCAGCGAATCGTTTAGGAATTGGGATGGTTCATCAACACTTTATGTTGGTAGATGCATTTACCGTGACAGAAAATATTGTTCTTGGAAGTGAACCAACAAATGCTGGTGTTTTAGACCGTAAAAAGGCAACAGCAGAAATCAAACGTGTTTCAGAACAGTACGGGTTATCAGTAGACCCAGGTGCCTATATTCGTGATATTTCTGTTGGGGCTCAACAACGTGTGGAAATTTTGAAAACGTTGTATCGTGGGGCGGATGTCTTGATTTTTGACGAACCGACCGCTGTTTTAACACCGCAAGAAATTGATGAGTTGATTGAAATTATGCGTGGTCTTGTTCAAGAGGGTAAATCTATTATCTTGATTACCCATAAATTAGATGAAATCAAAAAAGTAGCGGATCGTTGTACGGTTATCCGTCGTGGTCAAAGTATTGATACAGTCAATGTTAAAGATGTCTCTTCACAACAATTAGCCGATATGATGGTGGGACGTTCTGTTTCATTTAAAACAGAAAAAAAAGCTGCCGAGCCAAAAGAAGTCGTTCTTTCAATTAAAGATTTAGTGGTGAAAGAAAGTCGCGGCCTAGAAGCGGTTAAAGGGTTAAGCTTAGATGTACGTGCTGGTGAAGTAGTCGGGATTGCAGGGATCGATGGCAATGGTCAGACTGAATTGAATCAAGCACTAACAGGGTTACGTAAAGCTGAAAGTGGTTCAGTTGAACTTAGAGGAGAAGCAATCACAAATAAAAATCCTCGAACAATTACAGAAGCAGGTGTGGGTCACGTGCCAGAAGATCGACACAAATATGGTTTGATTTTAGATATGACGCTAGCAGAGAATATTGCATTGCAAACCTACTATAAAAAACCATTAAGTAATAACGGTGTTCTAAATTACAACCAAATCAATTCTTATGCGCGCAAGTTAATAGAAGAATATGATGTACGGACAGTAAGCGAATTGGTTCCAGCTAAAGCGTTATCGGGTGGGAATCAACAAAAAGCAATCATCGCTCGTGAGATCGATCGCGATCCAGATTTGCTAATTGTTTCTCAACCAACTCGTGGTTTGGATGTTGGTGCTATCGAGTACATTCATAAGCGGTTGATCGAACAACGAGATAAAGATAAAGCGGTATTAGTCGTTAGCTTTGAATTAGAGGAAATCTTAAATGTTTCTGATCGAATTGCTGTAATTCATGCAGGGAAAATCGTTGGGATCGTTGATCCAAAAGAAACCAGTGAAAATGAATTAGGGCTCTTAATGGCAGGTTACTCATTGGAAGAAGCTAGAGCCGAATTGAATCAAAGGGCAGGTGAGGCAGTTGAATAATCGGTCAGAAAAACTACGGAATATTTTAGTTCCTATATTATCAGTGTTGATGGGATTTATTCTTGGCGCAATTATTATGCTTATTTCAGGTCAAGATCCGATTGCAGGCTATCAAGCGATGCTTAAGACTGCTTTTCAAAGCCCAAAAAGTATCGGTGAGATTTTCGTAACAGCGGGTCCGTTGATTTTCACAGCCCTAGGATTTGCGGTAGCGAATTCAGCAGGATTCTTTAATATCGGGCTTTCAGGACAAGCTCTGTGTGGTTGGGTAACAAGTATTTGGGTAGCTTTAGCGATGCCGGACGCGCCACGTTTAGTAGTGTTACCAACAGCTATCTTGGCAGGTGCTTTAGCAGGAGCGGCAGCCGCTGCAATTCCTGGTTTATTACGTGCATTTTTCGGGACAAGTGAAGTAATCGTTACAATCATGTTGAACTATGTTTTCCTTTATACAAGCACGCACATTGTGAATAATGTGATGTCAAAAGATTATATGAGCAACAAAGGTGTGACCAAAGTAATTGGAGAAAACGCGAGTTTACGTACAGGCTTTTTGAAAGAACTGAGTAGTGGTTCTCGTTTGAATATTGGGATTTTTATGGCACTTATTTTCTTAGTCTTGATTTGGTTCCTGATGAAGAAAACGACTTTGGGCTATGAAATTCGTTCGGTTGGATTGAACCCGTTTGCGTCAGAATATGCCGGAATGAGCAGTAAACGAACCATTGTAATGTCGATGGTCATCTCAGGGACTTTAGCTGGTCTGGGCGGTGTGGTTCTTGGGCTAGGAACATTTGGGAATTTCTTTGTTCAAGGTTCTTCGTTAAGTATCGGTTTTGATGGAATGGCGATTTCCTTGCTAGGAGCAGGTAGCTCGGTAGGAATCTTCCTGTCGGCGATCCTCTTCAGTGTGCTGAAACTTGGCGGACAAGGTATGCCTTTACGTGCTGGTGTTCCAATCGAATTAGTCGATGTCGTAATTGCTGCGATCATTTTCTTTGTCGCAATCAGCTATCTTATCCGTTTCGTATTGGCGAAAGCTTCAGGTAGTAAAAAAGAAGTCGCAATCGTTGAAGAATTAGACGGAAAATCAGACCAAACAAGTCAAGAAGGAGGAAAAATCTAATGAATATTGCATTAATCGCTGTATTAGCGCCGATTATTACACAAACGTTGGTTTATTCCACTCCTTTGGTCTTCACGGCTTTGGGCGGGACATTTTCTGAGCGTAGTGGTATTGTAAACGTAGGACTTGAAGGTATTATGGTTATGGGTGCTTTCAGTTCGGTGGTATTTAACTTAACATTTGCTGAAACGTTTGGTGCAGCAACACCTTGGCTTGCTTGTTTAGTTGGTGGTGTAGTCGGGATGTTATTCTCGCTATTGCATGCAGTAGCAACGATCAATCTAAGAGCCGATCATATCATCAGCGGAACCGTAGTCAATTTGATGGCTCCTGCTTTAGGGATTTTCTTGATCAAAGTGATTTATGGAAAAGGTCAAACAGATACGATCACAGAATCGTTTGGTTATTTTTCATTTCCGATTTTAAAAGATATTCCAATTTTAGGTGATTTATTCTTTAAACAAACAACATTGCCAGCTTTTGTAGCGATCTTAGTCGCAATTTTATCTTGGTTTGTGTTGTTCAAAACGCGCTTTGGTTTACGTCTTCGTTCAGTTGGTGAAAACCCACAAGCAGCAGATACCCTTGGAATCAATGTTTATATAATGCGTTATGCTGGCGTTTTGATTTCTGGATTTTTAGGTGGAATCGGGGGAGCTGTCTTCGCTCAAACGATTGCTGGACGTTTTGCAGTTACAACGATTGCTGGACAAGGCTTTATTTCAATGGCAGCAATGATTTTTGGTAAATGGAATCCACTAGGTGCGATGGGCGCAGCATTATTCTTCGGTTTTGCGCAAAACATCAGTATTGCTGGCTCAAACTTACCAGTGATTTCATCGATACCAGCTGTTTATTTACAAGCGGCACCGTATGTATTGACCATTATCGTACTGGTCGTTTTCTTAGGAAAAGCATCTGGTCCAAAAGCTATTGGGAAGAATTATATCAAATCAAAATAAATAAATTTAGTATAAAAGGGCGGGCTATGGGAAGTTATCTTAAGTCATGCCCTTTTTATAATAATTATCATGCTAGTTTTACAGGATAAACGGGTAAAGCTTTTAAAACAATAGTAAAGAAAGAAGGATGGTTATGTTTAAACGTGTGCATTTAGTAGTAATGGATTCAGTTGGGATCGGAGAAGCGCCTGATGCTGAAAAATTTGGTGATGTCGGTAGTGATACGTTAGGTCATATCGCTAAAGAAGCAGGTTTGACGATTCCCAATTTAGAAAATCTAGGTCTAGGAACGATCGCGCCTTTGCATAATGTAGAAGCTGTTGCGGATCATAAAGGCTATGCAACAAAATTAGAAGAAATTTCAGTAGGTAAAGATACGATGACAGGACATTGGGAGATCATGGGCTTGAATATTCAAAAACCTTTCCGTGTATTTCCAGATGGATTTCCAGAAGAATTATTAAAACAAATCGAAGAATTTTCAGGGCGTAAAATCGTTTGTAATAAACCATATAGCGGAACAGCCGTGATTGACGATTTCGGTCCACATCAAATGGAAACAGGTGATTTGATCGTTTACACATCAGCTGATCCAGTCTTGCAAATCGCAGCGCATGAAGAGATCATTCCTTTGGAAGAATTATACCGTATTTGTCAGTATGTTCGTGATATTACCAAAGACGAGCCTTATATGATTGGACGTATCATCGCTCGTCCGTATCTTGGTGAACCAGGTAATTTTACTAGAACAAGTAATCGCCATGATTATGCTTTAGATCCATTTGGTCAAACAGTTCTAGATTCATTGAAAGATAACGGGAAAGAAGTGATTGCTGTTGGAAAAATCAATGATATTTTCAACGGTCAAGGGATCACAGACTCTGTTCGCACGAAAAGTAATATGGATGGTGTCGATCAATTGCTTAACGTAATGAAACGCGATTTTGAAGGATTAAGTTTTACGAACTTAGTTGATTTTGATGCGTTATACGGTCATCGCCGTGATGTAGTAGGATATGCACATGCAATCGAAGCCTTTGATTTAAGATTGCCAGAAATTATTGACGCGATGGAAGACGATGATTTATTAATGATCACAGCTGACCACGGAAATGATCCAACATTCCCTGGGACTGACCACACTAGAGAGTATGTTCCATTATTAGTTTACAGCAAAAAAATGAATGGACAAGGTAGTTTGGCACAAGGTCATTATGCAGATATCTCAGCAACGGTGGCTGAAAACTTTGCTGTTCCAAAAACTGAAAATGGCGAAAGCTTCTTAAATAAACTGGTATAGGAGAGAAATGATGACAAAACTAAGTGAAATGTTAAAAGAGACAACTAGTTTTTTAAAAGAAAAAGGAATTAAAGAAGTAGAATTTGGCTTGATCTTAGGTTCAGGATTAGGTGAATTAGCAGATGAAATAGAAGATGCGATTGCTATCCCGTTTTCTGAAATTCCTCACTTTGCTGTTTCTGCTGTTGTTGGTCATGCAGGTAAATTAGTTTATGGTACACTTTCAGGGAAAAAAGTGTTAGCAATGCAAGGTCGTTTCCACTATTACGAAGGTCATTCAATGCAAACTGTGACGTATCCAGTTCGTATGATGGCGGCGATTGGAGCGCATTCTATTATTGTAACGAACGCTGCTGGTGGAGTGAATGAGAACTTTACACCAGGGAATTTGATGCTGATTACAGATCATATCAACTTCACTTTCGATAATCCGTTGATTGGTGAGAACGATGACGAAATGGGTCCTCGTTTCCCAGATATGAGCCATGCATATACGCCAGAATATGCTGAGGTAGCAAGAAAAGTAGCGAAAACGCAAAATGTACCATTGCAGGAAGGTGTTTATATGGGCTTTTCTGGTCCAACCTACGAAACACCTGCTGAAATCCGGATGTCTCGTGTAATGGGAGCAGATGCGGTGGGGATGTCGACCGTTTCAGAAGTTATTGTTGCAGCTCATAGTGGGTTGAAAGTTCTGGGAATCTCATGTATTACTAACTTAGCTGCGGGTATGCAAAGTAGTTTAAACCATGCAGAAGTTGTTAAAACAACAGAACGTGTAAAAGGGCAATTTAAAGAATTAGTTAAAGCGGCATTAGCTGCATTATAAACTGTATGATTAAAGGAGAAAAAGTATGAGTATTCATATCGAAGCAAAACCAGGTGAAATCGCAGATAAAATTTTACTGCCAGGAGATCCATTACGCGCAAAATATATTGCTGAAACATTTTTAGAAAACCCAGTTTGCTACAATCAAGTTAGAGGAATGTTAGGTTACACAGGGACATATAAAGGTGAACGAGTTTCTGTTCAAGGAACAGGAATGGGGATGCCTTCAGCTACTATTTATGCGCATGAATTGATCAATTCGTATGATGTGAAAAAATTGATTCGTGTGGGTACCTGTGGTTCGATTTCTGAGAAAGTTAATGTTAGAGATTTGGTGATTGCACAAGCAGCCGCAACGTCGTCATCAATGATCCGTAATGATTTTCCTAAGTACGATTTCCCGCAGATTGCTGATTTTGATTTGCTGTTGAAATCATATACAACAGCGAAAGAAAAAGGTTTTGTTACGCATGTAGGAAACGTGTTGTCAGATGATGTTTTCTACAAAGATAGCATGGATGGTGTGTTTGAATTAGGTAAATTAGGTGTTTTAGCAATTGAAATGGAAGCTGCAGCCTTATATTATTTAGCAGCTAAATTTGATGTGCAAGCCTTAGCAATCATGACCGTTAGTGACAGTTTGGTAACTGGTGAAGAAACAACTGCTGAAGAACGCCAAACAACCTTTAACGATATGATCCAAGTTGGTCTTGAAACAGCAATCAACAATTAATGATAATAGTTAGTAAAACAGCTCCTGATTCTAGACGGAGCTGTTTTTATACCTCGATTTAATCGAGTGACTGTTTTTCTTGACACTCTTTTTTGATGGACTATCATAGAGTAAGAACCCTAATTTGAATGGAGGAAGAACAATTGGATAATTTTAGATTTTACGTACCGACAGATATTCGTTTTGGAAAAGATCGTTTAACAACAGAACTAACAGATGTATTGAATGTTTATGGCAAAAATGTATTGTTAGTTTATGGTGGTGGAAGTATTAAAAGAAACGGGTTGTACGATCAAGTGATCGGTTTGCTTGGACAAAATAAAAATAAAGTTGTGGAATTAAGTGGCGTTGAACCAAATCCTCGTATCGAAACGGTTTGTCATGGCGTGGCATTATGTCGTGAACATGATGTAGATGTGATCTTAGCTGTTGGTGGCGGGTCAACGATCGATTGTGCCAAAGTGGTTGCGGCGGGTTTCTATAGTGAAGAAGACCCGTGGACAGTCATTGCTGGACGAAAAGGGTTCCAAGGGGACGCTTTACCGATAGTTACGATTTTAACATTAGCTGCAACAGGTAGTGAGATGAATGCAGGGGCAGTGATCACAAACTTAGCAACGAATCAAAAACTAGGTGTTGGTGGTCCTGCGATGATGCCAAAAGTTTCTTTCTTAGATCCAACAACAACTTTTACGGTACCAGCGTATCAAACAGCAGCTGGTTCTGCTGATATCTTAAGTCATTTGTTTGAAAGTTACTTTAATGTAACAGAAGGTACTAACGTTCAAGATTTTGTTTCAGAAGGCTTGATGCGTGCAGTGATTAAAAATTGTCCAATTGCACTTGTTACACCTGATGATTATGACGCCCGTGCTAATTTGATGTGGTCAAGCAGCTTAGCACTGAATGGTTTGACAAGAAACGGGAAGCACGGTGTTTGGTCCTGTCATGCAATGGAGCATGAGCTAAGTGCTTTTTATGATATTACTCATGGAATCGGTTTGGCTATCTTAACACCACGTTGGATGAATTATGTACTTTCGGAACAAACGGTCGCTAAATTTGCTCAGTTTGCCCATAATGTGTGGGGAATCGTTGAGAAAGATCCAATGCTTGCGGCGAAAAAAGGGATTCAAGCAACTTATGATTTCTTCAAAGCGTGCGACATTCCGATGACATTACTAGCAGTTGGGATCGATGAGGAAAAATTTGAAGAAATGGCGAAACAAGCAGTGGCACATAGTACGATCAAAACAGATGCGTTTGTTCCGTTAACTGAATCCGATGTTGAAGCGATCTACCGTGACTGTTTGACAGAATCTAGTTTTGTTTAACAAAAAATGACTTGAGAAGAGGAAAGATCCTATGAAGAAGTTATTTGATGAAACATATTCCGGAAACCGGACACTTTGGTACGCTTATTTTAAGAATATAGAACAAAACGATTTAATAGAAACAATCAATCAAATTGTTCAAACGGATTTAAAGGGATCTACTGATGTTCTAGCAACAAGTTGGATATTTTACCGTGAAGAGTTACAAAAAGATGCACTAGAGGAGGAAGTAAGATCTTCGATCATGGTGCGTTTTGTAGACAGACGATATTATGTTCACTATAACATGTCTGATTTTGAATTTGTAACACAGCGCGAAGGTATCTCTAGTTGGCTTGATCGCTTAAAAGAAAGTTTAGAAAAATAAAAAAAGACCGCTGAAACTGGATTGTTTCAGCGGTCTTACTTTATTATAAGTAGTATTTCTTCGCTACTGTTAAGTCATCGTTTAATTCATAAACAAGTGGTTGACCTGTTGGGATTTCAAGATCCATGATATCTTCATCTGAAATACCTTCGATATGTTTTGCTAAAGCACGTAAAGAGTTACCGTGAGCTGCTACTAAGACAGTTTTGTTGTCAAGTAAAGCAGGAGCGATTTGATCTTGCCAGAATGGTAATGCACGTTCTAGCGTTACTTTTAAGTTTTCTCCGCCTGGTACATCACGTTGATCTAGCATTGCATAACGACGATCGTTTGCAGCTGATCCTTCATCATTTGCATCCATCAATGGAGGTAATGTATCGTAAGAACGACGCCAAATGTGTACTTGGTCATCTCCATATTTTTCAGCAGTTTCTTTTTTGTTTAAACCTTGTAATTTACCATAGTGACGTTCGTTTAAACGCCAAGATTTGATTTGAGGAACCCATAGTTGATCTGAATGTTCTAAAAGTAAGTTACATGTTTTGATAGCACGAGTTAATACAGAAGTATAGGCTACATCAAATTCAATTCCAGCTTCTTTGATTTTGCGTCCGCCTTCGATTGCTTCTTCAACACCTTCTGGTGCTAAATCTACGTCAGCCCATCCAGTAAATTGATTCAATGCATTCCATTCACTAAGTCCATGACGAGAAAATACTAATTTTGGCATGTATAGCTCTCCTTTGAGTTGTAGTTTCTGAAACTTTCATTTCCTTTTCTATTGTACACCGTTTTAAAATAGATTTCCATTGTAAATTAGTGAAATGGGTAATTATCTAAAGTAAGCTATCGCTATAGGAAAGAATCTAAATAAAAGAGACCGCAGCATTTTTAGCTGCAGTCTACCGTATCTGGGTTACTACTGAGAAAGCTTGGCAAGTTCTGTTTCGGATAAATTGATGTATTTGTAGCAAGTTCCCACAGAAACATTACATTTTGAAGAAATAAACTGAATTGTTTCTTTCTTTTCATGGTACAAATGACGGATTTTTTTTATAGTACGTACATCTATCTTTGGACGTCCGCCGATTTTCCCGTTTTTTCGAGCGTTATTTAAGCCAATTAAGGTTCGTTCTTTGATTAAATCACATTCCATCGCAGCTAAACCGTTCATCAACTTAAAATAAATTTTGCCCATCGGATCACGAGTATCGATTTCTTCATCAAGGCTGACCAAATGAATACCTGAACCTTTGAAGGTTTGGGTTAACTCTGTGAGTTGTCGAGTTGAACGACCTAAACGGTTCAATCGGCAAATGACTAACGTATCACCAGCAGCCAAACTGTTGAGAACAGTCTCTAGCTCAGAAATAACGTGAGTATCATTTGTGACGTCAAAAGATTCTTGATAGATGTGATCACAGCCGTAATCAGACAGCACCTTGATTTGAGTATCAAGATCGTCGTCAGTAATTGTTGTACGCGCATAACCAATTATTTTCATCGTTCGTCCTTTCTAGTACAAAAGTAAAATTGAATACTAAAAATGTAGCATAAAAACGAACGAAATGATAGTTGTTTTTTTATCTAATTTTAATCTTTTTGTTCTTTTTCAAATCAGATTCAAATATTTTTTAATTTGGGACATGGATCGTCTTAGGACCAGCCTCGCCACCTACAATCACAGTTGAAACGATTTGAAGAAATAGACCATGCTCAACTACACCGACTAACTGATCTAAATAAGCTCCAAGAGCAATAGGGTCATCGATTTTTTCTAAATGAAGATCAATGATGTAATGACCGCCATCTGTAATTAGCGTTTCACCATCAGTTGTTGTGCGTAAAATGGGTGAATAGCCTTTTTCTTCAAATAAACGTACTAATTGTTTGCTGCCGTATGGAACGACTTCAACAGGTAAAGGGAATTTGCCAAGTTTTTTTACAAGTTTTGATTCATCAACAATCCAAATACATTTTTTTGAGTAGGTTGCTACAATCTTTTCAAATAGTAAAGCTGCACCGCCGCCTTTGATTCCTTGGAAATCTTCACTGATCTCATCAGCGCCATCGATTGTCAGGTTAACGTAAGGAACCTCATCAATCCCTTTTAAAGGGATACCTAGTGCTTGTGCTTGACGCTCAGTTTCTTTTGATGTCGTGACACCTACGATCGATAAGCCTTCCTCTTTTACACGTCGCCCGATTTCATCTACCATGAATTTTGCCGTAGATCCAGTACCAAGACCGACAATCATACCATCTTCTACATATTTTGCTGCTTCGATTCCTGCCATTTGTTTAAGATTCATCCGTTTGTTTGCCCCTTTCAAATAATCAAAGATATTGTACCGTTAAACAAAAAAAAAAGATAGAATGATTTATGGAAATGTCGATTTTCTTCTATATAAATGCTAACTTAAATAAAGAAGTAAAAAAAATCCTCATTTTACTAGAAAAAAGCTGACAAGTGGTTGACATACCCGTATTATCGTGCTATCCTAGCAAAGGTGCTTTATCTACAGGTCTCTCGTTGGAGACGTGCTGACTGTCTATCGAAGCATATTTGATAATGAGTGCAGAGATTGCATTATTTTTTATCGCTAAAAAAGAACCACCTGGATGTGTGGAACTAGATGCGAAATGAGGAAGGAGGAAACAAGGAATGCCTACAATTAATCAATTAGTACGTAAACCTCGTAAATCAAAGGTGGAGAAATCTAATTCACCAGCGTTGAACAAAGGATATAATAGTTTTAAGAAAGCCCAAACAAACGTAAACTCACCACAAAAGCGTGGGGTTTGTACTCGTGTGGGAACAATGACACCTAAAAAACCTAACTCGGCTTTACGTAAATATGCCCGTGTTCGTTTGTCTAACTTAATCGAAGTAACAGCTTATATCCCAGGTATTGGTCATAACTTACAAGAACATAGCGTGGTACTATTACGCGGTGGACGTGTAAAAGATTTACCAGGGGTACGTTATCATATCGTACGTGGTGCGCTTGATACAGCTGGTGTTACAGATCGTAAACAAAGCCGCTCTAAATATGGTACTAAAATGCCTAAAGCAGCTAAATAATTTGACAATCACTAAGGTGTTATACAATAAAGAATTTTCGGAAGGAGGAGTTACGGATGCCACGTAAAGGTCCTGTTACAAAACGCGATGTTTTACCAGATCCAATTTATAACTCAAAATTAGTAACTCGCTTGATTAACCGTGTAATGGTTGATGGAAAACGCGGGATTGCTGCTAATATTATCTATAATTCATTTGATATCATCAAAGAATCTACAGGTAACGATCCATTGGAAGTTTTCGAACAAGCAATGAAAAACGTTATGCCTGTCTTAGAAGTAAAAGCTCGCCGTGTTGGGGGTTCTAACTACCAAGTACCAGTTGAAGTTCGTCCAGAACGTCGTACAACTTTAGGTTTACGTTGGGTTGTTAATTATGCTCGCCTACGCGGTGAACATACAATGGAACAACGTCTAGCGAAAGAAATCATGGATGCAGCCAATAACACTGGCGCTTCAGTTAAAAAACGTGAAGATACTCACAAAATGGCTGACGCTAACCGTGCGTTTGCACATTATCGTTGGTAAAATCCTCTCTGTATGTAATTTAACTTTACAACAGACAGTCACTTTACAATCGATTTAAATAAAGAGAGGAGATCAACCTAAAATGGCAAGAGAATTTTCGTTAGAAAACACTCGTAATATCGGTATTATGGCTCACGTTGATGCTGGTAAAACAACAACAACAGAGCGTATCTTATACTATACTGGTAAAATCCATAAAATTGGTGAAACGCACGAAGGTGCTTCACAAATGGACTGGATGGAACAAGAACAAGAACGTGGTATTACCATCACATCTGCTGCAACAACTGCAGAATGGAAAGGTTACCGAGTAAATATCATTGATACACCAGGACATGTGGATTTCACTATTGAAGTTCAACGTTCGTTACGTGTATTAGATGGTGCTGTAACCGTTCTTGATTCACAATCAGGTGTGGAGCCTCAAACAGAAACAGTTTGGCGTCAAGCAACTGAATATAAAGTTCCTCGTGTTGTTTTCTGTAATAAAATGGATAAAATCGGTGCGGATTTCTTATACTCTGTAAACTCATTACATGATCGTTTACAAGCAAATGCTCATCCAATCCAATTACCAATTGGTTCAGAAGATAGCTTTACAGGGATCATCGATTTAATTACGATGAAAGCTGAAATCTATACAAACGACTTAGGTACAGACATTCAAGAAACTGAAATTCCAGAAGAATATATGGAACAAGCAGTTGAATGGCGTGAAAAATTAGTTGAAGCAGTAGCTGAAACAGATGAAGACCTAATGATGAAATATCTTGATGGTGAAGAAATTACAATCGAAGAATTAAAAGCGGGTATCCGCCAAGCAACGATCAACGTTGAATTCTTCCCAGTAATGGCTGGTTCTGCCTTTAAAAATAAAGGTGTTCAATTAATGCTTGATGCAGTTCTTGATTACTTACCATCACCATTAGATATCGAAGCAATCAAAGGAATCGACACAAAAACAGACGAAGAAACAACTCGTCCTGCAGATGACGAAGCTCCTTTTGCTTCATTAGCATTTAAAGTTATGACTGACCCATTCGTAGGTCGTCTAACATTCTTCCGTGTCTATTCTGGTGTCCTTGAAAGTGGTTCATACGTATTGAACGCTTCTAAAGACAAAAAAGAACGTATCGGTCGTATTCTACAAATGCATGCAAATACTCGTAAAGAAATCGATAAAGTCTTCTCAGGCGATATCGCAGCAGCGGTTGGATTGAAAGATACAACAACTGGTGATACTTTATGTGCGATGGATGCGCCAGTTATTCTTGAATCAATCGAGTTCCCAGAACCGGTTATCCAAGTAGCTGTTGAACCTAAATCAAAAGCCGACCAAGATAAAATGGGGATTGCTTTGCAAAAACTTGCAGAAGAAGATCCATCATTCCGCGTTGAAACAAACGTTGAAACTGGTGAAACAGTTATCTCTGGTATGGGTGAATTGCACTTAGACGTATTAGTAGACCGTATGAGACGTGAGTTCAAGGTTGAAGCTAACGTTGGTGCTCCACAAGTATCATACCGTGAAACTTTCCGTGCACCTTTAACTCAGGCAGAAGGTAAGTTTGTACGTCAGTCTGGTGGTAAAGGTCAATACGGACATGTCTGGGTTGAATTTACACCAAACGAAGAAGGAAAAGGGTTTGAATTTGAAAATGCCATCGTCGGTGGTGTGGTTCCTCGTGAATACATCCCAGCGGTTGAAAAAGGCTTGGCAGAATCTATGAACAACGGTGTTCTTGCTGGATATCCATTAGTGGATATTAAAGCAAAACTTTACGATGGTTCATACCATGATGTCGATTCAAATGAAACAGCATTCCGTGTAGCTGCTTCTATGGCACTACGTGCGGCTGCTAAGAAAGCTAACCCAGTTATCTTAGAACCAATGATGAAAGTAACGATCACTGTACCAGAAGATTACTTAGGTGATATCATGGGACACGTTACAAGTCGTCGTGGACGTGTTGAAGGTATGGAAGCGCACGGTAACTCACAAATCGTTAATGCGATGGTGCCTCTAGCTGAAATGTTCGGTTACGCTACAACATTACGTTCAGCAACACAAGGTCGCGGTACGTTTATGATGGTCTTTGACCACTATGAAGATGTACCAAAATCTGTACAAGAAGAAATCATCAAGAAAAATGGCGGAAACAACGCATAATAGTTAAGAAATAAGTACATGCTTATTTATGACTAGGATTTTCTGCGGATTTCAGTTAGAATAATAAAAGATGATCAGGTAGCTGTAAAACTATCTATCAAATAAAAATAAAATTTATATATTTTAGGAGGAACATTTAAAATGGCTAAAGAAAAATTTGACCGTTCTAAACCCCATGTAAACATTGGTACTATTGGACACGTTGACCATGGAAAAACTACATTAACTGCTGCAATCGCAACTGTGTTAGCTAAACACGGTGGCGGTGAAGCTCAAAACTATGCTGATATCGATAACGCTCCAGAAGAAAAAGAACGTGGTATCACAATCAACACTTCTCACATCGAGTATGAAACTGATGCTCGTCACTATGCCCACGTGGATTGCCCAGGACACGCGGATTACGTTAAAAACATGATCACTGGTGCTGCACAAATGGATGGAGCTATCTTAGTAGTATCTGCTGCTGATGGTCCTATGCCTCAAACTCGTGAGCACATCTTGTTATCACGTAACGTTGGTGTACCATACATCGTTGTTTTCTTAAACAAAATGGATATGGTAGATGATGAAGAATTATTAGAATTAGTAGAAATGGAAGTTCGCGATTTATTATCTGAATATGACTTCCCAGGTGACGACACTCCTGTTATCGCTGGTTCTGCTTTGAAAGCATTAGAAGGCGACGCTTCATACGAAGAAAAAATCATGGAATTAATGGCTGCAGTTGATGAGTACATCCCAACTCCAACTCGTGATACTGACAAACCATTCATGATGCCAGTCGAAGACGTATTCTCAATCACTGGACGTGGTACTGTTGCTACAGGCCGTGTTGAACGTGGAGAAGTTCGCGTTGGTGACGAAATCGAAATCGTTGGTATTAAAGAAGATACTGCTAAAACAACAGTTACTGGTGTTGAAATGTTCCGTAAATTGTTAGACTACGCTGAAGCTGGCGATAACATCGGTGCTTTATTACGTGGTGTAGCCCGTGAAGATATCGAACGTGGACAAGTATTGGCAAAACCTGCTTCAATTACTCCACACACAAAATTTAAAGCTGAAGTTTATGTTTTATCAAAAGAAGAAGGCGGACGTCACACTCCATTCTTCACAAACTACCGTCCTCAGTTCTACTTCCGTACAACTGACGTAACTGGTGTAGTTGAATTACCAGAAGGTACTGAAATGGTAATGCCTGGTGATAACGTTGCAATGGACGTTGAATTAATCCACCCAATCGCTATCGAAGACGGAACTCGTTTCTCTATTCGTGAAGGCGGACGTACTGTTGGTTCAGGCGTTGTTTCTGAAATTACTAAATAATTACAGATTAATATAAAGTAACAAAACCGACGTAAAACATCGGCGTACTCGGACGTAAGTCGAAGGGATTTCCCTTCGACTTTTTTTGATCTTAAAATAGATAAAACAAAAAGAGGGGAGACGCTAAAATCTTTTTTCTTCTATATATAATGGATTAAGTTGGTTGATTAAATTATTTGAATATAAGAAAATAATTTTCAAGAAAATGCTTGCAATAAAAAAATGACTTTTTTCTGAAAAAAACCTTGCTATTACTATGTTTCTATAATATAATGACAAAGGTGCTATTTATAGAAGTGTAAAAAGCATTGGTAAATCAAGCTTTTGATCTACCGGCTAAGAAACGAGAGGTTGCGACACGCCCGGACGCTTTGCCACGAACGAGCGTGACGGAAAAATTTTCGTGGAGCTATGTCTACTTTCAAAATAGGCGAAGGAGGGAACAAGATGGCAAAACAAAAAATTCGTATCCGTTTAAAAGCGTATGAACACCGTATTTTAGATCAATCAGCGGATAAAATTGTGGAAACAGCAAAAAGAACTGGAGCTGACGTATCAGGACCAATTCCATTACCAACAGAACGCTCGCTTTACACAGTTATTCGTGCGACTCATAAATACAAAGATTCACGCGAACAATTCGAAATGCGTACGCACAAACGTCTAATCGACATTGTGAACCCAACACCAAAAACAGTTGATGCTTTAATGAAGCTTGACTTACCATCTGGTGTGAATATTGAAATCAAACTATAAAATCAAGATGATGGAGGTGTACTCATGACCAAAGGAATCTTAGGAAAAAAAGTGGGAATGACACAAATCTTTACTGAGTCTGGTGAATTAATTCCAGTAACAGTAGTTGAAGCTACGCCAAACGTAGTTTTGCAAGTAAAAACTGTTGAGACTGACGGATACGAAGCTATCCAAATCGGTTACCAAGACAAACGTGAAGTATTAGCGAACAAACCTGCGAAAGGTCATGTTGCAAAAGCAAACACGGCTCCTAAGCGCTTCATTAAGGAATTCAAAAATGTTGAGCTAGGAGAATATGAAGTAGGTAAAGAAATTAAGGTAGATGTTTTCCAAGCAGGAGACATTATTGATGTTACAGGAACTTCGAAAGGTAAAGGATTCCAAGGCGTTATCAAACGTCACGGACAAAGCCGCGGACCAATGAGTCACGGATCTCGTTACCACCGTCGTCCTGGGTCAATGGGTCCAGTTGCACCTAACCGTGTATTTAAAAATAAAAAACTTGCCGGCCGTATGGGTGGTAACCGCGTAACAATTCAAAACCTTGAAATTGTTAAAGTGGACGCTGAAAGAAATGTAATCATGATCAAAGGTAACATTCCTGGAGCGAAAAAATCATTAATCACAATCAAATCAGCTGTGAAAGCTAAATAAGCGTAGGGAAAGGAGGAACTAAGGAATGCCGAATGTAGCATTATTTAAACAAGATGGAACTCAAAATGGTGAAATCACTTTAAACGAAGAGATTTTCGGAATCGAACCGAATGAAACAGTTGTCTACGATGCAATCATCATGCAACGTGCTTCATTAAGACAAGGTACACACTCAGTAAAAAACCGCGGAGAAGTTCGTGGCGGCGGCCGTAAACCATGGCGCCAAAAAGGAACTGGTCGTGCTCGTCAAGGGTCAATTCGTTCACCACAATGGCGTGGAGGTGGCGTAGTCTTCGGACCAACACCGCGTTCTTACAGCTACAAACTTCCTAAAAAAGTTCGTCGTTTAGCAATGAAATCTGTATTGTCAGATAAAGTTGCTGAAAACAACTTGGTAGCAGTTGAAGCGTTAGGCTTTGATGCACCAAAAACAAAAGAATTCAAACAAGTTTTAACTAACTTATCTATTGATACGAAAGTATTAGTTGTTTTAGAAACAGGAAATGATTTTGCAGCATTGTCTGCACGTAATCTACCAAACGTTTCTGTAGTAACTTCTGATAACGTAAGTGTTTTAGATATCGTTTCTAATACTAAAGTATTGGCAACACAAACTGCTCTTACTCAAATTGAGGAGGTGCTTGCATAATGAACTTACTAGACGTAATCAAACGCCCAGTGATCACTGAAAAATCCATGCTTGCTATGGACGAAAAGAAATACACTTTCGAAGTGGACACTCGTGCGAACAAAACTTTAGTAAAACAAGCTGTTGTAGCAGCATTTGATGTTAAAGTTAAA
The DNA here is from genome assembly GCF_002140855.1 of Enterococcus sp. 7E2_DIV0204. Lineage (NCBI taxonomy): Bacteria > Bacillati > Bacillota > Bacilli > Lactobacillales > Enterococcaceae > Enterococcus > Enterococcus sp. 7E2_DIV0204. The sequence continues at coordinate 1,731,639 of NZ_NGKY01000001.1, forward strand.
AACGTAAACATCATTAACGTGCGCCCTAAATTTAAACGTATGGGTAAACACGCTGGTTACACAAAAAAACGTCGCAAAGCTGTTGTGACATTAACAGATGATTCAAAAGAAATTCAAATTTTCGATGCTGCTGAATAAGCAGTCCATGTTAACTATTAAATGGGAGGGAAAAAGACGTGGCGATTAAAAAGTATAAACCTACCACAAATGGCCGTCGTAATATGACAGCATCTGATTTTGCTGAAATCACGACATCAACACCTGAAAAATCGTTGTTGGCGCCATTAAAAAATCATGCCGGTCGTAACAACAATGGTCGTATTACAGTTCGTCATCAAGGTGGCGGTCACAAACGTCAATACCGTATGATCGACTTCAAACGTAATAAAGATAACGTTGTAGCGGTTGTCAAAACTATCGAGTATGATCCAAACCGTTCTGCTAACATCGCGTTAGTACATTACGAAGATGGAATCAAAGCATATATTCTAGCACCAAAAGGATTGGAAGTAGGCATGCGCCTTGTTTCCGGTACTGAAGCAGATATTAAAGTAGGGAACGCATTACCATTGGAAAATATTCCAGTAGGTACTGTTGTTCATAACATTGAAATGAAACCTGGTAAAGGCGGTCAATTGATCCGTTCTGCTGGAACAAGTGCACAAGTACTTGGTAAAGAAGGCAAATACGTATTAATCCGTTTGAACTCTGGTGAAGTTCGTATGATTTTAGCAACTTGCCGTGCAACTATCGGTGCTGTTGGTAACGAACAACACGAATTAATCAACATTGGTAAAGCTGGCCGCTCTCGTTGGATGCGTAAACGCCCAACAGTTCGTGGTAGCGTAATGAACCCGAACGATCACCCACACGGTGGTGGTGAAGGGAAACAACCGATTGGACGTAAAGCTCCAGTATCACCTTGGGGTCAACCAGCTATCGGCTTGAAAACTCGTAACAAAAAAGCTAAATCAGACAAACTTATTGTTCGTCGTCGTACTAAATAATTTTTTTGACCATGTGTCGTACATTTTGAGAGGAGGTTCACCATGGGTCGTAGTTTGAAAAAAGGACCTTTCGCTGATGAGCATTTAATGAAAAAAGTAGAAGCTCAACAAGGTGCCGAAAAGAAGAAAGTAATTAAAACTTGGTCTCGCCGTTCTACAATTTTTCCAACATTCGTTGGATTTACAATTGCCGTATATGATGGACGTAAACACGTTCCTGTATACATCCAAGAAGACATGGTAGGACATAAATTAGGTGAATTTGCACCAACTAGAACTTATCGTGGCCACGGAGCCGACGATAAGAAAACTAGACGTTAATTTTGAGGGGAGGAAATGCAAATGTCAGAACAAATTACATCAGCTAAGGCAACTGCAAAAACAGTTCGCACTTCACCTCGTAAAGCCCGTTTAGTAATCGATCTTATCAGAGGTAAAAGCGTTGCGGATGCAATTTCTATCTTGAAATTCATGCCAAACAAATCTGCTGGAATCATTGAAAAAGTTTTAATGTCAGCAGTTGCTAACGCAGAAAATAACTTTGACTTAGACGTTGAAAACTTAGTAGTATCTGAAGCATTTGTCAACGAAGGACCAACAATGAAACGCTTCCGTCCACGTGCAAAAGGTTCAGCATCACCAATTAACAAACGTACAAGTCATCTTACAGTAGTCGTATCAGAAAAATAATCTGTTTTTAAACAGACGTCACTTAATAAGAGGAGGATCATTATCTTTGATACTGAGTATTAAAAGATAGTGACGACCGAACCTTAAAAGATTAAGAGGAGGGACAATCAGTGGGTCAAAAAGTACATCCAATTGGAATGCGTGTAGGCATCATCCGCGACTGGGATGCAAAATGGTATGCTGAAAAAGAGTATGCTGAGTTCTTACACGAAGATTTAAGAATCCGTAAATTTATCGCGACAAAACTTGCTGATGCCGCTGTGTCTACAATTGAGATCGAGCGCGCTGCAAATCGTGTGAACATTTCAATCCACACAGCTAAACCAGGTATGGTTATCGGTAAAGGCGGATCTGAAGTCGAAAACCTAAGAAAATCATTAAATTCACTAACTGGTAAAAGAGTTCATATCAACATCATTGAAATCAAAAAACCAGATTTAGATGCAAAATTAGTAGGCGAAGGAATTGCACGTCAATTAGAAAACCGTGTTGCTTTCCGTCGTGCTCAAAAACAAGCGATCCAACGCACTATGCGTTCAGGCGCTAAAGGTATCAAAACACAAGTATCAGGTCGTTTAAACGGTGCTGATATCGCTCGTTCAGAAGGTTACTCTGAAGGTACAGTTCCACTTCACACTTTGCGTGCTGATATTGATTACGCATGGGAAGAAGCAGACACAACTTACGGAAAATTAGGAGTTAAAGTGTGGATTTACCGTGGAGAAATTCTTCCAACAAAAAAAAACACTGAGAAAGGAGGGAAATAATCATGTTAGTACCTAAACGTGTAAAACACCGTCGTGAATTTAGAGGTAAAATGCGTGGTGAAGCCAAAGGCGGAAAAGAAGTAGCATTTGGTGAATGGGGTTTACAAGCAACTGAATCTCACTGGATTACTAACCGTCAAATCGAAGCTGCCCGTATTGCTATGACTCGTTATATGAAACGTGGCGGGAAAGTATGGATTAAAATTTTCCCTCACAAATCATACACAAGTAAAGCAATTGGTGTTCGTATGGGTAAAGGTAAAGGGGCTCCTGAAGGCTGGGTTTCACCAGTTAAACGTGGCAAGATCATGTTTGAAATCGCAGGCGTACCTGAAGAAGTAGCTCGTGAAGCACTTCGCCTTGCATCCCACAAATTACCGGTGAAAACCAAAATTGTAAAACGTGAGGAAATGGGTGGTGAATCGAATGAAGGTTAAAGAAATCAGAGAATTAACCACTGCCGAAATGCTTGAAAAAGAAAAGCAATTCAAAGAAGAACTATTTAATCTTAGATTCCAACTAGCAACAGGTCAATTAGAAAACACTGCACGTATTAAAGAAGTACGTCAATCGATTGCACGCATCAAAACAGTATTGCGTGAACAAGCTAACTAATAGTGGAAGGAGGCCAAACGCGTATGACTGAAGAAAGAAATCAACGCAAAGTTTACCAAGGTCGTGTTGTTTCAGATAAGATGGATAAAACTATCACTGTTGTCGTAGAAACAAAGAAAAACCATCCTATTTACGGTAAACGTATGAAATATTCTAAGAAATACAAAGCTCATGATGAAAACAACACTGCAAAAGTTGGAGACATCGTAAGAATCATGGAAACTCGTCCATTATCAGCTACAAAACGTTTCCGTTTACTAGAGGTAGTCGAAGAAGCAGTTGTCATCTAATAAAAACGAGATTTTCCTATATAGATTGAAACATAAAATCTGAAAGGGGGATACACATCGTGATCCAACAAGAAAGCCGATTAAAAGTCGCAGATAACTCAGGTGCTCGTGAAATCTTAACGATTAAAGTACTAGGTGGTTCTGGACGTAAAACTGCTAACATTGGTGACGTGATTGTTGCTACGGTTAAACAAGCAACGCCAGGTGGGGTTGTCAAAAAAGGTGAAGTCGTAAAAGCCGTTATCGTTCGTACTAAATCAGGAGCTCGTCGTACAGACGGTTCATACATTAAATTTGATGAAAATGCTGCTGTAATTATTCGTGATGATAAGAGCCCGCGTGGAACTCGTATCTTCGGTCCTGTTGCACGTGAATTACGTGAAAACAACTTCATGAAGATCGTTTCTCTAGCACCAGAAGTATTATAATCAGGACACGTATCAAAGGAGGTGCGAAACAGTAATGTTTGTTAAAAAAGGCGATAAAGTGAAAATTATCACTGGCAAAGACAAGAATAAAGAGGGCGTTGTATTAGCAGCGTTTCCTAAAAAAGACAAAGTCATCGTTGAAGGTGTTAACATCATGAAAAAACACCAAAAACCAAATCAAGCAGCGCCGCAAGGCGGAATCCTAGAAGTCGAAGCGCCGATTCATGTTTCTAATGTAATGGTGATTGACGGAACAGGTGTAGCTGGTCGTGTAGGTTACAAAGAAGTCGATGGTAAAAAAGTCCGTGTTTCTAAAAAAACCGGTGAAGTCTTAGATAAATAGATTAAAAGGAAGGAGGGGCTTACTAAATGAACCGCCTGAAAGAAAAATATATTAAAGAAATTACTCCAGCATTAGTGGAAAAATTTAATTATAGTTCAGTTATGCAAACACCAAAAGTTGATAAGATCGTTATTAACATGGGTGTGGGCGACGCTGTTTCAAACGCAAAAAATTTAGATAAAGCAGTTGAAGAATTAGCATTGATCACAGGTCAAAAACCATTGATCACGAAAGCTAAGAAATCAATCGCTGGTTTCCGTTTACGTGAAGGCATGCCAATCGGTGCGAAAGTTACTTTACGCGGAGAAAGAATGTACGAATTTTTAGATAAATTAGTATCTGTTTCTCTACCTCGTGTACGTGATTTCCACGGAGTAAGCAAAAAAGCTTTTGACGGACGTGGTAACTATACTTTAGGTGTTAAAGAACAATTAATCTTCCCAGAAGTTGATTATGATTTAGTAGATAAAGTACGCGGTATGGACATCGTTATTGTAACTACAGCAAACACAGATGAAGAATCTCGTGAATTGTTGACACAATTAGGTATGCCATTCCAAAAATAATAAAAGGAGGCGAACTACGTGGCTAAAAAATCAATGATTGCTAAAAACAAACGCCCTGCCAAACATTCAACACAAGCGTATACTCGTTGTGAACGTTGCGGACGTCCACATTCAGTTTATCGTAAATTTCATCTTTGCCGTATTTGCTTCCGCGAACTTGCCTATAAAGGTCAAATTCCCGGCGTGAAGAAAGCTAGCTGGTAAACAAGTAAACTCGCATAAAGGAGGTAAATAGTTCAATGGTCATGACAGATCCAATTGCAGATTTTCTAACGCGCATTCGTAATGCAAACATGGTTAAACATGAAAGCTTAGAAGTGCCTGCGTCAAAAATCAAACGTGATATCGCTGAAATCTTGAAACGTGAAGGTTTTGTACGCGATGTAGAATATATCGAAGATGACAAACAAGGTGTGATTCGTGTTTTCCTTAAATACGGTAAAAACGAAGAACGTGTTATCACAAACTTAAAACGTATCTCTAAACCAGGTTTACGTGCTTATGTCAAATCTGACGAAGTACCTAAAGTATTGAATGGTCTAGGAATCGCGATTATCTCTACTTCTGAAGGTGTTGTAACTGATAAAGAAGCAAGAGCTAAAAACATCGGCGGCGAAGTAATCGCCTACGTATGGTAATTTAAAAAAACACACAAGGAGGTGTCTCTAAGTGAGCCGTATTGGTAATAAAATCGTTGTACTTCCTGCTGGCGTTGAAGTCAAACAAGAAGGAAACAACATTACTGTAAAAGGACCTAAAGGTGAATTAACACGTGAATTTTCTGCTGATATCACAATGAATATCGAAGGAAATGAAGTAACATTCACTCGTCCAAATGATAGCAAAGACATGAAAACAATCCACGGAACAACTCGTGCGAACTTCAACAACATGGTTGTTGGTGTAAGTACAGGCTTTGAAAAAGGTCTTGAACTTATCGGGGTTGGGTACCGTGCTCAAATGCAAGGGACTACATTAGTTCTTAACGTTGGGTATTCTCATCCAGTAGAAATTACACCACCAGCTGGTGTAACTGTAGAAGTACCTTCGAATACACAAGTAGTTGTAAAAGGTGCTAACAAAGAACATGTTGGTGAATTAGCAGCGAATATTCGTGGTACTCGTCCTCCAGAACCTTATAAAGGCAAAGGAATCCGTTATGTTGGCGAATTCGTACGTCGTAAAGAAGGTAAAACTGGTAAATAATAGCAGCTTGAGAGTTATTTTTCAACTTCGTTTGAAAAATAACGATCCGTTGTCTATCGCAGCTTAAGAGCTAGCAAATATAAAGAGGTGACAATTGTGATTACAAAACCAGATAAAAACAAAACACGCCAAAAGAGACATCGTCGTGTACGTAACAAAATCTCTGGTACTGCTGAGTGCCCACGCTTGAACGTATTCCGTTCTAACAAAAACATCTACGCGCAAATCATTGATGACGTAGCGGGTGTAACGCTAGCAAGTGCCTCTGCCTTAGATAAAGAAATTTCAGGTGGAAACAAAACAGAAACAGCCGCAGCTGTTGGTAAATTAATCGCTGAACGTGCCGCTGAAAAAGGCGTTAAAGTAGTAGTCTTTGACCGTGGTGGATACCTTTACCATGGCCGCGTGCAAGCTTTAGCTGAAGCAGCGCGTGAAAATGGACTAGAATTTTAGGAGAAGGAGGAACACCATTCATGGTTTATATTGATCCAAAACACTTGGAATTAGAAGACCGCGTGGTTTCTATCAACCGTGTAACAAAAGTTGTTAAAGGTGGACGTCGTCTACGCTTTGCAGCATTAGTTGTTGTGGGAGATAAAAACGGTCACGTTGGCTTTGGGACTGGTAAAGCACAAGAAGTGCCAGAAGCAATCCGTAAAGCGATCGAAGACGCGAAGAAAAACTTAGTTGAAGTGCCTATGGTTGGTTCTAGTATCCCTCACGAAGTGATTGGGGTATTCGGTGGTGGCCGTATCCTTATGAAACCTGCAGTAGAAGGTTCTGGGGTAGCCGCTGGTGGACCAGTTCGTGCCGTATTGGAATTAGCTGGTGTAGCAGATATTACATCAAAATCATTAGGTTCAAATACACCAATCAACGTTGTTCGCGCAACTGTTGAAGGGTTAAAACAATTAAAACGTGCCGAAGAAGTGGCAGCACTTCGTGGTAAATCTGTAGAAGAAATTTTAGGATAAGGAGGACATAAGAATGGCTGAATTAAAAGTTACATTAAAACGCAGCATCATCGGACGTCCTCAAAACCAAAAAGATACAGTTAAAGCATTAGGTTTAGGAAAAGTAAACAGCTCTGTTGTCAAACCTGATAATGTTGCCATTAAAGGTATGATCAACACTGTGTCACATTTAGTGGACGTTGAAGAAGTTTAATTTACAATAGTACATTGTTAAGGAGGTGCCAAACCAATGAAACTTCATGAATTGAAACCTGCTGAAGGTTCACGCCAAGTACGTAACCGTGTTGGACGTGGTACTTCATCTGGTAATGGTAAAACTGCCGGCCGTGGACAAAAAGGGCAAAAAGCTCGTTCAGGCGGCGGTGTTAGACTAGGATTTGAAGGGGGTCAAACTCCATTATTCCGTCGTTTACCAAAACGCGGCTTCACGAACATCAACCGTAAAGATTATGCAGTCATCAACTTAGATGTCTTAAATCGTTTCGAAGATGGAACTGAAGTTACACCTGCAGGCTTGATCGAAGCTGGAATCGTGAAAAACGAAAAAGCTGGAATCAAAGTTCTTGCTAACGGTGAATTAACAACTAAAAAATTAACTGTGAAAGCAGCTAAATTCTCTAAAGCAGCAGAAGATGCAATTGTTGCAGCTGGTGGAACAATCGAGGTGATCTAATGTTTAAACTATTAAAAGATGCTTTTAAAGTCAAAGACATTAGATCAAAAATTTTGTTTACTGTATTCATTCTTTTTGTATTTCGTTTAGGTGCGCACATAACTGTACCTGGCGTAAATGCAAAAGGTTTGCAAGACTTAAGCAATTTACCATTTTTAAATATGTTGAATATGGTCAGCGGTAGTGCTATGCAAAACTTCTCTATCTTTTCGATGGGGGTTTCACCATACATTACAGCATCGATCATCATCCAATTATTACAAATGGATATCGTTCCAAAATTTGTAGAATGGTCGAAGCAAGGTGAAGTCGGACGTAAGAAATTGAATCAAGCAACAAGATATCTAACGATTTTCTTGGGTATTGCTCAATCTATTGGGATTACTGCTGGATTTCAAAGTTTAAGTAGTGCTGGGATCGTAAAAAATCCTAACACGAGCACGTTTGTGATGATCGCTGTGATTTTAACTGGTGGAACAATGTTTGTTACATGGTTGGGAGAACAAATTACTGAAAAAGGAATCGGAAATGGAGTTTCAATGATTATCTTCGCGGGGATCATTTCTCGTTTACCAGAAGGAATCAAAGAGATCATTGATGATTACTTTATCAATATTGAATCTTCTAGAATTTGGCAATCTGTGATTTTTATTGTGATTTTGATTATTGCAATTTTAGCTGTTGTTACATTAGTAACATTTTTCCAGCAAGCAGAACGAAAAATTCCGATCCAATATACAAAACGCGTTTCTGGTGCACCAACAAGTAGTTATTTACCGTTAAAAGTAAATGCTGCTGGTGTTATCCCAGTTATCTTTGCTAGTTCATTGATCGCAACGCCGAATGCTGTTTTACAAGCCTTCTCTAAAAGCTATGCTGGTGAAGGTTGGTACGATGTAATGACACAAATTTTTAGTTACAATACCGTTCCAGGTGCGATTATTTATACTGTACTGATCGTTGCTTTTACATTCTTCTATGCATTTGTTCAAGTTAACCCTGAGAAATTAGCGGAAAACTTACAAAAACAAGGAAGCTATATTCCAAGCGTACGACCAGGTAAAGGGACAGAAGAATATATTTCTGGAATGTTAATGAGACTAAGTGTTGTCGGTTCTATATTCCTAGGACTAGTTGCCTTACTACCGATCATTGCACAAATGATTTGGAAGCTACCGCAATCTATCGGTCTCGGAGGAACAAGCTTACTGATTGTAATTGGTGTTGCTTTAGAAACAGCGAAACAATTAGAAGGTTTAATGTTGAAACGTCAATATGTTGGCTTTATCAATAAGTAAGAATAGTGTGTTGAGGATTATCCTCAGCACTGTTCTCTCATTGGGCTAGCTTCAAAAGCCAGTCTTTAAAATTAGGAGGAAATGAAATGAACCTCATTTTAATGGGATTGCCTGGAGCAGGCAAAGGAACTCAAGCAGAACAGATCGTGGATACTTATGGTATTCCTCATATTTCTACAGGAGATATGTTCCGTGCTGCAATGAAAAACGAAACTGCTCTTGGCTTAGAAGCGAAATCTTATATCGATAAAGGTGCTTTGGTTCCGGACGATGTAACAAATGGAATTGTCAAAGAACGTTTGGCAGAACCTGACACTGATAAGGGTTTTTTATTAGATGGTTTTCCTCGGACTTTGGATCAAGCAGAAGCATTAGATAAAATGTTAACAGAATTAAATAAAAAAATTGATGCTGTCATCGACATCCATGTTGAAGAAGAAATTTTGGTTGAACGCTTAGCTGGTCGGTTTATCTGCCGCTCATGTGGTGCAACTTATCACAAAATCTTCAATCCTCCTACCGTAGAAGGAACATGTGATCGTTGCGGCGGACATGAATTTTATCAAAGAGAAGATGACAAGCCTGAAACGGTCAAAAACCGTCTGGCAGTCAACATCAAAAGCAGTGCACCAATTTTAGACTTTTATAAAGCTAAAAACGTACTGGATACAATAGATGGGAATCGCGAGATCGATACTGTTTTTTCTGAAGTGAAAGAAATCATTGAAAAAAAATAGTTTTCTGATTGGCCGCAAGCTTACCATTTGTGTTTGATTCAGATTCTCTTGCCAAATAGAATAGTTTATGATAGAATATATCAGTCCGACTTCTACCTTTTTGTAGAGGTTTAATTGAAAATTCTAGGTGGGGGCTGAAGTTTCCGCCATTTTATCGTGTGAAAATGCGAAACAAGTACAAGGAGGTACTGTGCGTGGCTAAAGAAGATATGATTGAAGTCGAAGGTACAGTCGTCGAAACTTTGCCGAATGCAATGTTTAAAGTTGAACTAGAAAATGGACACCAAGTTCTTGCTACTGTTTCCGGTAAGATCCGTATGCACTACATTCGAATTTTACCTGGAGATAAAGTAACTGTAGAGTTATCTCCATATGATTTAACTCGTGGTCGAATCACTTATCGCTTTAAATAATTGTACTCCGTAAAATTCAGGGAGGTATTATCATGAAAGTAAGACCATCAGTAAAACCAATGTGTGAGCATTGTAAAGTAATTCGCCGTAATGGACGTGTTATGGTCATTTGCCCAGCAAATCCAAAACATAAACAACGTCAAGGATAATAGGAGGTGTAACGTAGAATGGCTCGTATTGCAGGAGTAGACATCCCTCGTGATAAACGTGTAGTAATTTCCCTTACTTATATTTTTGGTATTGGTAACACTACAGCTAAAAAAGTTTTAGCAAACGTTGGCGTATCTGAAGATATTCGTGTTCGTGACTTAACAAACGAACAAACAGATGCTATCCGTGCGGAAATCGATAAGTTAAAAATTGAAGGTGATCTTCGTCGTGAAGTGAACTTGAACATCAAACGTTTGATGGAAATCGGTTCATACCGTGGTATCCGTCACCGTCGTGGATTACCAACTCGTGGACAAAACACGAAAAATAATGCACGTACTCGTAAAGGCCCAGCTCGTACTGTAGCAGGCAAGAAAAAATAATTCCTAAGTGAAGGAGGTTAGATCTTCATGGCAGCAAAAAAAGTTAGTCGTAAACGCCGTGTGAAAAAGAATATAGAAACTGGGATTGCACATATCCATTCTACATTCAATAATACAATTGTAATGATCACTGACAGTCATGGTAATGCTTTAGCATGGTCATCTGCAGGTTCATTAGGTTTCAAAGGAAGCAAAAAATCAACACCGTTTGCAGCTCAAATGGCCGCAGAAGCTGCAACTAAAGCAGCACAAGAACATGGACTTAAAACTGTTGATGTAACAGTTAAAGGACCTGGTTCTGGACGTGAAGCAGCGATTCGTTCATTGCAAGCAACAGGTTTAGAAGTGACTGCAATTCGTGACGTGACTCCAGTTCCTCATAATGGATGCCGCCCTCCAAAACGCCGTCGTGTTTAATGAGTGCCACTCATTCTGAGTTTGAATTAAGAACGTCATTGAACAAGACACTTTTCGTTTTGAAAGGGGTATAGATAAGAATGATTGAATTTGAAAAACCAAGAATCGAAAAAATTGATGAGAATAGAGATTATGGCAAGTTCGTCGTTGAACCACTGGAAAGAGGTTACGGGACTACTTTAGGCAATTCTCTACGTCGTATTTTATTATCTTCTCTACCAGGAGCTGCTATTACCAATATTCAAATCGATGGTGTGTTGCATGAATTCTCTACCATTAAAGGTGTAAGAGAAGACGTAACTCAAATTATTTTGAATATCAAAGGCTTAGCATTAAAGCTTTATGCAGAAGAAGAAAAAACCCTTGAGATCGATATTACAGGACCTGCTACAGTAACTGCTGGCGATATCATCGTCGACAGCGATGTTGAGATCTTGAATAAAGATTTAATTATCTGTAGTGTCTCTGAAGGAGCTACTTTCCATGCTCGCTTAACAGTGAAACCTGGTCGTGGCTATGTTCAAGCAGACGAAAACAAAAAGGAAGATATGCCAATTGGTGTTCTCCCTGTTGATTCCATCTATACACCAGTTCGCCGTGTGAACTACCAAGTAGAGAACACTCGTGTTGGTCGTCGTGATGATTTTGACAAATTAACAATGGAAATATGGACTGATGGTTCAATCATTCCTCAAGAAGCCCTTAGCTTAGCAGCTAAGATTATGACGGAGCATTTAGACATCTTTGTTAACCTTACTGATGAAGCGAAAAACGCTGAAATCATGGTTGAAAAAGAAGAAACACAAAAAGAAAAAATGCTAGAAATGACCATCGAAGAACTAGACTTGTCTGTTCGTTCATATAACTGTTTAAAACGTGCAGGTATTAACACTGTACAAGAACTTACAAATAAATCTGAACCAGAAATGATCAAAGTACGTAATTTAGGTCGTAAATCTCTTGAAGAGGTTAAACTAAAACTACATGATTTAGGTTTAGGCTTACGTAAAGACGATTAATACTTTTTACGAAGGAGGAAAACCAACGTGGGTTATCGTAAATTAGGACGCACATCAAGCCAACGTAAGGCAATGTTGCGTGACTTAACTACTGATTTAATTATCAATGAACGTATCGTTACAACTGAAGCTCGTGCGAAAGAAATTCGTTCGACTACAGAAAAAATGATTACTTTAGGCAAACGTGGAGATCTTCATGCTCGTCGTCAAGCAGCTACTTTTGTACGTAATGAAGTTGCTAGCGTTCGTGAAGAAGACGAAAAAATCGTTGTTGAATCAGCTTTACAAAAGTTATTCAATGACCTTGCACCTCGTTATGCTGAACGCCAAGGTGGTTACACTCGTATCTTGAAGACAGAACCAAGACGCGGAGATGCAGCACCAATGGTAATTATCGAATTTGTTAAATAATCAAACTATACCGTCACTTTATAGATGATTCTTTTAGAGTGTTATGATGTTGGAGGCGACTCCTAGTCTAGCTCAACGCTTTCCCTGTCAAACTTGGTTTGACAGGGGAGCACTCATCATATTTTAAAGTGTATTTTTTTGTCTTACAACATATTTTGTTGTAAGTTTTTTTGTATTTAAAAAGATTTAATAGCGATTTTTTTTATTCTTTACATAAATTTGAGCAAAAATAGGTAAAGAAGGAACCTTTTAGCGACTACTCTTTTTTGTTATCTTATTGCATCTTAGTGTAATCTTTAGTATACTTTTATTAGTCGGAATTTTCTGACAAATAAAAAGGTGTATAAAGGGGTAGTATTATGGCACAAATGACTGCCTTTACGTTTTTGATGGCTATTTTACATATTGGAGATGTAGTATCTAGTAAGACCAACGCATGGATCTCATCTGTCTTTGTTTGTGCGGTATTATTTGTTAATGAGGGAGTAAAATGAAAGAATTAAAAACGTTGGTTCAAAAGTATAAAGCTGAAATAATTGATTTTAGAAGAGATTTACATCAACATCCCGAATTACAATTTGAAGAATTCAGAACAACAGAGAAAGTTGCTGAAGTCTTAGATCAGTTGGGAATTCCGTATCGAAAAACAGAACCGACAGGAATCATCGCTGAGCTGGTTGGGGCAAATCCAGGTAAGACAGTTGCATTACGTGCGGATATGGATGCCTTACCTGTGCAAGAATTGATAGAGAATATTCCTTATAAATCATTGGAAGACGGGAAAATGCATGCCTGTGGACACGATGCGCATACAGCGATGTTGTTGACGGCAGCTAAAGCGTTGAAAGAAGTACAAGCACAACTTAAAGGAACGGTTCGTTTTATTTTTCAACCATCAGAAGAAAATGCACAAGGAGCCAAAGCAATGGTTGCTCAAGGTGCTGTCGATGGAGTAGATGATGTTTTTGGTATTCATATTTGGTCGCAAATGCTTTCTGGCACAGCCTCTTGCGTAGTTGGATCATCATTTGCATCTGCAGATATTTTTTCGATTGATTTTAAAGGGCGTGGCGGTCATGGTGCAATGCCTGATGCTTGTGTGGATGCAGCTGTGATGGCTTCATCATTTGTCATGAATGTTCAAAGTGTGGTTTCTAGAGAAACGAATCCATTAGATCCAGTGGTAGTGACAGTTGGTAAAATGGATGTGGGAACTCGTTTTAATGTTATTGCTGAAAATGCGCGATTAGAAGGGACTGTCCGCTGCTTTAGCCTTGAGACACGTGATCGTGTAGAAAAAGCGCTAAAACGTTATGCAGAGCAAACTGCGCTGATGTATGGCGGTACAGCAACGCTAGAGTATAATTATGGAACGGTTCCGGTGATCAATGATGAAGAAGATGCTTTGTTTGCTCAAGAGATCATTAAAGAAAACTTTGGAGAGGTAGCACTTATTCAGGAACCGCCAACAACTGGTGGAGAAGATTTTAGCTATTTTACGGAGCATACATCTGGTTGCTTTGCTTTAGTAGGATGTGGAAATCCGGAAAAAGATACACAATGGGCGCACCATCATGGCCGTTTCAATGTGGATGAAGATGCAATGGAAATTGGTGCAGAATTATATGCGCAATATGCGTTTGAGTATTTGAATAAATAAAAATATCGAATTATAAAAGGATGCAGGGAAACTAGTGAGTAGTTTTCTTGCATCCTTTTATCTTCATTTGAGAGATAATGGAATTATATCAAAAAAACTTCCTGTCTTGACAGATAAGAATTCACATATTAGGTTATATTTTGTTATAATAGAGATTAGTGTAAAGATAAGAAGAGATGATTGAAAAAACACTGATTTTTTGTTAGTGTTAGGAAGACTAAATAATTGAGGGAGTACGCGATGCAACCGATAATTGAATTAAAAAATATCGATTTTAACTATCAACCTGAAGATGCTTCTCCCGCTTTGAAAGATGTATCTTTTTCCATCCAACAAGGTGAGTGGATTGCAATTATTGGACACAATGGTTCAGGTAAATCGACGTTAGCAAAAACAATCAATGGATTATTATTACCAGCGTCTGGCACGATTGCCGTCGGCGGTAAAGAATTAAATGAAACCAATGTTTGGGATATCCGTAAAATGGTCGGGATGGTCTTTCAAAATCCCGATAACCAGTTTGTGGGTTCGACTGTGGAAGATGATGTTGCATTTGGCTTAGAAAATCAAGGCATTCCTCGTGAAGAAATGCTTGTAAGAGTCAAAGACGCTTTAGAGAAAGTACGCATGGATTCATTTGCCACACGTGAACCAGCTCGCCTATCAGGGGGGCAAAAACAACGTGTCGCAATTGCTGGTGTCGTTGCTTTACGCCCCGATATAATCATTCTAGATGAAGCGACTAGTATGCTTGATCCAGAAGGACGGGAAGAAGTGATTACGACAATCAAAAAAATCAAAGAAGAAAGTAATCTGACTGTCATCTCGATTACTCATGATATTGATGAAGCGGCTAATGCTAATCGAATCTTAGTAATGAAACAAGGAGAGCTAGTTGCTGAAGGCACACCTGAGAAGATTTTCTCAGCAGGGACTGAATTGATTCAAATGGGTTTAGACCTACCCTTTCCTGAGCGATTAAAGATTGCTTTAAAACAACGAGGAATTGATGTGCCAACGGAATATTTGACTGAAGAAAGGATGGTGGATTGGTTATGGACATCCGTTTTGAACAAGTAGATTTTACGTACCAACCGGATACGCCATTCGAGCAACGGGCATTATTCGATTTAAATTTGACGATAGAAAATGGTTCATACACTGCGATTGTAGGGCATACTGGTAGTGGAAAATCAACGTTGTTACAACACTTGAATGCTTTGGTGAAACCAACAAAAGGAACTGTTACGATTGGGGATCGGACAATTGTTCCAGAAACAAATAATAAAAATTTGAAACCCATTCGTAAAAAAGTTGGGATCGTTTTTCAATTTCCCGAAGCTCAATTATTTGAAGAGACAGTTGCGAAAGATATTGCTTTTGGACCCAAAAATTTTGGTGTATCAGAAGCAGATGCAATTAGATTAGCGGCAGAAATGCTTGATTTAGTTGGTCTGGATGCTAGTTACTTAGAACGTTCTCCTTTTGAGTTATCAGGCGGTCAAATGCGACGAGTTGCTATTGCTGGTGTTTTAGCGATGGAACCGGAAGTTCTAGTACTAGATGAACCTACAGCAGGTCTTGATCCGCAGGGGCGTAAAGAAATGATGGCAATGTTTCAGCGTCTACATGAAGAGCGTGGGATGACGATTATTTTGGTGACTCATTTAATGGACGATGTCGCTAATTATGCAGATCATGTGATTGTATTAGAAAAAGGCAAGATGGTTAAGTCGGGCACGCCACAAGACGTTTTTCAAGATATCGATTGGCTGAAAGAAAAGCAGTTAGGTGTCCCTACAGCGGCATCATTTGCTGAAAAATTGATGGCTAAAGGTGTTTCTTTTGAGCAACTACCTTTGACAGCAGACGCATTGGCCGATGTTTTGATAAAGGAATTGCAAAAGGCAGGTGAGGATCAATGATGAATAAGTTGATTTTTGGACGCTATATTCCAGGTGAATCGTTTATCCACACTATGGATCCTCGTGCAAAGTTACTTGCTAGTTTCTATTTTATTGGAATCATATTTTTAGCGAATAATTGGCAAACATATAGTGTTTTAGCAATTTTTACGTTATTTGCGATTTTTCTATCAAAGGTGAATATTCGTTTCTTTATTCGTGGAATCAAACCGTTGATTTGGCTAATTTTATTTACGGTTGCTTTGCAGATGCTGTTTACTCAAGGTGGAACTGTTTACTTTAGCTGGGGGATATTCTCGATCACTGAGTTTGGCGTGATCAATGGACTCTTTATTTTCTGTCGTTTTGTGTTGATTATTTTCATGTCAACGTTACTGACACTAACAACACCACCGCTTGATTTGTCGGATGCTATTGAGTATTTATTACGCCCATTAAAAGTCGTTCGTTTTCCTGTTCATGAAGTATCGCTTATGCTATCGATCGCATTACGTTTTGTCCCAACTTTGATGGATGAAACAGAGAAAATAATGAATGCGCAGCGGGCTCGTGGCGTTGACTTTGGTGAAGGCAATTTAGTACAGAAAATGAAGGCTGTAGTTCCTTTACTGATTCCATTATTTGTCAGTAGTTTTAACCGAGCAGAAGATTTAGCAACTGCGATGGAAGCCAGAGGGTATCAAGGTGGCGATGGTCGGACGAAGTATCGGGTCTTGCATTGGCATGTCACAGATACTGTAGTAATGTTAGCATTTGTAGTTTTGACTGTACTATTGATCTTTTTAAGAAGTTAGAAGTAAAGGTGGAAAAGAAATGCCGCGTTATAAAGCAATAATTGCTTACGATGGAACAAATTTTAATGGGTTTCAGACTCAACCAAATGGACGAACAGTGCAAGCTGAGTTTGAAAAAACATTGAGAATGATGAATAATGGCAAAATGATCACGATTTTTGGTTCAGGTCGGACAGATGCTGGTGTTCACGCTGCGGGACAAGTTATTCATTTTGATTACCCCCACACAAGAGAGTTGGAGAAAATGCGGTATGCTTTGGATACACAAACACCTGAAGATATTGCTGTAAAAAGTGTCGAAATTGTCTCGGATGATTTTCATGCGCGCTATCATGTCGTTGAGAAAACCTATCAATTTCGAGTAGATATTGGTAAGCCGAGAAATCCCTTTAAACGATTTTATGCTAGTTATTTTCCTTACCAAGTCGATACGGACAAAATCCAACGAGCGTTGACGGATTTGATTGGAACGCATGATTTTACTTCATTTTGTGCATCGGGCACTGAGGTCGAAGACAAAGTCCGAACGATTCATGAAGCAAGTCTAGAAATGAATGAAGCGAAAGATGAGTTGATTTTTACCTTTCGTGGAGACGGCTTCTTATATAAAATGATTCGAATTTTAGTAGGAACCTTACTTAAAATGGGAAATGGTAGAATGGATGAAACATTGATTCCTGAAATCATAGCAGCAAAAGATCGGAATTTAGCTGGACCTACAGCACATCCAGAAGGACTTTATTTGGTGGAAGTGAAATACGAGCAGTAAGAGAAAAAGAGGTTGGGACAGAAGTGTTTAACCTCGAGAAATAAGAGGGAATTCACGAAAATTGCTCTTCAAATTTTTGTGAATTTCAGCTTATTTCCGAAGGAGTTGCTTCTGCTCCCACCGTTTATTCGCATTTAGGGTGTGAAACAAAAGTGCTTTTTACTTTTGTCCCACACCCTTTTTTGCGTATATTATAATTAGAGGCCAGATAACTATTCATTTTTTGAAACCTAAATCAATGAGTGAATCCATACGTTTTCAGTTCATTTTGTTTGTGAAATAGAAGATGTGCCTGGTTCAATTCATTTAATGCATTGTGTAGATCCTTAATAAAATCATGAGCTAAGTTTGTTCCAAAATCTTCTCGAACAACGATACGATGAACAAGAGTATTAGCCAGATTTTTTGGTAAAGGATACGTTGGAACTTGCCAACCTTTCATTCTTAGTCGATCGGATAGATCATAGAGCGTCCACTGGATGTCTTTATCTGTTGATAATGAATAACAAATGACCGGTAGTTCACTGCCGTCATTAATGACATCAAAGCAATCGATTGTTGCTAGCTGTTCGCTTAAAAAGGTAGAGACAGCACGTGTTTTTTGATGGATGGATTGGTAGCCTTCAAAGCCATAGCGTAAAAAGTTATAGTATTGGCCGATGATGTGGGCAGCACTATGGGAAAAATTGATAGCCATTGTGGGTAAACTTCCTCCTAGGTAGCTCACTTCAAAAATTAATTCTTTAGGAAGATACTTTTTACCACGCCAGATTACCCAACCGACACCTGGATAAACCAATCCATACTTGTGACCAGACGTATTGATTGAGACGACATTGTTTAAACGAAAATCCCAAATAAGTTCTGGATCGACAAAAGGAGCAAAAAGTCCACCCGATGCAGCATCTACATGAATAAAGACCTTATAATCCGTTGTTTGATTATATTGTTCAACTAAGTGATCAAGTTGTTTAATATCATCATATTTTCCTGTATAGGTGATACCAAGAATTCCGACGATCCCAATGGTATATTCATCTACATAGTCCATAACTGTCTCGAGATTTAGGGTCATTTCATTTTGTTCTATTGCTACTTCACGCAATTCCACATCCCAATAGACACCAAATTTTTCCCAGCAAACTTGATAGCCAGCAGAAATAACTAAGTTTGGCTTTTTCTTGGTACTATCTAAGCCTAACTTTTGAACGCGATTTCGCCAAGCAAATTTTAGTGCCATCCCTGCTAACATGCAGGCTTCAGATGAACCAATCGTTGAAGTCCCTAGAAATTCTTCAGTCTCGTTTGCATGCCATAAATCTGCGATCATATTGACACAACGTTTTTCTAATTCAGTTACTTGGGGATATTCTGATTTATCAATAGCATTTTTTTCTAGAGTCTGGCTCATCAAATCAATTGCTTCTGGTTCCATAAAGGTTTGACAGAACGTGGCTAAATTTTGCCGTGCATTTCCTTCATCCAATAATTCATCCGCTACTAATTGATGTGCAACTCGAGGTTCGATTGATTGTTGAGCCAAACGATATTTTGGTAGTATGCTACCTTCCTCTTTAGTGCCAAAAATCGGTTCTAGATAATCTGTTTCTTCTGATTTCTTTTTTTCATGGAGCATTCTCTTCACCTCAAAAAAAGTAGTTAGAAAAATTCTTCTAACTACAGTATATAACGTTGGGAGAAATAAATCTTATCTTAACTCAGGACGTCTTTACTCACCAATTATTCTGGTAGGATATTCTTTTTTTCAAATAGCTGCTGCAAAGTTCGATATAAATCAGCCAATTCTTCTTCACCGTAAGATAAATCCCAAAAATAAAGTGGCAGCTCTGGGTATTTTTTTCTTGGTAATAAAGAAGAACTGATTACTAAATCGTACTCTTCATTGAGTGTTTCTTGATAAGGAGCAGAATCCACAAAACCTAAATCGTTTAAAAATTGGTAGATTCTTCTGATCAAAAGGAAATTATGTTCAAAAGCAACACCAACGGTTAAATGATCCGAATGTTTCGGCTTATCATAGGCTGGCAGTAAGATACTTTTGAATGCATGGACTAATGGCGCTTTAATCGTATAAATAAACTTATATTCTTTTTCTTGCGATTTCTCATCAAAGAAAGCTTGAATTTTAGCTTCAAGATGCTCACTAGCTTTTTTCTTTTTTCGAGGTAATTCCACTAATTTTTGCAGATTAGGGAAGGGTTGGCGCAAGACAAAAAAGGTAAAGGTAATATTTAGCAAATTGCCTATAATAATGGGTTTATTAAGAACTTCAGGTTCTTTTTTGAAGATGTTAATTGTTGCATAATCTAAAAACTCTTGAACT
Organism: Enterococcus sp. 7E2_DIV0204; assembly: GCF_002140855.1. NCBI lineage: Bacteria > Bacillati > Bacillota > Bacilli > Lactobacillales > Enterococcaceae > Enterococcus > Enterococcus sp. 7E2_DIV0204. The sequence continues at coordinate 1,751,518 of NZ_NGKY01000001.1, forward strand.
AACTCATATACAGGGTTAGGTTTACCTGAAAAGTCCTGTAGTGTTTGAAACAATGAAGGATCATCATCCAGCGTATAAAAAGGTGCATAATGTGCTAAGAAAAAGATAAAGCTACTTTCACCTTTACTGTGTTTAGAAGGTAGTGCCTGAACTGGTCCAAGTTCTTTATTTAAGCGTTCAAAATCGTAATAAGGATTATCTTTCATTAAGAAATCATAGCGGTCATCGTAGCTAACAAAAATCTTTTTACGCATACGACAAAGAAAGATAGCTGCAAAATAGGTTAATTCTTTTGCACCTAAGTAAGTTCTAGATAATGGAAAGTATTCGGAGAAGGCTTCAGTGAGTCTTTCAGCTTCTTCTTTTGCAACACTTTTAAAGGGCCAGATCGTTCCTCGTGTTCCTAACCATAATGTATCAAAAAGAGCAACTCTGACAGCACGTTCATCGCCAGTTAAATTGGCTTCAGTATATGTAAATCGCAGATTAAATTGTTTTACGTGCTTTTTCAAAGGTAACATTTTTCTAGAAACGGTTGAGCGGCTAACGTAATAACGTTCACAAAAGTCATCTATGTTGGGTGAATCATGGTTTAACAAATAAAGAATAAATTGAAACGGAACCGATTTTTTCAATAGAAAATAACGGTACTCATCAATTGTTACTAATAGTTTAGTACTGTCTATTTTTCCTGCTTTTTTTAAAATTGCTGGATGGTTGGACAGGACTTTAGTTAAATCATTACTAATTTCATTTATAATAATAAATGTCTGCTGATAGTTTAAAGAGAGTTCATCAGATAATTGAGTAATGGAGATATCTGATTGATTGAGTTGTGTAATTCTTTTGAAAAGCTTAAATTTCGTAAGCATTCCCGAATCCATCATCAATTCTTCATATAGCATACTAATCACTTCCTTGCCCCTATTCTACTGTACTTTAGGGGGGCTTGTCAGCTAAGACGATGTTCAACCAACAGTTAGAGACACATCCTTAACAAAAAGGCAATCTTTAATCCAGTGTGAACAAAAGACAAAATAAGATGAACATTATTTCTCTTTTTGATTAGAAAAATTACCAGTAAGATAGATAAGATTATGAACGATTCAAATCAAAAAAAGCTGAGCTAAACCCTTAGGCTCACCTCAGCTACTATTTAATTTTAACTAAGTGTTTCAACTTTTTTGACCTTGGTCCAGATCAAGCCAATCAGAAAGCCAAGTGCAGCTGGAACGACCCAACCCATACCAATCGTAAATAGAGGGAGGTAATTCTCTGCAGCTTTTAAAATAGAAGTGACGACAGTATTTGATTTAATAAAATCAGGTGCACTATTCAAGGCATCGAGTAGCGCTGCAAAAAGAGTAACATAAGTTGTCATACGATAAACCTCTTTGCGATGGTGAAATAGTGGACTGATGATAACCAGAATGATTAAAGTCATTGCTAAAGGATAAAGAAACATTAAAACGGGAACTGAAAATTGAATAATATTCGTCAACCCAACATTTGCAAACAAACAAGGTAAAATACTAGCTACTGCAATATAAAAAGCATAAGAACCTCTTGGAAATAGCTCACTGAATGTTTCAGAACAAGCGGTGATCAAACCAATCGCTGTTTTTAAACAGGCTAAAATTACGATAAAAGCCAATAAAATACTACCTAGAGTCCCTAAATAATGATTTGCGATCTGCGCTAAAGCAATCCCACCATTCTCACTAAGAGGAAATGTCCCTAAACTCATTGTACCCATATACGATAACAAGGTATAGATGATTCCCATCAAGACAATACTGATTGCACCAGACTTGATCGTATCTTTTGCAATATCGTTCGGTTTTTCTACACCCATTCCCCGAATCGTCGAAACAATAATGATGCCAAAGGCTAAAGAAGCCAACGCATCTAAGGTATTATAGCCTTCGGTAAACCCTTTGAAAAAGGGATTTGCTACGTATGTGTCAGTGATAGCCGCAAAAGAGATTGAACCAAGCGGTGTAATAAATGCAAATAAAATCAAAATAGCTAATAAAAATAGAAATAATGGATTTAAAAATTTTCCTACATACCCTAATAATTTAGAAGGCTTACGCGAAAAAGCCCAAGCAACCAAAAAGAATAACGCTGAAAAAATAGCTAAAATCAATTTATGTTGTTCGCTTGGAACAAAAGGAGCTAAACCAATCTCAAAAGAAGTCGTCGCAAGGCGCGGTAATGCAAAAAATGGCCCAATCGTCAGGTACAATAATACAGTAAATCCAACAGCGTAGCGTCGATTCACACGAGTAGCTAAATCAAACACACCATTACTTTTGGAAATCCCAATGGCGATCACTCCTAAAAAGGGTAAACCGATTCCGGTAATCAAAAAACCAAGATTTGCTAAAAAAATGTTAGCGCCGGCTTCTTGTCCCATATGAACAGGAAAAATCAGATTCCCTGCTCCGAAAAATAAACCAAATAGCATGGAACCTACATAAAGGTAATCACGCCATGTTAATTTCTTTGTCACATTTCAACACTCCTTAATAATTATCTTTAATAAAAATAACAGAATAAGAAGACCACAGCAAGCGGAGTTTCAGAAAATACTTAAAGTTTTCTGAAACTATTAAAACTAGCTGAGATTAATCAACAAAATAGGCAAACTGATAGTCATCACAAAATAGTCCGTTGATTAGAAATTCATCTTTAAATAAAGCTTCTTGGATAAACCCATTTCTGCGATAAAACTGAATGGCTTTAATATTAGGTCCCATGACACGTAAAGAGATTTTATGAATTCCTGCTTTAACTGCAGCTTCTTTGACATAATCCAACAATTGTCTGCCAACGCCTAATGACTGACTGTTTGGATGAACACCGATGCCAAACATCCATTGTTTTTTATGTGCAGCTAGAGGTGTAGGATGGTGAATATCAATGAAACCGTGGACCTGATCTGCATCTACCGCAACAAAAATGATCCGTCCATTGATTTTTTCTTTGTATGCATCCACAGATTCGTAATGATGAAGGACAGGGGAGTTTTGATTGGTCCAAATAGTATTTTCTATTTCAAGTAATCCTGGTAAATCATGCTCTTCCATTACTCTAATCGTTAGTTGTTTTTTCATTGTATTTCTTCTTTCGAGTTCGTTAAAATGTTAAATCGCTCTTCTAGCTTTGATTTATGAGAGGTTAGAATATCTTCAAAACGAATATCGTATTTGTCTGCTAAAATGAAGACATTATCCAAAACATCTCCCAGTTCTTCCGTTAGGTCTTGAACCAGATGCTCAGGATCTTTTTCTTTTTCATCTGGACGATCACGTCCAATTTCTAATGCTCGAACGGCACGAGCAACTTCTCCTGTTTCTTCTGCTAAAAAGCCTACACGAATAAATGAGCTAAGTGTATACCAACCTCTTTTTTTATAAAAATCGCTGATCCATTGTTGATAATGTTGAAGTTCCACACAAATCCCTCCAGTCTATTTTACTATGGTAGCATATCAGACAATAAAAGCAAAAACTAGATAAAAATCACACTATCTCAACTCAAAAGCTCAAGTTAAAATAATGTGACCGTTCAGTTTATTCAGATCTTAGTGCTTCTACTGGATCTTTTTTAGCAGCCATTTTAGCTGGGATCGAACCGCCAATCAAGGTTAAAATAATGCTGATAGCAACTAAAAGTAGTGCATGGATCGGATTTAATTGTGCAACATTGGCCAAACCAGTCATATTTTCAATAATTTGATTTACTGGGAAGGTGAGGGCATATGCAATGGTAATTCCCAATAAGCCAGAACAAGTACCAATGATCAACGTTTCTGCATTGAACACTCGTGTGATATCTTTCTTTCTAGCACCTAAAGCTCTTAAAACACCGATTTCTTTTGTTCGTTCTAAAACGGAAATATAAGTGATGATTCCCACCATGATCAACGAAACAACTAATGAAATAGAAGCAAAAGCAACTAGAACAAGGGTGATACCATCCATGATACCGCCTGTCATTTCAGTAACAGTACTAGCTAAATCAGTGTAAACGACTTTGTTTTTATTGTCTTTTTTATCATTGTAAGCATCTAAGTAATCAACGATTTTGTCTTTTGTTTCAAAATCTTTTGGATAGATATAAACCATCATTGGAGCAGAATCGCCACCTAGATAAGCTAATAAGCTTTGTTTTGAATCAGCATCTAATTTTTCCATCGTCATTACGTTCATATCGGACTCTTTTTGAGCTTTCACGATCTCAGAATTTTCTTCCTTAGCAATGATATCTTCTACTAAAGTATCACTATAAGCAATTCCTTGACCAAGCATAGCAACCTGAACATCCTCTTTTTGACGAACAACAGCTGAAATAGTCAAACTCATTTCGGCATTGTCATACATCTCGGCATAATTATTTTTAGGAATGAAATTGCCCATATTCGTCTTTTCAAAGTATTGATTATTGCCAATCAATTTTAATTCTGTTCCTACTATGTCATTAAAATTGATCGTCTCTACGTTATCAATCGAGAACCCTAGATTTTTCATTGTATTTTCATCAATACGGTTTTTACTATCTACCACTAAAACCATATCTGTATTAGATTTAGGATAACTTCCAGCTAAAACGTCATAGTTTTTTTCGAGGTAGGTTTCTTTCTCATCTTTGAAAGCTGCTGGATAAGAAGATAGACCAACACCGTTCATACTAGTCATACCTGCACCTGAGCTGACATTTTGATTCCCGCCGGAGCGGGTCATGCCAACTGAAACAGAAACTGGTGTGACCTCGTTGCCTACTTTACGAAGCATATTCATTCCAACGACTCGAGTATAGCCAATACTGCGAACCCAGTCAGAATCAATAGCATTTAAATAATCCAAGTACTTTTGATTCAAATCATTTTTATGTGTCACACTATTTTCTTCTGGATTATATAAGAAGACTTTATCAGATTTGACAAATTCTTTTTTATGCAGTGGACCATCGGCTCTAAGCTCATTTAAAGATTCTTCATCCATATTGACTGCTTGCTGAGAAACAATGATTGGAAATTCGGCTAATGCATCACTTTGAAAGGAATCAATCTGCTTTTGAAACCCATTGGAGAGACTTAAAATCAAAGCAATTCCAATGATCCCAATACTGGCAGCGAATGCAGTCAAACCTGTCCGCCATTTTTTAGTCGCGATATTTTTTCCAGATAGTTTTAAGGCAGTGAAGAAACTCATGCTCGTTTTTTTCAAATCATAATGACTACTTTCTTCAGCTTCCAAATAAGGATTAGAATCATGGATAACATGACCATCTCTAAAGTTGACGATCCGATCTGCATATTGTTCAGCAAGTTCTGGATTGTGTGTTACCATAATGACTAATTTATCATCAGCAATTTCTTTGATTAAATCCATAATCTGTTCACTAGTAGTTGTATCTAAGGCACCAGTTGGCTCATCAGCCAAAATAATATCTGGATCATTAGCTAACGCTCGTGCGATTGCGACACGCTGCATTTGACCACCGGATAGTTGGTTTGGTTTTTTATGAAGGTGTTCTGTTAGTCCAACCCGTTCAAGTACCTCAACAGCGCGTTGTTTTTTCTCATCAGCTGAGACACCACTTAGGGTCATCCCCATTTCTACATTATCTAAAATGCTTAAATGAGTGATTAGATTATAGCTTTGAAAAACAAAACCTACGCTGTTATTTCGATAAGCATCCCAATCGGCATCTTTAAAATTAGTCGTGGATTTGCCATTAATGATTAAATCACCACTGTCATATTGATCAAGACCACCAATAATATTAAGTAAAGTCGTTTTACCAGAACCACTTTGTCCTAGAATCGCGACAAATTCATTTTCACGAAAATTAATATTGACACCATTTAAAGCAATTTGAGTAAATTCCCCAGTTGTATAACTTTTTTTAACATTTTTTACTTGTAGCATTGCTTGACTCCCCCTTCTTTACTTTACTAGTTTAACAAATGAATATGTACTCAGTATGAACAAAGAAAAAGAATCCAAACTTCTGTTTTTTTATGCTATAGTTAGTAACAAAAGAAATGAAGGAAGTAAAAAAATGATTACGATCTTAGTTGTAGAAGATGATAAAAATATACGGAAATTGCTTGTAACGATTTTAGAGCAAAGTGGGTATCAAACCTTGCAAGCCCAAAACGGTATGGAGGCTTTGTCCATAATTGAGCAAGAAACTGTTGATTTATTCGTTTTAGATGTAATGTTACCGCAAATTGATGGCTACCAAATTGCAGAAAAAATTAGAGCAATCAATGCACAATTGCCGATCATCATGGTCACGGCTAAAAGTTTACCATTAGACAAGAGGAAGGGCTTTATAGCTGGAACAGATGACTATTTAGTTAAGCCAATCGATGAAGAAGAGTTTTTACTTCGGATCAAGGCTCTATTAAGAAGAACTCAAAATGAATTGGAAGCAAAAATTCGTGTTGGTAAAACGGTTATTGATAGTGATAATCTGTCGATCCAATCAGAAAATACTTATTTAGAATTACCCAAAAAAGAGTTCCAACTACTATATAAATTGTTATCTTATCCCAATAAAATTTTTACTCGTCAACAATTACTAGATGATATTTGGGGGATTGATAATATGGCGGATGAGCGGACAATTGATGTTCATATCAAGCGCCTGCGAGAAAAAACGATTCACAATAAAGACTTTGATTTGATTACGATTCGGGGTTTAGGCTATAAGGCGGTGAAACATGAGGAGAAGTAGATCACTTAAACTTCAATTTGTCTGGACGATTTTTTTGATTTTAGTTTCTACGAGTATGATTTCAGGAGTCATTCTTTTAGGGTTGATGAAAATAGGCGTGATTAATTCATTGTCTGGGTATCCTTTTTTGCGCTTAGCAATCACTCTACTTTCTTGTGTGATCATTGGAACAACGATTTCGTTGGTAGTTAGTAAACGAATTTTAAAACCAATTAATGATCTAGTTGAGGGGACAAAAGAAATTGCAAAAGGAAATTTTGAGATTCATATTGAAAACGATACATTAAAGGATGAACTTGGTGCCTTGATCGATAATTTTAATTTGATGGCTGCTGAGCTTAAAAATGTTGATTTAGTTCATAATGACTTTATTACCAACTTCTCTCATGAATTTAAAACACCAATCGTTTCGATCAGAGGTTTTGCTAAGCAGTTGAATAATCCCAACTTATCAGAAAAAGACAAGCAAGAAAGTATTGCTATTATACTGGAAGAAACAGAAAGACTCAGTAATTTATCAATGAATATTTTACTATTGTCAAAAATTGAAAATCAGAAAAAAATCACACTGAAAAAATCTTCTTATTACTTAGATGAACAATTGCGGATGTGTATTTTATTGCTACAAAATTTATGGGAAGAAAAAAATATCGAACTGTCGCTCGATCTGGCACATTTACGTGTTACAGCAGATGAAGAGCTATTAATGCAGCTTTGGCTGAATCTGATAAAAAATGCCATTCGCTATTCTCACATAGGTGGAACAATTACGATTAGTTGTTCTGTTTTCGGAAATGCTGTGAAAGTAAACATACAAGATAACGGTATTGGAATGACGGATTATGCCCAGAAACATATTTTTGATAAGTTTTATCAAGGAGATCCCTCTCACCATGCAGTAGGAAATGGCTTAGGACTGACAATTGCAGCACGTATTGTTCAATTACATGGAGGAAAAATGCAAGTGAAATCAAAACAGGGAAAAGGTGCTACCTTTATTTCGATTTTACCTGCAATCTATACAGAAGAGACACCAACCATTACATCGTAAGAGACAGAGCAAAGTTTACTTATTTGTAGTATCATAATGAAGTATCAGGAAGCCTTAAGAAAATGGAGGGAGAAATCCATGACCACATTTTATTTTGTTAGACATGGAAAAACAGAACTTAATCTAAGCTTGAGATTTCAAGGAGGCGCTATCGATTCGCCATTATTACCGATTGGTGTTGAACAAGCAATTCAAGCGGGACGCTATCTTTGTGATCTATCATTTGATGCAGCTTACGTCAGCACGCAAAAAAGAGCGATGGATACAGCAAATTATATTTTGAAAGAAAATAATTTTTTGGATGACTTAACAGTTCACTATCAGGATAGCTTGCGAGAAATCAGATTTGGCAAACGTGAAGGAGCCGAAATCGATCATACGGATGAACAAACGAACTATCTAAGACAACGACCAGATTTATATGATCCTAAGGCCTTCGGTGGTGAAACGATTGACGCTTTAGTTCAGCGTTCAACGGAGACAATTGAAAAAATCAGCAAAGAATACCCTGATGGCAAAGTGTTGATCGTAGCTCACGGGGTCCTACTGATCACATTGATTAATTCCTTAACTGGTAAAGAAAAATCGCGTTGGCGTGAGGGTGGGCCATTAGCGAATACGAGTATTTCGATTTTAGAAAAAGAACAAAATACAGAATATTATACAATCAAATCGTTTAATGATATTTCTTATCAAACACAAAATGAAGAAGCATAACGAGATGTTTATTGAGCAAGAACAGGTGGGATTTTTATGAAAAGAATGGCAGTTTATTGTGGTGCTAGTAAAGGAACTAAAGCAGTGTATGAAGAGCGAACGAAGGAATTAGGGCAATGGATGACCGTTCATGATTATGACCTTGTTTATGGTGGTGGAAATGTTGGCTTGATGGGGATTTTAGCAGATCACGTTATTGAAACTGGCGGTCAAGTTATTGGTGTAATGCCGTCCTTTCTAATAGATCGGGAATTGGCTCATCAAGCCATTACTGAAATGCACATTGTTAGTGATATGCATGAGAGAAAACGAAAAATGATCGATTTAGCTGACTGCTATCTTGCTTTACCTGGTGGACCAGGCACTTTAGAAGAAATCACGGAAGTCGTTTCTTGGGGCCGAGTTGGGGAGCATCAAAATCCCTGTATCTTTTTTAATGTCGATGGCTACTACGATTTAGTAGCAGAGTTTTTTGATAAGATGGTGACAGATGGGTTCTTGACTAAGGAAGATCGAGCAAAGATCTGTTTCTCGGATTCGTTAGAGGAAATAAATGATTTTATAGATACGTTTACACCACCGATGATTAGAAAATATAAATAAAAAAACTCTTATGAACGTTTGCTGTTCATAAGGTTTTTTTCTCTATATTTAAAGTAATGATTGATTTAAGTTTTAGACAAAATACGGTGTAAAAATTCTTTCGTCCGTTCTTCTTTTGGATGAACAAAGATATCGTCAGATGTACCTTCTTCAGCGATTACACCTTTATCCATAAAGATTACACGATCAGAAACTTCTTTAGCAAACTCCATTTCGTGTGTTACGATGATCATCGTTAAACCAGTATGAGCTAAGTCTTTCATTGTTTTTAACACCTCACCCACCATCTCAGGATCAAGTGCTGAGGTCGGTTCGTCGAATAACATGACATCAGGATTCATTGATAACGCACGGGCGATTGCGACACGTTGTTTTTGCCCACCGGAAAGTTGTGATGGTTTTGCATCAATAAAGCGCTCCATTCCAACTTTTTCAAGATTTTCTAAAGCTGTTTTTCTCGCTTCTTCTTTGTTGCGTTTCAGTACAGTGATTTGTCCGGATGTGCAATTTTCTAAAACATTCATATTGTTGAATAGGTTGAATGATTGAAACACCATTCCTAAATGAGTGCGATATTTTGGCAAGTTGTAACCACGTTCTAAGACATTTTCACCATTATAAATAATTTTTCCGCCAGTTGGTTTTTCTAGTAAGTTGATACAACGTAAAAGCGTTGATTTACCGGAACCAGAAGAACCGATGATCGTAACAACTTCACCTTTATTTACTGTGACATTGATATCTTTTAAGACTTCATTTTCACCGAAGCTTTTTCTTAGATGTTCAACTTCAATAATTTGATTCATCTTGTTCTCCTCCTAGCTTTCTTTTAGATTTTCTGCTTCTTCTAATTTTACATAAGCAGAAGGACCGTCCATTTTCTTTTCAACAACGCGTAAGATACGTGTGATGGCATAGGTCATGATCAAATACATGATGCCCACGATCGTAAAGGTTTGGAAGAATTGGAAGTTTGCACCAGATGCAGAGTTCCCTTGGAAGAATAAGTCAGCTACTCCGATAACACTCAAGACAGCTGTATCTTTAATATTAATGACAAATTCATTTCCAGTTGCTGGTAAAATATTTCGTAAGACTTGAGGAACAACAACTTTCCGCATTGTTTGACCATGAGTCATTCCAATTGCTTGGGCTGCTTCAAATTGACCTTGATCAACCGCAAAAATCCCGCCACGGACGATTTCAGACATATACGCTCCAGTATTGATCGAAACGATAAACAAGGCTGCAACGGTTCGATCTAAAGAAATCCCAAAGGCTAAAGCTAAACCATAGAAGATAACCATTGCTTGAACCATCATCGGTGTACCACGGAAAACTTCGATATAAATAGAAAGCAAGGCATTTCCCAATTTTTGGAAGAAGCGTTTCACTTTATTTTCAGATTCAGGAATCGTGCGGACAACACCGATCAATAATCCTAAAGTCGTACCGACAACTGTTCCAATCAGCGCGATAAATAGAGTCAAACCGGCACCTCGTAAGAACATACCACCATATTGATCCCAAATGTTCTTGAAGTCAGCTAAAACGCCTGTTTTTTCGCTATCACTTGTTTCTGCGGCTGGCTGATCTTTGACTGCTTGATCCATGATCTTTGTTCGTTCTTCTGGTGAGATACCAGATAAAATTTGATTTACTTTACTGATTTCAGGATCCGCTTTGCGCATACCAACTGCAATTTGAACATCTTCAGCATTTGTTTGGAAGCCGTTTTCTTTAGAAAATTCAAGCATTTCTAAATCATTGTTCACACTTGTAGCAGTGACACCTTCAGGACGTTCACTCACATAACCGTCAATCATACCAGAAGCTAAGGCGGTTCTCATCGCTGAAAAGTTATCCATTGCTTGTTGTTTACTGACACCAGGAATTTGATCGATCACACTATAATGGAAGGTATTTAACTGTGCTGTAATTTTCGCGCCAGATAAATCTTTCAAATTTTTAGCATCTGCGAATTTCCCTTTTTTTTGAACGACTACAACTAATTGAGATTCATAATAAGGATCGGTAAAATCGATTTCTTTGCGCCGTTCAGCTGTTGGGCTCATTCCGGCGATAATTGCATCAATTTTGCCAGATTGTAAGGCAGGTGCTAGGCCATCCCATTTTGTTTGGACGATCACTAGTTTTTTATCGAGACCATCTGCAATTTTTTTAGCGATTTGCACATCATAACCGCCGGCGTAAGAAGAATTGCTTTGAATGGGCACGGCTCCGTTTGCATCGGTTTTTTGCGACCAGTTGAACGGTGCATAGCCTGCTTCCATACCGACACGGAATTCACCATTTGTGTTTTCTGCTTGGCTGAAGACTGGGGCACAGAAAATACTTAGAATAAATGCTACTAGCAAGCCAAGTGAAAATGTTTTTTTGTTCATGTTTGTCTTCCTTTCTTTTCCATCACTGAATTTGTTCTACTATAATTTAGTTTAGAGGTTGGGACTGAAGCGTTTAATCCCGAGAAATAAGAAAGAATTCACGAGAATTGCTCTCCAAATTTTTGTGAATTCTGGCTTATTTTCGAAGGGATTGCTTCTGCTCCCGCCGTTTATCCAGACCTTTTACGCAAAAAAACAACTATGCAAAATGCATAGCTGCCTACTATCGTCAGGTACTCTCAACAAAAACATAGCGCAACTTAGCATCACTACTAAGACAGTCCGCAAGTTGTTCGCTTGCGTCCCAACACATAACAGGGAGGCTGTTATGCATTTCGGCGATTGTTCCTAGACTTGTTTCAAAGTGTCCTCTCACTCCACAAGCTTAATAAAAATCGCAACCTCTACCTCGATTTGAGGTACTATTTAATTATTAGATTCAAGTACAAAGTGTACGTTAAGTGAGCGGAAAAGTCAATATTTTGCTTGGAAAGACTAGCGATTTCTAACTGTTTTACAATAGTTTGTTAAAAAAGTAAAAGAGCGAGGCAAAACTAATGATCTGTTTTGCTTCGCTCTCTAAATTCGAATAACTATTTTTGTCTTGAACACTTAAAAATTTTATGTTAAAGTTTTATCTTTTTTCAACGAAGAAATAATCCTTTACGATTTTAGGATTTTTCTTGTCGACATACATTATAACGATTTTACTATCCGTTAATTGTCTGTCAGTATCGATTGTGTAATAAAATTGTGTGAATGGTTTTCCTAGTGTAATGGCTTGGACATTATAAATGCCAGTTCCACCGTTGAAATCAAATTCACCGATTTTTAAATCGTATAAAGCGTTAGGTTTTTTTAAATGGAATAGAATATGAGTGAGTTTGTCAGTATTAGAGACTACTTCACGAGTTTCTTTCATTTCTTGCTTAGAAAAATGCGAACCGGTTCTAGCTGGGAAAGGTAAGTCAGCTGGGTTTAATTTTTCCTTGACTGTAACCGTAATGCGTTTTTCGATATCACCAAAATTAGTTACAGAAAGAATCGAGATTTCTGTAGAGCCAAGTTTTTTACCTGTAATTGTTCCATTATCATCAATATAAACAATAGATACATCATCTGAGATCCAGAATAGTTCTTTATCAGTTGCATTCGTTGGTAAAACAGAAGCGTTCAGTTTCATTGATTCACCTAGGTATAACGCTACATTTTCTTGATCAACCACGATTTCTTTAGGAGCAACTTCGTTTACAGTAACTTCAACATGTTCTGCGATTTTTCCGTCAGCTGTTGTTGCAGAAATCCATGTAGAACTAGGATTTACGGCTGTGATATGACCAGTATTATCAACAGTAACGATATCCTCATCCTCCGTTTCCCAGTGTAATTGCTTGTTGGTTGTATTCTCTGGTAAAACAGAAGCTTTAAGGGTCATAGAGTCCCCAGCATTTAGTTCGATAGCGTCTTTTTCAATGACAATTTCTTTAGGTGCTATCTCAATAGGAGTGCTTGCTTCACCAATATGTTCTAAAATGAAATCAATTTTTTCAGAATTTAATTTAACACCCACATTTCGATTACCACCGCCAGCAGAATGGACAACGATTATTTGATGCTTGTCATTAAATACGGAAGAACCAGATTGACCGCCGAAAGTATCAAAGTCGTAATCAATTAGGCTATTTGTTTGTTTTCCAATGATTTTACCTTTCGCTTCCCATTGGGTTCCCCATGTTTTATCCCCTAGATAACCTGTACTCGACACATTGTCTCCAATCGTTACTGTATCTGTTAAGATAATTGGTTTTTGTTTAACAATATCGCCAATTCCCTTACCATCATTTGGTTCCAAAGTAAGTACTGCTACGTCATCACTTGTACTTGAAGTCGTTAAATAATGTTTAAAGATATGAACTTCTTTAATTTGGAATTTTCCATAAGGAAGAGTTGCGCCGTTTCTTCCGGGAATAACATAGTTAGAATCTGTATTTGGATTGTCTTTAATACCAGATACAACATGAGCAGCTGTTAGTACAGTGTTTTTTCCGATAACAGAGCCCGAACCGAGAGCGCCATTTGCACCAATAAAGACAGTACTTTGATAAGGCATGGCTGTAGTGTCAGTGATTTGAACACGATCATCGTTACCAATGACGGAACGAGATTCTACTGCGGATACAGATTCAGGACCTAAGCTAACCAACGTTGCCCCCAGCAAAAAATACCAATTAAACCTAATTTTAAATTTTTCAAGATAGTAATTCCTTTCCTTTTTTGAATTCGCAGTCTACTGTTTATAAAATAGTAGATGTGGAAAGTATAATATGATTTTAAAAAAATGGCAATAAAGAAATAAATTTGTTATAAAATCGTTATTTAAAAAGTAGTTCGTATGATTGTTGAAATAGAAACAATAACTCTTTATACTGTAAATAGAAATGATCCAGCAGACAGGGGTGTAGAAAATGAACAAAAAAGAGCAAACAATTAGTGAATTTAGGGCATTATTTAATAAATTGATCTGGTTGAATAAACTTAAGATGGAAGAGGCTCTTAAAGAATACAAACCTTCGGAGGTCCACTGCATAGAATACATTGGGAAAAATGCTGATCCCAACGTAACGAAACTTGCAGAAGCCTTTTACATGACAAGAGGAGCTATCAGTAAAATAACGAAAAAACTGATAAAAAAAGAGCTAATTGAAAGTTATCAAAAAGCTGAGAATAAAAAAGAAATTTACTTTAGATTAACGAGGAAAGGTCAGTCAGTTTTTGATATTCATGAAAAAGTGCATAATGAATTTCAAAAACGTGACAACACGGTATTTGAACAAGTAACGGAAGAGCAATATGATAATATGTTGGCATTCATTGAAAATTACAGTAAACATTTAGATGAAGAAATGAAAAAACAAGGACTAGAAAATAAAGCTAAATAAATTTTGAATAAAAGTAGAACAAGATAAGCAACCTGACTCTATTATGAGGAGGTTGTTTTTTTGTTGACAAGGAAACTAAAAAAAGTTAAAATATTTATGTTTCTTAGGAAACTAAAAAACTAGGAGAACTATCAATGTTTAAATTTAAATCAAAAAAGAGACAGACTGAAGAGCAAACTATGAATAAACATGCCTTACTTTTCGGATTGATTTCTGTATTTCTGATCGGAATCAGTTTTAGTATCATAACGCCAGTTATACCGTTTTTAGTAGAACCTTATATTCGGAATACTAGTAATCAAGCTACCGTCGTGACGCTTTTGGTTTCAGTCTATGCCTTATGTATGTTTTTTTCAGCGCCTATTCTTGGTGCGTTAAGCGATAAATTCGGTCGACGACCATTATTGCTAATTAGTCTTTTAGGATCGGCCCTCGGTTTCTTAATTTTGGGTATCGGGGGAGCTTTATGGGTTTTGTTTGTTGGACGAATCATTGAAGGAATCACTGGTGGAAGTATCAGTACAATCTTTGCTTATTTCGCTGATATCACGCCAAGAGCGCAACGCACAAAATATTTTGGCTGGATAAGTGCAATTACTGGTGTAGGAACAGTAATGGGACCGGCATTGGGTGGTGTGTTGGCAGCTGAATTTGGACATGCTGCGCCGCTGTACTTCGGTGCGATGATCACCGTTCTCAATGTTGTGTATGGTTTTTTCTTTATGCCTGAAAGCCTTGATAAGGATAAACGACTAAAAGAAATTACGTTTGCTAGATTAGATCCTTTCCGTCAGCTATTTAGTGTGCTATCAATGAAAAATTTAAATAGAATACTCATTTCAGCATTTTTACTGTGGCTTCCTAATGGTTCACTGCAAGCGATCTTGTCACAATTTACGATTGATACATTTAATTTAAAGCCCGCACTGATTGGTTTGATTTTTTCGATCATGGGCATTCAAGATATTCTAACCCAAGGATTGATCATGCCAAAACTGTTACTTAGATTCAGCGATAAGCAAATTATGCTTCTTGGAATGCTGTCTGAAGTCATCGGTTATGGCTTGATCGCTGGCTCTGCTTTGCTGACTTCCTATCTTTTATTTATCATTGGGTTGTTTATCTTTGGATTTGGCGATTCGATTTTTGGACCTGCTTTCAATGGAATGGTTTCAAAATCTGCTGATTCAACTGAACAAGGAAGGGTTCAAGGTGGTAGTCAATCTATTCAGTCTTTGGCGCGAATCGTCGGACCAGTTATTGGCGGACAGCTTTATATAACTGTTGGATCGGCTGCGCCAGCGTTTATGGGGATGTTGTTGATCGCGATCTCAATAGTTGTCTTGAGTAAAATGAAGGACGACTGTGTAGACTATTAATTCGACTCAACTAACTTTTTTCTTATACTGATGGGATAGATTAAAACGATCAATTATAAAGTTAAACGCTTTTAGTTAGTAATACAAAAAGGCTATCTCAAATAAATCAGATAGCCTTTTTTCTGTATAAACTTATTTAAGTCTGTTGAAACTGACTATTATATAAATCAGCATACAACGAAGGTTTCGCCAACAATTCTTGGTGATTCCCTTTTTCCACGATATCTCCGTCTTTCATCACTAAAATCAAATCCGCACTTTCAATCGTAGACAAACGGTGAGCAATCACAAAACTGGTTCGGTTATTCGTCACTTCATCCATCGCTTTTTGGATGTGAGCTTCTGTTCTAGTATCCACACTGGATGTTGCTTCATCTAAAATAACCACAGGAGGATTTGCTAAAATGATTCTAGCAATCGTCAATAGTTGTTGCTGACCTTGTGACAGCGAGCCATTCTCGCTTGAAATAATCGAATCATAACCATTTGGCAGAGTCCGAATAAAGTGATCACATTGGGCAATTTTAGCCGATTCGATGACTTCTTCTCGTGTTGCGTCCATGCGCCCATATGCGATATTCTCCGCAATTGTTCCTTCAAATAACCATGTATTTTGTAAAACCATTCCAAACATTTCGCGTAAATTTGTTCTTGAAAGATCTGTAATATCCACACCGTCAAAGGTGATACGACCATTATTTAACTCATAAAAGCGCATCAGTAAATTTACTAATGTCGTTTTACCTGCACCAGTTGGTCCAACGATTGCCACCATTTGTTTTGGTTTAACCGTGAAATCGACTTGCTTCATCAATATTTTTTCTTTTGTATAACCAAACTGAACGTTATCAAAAGCAATTGCACCAGATGGTTGATCGATGCTTTGCAAGTTCTTTTTTTCTGGAATGTCATCTTCTGCATCTAAAATCTCAAAGATGCGATCAACAGCTGCTAATGCTGCTTGAATGGAGTTGATAACATATGATGCTGTGGAAATTGGTTCAGAAACTTGATTGATATATTGCAGATAAGCTTGCAGTAAACCGATTGTGATCCCACCTTGTAAAACTAAGAATGCTCCGATGATCGCACTGACGATAAATGCTAATTGATTGATCAAACGAATTGCTGGATAAATCGCAAAGTTCATAAATTGAGCACTTAAAAAGGCTTTGTAGTGCTTTTGATTTGTTTGAGAGATGACGTCTTTTGCATGATTTTGTTGATTGAAGGTTTTCGTCACTAAATTCCCAGATAAAAACTCTTCAGTTTTGTTGTTCAAAATCCCAAGTTCAGCCTGACTTGCTTCAGCCAGTTTCTTATTTTTATTAGCAATTTTGCCTGTTAAGAATGAGCTTCCAGTAATTAGGACAATGACGATCAGGGTTAGTTTTACATCAATATAGAACAGCATGATCCCAGCAAAGACGATCGTTGAGATCGATGTAAAGAATTGATTGATCCCAGTTAAGAAAACTTGTGATAATTGGTTTAAGCTAGTTGTTGTTCGGCTAAGAATATCCCCTACTTGATGTTGATCAAAAAAGGCCATTGGTAATGATTTAAATTTCTTCGTGACTTCTTTTCTGACTCTTAAGGTGATCCTTTCGCTTAAAGCGGCCATCACACGTTCTTGAATGTAAGACATCAAACTACTGATGATTGAAAAGACAATCAGAATCAAAACAGGTGTCAATAAAGCATCTTGAACTAGGGAAAATGTAATATGACCGACTCCATGAGTTTTAATCAATGTAAGCAAATCGTCAATAGCAATCCCCATAATGAAAGGCATAGCAATAACTAAGGCATTGCCGACTAAACTACACAGAATCAAGCCCAGAAATATCGGACGTTCAGGTCGAATCAATTGAAAGAATCGTTTTAATGTTTGTTTATTTAATTTTTCCATCATGACTGTGCTCCTTTCATGATAATCCCTTGTGAGCGGGCAAACTCTTGGTATGTTTTATTCTGTTGTAACAGTTGACTATGTGTTCCTTGACCTACGATTCTGCCTTCATCTAAAACGATAATCGTATCAGCTTGTTGGATCGTACTTAATCGTTGAGCAACAATCAGCAAGGTTTTATCGGACATTTCTTCTTTTAATGCGAGTCTTAATGCAGCATCCGTTTTATAATCAAGCGCTGAAAAACTATCGTCAAAAATATAAATATCCGCAGGTTTGATCAAGGCACGGGCAATACACAAACGTTGTCTTTGACCGCCAGAGAAGTTGGTTCCGCCTTGTGCAACAAATGAATCATAACCATCTTCTAATGTAGCAAGGTAAGAAGAGAGTTGAGAAATTTCAGCTGCTCGATCCATATCTTCTTTTGTTGCTTCAGGATAGCCCATCAATAAATTACTCTTAATCGTTCCGCTAAATAGAAAGGCTTTTTGAGGAACGTAACTGATTTTAGAACGTAGCTCATCTTGTGTAACATTTCTGATATCAATACCATCAAATAAAATAGCTCCCTCAGAGACATCGTTAAGTCTTAACAGTAATTTGGCAACTGTACTCTTACCAGAACCTGTACCACCAACGATTGCGGTCGTTTTTCCTTTGGGAATACTAAAATGGATATCCTCTAAAACGGGTTCATCCGCTTGATCATAACTGAAGGTTACGTGATTTAAATCGATCAAGGCATCTTGTGGTTCCGTTTCTTCAAGTAAAACAGGTTGATCAGTATCAAGAATTTGGTCTTGGGTATTTAAAATTTCTTCAATTCTTTTTACTGAAGCAAGGGATCTAGGTAACATGACTAACACCATTGCTGCGATCATTAAGTAAGCAAGTGTCAGTAAAGAATACTCAACGACGGCAGAAACCGTCCCAATTTGCAAGGTACCAAGTGCTACGAAGTTTCCACCAAACCATAAGATAGAAGAAAACACCACACCCATTAATAAGAAGGCAACTGGTGTAATAAACGCGAAAATACTGTTTACGCGGATCATCCCGTTTGCATAGTCAGAAAATGTTTTATTTGTTCGCTCTTCTTCATATTCTTGATTGTTAAAAGCTCGAATCATATTGATCCCAGTGAAAAATTCACGTAATGTCACAATGATCCTATCCATTTTAGGTTGGATCAATAATGAAAGAGGCGTTCCTTTTTTCATCAAGATATAGACGATCAATCCAAAAGCTGAGATGGCAATTAGTGGTACTAAAGCCAATGTCGCTGAATAAGTGTACGTCATATAAAGTGAGAAAATCGCAATAATCGGTGCAGGTAAAATGAGTTGTAGAAACAAGACAATCATTTGTTGAATATTATCAACGTCATTCGTCATTCTTGTTAGTAGGGAACCTGTCCCAAAATGATCTGCATCTTTGATAGAAAATGTTTGAAGTTTGGCAAAAAACATTTCCCGAGTTTCCAACCCAAATTTTGCGGCTACTTTAGCAGAAAGATAGCTTCCAGCAATTGCTGAGAGCGCACCAAATAAAGCCATTGCGAGCATTTTAAGGCCGATCATTTTAATGGATTGTTGATCGCCGCTGGCAATCCCAACATCGATCAATTGTGCTACGAGTAACGGTACACCAAGTGTTCCGATAATTTGTAAACATAAACAAAGAACTGTCGCTAAAATAAGTGTCAGATTCTTTTTAATGAAAAACTGAATGATTCTCATTTAAATTCCTCCTTTTCAAGACTCAAAAGGAATTCTACACCTTAAAGTTACTTGAATGTCAATGTTTTTTGTTTATAATTAAAATCAGAGGTGAGCATATGGAAAAAGAGAAGTTATTAACTGTAGGACAAGTGGCTGAAATCATGAATTTACCCAAGTCGAAGATTCGCTATTGGGACGATATGAATCTGCTGACATCGTCTAGAAATAGACAAAATGGCTATCGGCTTTTTGATATGGAGGATATTTTGACAATCAGTGATATTGATTTTTACCGGAGACTCGATATACCCATTAATAAAATGACTAATCTCTATCGCAAATCGCCAGAGGAATTATGGACGATATTAGATGAAACTCAAACACGCGTTGCATCAGAATTAGCTGAATTAGAGAAAAAACAGCAAGGGATCAAGCATAGGAAAGATCAACTGTTGAGTTTGATAGAACTAAAAGAAAAAGAATTTCTTGATGAGCCATTAGATGTAGAACGAATCATTCCAATTGATTTAAAAGATCCCAATGAATTGCAGACATACATTGATAATCCTTCAAGCTTAGTTGTTTATATCGAGAAAGGACATGAAAAAGAAATTACTTACGGATTTGCTGTGACGACGAAAGAATTTGTCAAAGAAATGACGATTTGGCAACAACCAGAGCAACCAAACTACTCGTATAAACAATTTCTACTTACGATCAAGTCCGACAATCCTTTAGAAAATAATTTTGAGTCAATGAAAGAGAAATTGGAGAAAAAAGGCTATCATACTGGGGCGATGGTTGGGCGTTATATCATGACAGCTGAAGACCAGGATGGATTTTATAGAGATTATTATAAAGCTTGGATCGAAGTAGATAAGTAATGTTGGGCATAAAAATCGTAAACTTGCTGAGAAGATGCTATGATTTAGCCAATAACAAAAGGGTGACTAGACTATGAAAAAATTACAAACAATTCAAGAGGTAATAACCTTTGTCAATGAAAATCAGCTTGCTTTTTTATACGTTTCACAAGAAAACTGTTCAGTGTGTCATGCGCTCAGACCTAAATTGACTGAGCTATTAAAAAACTATTCTAAAATCGAATTAAGAGAAGTTGAAGCGGATAAAGTCAAAGCGATTTCCGCTGAATATCTAATTTTTTCAGCACCAACTTTACTATTTTTCGTTGATGGAAAAGAGTATCTTCGTGAAGGAAAGTTTGTTCAGTTTAAAAAATTAACTGACGCAATCGAGCAAATCTATTCATTTGAAGAGAATAAGATATAGTTTAAACTCAGTAAGAATAAGCAGTTGAGTGTTATGTGAGGAGACTTGTAATCAAAATGTAAGCGTACTATTGACAAAGAAAATAAGACGTTGTATACTTTGGTCAACGGATCGTTACTGGTTAAGCAGGCGTGACCTCTCACATTACTTTTTTGGTGATGTTTGATATGGTCAGGTCTTTTTTCTTTTTTCAAGTTAAGAACAGGAGATAATTGCAATGAAAATACTGAAAGTTTTTAATAATAATGTTTCTTTGATCTTAAATGATGATAGTGTTGAAGAAATCATTATGGGCAAAGGCGTCGGTTTCAACAAGCGTGAAGGTGACGTGATCGATCCTGTCTTGATTGAAAAAAGATTTGTTCTAGAAGGTAACAATTCCGTCAGCAATTTAGATAATCTACTTGCAAGAATCGACATTGAAGATATTGAACTGGCCAGTGATATTATTCAATTAGGTGAAACTGAATTAAAGCAAGCAATCGATGATTCCATATTGCTGACATTATCCGATCATATCGGCTTTGTCCTAAATCGTGCGGCAGAGGGTTTACAAATGCGCTCGCCACTAGAATGGGACATTAAACAAATTTATACAAAAGAATATGCATTTGCGTTGAAAGCCGTTCAAATGATGCGGGAGAAAACGGGCATTGAGATTCCTGACCAAGAAGCTGCTTTTATTACCCTTCATTTTGTAAATGCTTATAATTCTACTAGCAGTATGAACGAAACCATGCTGACAACCAAAATCATTCAAAGCATTATCGATATCATTAAATACCATTATGGCAAAGAATATGATGAAACTTCTTATGATTTTACTCGTTTCATCACCCATATTCGTTATTTTGTCAAAAGGCAGTTGGACAAAGAAGTATCGTCAAATGAGGATTCGTCCTTGATCAATCTGATCGCTGTCAAATACGAACAAGATTATCAATGTGCAGTCAAAATCAAAGCATTTTTGGCACAACAATATGATTGGACGATTTCCAATGATGAATTGATGTACCTAACACTTCACTTAAATCGCTTATCAAGCAATCAATAGGATCGTTACTGTTGGATCAGGCGTGACCTAAGAAAAACACTTAGTCTATAAGTGTTTTTCTTAGGTCATTTTTTTCTGAAAAATGAATCAAAGAGAGGAATTACTATCATGCGTTATGAAGAAGAAAGTAAAAAAATCATTGAACTTGTCGGCGGCAAGTCGAATATCAATAGTTTAGTTCATTGTGCGACACGTTTAAGATTTAGCTTGAAAAATACGAAAAAAGCGGACAAAGAATCATTAGAGAAGTTGCCCTATGTGATGTCAGTTGTGAATAGCGGTGGACAATATCAAGTCGTGATCGGTAGTAAAGTCCCAGATTATTATGCAGCGATTCAGTCGCTCGCTGATTTAAACGAAGATGCACCTAAAACAGAGAAGAAACTAAGCTTCAATTATGTGTTCGAAGTGATTTCTGGGGCCTTTTCACCGCTGATTCCAGCAATGGCTGGATCTGGAATGATCAAAGCAGTTTTGACGATTTTAGTTGAAATGAAATTATTAGCTGATACTAGTTCAACTTATATGGTCCTAAGTGCGGCAAGTAATGCAATCTTTTATTTCTTACCTGTTTTTCTAGGGATCACATTAACGAAAAAAATCGGTGGGAATATGTATGTTGGTGGTGTAATTGGTGCGGCCTTGCTGGAACCGTCATTTACTGGAATGATTGGTCAGGAAAAGCTTGATTTTCTAGGAATCAATTTAAATGTTGTCGATTACGCAACAACGATTTTCCCGATTTTTGTAGCAATTTTCATTTATTCATTCGTGGATAAATTCTTACGTAAAATTATTTTTAGAGACCTTCAATTATTCTCTGTTCCAATGTTTAGCTTAATGATCATGGTTCCCTTGACAGCATTGCTTTTCGGCCCATTTGGAACTGTTATCGGAGATGCGTTATCCCAAGGGGTAATGTGGTTGATCGGTAAAAGTGCGTTGCTTTCAGGGATCGTTTTAGGTGGCGGAATGCCATTTATGGTTATGTTTGGTTTGCATTGGGGCTTTTCACCAATCACACTGGAAAACTTGACGGTGATGGGTGGCGATCCAATCGAAGGTATGGCTGTTGCAGCTGTATTTGCACAAATCGGGATTGCAATTGGGTTCTATTTAAAATCTAAAAAACATTCTAAAATGAAAGCTTTAGCTGGACCATTGGCGTTGACAGGTTTATTTGCAGGTGTAACAGAACCAATTGTATATGGTTTGATTTTAAGATATAAACGCTTATTACCGATCGTTGCGATTTCAGGTGCGATTGGTGGCGCAATTTGTGGTGTGACAGGTGTGACCATGAATGCCTATGTATTCCATAATATTTTTTCTATTCCAGTTTATACACCAAAAATCGGCTATTTCATTGGCGTCGGTTCTGCTTTGATTGCAGGAGCTGTATTAACGTATTTCTTCGGTGTTAAAGAAGACGAAATGACTGATTTCTTGCCTGAAACAGATCAAGGAGAAGATGATTTTCAAGAAACAGTAACAGAGGTACAAGAGAATCCAGAAACAACTGTCTATGCGCCGCTTGCAGGGACTGTGATTCCTTTGAAAGAAGTAGATGATGATGTATTTTCTAGTGAAATTGCTGGGAAAGGTGTGGCTATTATCCCGACTGCTGATAAAGTTGTGGCACCATTCGATGGAACAGTTGTCGCCATTTTCCCATCAAAACATGCGATTGGGTTAAAATCAACTAGCGGTAGCGAGTTATTGATTCATATCGGAATTAATACAGTGAACTTAAATGGCGAACATTTTGAAACGAAAGTTGCAATGGGAGATACGATCACACGTGGCCAAACATTATTAGTTTTCGATCGTGAAAAGATCGAGCAAGCAGGTTATGCGATGACATCGCCAGTTATTTTAACAGACGCACCAAGTATGGAATCATTGAATATTATCAATGATAGCGATAAAGTGACACCAGAAACAAAATTATTTGTTGTTGGAACGAGCAAGGAGGCTGACGGTCAATGAGAAACGATTTTCTATGGGGCGGCGCAGTTGCGGCTCATCAAGTAGAAGGCGGTTTTAATCAAGGCGGCAAAGGAATCAGTATTGCAGATGTCATGACGGCGGGGTCAAAAGATCATGCTAGAGAAATTACTGACGGAGTTATTGAAGGAAAGTTTTATCCTAACCATGAAGCGATCGATTTTTATGGGAACTATAAAGCAGATGTCCAACTCTTTGCAGAAATGGGCTTTAAATGTCTAAGAACCAGTATTGCTTGGACAAGAATTTTTCCAAATGGCGATGAGCAAGAACCAAATGAAGCAGGGTTAGCTTTTTATGATGATCTATTTGATGAATTATTGAAATACGGAATCGAGCCTGTGATTACGTTGTCACACTTTGAGATGCCCTATTATTTAGTTAAACACTATGGTGGTTGGCGTAGCCGCGAATTGGTCGGCTTTTTCACTACATTTGCTGTGACTGTGATGGAGCGTTATAAAGATAAGGTAAAATACTGGATGACGTTCAATGAAATCAATAACCAACGAATCTTAGAAAATCCGATTTACTCATTTACCAACTCAGGTATTCTTTATCAAGAAGGCGAAGACAAATTAAAAACGATGTATCAAGCTGCACATTATCAATTTGTAGCAGGAGCGATAACGGTTGCTGAAGGAAAGAAAATCAATCCTGATTTCCAAATTGGCTGTATGTTAGCCGCAACACCAAACTATCCGTTGACGAGTGATCCAGAAGATATTATCGCTGCCCAACAAGAAGATGAAAAGCAACTGTTTTTCACCGATGTCCAAGTTAGAGGTAACTACCCTCGCTGGGCAATCAAAGAGTGGGAAAGAAATGGCTATCAAATGGATATCACTGAGGAAGATTTACAAATACTAAAAGCTGGAACAGTTGATTATATCGGTATCAGCTACTATTTAAGTAATACGATCTCAACACGTCCGGAAGCCGTACGTTTAGAAGACGACTTACTTGGAGACAGCTCTCTTGTAGAAAATCCTTATGTAAGCATGACAGAGTGGGGGTGGTCGATCGATCCGGCTGGATTGCGCCACTATTTAAATCTTTTAAGTAATCGTTATGAACGTCCAATTTTTATCGTGGAAAATGGATTTGGGTATGCAGATAAACTGGTAGAAGATCAAATCCATGATGTGGAACGAATCGACTTTCTTAATCAACATATCAAAGAAATGAAAAAAGCCATTGAGATAGATGGTGTAGATGTGTTAGGATACACTGTTTGGGGCTGTATTGATCCTATTTCATTCACCACTGGGGAAATGCGGAAACGTTATGGTTTTATTTATGTGGATCG
Source organism: Enterococcus sp. 7E2_DIV0204 (assembly GCF_002140855.1). Classification (NCBI taxonomy): domain Bacteria; kingdom Bacillati; phylum Bacillota; class Bacilli; order Lactobacillales; family Enterococcaceae; genus Enterococcus; species Enterococcus sp. 7E2_DIV0204. The sequence goes on from NZ_NGKY01000001.1 coordinate 1,776,661, forward strand.
TGACAATCAAGGAAACGGTTCACTAAAACGCATTAAAAAAGATTCTTTTGAATGGTATAAACACTTGATCCAGACAAATGGAGCCGAAATATAAAAAAATAACAGCATCTCTCATCGTATTTTAGTAAAATAGATACGGTGAGAGCTTTTTTGCCTAGAAAAGCATAGAATAGAGTGGAATGAATTAGAATGGGGAATGGAACCATGAAAAAAGTAATAGGCTTGATTATCGGTGCTGTCGTTGTGATTGCGCTTGCTTTAAATTATTTTGGTGAGAGTAAAGAAAAAACAGTGAAACCATTAATGGAAAAAGAAACTGTTGAATTTTGGGTCGTGAGTGATCCGCATTATCTCGATAAAAGTTTGACTGATTCGGGTACTGCCTATCAAAATATCAAGCAGACTGCAGCAGGTAAAGAGTTGGATTATCAAGAAGAAAGCTGGCAAGCATTTATCGACAAAGCGATAGAACAACAACCAGATATGCTGATTATTACTGGTGATTTGACCTTAAATGGGGAAAAAGCTAGCGCAGAAAAACTGGCAGAATTACTTAAACAATTAACGAATAACGGGATCAACGCTTTTGTCATCCCGGGCAATCATGATATCAATGATGGATGGGCGAGAAAATTCGTTGGCGCTAAACAAGAGAAAACAGAAGCCGTATCAATTGCTGATTTTAAAGAAATATTTGCAGAAAATGGCTATCAAAATGCAACGAGTTATGATAAACACTCATTGAGTTATTCTGTAGCCGTGAATCCAACGTATAATTTTCTGTTTCTTGATTCTAATATTTATCCTGACGATAACCAACCTCAAACAAGACCTGTAACAGGGGGAACGATTCGTGGCAAAACGATGAGTTGGGTCAAGCAACAATTAGCAGAAGCAAAGGAAACGAATAAAAAAACGCTTGTCTTTTTACATCATAATATCTATGTCCATAACAAATTATTATCCAGTGGCTTTGTCCTTAATAATGCGGACGAGTTCAAACAACTCTTGGCAGAATATCAAGTACCCGTTGTCTTTTCAGGACACATACATGCACAAGATATCATGACAGAAACAGTCGAGAATGACAGCTTGACTGAAATTGTCTCTGGTTCATTTTCGATCACACCGCAAAGCTATGGTATAGTCAAATTGAGTAAAGATTCATTCGAGTATCAAAAGAAAGAAAATGATGTAGATACATGGGCACGAGAAAAAAATATCACAACCCCGCAAGTTAGAAACTACCAAGAATATATCAAAAATATTTTTATGGAAGATGGCAAACGGCTAGCCTATGCCCAACTAATCGATAGTGGTATGACGAATGAAGCACAAATGGATATAGCGGCTGAGTTTGTAGGAACAGTAAACATCCGCTTCTTCTCTGGAAATGATTACAGTTCAGAGGAAGAAGTTGAAAAACTTAAACAAGAAAAAGGCTATCAGATCATCGCAGAGAATAGCAAGTTTTTGAAAGAATACATTGATTCGATCATTCAAGATACAAATGAAGAGGACAATCGATTGAATAAATCTTTTTAAATAACCTAGAAGAGGCCAAAATAAAAGTGTCTAGATCCAAGAACCAAGTCCTTCAATTCTAAGTGTCTTCAGCACTTAGAGATTGATGAGATCGAAACGTAGTGTAGTAGGCACTGTGTAATATCGACTCGTAATAAGGAGGAGCTGCTTTTTCCTCGCTGTTTATTCGAAGTTAGAGAGCTGGACAAAACTGATCTTGAGTTTTGCTTAGCTCTCTTTTTATTGATGGTTTTTGGGAAAGAAAAAAAGAGGTAAGAGATGACCAAGATAGAAGCCGCTCTTCGGAAACCAGTAGTTAAGCAAGGTGACAATGGTTGTTTCGAGGTTACAATCGGCATTGGCTGGTCTGTAGACGGAATAGTGGGTTTTATCACCTATGATTCATACGGAGAATTCCGCTTTTAAGGAACTCGTTGCAACTTAAGATAAATTGTTGGATGGCTAACCCCCATTTTATCGCCTATTTCCTGAATACTCATGTTGTCATAAAACACCGTCACTATAAGCTTTCGAGTATCTCATTTAAGTTTTTTATGTGAACCCATCAAAATCAATCCTAGTAGTTTGCTAATCTAAACTCATTTTACTAGAAAATTTTGATGGACTCATTGTTGCAATTACTATTACAACTCAGCATATAAATGAGCTAACTGGTATTACATTTAAGGGAGTTTTTTTAAAAAAATGGTTTCTAAATTAAAAAGAGTTATTTTTTTTAAAAGTGTCATGGTCTATAAATGTTGTTATGACAAAGATAAATAGATATGGAAATATTTCTTATTCCTTTTTATTGACAAACGAAAAAAAACCACCGTAATATTGGCTTGTGGTTATAACCAGTTAAAATAAAGGAGAAACTTATGGAAAATGCCTTTAAAAACAAAGCTTTGTATCATCAACTTGTTGATTTACTGCAGGAACGAATCGAAACAGTCATGATTCCCCATGACAAGTTGCCCTCTGAACGTGAATTAACTGCACAATATGGGGTAAGTCGGACGACGGTCCGGTTAGCGCTACAAGAACTAGAAAATAGAGGTTCCATCTATCGTCGTCATGGCAAAGGAACATTTGTTTCAGATATAAAAAAAGAGGCCGCTGATTTAGCTGGCGCATATAGTTTTACAGAACAAATGAAGAGTCTTGGTCGAAAACCACACACTCGCATCTTATCGTTTGAAAAATTGGAAGCGGATAAATTTATTTGTCAGCATCTCAACCTTTCATTAGGAGAAGCAGTATTTAAATTAAGTCGACTACGGATTGCTGATAGAGAGCCTTTAATGGTAGAAGACACTTATTTGCCAGTGAAATTTTTCTTATCACTCACAGATCAATTATTGCGTAGCAAACCATTATATGACCTGTTTTCGGAAGATTTTAATCAAACCATTCGTTTAGCAGATGAAGAGTTATACGCGAGTATTGCTTCGAAAGAAGATGCGAAACTATTGATGATTCCAGAAGGAGCACCAGTACTTCATTTAGCACGACAGACGTATAACATGAAAAATGAAATTATTGAATTTACGTTGAGTGTGGCGCGAGCAGATCAGTTTCATTATCAGATACGCCATATTCGGAATAGTTAGGAGAGTTAAGTATGTTTACAGCAGAAAAAGAAGAACTAGAACAGCTAGGAGCGGAAATTACTACCCGTGAAATTCGTCAGCAACCAGAGCTTTGGCAAGAGACCGTGACACTTTATCGTAAAAATCAAGCCATTTTGGAAAACTTTTTAAAAGAAGTCCAAGCCAGAGCAGAAGGAAAACGTACGAGAGTCATTTTTACAGGAGCAGGGACTTCCCAATATGTAGGTGATACCGTTGTTCCTTATTTACGAGCACATGGGGACACACAGGCGTTTACATTTGAAAGTATCGGGACAACAGATATTGTTGCCAAACCAGAAGATTATCTGATTAAAGAAGAACCAACGTTGTTAGTTTCGCTTGCTAGAAGTGGGAATAGTCCTGAAAGCTTAACTGCAGTGGAAGTAGCAAATCAAGTAGTTGAGACGATTCATCATTTAGCCATTACTTGTGCAGAAGAAGGACAGTTGGCACAACGGGGTCAAAAAGAAGATAATAGCTTTTTATTCTTAATGCCGAAACGTTCAAATGATGGTGGTTTTGCGATGACTGGTAGTTTTTCTTGCATGACCTTGGGTACGTTATTACTCTTTGATCAAACAGCCTTCGAACAAAAACAAGAATATGTAAGCGTTCTGATGGAATTAGGTGAAGAAGTTTTATCTCGTGAAGAAGAGTTGAACAAAATTGTTAATCTTGGTTTTGAGCGTATTGTTTATGTTGGTTCTGGAAGTTTAGCTGGTTTGACAAGAGAAGCTCAACTGAAAATTTTAGAATTAACGGCAGGAAAAGTTGCAACAATTTTTGACTCATCAATGGGCTTCCGTCATGGTCCGAAATCATTTATTAATGAAAAAACCATTATGTTTGGCTTTGTTAATAATGTGCCTTACACAAGAGATTATGATTTGGACATTTTAGAAGAAGTTCACAGTGACGAAATAGCAGCTGGCGTCTTTGCGATTGCTCAACCTGGAAAACGTAATTTCTCAGGTCCAACCATTGAATATTCAGCGGAAACAGCTTTATTACCAGATGGCTATTTAGCATTAGCAGATATCATGGTAGCACAAACAGTCGCACTATTAACATCTATTAAGGTGGGAAATAAACCGGATACCCCTTCACCGACAGGTACAGTGAATCGTGTGGTTAAAGGAGTAACGATTTATGACTATAAATGATACGACATTTGGAGGAGAAACTATGCTTACGTTAACAGCGGGAAAAAAAGCGGCAATGGATAGTTTATCAACGCATGAAGGAATCATTAGCGCGTTAGCAATTGATCAACGAGGTGCGTTGAAAAAAATGATTAAAGCGCTAGATGTAGAGCCAACTGATGCACAAATTGAAACGTTTAAAGAATTAGTCTCAAAAGAAATGACACCGTATGCTTCAGCAATTTTATTAGATCCAGAATATGGGTTGCCTGCTGCTAAAGCACGTGATACTGAGTCGGGGTTGTTACTCGCTTATGAAAAGACAGGATACGATGCAACTACTCCTGGACGATTGCCCGATTTACTAGCAGACTGGTCTGTTTTACGCTTGAAAGAAGAAGGCGCAGATGCTATTAAGTTTCTACTATACTATGACGTGGATGAGGATCCAGAAATTAATCATCAAAAACACGTGTTTATTGAACGCTTAGGTAGTGAATGTGCAGGAGAAGACCTACCATTTTACTTGGAATTAGTTTCTTATGATGCGCAGATAGCAGATGCTATTTCTTTGGAATATGCAAAAGTTAAACCACATAAAGTGAATGAAATGATGAAAGAATTTTCCAAACCACAATATAAAGTAGATGTATTGAAAGTGGAAGTACCAGTCAATATGAATTATGTAGAAGGTTTTGCGACTGGTGAAACAGCATATACAAAAGAGAAAGCGGCTAATTATTTCTTAGAACAAAGTCAAGCCACTCATTTACCATTTATCTTTTTAAGTGCCGGTGTTTCAACTGCTTTATTCCAAGAAACATTACGTTTTGCTAAAGAAGCAGGTTCAACATTTAATGGTGTTTTATGTGGCCGTGCAACATGGAAAAATGGGGTGAAACCTTTTGTTGAAGCAGATGAAACCGCAGCCTGTGATTGGTTGAAAACAGAAGGAAGAGAAAATATTGAAAGTTTAAATGAAGTCATCGCAGCAACAGCCAGCTCTTGGCATGCGAAAGTTCAAGTAAACGAAGGGTAATTGGGAGGCATAGCTGTGATAGTAACAGTAACGATGAATCCGTCAATTGACATCTCCTATCTATTAGGCCATCTAAACCTTGATACCGTTAACCGGACCAGTCAGGTAACGAAAACACCTGGTGGTAAAGGATTAAATGTCACTCGTGTCATTCATGATCTAGGAGGAGATGTTACAGCTACCGGCGTTCTCGGTGGTTTTCATGGGGCTTTTATTGCTAGCGAATTAAAGAAAGCAAACATCACCCAAGCATTTACATCAATCAAAGAAGAAACGCGTGATTCGATTGCTATTTTGCATGAGGGCAATCAAACTGAAATTTTAGAAGCTGGGCCGATTGTTTCCAAAGAAGAAATAACCGCCTTCCTTGAAAACTTCGATCAATTAATTAAGCAAGCAGAAATTGTCACAATTTCTGGAAGTTTAGCCAAAGGATTACCACAACATTTTTATCAAGAATTAGTTCAAAAAGCACAAATACAAGAGGTTAAAGTGTTGCTAGATACGTCTGGTGAAAGTTTAAGGCAAGCTCTTCAAGGGCCATGGAAACCGTATCTAATTAAACCCAACTTAGAGGAACTCGAAGGATTGCTAGAGCAAAACTTTTCAGAAAGTCCATTAACAGCTGTGCAAAAGGCCTTAACAAACCCAATGTTTATTGGAATTGAATGGATTGTAGTGTCTTTAGGAAAAGAAGGAGCAATTGCAAAACATCACGATCAGTTTTACCGTGTAAAAATTCCGACGATTCAAGCAACGAACCCTGTTGGTTCAGGAGATGCAACCATTGCTGGTTTCGCATATGGCCTGGCCAAGAATGTATCAGCCACTGAACTATTAAAATGGGGAATGGCTGCAGGAATGGCCAATGCCCAAGAAAGAATGACAGGGCATGTGAACGTAGGTAACGTGAACAAACATATTATGAACGTACAAGTAGTCGAAATTGCTAAATAAAGAGGTATCTTTATTTAGCAATTATCCAACGATTGAAAGCGTTTGCTAGGAAGGGTGGAAATGTGGACAGATTTGAAATTAAAGAGGAGTTTTTTTTAAATGATCAACCTTTTAAAATTTTATCAGGAGCCATTCATTATTTTCGTGTAGATCCCTCAGATTGGTATCATTCACTTTATAACTTGAAAGCTTTGGGCTTCAATACAGTTGAGACATATGTACCATGGAATTTGCATGAACCGCAAAAAGGTGCGTTTCATTTTGAGGGAATATTAGATTTGGAGCGTTTTTTAAAATTAGCACAGGACCTTGGGTTATATGCGATTGTTCGGCCTTCTCCTTATATTTGTGCAGAATGGGAATTTGGCGGTTTTCCAGCATGGCTATTGAATGAATCTGGACGGATGCGTTCGAATGATCCGATATATCTGAAACATGTTGCAGAGTATTATGATGTTTTAATGGAAAAAATTGTTCCTCATCAACTTGCTAACGTTGGCAATATTCTAATGATTCAAATCGAAAACGAATACGGTTCATTCGGCGAAGAAAAAGCTTATTTACGGGCGGTTCGTGATTTGATGATTGCGCGTGGAGTGACAGCGCCATTCTTCACTTCTGATGGGCCATGGCGCGCAACCTTGCGAGCAGGCAGCATGATTGAAGATGATATTTTAGTAACAGGGAACTTTGGCTCAAAAGCCAAAGAAAATTTTGGGCTGATGCAAGCATTTTTTGAAGAACATGGCAAAAAATGGCCGTTAATGTGTATGGAATTTTGGGATGGCTGGTTTAATCGTTGGAAAGAGCCAATTATTAAACGAGATCCGCAAGAACTGGCTGAATCGGTTAGAGAAGCGCTAGCATTAGGCAGCATCAACTTGTATATGTTTCATGGTGGGACTAATTTTGGCTTTATGAATGGTTGCTCCGCACGAGGAACAATTGATTTACCACAAATCACTTCCTATGACTATGATGCACTACTTGATGAACAAGGGAATCCAACAGAAAAGTATTTTGCGTTACAAAAAATGCTTCACGAGGAATATCCCACATTGCCACAAGCTGAGCCACTAGTTAAAGAATCTTTTGAGCAAAAGTCAATTCCTTTAGCAAACAAAGTGAATTTGTTTGCAACCTTAGAAACTATTAGTCAGCCAGTGGTCAGCGTTTATCCGCAAACAATGGAACAACTAGGACAAAGTACCGGCTATCTTCTTTACCGAACAAGCATTGAAAAAGATACCGCAGAAGAAAAGTTAAGAGTGATTGATGGTCGTGATCGTCTACAATTATTTGTCAATCAGACACTTCAAGCAACGCAATATCAAACGGAAATAGGCGAAGAAATTTACGTTACACTTCCGCAAGAGAATAATCAAATCGATGTTTTAATGGAAAATATGGGTCGCGTCAATTACGGGCATAAACTATTTGCAGATACTCAGAAAAAAGGGATTCGAACAGGTGTCATGGGGGATTTACATTTTATTACTCAATGGCAGCAGTATTGTTTACCCATGACAAGCTGTGAACAGGTGAATTACTCAAAAGAATGGCAACCTGATCAACCGAGCTTTTACCAATATCATGTGGAGTTAGCAGAAGTCAAAGATACATTTATTGATGTTTCTAAATTCGGCAAAGGGATTGTTTTTGTTAACCAAACCAATCTTGGTCGTTTCTGGAATGTTGGCCCAACGCTTTCCTTATATATTCCAAAAGGATTATTAAAAGAAGGAAAAAATGAGATCGTCATTTTTGAAACAGAAGGAACATACCAACCAGAAATTCAGTTAGTAAAAGAACCGCTATATAAAGAAATGAAAGAGGGATTACAATGAGTATTATTGGCGTAAGAGTTGATGGACGTTTGATTCATGGACAAGTAGCAAATTTATGGACGACAAAATTGAATATTTCCAGAATTATGGTCGTTGATGATGAGGTTGCAGGGAATGCAATTGAAAAAAGTGGGTTAAAATTAGCGACACCTGCTGGCGTGAAATTAAGCGTGCTACCAGTTGAAAAGGCTGCTCAAAATATTTTAGCAGGAAAATATGATTCACAACGTTTACTAATCGTGGTGCGTAAGCCAGATCGTTTATTAAAACTAGTAGAACTTGGAGCACCAATTAAAGAAATCAATGTTGGTAACATGTCTCAAACAAACGAAACACGGTCGATTACCAAGTCGATCAATGTGGTAGATCAAGACATTGAGGTCTTTAAAGAGTTAAATAATAGAGGCGTGCATTTGACTGCCCAAATGGTGCCAAGTGACAAAGCTGAAGACTTTATGAGTTTGATAACAAAATAGGAGGGAACAAAAAATGAATATCTTATGGTGGCAGATCTTATTATTAACATTATACGCAGGATACCAAATTTTAGATGAATTACAAATTTATTCTTCATTAAGTGCGCCAGTGTTTGCAGGTCTATTTGCAGGATTAGTGATGGGGGATATTAAAGCAGGACTTATTATTGGTGGAAGTATGCAATTAACCGTTTTGGGAGTTGGGACTTTCGGAGGTGCTTCAAAAATTGATGCCAACTCAGGAACTATCCTTGCCACAGCATTTTCCATTTCTTTAGGAATGAATCCAGAACAAGCAATTGCTGCTATTGCAGTACCAGTTGCTAGTTTAATGATTCAATTAGATATTTTGGCTCGTTTTGCGAATACGTACTTTGCACATCGGATTGATAAAATGGTCGAAGATATGAACTATAAAGGGATTGAACGTAACTTCTTAATGGGAGCGTTACCATGGTCTCTTTCTCGGATGATTCCTGTCTTCTTAGCACTTGCTTTTGGTGGTGGCTTAGTAGAAAAAGTCGTATCTGTCTTAAATGGCGATTTAAAATGGTTAGGTGATGGTTTATCTGTTGCAGGGGCAGTCTTACCAGCAGTTGGTTTTGCGATTTTACTACGTTACTTACCAGTGAAAAAACATTTCCCTTATTTAATTCTTGGTTTCACTGTAACGGCTTTACTAGGAACAATCTTTACAAACATGCAACTTTTAGGAACGTCTGTTGCTAGCGTTGTGAAAGACTTCAGTGGTGTATTTAACGCACTCCCAATGTTAGCAGTCGCTTTAATTGGTTTCGCTTTAGCCGCAATTAGCTATAAAAATGGTCAAATGATTCCGAGTGGACCAGTAGCCAAAAAAGAAAATGCAGCGAATAATTCAGACGAAGGAGAGATTGAAGATGACGAAATCTAATTATAAATTGACGAAAGAAGATTTTAAACAAATTAATCGCAGAAGCTTGTTTACTTTCCAATTAGGTTGGAACTACGAAAGGATGCAAGGATCAGGTTACTTGTACACGATTTTGCCGCAATTACGTAAAATGTATGGGGATGATACGCCTGAATTAAAAGAAGTTATGAACACACACACACAATTTTTCAATACATCAAACTTCTTTAATACGATTATCACAGGGATCGATTTGGCTATTGAAGAAAAAGAAGGAATTGATGGAAAACAAACAGTTTCAGGTTTAAAAACTGGTTTAATGGGACCATTTGCTGCAATTGGGGATTCAATTTTTGCGGCGTTAATTCCAACAATTTTTGGAGCCTTAGCTGCCAATATGGCAATTAACGGTAACCCAACCGGAATCTTTATCTGGATTGTTGCACAAATTGCTGTCATGGTCTTCCGTTGGAAACAATTGGAATTTGCGTATCGAGAAGGAATTTCTTTAGTAACAACCATGCAACATCGTTTAACTGCCTTAACAGATGCGGCAACTTTACTGGGTGTCTTCATGGTTGGAGCTTTAGTGGCAACTATGGTTAATGTGAAATTTTCGTGGGCACCAAGTATTGGAGATGTAACACTTAACATGCAAAATAACTTGGATATGATTTTACCACGTCTACTTCCTGCAGGGATTGTCGGTGGCGTTTATTGGATGTTAGGTAAAAAGAATATGACGTCTACTAAAGCAATTTTTATTGTATTAATTGTCTGTGTCGCATTCTCTGCCTTAGGTGTTATTTCAAAATAAATAAAACAGGAGAAAATCGATGAGTGAACAGTTAGTTTTAGTAAGTCATGGTCGTTTTTGTGAAGAATTAAAAAAAAGTGCAGAAATGATTATGGGACCGCAAGAAACAATTACCACAGTTACTTTATTACCAGAAGAAGGAGAAACCAACTTTTTAGAAAAATTTGAAGCGATTACGGAATCGTTAGAGAATTTTGTTGTCTTTGCTGATCTATTAGGGGGAACACCTTGTAATATTTTATCAAAAAAAATTATGCAAGGTGCTTCGTTTGACTTATATACTGGGATGAATTTACCGATGGTTATCAGCTATGTTAATGCGAATTTATTAGCAATAGAAGGTGACTATGTCAAGGAATCAGCGGAAAGTATTGTGAAAGTTAACGAGTTGCTGCTAAATGTCTCAGTAGATGATGAAGATGAATAATTCTGATTTGTAGTCACAATTTATCAAATTTTTTTAAGAGAATGGTCTAGAGACGGGCATTCAAAAAATAAAAGAATTTATTTTTTGAACGCCCCCTTTGATCATTACGATTGAAAACGTGTTCAAAAAAATGTTAGGGGGCCGATTTATCTGATGAAACATGGAAAAGTGAAACGATTTAGTATATTGACACTATTGGCAAGCGCAACGATTTTAATACCATTAAGTACATCTGCAGAAGAAACAACAAGCAGTAGCACTGAAATGACAACATCGATGGTTGAACCTGCCGCAACAGAAGAGAAATTGTGGCAATCTAATTTTTCAGGGGGGAAAATCGGGGAGTGGCAAGACGTGATTGGCAAAATAAATCGGGAATTAGCTGGAAAGTCATTGGCGATTTCACGAGATGCTGCAGCAGGTAATAATGCCGTATCCTTAAATCTAGATTCACCTAAATTAGCTGATGGTGAAGTAGAAACGAGATTTAAATACACTGCTGGAAGTGGTCGGACCGGTGTGATTATTCGCGGTAATGCCAAAGATAGCTGGGTCTTTGTAGGCTATAATGATAACGGAAAATGGTTGGTAGAAAGTCCTAATTCATGGAATGATTCGATTTCTGGACCAACGTTGAATGAGGATACAAGTTATTTGTTAAAAGTGCGCTATGTCGGTGAAAAAATTACTATCTGGCTAAATACCACGGTGGTTTACGAAGGAGAACCCGTTTTGGCAAATGGTGCGAAGATTCCAACAGAAGCCGGACATATGGGTGTCCGCTTATGGTATGACAAAAAAATTGTCAATTATGACTATTTGAAAAATGGACCCGTAGATAGTATTCCAGAAATTGTGCCAGAAGTGACGCAAATTGCTCCAGTCAAAGTTTTTACAAAAACTGGTGTCGCACCAAAATTACCTAAACAAGTTAAAGTGACCTATAACACAGGCAAAGAAACCCATGAAGCAGTAAGTTGGGACGACATCAATCCTGATGCATACAAAGAACCAGGGACTTTTGAAGTTGATGGCACTGTGGAAAGCACAAGCATGAAAGCAAAAGCCAGCGTTGTTGTTGCTAAAGACAATGAAGCAGAACAAGGTGACAAAATCTCTTCTGCAGATTTAACAGCAGTGGTTGATCCACAATTTCCACGAATTATTCGCTACGAAGACCCTCAGGATAATCAAGTGATTTTTCATGGACAGCACAAGAAAATTGACCAAGTGATGATTGATGGTAAAGCGTATAAAGCTACTGCTAAAAAACAAAAGAGTGAAGCGAAACAAGCAGTTTATGACGTTGCAGTACCAGAAATTGGTCTGCGTTTTACGACGACATTAACCGTTTCAGATGGACAAGAATTGGCTATGAAACTATCAGATATTCGTGAAGAAGGAACAAAAATACACACAATTTCTATTCCAAATCATGGCTTGATTTCTGTTAATAGTACGGATGAAGGGGCGACATTTGCTGGTGTCGTGATGAATACTGGGACAAACGCAAATAATGAAAATAAAAATGGTGATACCATTCAAGATTTAACTACGGCAAGTCAAGAAGAAGCGAAAAAATATATGTATGGTTTCTTAAACACAGCGAACTATGCTGCAAGTTTCTGGACAAACGCTTATGGAGATGGGTCTGTCGATGGTAGCGACAACAATCGAATCCATAAACAAACAAAAGAATCGGAGTCTGGCTATGTAACAACTTTGTCAAGTGGTGCATGGACTTACCGACCATTTGATGCGCCAGAGGATTACACGACTGGAGAAACGCCAGAAGTGAAAGTTAAATTCTCAAAAGATAGAAACGACGACAATCAAGTGGATTGGCAAGATGCGGCGATTGGTTTTCGTTCGATTATGAATAATCCAATTGGTGCTGAAAAAGTACCTGAGTTAGTCAATCAACGTATTCCTTTTAACTTTGCCAGTCAGGCTACAAATCCATTTTTGGTGACGTTAGACGAATCAAAACGCATTTACAATTTAACAGATGGATTGGGACAAATGAATTTACTGAAAGGGTATCAAAATGAAGGGCACGATTCTGCACATCCAGATTACGGCGCTATTGGTCAGCGACCTGGTGGGGAACAAGCGTTGAATCAATTAATTGATGAAGGCCATAAATTAAATGCAGTTTTCGGTGTGCATATTAATGACACAGAATCTTATCCAGAAGCAAAAGCATTTAATGAAGAATTAGTTGATCCGACGAAACGTGGCTGGGATTGGTTGGACCCATCCTACTTTATTAAACAAAGACCAGATGCATTGAGTGGTCGTCGTTATGATCGCTTTAAAGAATTAAAACAAAAAGCACCAAATCTAGATTACATTTATGTCGATGTCTGGGGGAATCAAGGCGAATCAGGTTGGGCGAGTCGTCAACTAAGTAAAGAAATTAATTCTCTAGGTTGGTTTACAACCAATGAATTTCCAAGTTCTTTAGAGTATGATTCAGTTTGGAACCATTGGTCTGCAGAAAAAGATTATGGTGGTACAACTACGAAAGGATTTAACAGTACGATCGTTCGCTTTATTCGTAATCACCAAAAAGATACTTGGGTTATTTCCGACAACCCATTATTAGGCGGTGCCGAATTTGAAGCGTATGAAGGGTGGGTTGGTAAAACCAATTTTAATACCTATCGCCAAAAAACTTTTGCAATTAATGTACCAACTAAATTCTTACAACACTATCAAATTACCAACTGGGAAACAACAACAGCGGAGGATGGTCAAATCTATGGCACAATTAAATTGGTGAACGGTGCTGAAAAAGTGACCGTTACTCAAGCAGATGCCAATTCACCAAGAAGTATTACTTTAAATGATACAGAAGTGCTAAAAGGCGATGCGTATCTATTACCTTGGAATGTCAATGGTCAAGACAAACTGTATCATTGGAATCCAAAAGGTGGCACCAGCACTTGGTCATTAGATAATAAAATGCAAGGGAAAGCGAATTTACATTTATATGAATTAACTGATCAAGGTCGTATCGATAAAGGCACAATTGCAACTACGAATAACCAAGTCACCATCCAAGCAGAGGCCGATACGCCGTATGTGATTGCTGAACCTGATAGTATTGAACCGATGACGTTTGGAACAGGAACACCATTTAAAGATCCTGGATTTAATGAAGCCAATACCTTGAAAAATAACTGGAAAGTTTTCCGAGGCGATGGTGTGGTTGTGAAAGATGCAAACGGTGATTATGTCTTTAGTTCAGAAAAAGAAAGAACAGAAATCAAACAAGATGTTAATATTCCTAAATCAGGAAAATATAGTTTGTATCTAAACACAGAAACACATGATCGAAAAGCCACAGTAACTGTTAAAATTGGTGGTAAAAAATATACGCGGACAGTTGATGATTCAGTTGCCCAAAACTATATTCAGGCAGATATTAACCACACAAGTAGAAAAAATCCGCAGTATATGCAGAATATGCGAATTGATTTCGAAATTCCAGATAATGCCAAAAAAGGGTCGGTTACGTTAGCGGTTGACAAAGGCAATTCCGTTACAAAATTTGATGATTTACGGATTGTTGAGCGTCAAACCGATATCATGAACCTAGACAAACAAACAGTAATTAAGCAAGATTTTGAAGACACACAAGCAGTCGGTTTATATCCGTTTGTTAAAGGTTCAGCTGGTGGTGTAGAAGATCCACGGATTCATTTGTCAGAAAGAAATGAACCTTACACACAATATGGCTGGAATGGGAATCTTGTATCAGATGTATTAGAAGGCAACTGGTCATTGAAAGCCCACAAACAAGGTGCGGGCTTAATGCTTCAAACGACTCCGCAAAATATTAAATTTGAACCTAACAAGAAATATACTGTTCAATTCGATTATCAAACAGATGCTGATAATGTCTTTTCTGCCGGAACGATTAACGGTGAATTTAAAAACAATAACGACTTCAAACCAATCGGTAAGTTGACTTCTACGGTAGCAGATGGTCAAACCAAACATTATGAAGCAGAAATAATTGGGGATGCTTCAGGAAATACCACATTTGGTATTTTTACAACAGGCGCCGCTAAAGATTTCATTATGGATGACTTTACTGTAACCGTTGAATCGAAAAAATAAGTCAACCTGATTTTGATCCTATTAATTTGATAAAAATCAACATAAGGAACTTGAGGTTGGGACAGAAGTGTTTAACGCCGAGAAATAAGAGGAGATTCACGAAAATTGCTTTTCAAATTTTTGTGAATCTCAGCTTATTTCCGAAGGGGTTGCTTCTGATCCCACCGTTTATTCGGATTCCTTGAGGGTTGGATGTAACTCGTAGAGTTATGTCCCAGCCTCAAGTTTTTAGGTTCTTTGTATAGTGAGCTGTCAATTTCTTTTTAAATGCTGATTTTTTTGACCCGATAAATGGCAGATAGGGAAATCACTCATTATTTAGCTTAAAAGAAGTGTATAGAAAATAGTCATTTTCTGTACACTTCTTTTTTCTGCACTCTTCCCCACGATTTTTGGCTGTTCAATAGAGTCGCTAATAATATAAATTTAGAATAGAGGTTTTATCTGTCCTAATTTGTTCAACCGAATTCATTAGTTAAGCGAATATTTAAAATCTGATCCAAGCATTTTGAGTCAGACGCTCTTAAACATACGATTCCCAAAAGCACCCCTTTTTGGAAATCTATTTACTTTCAGAAATTAGATTTCCTTCCTAATCTCACGCATGATCATACCTTCCGTTGATACGTGCATAATTTGATAAATGAGAATTATGTGAGACATAACGGTAACACGTAACATCATCACAAGCTATTGAGTCACTTTATCCGTCAGCTGACGGATAAACAAGTGTTTCTTCGTCATTTTCATAAATATAGAAAATGATTAAGTCGTTTGTTTCATCTATTTTTCTTCATCTTATTGATAGCTTTTTGCTATCATACCCACTATTTAACTATTATCAGTTTGCTAGGTTTTGTACTATCATAGTAAGATAAAGAAAACGCTATAAAATAGAGAAGCAAATAAGCAAAGGAGTGGAGAAAATGGAATTGATTTCAAGTGAAAAGGGCTTTGAATTAGTGCATCAAAATGGAAATTGGTTATTAAAAAAAGAACTGGGTTTTTCACCAGTTGAAATGTTAGTCGCATCGATTGCGGCATGTGGTGCGTATGTTTATGAAAAAATATTGACCAATTCGCATATCAATTTCACGATCAAGCAGGTCGAAATTTCATATGAACGAGCAGAAGAGAAACAAGCGAAACCTTTAAGCCGTGTTGACATCACTTTTTCAATTCAAGTAGCTGAAGAAGCACAAGGTAAGGCTGAACGAGCGCTTAAATTGATTGGGAAAAATTGTCCAGTCATGCAATCTCTAGATCCAGCAATAGCTGTTGTTGAAAAGGTTATCTTTGTTTAGATGCTGTTGTTTCTTACGTCTTTGATCAGGAGGAATAAGATGAAAAAGTTTTTCGCAATCAGTGCATTGGCACTTTTACTTTTTGTAACAGGGTGTAATTCAGTGAGCAAAACGGAATCAAGTGAATCTAAAAAAGCAATCGTCCATTTTACTGAACCAGCAGAATTACTAACATTAGATACGACACAAGAAGAAGATTTTACAAGCTTTAACGCTCAAAATCAAGTATTGGAAGGACTTTATCAGTTAAATGAAAAAGATGAAGCTATACCGGCAGTAGCCAAAGATTTACCAAAAATCAGTGAGGACAAACAAACGTATACGATTTCTTTAAGAGAAGAAGCAAAATGGTCGAATGGTAAACCAGTTACAGCAGCTGATTTTCTTTATGCATGGAGACGCGCAGTCACGCCAGAAACTTCCCCGTCCTATGCTAGTCTGTTTGTTTCTTCAATCAAAAATGCTGATGCTATTTACCAAGGGAAAATGAAGCCAGAAGAATTAGGCGTAGAAGCACCAGATGAGCACACACTAGTCATTCAGTTGATCAAGCCGATTCCCTACTTTACTTCACTGTTGACGTTTGAAACATTTTTCCCAATCAACCAAGCCTTTGCCGAAAAACAAGGCAGTGATTACGGAACATCAGCTAAAACCACGCTGTATAATGGCCCATTTGTTTTAGAAGGCTGGGAACAAAACGCAGATACTTGGCAGTACGTTAAAAATCCTGACTATTGGGATAATAAAAATGTCAAAGTCGATGAAATTCAAACAACGGTTGTAAAATCAACTAGTACCGCTGTTAACTTATATCAAACGGATGAACTTGACCGTGTAGTATTAGACGGTGAATTCTCAAAACAATATAAAAACGACCCAGATTTTCAAAATCAAAACGACACAAAAATGGGGTACCTCCGTTTTAATCAAGGAACAGAGAAACCATTGGCAAACCAAAACTTGCGTAAAGCAATTGCTTTAGCCATTGACCGTGAGACCTTTGTCAAAAACATCTTAGGCGATGGTTCAATTGCAGCGGAAGGGTTTGTGCCACAACATTTTGTGCAAAATCCGAAAACAGGGGAAGATTTCCGTAAAGAAAATGGCGTTCAGCAAACGTTCGATAAAACTGCGGCGCAAAAGGCTTATACAGAAGCGAAAAAAGAGCTGAACAAAGACGATATCACGTTAGTTTATTTGAGTAAAGACACTGATACAGAGAAAAAAACAGCGGAATATTTAGCAAGTCAAATAGCTGAAGTTTTGCCGGGGATAAAATTTGAAATCACCACATTACCAAGCAATAACTTACAGGAGCGCTATTTAGCCGGTGACTATGATATTGCGTTTGGTCAATGGATGCCAGATTTCAAAGACGCCAGCACGTTTTTAGATATGTTTGCTTCAACATCGGGATTAAACCATGTGAACTATAAAAATCCAACCTACGATCAATTGATTCAAGCAGCCTCTGAAACAGATGCAGCGAACGAAGAAAAAAGATGGTCGGATCTATTGCAGGCAGAACAGCTTTTACTTGCTGAAGATTATACGATAGCGCCGATCTATCAACAGCAAACAGCTTTGCTGCAAAACAAACAGATCAGTGGTGTGGTGAAACATGCCTTTGGTTCACCCTATAGTTTCAAGTATATTCAAGTAGAAGAAGCAAAATAAAGTCAAAACTAGAGCAACGCGGAATAGGCGTTGCTCTAGTTTTTTTAGATGTAAAAAAATATATATTTTTACTTGACATATGAATATGCGCTCATGTATTATGAGTATGTGATATATGAACAGATATTCATTTGAAAAGAAAAGTGTATCTTTTCAGAAAACAACCAAAAAGGAGGAAACATAAAATGGATACAACAAAAGCACACGATCATGGCTGTTCAAGCGGAAAAGACCATGAGCACAATCATGATCATGAAGGCAGTCACGGACACAGTCACAGTCATGGAAAATCTCCTGTCGTTTTATTTTTTACAGGATTAGCAATCTTTATCGTCGCATTTTTTATCACTGAGGGCTCACTGCTCCAAAATATTCTATTTGTCAGCGCCATGCTATTATCAGGTTATCACATTATTTTAGAAGGTATTGTTGATACGATCAGTGAATCAAAAGAACAAAGAAAATTTGTTCCAAACGTTCATATCTTAATGACCTTAGCAGCCTTCGGAGCGACGATCATTGGAAATTATGAAGAGGGGGCTTTGCTGATCATTATATTTGCAGCAGCTCATTTCCTTGAAGAATATGCAGAAGGTCGTAGTAAAAGAGAAATTACCAATCTACTTAAAATGAATCCGACCGAAGCGCGTTTGATCCAAGCGGATGGCAACGTGAAGACAGTTGATGTCGGCACTTTGAAAATCGGTGATAAACTACAAGTTTTGAATGGCGATCAAATTGCTACTGATGGAGTCATTCTATCAGGGCGTACCTCAATCGATGAGTCTTCGATCAATGGTGAAAGTATTCCACGAGAAAAAACAGTCGGTGACGAAGTTTTCGGTAGTACAATCAATGGAACAGGTACATTTACTATGGAAGTGACCAAAGACAGCAGTGATACAGTCTTTGCCAAAATTCTTCAATTAGTCAATCAGTCTCAATCAAATTTGTCGAAAACAGCTACTAAAATCCAAAAATTAGAACCTTATTATGTAACGATCGTCTTGATTTTAGTTCCAATTTTTATTGCAGCAGGTCCATTTATATTTAATTGGTCATGGAACGAGAGCTTTTATCGCGGTATGGTGTTCTTGATATCAGCTTCACCTTGTGCGCTGGCAGCCAGTGCTGTACCAGCCACACTATCAGGTATTTCCAACCTAGCTAAACGAGGTGTTTTATTCAAAGGTGGTTCTTATCTAGCAAATCTAGCGACCATTAAATCAGTCGCTTTTGATAAAACGGGGACTTTAACGAAAGGGAAACCATCTGTCACTGATTTCTATTTCTTAACAGATACGGCACAAATGACAGAACAAACCTGTATCGATTTAATTGTTGCGATGGAAAAAACAGCGAACCATCCGCTAGCAAATGCGATTTTAGACAGATTCAAAGCAGGTACAGAACTAAGCTTAAACGTCGAAAATGAAATCGGTAAAGGACTAGTTACTGAATATCAAGGAGATACGTATCAAATTGGTAAACCAGAAATTTTCAGCTTAGTTAAAACTCAAATCAACGCTCATAATGAACAATACGCTAAAGAAGGAAAAACAGTGGTCTACTTTGCGAAGAACAATGAAGTGATTGGGTTGATCGCAATGATGGATGTACCAAATGAAAATGCTAAAACGGTCATTAGTTATTTGAAAGCTCAAGGAATTCATACCACGATGATTACTGGTGATGCCGAATTAACTGGACAGGCAGTCGGACGTCAAATCGGAATCGATGAAGTTGTTGGGAATGTTTTACCGGAAAATAAAGCAGCAATCATTAAAGACCAACAAGCTCGTTTTGGCAATGTAGCGATGTTAGGGGATGGAGTCAATGATGCACCAGCTTTAGTAACAGCGGATATCGGTGTTGCGATGGGGGATGGAACAGATATTGCCATTGATGTAGCAGATGCTGTTTTGATGCAAAATGACTTAACGAAATTCAGCTACGTTCATAAAATCTCCAAACGTTTAGATCGTGTCGTTTGGCAAAATATCATTTTCTCAATGTTCATTGTAGTTCTCTTGATTACATTAAATATTCTTGGAAAAATGGATATTACGATCGGTGTGATTGCACATGAAGGAAGTACGTTATTGGTTATTCTGAATGGCTTACGTTTATTGATCCCTTCAAAAGAGTAGCAAGAAAAGAGTGAAACAAAACTGATTTTTAGTTTTGTTTCGCTCTTTTTTGAATAGTATAACGGTACTGCTACTTTAAATCAGACTGTCAACTTGATAATAAAACGTGAACTTTAAAATAGTATAAGAATAGACGATTCCTTTAGAATTATAAATTTATCATCAAAAATCAGTAAAATCATTCATAATTTTAAATAATGAGAGCTCATTTTTTGTAAATACTCATCATTCTCACAAAAAAAGTAATAAATTGCTAAAAAAAATACTTAGTTGTTTTTCCTATTTTTTAATGAAATCAATAACAAATGAAAAAAGATGTTTTCTTATATAAAAAAGATATAATGTTTAGGTTATCAAATGCTAGAATTTGGTTTTAGAATTAATAGTTACTTAATCTTTTAGAAGGAAGTGCTCCGTTTATCTACTAAAAAAAGAGGGGGGAGAGGTGAAATGGTCATTTTACAAAGGATTCAATCATGATTTCAGGGGAAGGTCAAGTACTTTAAAATCTAAAATGATTAGCTTTTTAAAGACGTTTCACCTTTTTAAATCATTGATAGTTTTTAATGTTTAAATAAAAAAAATAATTGGTTTTTTCGGAAGCTAATTATAAAAAAACATATATTAATTTTTTTATAAATCTATTTTTTTGTGAAAAATAATAAAGGACTATTTCAGTTTCACAAAAATGGAACGAAAGCGTGAATTCAGTTTGTTTGTTTGCTTGTTATCTGATAAAATGTAAGGAACTAGGTATGTTTTAGACCCCTATTTTTTGTCTACTAGAATGAACATAACAATTATTCGTCATGCTTAGACAAACAAGTAGGTTATTGTAATTTGAAAAACACCTAGAAGTGAAGTTGGTTATTTTTATAAATAAAAAATTACGGCACTCGTCACTATAGTTATATACATAGATAGACAGTTCAAATAATTCACTTAAGATCCATTGTACACTAAAAATAATCAATAAAAGAGATAGCCCTATTTTTATAGAAGGACGTGAGCATATGCTAAAAATTTTTGGAAAAGGTAAAAAAAGAAAAAAATACGAAGATTACGATGAGTATGATGACGAAGATTACGACGATGAAGAGTACGATGATGACGAAGATTATGACGACGAAGACCTGTCTCTTATACACATCTAGATGTGTATAAGAGACAGGACTACGACGACGATGATGAAGATTATGATGACGACGAAGACTACGAAGACTACGACGACGATGATGAAGATTATGATGACGACGAAGACTACGACGATGATGAAGAAGAACCTCTGTCTCTTATACACATCTAGATGTGTATAAGAGACAGGAGTACGATGATGACGAAGATTATGACGACGAAGACTACGACGATGATGATGAAGATTATGATGACGACGAAGACTACGATGATGATGAAGATTATGATGACGACGAAGACTACGACGACGATGATGAAGATTATGATGACGACGAAGACTACGAAGACTACGACGACGATGATGAAGATTATGATGACGACGAAGACTACGACGATGATGAAGAAGAACCTCGTTCACTATTCTCACGTAAAAAGAAAAAACCGGTCCCTGCGCCAGCTAGAAAGCCAAAACCAAAGAAAAAGAGACCACCTGTCAATGAAGTTATCGATGATGATGAGTTAGAGGAACTACAAGAAGAAAATGAACAACTTCAAAGTGAACTTCGCGAATTAAAAGCAGAGTTACGCAAGAATAAGAGAGAGAACACTCAATTACAAAATCAATTAGAAGCGGCTCGTGAAACAAACGATTCATTGGAAAATGAATTATCGATGGTACAAGCCGTACCAAAAGATTACGATGCTCGTATGGCCGAACTTGAACAAGTAAAAAGCAAATACAACAGCTTGTTGCGTGATAGTAATCGTCAGATTGATGAGACTGATTTGAACCGTAAAAAAGCAGAGCGCTTTGCTAACAAAATCAGACAGTATGAGCAAGAGCTACTGGCGAAACAAGAAGAAATCGACAAACTTTCAGAAGACCGGATCGTGATCATGGCATCTGATACACCAACCGACACAGGTGCTTATGAAGAATTGGCAAAAGTCCGTCAGGAATTAGAAGAAACAAAACGTCAATTAGCACAAAAAATGATCGATGTCGACCAACAATTAACGAAAGAAGATATCGGTGAAGTTTTATTAGAGGCGAAGAGACAAGCAAAAGAAATCGTCAATCAAGCAAATCAACGTGCACAACTAATCAATGAAGAAACCAAGAAAAAAGCAGGTGTCTTAAAACGCTTAGAACGTGCTGAACAAGAATACCAAAATTATTATAAACGCATCAAAGATGTTAAGGAAGAATCAGAACAAGCATTCAACCAAATCATCAATTTGGTGAAAGAAGATACTGATTAATAGAAAGAGAGGACACAGAATGAAAAAGAGAAATCTAAACAGTAAAAAATTAAGATTATTGAGTGTGGGATTGCTTACTTCAAGTGCTGTCCTTTCTGTTAGCGATGTTCAACCAATTGTTGCGAAAGAAATCGATGACAAAGCAACTTCAAGCTCCGAAGAACAAGAGCAAGTAGCAATTTTATCTTCAACTAAGGAACATGAAACAACAGAAAGTACAGTAGAAGGAATAGAGACCAGTTCTACTACCGAAAATAGCGCAGATTCTTCTTCGACCACAGAGTCAACTGAAGAATCTAGCAGTGATTCGACAAGTACATCAGATGAGACCAGCTCTACACAAGATACAACGGATTCGACAAGTACATCTGAATCGTCGACATCAACTACAGATTCGTCAACTAGTACTTCAACTAGTACTTCAACTAGTACAACAAGCAGTTCTAGTACAAGTACAACGAATTCAACAACAAAACCGTCAAAACCGAAACCAAATAAGCCAAAGCCAAACAAACCAACACCTAATCAGCCAACACCACCCGTTCAAGGACCAATTCAACAGCCAAGTGCACCAGCACAGCAGCCAAGTAGACCAAGTACTGGAACGGTAACTGGAAGTAATACTGGTAGTATTTCTACTGGATCAGATCAGGTATTTCATATCAGCCCTAATCTGACTACGAAAAGTTTTGTTAAGGTAATAGGTGAAGATGCCCGCACGATTGCGGGTGAGAATAATTTATATGCATCAGTGATGATTGCGCAAGCGATTTTAGAAAGTGCTTCAGGAAACAGCGCTTTAGCTTCTGCACCAAACTATAATCTATTTGGTATCAAAGGAAGCTATGAAGGCTCTAGTGCTAATTTTCTAACAAGTGAAGATAATGGCTCTGGAAGTATGTTCACGATTCGCTCGAATTTTAGAAAGTACCCATCATATAAAGAGTCACTAGAGGATTATGTGAAACTTCTTCGAGGTGGTACAGATTCCAGCAGTGCGTTTTATAGTGGAACTTGGAAAACCAATACGAAATCGCATAAAGATGCAACGAAGTTTCTAACGGGTCGTTATGCGACAGATACTAGCTATAATTCAAAATTGAACGGCTTGATCGATGCGTATGATTTAACACAATACGATACGTTAAAAGATAAAAAGAATACCAAAAAAGCGAAAAAAATCACATTAAATACATCTTTTGATAAGTTAGAAAAGAAAGATGATCAACTGGATCAAAAAATTGAATACCTTACACATATCGTGAAAAAAGGTGAGTCACTTAAATCAATCAGTGAGTTGTATAATATTTCTACGTTAGCTATTTTAGAAAAAAATCAATTAGATCGACGTATGTTATTTATCGGTCAAAAATTGAGTGTACCAAAACAAGAGGAAGAAACGACTGTAGTGCCAAAAGAAGATGCAGTAGACCGTTCATTGGACATGGTTCAAAAATTATCTAATGCATTTTCAAATCAAGAAACAACTAAATCTACGGCTAAAAAAGAATCAAAAACAGCATCAACTAAAAAGACAACTAATACAACTAAGCAAACAAAATCGACAAAAGAAACAAGTGCAACAACGTCTACAAAAGAATCAAAAGATTATCAAGTAAGCGCGACTCGCAAGAAGACAAAAGAAACGTATGAAGTGAAAAAAGGCGATACTTTAGCAAGTATATCTAAAAAGACAGGGATTTCTGTGTGGTCGTTAAAAGAGTGGAACGACCTAGATCAATACTTTTTAACTGAAGGACAACAGCTTATTTTAGCGCCAGTTTATGAACTTCAATCATAAAAAACAAGGAAGGAGAACGGTGTAATGAATGATTATTTCGATGTGTTTTTTCATCAACAAGCTATCCCATTCACTTTAGGGACCGTTCTCTACCAAAAAGATAGTACTGAAGAAATCATTGACGCATGTGAGACACTCTATGAACGCTCAACAGGAGATTTTCTTACTTTTCAGGAGAACGATGAGCTTTCTCGGAAGGTCATAACATCTCCAATTAAAAAACATGTGGAAATCCAGTTTTTCAATGCTCAGTTGAATTGGGATGTCTTATTGGAAGAATTAGAAGAACTTTTTCCCCAGTTTGTTTGGACAAAAATTGTTGAAGAAGTCGATGGTGCTTTTAATACATATTTTTGTGAATTGGTTCCTGTTTCTTTTTCTTCAGAAGAAGAACCAATCCAATTTACCGTTTCTGCTAGCCTGGAACAGATGGCCTATTCAAAAGGTGAATCTGTCAGCAGCATTTTAGAAAAAAGACTTCTTTCTATTTTTCAAGAAGAAGAAGAGCTTCCTCTGTCTGGTGAAACACTTAGTTTTCCTGTAGAAGTATCTATAGAAGAAACACCAGAAGAAGAAATATCAGAAATCGAACAATGGTTTTTAGATGAAGAAGAAGCCGAAGAAGGAGACTCCAATCTAGAACGAATAGAAGAGGCTGAAGTAACAGCACTTGCTCGAACAGAAGGAAGTGAAGTTCTCTTTTTAAAAGAAAGTTTGAAACGAGAAAAAGCGTCAAAGGAACGCGTGCGGGTAGCAAAAGAAAAATTGGAATACGAGCTGCTCGCCATAGAAAACAGCTTACTCGTTAGTGGATTAAAACGATTTAAAAAACATCAGAAGTCTACTATTGATGAAGAAGACTGGTACAAGCCAGTTCGTATCGATTTGATCCAGTATGATGATCTTTATAAAAAAGCGAAGTTTATTGAACAATCTTGGCGTTTAAATCGTCAATTAGTGACGATCACCGAAAAAATGACCGTTACAAAAGATCAATGGGTCTATGAACGAGCACGTATTGAAAAAATTAAAAATAGTGTTTCAGAAATGGATTTACAATCAATGATGGAACAATGTCATTTGATTAATGAGCGTGTTAAGATTCGTCCAGGCTTTCTCTTTTTCAAACCTAGAGTAAAATTATATCGAATCGATTATGAGCAATTAGAGAAAATCAGTGCTTTCTTTGACATTATTCAAACAGAAAATCGATTATTAGAATCAGTGATCGAGCAAAAAGACCATAATGGATAGTAAAAAAAGTAGAAACGGCTAAGAACTTAAAAGCCTTTCTGCTTTTTTTGTGCGCTAAAAATGAGATTGAATCGACTGGAAATCATGTTTTAGTAAAGGAAATAGCTGAAATTTTCTGTAATAATTCCCAAATTTTGTAACATTACAATTAATATTCAAATTAAATCAGTATTATTTCAGAAAAAATCATGTATTTTTTCAATTTTAAAATCAAATGAAAATCCAGAGCGAACAAGTGTTTTAACAGTCTTATTTTACAAGCCGTTACGTAATGAAAACACTCGTAACGAATTGTCACGGTATCTTCACCTATGAAATATTTTTAGATGTTAAAGTATGCAAAGTCGATAAACAAACGACAAAAAAATATTTTTTACAAAGGAGAAACAACATGAAATCACTTAAAACGATTTTATTCGCAACAACTTTGACTGCAGGACTTGGTATTTTTATGGGAACGACTGACGCGCACGCTGATAGCTTATATACAGTAAAATCTGGAGATACATTATCTACTATTTCTCATCAATTCAGCGGAGACAATAGCATGATTGATTTAATTGCAAAAGATAATCATATTTCTAATATAAATATGATCTTTGAAGGCGAACAATTAACAATCAGAACAGCAGAAGAAGCAGCGCAAGCACCAGTTCAACAAGAAGCAGCTCAACAAACAGTGCAAGCTCCTGTACAAGCAACAGAAGTACCAGCAGCGCCAGTTGCGCAAGAAACAGCACCAGAAGCAGCTGTGACAACTTCATCTGCAAAAGAGTGGATTGCTCAAAAAGAATCTAGCGGTTCTTATGGTGCAACAAACGGTAAGTATATCGGTAGATATCAATTAGATGCTTCATACTTAAATGGAGATTATTCAGAAGCAAATCAAGAACGTGTAGCGGATAGCTATGTAGCAGGTCGTTATGGCTCTTGGGAGGCAGCTCAATCTTTCTGGATGGCTAATGGTTGGTATTAAGCAAAATAAAAAAGAAATTACTATTTATAAATAGAAAAGAAGCAGTCGTTTAAAGGGACTGCTTCTTTTTTTATATACAAAGCAACATGCTAACAGGCGACTTTATCTCAGAAGTGAGTATAATTTAATTAAACGAGTACTATTCAAGAAAGGATGAAGTGAAATGCCTGATTTTTATAAGAATCTCAAAACAGGAGCTGTGATCACTGCTGCAGAGTATCAGGAAAAAATCATGAATACTATGACAGAAGCAAGTTCAGAATTAGGGACAATGGGAATTGGATCGTATAGCCATGTTGTCAATGATTTTTTTGAAGGGGAAATGGATAATTATAGTCAATACGTTCCCTATGATCCTAAGTCAGATGATGTGTAACGTGTCAGGAGGAAGGTTTAAATGAAAAAACAAACAGTGTTGAATAGTGTGTTTAGATTAATTCGATTTGCTTTTATTATTGTTTTTGGTTATTTAGTTTATAGAACCTTATTCGCAGAAATTTTAACACGGAAAATCCATATTTTTCTTTATATTTTTTTCTGGTTGTTTAGTTCTTATTTAGTGATTCCTTTTATCAACAAACTAATGACAGGCCGCTACTTGCCGGATTATTTTATTGGTCGCTCTAGAACCAGTGATGGATTGCTTGGTGATCCAATCAATCTGGCTTTTATAGGCTCTAAAGCTGAGCTGGAACAACTATTTATAAATGCAGGCTGGACGAAAGCAGAACCTTTATCACTTCGTTCTAGTTTACATATGATCACAGCCAGTGTATTTAGTAAATCATATCCCAGTGCGCCAGTTAGTTCTCTCTTTTTATTTAATAAAAAACAAGATCTAGCTTTTGAAAAAGAAATCGAAAATAACCCACGACGAAGGCATCACATCCGCTTTTGGCAAACACCAGATGATTGGTATTTACCAGGAGGTAGAAAAGCTGACTGGCTGGGTGCGGCAACCTATGATAAAAAAGTTGGTTTTTCTATTTTTACAGGTCAAGTGACACATAAAATAAATTCAGATATTGATGAAGAACGAGACTTTGTTTTAAAAACATTTAAGCAATCGAATCAAGCTGTTTCCATTGAAATCGTGGAGCATTTTACAACAAGTTATCATGGTAGAAATGGTGGTGGGGACGAAATTTTCACGGATGGTGCATTACCTTTTATCAAAATCGACAACTGAAAAGGAGTGGAAGAAGGCTATATTAGCACTTTTTCCATTTTTTTGTATATATTTAGCTATTTTGTTTAAGTAAGTGAGCCTCATAATTCGCTTTGGTCAAAGAAATAACGCCAGACAATAAAAATAAGCTAAGTAGTGTTCCTTCGCGTACGAAGACAGGGAGGTCGTAACTCAATGAAAGAATCAAAGAAAGTGTTACTGAAAATAAATCAATACCATATCTGAATTTGGCGAAAGAAAAACCTGTCAACTCAGATAAAACAATACAGACACTTTCGATAGGAAAGGGTAAAACACCAAGTGAGATCACCATTCCCGTAGCAAAACCAGCAATGCAAGTACCAATAATAAAGACTATTAGCTTAAGTAAATAATTGTCCAAATCTAAGGGAGCTAACACGGTATAAGAGCAAAAATTGATTATGTTACCCAAACATAGTACGGAAAGGAACATTAATAAATACTTTAAGAGTTGTCTTTCTCGTGATAACAACATATAAAGCAACAAAAATAAAGTATTCAATAAAAAAGTAATGGTTCCAACTCGAATCTCACTAATCGACGCAAGCGCAACATTCAATGAATTGAAACTACTGACGCCAATATCCGCCTTAAGAGTTAAACTAATACCGATGCCGCTAAGCGTGTAAAAGAAAAGAGAAAATAAAAAATTTTTCATGATAAACCTCCTAAATGTAAAGCATAGAGACTTAGATTAATCTCTTAGTAGTAATTTAACGAATAGTCAGTCATAATAATAGGAGATATCTCACATTTTAGGAGGCACAATGAAAAAATATTCTTTAGATCAATTAACAGCATTAACTAAAAATAGCCCTTTCGATTTATCTCATTATTTTTCTGATGCTCTGTTAAAACAAGCCCAAATTATCGTCTATACAAATAAAGAATACATCGTCCGCTTTGATAAAGAAGTCGAACAGCTTTTTTTGATAATCGAAGGTAGAGCTAAAATCTATAAAATCCATGAAAATGGTCGACGTTCTCTGATCCAGTTTTTGGGTAAAGGGGATTTTATAGGAGAACTGTCGCTATTGGCGGTAGAAGAACAAGTAAAAGACGTACAAGCGATCGATCGTTGTGTTTGCTTAGCGCTACCCTATCACAAAGTAAAACAAGAATTATTAAATGATAATCATTTTTTAAGAATTATTGCTAAATATTTAGGTGATAAGGTGTTATTAAGGGTCGAGCATTTTTCAAATAATCAAAACTATGAATTGAAACATCGTTTAGCGGCGTATATGTTACAGACAGAGGTTGAGGGCTTGTATACTGAAAAGCAAACAGAGACTGCTGAATTTTTAGGTGTGAGTTACAGACATTTGCTTTATACCTTAGCAGAGTTCCAAAAAGAAAAATTAGTGATAAAACAGGGGAAAAACTATCAACTGAATCAAACTAAACTAAAAAAACTCGCATTAGGATTGTTTGAGGATTGAAACAAAAAAATATATGGAAAAATGATAGAATAAAACAGTTTATTTTCTATTTATTGGGAGAGGTTAGGATAAAAGTATGTACTTCTATCCACTGTTTATTCGGATTTCATGTGACTGAAGTATAACTCGTAGAGTTATGTTTCAGTTGTTTTTTTATTTATTCAATAAATTAGATGAAATAAATCATGAAGGAGAAGGCGTAATCCTGCCCTTTTATCAAAAAAGCGTGGAAATTACACACAAAATTAATAATAAAATAGCCTTTTTCTTTTTTATACTGATTATTAGGAAGAAAAAAAGTATAAATATCCTTAAAAAAATAGAAGAATACTTGTGTAATAATCAAAAAAATTATAAATGAGGGAATCAAAAATGTTTAACATAGCAATCGTAAGTGATACTCAAAACAATGCATCAACATATATATCTGCGTTAAAAGAAAAAGAATATACGTTACTTCATATGGATTTAGGTGAATTATCGAAAGAAATTTCCAGTATACATGCTGTATTTATCCTAGAACCAGCAGTAGAAACCATTGGTCAAACTTGTGAATGGATCATTAAAGTGAGAGATATTGCGAACTATTTCATCTGGGTCTTATCTGAAGAGGCAACAAAAATAAATGGAATCATCCATCTCCAACTTGGAGCAGATGGTACCTTTAATAATCAAACTGATTTAGATGAATTTTCGTTGTATATTACAAAGACTCTTGAAAGAAGAGCGGGTCACAGTGTAAATCGATTCGTTGATCACTCTAAAGAGGACAAGAAATCTTTTGATATTCGTTTAGTTCCTGCAAATTTTTCTGTAAAAATTGAAGGAAAAGATGAAATAAGCTTAACCAAATTAGAGTATAGAACGCTAGAACTATTGATTGATCGAAAAGGTGAAGCTGTTACGTATGAAGAATTATATGAAAACGCATGGGGGCAGGAAGAAGGCGATAAAAAGTATCGTGTTGCCAATTTAGTTTTTCATTTGAGAAAAAAGCTTGATGATGATTCTTTCAAATCCAAATATATTTGAACGGTTCGTTCAAGAGGATATATGTTGCCAAGTTGTTAATAGCCTATAATTTGTGATTGTTTGAATTTAGACTGTGGAATAAGACATTAGTTGCCTTATTCTACATTTTTTTATATCTCTACTAATAAAAATATATCGTTTTAACAAGTATATCGTTAGCGCTTTCAATCAAAATGTTATATTATTATGAATAGATTAAGAAGAGCTTTAGGAGGGGATACTCAAAATCAGAACATGAAGTATTGACTATCATTCCTGCACGACAAAAACTTAAACGAGGTGGAAAATTTGAAAAAAGTGTTTAGAAAAAATGTAAACGTTTTATCTGCTCTGGTTCTTATTGTTTCAAGTTTAGTTTTATCTTTATCCGTGTTAACTCCAAATAAGACTGTAGTGGCAGCAGAACCTGCTCAATACCGTAATGTAATGTACTACGGGGACTGGTCGATCTGGGGTGGGGAAGACAATTTTTATCCTAAAGATATTCCAGCGGATCAATTGACGCATTTAAATTATGCCTTTTTAGATTTTGATAGTAGCGGTAATTTAAAATTTACTGATAAAGATGCAGCAGTTGGTGCGCCAGTTGGACAAGAAGGCGTTCAGTGGAATAGTGCCAGTGCAGGTGTCTTAAATGCTATTCAAGATATTCGCGCCAAGAATCCTAACTTAAAAATCGGGATTTCAATTGGCGGGTGGTCTAAATCGGGAGACTTTTCTGATGTAGCAGCTAATCCAACGATTCGTGCAAATTTTGTCAGTAATATTGCTAAATTTATTAAATATACAAACATGGATTTTGTCGATTTAGATTGGGAATATCCAGCCTCTATTCGTGAACCAGATAAGGTTGATAATACCAATGATGAAGGGACACCACATGCTAAACCAGCAGATAAACAAAATTTCATTACATTGTTGCAAGACATCCGTACAGCGATCGATAAGCAAGGGAAAGACTTAGGTAAAACATATGAGTTATCTGTTGCCTTACCTGCTTCACAAAATACGTTGAAAAATGGTATAGATGTTGACCAATTATTTAAAGTAATCGATTTTGCGAACGTGATGACCTATGATATGAATGGAGCATGGACACCAAATAGTGCCCATCATAGCGCGCTTTATGGCAATCCAGCAGATCCTAATTATGCTAGTGGATTTTCAGTAGATCAAACGGTTAAATACTTACAAACTAATGGTGCTCCAGCAAGTAAAATTGTTATTGGAGCTGCTTTTTATACACGTGGTTGGAATAAAGTAGCAGCAGGAACTGATACGGCAAATCCTGGACTATTCCAAGCCGCAGAAAAAAATAATAAGGATGCTGATTTATCACCAACTTATGGTGCTAATAATAAAAATCCTTTGAAATCAGGTGACGGCGGTCGTGCAGGTGGTGTTTGGCCATATCGCAATATTGCAGATCTTAAAGTTAAATCTCCTGATTTAAAAGAATATTGGGATGATGTAGCCAAAGCACCATACATGTATAATCAAAAAACAGGTGAATTTTATACCTACGATAACCCTCGTTCGATCGGTTATAAAGCAGAATATGTGAAAAATAATCAATTAGGCGGTGTGATTTCATGGATGCAATCACAAGACAAAACCACAGATACAACGAAACGGGACGAACTAACGAAAGCAATCAAAACAGGTTTATTTGGTTCAACTGCTCTTCCAGCAAATAAAACGATTTATGCAGATTTAAATGTCAAAGCAACGATCGCACCTTATAGTGAAAACGGCGCTGGTTATGAAATTACAGTGAAAAACAATGAGACTTCAGGTGAAACTGGCGACGTACTAAAAGCGGTAGAAGCTGCTTTTGAAACAGTGAAATTACCTAAGTTGTACATTCCAGTAAATGCAGCTGAAACATTGACTGCAGGTGATTATAAAGCTGGAACTGTTACTGTAGAGAACGGAAACGTTGTGGTTGATCTTTCTTCGGTTTACGATGCACAACAAATTCCACAAGGTGCAAGTTATACCTTTAGATTAAAATCGAGCGCTGCAGCAGTAGATGTAAATCGAATCAGCAGCATTGATTTGACACAACGAATTGCTAAAAATGGTGCAGAGCTTAGTAAACAAACAGTTTACGGTGGAGGTGCAGTCAATCCAGATCCAACTGATACGACACCGCCAACGACACCTGGCAATTTAACCGCTGGAACTGTTACAGATGCTAGTGTAGTATTAAACTGGTCAGCCGCTACAGATAATGTGAAGCTCGCTGGTTACAAAGTTTACCGTGATGGTGTCTTAGTAGGGACCGTTGCAGAAACGACGTATACAGATACTGCTTTAAAAGCGAATACGACATACAATTACACAGTCAAAGCCTATGATGCAGCTGGCAACCTTTCAGCTGACAGTAATGTCGTTTCAGTCAAAACGAAAGAAAGTACAACACCTCCTGTAACCAATGCATGGGACGCTGCTAAAGCATACAATGGCGGCGATGTTGTAACGTATCAAGGCAAGACGTATAAAGCAAAATGGTGGACGCAGGGCAACGTACCAGGAACAGAACAATGGGGACCTTGGGAGTTAGTTGGATAGAAAATATAATAAGAAGCTAGGTCTAACATGAGTGGTTAGACCTAGCTTTTCTTTTTTATTCTGGTGGTGTATCTAAATAATCATGGATAAAATCTGCGTATTTATCAACAATGGCTTGACCTTTGTCCATTAAAATATAAATTCCAGGATCGACCATATTTACGATATAATCAGCAGTGAATTCCTTTTTTAGCAGTTTCAGAGCTTGTGTTTTAGTGTCACATTTGCTCAGTCCATTTTCCTCAAATACTTCGTTCAGTTGAAATAGAGACCAGTAATCAATAACCGATGCATCATTTAAAATATCCAAATAATCAGCAAACAATAACTCATTTGTAGATGCTGCCGGATCAATCCCTAACTCCATTTCAAAGAATTCTGGAAAAACAGCCAGAGTAGAATCTTTTTTATTGACCCAATCCAGTAAAATCACTTCACCAGGTAGTAAGCCATCGGCATTGCGAACCATACTTTCTTTAGGGACAATGGTACTTGTTCCTTTAGCAATTGATTTCAGCCAGTCATCAACATTACGCTCTGCTGACATTACTGGGAATTCTGGATAAGTTTCATAAATTGCTACGATTTTTGCTACTTCCTCATCTAAATCGATCGTTTGTTTTGGTTCTTCTTGTTTGAAAAAATCAAATAATCCCATACCTACACCTAACTCCTTTTATTTATGATTCCTATTTTATTGATATAAACTTGTATAACGGCGCACAAAATAATCCAAGAAAAACGTCAAAGGATAATTACCAATGCGGACATAGTTGGTAGTGGTCACATTGAGTGATAAATCGAATTGATTGGTCAATGTATTTTGTGTATGTTGAGTCAAAAGAATCGACTTAGCAGGGCTATTACTGATTTTTCTCATCAGCTCACTGCTACGATTAAGTAAAGAGCCATAAGAGGAAATCACGATTACGATCGATTGTTCACTCAGTTCATCCACAAACGCTTGCTGAGTTTCTTCTGTTTCCCCAATAAAAATCAGTTTCTGGCTTAGAAGAAAAGATGTTTGTAAGTCTTTTGCTAACTCTAATGTAGCGCTATACCCAATCAAAATGACTTCTTGTGCTTGATGGATATCTGCTAAAATATGATCGACTTGCTCAATATCGATAGTCTCCAAGACATCATTAACCGCTGTAATGATTTCAGTTCCATATGAAGCTAGGTAGCTTTTCGGATCATGCTTAAGATCAGTCAGCTCATGTTCTTTCATTCGCAAACCACTATGGCCTTTCATCGTGCCTAACGAAACGAGTGCCTCTCGCAAAGAGGCAAAACTTGAAATGCCAAAATGACGGCAGAATCGGCTTAGTGTTGCTGGTGAAACAAAACAGCTTTCGGCAATTTCAGTGATTGTCAGTGTCCGAACCTCATTAAGATGATTAAGAAGATAAATGATGATCCGTGAATAAGTTGCATCTCGCTTATTTGTGTTTAAATAATGAAGAAAATCAAATAAATCAAGCATCAAAAAGCTCCTTCGTAGTGATCCATTTTCACATTAACGAAAATAGATCGAAATAATGAAAATAACACCAGAAACATAAAAATCATATTGACTCTTCTCGTGTTAAGATTAGTTTATTAAGTCAATTATACACTAAATCAATGACCGAGAGGATGGAAAATATGAGCGGATTTCCACAAAACTTTTTATGGGGCGGCGCAACTGCAGCAAATCAGTTTGAAGGGGCATTTTTGGAAGATGGTAAAGGCTGGTCAACAGCAGATACAGCACGTTTTATCAAGGAAAATGGAATCAGTATGACAGAATTACTGAAACCTACCACTAAAGCAGATGTTGAATTTGCAATGAATGACAAAGAGGGTGTTTATCCTAAACGTCACGGCATCGATTTTTATCATAGATATAAAGAAGATATCGCTTTGTTTGCGGAAATGGGGTTTAAAACATTTAGACTATCGATTTCTTGGCCACGTATTTTTCCAAACGGTGATGAACTGGAGCCAAATGAAGCAGGTTTAGCTTTTTATGATGCAGTCTTCGATGAGTGTATCAAATATGATATTGAACCATTAGTAACGATTTCTCATTATGAATTTCCATTAGGATTGGCATTTAAACAAAATGGTTGGGAAAGTCGTGCTACGATCGAAGCGTTTGAACGTTATGCACGAGTTCTATTTGAACGTTACAAAGACAAAGTAAAATACTGGCTAACTTTCAATGAAATCAATATTATTGGGATGACAGGTTACTTAAGCGGTGGTATTTTAGCGGATGGTGAAAAAAATATGCTACAAGCACAATATCAAGCAGCACATCATCAATTTATCGCAAGTGCTTTGGCAGTCAGAGCTTGTCATGAAATCATTCCAGATGCTCAAATCGGTTGTATGCTTGCAAGAATGGAAGCTTATCCAGAAACATGCAATCCATTAGATGTGATGGAAAGTGTCAATAGCGATCACAGTAACTTATTCTATTCAGATGTTCAAATTCGTGGGGCTTATCCAAGATATATGAATAAATTTTTCCGGGATCACAACATCACAATCAAAAAAGAAGCGGGAGATGACGAAATCTTACGTGAAGGAACGGTTGATTTCATGTCTTTCAGCTATTACATGAGTAGCATTGCCTCACATGAAAAAGATGGCGATACGACTGGTGGAAACTTACTTGGTTCTAAGAAAAATCCATATTTAGAAGCAAGCGACTGGGGCTGGCAAATCGATCCGGTGGGCCTTCGCATAACCTTGCATAAATTATATGACCGCTACCAAGTACCGTTGTTTATCGTAGAAAATGGTTTAGGTGCCAAAGATGTTGTTGAAGCAGATGGCAGTATTCATGATAGCTATCGAATCGACTATTTAAGAAGTCATATCGAACAAATGGAACAAGCAATCGATGAAGGTGTGGATCTGATGGGGTATACACCGTGGGGCTGTATTGATCTAGTCAGTGCGAGCACAAGTGAAATGTCCAAACGTTATGGTTTTATCTATGTCGATTTAGATGATGAAGGAAGAGGGACTTTAGCTCGTTCTAAGAAAGATTCATTTTACTGGTATAAAAAAGTGATCGAAACAAATGGTGCAGATTTAAAATAAGAAAACGATCAGATCCTAATTTCCATGAAAGCGTTGCAAATTAAGGGGAAATAGATTATACTAAAACCAAGAAAAAAAACGTTAATGGCGAAGCAGCCATTTTATAGAGTATGTTACTGAATGATGCAGGCAGAACTCAAACTACCTAGGAATGTCCTTTCCTGGGTAGTTTGAGTTTTTTTTCTGGAAAGGAGTAAATCAAGTGAAAGTAAGTCAAATTTTAAACAACAACGTAGCAATCGTAAGCCGAGGAGATAATGAGGTCATCGTCTATGCCAAAGGATTAGCCTTTAGAAAAAAAGTCGGGCAAGTGATTTATGACCATGAAATCGAAAAGACCTATGTGTTAGATTCTAATGATATGTTGGAACATTTTAGTTATTTACTGTCCCATTCAGATGCGAATCATATTACATTAGTCAATCAAATCATTGCTTACGGAGAAGAAAAGTTGGGTGAAAAATCAAATGATTATCTTAGTTTGACCTTACTGGATCATATCGAATTTGCATTAAAACGTGCAGCTAAAGGACAATTTATTCGCAGCCCATTGACTTGGGAAGTTAAGAAATTTTATCCGCAGCATTTTGATATTGGCATGTATGCATTGAATTTGATCAATGAACAATTTCAACTGACGTTTCCAGAAGACGAAGCCGTTTCAATCGCATTGCACTTTGTCAATCTGCAGGAGGATAAGAATAATCTAGACGAAACGATCCGTTCGATGGAAAGTTTAAGAGATATCTTATCGATCATTCAGTACCATTTTCAGATCAAATTAGATGAAGGCTCACTGAATTACATGAGACTAATGACCCATTTACAATATTTTATTCAACGAATCATGACGAAAAACAGTTATGAAGAAAGTGATACGGTTTTGAATAAACAAATCAAATCGATGTATACAAGTTCGTTTGAATGTGTTGAGAAAATTAGAGTTTATATTCAGCAAAAATATACCTGTGATCTAACGATCGATGAAGAAACCTACCTTATGCTCCATATCCATCGAGTAACGCATCGGAGTCAAAAAGAGAGGACATAAGAAAATGAAATATCAACCATTTAATGAAGAAATCATCCGCCTAGTAGGTGGGAAAGAAAATATTCAAGCAGTCGTTCATTGTATGACTCGCTTACGCTTTACGTTAAACGATCGCTCAAAAGCAGATACAGAAGGTTTAAAGGCACTAGATGGCGTGATCGATGTTGTCTCTAACAATGTAGCGTATCAAGTAATCATTGGGACACATGTCAGTGAAGTTCATGCAGAATTGATCAGTATGTTGGGACTATCGCCAAGTTCAGATGAAGAACTCGAAGTGAAAGAGAAAAAGAACCCATTAAAAGCCGCAATGGATTTACTATCTGAAACAATGACACCAGTAATCGAACCGATTATTGCTTCTGGATTACTTGCTGGTTTTTTATCTTTATTTTCAATCACTGGGTTGATTTCTGCAGACAGTCCAACCTATCAATTATTAGATTCGATCCGTTCAGCAGTGTTTTTCTTTTTACCAATTTTAATTGCTATGTCTTGTGCAAAGCGTTTAAAAGCAAGTCCATATTTGGCAGTAGCGTTAGCTGCAACACTTGTTTCAAATTCAATCAATGATGTAGCAGGTTTGAGCATCTTTGGGATTCAATTACCGCAAATGGTTTATGCGAACTCATTTATTCCAATTATTTTAGCTGTTTGGTTTATGGGGCAATTAACGGTATTATTAAAGAAATATGTTCCGAAGTTTTTACAATACTTTTTAAATCCATTATTGATCATGGTGATTTGTTTGCCCGTGACATTATTGGTATTCGGACCGATCGGTATTTGGATCGGTGATGGTATTGGTTGGTTCTTTGAAGTTTTACACAATACATTTGGTAGCTGGATTGTTGTGATGCTTTATGCAGCATTCCAACCGTTCTTGATCATGTTAGGTGCCGGAAATTTCATGATGCCATTAGCACTGAACTTTGTGAACAAAATGGGGTACGATCCGATTTTCTTAGCAGCAGCAACCATTTCTGATTTAGCTGTATCTGGTGCTATGTTAGGTTACTTCCTAAGAGCAAAAGATTCAAAACAAAAACAATTATTTGGGACAGTTAGTTTTAGTGCCTTGATGGGTGTAACAGAGCCAGCAATCTATGGTGCCTTTATTAAATATAGAAGACCGTTTATTGCCGTTATGATCGGTGGCGGAATGGGTGGTTTGTTTGCTGGTCTGATGAACGTTAAAACCTATTCGATTGTTTGGGGCTTGATGGGTCTACCGTCGTATGCGGATAATCAAGATTTCTCTAATCTGATCTTTATGATCATCAGTGTGGTGGTTGGTTTTGTAGCAGCGGGTGTTGCAGCATACATTTTAGGGATACCTCAGGAAGAAAAAGATATAGAAGCAAAAGAACCCGTGAACGAAACAGAACAAGCTTCGGCTGGCAACGTAAAGAAAGTTCCTCTTGCGTCAGTTGTTGAAGGAAAATTAGTTCCATTAGCTGAAATCAACGATCAAGCATTTTCAACGGGTGCATTAGGTAAAGGATTAGGAATTATTCCAAGTGATAGTCAAATCGTTGCGCCTGTTGCAGGTGAAGTATCAGCTGTTTTTCCAACGAAACATGCAATCGGCATCAAAACAGAAAAAGGCGTAGAAGTACTGATCCATATTGGTATCGATACGGTAGAACTTGATGGGAAGCACTTTGATACAATCGTGGAACAAGGCGACCAGGTGAAACAAGGTCAATTATTATCAACAGTTGATTTTGAAGGAATCAAAAAAGATGGCTATGACCCAACAGTTATCGTAGTTATTACGAATACAATGGATTATTTAGATGTGATACCAGCAGCGCAAGAAAATTTATTTGCCGAAGATGAGTGTTTGACCGTTATTTTATAATATCTAGTTTCGCGGGCTAGTTCATCCATTCCTGAGAGCAAGTGCTAAAGCGTACTACAAAACACTATGAATGGACTGAATAGATGTAAAGTAGTATTTGTTTTCTGAAGAATTGGACGAGCCTGCTAGGCTTTTAATTTAAGGAGAATACACAATGAAAAAAAATGAATTTTTATGGGGCGGCAGTATTGCTGCTCACCAATGTGAAGGTGCTTGGGATCAAGATGGTAAAGGTGTGGCAATCATGGATTTGGTCACTCAGGGAAGCCATGAAACCCCACGTGAAATTTGTCAGACGATCGAGAAAGATAAGTATTATCCATCTCATGATGGGATCGATTTTTATCATAACTATAAGGAAGATATTGCTTTATTTGCTAAGATGGGCTTTAAAGCACTACGTATTTCTATTGATTGGTCAAGAATCTATCCTAAAGGAGATGAAGTACAAGCCAATCCATTAGGGATACAGTTTTATCAAAAGGTAGTCGATGAATTATTGGAAAATGGCATTGAGCCGATCGTGACCTTATATCATTTTGAAATGCCTGTTCATTTAGTCAGAGAATATGGCTCGTGGACGAACAGAAAAGTCATTGATTTTTATCTAAAGTATTGTCACTCAATGTTTGAAGCACTAAAAGGTAAAGTCCGTTATTGGGTAACGTTTAACGAAATGAATCATATTGATCCGCAAACAGAAGCCTCTGATATTTTTACCTATATTATTGCGGGGCTGAAATATACGGACATGGAAAACAAAAAGCAAACCTTGGCGACAATTAGCTACAACATGACTTTAGCAGGTGTGAAGGCTGTTGAATTAGCACGTAGAATTGATCCAACGAATCAAGTTGGCTGTGTTTTTGGTCTAACTCCGGCTTATCCGTTAAACTGTGATCCGCAAAATGTCATGAATTCATTGAAAGAAACAGACCGTGAATTTTATCAGATTGATGCCATGTGTATGGGAAAATTTCCAGAGTACAAATTGAAAGAATACAAGACTCAAGGAATCGAATTAGAGGTTTCTAAAGCAGATCAAGAAGCCTTTGCAAAAGGCAAACTGGATTTTATAGGCTTAAATTATTATTCTTCAAGTGTGGCCCATTATGAAGGGGACGACGACAATGAAGAAACGTTATTTGGCGGTGTTCAAAATCCGTATCTTGAACAGAGTAAATGGGGCTGGGCAATTGATCCAACTGGGTTAAGATATCTCTTAAACTATGTTTATAGACGCTACGGTTTGCCGATCATCATTACTGAGAATGGCTTAGGTGCAGTGGATCAGGTGGAACCTGATGGATCGATCCAAGATGATTACCGGATTGACTATTTACAAAAGCATTTAGAACAAATGGAAAAAGCAATCGTTGAAGATTATGTGGATTGTTTTGGTTATCTAATGTGGGGACCGATTGATTTAGTCAGTGCAACGACTGGTGAAATGAAAAAACGTTATGGCTTTATCTATGTGGATAAAAATGATGATCAAACAGGGACTTTAGCGCGGAAAAAGAAAAAATCTTTTGCGTGGTACCAAGAGATGATTAAAAATAATCCGACATTTTAAGTTTAAAAAAGATGGCAGAAAACTGATTGTTGGTTTTCTGCCACTTTTTTAGTTGTTTGTTTCTCTAGGAAAACCACTTGACATTTAGTTAATAATATCTTTAAATTAGGGAAAAGCATTCCTGTTCAGTACATACTCAGGAGTGCCTTTTGTGTACTAAAAACTGTCTCATGTTTAAATTTCTGTTATATAAAATATTGATTTTCCTTATAATATAGAGCTTTTTTGAGCAAATATATGTAATTTTATAATTAGAAATGATAGACTGAATCTGTTATTGGAATTATCAGAATTTTCGAGTTGACACTGTTGAAAGCACTTTTATAGAAAAGAGGAAGTAAATGTATTATGTTATTATGCCCTCGCAAGACATTCGTCGAAATTTAGCCACAGAACAATATTTGTTGAATCAGCGAACATTTGATGAACCACTTGTTTTATTTTATATTCAAAAACCTTGTGTGATTGTCGGACGCAATCAAAATGTGCGAGCTGAAGTGGATCTAAAGTATGCTAAGGAACATCAAGTTATGATTACGAGAAGATTATCTGGTGGAGGTGCTGTTTACGATGATCTAGGCAATTTGAGCTTTAGTTTTGTTGTGAATGCGGATCATGCCTCTTTTGGTAATTTTAAACTATTTACACAGCCAATCATTGAAGCTCTACATGAAATGGGGGCAACGGGGGCTGAGGTCAGTGGGCGCAATGACTTAATGATCGATGGGAAAAAATTCTCTGGGAATGCGATGTATACTAAAAATAAAAAAATGTATTCCCACGGCACTTTGATGCTGGATGTTGACTTAGATGAAGTCAGTCGAGTTTTGACTGTTTCTGAAAAAAAGTTAGCTTCAAAAGGTACCAAATCAGTTAGAAGTCGAGTGACAAATCTCAAACCCTATTTGGCGAAGGAATACCAAGATATTACCACAGAAGCTTTTCGAGATAAGCTATTACTGCATTTATTTAGTGCTGATACGATGGAGGCTATCCAAACGCACGAATATAAATTGACCCAAGCAGATGAGCAGGCAATCGACCAATTAGTTGCAGACATTTATGCAAATGATGCTTGGATATTTGGTGAAGAACCTAAATACACAATCAAAAGAGAAGAGAAGTTCAAAGGTGGCTTAATTGAAGCGAACATTTCTATAGAAAAAGATCGTATCACAGCAATCACGATTTATGGTGATTACTTTAGTCAAAAAGATACACAGGAAGTAGCTGATTTATTGATTGGCTGTAAATATGCACCGGAAGCAATTAAACAGGTATTAGCACCGATTAGAATCGATGATTATTTTGCCAATGTTACTAAAGAAGAATTTGTCCAGTTGTTGGTTGATTAAGTTGGAGGATATGAAATGATTACGTTTGACCAAGTTTCAAAAATCTATCGTCATAATGATACATCTATTACAGCCTTAGATAAGGTTGATTTGCAAATCCAACATCATGAGATATTTGGTGTGATTGGAGAGAGTGGTTCAGGAAAATCAACATTACTGCGTATGATCAATACGTTAGAGTTGCCAAGTCAAGGGCAAATCAACATCGCTGGAACCAACTTGACGCAGCTAAGTGATGCTCAAAAACGGCAAAGTAGGAAAAAGATCGGGATGATTTTTCAACAATTTAATTTACTTTACAATCAAACCGTGAATGAGAATATCGCTCTACCGCTACGCTTAAATAGAGCGTATGATCCGCAAAAAGTCCGAGAAGTTTTAGAATTTGTTCGTCTGTCAGATAAAGGAGAATCTTACCCAAAACAACTAAGTGGCGGTGAAAAACAACGTGTAGGGATTGCTCGAGCATTGATTACACAGCCGGAGATTTTACTTTGTGATGAACCAACCTCCGCCTTGGATGGTCAAAACGCTTATGATGTTTTGGCATTGTTGCAACGGATCAACCAAACTTTTGGGACTACCATGGTCATTGTTAGCCATGAACTGAATTTGATCAAGCAATTATGCAATCGGACAGCGATTTTAGAAAATGGCAAAGTTTTAGAGACCATAGAAATTCAAAAAGAACAACAACAGACACAATTTAGTTCTTATTATGAAAGAGTTCGGGAGAGTTTAGGATGATGACAGAATATATCGATAAAATAAGCTATTACCTCCCAGAATTAAGCAAAGCTTTAACAGAAAGTGGCATTATGATTTTGATTTCGATCATTGCCGCCATCTGCATTGGTCTACCATTGGGGACCTTTGTCTATCTGACCAAAAAAATACCAACTAAAACCAATCGTTGGGTTGGGGTCTTGCTAAATGGTTACATCAACATTGTGCGCTCATTTCCATTTTTGCTGTTTGTTGTAGCCTTGATTCCTTTTACACGTTTAGTATTGGGAACGGCGTTTGGAACCTATGCCGCTGCGTTGCCCTTGAGTTTTGTAGCAGTTGCCTTATATGCCCGACTTGTTGAACAAGTACTATTAGAAATTCCAAATGACATTTTAGAGTTGTCCCAGTCTTTGGGTAGCACAAAGCTACAACTGATTTTTCGTTTTTTGTACGTTGAGGCAAGATCCGGTCTAGTCTTGGCATTGACTTCAGTTGTCATTAGCATGGTGTCGTATTCAACAGTGATGGGTGTGATCGGAGGTGGTGGTATCGGAGATTTTGCCTTACGTTACGGGTATCAACGCTATGAATATG
Source organism: Enterococcus sp. 7E2_DIV0204 (assembly GCF_002140855.1). Lineage (NCBI taxonomy): Bacteria > Bacillati > Bacillota > Bacilli > Lactobacillales > Enterococcaceae > Enterococcus > Enterococcus sp. 7E2_DIV0204. The sequence continues at coordinate 1,819,629 of NZ_NGKY01000001.1, forward strand.
CGGTAATGTATACAGCAATTGTACTTATGATTTTTTTCGTTAGTTTTATTCAAATTAGCGGTAGCGCATTAGCTAAAAAAATAAATAAAAAATAATCGTTAGGAGCAAGAAGATGAAAAAGAAAGTATTGATTAGTATGTTAGTTGTAGCTGGATTTGTTGTGGCAGGTTGTACAGGTCAGAAAAAAGCCGCAGATACCAAAGAAAAAGAAGACAAAGTCATCAAAGTCGCGTCACATATTCCATCGACTGTCGAAGTTGTTGAATTGGCTGGAAAAAACATCGAAGAGGGGTACAAAGTAGAATTAGTTCAAGTAAATGATAATATTCAATATAACGAGTTATTGAATGCCAAAGAAATCGATGCAAATTTTGCACAGCATGAACCATTCATGCAAAAGTTCAATGAAGAAAAAGATGGTAATTTAGTGATTGTACAAAAAATATATAATGCTAAAGTCGGTTTTTATTCTAAAGAGTACAAAGATATCAAGGATCTTCCAGAAGGAGCTAAAATTGCTTTACCAAGTGATGTCTCTAATGAGGGACGAGCTTTGGCAATTTTAGATGATGCTGGTTTGATCACACTAAAAGAAGGTGTCGGCTTTAATGGAACAATCAAAGATGTTGTTGATAATCCCAAAAATATTGAATGGGTCTCAGTTGATTTGTTAAACTTAGCCGAAGCGTACAACGAAAAAGATATTGCGATGGTTTATAATTACCCAACCTATATTGCTAAAATCGGTTTAACACCAAAAGATGCGATTTTGTTAGAACAGAAAGTAGATGATCGTTTTGCAATTAGTTTGGTTGCTAGAGAAGATAACAAAGATTCAGCTGAAATCAAAGCGTTGCAAAAAGCTATGACCAGTGATAAGGTACGAGAATTGTTGGAAACAAAATATAGTGAAACATTAACGCCTGCATTTTAAAGTAAAGAGTGTGAAGATCTGCCCTTTGACGGTTAAGATCTGCACACTCTTATTTTTGTAAATACTAGAACTGCGTATAAAAGATTTTTTTATACGCTTTATCTTTAATATGCTTGAAAAATAAAGACTCTTCAATAAAAATAAGCTGGAATAATATTTAAGTATTACCTTTTTTACCCCATAATGTTATTATTTTCAGTTGCTAGTTCGATTTCTCTAGCATAGTGATCCATACTCGTTTGATGACGATCCATGGAAGTAAGATCACTTTCGATATGACCTAAACGTGTATTTAATTCTTCGATTTTTACTAAAGTTTTTTGTAAAACTTCTAACATACGTTCATCTGTATTCATTTTAATTCTCCTTATTTTGAAATAATAGTTGTTCTGTAGGAATTGTTTTATAGTTAACTGCTTTTGACCGATAACATAGTGCATAAAGAATAATGCAAATGATTGGAATTGCACTGGCAACTAAATATAAACCAGAAAATGACATGAAATTGTGCAATTCACCTAAGAGGTAAGGTCCTACTCCAAGACCTAAATCTAAGCCGATAAAATAAGTAGATAAAGCAATTCCGATACGATGACTGTTGGGACTAGCTTTCAGACAAATCGCTTGTCCATTTGACATGAATGTCCCATAACCTAACCCAATCAAACCTCCGGAAACGAGTAACATCCAACTTGTTGTTGTCATGCTTAAGAAGAACAGACCAACCGTTAGAAAAATGAAACTAGGGTACATAACGGCATTTTCGCCACGAGCATCAAAAATTCGACCAGATAATGGACGAGTGGCCGTAATAACTAAGGCATAAACCACAAAGAAGAAGGAGCTTGCACTGACAAGATCAATTGCTTTTGCATAAGATGAAAGGAAAGACAAAACGCTTGAATAAGAAAGTCCCATCAAAAATGCAATAAATGAAATAAACAACACTTTCTTTTCAATAAAACTATTGATGCTCCAACTTGCTAAACTTGCTCTGTGTTCGGTAGTTAATTGAATATTTTTTACAGGGAAGACAAAACAAGCAATGGTTGTACATAAGATAAGAATAATAGAAAACAAAATAATAAAATAAAAACTCATTGTATTTAACAGAACCATCCCAATAAACGGACCGATTGCTGCAGCTAAACTGGTACTTAATCCATAATAATTGATACCCTCGCCATGTTTTGATTTAGGAATATAAGCGGTCACGATGGCATTAGTTGCTGTCGACACAGCACCATAACCAAAACCATTTAGTAAGCGGACGAGATAGAGCACACCAATACTCGGAATATAAAGATAAGCAATCGTTGTCATTAGATAAAATAATGCTCCATATCTCAACACTGCTTTTCTACCGATCAGCTCCAACGTTTTTCCCATAAATAACCGTGCAAACAAGGTTCCAATAATGTAAATTCCTGAGGCAAGTCCCGCTTGACCTAAAGAAGCATGAAGCGTGTCTTGTGCAATGACTGCAATAATGACCATTAGTAAATAATAGACTAAGTAAACGATAAAATTAATGATGGTAATACTGATAAACCCTTTGTTGAATAATTTTTCTTCTGGATGTTCCGACATTGTGTTTGATTCCTTCTTTCTTGTTTTCATAAGCTTATTATGGAAATTACAATTTTTTCTGAAAGCCAGTTATAGCTATTACTATACGAAAAAAGCGTTTAAAAAAAATGTGGATTTGTATTTTAAAAAAGCTATTAACAAAAAAACACAACAAAAGACATATACATTTGTTGTTGCTCTTCGATGTGTTATCATTTTAAATAAGACTAGCATTTATTTTTACAGAAAATTTTCAAAAAATAATGAGGAGCTGAAAAATGGATAGCCATGTGTTACAAGAATATTTAGATGATCACTCATTTCCTATAGTAGTTAAGAAAAAAAAGACTTACCTTACGTATGAAGGGCTGCAAGATCGATATGCTTACATACTAAAAAGCGGAACTATCAAAACGAGCGTCATTTCACCTGATGGACGAGAATTTAATCTAAGATACATCAACAGTTTAGAAATCGTTTCTCTATTAAGGGATGAATATTCTCAATTTATTGATGCACCGTTCAATATTAGAATTGAATCAGAGCAGGCTGAATTATATCAGATTGACCGTGTCCAATTTTGGAAGGACATTAATCAAAGCAAAGAGCTGCAGATGTATGTAAAAGATTATTATCGTGTGCGTTTGATGTATTCAATGAAGAAGATGCAACAGATGTTGATGAATGGAAAATTTGGTGCCGTTTGTACTCAGATTTATGAATTGTATGATACATTTGGGGTACAGATTGAGGATGGATTATTGATTGATTTTGTGGTGACGAATGAAGAGATTGCTCATTTTTGCGGGATCACTTCTGCAAGTAGTGTTAATCGAATGATGCAGCAGTTGAAGGATTTAGGAGCAATCAAAATTCAAGATCGAAAGATTGTGATTACTGATTTAGAGATTCTGAAAGACAATATTATTTTATAGAGAGACCTATAGAAGAGTCTGATTTTGGGGCAACTACCGACTTTCTTGAAGTACATTACAGACAATTATAGCAAAAAGAGATGGTTAGATGTTTAGCAAATGTGTCTCTTATTTATTTATATAAATTTACTAAAAGGCTTAGACGATGAAAACTGATTGTTTACTCAGTTTGATAAAATTATTAAAAGAAGAAAAGAATAATAATTGATTGAGAAAAAACGGCCTAAATGCTTTGTTTCATATTGGAAAAATTGCTCAAATGTATACGTAAAAAAGTAAAAAAAGATGTGCGCATGCGACCGTTATCATTAAAATATGACAGATTCAATGTAATAAGATGACTAGAATTTATATTAAATTTGCTTATGTCTTTTCCGAAAATGAAGTGATACAAATTTCTTATTATCTCATGATGAATGAATAAATTGTGAGTTTTTTTGTATTGAAAAACATGAAACGTATACAATTAAATAGAAGGAAACAAAAATGAACAATAAGCTCAATGGTTTATGGAGTTCTTCAACTGCTCAATGAATTGTAATGGATAACTTATGAGATCGTGAAAGATGCAGCGACATATCGGAACAACCGCAAGCATGAGAATGATTGAAAAAATAGTGAAGTAGTTGCACATTATACTTGAACTAAGGGAAATACTTATTGTAAAATTTTTCAAGAATAGACAATGTTTCTTTTTAAGTACTACTCTCAAAACTTATAAGTATCAATTACATAAATGATAGATTCAAGAATCATGGCATTAGACTATCAAAAATACAATCATAGATAGTTATATAAAATAATTTAACATATAGTTTTTTTTTAACAAATGTCTTTACGGAAAATATTTGGAAATGGCGTATATAGTTGTTAAAAATTGGAACAAAATCAGTCTGATTGATAAATTGTCTTTTATAGGGCTAGTATTTCCGATGATCAAGCATAGGTGCTTCGAAATAATTTTTTTAGAAAATACGAGGATAATGCATTTTCTATTGATTCTCGAATATATTACCTTTAAAATATAGAAGTAGATATTAAAAAAAGGAGAGTTGTTTTATGAAAAAGAAAGGTTATTTAGGGTTGGTAATGTTAGTGTCCATGTTGTTAGTTGGGTTTAAAGGTCAACGAGTATTTGCAGAGCAATATAAAACGCTTAACCCATTTCACATCCCAGGTATTGAAAATGGATTAGGAGAAGAAGATTTAAATTTATTTAATTTGTATAACGTATTACCAAGTTCACATTTTGGAAATTCTATAATTGAGAACGCTACACAATATGATATGGAACAGCCATTACGTGGCTTATATGTTGATAGATTAGACATTCTTACGCCATCAAGAGATTTATCCTATATCTATAATATAAAAGACTTAAAAGAATTAAATATAAGTAGTGCTATGGGATCATCAGAAGGAATTGATTACACTAATATTACAGATCTAAATTTTTTAAAAAACCAAAAACAGTTAGAAAGTTTAAATGTCTGTAATTTAATTGTTGATAAAGTAATACTAGACCTTAGTGCATTGAATGAACTTCCAAAGTTAAAAAATATCAATATTTTTCAAGATAGAGGCTACGCTCAGGGAATTACCCTTAAAAAAAATATCAAATCTATAAACATTCCATCACCAGTCATTCTTTCTAAGCAGTTTGAGGATGTAAAAATTAAGATTAATATTTACAACGGCAACGGCAATGAAGGATATGAAATTGATGATTATGAACAAGGAACATTATTGAGCTTTGATAATTTAGATCCTACCATTGATAAATTAGAGATGTCTTTTAATGCGACAAGTAGTGATTTTAATTTGAGTTACATGATTGGTTATATGTATATTCCAATTAATTGGGTTGATTAATACAAAAATGTGATAAGCATTATAGGTTAAGTGTATTTAGGAGTTAGTTCTGTTAGTGATTATAAAACAGCTAAATCAAATTAAGATGAAAATAGAAACAGCTTGAATGCTTCTACTGTAGAAGCGTTCAAGCTGTTCTCTACTTATTATGTTGTACGCGATAGTATAAATAATACAGTATGGCCTTCTCAGAAAGAGTAAAGAAAAAAAGTTTACTTCTATTTTTTCTTATAGTATTAACTGAATTTTTTAAAATTATGGGAATCTAAACACTGAGATAGATTAATTATCGTACATCACGACATTGAATCAGCCCGAATATAATTATGCTGTGAAAAAATTAATGGTTGATAAACCAAGTAAATATTTTGTGAGTGAAGTCATCGTGAATGGCATTTGTCTAAGCCAAAGAATGAAAGAGAACATTTATACAAATGATCAGTGAATCTGTCAAAAGACATATTATCTATTAGAAATTTAAGTATTTTTTTGATATTTTGATAAAAATAAACAGCTTATTGTGCTAAACTAAAACTAGTACTTATTAAATAAATAAAGGAAAGATTATGCATGGCTGGAGATCGCATCAAATTATCGCCACAGGAATTACGCACGTCTGCTACAAAATATACAGACGGTTCACAGCAAGTTCAGGATATTCTACAAAAACTACAATCTGATCAATATACCATTCAAGGGAATTGGGAAGGTTCAGGGTTTGACAGCTTTAACGATCAATTCACTGCCTTAAAACCAAAAGTAAGTGAGTTTGCTGAATTATTAGATCAAATCAACAAGCAATTAAATGAAGTCGCAAACATTGTAGAAGAGACAGATCAAAATATTTCTTCTGCGATCGGTCGCGGGTTATAAAAATTTAACGAGACTAGGGACGTTGTCTCCTGGTCTTTTTTATAATCCCTTAAAAGCAAGAAACGCAAGACGAGGTACTTCGAATAAAATATAGGAGAACAATCAATGACAATTAATAGTAATTCCAGTATTGCCGGCGGTGTGTCTGCATCATTTAGTCAATCTGCTAGTGCTTTAAATAGCATTTCTGTCTCTGTTGCTTCAGGGCAAACTAATGTTGCTGGAAATAGTTCGGCAATTCAGAGTTTTACGTCTTTTCAATCGAGTTTAAAAGGGATATCGACTAGTATTGTTACAGCAGGAGACAACATCAACTCTGTTGCCAAAGAGTTTGAACGGATTGATCAAAAGATCGCTCAATTGCCAAATCTTTCTTTCGGAGGGCTAAACTAATGAACTTAACGTCGCAACAACAGGTTGAAGATAAAAATTACCAGTATAGAATTCGATTGGAAGAACTCCAAGACGAACAGGTAGAAAATAAAAAAGAGCGACGTTTTCTTGAATCACTACAGGAACAGTTTTATCACGCACAACAACAAGAAAATCAACTGTACCAACAGTCATTAAACGAAGTTGAGCCAGAAGAACGTGCTTTTTTTGAGGAGCGATTGGATGAAGTGACCTATTTATCACGGAAAGCCTTACAAGAATTTGAAAAAGAGCAAGAGCAATTACAACAGGACTATAAAAAGTTGTTAGAGAATGAAAATTCTGTCCGCTCAGAGCAACTAACATTTTTGAAAAACGATGGAGAGGAGAATGTAAGTGGGACTTAAATTTATTATGTCAGAAGCATAGACACGAAGTTCACAAGCTTCGCAAGTAAGTAGTCAAGCCCAACAAGCAGCTGCTTCGTTGCAACAGAGTGTTCAATTCTTTTTGTCAGCACCGTTATCAAGTAAGGCGTATGATTCCGCTAAAAATTATTTTATGGTCGCTTATACTCCAATTTGTCAGTCGATTATTATGACAGGTGAAGCACTTGCCAATGCTCATAAAAAATTCCTAAGTGATTATCAAGCAACGGTTGGTGTGGGAGATATAGACGAGGATAAAATTCAAGCGGAAATTGACGGGTATCAAGAATTACTCCGATCACTTGATGATTTGATTCGCACAGCTAAAACCTATAAACCGGATTTAGAACAACGGTCTATGAGGGCTTATGAAGCCATGCAAAAGAGACAAGAAAAATTAGAGAAATTACGTACTTATAGCGCTCTCTCTGCTAGTTTTTTTTCAGAGTATGAATCTTCACAACAAGAATTAACTAATGGGTTAGCTCAAGTAAAAAATTGTACAGCATGGAATGCGTCTACGGGAACTTTCGATATTAGCAAGTTGAATATGAACTGGGCGAAAGATATTTCTACTCGATGGAAAAATAGAGAAGTCGCTAAAGCAACACAAAAAGAAGAAGCCTTTAATAATAATTTGAAAAAGTTAGAAGCATATACCATTTATGCATGGCCTTATGAAGACCCCGTGACAGGGGAAGTAACCGTTAATTGGTTTATAGACAAAGATGGTCGTAGACTAGATAATAGTGAGTTACAAAATTTCTTGGAACAACATGGTACAGAATTAGATCCTAGTTATTACCACATTGTGGACTGGAAAAAAATTAGAGACTTAGAAAATGATGCTCTAAGACGAGGCGAAACCTATATTACAGGACAAAAATATGAAGGGTTATCCAAAGGGTCTATGCAGTTGAGTGGTTATATTTCGACAGGATATGCATTCGCACAAGACAGCGGTTTGTATGATCTTGCGATGATTGCTGGACTTTCTTATGCAGGAGCTAAAACTAAAGTTTCTTCCCCTAAGAAAGCCAGTGGGGCTGTCGATGATATAAAAATTCCTTCTGTTAGAAATAATGAGTTTAGTAAATGGTTTGATAACTTGACTAGTGAACAGTTAGAAGAACTTTGGAAAAATCCTGAAATTCGGAAAAAAATAGAAGATAGAATTAGAAGACCAGGAGGTTATCATGAATGGCACTTGGTTTCTAGAACACCGACGTTTAAAAAGTGGGGAGTTAGCATGGATGACATCAAAGAGTTGCGAACTTTAACAAAAGACGTGGAATTTGTTAACCCTAGTGGTTGGCATGGAGGAAGAGGTTCAACAAAAGCTCATAATGAAATTTTAAAAATTATAGATAATGCTACTGACTATGATAATTTTGTAGTAGAATTAAATGAGTGGGCAAGTAGAAGACTTAAAAATGGAGTCAGCGGGTTGCCAGAAGGTCTAAGGAGGTAATTGATATGACTGATAAAAATGATGTTTCATTGTGGCTAGGTAATTTTTTAGATAAAGAGGCGTTAGATAACTATGTTGAAATATCTTATACAATGGATGGAGATAGTATCCCTTCTCAATTTGAGAAAGATTATAAATTAGGCTATTATGATAGAGATTTAATTGAACGAGATTGGATTTCTGTTAAAAAGAAAAATATAAGAGAACTGCTTGAAGGTTTTTCTTATGATGATCAATTAATTTCGCAATTTGAAAATCAAGAAACTGCTTATAATACAATATTATTGATTTATAAC
>NZ_NGKY01000001.1:1828478-1840248 GCF_002140855.1 Enterococcus sp. 7E2_DIV0204
ATTTGAAAATCAAGAAACTGCTTATAATACAATATTATTGATTTATAACTATTCATATGAAAAAGAAGATAATAAAAGAGTTAGCATTACTAATCAAAACTATCAAATTGATTTTATAGGAGTAGCAAGTTATTTAGATGAATAAATGATATAAAAAAGGCACTTTATCACGAGACTGGTAATCAAGTGATAAAGCCTTGACTAGTAAGAAATAAGCTCACTAATCAAGTTGCCAATAGCTAACAAAAGCTAACTGTATTTATTGTACAAAAATTCAAGAGACTTTTCTAGTCTTTTCGGATGTTTATTTGAAGTACAATAATGCAGATAGAAAATGTGAAGTTATTGAAACGGTATTGGTGAGGAGTCAACCACCGATACCGTTTTTTCGTGTATCAAAAAGTAAAGGAGTGAAGAAATGATTCAAACAGAAAATAACCAACCAATTAAAGAAATTAGTCACCAAGACATTTATGCACTTTATGACAGTTGGGAACAGCTTCAATCGTGGCAAGAAGTATTGCTTGTGCTAGACAAATTCTTTAACGATAAAAAGAGACCTATAGACAAGCAACAGATAGCCAGAAATTACTATGCGTGTTCTCAAGTATTCGATTTGTTTCATGTAGATTTTCGTCAGTTATTGGAAAGAATGGAACAACAATTAGTGGAGTTGCGAAGCAAGAAAAAGGTTTAGAGGGGTTAGAATGCTATTTTGCTAGATTCTGAGGGTGAAGAAAGAAGGTTTTAGAAGAACAAATTCATCTGCTACAGAAAACGGTCGGCATGTTACGCTAAAAAAGATCGAGGAACTAACTAAGGTGATAGCTATTTTGTGAGTTCCTCGGGCACTGACAAAGGTACATGCCTACTAATAAAAGTCAATGGCGATGAAATCGACGAAGTGAACCATTTACTTTTATTAGAGTGTTATTTGGTTGGTGGATTGTACTTTCTCATAATTTGTTTAGCAGAATAATAATTGTACAACTCCAAAAGATTATTAAAACTAAAATGGTTAAATTCTTTCAATAAAATATTTTTCGCTTGCTCGTCACTGGTAATAATTTTATTGTAATACTTATTTGTTTCTGGATTGTACTGTTCAACATTAATGTGCTCACCTTGATTTTTCATTTCAATAGCGGACTGCATGACAGCTTGACTGTGTTGTAGAAACTGCTCCATTTCAACGTCTTGAATAGACTTTGTGATAAGATCGTTTTCCATTAATTCATCACTAGAAACAGAAAGACTGTATGCTAACTTTTCTAATAGCTGTGGAGAAGGTCGTTGACTCCCATCTTCAAGTCCAGATAATTGACTGACTGAAATGCCAATTTTTAAAGCAAGTTCATCAAGAGTTAGTTTTTCTTCATTTCTTAACCGTTTTAAATTTCGAGCAAATGGTAACTGGATATGAAAATTACTTGTTTCTTCCTCTGTATAGAGGTCATTAGCAGAAACATCTAGTGCTTGCATGATTTTTTCAAGTGTTTCGGTTTTAGGGTCAACTAAGCCTTTTTCAATTTTCAATAGACCTTGAGCAGTAATACCAATAGTTTTGGCTAATTCTTTTTGTGAAATATTCTTTTGTTTACGAATAGCGACAATATTTTTTCCGATATGATTGGACAAGAGCTCACCTCATTCGAGTTTTAATTTTATTAGGTTAATTTTAACACAAATTAAATTAAATTCCAGTATAATTTATCTTGACAAATAAAAAACTTTAGTTTAATGTTTAGTTGTATGCAATTTAACTTAGGAGATGTTTATGTTTGGTCGTGGTGCCATGCGCGCGACGCCCCCAAGGCAGGAGCGCAAGCAATGAGTGCCAACGACCAAACCGAGCGAAGCTCGTTGGAGGGGCGCAAAGTAACACCGCCCTGACATTTACCAAAATTTGAATAGAAACATTGATATACCAACGATTATTGCTCTTTGAAAACTGCATTGAAACAGCCAAATTTGAAAGGGGGTGAAAAAATGAAGACAAGTAGAAAAAAGTTATCTGTACTGATTGATTGGCTGACGATTATCTTTGAAGAAACAGACGCTTACACAGTGATAAGAAGTTATCTTGATTTACCACTTGACGCTTTTGAAAAAGATTATAGGGGCATTCAATACAAAGAATATGATACTCGCTATACGTTTGGACAAATCATACTTTTCAGTATTGAACAACAACCCGATAAACAAGAATGTTATCTAACACTAAGCGGTGAAGGCTGTCGTCAACTTGAGAAGCACTTGAAAAGAAAGAACCAAACATGGGAACCTTTTTTAAGAAATTGCTTTTCTTATTCAGATTCAGTGGTTCGTATGACACGATTAGATGTGGCAATTGATGATAAAAACGTAGTTCCGTTCTTTACTATCAAGGAATTATATCAAAAAGCTGAAAATGAGCTTTATCAATCAATTAGCCAAACACATAGTTACACAGAGAGTAAGTTCTCTCTAAATGATGGGGCAAAAACACTCTATATTGGTGCAAAAAAATCACGTGTTCGCTTTCGTTTCTATGACAAGGACAAAGAACAAGCCTTAAAACAAAAGTTACCAATGGACAATTTAAACAGTTGGAAACGGACAGAAATTCAATTGAGAGACGAGTACGCTACACAAATGTGTTATCAGATAGCGTTTAGTCAAAAGAGCTTAGGCAAGCTGATATTTGGATTTTTGAAAGAGAATCTGACCTTCTATACTGAAACAGGCGAGTTATTTCGACCATGGCAACGATTTTTAGGAAGTGTTGAACCGTTAAAATTAACAGCTACAACAGAACTTACTACACTACAAGATACGCAAAACTGGCTTGAAACAGGTGGTATATTAGCGATTCTCAAAGGCTTTAAATTATTGGAAGATCACAACGCTTTAGGCAATCTTCAATCGGTTGAACAACTGTTACCTCAAGCATTATTTAGTCGTTCGTTTAGTCAAAAACTCGTTACTCATGTATCCATGCTTAATCGAATTGACCTAGTAAAAATGATTCAAGACCAAACAAAAAAAGCAGAATTTTAAACACAAGAAACGAATTTCTTAGATTCAAAACTCTACCCTAGACAAGTTGAGTATACCATAATTTAAGAAATTCTCCAATTCAAGAAATGGGATAGGCTGACGCTTTCTTGCCCACTGCTCGTAACTTTGAGTATGTAGAGGCTTCAAACCGAGATTGCCACTTATTGCTTGGATAGAACTGGAGGACTATGGACAGAACCAAGTATTTGTATGTGGGTATGGACATACACAAAGAAACCCATACCGCTGTATTATTGAATTACTTAGAAGAAAAACAAGGTGAAATCACCATTACGAATACCTTACAAGGATTTCACAAGTTAGAAAATCATGTATTGAAACAAAAAGGCGAACTGATTCCAATTTTTGGGTTGGAAGACGTGACCCACTACGGCAGAAACCTCTCTATTTTTCTATTAGATAAAGGCTATCCAGTAAAAGAAGTAAATCCTTCATTATCTTTTATGGAACGTATGAGTTACGCTAGTACTAAGAAAAATGATAGTTGGGATGCACAATGTATTAGTGCTGTTCTTATGAGACGTTCTCACCTTTTACCAGACGCAACGCCCCAAGATTATTATTGGACAATGCGCCATATTGTGAACCGAAGAAATGCGTTAGTCAAAAATTTAGGTGGACTGACACGACAATTTCATGAACAACTACAAGTTGCCTATCCAAGTTATAAACATTTTTTTCATGAATTAACCTGTGCCACTTCCCTAGCTTTTTACGAAAGATTTCCATCAGCTAATCATTTAAAACAGGTATCAGAGGAAGAGCTAGGAGCATTTTTACGAGTTCCAAGTCATAACACTTGTTCAACGAATCGAGCAATAAAAATTCTTGATTTAGTAGAACAAGAAAAGCAACCAACCTTAGACTATCAACAGGAAAGAGATTGTCTTGTTCGAAGTATTGCGCAACAAATTCGTTTTATCCTAGGAGAAATTAAAAGTATTGAGAAGCTCGAAACAAACATGTATCGACAATTAGGGTATCAATTGGAAACAATACCAGGTGTGAAAATCGTAACAGCTTGTTCATTAGTAGCCCATATAGGTGATATACACCGGTTTTCTAGTTCCCATAAATTAGCGAATTATGCCGGAGTAGCCCCCTTACATTTTGGGTCGGCGGGAAAAGGAAAAGACGTACAAAACAAGTCACAAGGGAACAGAAATCTCTATTCCACTCTTTACTTTTTAGCCGTACAACAAATTTATCTCACGAGCAAAGGAAAACCAAGAAATCCAGTGTATCGAGCGTACTTTGAGAAAAAGATATCTGAGGGAAAGACCAAGATACAAGCGCTAATCTGTATTATGCGCAAGCTCATTCGAATAATTTATGTCATGATGAAGAAAAAAGTCGTTTATGAACTTCCAGAACTGAAACAGACGGCTGTAAGTTAGTAGAAATGTGTTAGAATGTTGGTAAAGCAATGTTCTAACACAAATTCTTAAAGGCATATTTCAGCCCAGAGAAAGCCAGTGGAGCTAATGTTCCGAAACTTTCTACTTTAACTGAGGCAGAGCAGTTAAAGTTAGCCAATCAATATAAGAAAAAATCTCCAGTGAATATTCCAGAAAATGCAAATATAAAAGCTCAATCTAAAAATGGATATGAACAAATATCTTATAAGTGGAAAGAAAATGGAGAAACAATTGAAGCGCGTTGGCATACTAGAACACTTGGAGCACCAGAAGGACAAGGGAATACATTTGTTGTTGAAAAAACTATTCCAGGAACAGCAGATGGTCAACGATGTTCACAACAAATATTAGTAGGAGAAGATAAATGGGTTAGTAAAAATGATTGGCAAAAAGCAATAACAGACAGAAAAAATGGTGTTAGTACACCTGAACAAGATAAAATGTTAACAGATGGTCACTGGAAAGAATAGAAAGGATGCCATATATGGATAATTATTATGAAGGATTTGAGGGAAACCCTGAAATTGAGATTTATACTTTTTCGGAAAATGAAAAGATGGGTATCGAAATGTGGGATGGGTATTTTGATGAAATAATGAGAGCAATACAACCAGTAAATGGCGAGTGGCAATCTTTAGCATATTACTATAATTTGTATGAAGGTTGGTATGATGAAAATCCTTGGGAAATTCCAAATAATCAAGAAGCATTACAACAATTTGAGTCAATTGATAGATCAACATTAGGCGAAGTTTCCCAAGAGATATTAACAAAAATAATAAAATTATTAAAAAACAATTCAAGTAACAGTATTTTTATAGAATACACATAAAATAAAAAAGACACTTTACTATCTGATTGACGTCAGTTAGTAAAGCCTTGACTAGTAAGTTCGAACTCACTAAGCATTGATACTGATGAAATTTTTATGAACTGGTATGAAGAAATCAAAAAAGCAGTAGACGGATAAGAAGGAGGACAACCATACATGATTAAATTATTGAGAAAAAGAACATATGGTGAAAAGCGGACTTTAGATGGATTAGTGGATGTCCTTACCACCATTTTAAGTTGCTTGTAAAGTAGCTTTTAATAACACACTTCCCCAATAAAGATAAAAGAGATCCACTAAAACGGGAAAACCAGAAACCTTATTATATCAAGGTTTCTGGTTTGATTTAGAGGTAGACCAATTGATTTTGGAATTTTGGGTTGCTGAAAGGGTTGATTTTGTTGGAACTTGGTATAATTCTTTATTATGTTAGCTAGACAATTAAGTAACGATGATTTTATAAATTTTTTCTTATCAGTACACAGTATCCGTTTTTTAATGAATAGTTATATTTTGATAGAAGTGCAATTATTTTTTGTTCTACTTTTGAAATATTTTTCTCTGCGTACATTTTTTGGTTTGCTCGCCAAGTAAACAACCATAACAAAGGACCTCCTAGAAACCAAAATAATGTATCTTGATTTGACGGACAATAGGGTAGCAATTTGGCAATAATCACTGCAGTACAGTCAGAAAAAACATAATCTTCCTTTTGTTTTTTTAAATCTTCATACAACTCATCTATAGAACTCAATTTTCATAACCACCCTTTTTTTTAATAAAATAATCCCCTTTTTATGATAAAGTAATATATAACTAAAAGTAAAGGGATATAGTATGCAAAGCGATGTTAGGATCAAATATTACAACTTAACATGAAAAAAATTCAAACAAATGATTACTGAATGAAATGAAACTAAATGGTCTATTTGTTGTTTGTAGACTTGTTAGAATAGAAAATAGCCTGGTGATTTATACTGAATGGTGATCAAGATCTTGACTCAAAAAAGGAGTTAGAAAGCTTATAGCATATCTAACTCCTTTTTTACTACGTCAATGCTAAACGTATATTCAGGTGTCATACTACGATATGGCGTTTTAGCAAGGAATGCCATTGCAGAGGACTGTAGCCGTGAATTTAGGTCAATGTCTTCAGGATAAGATTTCAACAGTTGAATCATGTTGTTGTTAATGCCACTGATCGAACGGTTATAGGAATAAGAAATTTCCATTCTGCCAGCTCTAAGAAAGTATCTTTTTAGTTGATAAGGTTTGTTTGTACTATAACCAAAAACATGTTCAATGCCTTCTTTTATATAAATAGAAAGCTGTTGTTTGTTTTTAGTGTTGATATCAGACAAAACAATTGGAGAAAAGGACAAATCATTGACCAAAACTAAAACATTTTTTCTGTCTAAAGTAAAATAATTTGCATGCCAAGAGAAAAAAGAACGTTCAGTTGAGCTAGATGTAGTAGTAGAAACAGGAAATTCACTAAAAAGTGGTAGTGATTTTTTGGTAGGTACAATAATCATAAGTAAACTCCTTTGACATTAATCATGAGTACAGTATAACACACAAAAAAACAAAGTTTTAAAGTACATTGTGTACTTGTACCAATAATATTCGCTAAAAAGACTATGTCAAACCTATAAAAAGCAAGCTATTTTGATGTCAAATATCTTATATAGCTAAATTAAGTGATAACTAAAAATTTTTATTGAACAACTATATATATTATAGTATTATACATTATGCAATACTATAATACATAAAATGGGGTTCTAACTTGAAAAATTTAAAAATATTTTTATCGATGTGCGCATTAGTTCTTATAAGTGCTGGATGCAATAAGAATAATGGTATAGAGAAAAATACAAATACTTCAATTGAGCAAGTCTCTGATTCAAAAAAAGCTAAAATGAATACTAAAAAAGGGGAAGTATCAGAAACTAAACAGCAAGCAGTAGCAGAACAGCAGGCATCAGAACAACAAGATGATCCAAATTGGGGCAATATTTTTTCTGATCCCAATTTATCTTCAGAAGATTATCAACGTTTAGGAAGAGAAAAGGGAGAATATTATAGAAATAAATACGGGCAATAATTTCAATGCTTCATTGGATTTTTTAATAATTAGGATAGGGTAGAGATTTTTCTCTCCTATCTATAATAATTTAACGGGGTTCGAAACAAAAGTTTCTGGTTTTTTCAATTTTACTGATATTGATAATAATCGATAGTTAGATATCTACAATAATGCTACTATTAAAGATATCTATGCTAAAAAAGGTAATGTTTTGTATTACAAAGATAATGATAAGTACTTAACTGTTGGCGATTATTCTGGAAAAGATGCTGCTGATGAATTTAATGGTTCTAGGTAATGGCTAACATACACTTATGGTAGAACTTCAAATTTTACGATTGTTTTTCATGAGCCTAAATCAATAATATTATCAGCGTTAAATGAAGAGTTGCTTTATGAAAAAAATGCGGTGTTGCCATAAACAGGCGAAATGAACTCACCAATACTAACAGTAATGGGCACTATGATTATACTAGCAAATGGGGCTTATGTATTTATTTTTAAGAAAAAAAAATTACTCGCTAAGTTACGATAACCCGATTATTATGTTTAATATTTTTTCTAGTACACCTTCTAAAATTTGTTAAACCTTACATAAATTTTGTTTCATTACGTCTTTTCTTCTTCTATTATTTAAAATAAGGTTATCGATGAACAATTCACTATTCTATGATAATCAGTAATTTTTTCGCCAATACCTTCCAGCTCTTTCAAGATTTCTCTAGAAGTAGTTTTAACGGAACATATTTTCAAAAATTTCTGAGCAATAAAAAAGAACTACATTAAAGAATTAGTACCTGTCCTAAAAAATATTAAGCTGAAAAACTTTCTGGAATGTCTCTTAAAAGGGATTTTGCGACCTTTTTGATAAATTAACTTTACAAATAAAAAGTATTGTTTTATAATAAGTTGTATTAATTATTGATATAATTTATATAAGAGGGGGATTTTAAATGAGAATTAAAAAGGTACTGTTTATTTCAATGTTAGGAGTTTTTCTTAGTTTAGTAGTAGGGACTTTAAAAGGAAACGCCGAGCTACCAGGAGATCCATTTGCTGATAGAGCAGCTGGCCAACAGATGTCGATCTGGAGAGGTGGACATTATTATGGTTATGGAATAGATGGGGGGCGGTCTTCATACGAATTTGGTACGAACATTAATATCAGTTATGATGCTCGTAAGAATGCAAAAATTATTTTGGAGTTAGAACCTGGAACTATGGGAGGCTTTTTACCTCATAAAATAGGTTTTTACAATACGCGATCTTATAATAACGTTGACAGAAGTATCAGAGCTAAAGAATCTTTGGTGGAAATAAATCTCTATAGACGTATTAAAAAAGCAGATGGTTCATATACATATTGTGATCCTGTAAGTATTTTGCCGGAACTATTGAGAGATGGAAAGGTTAGTTATTATACAAATTCAGGAGAATTTTTAGGGGCTCCGAGTACCTTTATAAATAAGATCATAATTGATCTAGGAGAACGATTAAATAATGGAGATGTTGCCATTAGTATTCCGTGGATTGAAACAGCTTCGTTAGGTGATACTTTTTATTCAGGATATCCTAAAAGTGATGCTACATTTACTTCACGAATAATTGCTGATGGGTTTTCATGGCATGGTGTGGAACATGGTGAATACGACTTCACTTATTAAGGAATATAGAGATATATAGTTAAGTTAATATCTAATAAAGTAGATAAGCAATCTGGATATTTGAGAATAGAGAGTAAAAAACATCATGAGAAAATTTATGGTGTTTTTCTTTATCTTAAAGTCAATCTGTTCTGATGAAGATAATTAGTGAATAAAATAATATATATAGAATTGTTTACTAAGTTCTCGCATCAATGGAACATCAAGAAGAGAATAGACCCAACTAAGAAAACAGTCGAAACGGAAAAAAACTAGAGAAAACGATTTAATCAAAAGTAGACTTTTTATATTTAACATAGGTACGAGGAGCAATGAAAAAAATTATTCATATAAGCAAAACCTCACGGATAGCTGCAACATAAAATCATATCACATTTTTAAAAATAAAATCGATTTATCGACCTCCATTGGTTTTCGTGAAAAAGCAATCCTCAACTAATCTAAACGTACTAAAGCAATTTGAGTTGTGTTATGCAGTAATTGGTTACTTCAATCAGTCTGCCAACTAGTGCGACATTTTTATGCTTCTTCTTCATATTCGTCATTATATCTCTCTAACAGTTTTTTTCAATGTTGAATCAAAAACCAACAACTAGATACGTTAGTTGTTGGTTTAGTAGAATTTCTGGTTATTTAAATAGATTGAAAAAGTTTGATGTTGCATCTAACCAATATTGGACAATATTTACCCACATGATTCTCAGCCCCCTTTTATCTTGATAGTATAATAAGTATAAACCAATACGTCATTTTTGTCTACATTAATATTCTTAAAGTTAAAAAAAGTAGTTAATTATTTTTGGTAAAACTTTTTATAAATTCACGATAAAGGCTATTTTTATATTTTTCTCCTGAAAGAATAGATCTTCAAAAATTCAGAGTCTAGAAGAAATAATATATCAAAAGTAATAGGTGGAATTTTCAGTGCTAAAAACACTCATCTTTTGTGAAAGAAAGAAGGGGCAGTTAGTATAGAATTAGTTAGTTGTCATAAATATTTTTAGACCAATACAATGCTATATTTTTTAGTAAGTATTAACTGATAAAATAGACTTTTCGCTTAAATTTTTCAACAAGACAATCTAGTTAAATGCTATAATTTTTCTGTACACAATATAATAATAGATAGGGGAGCATGAAAATGAAAAAAAGAGGATTAATTTTATCAGTAATACTAGCTATTGCAGGGTGTTTGTATATTGGAAAAACAGACGTATTTGCTGAAAATGGAGCAACGAATCAGCGAGTAACTATAAATCAGTTGACACCGGAGTATTGTAATGTAGGCGGGAAAATAATGGTGAATATTTATCATCAAGCTCAACTTGAAAAATTGACAAGCATCACTCATGGGGATACTTATTCAGGGAACACTAGCTTAGATACTGTATCTACAAAACATGTTTATCAGTTAGAAGGGGATAATCTAAAAAATTTTGTCGGCAGTGATGGTATTTTGAAATTGTACAACACTTCAGAGATGATGACGTTAGAGATGGTGCAATCAGCAGCAGAATATTGGAATACTTTAGCAGGTACTAAAATTGTAGAAATTGTGCGCACTCAAGCGGAAAGTGATGAAACAATTCGTGATAGCGATACCAATGGGATCATGGTAAACGGGAAAATTACTTATCCATTAGGTGGTCAAACGTATAATGGTGAAGGAATCTTGTTCTATCCAAACCATTGGCATCTGGATGAGACAACATTACCAGATGCCTTTAAGAACAATTGGAAAGAAGCCACGTTGATTCATGGAATTGGTCACGCATTAGGAATTCCGCACTTAGGCGGTGGTGCTGATGGTGCAAATGCAATTAGAGATAACGTTTTAGGAACCGAATTTATGAGTTCATGGGCGGTAGGGGTGCATGGAAGTCCATTGGAAAATATAAATGGTGTCAAGAGTAGCAAAATAGATGCTGCAGCTTTGGCTATGGCTGGCTTAACTTGGGAGAAACCGAAAAAATTGGCTTCATGGTTGTTTTCTGAGGAAGATACTTGTGTTGTTTATAATAACGGGAATATTGCTTCCTCTGTACCTTATGGTGTTGAGCTTGATTTCAAGGGAAATTATATTCAAGCCAAACAAATTGTTGATCAGTACTTATTAATGGGGGAAAAGAACTATAACGTTTATCGTGTAACTGATGATGTCCTAGAGAATCGTCATTTTGAGCGAGTTTCAAACTATACAACGACAAAAAATTTAAATATAAACAACAAGATTATCCATGTTATCGGTTACTACCCATCCACGAAAGGTAACCCGTATTATAGAGTTGAGGTGGAGAATCAAGAATATGTAATTAACTCAGCAGTATTTGTTGATAAGGTTCGTATTTGAAAAATAAAGCATTTTATATTTTAAGAAACTGACTTAATGAACTTATCAAGCGTTTTTAATTTCATTAAGTCGGCTTCTATTCTTAAAAATAGATTATCAAAAATGTAAAAAAATCACTCGAATAAAATCAAGCAACTATAATCATAATGTTAGGGTATTAAAAGTTACGGTTATAATTTGAAAAACATTATAGCTAATACAAAAAAGTATGTCAGTTTTTTTTAACTTAGTTTAGTTCCATTTTTTTGCTACTTCTGTTCACACTATAATAGTGTGTTGGAATTATTATTGGTTAGGGAATACATATAATTGGACATATTATTCAAACGTTGTTTTCGACGCAATATGTATCAGGAC
>NZ_NGKY01000001.1:1840348-1842221 GCF_002140855.1 Enterococcus sp. 7E2_DIV0204
GGTGTGGAACATGGTGAATACGACTTCACTTATTAAGGAATATAGAGATATATAGTTAAGTTAATATCTAATAAAGTAGATAAGCAATCTGGATATTTGAGAATAGAGAGTAAAAAACATCATGAGAAAATTTATGGTGTTTTTCTTTATCTTAAAGTCAATCTGTTCTGATGAAGATAATTAGTGAATAAAATAATATATATAGAATTGTTTACTAAGTTCTCGCATCAATGGAACATCAAGAAGAGAATAGACCCAACTAAGAAAACAGTCGAAACGGAAAAAAACTAGAGAAAACGATTTAATCAAAAGTAGACTTTTTATATTTAACATAGGTACGAGGAGCAATGAAAAAAATTATTCATATAAGCAAAACCTCACGGATAGCTGCAACATAAAATCATATCACATTTTTAAAAATAAAATCGATTTATCGACCTCCATTGGTTTTCGTGAAAAAGCAATCCTCAACTAATCTAAACGTACTAAAGCAATTTGAGTTGTGTTATGCAGTAATTGGTTACTTCAATCAGTCTGCCAACTAGTGCGACATTTTTATGCTTCTTCTTCATATTCGTCATTATATCTCTCTAACAGTTTTTTTCAATGTTGAATCAAAAACCAACAACTAGATACGTTAGTTGTTGGTTTAGTAGAATTTCTGGTTATTTAAATCTGTCTCTTATACACATCTAGATGTGTATAAGAGACAGGATATAATTTATATAAGAGGGGGATTTTAAATGAGAATTAAAAAGGTACTGTTTATTTCAATGTTAGGAGTTTTTCTTAGTTTAGTAGTAGGGCTGTCTCTTATACACATCTAGATGTGTATAAGAGACAGGTTTAGTAGTAGGGACTTTAAAAGGAAACGCCGAGCTACCAGGAGATCCATTTGCTGATAGAGCAGCTGGCCAACAGATGTCGATCTGGAGAGGTGGACATTATTATGGTTATGGAATAGATGGGGGGCGGTCTTCATACGAATTTGGTACGAACATTAATATCAGTTATGATGCTCGTAAGAATGCAAAAATTATTTTGGAGTTAGAACCTGGAACTATGGGAGGCTTTTTACCTCATAAAATAGGTTTTTACAATACGCGATCTTATAATAACGTTGACAGAAGTATCAGAGCTAAAGAATCTTTGGTGGAAATAAATCTCTATAGACGTATTAAAAAAGCAGATGGTTCATATACATATTGTGATCCTGTAAGTATTTTGCCGGAACTATTGAGAGATGGAAAGGTTAGTTATTATACAAATTCAGGAGAATTTTTAGGGGCTCCGAGTACCTTTATAAATAAGATCATAATTGATCTAGGAGAACGATTAAATAATGGAGATGTTGCCATTAGTATTCCGTGGATTGAAACAGCTTCGTTAGGTGATACTTTTTATTCAGGATATCCTAAAAGTGATGCTACATTTACTTCACGAATAATTGCTGATGGGTTTTCATGGCATGGTGTGGAACATGGTGAATACGACTTCACTTATTAAGGAATATAGAGATATATAGTTAAGTTAATATCTAATAAAGTAGATAAGCAATCTGGATATTTGAGAATAGAGAGTAAAAAACCTGTCTCTTATACACATCTAGATGTGTATAAGAGACAGGATATATAGTTAAGTTAATATCTAATAAAGTAGATAAGCAATCTGGATATTTGAGAATAGAGCTGTCTCTTATACACATCTAGATGTGTAGACATCAAGAGATTTATCCTATATCTATAATATAAAAGACTTAAAAGAATTAAATATAAGTAGTGCTATGGGATCATCAGAAGGAATTGATTACACTAATATTACAGATCTAAATTTTTTAAAAAACCAAAAACAGTTAGAAAGTTTAAATGTCTGT
>NZ_NGKY01000001.1:1845713-1854862 GCF_002140855.1 Enterococcus sp. 7E2_DIV0204
TATAATATTTATAACTCTTTTTTTATGTCATAAATATGTAAAAATTATTTAGTAAACATACTCAAAAACGATAAGATAGGATGACTCATAAATAAACGAAAAATTAAATATAAAGATAAGTCAACAACGTCTATTTATAAAATTATTTGAATGATATTTTATTGTATAAGTGTTATTATCTTAGTTTTTGTCTCTTTTATCTTTTTTGGAAAATAGGGTCATCCTAGCGTGCATGAGCGCGATAAAAATCTTATATAGAGACAATACGAACGAGCTTTTTTCAGCTATATTGATTGAAGTAAGCATAAGTTTAGTAATATTAAGGGTAGTAATACTAGTAGAAGTATTACTTTTGTTTTTAAGAAGGAGGGAATATAATCGAATTAAGCAAAAAAATTTCTAAAAAGAATCAGTAGAGGAGAGTCAATAATGGAAAAAAATAGTTTTTTTCAACAAGGGACAATGCAAATGTTAAGCGAGGGTCTATTAGATGGAACAATTACATTAAAAGAACTTATGATACACGGGGATACTGGTATTGGCACAGGTGAAGGAATTGATGGAGAATTGATTATTTTAAATGGAAAAGGCTTTAAAGTCAATCATAAAGGGGAGGGGATACCCTTAGAAAATGCCTTTAAAATCACATTTGCTGATGTTCACTTTGAAAATTATGAAAAAATAGATAATGTTTCCAGTATTTAGTTAAGTAAATGTTTAGAAGAGATAAAAAAAAGAATTGTAGGTACAAATATTTTCTTCTCTGTTAAAATACATGGGAAATTTGAGGTAATCCATACTCGCTCATCTAAAAAATCCAATAAACCCTATCCAGGTATTGAGAAGATTGCTAATAACCAAGTTGAATTTTATTCTAAAGACGTAACAGGAACGTTACTTAGTTACTACTCTCCATCATTGTATCAAGGAATAACTGTAGCAGGATTCCATAGTCATTTTATTTCTGATGACTATACAGTAGGAGGGCACGTAATTTTTTCTAAAATTAAGCATGCTTCAGTTTACTTACAAAAATTCGCATCATTTACTCAAAATACGCCTATTCAAAACATTGACTATCTAAATGCTGACTTAAGTGATATAAGTAAATTAGATAATATTATTAAAAATGTTGAATGATCATACTAATAAACTAAAACTGGAACTAAATCAAAGGAGAGTAGGGTGACTGTTATAGTTGATCCTATATCTATTTTAAGAAAAATTCGAAATAGAGATTTAGTACACTTTGACAAAAGAAGTCTAAATTACGATAATCTGTTGGAATTAATCCGATCCGATATACATTGAAGATGAAACCGAATTAATAGATTCTGTGTATGAGAGTTTATATACAATAAAAGAATTGTTCTTTAATGATTAAAAGAAGTACGTGAAGCTTATTCTATCTATAAACTAAATAATAGTGCTGACGATATCAGTAACTCATTTGCATAAAGATAGTTAATCCAAAAGGATCAGCAACATGATCCTTGAGATTCAAAAACGATAACTAGTAACAAGTACGAGATTCGAAAAAATAAAAAATGAGTAGAGGTGAATAGTATGGCTAAAAATTTAAATAAATTTTTTAAAAGAGAGAGTGTTAATTTTTTGTACTACATAATTATCTTAGCAGGATTATTGATTTCAAAAAAAACAGGGCTATTTTATTTAGGTGTTGTTCTTGTCGGGTTAGCAATAGTTACAAACTACAAAATGTTTGTGAAGAAGAATAAATATTAGAATTCTTAGAAAGAATTTGAATAACTTAAACGACCAAAATAGAGAAAGATGATTATGTGGTAAGGACATTAGAGAATTTTATCAAAAATGATCAGTGATAAAAGCAAAATATGCAAATTTAAAATGAAAGATAGGTGTATTGCGTATGAGAACACTATATTTAATGAGACATGGACAGACACTATTTAATTTACGGGGTAAAATTCAAGGAGCATGTGATTCACCTTTCACTAAGCAAGGAATAAGTCAAGCTCAGCTTGCTAGGGATTACTTTTTAAGTCAGAATGTAATTTTTGATCACGTCTATTCGTCGACACAGTAAAGAGCCGTTGATACTGCAGAAATAGTCTTTGAGTATAAAAGTGTTATACGATTAAAAGGAGTCAAAGAATGGAACTTTGGTTTATTCGAGAGTGAAAGTGAAGAATTGAATCCTAAAATAAAAGCAGGTGAGACCTTATATGGAGACTTTTTTGTAGATTACGGTGGGGAATCTAGTGAACAAGTACAAAGTAGAATGAATGCTACGCTTAATGAGATTATGGAAAAGAAAGATCATCGTAATATTCTATGTGTTAGCCATGGAGGCTCTATGTATCGATTTATTCAGAAATGGCTATCTCAAGAGCAAATTAAAGCAATCAAATTTACTAACTGCTGTATTTTAAAGTTTGAGTATTCAGAAGGCATATTTGAATTTAAGGAATCAATTAGCCAATAGTAGTGTAAATTCAAAAAAATCGCCAGCCACATCCATGAGATCCAAAAGCAATCGTTCTGGAAAACAGATACTTTTTGTTGACAGTAGTGAGAGAGTCGATCCAACAGGCAAAACAGACTTAAAAACGAACGATTAACAATGGCTAAACTTAAAATGGAGAACTACATTTCAAAATTACAGGATAGTGTAATGAGAGGGGAAATAATCAGTGACACTTAAACGCTTTTTCCAATTATTTATTTGTTATGTGTTATCAGTCGCGTTATCCTATACCATAGTATCTCGTGTTTTTATGATAAAAAATGAAGTATTAATAGTAATTCTTATGTGTGTTATAGGCTACGTTATTTTAGGAATACCGTTGACAGTATTAACTTTACTAAAAAATAAAAAATAGCAATTTTAAAAAAGATGAATACGAATAGTAAGAATTTCTGAAACTGAAAATAGTTTTGGGTTCCTAAAAAGGATGAATAAGAAGGAGTGACAGTGAGTAAGACTGTAAGCGATATGTTGAAATTGAGTGAGGAAGTACGTTCAAAAGGAAAGTCACAATCAAGAACTAAATCAGTAATGAACACAAAAAATGAAGCATTTTATTTTACTAGTTTGGAAATAAGCGAAGACGTCAAAAAATTGAGCGCTATATCAACAAATCTATAAAAATAAGTACCTAGAAGCGTTCTAAATGAACTAGTGAGGTTGTTTCAAAAAGGTTTAAATGAAGAGACATATAGGACACTATTGATTTTCCCAGTAATTCCATTAAGTATGTTAACAGTAGCCATTTTTTGTGGTATTAAAAAATTTCATTCAAACACGTATTGTATTTTGACAGAGGGGAGTTTTATGGGTACGCAAATTGCATAAATAAAAATTTTTAACGATGTAAACCTTATATACATGGTCAGTTTTAGAGGATGTATTTTATTCCTACTAATTCAATTTTTTGATTATAGAAAGGGGTCTTTTTTTTAATAAAAAAAATCATTAAAAACCTAGTTACAAAAAATACCTACCTTTAAGAAAGGTAGGTAAAAAGAGGTTAAGATGAAAAAGTTTTTATTTAGCTAGAATTGTACAATATTTATAAGTAAATAATACAAATTGAATTTTGTATTATTTTTGATAAAACAGGATAAAAAATTTAAATATTAAGTGATTTAGATTGTATTCCAAAACTATTGTTAGAATAAAATAGTTTCTATGATAAAGATGTCACCCTTTGCATAGAAAATGCAGCTATTTAAGAAAATCTGATTTACGTTAGAACATGCAACAGAGATAGTTCTCTGATAAGACTTACATTGATGCAGAAAGAAATAATTATTATTTCAACGCATACCTGCATTTTAAATGAGTTTACTTTCTATCTCCTACTTTGCTACCGTAAAGACCGTCGTCACAGCTCGCTCAGAACCGTTTGAAAGGTCATTTATTAGGTTTCCCTCATAGAAG
This sequence comes from Enterococcus sp. 7E2_DIV0204, assembly GCF_002140855.1. NCBI lineage: Bacteria > Bacillati > Bacillota > Bacilli > Lactobacillales > Enterococcaceae > Enterococcus > Enterococcus sp. 7E2_DIV0204. Next base: position 1,849,639 of record NZ_NGKY01000001.1, read on the forward strand.
AGTTCGGAGGAACCACCACCATCAAGGTTTGCTGCGTTGATTACGCCTAAATCCTTCATTATTTCTTGTAAATCATAAAGACTGGCTCCTGCTGAGGAAGTGGAACGCCCTTCAATTACCACTAAAAATATGGTGCCATCACTTGATTGACCAATGGCCGTCCGGGGTTGTAAACCTCCAGTCTCCTCGTTTTCAATTTGATCTTCTCCATTAATGAGAAGATATGGACCAAATTCAATGGCATCATCAATCCCAGCTGCTAAAGCATCTTTAAAGGTATATGTTCCTAAAATGAGTTTTCCTTCCTTACTCATCCCAATCCACTGAGTCTCTTCTTCAGCGGACCCATAAATAAGCTGACCATCTTGAATGATACCTGAATTTATAGTTGAAACGGAAGAATCAGACTGGCGATTAAAGTCGAAACCGCCAGCATTTACTATAGCTTGTATTGAAGCAGTTTCAGCAAGGGTTTCTGAAACTAATTGTCCTTGATTAAGACTATCAAGATTGGTCGTTAATGATACCTTAGAAGGATCTTTAACAGTGACAACGTATCCTTGATATGTGCTACCAGAAATTTCCTTTAAAGATGTTTCTCCTACCACACTGGTTGTAGTATTGCTACTACTTGTGGAAACGGCTGTCTGAATTTTTACGCTGGCACTATCTGAATTTTCACTGTTAACTACCGTATATTTTGCTAGAATAGCTTCTATTTCTTCACTGGAAAGAAAAGTTGTTGCTAACCATTTATGATTCGATGTCGACATAGCTGTCTGAACCCAAAGGTCACGCTGTTTGGCAAAAACATTGGTATGAAAAAAGGTGAAAACTCCTCCTAAAACAAATACTCCTATTGCGCTTATAGTGATTAATAGCTTTTTTAACTTTCTTTTCTTATTTTTCATGAACTACGCCTCCTTATAGTTGAATTCCTCGAAATTCAGTCTTCTCAGACCTAGTTTCCTGAATGGTAATAGGTAAACTGTTGTTTTATATGCCTAAGGTGTCCAATGATTTCTTTCCATGTTTCTATTTTTCGTTAGCTGTATTTAATTGTTTCAAAAAAATTGATCCTCTCCTTTGTTTATTTTTATACAGTTTACTATTTGAACCTTAAATCTAGCCTAAAAGGATAAAGAGTAATAGCAGATAATGTTTAACAAAGTGATGGAATATATTGTTTAAAGGAAAGAATAAACATTTTTTTATAACTCATTTTAAGAAGTGGTTTCTAGCATTTTTTTTAAAAGTATCTGGACGAACAGTAGAGTTAGGAGAAATAGCAAAGCAAGCTGTCATAAAAGTAGTATATGAAGAAAAAGAACTAAACATTCATATTGAGAAGTTTATTCATGATGACTATGATTGGATGTAGCGAATTTGATTAGACGTTATTGAATGATACAAAATTAGAAGTATTGAAAGGAAAGACTTGAATTTTCTTAGATACTGTTTGAAAATCGTGTAAAAAAATACGCAAAGAGTCAGTTTCGTTTTGGGGAGCGAAATTCACTCTATAAACCAAAATTACAGAGATGTTATAAAAAATGCACAATACAGGAAATGGTTTTTTTATAAGATGAAAAATAGACTGTAACGTAAGCCAGTACACAAAAATAGCAAGGAGAACTATTAATCTATTCGGGGAAGGGCCTATTTTAAGAAGTAGAGTACGAAGCAGTTTAAAGCTTTAAAGTAGATAAAAAAAGTGATATTTTTAAAATGAAGGGAAAGTCTTGGTAGAGATCATAGTAGTAAGGTGGACTATTTGTTTAATAATATAGAATGCAGACCAATCAGGTCGGCGATGCACCTGTTAATTTTCATTCACAAAAATTTTAGTCTCTCTATTTTATATGATGAGACTAGGTTTGTGATAAACTTTATAGATTTGTATCTTTTAAAGCGACTACGATGGAAGATGATAAAGTAAAGATTCTATATAGCTAGTATAATAATGGGAGTACTTCTGAGCGAAAATTAGATAATGCATTAATAAGTGGAATAAACGTTAGTAGTGATAGTTAGAATTAATCATTCTAACAAAATTACCAAGCACTTAATTACATGTCTAAAGTTATAAATTTAGGGCAGAAGAATTTTCTACCCTATTTTGTTCTGCAAGAGAAAACAACTAAATGAATGAGTAATATTCTACAAAAGCTAGATAAGTCAAAATTCCTTTTTGATTTTGGAGTTCTTGATCGGATTAGTCCTATATTAGAGCAGACAGTACTGCAACTTATTGAAAAGTCAGTGTTTAAGGTTAGTAAAAAATGTTCCTACTTCAAGGTATGAAAAAAATCTAAAAAATAGTTAGAAGTAGATTTGGCAGTAGTATGAAAAGAAATTCTCTATTTTAAAATAAGTTGATTTATGATTAGGGTTAAGTTAGCTTTTTATACTTTAGTTATAGCACTCTCGAAAAAATTTTCCATGAATGAAGAGATATCCTCAGATAATTCATTTTCTAAAGAATACTTAATAGAAACCATAGCATTTGCTGAGTATAATTCAACCAAAAATTCAAATGGTAGATTGATTCTTTTGTACTTACTTATTCTGCCTAGATATTGAGATATGTATTTTTTTAAAATAGATAAAAAGTTTCTTTCTAATGCATATTCACCAAAAGAAGAATAAAAAAGTACTTTTAGTTCTTCTTTATTGACATTTAATTCTTTGAAAATAGAATTTAATGTAACGGAAAGGTTAGTTGTAGAAAAACGTTTTTGAATAAGGGAATCAAATAAATCAGTATAGCTCGTTATGATTTGTTCAAACAAATCAAATTTATCACTGTAGTGAGTATAAAATGTTGATCGACCAACTTTAGCCGATCGGCATATATCCTTTACAGTAATTTTTTCAAAATGTTTTACCTCTAATAAATGAATAAATGATTTTTGGATGAATGTTTTTGTTTTATCTACACGCAAATCGATACCCACTATATATCCTTCTTTCTAGACATTTTTTGTTTTTTTGTTCATTATAGTACATTACAAACAAAATTGTGTCTTTTATTAGTAATTCAATGTAAATAGAATTGTTTATATAGAAAGGGAGGATTAATATGTTTAACAATTATAATAGAAATAAGCAATTCAATTTTCAAATGAACCGCTTTTTAGAGCCTTACGAAGAAGATGGTAGTGTCCAAAAGGAAGTGAAAGAAATAGCGAATCAACTAGAAGATTTAGAATCATGGTATAAAATCTGGTTTGCTCTTGGAAAAAAAAGAGAAAAAGATCTTTTCTACGATGTTGCTTCTTGTTATTATCAGCTAGCAGAATTTTATCTTCCTGAAGAAGATCCAAGAAAACAAATAGTGTATGAGCTCTTTAAAAAAACATTTTATAAAAGTATAGATAGGAGTAATTTGAACTTTATTCAAATTCCTTACGAGAATACTTTTATGCCAGGTGTGATTGTTAAAAAAAGTGAGCATGTTACACAAACATTAATTGTTCATGGCGGTTTTGATTCATACTTAGAAGAACTAATTAGATTAATGAATTTGTTTGATCAACTTGATAACTATCAACTTATTTTATTTGAAGGACCAGGACAAGGCGAATTAATCAAAAAGAAGGTAGCTATGACGAATGAGTGGGAAAAACCAGTCGGAGCTGTATTAGACTATTGTAAATTATCAGAAGCTGATTTATTGGGTATGTCATTAGGTGGTTATTTGGCGTTAAGAGCATCTGCTTTTGAACCTAGAATTAAACGAGTGATTGCATTCGATATTATGTATAGTATGGAGGATGCGTTTAAAGAAGGACTTGTTTCAAAAGACTATCAAACAATTTCATCATTACTTGAAAGTGGGGATACAAATAAATTAAATGAACGGTTGCTAAAAGTTGCTAGATCCAACAAAGATTTGACATTTAAATTGACAAAAGGCTATTCAATTTCTAATACGAATAAGCCTTCAGATCTCTTAAAATTTATATCTAGTTTTTCTCTTAATGGAATTGAAGATAAAGTTCAACAAGAAGTTTTATTAATGGCAGGAACAAAAGACATGTATGTTCCCGCTTCCAGATTAGCATTTTTAATGACTAAACTCATAAATGCGAAAAAGATTGAAACGATTCTTTATACTGAATGTTCTGGTGGAGAAATGCATTGTCAAGTGGGAAATAAAAAAGAAGCAATTAATGATATGACTAATTTTTTATTGAAACGTAAATAAATCAATTTATGGACCGTTGCTTTTAAAGAAATAACGCTATTTTTTTGCATGATGGCTCCTATAAGTACAACAAAAGTGCAGATAAGTTATTCGGTACAACCTATTAAAGGAGCTGTTTTTTTGTAAAGAGATAAAATAGGTAACAAAATAGAAATGGCCTGGACATCCAAACTAAAAAGACATCATGAATTTTCATGATGTCTTTTGTTATAGCAAAAAATGGATGTTCGTCGATAATTACTGCGCTCATCGAACTAATTATTCAGACGATATGAACACAGGTATAATTATATTGGCAAACCCTTATAGTGTTTAAAAAAGACTAAATACTCCAAAATTTCAGTTTATGTAGGTAAAATAATTATTAGTCTTGATCAGCTATAATACAGTAAAGAATATAAAAAATGGGTTTCATCAATTAGGGATAAAAAAATCTTTATTAGAAAGCTTTTAATACCTTAAATATGATTTGTGCAAATCTCAATTGCATAGCAAAATACTGAAGGCGTTAAGCTAAATTTTTTGACTGTAAGTAACTGTGGATCTTTTTCAATTCAATTTAAAGGACAATATCTTGAGGCATAGTAACGAAATATTGTGTAAGGGTTATTTTATAGTTTAGCTTTTTTGATGCATCAACGTGTTAAATCATAGAGTATCTAACAAGAGTAGAGAAGCAATAAAATAAGTATAATTCTAAACTTCGCATAAAATAACAAAACCAAAATGAAAATTTAGTATCTATATTACAAGAGAATAACGTAGTGTCAATACAGATAGAAGTATACTTAAAAAAATCTCTGCTCTAAAACATGAAAATACATAGACTTGCAAGAAAAGACCTTTATAAATTGAGTTCTTAATTGTTGGTCATAGAACAAGAATTAGAAAAGGGTTATTTTTTTATATATAATTTTTATTTTTTGTTATTTTATACATTTTTTCTTGTTATATTAACAAACAAGAAAAATATGAAATAAATGCGAAATTTATTTTATTAATAAGATGATATAA
>NZ_NGKY01000001.1:1854962-1948933 GCF_002140855.1 Enterococcus sp. 7E2_DIV0204
TGATATAATGTTTTACCTATTTTGTCAATGCTGTTTTTTATATTTTAATATCTGTGTTTTTTTTATGAGTAACTATATTTTGTATGTTATACAATAATTTTTATTCGCCGTCAAATCGCCGTCAAACTAAAACGAAGGGGGAAATGATTTATGGTAAGAAAAGGTGAAAATATTTATAAACGAAAAGATGGTCGCTGGGAAGGAAGATACATAAAAGGAAGAAAAAGTGATGGAAGTGCTATATACGGTTATGTATATAACAAAACATATACAGATTTAAAAGAAAGACTCTTAACCATGAAAGCACTCTATTCACATAACTATACCTTTAAAACAATTGTCTATCAAGGCAGTCTAAATGATTGGACTATGTGTTGGTTAACTGAAATACAAGGACAATTGAAACCTAGCACATATGCTAGTTACACAAACAAAATGCTAAAACATATCCTCCCTTTTTTAGGGGACCTCCCGTTACAATCAATTAAAACAGCAGATTTAAATGACTGGATCAAGAAAATAGAGCAAAATTTATCGCCTAACTCTATTCGAATCGTCTTTCAAGTGTTGATGTCTTGCTGTACAGCTGCAGTAAAAAGGGAATTGATCACGGAAAACCCTTGTAAACATGTTGTATTGCCTAAAAAAACAGCAAATAATATAAACGCGATCACATCGCAAGATCAAAGAAAATTAAAGGAAAAAGCTACAGCACATCCTAAAGGACTTGCGATAATATTAGCATTAGAAACTGGCATGAGGATTGGCGAAATAGCTGGATTAAAGTGGGAAGATGTTGATTTTTCATCAAATCTGCTGACTGTCCAACGTACAATTCAAAGAATCCAATTAATCAATGGTGTGAACCGAAAAACACAAGTTATTGAAGGAACACCTAAAAGTATCACATCTAAGCGAACGATCCCACTGTCTAAAAGTGTCAGCAAACTTTTGAATGATCAAAAGAAAAAAAGTAAGGGGAACTTTGTTTTAGGAGGAGATAAGCCCGCAGAACCACGTTTGATTTCAGTGTGGTTAAAAAAAATATGTCAAAGTTTCCACTTTCCAGCGATTCGTTTTCACCAACTTAGACATAGCTTTGCTACACGCTGTCTAGAAAAGGGAGTGAATATCGCCACGATCAGTGCTTTATTGGGCCATCATTCTACTAAAATGACCCTAGATATTTATGTAAGTTCTTTTATGTCAGAAAAAAGAAAAGCGATCAATTTAATCAGTTAGTCTAGCTACTTTTCAAAAATTTTAACATTTGGAAAGTAACTAGCTTTTTCTTTATTTTCATTTAACGATCCTTTTTCAAAAAGAAATGATTTCTTGACCTATAAAAGTTATCCAGTCAAGTTTCTACTGAATGGGAATAGAACTTAAGCCGTCAAATTTGCCGTCAGAAAATCTTTAGATTTCTGCTATTGATGGGTTTTGAGTGCTAGTTCTTGTTTGTTAATAAAACAAGAAAATAAAGACTAGAAAAAAATGAAGAGGAGGGAGCCAGATGGAAAATACAATTGGCATATTACATATCAGAGATGATTCTGAACAGAACGATAACATAGGTTTGTTGATAAATAGGGCTCTCAACGAACAACATTACTCGCTGATTGAAATTACTGATAAAAAACAAATAGGAACATTAGATGGCTTGATTATTAATTTGGAGAAATCATCTGATTACGTTAAGGCTTTTCAGTGGCTCATTGATTTAAAAGAAGAGCATTCCTTATTTATTTGGATTCTCAGTGGAGAAAATGATTCGGAGCTGACAAAACTCTATCCTCATTTAAGCAAAAACTCAGTGATAGAAATCATTCGAGCTGATCAAGGATTGGAGACCCTTGGAATCGTCATAAAGAATGCGCTCAACTATAAAAATCAGTTACTAAATAGAGAGAAACCAAAGAAAGAATGTGACAGTCATTTCTTAGACGAATCAAAGCTAAGCCTAGTGGTTCATGACAAAATAATAGCACTAACCCGAAAAGAATTCAAAATAATAGAGCTGTTATATGAAAATGTGGATAGTGTCGTTACCTATGACGAAATCAACAGCGCAATCTATGGTACTTCAACAGGTGAGTCGCTAGAAAAATACAGGGTTGCAAACTTTATTTTTCATATCAGAAATAAATTAAAAGAACAATCCTATTTTGAAATTGAAATCATCCGAACCAAGGGATATCTTCTTACTTATTCAAAAAAAGAACCATTTCTTTCTAAAATCCAATTAAAGAAATCCTACAATGACCAAGTATTAAATAGAATTTAAAGAGCTCAAGCAATTATGTAAAGAAATGGATGGCTAAATGTGTGAAAGAAAAAAAGAATTATTATCAAAAATATCGAAATTATTATCTTTGTGAACTCCTCCTACTAATTGGATGGCTCACTAATTTTGTGCTTTTTTCAAAATTTTATGAAGCAGCCATATTTTACGTAGATAAAAATGCCAAGTTTATGATTCAGTTATTGTTTATGGTGAATTATTACTTAGATGATCTACTAAAGTATCTATTTGCAACTTTTCTATTGATGACGCTCAATCTCTTCCTAATGTTGATGTTTTATATCAAAAATCAACGAGAAGCAATCAAGCAAAAAGAAATGAACTATTCAATGGTTGGATTTCTATTGATTATTGGAATTAATGTTATAGCGTTAATGAAGACGATTTTGTGGCCGCTATTCTTGTTGTTGTTTATCGTGTCCTTGACAATTGTTTATATCATATATGTCATTACAACCTATTTATATGAGGAAAAAGATGAACAATATGAAGAAAATGAAATCGTTAAATTGGAAGGTCCATTTCAAACAAAAGAAGCAGCCGAAAGCTATACTAAAGAATTTTTAGCTCATTGGACGGACCATTTTGCTAAAAAAGACTATCGCTTAATGGAAAGTATCAACCAAGATGAAAAAAATGGCTGGCATGTAGAAATTATCGTTCAATCCATTAAATAAGAATAAATATTAGTAGTTAGGAGACCTTTTTTTCATGAGAAAGATTAATACGATCTATGCAGCGATCATCTGCGTCTTTTCATTATTTTTTTTTGCAGACCATGTAAGTGCTGCAGATGATGATAATAATTTAGGCTATACAGTGACACTTGTGCAGCCGAACACACAAATTGATCCAAACAAAAGCTATTTTTATGTGAAAACAACACCAGGAGAAGCACAGACCTTAGAAGTCAGAATAAAAAGTACGCGAAAAGAGAATGTACAAATCAAGATTTATGGAACCAATGCGATCACAGGAGATGGAGGAACGATCGAATATAGTGATGACAAATCATACTACGACTCGACCTTAAAAGAACCGGTCACATCGATGCTTAAATTTCCAACGCCAGAAATCACCGTGGGTAACTATGAAGAAAAAACGGTGAAAATCCAATTGACTCCGTCAAAAGAAAAATATGATGGGGTGAAAATGGGCGCCATTGTCTTTGCTTTGGATCAAGGCGAAAAAGCGAAGAGTGGTGTGTCAACCGAATTCTCTTATCGTGTTGGTTTGATCACTTCTCAATCAGGTGATGAATTCAACAATGCTCAGACGCTAAATATGATCTCAGCAAAAGCCTCAATTAAACGAGGCAAAAAAATGGTTTTAGCGAACTTGCAAAATCCAGAACCGAAAGTCTTAGAAAATTTAAGCATCGTAGGTACGATGACTAAAAAAGGCACCGATGAAGTTGTTAAAAGAAAATCCGTAGAAAATTATAGCATGGCTCCTAATAGTTCATTTGATTTTGAAATGGATTGGGGAATCGCTAACCTACCGTCTGGTACCTACACCTTGAAACTGGATGCCTCTAATGACTATCAAGAGTGGCAGCTTAGCAAAGAATTCACGATTACCAATCAACAAGCCAAAAAAATGAATGAAGAAAGTGCTTTTAAAATCATTACGCCAACTTGGATCAAAATCACGACGATCGTCTTGCTAATAGTTGCCGGCATGATCATGCTACTGATCCTTGTAAGAAGAAAAAAATGGGCCAAACAGTGGAAAAAAATCAGAATTGCTAAACGAAAAAAACAAGGAAGTCAAAAGAAAAAAAGAAAAAAAATCAATAGAAAAGCTGGTGAATAAGGATGAAAAAACAGTACGTTATTTGGCCGTTGTTGATTGTGATGTGCGTATTTGGGAGCTTATTAAGTCAGTCGTCTCAGGTGTTTGCGGAACAAGAAAAAACGGACACAGGTATTTCGTTTAATCAGTTTATCGAACCAGAAAAACCCAAACCCCCGATTTACGAAACAAAACCGACTGGTTATCCTGATACGGATGGTGCATTGCCTCATTTAGGCCAAATGATGACGTCTTTTATCCTATTACTACTAGGTGTCGCGTGTTTGATCGTATTTTTAGGCGTTATTAGTTTACGGAAAGTGTATAGCATACATGTATAGGAGTGTAAGATGAGAGATTATTTATGGATTTATATATTAGGAGGAATTGCTTCTGCTTCATTGCTCTTTTTTCTGGCAACTCTTTCCAAAGATGTATTTTTAGTCAGAAAACTAAGAAAAAAAAGACTGGACCTAGCGATTAATTTCGGCTTATTAGCAGTGTCAATTACCAGTCTTACGTTAATTATCTACCTATTCGTCTTATTAAAAGATCAAATCAAACTGATTGGGTAGCATTAAGCAAAAAATCATTCTGTGGACAATTTATAACAGTAACTGTCGCCAATCTTATTTGTCTAAATAAGAAGGGTGATTAAATTTTGAAAAAAATACTATTTACAACATTACTTGCTTCATCAGCTTTGCTGATTTTTGCAAAACCTGCGAATGCAGAAGTAGTTGGAAGCGAGCAAACAGACTTGGGGATTCGTTTTGATACTGATGGACCAGTAAAACCTGGACCAGGACCATTTAAAGATAACTTAGCATTGGTATGGACACCATCTAAATTTGATTTTGGTCGTCAAGCAGCAACAGCGAATATTGCTACATACAGCAATACTGTAGCCGGAGATCAATATATTGTCGTGAATGATGACAGACAAGGAACTGAAACAGGCGGTGAAGGAACAAGAGCTGTTACAACTTCTGCTTGGAAAGTTTCTGCTACATTGTCTAAACTAGTTTCTAAAGACAGTTCAGCTACAGAATTGCCATCAAAATTAACGTTTACTTTAGGTGATCCACAATCATACGATATTGGTGAAGTTGATCCAGATACAAATGACTTCTTACCAAATCCAATTGAAGGAAACCTAGGCACACTTGCAGATCCTAACAATATTGTTGTGGGCAAAAACGTAACGTTAGAAGCGGGCAATACAACTGCAACAAACATCATTGCTAAAACACAAGCAGATGCTGTTAAAGGCGGTTTCGCTACAAAATTATCAGACACTAAATTAACAGTTACAACAGGTACAGGCGCTGCTGGTAAAGCATTTAAAGCTAGCGTGAACTGGAGTCTAGATAACACATACTAAAAGAAGAACTATTCTTTAGTATGTTGATTTAAATAGGTAAGTAGATTGGTTGACAGTTATTGTTATAAATTGTTCACAGAACTGAGTTATACGATAAGCATTGATTATTTTAGGAAGAGAGGTCAGTAAATGAAGAAGTATTCTACCTGTTTATTATTAATGATTTGTCTAGCATTCTGCTTTGATCCTGTTACCAGTTGGGCCAAACAAGATTCAACGAATTTGATCGATGGTTTATCGTATGAAGTGTTATATCCAGAGAATCAAAAGAATAAAAAACTGGGCTACTTTGATCTTGCCATGCAACCGGGGCAAGAGCAAAAAGTTTCTCTCAAACTATACAACTCATTGTCCAAAGAACTAACAGTCAATGTTAGTTTAAATACAGCAAAAACGAATAGTATCGGTAAAGTTGAGTATGGGCCCAATGATTTAAAGGCGGATTCTTCCTTAACAACTGACTTTATAAAAATCGTGAAAGGCCCATCAAAAGTCGTGATTCCTGCCAGAAGTAGTAAACAACTGGAGTTAATGATCTCTTTACCCAAAGAGATGACCCCAGGTTCAATTGCAGGTGGTATTCAATTACAGCCAGTAGCAGATAGCACGATGAAAGACCAAGGCAAAAAAGATATTGTCGTAAACGAATTTGCATTTTTAGTCGGAATGTTACTAAGAGTCGGCGACACTAGCAGCATCAAACCTGAACTTAAATTAAATAAAACATACATAGCATTCAAAGATGGTAAAAGTCATTTATTTGTGAATATTTCCAATAGTCGACCAGCATATGTCGAAGGGATGGAAGTAGAGGTTCAAGTAAGAAAAACAAACAAACAAAAGGTGTTATTTGAGTATCAAAAAAAGGACATGAGAATGGCGCCAAATTCAGTGATTGATCTTCCAATTGATTTAGCGGATAAAGGCGTATCAGCTGGAGATTATTCTGCTCAAATAAGTATCATATCAAAAACTGGTGATCGGTGGTCTTGGACAGAAGACTTTAAAGTCAACGTATTAGAAGCAAATAGTTTTAACCAGCAGTCAGTTGAACATAAATCAGATAGTAAGCCGATGTTATGGATGATTGTTGTAATAGTAGGTGTATGCGGACTTGTATTCCTTTCAAGTTACAAATTGATTAAACATAAGAAGCATAAAAGAACTGAAACTGAAAAGGCTAGAAAATAAGTCATTTTTGGAACAAAAATCACAAAGAAGAGAACGATAGAATAGGCAATCGGAAAACAACGCTAAAATTCTTCTTGAGCCTCGCCTCTAATCAGCAAGCAGCATATCCCCATTAATGATCTGGTTCGAGCAGTTGAACGAAATAGGTGATAGTGATACAAAGGAGGTGTTGCGATAAGACTCTACTTGGTAGCTGAACAAAAATAACAAAGAAAGGAGAAGAAAATGGAGAACAAAAAAAAGAATCTTTCTAAAATGAAAATAGTTGGGACTCTCATTGGACTAACCGCACTTGGTATTTTTTCTGTCACCATTTTGTTCACCACAACCAACCCAATACTAGCGAAACCGGAAAACAGTCTGGAAAAAGCAATGGATAAACGTGCTGAGCAAACAACTGAAAAATCAACAAAAAAGCTCCAACCAAGAAATTATCTAGCGAAATCTTTAGATCCAGTGGAAAATGAAGAAGGGTTAAAAGCAACTCCAAAAGTGTTGACATTAAAACAAAATGAAGCATTTCCTGATCTCAACAGCGAGGCAGGTCTGACAAAACTTTTTTCTGAAAGAGTTATACCGCAGCCAGAATATGGTGCTTTATATGAATATGTCACGGCTGATGGGACACCTGTTAACCCTAGTAGTGAAACAGTTGGATTTCAAACGATTTATGTAGAAATCACCGAAAATTATAATCTAACCAGTATTCGCGTTCCTATACCGGTAACTGTTACGGATTTAGGGACTTCTTTTTTGTTGGACGATCAGATTGCCCTTCAAACAGATAATACAAATGGGAAAATAATTCTATATCCAAATGAGATTGCAAATAAAACAGCAGAACAGCTACAGCAATTAGTCAAAACAAAATCCAATGTTCGCTCGTGGAAGTTGGAAGATGGGATCGCTGTTCCAGTTGAGGTGATCAACACTACGATTAGCGCTACTTCGGTTGGTGCCTATAAGGCTGAATTTGAAATTACGGTTGGAACCGGTGCACAAGAGCGAAAGGCTTCAATTCAAAAAGATGTCGTCGTTTTTGGTGCTGTTCCGCAAGCCTTTGTATCAGTTGCTCAAAACGCAACATTGAGCTTGGGAACAAGTCCAACTAATTTATTTACAAAGTTTCAAACAGTAAATAACGCTACTGCAACCAATGCAGTTTATCAATTTGTTGATGAGAATGGTGAGGCGTTAGAAAAATTTGATACTACAATTGTCGGATTTCATTGGGCCTATGTCAAGATGACAGAGAAGACCGATGAGTCTGTAACAACGACGATCAAAGTGCCAATCAATGTGACGAGTGCCGATACCACCGCTCTATTAACGAATAAAGTGATGGTAAAATCGGATGCAACAGTTATTCTTTATCCTGATGAAACAAAAGGAAAAAGTAAAGAAGAACTGATTGCCCTGATTCAATCTAGAGCGCATTTAAGTGCTTGGAACATGAGTACCGGGGCGGCAGTTCCAGTATCGTTTACAGACACAACAACGCTCAATAATTCTATTGGTGCATATAATGGAACAATCAAAGTCGAATTAGATGGCGTACAAGCCACTACAACACGAAATGTTACGGTATTTGGTGCGAATCCTCAACCGTTTGTGTCAGTTGCTCAAAATGCGACATTAGGCTTAGGGACAAATCCAACCAATCTATTTTCAAAATTTCAAACGGTAAACAGTACAATTGCAACGAATGCACTCTACCAATTTGTTAATGAAAATGGCGAAGTCTTGGAAAAATTTGATACCACAACTGTTGGGTTTCGTTGGGCTTATGTCAAGATGACGGAAAAAAACAACGACTCTGTTACGACAACCATCAAAGTGCCAATAAATGTAACGAATGGCGATACTACAGCCTTATTGGCGAATAAAGTGATGGTGAAATCGGATGCGAAGGTCCTTTTTTACCCGAATGAAACAAAAGGGAAAAGTAAAGAAGAGCTGATTACAATGATCCAAGCAAACGCTCATTTAAGTGCTTGGAACATGAGTACAGGAGCAGCAGTTCCAGTATCATTCACCGACACGACTGTAGTCAATAATTCAGTGGGTTCATACACAGGCACGATCAAAGTCGAATTGGATGGCACGTCAGCCACAACGACTCGAAATGTCACTATTTTCGGTGCGGATGTGAAATCTCCCTACTATTTTAAAGTAGATCAAAATAAAGACATGGCAATGGGGACGAATGCCGCCAATATTTTTTCAAAATATCAGTCTCTAAATGATGCGACGGCTACTAGCGCCACCTATGAATGGGTCAAAAATCCAGCAGGTGAACCTACAGAACCTGCAAATAAGTTTGATACGAGCAAAACAGGATTCCGCTGGGGTTATATCAAAATGACAGATAAAAAGGATCCAACAGTATCGACCATTATTCCTGTTCCTATTACAGTGACACTCGATAATCAAACGGTCATTGTTGAGTCAAAAGCAGGGATGAGTTTTAATTATCTGCCATTTTTGAATACAAGCGAGATCAAAGGGAAAACAGTTCCGCAAATCATTCAATTACTCACCAAAAAACTAGCGCCCAAAGCTTGGGATCTGACGTCAGGACAAGAACTAGATGCACGAATCACGAAATCTATGATCGTTAATTCTAGTAGAGGATCCAAAGAGGTATCGATTACGATTACTTTAGGAGAGCAGCTACTGACTTACAAATTTGAGGTTTTGGTTCTGCCAGATCAAGTTTTTGGAGAGAATACGCTAGATGGCTGGAGAAATGTTCCTTTGAATTCTACGGATGGTGTGATTACCAATCCATTAAACAATTCTAAAATGGGCTTTCCTGAAAGAGGAATTTCTGTAACATCGCAAAAAAATGAATTTGGCTTTATTATCAAAGATGGTGCTGGTAGAGGCTATGTTTATAGTGGTGGTGAAGGAAGAGTTTCAGATATTCCAGGAGTGAATAAGAATCCTATATATGGAACTGGTTGGTCTAGAGGAAGTGGAATTGGATATGATGCAGTTACTTCAAAAATCACATCTAAATATTTTCTACGAAAAGGGAACGAACTGAAGCAAATTCTAATAGATGAACCAAATCAGATTCTCTATGTTTACAACTTATCCTTGAACCGAAATTTGAACTTTAGTGTCCAATTAGATATGTATAATTTGTCCAATTCAGCAAAGAGTTTTTCAATGTTGGAAAGTGTGGATACGGATTATTATACCGATTCAGTTCCAATCTATGCATTAGGAAATAATAGTGGTTTTTATATCCAGCCTTCATCAGGCAAACGATTTACAATTCGTTTAAAAGATTCCAGAGGAAATTGGTTATCAGACTATACTAAATACATTGCTGGAGCGTATGGGAGTATTGGCGTTTCTGGTGGTTTTAACTATTTTGGCAATGATTATATGGGAACAGGCTCTGAAAGTAAAAATTACACGACAGGTCAAGTGATTGCGTCGAATGTCGATTCAGCTTACCAGCTAGGTGCACCTTGGAAAGATATTGCTCCAGATAGTGCGTTAAATACGGGTTATGAAATTTTTGCGGGTGATGAGCTTCCCTATATGCAAATCAAAGCGGATCCGGAAGTCTTCAATATTTACCCAGATTATGTAGAAGATTTTAAGACGAGCTACAAACTAAGTAAAATTCCTACAACAACGGATCACGGGACTGTTTATGTTACGTATCCAACCGGTGTTGAAGTTACAATGCCTTTTAGTGCAAATAGTCAAAAAGAATTTGATAGTCTGTTGACGATTCCGAGAACAGGCTTACCAGAACAGTTAAATGAAGAACCAGGGACAATCAAACACTACGATACGTCTCTACTCGCAATCAATGAAGCAGAAGGTCCTTATAATGGTCTACCATCACAAGATTATGCCGTAAAAATCAATGTATACAATCTTGGTGCTAAACCGATTCCCCAAATCATCAAAAAAGGAACAGCCTTCAATAAAAAAGCAGCTGAAATCATTCAAGAGCCTGTCATTTTACCTGGACATACGGCTTCCTATGAATACGAAGGCGCAATGCCGGATACTTCAGTTACAGGCTTAACTAGCGTGATGGTGCGGATGACGGATGCAAACCAACCAGATAAGACGACCTTGATCAAAGTGCCAGTTCAAGTGATTGATGAAATACCGCCATCGAAAGGGTTGTATATTGCAGCGAATAATTTTAATAGCCGACCAGAGCCTTTTCAAGATTTAACTGAAAGTGAAATCAACCAGCTAATTCTTAAAAAATCAGAAGCAATTGCTTGGGATGTAGCAACGGGTTCAAGTAAAGATATCAAGCTTTCTGTAGAATCAACGACGCTACCGCAAAATCCTGAACAAGGTACCTACAAAGCTACCTTGAAGGCTACCAGAGGAACCGAAACAGTCAAAAAGACGATTACGATCGATATTCAAAGCAATCAAAAAGTGAATGTGGAATTTGTCGATGAAACAGGTGAGCCCTTACATGATAAAATTACGTTTGATAAAGTAATTGGTACAACAATTGACTTAACCGAGGAAAAGGATGTTCAAAAAGCACTTGAAAGCATTTTGGCCAAAAACTATCAACTAGTGAAGAAGCCAGATAATGAAACAGCTATTCCAGTTACGAGTGAAGAAAGTACTGTTCAATATCAATTTAAAGGGACACTGTTTGTACAGTCTTCTCCGACTTTCTTGAATTTTGGACGTAAGACATTAGGGATACCCTTTATAAAAGTAGAACAAGCAAAATATGACAAACCATTGATTGTTTGGGACAATCGTAAAAATGGTGGCGCATGGGATTTAACAGCGACCTTAAAGAAACCATTGACTAGCCAAGAAGATCCAAGCAAAATTCTACCTTCAGCGATCCGTTATAAGATAAATGAGACAGAAACGGTTATCTTATCGGAAAATACGACACAACCGATAGCGGAAAGAACACATGAATCTAAAGGACAGTACAATGTAAGTAATGAGTGGGATAAAAATGAATCAGGCTTATTACTAGAAGTACCTTCTGGTGAAGTGTTACAAGCAGGTGGTTATCGAGCAACGATTTTATGGCAAGTAGAACAAACACCATAATAGTAAATGAAAAAGTTTCGCCCAAAGAATTCACTAATGGGCGGAACTTTTTCTACTCATTGGAATGGCTATCATCCTTCATAAAAAAACAGTAATAATCCATATTATTCGTCAGATCCAAAGAAATTTTATACAATATTAAGTGAGCAACAAACAAAGCGCTAATGGAGGAGATCAAAATGAGTAATGTTATGGAGCAATTAAGGAAATATGCACTTTTACGTGGAATTGTTTATATTATTTTTGGGCTATTGATTGTGATTAATCCAAGAAGTGTTTTCCAACTAGCCGTCTATTTTATTTCTGCTTATATTGCAATTATGGGCGTGCTAAATCTTTATGATGGGTTCAAAGTTAAAAAGGCAACGGGTACCTATGGAATGAGTTTTCTTGGCGGGATCGTTTTATTAGTCATCGCAGGAATCGTATTGGTTTTTGCTAAAGGGATCGTCAGTATTTTACCGATATTCCTTGGACTTGTAATCGTCATTGTTGGTGTCACTCGTGCAATCCAGTCAGTTAATTTACGTACCTATGTTAACGTTAGTTGGATGCCAATGCTGATTTATAGCGTGATTTTGATTATTGCAGGATTAGTGTTAACATTCAATCCTTTCAGTAGTTTATTAGTACTATTCCAATTATTTGGCGGGATCTTGATCTTTATGGGAATCGGCGAGATTGTGTCCTATTTCCAACTACGTAATATTGATTAAAAAAAAGAGCTGACTTCAGCTCTTTTTTTTCGCTATTTTAATGCTTCCAATTCAGCTTCAGCTTTACTTAATTGACCTTGTAATTCTTCAAGTCCCTCTTTACCTAATGAAACAGATTCGTCAAAATTTGCTTGAAGATCATCCATCGTATTTTCTGTTGCCATTTCTTCTGTTTGTTTTTGAAGTTTAGTCATTGAAGCAATTGATTCTTTTAAAATTGAGATTTCTTGAACCAATTCTTGTTTTCTTTTGGCATCCTCTTCGCGTTTTTTAGACTCTTTTTCAAATTGTGCCTCTGTCTTGGTACTTTCAGAGGTCTTTTTGCTTTTGGTTGTATCGCCGCAGCCAACAAGTCCCAACATAGCTAAAGAAAGTAGTATTAATAGTGTCTTTTTCATTTTTTTCTCCTTTTTCCTAACAAAAGATCTGAATGAAATCAAATGAGTAGCCATTTGTTTCATTCATTATTAACGGTATCATAAAAAGAAACTTCACTCAATATGAAAAACACTTTTAAAGAGAGCAAACTGTAAGTTTATTTTTGGTATATAAGTAAAAAATGAAGATTTTTTCATCATGATTTGATTGACCTTGTTTTAAATACTGGGTACTCTATATAAAAGGTGGGTGGGTAGATGAAGGACATAGTCATTTTGCTAGTGGAAGATGAAGCAAGTCTCGCTAATTTTGTTTCGGAAGAACTTCGATTTGAAGGATATGAAGTACTACAGGCAACGGATGGTGAACAAGGGCTAGAGATATATGAACAAAATCAAGAGAACATCACGATGCTATTATTAGATTGGATGTTACCCAAATATGATGGAATCACTGTTGCAAGAAGGATTCGCCGAACAAGCCAAGTTCCGATTATCATGATGACTGCTAGAGACCAAGTAACAGATAAAATTATTGGGCTGGATGCTGGAACAGATGATTATATTACAAAACCATTCGATATCGAAGAGTTATTGGCTAGGATCAGAGTAATCATCCGCCGCAAAGAGCAACTACAGAAACTTCAACAAGAGCCTGTATTATTTCAATATCATGACTTAACGCTAGATATAACGAAACGAGTAGTTAAACGATACAGCGAAGAAATCCAATTGACTCAAAAAGAATTTGAATTATTGGCAGAATTGATCAAGCATCCAGAAGAAGTACTTTCACGGGATGAATTATTAAATGCTGTTTGGGGTTATGATTATTTTGGTCAAACCAATACGGTAGATGTGTATATACGTTCGCTAAGAAATAAAATGGATTATGACCCGACTGGTCGTTTGATACAAACGGTTCGTGGAGTAGGCTATGCATTGAGGAAAAACAATGAAAAAAAATAGAGCGACTTTAAAACAACGGAAAAATACAACACAATTCCAATTGACCATCCGTTTTATTGGGTTACTTATCTCAGCTGTATTGATTTTAAGCTTAGCGATTATGGGAATTACAGTAGTAGAATTATATGAATCAACTGAAAAACAAGCTGATTTGTTAGAAGATTCTTTAAAAAATAGTGGTGGGAAAGATGCCAAAGAGTGGCAAAAAGTTCTTGTTGAAAACGGCTCTAATGATAGTTCTCTTTACTTGGTTCACGTTCAGTTAGATACTGGAGAAGTTATTTACTCTTCTGAAGATGCTAAAGAGGTATTTCAGAAATTTTCTCAAATGAAACAGTTCCTAGTATTTGACAAAATCTTATGGACAAGTGAGATCGAGCCATACTATTATGCAAGTTTCCAAAAAGACGAATCAAAGGTGACACTTTTAGTAGATATGGAGGATCAATTTGATCTTATCGGGAGAATTTTTTCGTTAACGATTTTTATCACGTTGGCTGTGATTGTTTTGGGATCATTGATTACGCATCGTTTTTCTAAAAATTTAAGTGGTTCGTTAGTCGTTATGGATGAGGAAATCAATCGATTAAACGTTTCAGATTCGAAACAACAGCAACTAACCATTCCAAAAACACCGCAAGAAGTTCAAAATATTTCGAAATCATTTAACCAATTACTAGAGAAGCAAAGAATGTATTTGAAACGGGAGCAACAATTCGTAACAGATGCATCTCATGAATTAAGAACACCGATTGCTGCGGTTCGGGGTCATGTGAATTTGATCAAGCGTCGTGGAAAATCACATCCAGAGGTGATTCCAACCTCACTTTCTTATATCGATAAAGAATCGAAACGGCTGGAAAGCCTTGTAGAAAAGTTGTTATTATTAGGTCGACTAGACACACAATTTAATACAGAACAGCTAGATTTGTCATCGATCATTCAACAAACGATCAATGAACTGAAGGTTATGATGACACAAGAGGCCGTCATTAAAATTGAAACAGGCATTTTTTTAGAGGGACAAGTAGAGCATTTTTATCAGATTACCCGCAACTTGGTTGAAAATGCAATGAAGTATACAGAGGCTAGTGGGACGATCACCGTTACACTTTTCTCAGATGAGGGGACAATCCAATTGATTGTCGAAGATTCTGGTATGGGCATTCCAGATGAAGAGAAAGCCAAAGTATTTGAGCGCTTTTACCGAGTGGATCGATCACGCTCTAGTGAAATTTCTGGTACAGGAATCGGATTATCGATTGTGAAAGAGCTCGTTGAAAAATATCAAGGGGACATTGCTGTGACAGATGTATTGCCTCAAGGAACTCGATTTGCAGTAACATTTAAAACACAGATAAAATGAAGAATTCTTCATTTAACTTTCATGTTGCTTTATTTTTTAGTATGATTTACTTGCTAAAATAATAGTGTAAAGTAAATCACCTAAAGGAAAATTGAAAGGAATGGATAGAATGAATAAAAAGATGATGGTAGTAGGCACACTATGTTTAGGTTTTGCTCTAGCGGGCTGTACAAATACGGATAAGTCATTGGAGGCAAACAAAGAAAGTAAGATGAGTACGAAAGTGAGTCAGTCAACAACACAAGATGTTAGCGGTACTTCAAACAGTACCACGAAAAAAACATCACAAAGAAAAGTAAGTGTAGAGGATGCAATTAAAGCTTATAATGAAGCATACCCAAATACTTCAATCACTTCTCTGGATTTAGATCCTTCATTTGGCATCTATTATTATGAAATCAAAGGTGTAGATGACTCTAAAGAATACGAAGTTAAAATCAATGCAGAGACTGGGGAATTAAAAAAAGAGCGTGAAGAAACACTAGATCAAGATGAACAAAATGGTGTGGAAAAGAAAAATGAAGCATTAGAGTTGAAGGGTATCTTATCAATAGAGGATGTCTCAAAAATCGCTGAAGATAGTGTGGGAGAAGGAACGGCGAATGAATGGGCATTAGAACGAGACCTATCCCTTACTTATTGGGAAGTCAAAGTGCAAACTGGTAATAAGGAGATGACTGTAAAAATAAATGCTCAAACAGGAGATGTTCTAGAAAAAGAATTAGACGACTAAAAAGGAATTAGACGATGTAATATGGGATCAGAGCAACTTGCTTTGATCTTTTTTTGTTCAAGTAGGGTAAAAGATGTACATAGGTGCTTTCGCATTCTCATAAGCTCCTAAATGACTTATAATTTAACCAGCTTAACAAAGAAAGAGGTCTGCATATGAAACATGAAATGATTTCGCCAAATAAAAATTATCCGTTTAAATTATTTTCATTCACATCCAGAAATCCTGACCGAATGATCTCAACTCATTGGCATGAAAGTACGGAGTTATTGTATTGTTTGAAAGGAAATCTAGAGGTCCGTTTTCCACAGACAACGTATTTGCTAGAACCTGGAGATACACTTTTTATCAATTCAAATATCATTCATTCTTCTAGAAGCCCAATACCTAATGAAGTATTTGTGATACAGTTTCCACTTCCTTTTTTGAAAGAAATGACACAGCAACAGTACAATGATCGTTTTCTATTTAATTTGATCCCGATAAAACGAAAAGATTTGAAAGTTCAAACGTTATTGAATGAAATTTATCAAAAATATCAGGAAAATGATTTATCTATGAATCTACTCGTCAAAAGTCGCATGATAGAGTTTCTTTCTGTGTTAACTAAACATTATAGTATACCGATAGCAACAAAACAGACGATCAAAAGCTTAAAACATTTAGAGCGGTTGAAACAAATCAATGAATATGTGTTGAAACATTACAATCAATCACTGAAGTTAGAGCATGTGGCAGAAGCGTTTAATTATGATCCAGCTTATTTTTCACGCTTTTTCAAAAAATATATGGGGATTCCTTTTTCTGAGTATGTCAATACGGTTCGTTTGGAAAAAGCTTATTATCAGTTAAGAGATACAGATATGACAGTGTTGGCTATTGCGTTGGACAATGGTTTTTTCTCAGTGAAGTCTTTTTATAATGTGTTCAAAAAGCATTACACCTTGTCGCCACAACAATACCGACAAAAATATTTTAAATAAAAAGTCATTATTTTTCCGATTTGAAGACGGATTTAGCACAGAAATAAACTGTGATACTCAGTATACTAAAATCAAGTAAAGCGCTTACTGGATATTGAGAGGAGAAATAAAAATGAAGAAAAAGCTACTCAGTTTTTTTGATAAAGTCAGTCCGTTTTTTGATAAGATGGGGACGAACCCTTATCTACAAGCCATTTCTGGTGCTATGATGTCAACGTTAGGTCCAGTCTTTATCGGCTCGATCGCTGTTTTGCTAGTTGTTTTTATGAATATGTCAAAGACGTTGCAAGGATTTACACAGTTTATTTCATTATTAGGAAAAGTGAATACATTTACGATTGGTTCTCTGGCCTTATATATTTCTGTTTTGATGGCAATCAATTTAGTTCGTAAACTAGATGAAAAAGAAGACTATGTGGCTGCGGGTATTATTTCTTTGATGAGTTTTCTATTGATCACACCGCTTGATAAAACAGCGGATGATGTTGCGGCATTGCCAACAACTTGGTTAAGTGCACAAGGGGTTTTCTCAGCAATGATCGTAGGATTGGTCGTCGGGCGTTTGTTTTTAGCAATTAAGCGTAAAGGCTGGACCATTAAAATGCCAGAAGGTGTACCGCCGATGGTGACACGTATGTTTGAGTCCTTGATTCCCACCGTTTTGATCGGGATTTTGTTTATTTTAGTTGATTTTGGTTTTAGTTTAACTACTTTTGGGAATATGCATCAATTTGTTTATACGATTATTCAAGAGCCGCTAAAAGGAATCGGTGGATCAATTGGAGCCATGATCATTTTAAGTTTGTTACAGCAAATTCTTTGGTTTTTTGGAATTCACGGTACAAATGTGATCTTGCCTTTAGTGACACCGCTTTGGATGGCAATGGATGTGGAAAATATGAATGCTGTCACGGCTGGACAAACACCGCCAAATATTGTTGGATTAGCATTCTTTAATATCATTACTTTTGGCGGGATGGCATTAGGTTTAGTCTTATTGATGTTGAAAGCGAAAAGTAAACAATATCGAGAAGTTGGTAAAATTTCAATCGTGCCTGCTTTGTTTGGTATTACCGAACCTGTGATTTTCGGTTCACCTTTAGTTTTGAATTTTGATTTAGCGATTCCGTTTATTTTTAATAATAGTATCGGTTTGATTCTGGCCTATGTTTTAACGAAGATCGGTCTAGTATCAAGATTTGTAGGTGTGCAGGCGATTTTTGGTTTACCAGTCGGCTTTCATGCGGCTGTCCAAGGAAGTATTTCCGTCATCATTTTACAATTAGTGATCCAACTCGTTTTGTCACCGATTCTGTGGTATCCATGGTTCAAGCGTTTGGATAAGAAAACATATCTACAAGAGCAAAGTGAAGAGGTGTAGAGAATGGAAGAAAAAGCATTAAAAGAGCTACTTGACTCATTGACTTGGGAAGAAAAAGTTGGACAGTTGGTGCAACTATCTGGTGATTTTTTCCATGCAGATCAGTTAGCAGTTGGCCCACAAAAAAAATTAGGGATCGATCAAAAGATCGTGGATCAAGTAGGATCAGTCTTGAATGTCACGGGAGCGGATAAAACGCGGGAAATTCAAGAGCGTCATTTAAAGAAAAGCAGACATAAAATTCCGTTATTGTTTATGGCGGATATTATCTATGGTTACCGTACCATTTTTCCAATTCCTTTAGGCTTAGGTGCAACCTGGAACCCTGAGTTGGTTGAATTAGCTTATCAGCAGACAGCAGAAGAATCGAACGCAGCAGGTGCTCACGTGACGTTTGCGCCAATGGTAGACTTAGTTCGTGATGCACGCTGGGGCAGGAGTTTGGAATCAACTGGAGAAGATCCCGTTTTAAATGCAGCCTTTGCCAAAGCTATGGTAACGGGACTGCAAAAAGATTTGCTTAATGGTGGTGGTATTGCTTCTTGTGTTAAACATTTTGCGGCTTATGGGGCGGCAGAAGGTGGTCGGGAATATAATACTGTTGATATGTCCGAACGTCGATTACGTCAAGATTATCTGCCTTCATACAAGGCAGCAGTTGATGCTGGTTGCCAGTTAGTGATGACATCCTTTAATACGTATGACGGAATGCCGGTGACAGGTAGCAAGTTTTTACTTGAAGACATTTTACGGAAAGAATGGGGTTTTGATGGTGTGATTATTTCTGACTACGCCGCCATTCAGGAATTGATTGCTCATGGTGTAGCAGCAAATGATCGACAAGCGGCGAAATTAGCAATCGAAGCAACAACGGATATCGATATGAAAACCCCTTGTTATGCAAAAGAATTAGAACCATTGATTGAAGCGGGGGAAATCAGTGCTGATCTAGTAGATCGCTCTGTTTATAGAGTCTTAAAATTAAAAAATGATCTTGGGTTGTTTGAAGATCCGTATCGTGGTGCTAGTCAAATGCAAGAAGAGCAAGTCTTCTTAACAGAAGAAAAGCGGCAGTTAGCTAAAAAAGTGTCGTCTGAATCGATTGTTTTATTGCAAAATAAGCGAGCAGTATTACCTTTGAAACCCAATCAAGAGAAAGTTTTACTGGTTGGACCATATGGGGATAATCAAGAGTTGATCGGTTTGTGGGCAGTTCATGGACAGCGGGAAGATGTTGTAACGATCAAACAAGGCTTTGAAAACTATCTTGATTCGGACCACTTGGTTTACACTCAAGGCTGCGATATGCTAGAAGATTACACATTTTTAGGCGAATTTGGTGCAACTAAAGACCAGATTGAGCAATTAGGTTTAAATGAAGCGATAAAAAAACAAGAACTTACAAAAGCCTTAGAATTAGCCAAACAAGCTGATACGATCGTGTTCGCACTAGGTGAGCATACAATGCAAAGTGGTGAAGCAGGGAGTCGTACTGATATTACCATACCGCAAATCCAACAAGAATTTTTAGAAAAATTAACAGTGCTGAATAAAAAAACGGTGCTGATCGTCATCAGTGGTCGACCACTTGTCTTAACAAAGGAGATTGAACAAGTCGATGCGATTCTTCAGGCATGGTTCCCAGGAACTGAAGGTGGAAATGCGTTAGCAGATATTATTTTTGGACAAACGAATCCAACAGGGCGTTTAAGTATGAGTTTCCCTTATTCAGTTGGGCAGTTGCCGATTTACTATAGTGAGTTTAAGACGGGACGTCCATTAACGAGTCCAACACACAAAGGTCGTTTTGTGTCTAAGTATTTAGATAGCACAAATGATCCACTATTTTCATTTGGCTTTGGCTTATCATACAGTCAAGTTGAGTATCATGAGTTAACATTGAGCAGCGAAAAAATGGTGGAATCACTTGATGTATCGGTCAAAGTTAAAAATAATTCTAAACGTGCAACGGTAGAAACTGTTCAATTATATGTACAAGATGTGACGGGATCTGTAGTACGGCCGGTTAAAGAATTAAAAGCTTTCAAAAAAGTTGAGCTTGAATCTGGTGAAGAAAAAGAAGTAGTTTTCACTTTAACCAGAGCTGAGTTGAAATTCTATACGAAAGAAATGGCTTTCAAAGAAGAACTAGGAGCATTTATTGTTTTTGTTGGGGCGAATGTGAAAGAAACACAAGAATTACCATTTGAATTAGTGTAATGAAAAGCATCTAAAAAAGCACATTGAGGTTGGGACAGAAGTGTTTATTTCCGAAGGAGTTGCTTCTGCGTCTGCGGTTCTCGTTTCACTCCGATCCTCGAAGCATGGAGGACCGTGTGCTCCCACCGTTTATTTGGATTATAGGTGTTTGGGATATGACTCTATGAGTTATATCCCAAGCATCTATATTTTTTATGCTGAAAACTCAAAAGAGTCTTGCAAAAAAAATAGTGAAATGGTACTCTTAATTTCTAATTGAGAATGATTTTCATTTTCAATTGAAGCGATCAATTACTTTAAGAATAGGAGCAACAAGATGGACATGAATTCAATTGAACAAGTTATCCGGGAACGTCGTACGATTCGCACGTTAACCGATCAAACGATTGCTCTAGATGTTATATATGAACTATTGGAAAGTGCGAGTTATGCACCTTATCACTCTAAAGAAGAGCCTTGGGAAGTGATAATTGTCAGTGAGGAACAAGAACGACAAGTATTCGTGAAAGAAATCATGGACAGCTATGATCGTTTAGATATCTGGTCCCGCTATGATCAGCAAAACGTAGCAAAGGCTAAAACAAGGACGCAAGATTATTTCTTAGAAGTTCCCCTTAGTCTAGTTGTCACAGCGCCTATTGGTGAAAGTGAAAAATCGAACTTGGAAGCAATCGGTGCGGTGTCGGCTTTTATCCAAAACATTCAATTAGCCGCTTGGTCAAGACAGATTGGTGTGACTTGGCGCACGATTCCAGTGATTTTTGATAAAGTGTTTAAGCAAAATATTGGTGTGACTGAGGAACGACAAATCATTGGCTTGCTTGATATTAGCAAAATAGATGAAAAACAAAAATTACCAATAAGCCGTAGAAATCCAGTTTCGCAGTGGGCGATAGGCTTGACGGATAAGCTGTCAGGCTTTAGTGAAAATAACGAGTAGTTCTGATTTTTTAGGTACACAGGAGGCGTATTTTTTTGCAAGCAATCAAGACAAACAAGGTAAGGGTCAACGGGAAAATAAAACTGTATTATCCTTTGATCCTGCTGTTTTTAGTAGCTCTTATTCTTTTATCGATCGTCTATTCATTGATCAATGGACAGGCGAATATTTCAATTGAAGACATTGTGCAGATTCTTTTAAATAAGGTATCCGGTGGTAGAATCGGTTCTTTAGATGGCGTTGCAAGTAATTCTGCGGTGAATATCATTTGGTTCGTGCGTACACCTAGAGTAATTTTAGCTGTTTTTGTCGGGATGGGGTTGGCGATCACCGGAGCTGTTATGCAAGCAGTCGTTCAAAATCCTTTGGCGGATCCTTATATTTTAGGGATTTCTTCTGGGGCATCATTAGGGGCGACATTTGCAATTCTGGTAGGTTTTGGCACAGGAAGTATTTTTTCTCAGTTTGGTTTGGCTTTTGGTGCTTTTGTCGGTGCGATGGCCGCCGCATTTGGCGTATTGATTTTATCTGGAATTGGCGGGCGGATGACGTCAGTCAAACTGGTTTTATCGGGTTCTGTGATAGGAGCATTGTGCAGTTCGATTTCTAGTTTTATTGTTTACTTGGCCAATAACGCAGAAGGTATGAAGACGGTGACTTTTTGGGCGATGGGCAGTTTAGCTTCTGCAAGTTGGAATAAATTAGGTGTGTTGTCGGTTGTTGTAGTCCTGATTACTAGCTTCTTTTTGTTTCAGCACCGGATTTTGAATGTCATGTTGTTAGGAGACGAAGCGGCAATTACTTTAGGTGTTCCCTTGGCGAAATATCGGCAAATCTATTTATTGTTAGCAGCTCTTTTGACAGGTGTAATCGTAGCTTATTCTGGAATGATCGGTTTTGTGGGCTTAATTATTCCTCACATTGTCCGAGGCTTGATTGGTTCTGATCATAAACGGTTACTACCGATCGTAGCGCTGTCTGGATCGTTGTTTATGATTTGGGCTGATGTACTTTCTCGAATCATGATTCCAAACGTGGAGCTACCGATCGGGATCATCACATCAGTGATCGGTGCGCCATTATTTATCTATATCATTGTCAAAAAAGGCTACAATTTCGGAGGCTAACAATGGAATTAACTGTAAAAGACTTAGAAATCATGATTGGACAAGAAGCAATTGTTAAAAGTATTTCTTTTCAAACACAAAAAAAGCAATTTGTAGGGATTATCGGTGCGAATGGTTGTGGGAAGTCAACGATGCTCAAAGGTATCTACAAAGGCATCAAACCACAAGCAGGAAGTGTCTTTTTAGAAGAGCTTGATTTACTAACTGTATCTGAAAAGAAAGTGGCACAAAAGTTAGGTGTTGTGAACCAATTTAATGAACTAAACTTTGATTTAAGTGTCTTTCAAATGGTTTTACTAGGAAGGACGCCTCATAAGAAATTGTTAGAATCAGACACTCAAGATGACATCGCAATTGTGATGGATGCGTTAGCTAAAACGAATTTAACTAGCTACTCTGATCGAAGTTTCTTATCCTTATCTGGCGGAGAAAAACAACGAGTCATCTTGGCTCGAACGATTGCTCAGCAACCTAGCTATATGATTTTAGACGAACCAACCAATCATTTAGATATTCGTTATCAATTAGAAATATTGAGCTGTGTCAAGAATTTAGGGATTGGCGTTTTAGCGGCATTGCATGATCTGGAATTAGCTGCTCATTACTGCGATTATATTTACGCAATGAAAGCTGGTAAGATCATTGCTGAAGGAGAGCCAGAAGAGCTGTTTACTGAAAAGTTGATCGAAGAAATTTATGGCGTTAATTGTACGATCTATAAAAATCCAGTAACTGGACGTTTAGGTTTTGCTTATTCTTTAGACTAGTTACTAGGTTTAACATACATGAAGAGGATGGGACAAAATGAAAAAAGTACTAATTATTAGTTTAATGAGCTTGGCGATTATCACTGGCTGTGGGCAAAAAGAACAAAAAGCAACAGAGAAAAATCAAAGTGAAGGTTATCCTGTAACGATTCAAAATTTTGCAAAAGCAGAAGGTTCTGAAAGCTGGCAAAAGAAAGAGCAAACCTTTGATAAGGTTCCCGAAAAAGTTTTAGCGAATACCCAACCTGCTGCAGAATTATTGCTGCATTTAGGCTTAAAAGATAAAATCGTGGGTGTCGGTGCTGTTTTTGGCGAACGAGATAAAGCTGTGGAAAAAGAATTTGATCAGTTAAACCATTTATCAACAGACTATATTGGCAAAGAAACAGCTTTAAGTGTTGATCCTGATTTAGTCTATGGTCGTGGTGGTCTGTTTGACAATCAAGACTGGGGTGTGGGAACAGTTGATACATTGAATGAGATGGGCATCAAAACATTTGTTTTGAATTCTTCTGTGACAGGTGGTACGTTTAACTCTGTTTATGATGACATCGATAATTTAGGTAAGGTATTCAACGTAGCTGATAAAGCAGAGGACTTCAAATCAGAATTAAAAGAACGGCAAGCAACTGTAGAGAAAAAGCTAGCGAAAATCAAAGACGATCAAACATTCGCTTATCTACACACCACAGATCCAGAAGAATTATACATTTATCCAGCAAATAATGAAACGTTTTTCAATGATATTTTCAAAATGGTAAAACTGGATAACGTGTTTAAAGACGAAAAAGGTGAAGTCAGTGTGGAGAAATTGATTGAAACTGATCCAGATGTCTTGATTGTAGCGGATTGGAGCACGATGAAAGGTGGGATTTCAGGAGACACAATGATCGATGCTGTACTGAAAAATCCAAAGCTTTCCAGTATGAAAGCAGTTAAAAATAAAAAGGTTTATGCCGTTGATTACAATTATATGTTTGGATATGGCTATCAATCATTAGATGGAATTGAAAAATTAGCGGATGAGATGTATCCAGAAAAATAATAAATATAACTGACACAATGCTGAAAGAGCGCTGTGTCAGTTTTTAATTGCTGTTTTTTCACAATTGTTTCATTAAGATTAAAGCATAACAAGAATTCAAATGTAAACGAACGATAACAATTAGTAAAAAAACGATCAAACCTTACGTAATAAAGGTTTATTTTACCTTTTCGATAAAAAGAATTATGAGGAAAAAATAAGCGAAAAATGAAAACTGGTCTAGAAAAAAGTCGAAATTATGCTATACTGATTTTAGCTTGATACATTCATTTTTAATGAGAAATTCAGTGAGATTTACTGAAAGAAATCAGGCATTTGGACAATTGCTCTACACAAATAATGGAGAAGTGGATTTCAGAAATTTTACACAATATTTACTTCAATATTATGAGAAATTTACATCATTAAAATACAATAGGTATAGCTAAAGTAGCGAGATGATCGGATGTTCTAGCAATACCGAAATGCGAAGGGATGGAAAGAGTGAAAAAGAGAACGAAATTGTTAGGATTGCTGTCAGTTATTGGTTTAAGTGTAGGATTACTTACAGGATGTGGGTCAAGCAGCGATAAAAAAGCAGCAGATGATACCAAACCATTAGAATTACAATTTGTACCAACCAACAACGATGGCTCAATGGAAGCCAAAGCGAAACCTTTCGCAAACTATTTAACAGAAAAATTAGGTCGTGAGGTTAATGTTACGTTAGCAACAGACTATTCAACAATCGTTGAAGCAATGGCCTCAGGAAAAGTAGATATTGGGATCATGCCGCCATCGGCATATGTTCAAGCTCGCAATCAAAAAGCGGCAACAGCCATTTTATCTTCTGAACTAGGTGCTTTTAATCGGGAAACAGGCAAACCAGAACCAGACAAATTATCAAGCACCTTTAAAGGTGAAGTACTTGTTCGAGCAGATAGTGGCATCGATTCTTTAAAAGATTTAAAAGGGAAAAAAATTGCCAGCTTAAGCCCTAATTCAGCTAGCGGCTATATTTATCCAGTGGTTGAAATGAAAGAAGCGGGGATCGACCCAACCAAAGATGTTACCTTGACAACAGTCAATGATATTCCAAGTGAAATCACAGCAGTCTTAAATGGGCAACAAGATGCTTGCTTTGTTTTTGAAGGAGCACGAAATGTGTTTGCTTCAAAATTTGAAAAAGACGACTTATTCAAAGATTTAAAAGTGCTGTATCTAACAAAAGGTGATATTCCAAATGATGCAATCGCCGTTCAACCAAAAATGGATAAAGACTTGCAAACTAAAGTCAAAGACGTTTTCTTGGCAATGCCTAAAGATAAAGAAGGCGCTGAAGCCATGGCAATGTGGGGACACAAAGGCTATGTAGAAGCAGATGATAAAAATTATGATGCAGTGGAAGAATATACAGAAAAAGCAGCAGAATAAAGCTTTGCAACATGAATGAGTGACTTAAAAGCTGAACGGAATTTGTTCAGCTTTTCTATTTTTTAGAATAAAAAGGAGAAATCATGATTCAGTTTGAGAATGTAACAAAAACCTATAATAATGGGGTCAAAGGCCTTAAGAATATTAATTTAACGATCAATGACGGTGAGTTTGTTTCCGTGATTGGATTAAGTGGTGCAGGTAAGAGTACCTTGCTACGATCAATCAATCGTCTAAACGAAATTAGCGAAGGCAATATTATGATTGACGGTGCTTCAATCACGAAAGCAAATAAACGAGACTTGCGTAGAATCCGCAGAAATATCGGAATGATTTTCCAACACTTTAATTTAGTAAAAAAGAGTTCTGTTCAAAAAAATGTTATTTCAGGTAGATTAGGCTATTATTCAACATTCAAAAGTATTTTTGGGATTTTTTCAAAAGAGGATTACGCTTTAGTTAGTGATGCTTTAGGACGTGTGGGATTAGCAGAAAAACTGCATTCTAGAAGTGATGAATTAAGTGGTGGGCAACAGCAACGTGTGTCAATCGCAAGAACTTTGGTTCAACAAGCATCAATCATTTTAGCAGATGAACCAGTGGCTTCTTTGGATCCAATCACAACCCAAAAGATCATGAAAGATTTGAAAAAAATTAATCAGGAATTGAACCACACTGTTGTGATCAATCTGCATTCTGTTGACTTAGCTCGTGAATTCTCAAGCCGGATCATTGGCTTACGTGATGGCGAAGTGGTCTTTGATGGAACTGCTGCTGAGGCAACCGATGAAGTGTTGACTAGTATTTACGGTGCGGATATTTTGAAACAAGCTGAAGGTGTTGCGTAATGAAGTTAAAAGATACGATTCACCGTGATTTATATAAGCATCTATTCATTGTAGTGTTAGTTCTTTTGTGCGTCTTTTCAAGTGCGAGAGTAACAGGAGCACAAATGACAGATGTTTTTAATAACTTGGATCAGATGGGAATTTTTTTACAACGATTTCTTAGTCCAGATTGGGGTTATATTCCCAAAATCATTGAGCCGATGCTGAAAACAATCAAAATGTCAGTTGTTGGAACTACACTTGGGGTGGTTTTCGCTGTACCGTTTGCTTTTCTTGCAACAACAGTCGTTACCAGAAACTTTTTTGTAACCACAATCATCCGCTTTTTAATGAGTATTGTTCGTACGATTCCTAATTTATTATTGGCCGCTTTGTTTGTAGCTATGTTTGGGATCGGTGAATTTACAGGTGTATTAACGATTGCTGTGTTTACGTTCGGAATGGTTTCCCAACTAGTTTATGAAGCAATCGAAACGATTGATCATGGGCCAATCGAAGCAGCTGAATCTGTCGGTTCCACAAAGACACAGATTGCTTTTTGGTCAATAGCTCCACAAATATCTCATCAAATTGCTAGCTATTCTTTGTATGCTTTTGAAGTCAATATTCGTGCTTCCACTATTTTAGGTTACGTTGGAGCCGGCGGGATCGGCGTTATTTTAAATTCTTCGTTAAGCTTGATGCGTTATGACCGTGTATCGATTATTATTTTAGCTATTTTAGTTGTGGTGATCACGATCGATTGGATCAGTGAAATTATCAGAAAGAGGTTGGTATAATGAGCATAAATCGAAAATTAAAAAGCTATTTACCAATTATTGTTGTTTTAGCAATCATTCTTTATTCAGCAGCGGGTATCGATTATTCGGAGGCTGGAAACATGTCTTTTGATATGGTCAAATCAGTTCTTTCTGGGCTGTTCCATCCAGATTGGGGTTATATCTATGATGGTAGTGGCGAGGATCTAATGAGTTTACTACTGTTAACGATCGGTATTGCTTTTTTAGGAACTGTGATTGCGACGGTCTTAGCGTTGCCGCTAACGTTCATTAGTGCGCATAATCTATGGAAATCGAATACGATTGTTTCTAAAATTGGTAAGTTCATTTGTAACGTACTAAGAGCTTTTCCAGAACTTGTTTATGCAATCATTTTTGTGAAGATGGTTGGACCAGGTCCTTTTGCTGGTGTCCTAGCAATTGGGGTTCATCAAATCGGGATGCTAGGGAAATTATATACTGAAGAAATCGAATCAATGGATGAAGCACCTGTAGAATCAATGACGGCAGTCGGTGCTAATTTCTGGCAAACAATGTTTTATGCACGCTTGCCGCAATTGATCCCAACTTTTTTATCACTAGCCTTGAATCACTTTGAAATTGCAGTCCGCAGTGCAGCGACTCTTGGGCTTGTTGGAGCTGGGGGAATCGGGGCACCGATGATTTTTGCAATTCAATCCCGAGCATGGGATAAAGTTGGTATTATTTTGTTTGGCATTATAATTACCGTTTTCTTGATTGATGCTATAACTGGCTATCTACGCAAAAAACTACAATAATAAAAGTGCAGCGGGCTCGTCTGACTCTGACGGGAAAATAAGTAAAATATGACTGAAATGTTTTTTGCCTCATTCATAGTTTATCTTTTTCCCGAAGACCTTCACCAAGTAGGTACTACTCTATATCTATTCATTTTATTAGCAGCGTTTCCTAGCAATCTCTGGAGCGAAGTGATGAGATCGGAAGAGCGTAGTACTAGCCCGCGTAGCTAGATAATTCGTGAGGATAAAAAATGGATAAAATAACAGTTTTGAGTACGACAGACATTCATGGTTTTTTAACAGCAGCTGGACAAGAAGAGAGTGGCATTAGCTCTCTTCCTGCAATTGCTGAAAGCTACCATGAACCAATTTTGATTGACAACGGTGATTTTCTGGTAGGTAGTCCTCAGACTACTTTTTTTAATACAACTAAAACAATTTCACCTTTGATCAAGTTGGCGAATGAAATCGGATTTGATGTGATGGTTCCAGGAAATCATGATTTTGATTATGGAATTGATTTTTTGAAGCGTCAAGCAGAGGCTTTTAATGGGCACTATCTTTGTGCTAATGTTTTGGATTTAACTGATGAACAGATTTTTGAGCCATATACAATTATTGAACGAGGAAACTTGAAAGTTGGTGTGATCGGTGTGATCACCAGTGCAATGCCGCAAATTGCTGATTATGAACAAACCAAAGAGTTGAAATTTATCAATGTGATCGATAGCTTAAAGCGGTGGGTACCTATTGTAAAAGCACAAGTCGATGTTTTGATCGTAAGTTATCATGGCGGAATCGAACGTGATATGAGTTGCGGCCAACCAACTCAATATGATACTGGAGAGGATCAAACTTACCGAATCATTGATGAAATAGCGGAGATCGATGGTGTGATTTGTGGACACCAGCATCGAGTCAACGCGGGCGTGCTGAACGAAACAGCTTTTGTACAACCGGGATATCGGGGAAATTACATTGGAGAGTTAAGTTTCTCCATCCAAAATAATCAAGTAGTGGAGAAACAAGCACAATTGGTTGCGACTAAGAGGTATCCAACGATAGTTTTTTCTGTATATAACGAAGTTGACTATGAAAATTGGCTGGATCAAGAACTAGATGTAAGGCGTTTGGATCAGTATTTAGCTAAAAAAGTACCAGGAACTTTTTATGCAGTGACACTTAAAGGAAAAACGATTAGAGATTTCTTAGCTAGTTTTACTCCGCCCTATACACTTTCAACCTATCATGTGTCGCAGGAAGAACTAAGACAGTTGCTGATAAATCAATCGATTTCAGGCATCAAAATAGAGCACGATCACATAATACCTAAACAATCTGATTACCGAATAACAACGAATAGAGCGCTTTTTCCAAGCTATCGTTTAGAAACAAATTATATCTATAATGTGTTTGATGAGTATCTTGCTACTATCAATGGTAATGCAAAATAAAAAATAGACTTGGGGTGAGACAATGAAACAGCAATTGAAAATTTATTACACATCTGATGTCCATGGTTATTTATTTCCAACCAACTATGCTGATACACAAGAAAAAGAAATGGGTCTTTTAAAATGTATACCGAATTTTAAAAAAGATGAGAATACCCTGATTATTGATGGTGGAGATATGCTCCAAGGTTCAGCGTTGGCTTCTTATAGTCAGGCTCACCCTGAAGAAGGATTTCCCCAAGCAGAAGCATTAAATCATGCTGGCTATGATTTTGTCACTGTAGGAAACCATGATGTAAATTTTGGTACAAACTACTTATATCACTATTTAGAAGCATTAGATGCAACCTGTGTTTGTGAAAATATACTTGATGCTAAAAGTCAGACGAAAAAATTTCCGTGGACCATCAAAACCTTAACAAATGGATTGAAAGTCGGTATTGTCGGCGTAGTGACCGATTACATCAATGTTTGGGAAAAAGCTGAAAATATCAATGACATTACCGTCGCTGATCCATTTATAGCAGCTAAACAAGCTCTTATAGAAGTAAAACCACAGGTTGATTTTACGATTTGTATTTATCATGGTGGCTTTGAAAGAGATGTCAAATCGGGAAAACTATTATCAAAAACAAGCGAAAATGTTGGATATAGAATCTGTAAAGAACTTGATTTTGATTTACTATTAACAGGACACCAGCATTTATTGATTGAAGGGCAATTTTTACATGGGACTTACATTGTGCAGCCCTCTGCCAATGCGATGACCTACTTTCAGATCGATATTGAAAAGATCGAGGATAACATCGAAATTACCTCCGCTATCGGCAAGCCTAGCATTCAACCTGAAATAGATTTAGTGAAGCGGCTGCAACCTTTAGAAACAAAGGTACAAAATTGGTTAGATCAAGCAATTGGAAGCTTGAACCGTGACGCATTAGCCGAAGATAAATTAGCGATGGCTATGCATGGCAGTCCTGTTGTTGAATTGATCGGAGCCGTTCAATTAGCTGCCAGTCAAGCGCAAATCACGGTTGTTTCTTTAGCGAATACATCACCGGGCTTTCACAAAGAAGTAACTATGCGAGATGTAATCGCAACTTATCCATATACGAATCAGCTAATTACCTTAAAAATCACTGGTAAACAATTAAAAGAAGTTGTGGAAAAGAATACAGATTATTTTAGTGTTGATGAACAAAATAAGATGATTATTTCTCCTAGTTATTTGTATCCTAAAGTTGAACATTATCATTTTGACTTTTTTGTCGGCATTGAATACACAGTTGATCTTTGCCAAAAGCCAGGAAATCGCGTGAGTGCTTTACGCTATAAAGACCAAATGATCAAAGAGACGGATGAATTCACGATTGCGTTAAGCGATTATCGAGCGAGCGGTGGCGGTGGGTTTCCTACGTATCTTGAGTGTCCAGTAATCAATGAGGGAGCACAAGAAATCGTTGAATCCATTGTCAACTATATCCAGTCGCATGAGGAAATCGTAATCCCTAAAATGTTAGACTACAAAATAACATATTCTTGCAAGTAACTATTTACTTACTTTGGATGAAGAACAAAAATAGGCTGCAGTAAAACGGTTAGTTTTACTGCAGCCTATTTGTCATCAGATAAGATTATGTAGGGAAAGTAGTGGATTATTGCAACGATAAAACTTGACCAATATAAACGGTTGAATCAGTCAAATTATTTTTAAGCATTAAATCTTGCAGTGAGATCTTATTTTTCTCAGCAATCACAGAAAGTGTATCGCCGGACTGGACAACATAGCTAGTCGCTTGAGGTGTAGTCACGGGTTGTGTTGAGCGTTCAGTAACCTCTGATGATGGGGGCGTTTGAGCTGGTTGTGTAGAGCTTTCAACAATGGAACTGGATTCATCTGTACTACTTACATGAGTTGAACTTTCCCTTACAGGGACATTATGCTCTGTACTGTCAGTAGTTGCTTGATTCGGTGTTACCTGACCGTTATCAAGCTGACTAACTTGCTTTTCGATATTGCTTAATTGTTCTTCTTGCTTAGAGTTTGCTTGAACATTTAAGAACAGCAGAGTACCCAGGGCAAGAGTATTTATAAATAACAATAAAATAACAATCATGATAGTAGTTTTTGATGTTGATTCTGGACGTTGCTGTTTACGTCGCGAGTATTCTTCTTCCAAAATAGTTACACTCCTTTCCTAACAAATTAACAAGAGAAATACTGTAAAACAAAGCACTACTAGTATATCACATTGTTATAGCACTCTCAAAGGGGAAAATAAATAAGACTGAATAGTAGTTTTTTTGATTTCAAAAAATGTGAAATAAAAAAACAAACGAAGGTGAAAAAAATACTATTAATCATTAAAATGTTTATAAATGATATTTTTGTGATTAAATATTTTCATGTTTAGTATATTTATTTTGTTTTTTTATGTATGGAATTGGGTGTATTTTTTTTGGAAAATTGGTGGTTTTATGACTAAAAAGTCAATGAGGGATAAAATAAATTGATTCTCAAAGATTATTTTATCTGTTTTTAAGCCTTCCAAAAAAATGAATTTCATTTTTTTATTTGTCGAATATTTGCTGAATGTCGTTGGCTCTTAGAAATATACTGTTAATTCTTTGATAGTTAAAAAGTTCTGGCAGTATAAATAGCACATTAAAGTGTAGCTTCTGTGTATAAGGTCACCGTGTCCATTCTTTGTTAGTAACTAATTGTTTGATGGTTTTCATGAACAAGTTATGGTAAATAGTAGTGGAAATCCTCTTGCTAAGATTATAATAGAGAAGGATAATAAAAATGTGATGATTCTTACTAAAGGATTAGTCGGAGACATTACGTTTAGATCCACGAAAATAAACGTGTAATCGAAAATAAGCTTGAGTAAGAGGCACAGGTAATTTCGGTGAAAGCGTAATAAAACTGGAGGCAAGTAAGATGGAGCATAAACAACTGGATCAATTTCCAAAAGATTTTTTATGGGGATCGGCATCGGCGGCTTATCAAGTAGAAGGAGCTTGGCAAGCAGATGGCAAGGGTGTGTCAGTTTGGGATGAGTTTGTCCGAATTCCTGGGAAAACATTTAAAGGAACCAATGGTGATGTAGCAGTCGATCATTATCATCGGTATAAAGAAGATGTGGCTTTAATGAAGGAACAAGGGTTGAAAGCCTATCGTTTTTCAGTTGCTTGGACACGAATTTTTCCTAATGGTCGTGGAGAAATCAATCAAGCTGGCTTACAATTTTATATCGATTTAGTAGATGAATTGCTCAAAAACCAAATCGAACCTGTCTTGACGTTATATCATTGGGATTTGCCACAAGCACTTCAAGATGAATATCAAGGTTGGGAATCTAGAAAAATCGTTGAAGATTTTACTAATTATGCGACTGCTTTATTTGAAGCTTTTCGTGGAAAAGTAAAATATTGGGTTAGCTTAAATGAGCAAAATGTTTTTATCAGCCATGGCTATTTGATGGCATCCCATCCACCAGCAGTCAGTGATCCTAAGCGAATGTATCAAGCAAATCACAATGCCAATCTTGCCAATGCCTCTGTCATCAAGAAGTTTCATGAAATGGCTATGCCAGGTGGAATCGGTCCAAGTTTTGCTTATAGTCCAAACTATGCTCTAAATAGTGATCCCAAAAATGTAATGGCAGCTGAGGACTCAGAAGATTTAAATGCTCATTTTTGGATGGATGTCTATCTATTTGGCAACTATCCGATCGCAGCTTTAAAAATCCTGAAAGAGCAAGGCTTAGCACCTACAATCGAAGCAGGTGATGAAGAACTCTTAGCAGCTGGCAAACCTGATTTTCTGGGGATCAACTACTATCAAACCAATACAGTTGTCTTTAATCCGTTAGATGGTGTTGGCTTGGGTAAAATGAACACAACGGGTGAAAAAGGTTCGTCAGAAGAATCTGGTCTTCCTGGGGTCTTTAAACGGGTAGAAAATCCATTTGTAGAACGGACGAATTGGGACTGGGAAATCGATCCAGAAGGTCTACGGATCGGTCTAAGAAGAATTACAAGCCGTTATCGAATCCCTGTGTTGATTACAGAAAACGGTCTTGGCGAATACGATAAATTAACAGATGAAAAAGAAATTCATGACGATTATCGCATCGACTATCTAAAAGGCCATGTCCATGCAATCAGAGAAGCGATCTCAGACGGTGTAGAGGTTTTAGGGTACTGTACTTGGTCGTATACTGATTTATTAAGTTGGCTGAATGGTTATCAAAAACGCTATGGATTTGTCTATGTAGAACAAGATGAAAACCAAAATGGCAGCTTAAATCGTTATAAGAAAGATAGCTTCTATTGGTATCAAAAAGTCATTCAAGAAAATGGAAGCAATAGCTAAAATATAATTCTAAAAAGAATCATTTAATAAGGCTGTCTAAAACGCACTGAGTTTTAGACAGCCTTATATTGTTTTAAAAGAATATGAACACTATCACATGCTATAGGGGATTGAATCGATCATGAATTGCTGAGATTTTTTTGAACAAATTATCCCAAATAAACAGCACCTTTTACTTTTTATTCGTTTACTTGTAGACTTGTTTTAAAGATAGATACAAAATAAAGGAGGACTTTAAAGTGGATAGTTTCGACACAATCATCATTGGTAGCGGT
The DNA here is from genome assembly GCF_002140855.1 of Enterococcus sp. 7E2_DIV0204. Lineage (NCBI taxonomy): Bacteria > Bacillati > Bacillota > Bacilli > Lactobacillales > Enterococcaceae > Enterococcus > Enterococcus sp. 7E2_DIV0204. The sequence continues at coordinate 1,889,242 of NZ_NGKY01000001.1, forward strand.
CCTGGAGGAATGGCAGCAGCATATGACTTAGCTGCTGAAGGGAAAAAAGTAGCGGTAGTAGAAGCTGATCTTTGGGGCGGAACTTGCCCAAATCGCGGCTGTGATCCTAAAAAAGTTCTTTATGGTGCCGTTGAAGCGAAAGATAATCTAGCACAGTTGAAAGATCAGGGATTTGATACAATTCCCAAAATCAACTGGCCAGAGTTGATGGCATTTAAAGAAACCTTCACACAGGCAGTCCCTAGTGAACAAAAACAAGGATTGATCAGTGCGGGTATCCAAACGATTACAGGTAAAGCTACTTTTAAAGATTCTCACACAATCATAGTGGAGAATCAAGAATACCAGGCTAGCCAATTTATTCTAGCAACGGGGCAACGATCGGCTATTTTAGATATTCCCGGAAAAGAGCACTTTGGTACTAGTACTGAGTTTCTAAGTATGACAGAATTACCTGAAACAATCGTTTTTGTCGGTGGGGGCTATATTTCTCTTGAGCTTGCTAATATCGCAAACAGTAGTGGCAGTGAAGTTCATTTATTACACCATAATGAGCGACCGCTAAAGGGATTTGACCAAGGAATGACGAATGAGTTGATTGGAAATCTCAAAAAACGAGGCGTTCATTTCCATTTTAATGAGTCGGCGGCGTCTATTTCAAAACAAGGAGCACAGTATCGCGTAGCTTTAACGAGTCAAGGTTCACTGTTAGCAGATCGAGTTTTTTGTGCAACCGGTCGGATACCTAATGTAGAAGGGCTGAATTTAGAAGCAATTGGTGTGGCATTTAACCGCAAAGGCATTATCGTTAATGACCATCTGCAGACAACCATAGCGAATATTTATGCTTTAGGAGATTGTTTACAAAAAAATACGCCTAAATTAACACCGATAGCTAGCTTTGAAGGTAGCTATCTGGCAAAACTACTTAGTGGTAAACTCGAAACAGCAATCCACTATCCTGTCATACCAACCATTATTTTTAGTTCTCCTAAGCTAGCCCAAGTTGGCCTGGCAGATGAGGCAATGTTAGCGGATGATCGATACAAGCAACAGACTATTGACTTATCCCAATGGTTTACCTATAAACATCTTAATGAGCCCTTAGTCAAAGCCAAAATTATTACGGATAAAGTAACAGGTCTATTGGTTGGAGCGACTGTTTTAGGTAATGAGGCCGATCAGTTGATCAATTTATTTACGATGATGATCAATCAACACTTAACTGCAAGCAAAGTGAACGAAATGATCATGCTTTATCCAACTGTTTCAAGTGATTTGAGTTACTTCTATTAATTTTAAACTGTAAATGATCGTATAGTGATTGTTTACAGTTTTTTTATTTTGGGTAAATTAACTGTTGACTTGATACAAGGTCTAAGTAATAATAGGATAATTATGTTGACTAGAGCAATTAATTCTTTGTATCTAACTAAATCAATAAATTTTATTTATTAATTACATGAAAATAAAGCATTAGATATTATAGAGATTTCTTTTTAAACTATATATAGTGAAAAAGTGAGCAAGCTTCAATTTAAACAGCTAGGAGAATGGTAATGGAAACAACAAAAAGAAATTATACCCCTTTGATCGGTTCTTTATATACAAATTTTATTTTTCAAGGGATGGCAGCGATTATTTTATCGCAAAACCTTAATGCTTTGATGGAAAGTTGGCAGGCAACAGTTCAGCAAGTGACATTAGTTATCAGTGGTATCGGGTTGGGTCGTGTCCTGATTTTGTATTTTGCTGGCTATTTTTCAGATAAGTTTGGACGGAAGAAGACAGTTCAGTTAGGGATCATCAGTTATTTGATTTTCTTTATTGGGATATTAATTAGTCAGAACTATTTACAAGGACTTTTCTTTGCTGTCTTTGCTGGATTTAGCAATGCATTTTTAGATACGAGTACCTATCCAACTTTGATGGAAGCTTATCCAAATGAAAAAGATAATAGCTCTCTTAGTGTCTTGAATAAAGCCTTTATTTCTTTAGGGCAATTTATTTTACCGTTGTTAACCAGATTTATGTTGAATCACGGGATTTATTACGGGCTGGTTTTTATCGGATGTGCGTTGGGATTATTTCTTAATTTGCTATATATTTCTAGGCTTGGCTTTCCAGAAAGAGTAGAGGTGCAGGCGGAGCCGTTACAAATAGTGAATGAAAACGAAACAAGTGCTAAAAGTAAGCAACCGTTATTTAAAGTGGAAGGATTTGCATTACTGGTATTTAGTTTTACTTGTGTTTCAACGTTTAATATTTTTATTTTGTGGGTACCTACTTTTGCGGAATCATTAAATCTGATGAATCATTCAAACAGTTTAGTTTTGGTCAGTGCGTATAGTATCGGTTCTTTTGCATCTGTATTTTTAACGTCATTGATTGTAAAACGTGGTGTTGCTCCGACGTTATTGCTAGTATGGTGTACATTGATATCGTTGTTTTTATTGATTGGTATGACACTGTTTCCAAGTGTGCCAATGTTTTTAGTCGGTTCGATCGGGATTGGTGTTTTTGCGGCAGGCGGAATCTGGCAATTAGGGCTAGCGGTGTTGTTGGAGTTGTTTTCAAAAGGAAAAGGGCGGATCACTAGTTATTACTCAATTGCTACCTCAATTTCTGTGATGATCATTCCTTATATCACTGGTCTGCTAGAAAAAATAAATGTATCGATGATTTTTGGATTGAATATCGTATTGACTGCAATCGGTGTTATGGCGGCCGTGATCATTCGTTATCGTTATAAAAAAGTTACCAGTGATTGGCAAGAGGTAACGGAAGAAATAGTGGAATTAAAAGAGCTTTTAGATCAATAAATAGTTTAATAAAAATATACAAAGATGTGAAAGGAAGATCGACCATAATCTCACAGATTTCAAGCTCGTGTTTAGAAAAGTAGAGACAAAGTGTTGGAAAAGAGTTCTTAGTATTCGTGGTGTAATAATTTCGCATCTTTATAACGTAAAGAGAGCGAGACAAAACTAACGTTCAGTTTTGTCTCGCTCTCTTTTGTGTTTTAGTTTAAAAATGTTTTTGCAATGTTTTCGTTGATCGTAATCATTTGATAAAAGTCATTGATCGCAACAAATTCATTGGGCTGATGAGCGTATTTTGTTTCACCAGGTCCAAGAATTAAAATAGGAAATGCTTTTTTGACACGACCAAACTGTGAACCATCAGTATAGCCTGTCATACCAAAGGTGTTTGCTGTTTTCTCTGTGACCTCTGAAACGACTTTTTGAGTTAATACAGTGAACGGATCATCAAGTTCGGTTTTCATAGAAGGTAAGTCATTAATGAATTCAATCTCGGCTTTAAAATTAGGAACAGTTGCTGTTAATTTATCAAGCATCACTTTAAATTGTTGTTTTAATTCAGTGTGATCTTGTGCTTTGATCGTACGGATATCGATTTCTACAGTACATTTGTCGGGTACAACATTGGTTCCATTGCCGCCATTGATAATATCAAGACTAGATGTTGAGGCACCGACTAGTTCGTCTACTGACTGAGAAAAATCGAAGGTTTCTTTAAAAGCATTTAAAACGAGAAGCATATGTTCAATCGCATTTACGCCTTGATCTGGCATTGAACCATGGGCAGTTTTTCCATAGGTTGTAATTCGAGGCCATAAAGCGCCTTTGTGTGCTACACCGATTTCTACGTTTGTCGGTTCACCAATCACTAATGCGTCAAGGTCATCTGCGTACCCTTGATCAACTAATTGACCGGAACCGATGGCACTTGTTTCTTCTCCGACGGTTGCTAAAAGTTTTATTGTACCTTTAAAATTTGAGCCAGCTTCTTTTAAACGAATCATGGCAACAACGGCTGCAATCAGACCTGATTTCATATCACAGGTTCCACGACCGTACAGTAAGCCATCTTTTTCAAATGCGCTAAAAGGATCTTCATCCCAAGGAATTTCACCGACAGGAACGACATCCATATGGCCAGAAAATCCTAGAACTGGACCTGCTTCATTGCCTTTTAAAGTGGCAACTAATTGATTGCGTCCAGCGCTGTACTCTACTTGTTCACAAGGAATATCGTGTTTTTCAAAAAGAGTTTGTAATTTATCCGCAACTAATTTTTCGTCTCCTAAAATACTTTTGATTTGTACGACTTCTTTTAATAATTGTAATGCTTCTTGATTATTCATGGTTGATTTCTCTCCTTATACTTGTTTTTCCTTTGGAATGATAAATAGGATGGAACCTAAAGCTAAAACACAGAAAAGAATATTTGTCAGTAAGCCAAATGTAGCACCTTGTGTGTAATTCCCACCAGCACTAAAGCCGTTATAAACTGCTGCAGAAATAGCTACTCCTAAGGCACCGCCAAGTGAACTGGCCATTTTATAAATACCGGAAGCAACACCTGCTTTTTCATTTGGGACACTGGAAATCGCTGTATCTGTAGAGGGGGTAGCGTACATTCCTAGACCCATTCCAAATAGGCTGTAACCGATGAAAACTAAAATAAAATAGGCAGTTCCAGTAACCATTGTTAAAGCCATCAAGCCAACACCAGTACCAGAAAGAATGGTTCCCCACAACATTGGTTTTTTTGCACCAATTGTTTGTAATAACTTTTCGCCGATCCGAATCGTGATCAACACTAGACAGAGGTAACCAATCGATAACATCCCCGTTTTAGCAGAAGAAAGACCGCGTCCTTATTGAACATAGGTATTGATTACGATCAATGTACCAGCGACTGCATTCAACAAGAAATTAGAAATAGTTGCACCAAGATAGCCACGATTTTCAAATAGAGAAAATTCAACAAAACTATTATCGATTGTTTGTTCTACTTTATAAAAGGCAATCAACCCTATAATGACGATTACGGCTAAAATAAGCACAATTGGACTTGTCCAACCTAACTCAGAACCTTTAGAAACGACAACATTTAAAGCGACCATTGAAACGATAAATAGTAGCAAACCAATTGAGTCAAATTTACTATTACTATCACTAACGACTTTGCTTTCAGGAGTGCCAAAAATCAATAACGCACTACAAATTGAAACGATAATTGAAAAAATAAAAACGTAGCGCCAACCTAATGAACTTGCAATGGCTCCGCCAAAAAATGAACATAAACCTGAACCACCCCAAGAACCGATTGACCAATAACTTAAAGCGCGTTGACGATCTTTGCCTTCATAATAGGTTTTAACTAAGGCCATTGTTGCTGGCATGATACAAGCAGCGGATAGCCCTTGCAAAATTCGGCCACCGATAAATAAAACAGGTCCATGTGCGATAACTAATGCTGCAGAACCGATAACACTTAAAATAAGTCCAATATAGGTCAATTTCATTCTGCCTAATTTATCTGCTAAACCGCCGGCTACGACGATAAAAATACCTGAGAATAAACCAGTCATGGAGATTCCGATGTTTAAAACACCAGAAGAAACCCCTAGGTCACTTTGTACGGCTGGCGCCATATTTAGTAAAGATTGGGCAAATAGCCAATAGGTCAATACGCTTAATACGATTCCAATCAGTAATTTATTTGTCCCTTTGTATGTTGCAGTATCTGCTGTATGTGTTGCTGCTTTCATGATTAAACTCCTTCAGATAAATAATGTAAGACAGCTGCGCCCATTGATTTTGCAGCAATCAATAGACAGTCTTCATCTATATAAAATTTTGGATGGTGATGTGGATACATTGGTGTTCCTTCTTTGTGTGCGCCAACGAAAAAGAAACAACTTGGACGCTCTTTGGCATAATACGCAAAATCTTCAGAAGGAGTTTGTGGTCCACATTCAATAATTTGTTTGATCTCAGGGATTTGTGCGTCATTCAAAGCCTGTGCGACCATTTCAGTGGTCTTTTGATCATTGACGCAAACAGGATAATCATTGGCATAATCAAGTTCATAGCTGATACCAAAGGTTCGGCAGATTCCATCTAAAATTTGGTTGAATTCTTTTTCTACAATTGCCCGTGTTGTTTCTTTCATGATCCGTACGTCACCTTCAAGCGTAACAGAATCTTTGATCACATTTGCTGAACCTTTGCCGTCAAAAGATCCGATTGTAACGGTTGCAGTATCAAATGGATCGATTCTACGACTGACGATCGTTTGAACAGCTGTTACAAATTGAGAAGCTGCAACGATCGTATCATTGGCATCTTGAGGTGTTGAACCATGACCACCTTTTCCTTGCATGATGACTTTAAACGTTGCCCGACCAGTATGGACTGATCCTGGATGGTAAAGTACATCACCAAGTGGCATCAGACTCATAACGTGGATCCCTAACACATGATCGATACCATCTAAACAACCAGCTTCGATCATCCCTTTAGCTCCGCCAGGTGGTACTTCTTCGGCAGGTTGATGAATCACACGAATTGTTCCGGTTAACTGTTCTTTCAATTCAATCAAGGAATCAGCTAAAATCATCATGTAAGCCGTGTGCCCATCGTGTCCACAAGCATGCATCACACCAGCTGTTTTGGATGAAAATGGCAGACCTGTATCTTCTTGGATCGGTAAAGCATCGAAATCTGCTCGGATTGCCAAGCTTGGACCTTCTTTTCCGCCTTGAATATCAACTAAAATTCCATGACCGCCGCCAATATTCGTTTGAACAGTGCAATCCTTTCCTGCATAAAAATCAGCAATATATTGTGCTGTTTTAGTTTCATGAAACGATAACTCTGGATTCTCATGAAAATGGCGACGGATTGCAATCATATCCGCTTCTTTTTGTTGAAGCTTTGTAAATAGTTGTTTCTGTAGATCGTTCATTTAAACTGCTCCTTTCAAATACAATACATATTCTATGCTTAATTAAAAACTTCACAATGCTAGAAATTTCCTAATTTCAGAGATTTCTTTTAAAAAATTAATATGGGAAAAAAATGACATTATCAACGAACGTTATTTTCTTATTTGGATGGTATAATAGGAAAGAGATAGAAAGTAGAGGATTAAAAATGATTGTAAATGAAAATTATCAGATCAATTATCAACAATTAGATAAGGAGAAGCATGTTTTTTGTAAAGAAACAACCATTTTAGTTGTGTTAAAAGGATCGATGCTCATAACTATAGATGAAACAACAACTCAAATAGAAGCTGGTGAGTTGTTTTTAGTTAATACTGGTGATCAGTTCGTTTTAGCAGCTACTGTAGTTGATTCTTGTTCATATTTAGAATTAGGTATGAACAATCTTTTTTTCGCAACTCAATTTCCAGCATTTTTTTATACGCACTTTGAATGTCAGCCAAAACAAAAAGAGCACGGCAAAATGTATGCTATCGCTTCATTAAGAAGACAAGTTGCTGAATTATGCTTGGTTGAGCTTAGTGATGATCCATCGAAACGGTTGAAAATAACTTTATATTTAACGCAAATTATTTTGTCACTTGTTCATAATTTTCAAAAAGAAGAAATCTTGGACTATCATCCTTCCGACAATCAAAAACTTAGAGAAATTCTGGAATATATTGAAGAACATTATAAAAATGGTATTTTATTATCTGATGTGGCAGATCATTTCTTTATGTCAGAGTCCGCTCTATCTAAGTTTTTTAAAAAGGAAACTGGGGAATATTTTTCTCATTATGTGCGGACGATTTGTGTGAAGCATAGCTTATCTGAATTACTTTATACGAAAAAAAGTATTGAGCAAATCGCGTTGGATAATGGATTTAGCAATAGTAAAACGTACCGTGAACATTTCAAAAAAATGTTTAATGATTCACCTACGAATTACCGTTCAGCCCATTTACCAGAATCTCTTGCTCCGAAAAAAAACAATCAGAAAATCCAAACACCTGAACTTCAGGTGAAGGAAATTTTGATTCCATTATATAGCTATATCCAAACAGCAACAGATGATCTAAGACCGTCAGAATTATCCTTAAAAACGAAGCAATTGCATATCACAACAGAAAAGCAAGCAACCAACTATCAGAAAAAAGAAATCATTATTCACATTGGGTCATGGGAAGCTTTGGCGTCAAAAAAAATTCAAACAGAAATTTTAGAGTTGAAAAAGCAAATGGACATCAAGTACATCAGTATTCAGCGTTTATTTAAACAAATTCCTTTATCTGTTCAGGTTCATCAAGAAGCTTCTATGAACTCTTTTCCTGCATTTGAAAATTGGGATTATATTTTGACCTTTTTAGAAGAAGCAAACATCGCTATTTTTTATCAATTGTCCCTTGTAGAATTCAAAAAACTTAGTATGGGAGTCAAAGCACTTTATCCTAAGTTTTTCCAGTATATCCAAAATAATTTTGGCATAAGATCAACTGGGCAATGGAAAATCAATTGTCTGTTTAAAGGAGAAAATCTTGTAGAATACTATCCAGAATTCTTAGAAATAAAACAAATGATGGCAACTATTTCACCAAAAATCGAAATTGGGGCAGAGATTCCTTTACCTGATCCGTTCTTTGAGAAAAGAGATCAGAAGCAGACAGAATTTTTTTGCAAAACAATAGCGGCAGCTTGCGATTTTCTCTCATTTTCGGCGGAACCAAATTACGTGTTTCAAAATTTAGATAGCACTTTTCCTGATTTGAAAAACTATCATCAATATGTATTGAATAAAACTATGCATATCAAGCATATTCTAAAAGAATACGAAATCAAGTTACCGCTATACCTTACTGAATGGAACACGTTAACTGGGATGACTAGAAATAGTAATGGGACATTTTTTAGAGGTGCGATTATTTTAAAAGATCTTTTAATCTTGGACACGTTGGTAGAAGGGTTCGGATTTTGGTTGAATATTGAATTATATGAACAAGAAACACAAGAGCGGCCATTAAAAAATGATGGTTTGGAATTGTTTCACTATTATAGTGGCAAACGCCCAGCTTATTTTTGTTTATGGTTAGCAAGGAGAATGCGGGGAGGGGTTTTAGCTCAAGGGGAAGAATATATATTGACCTATGAAGAGGGGCAATATCAACTGCTGCTATTTAATAGGAATTATTTTGATCCTCATTTATCTTCGGAAGAAGCCTTTCTTAAAAGTCAGGCAGTGACGTTTGAAATTGAATTAGCCGCCATAAAATCAGCAAATTATCAGGTCAAGCAAATTGATTTTAATCGACACAATGGTGCATTGTTTTACACTTACGAAGAGTTTAGTAATGCCGGGACACTTGATTTAGAAGCGCAAGAATATATTGTGGATAATACTCGTCCTAAGATCAAAGTTTTTGATACTCAAATCGATAATAGCTTCAATTATTATGTGACGCTTGATACGAATGGTATCGTGTTACTGGAATTAAAACCGATTTTTGACTGAATGAAAGCTCGTTTCCTTGACGTAAAAACTTCTACTAGCTAGTATTTAATAAAACAAGCAACAGGAGAGGAAGAAATAAAATGAGTATTTATGACTACCAAGTAAAAACAACTAATGGTGAAACTGCATCATTAGAGAATTATCGGGGAAAAGTACTTTTGATCGTAAATACAGCGACTGGCTGCGGTTTTACACCTCAATATGAAGGCTTAGAGGCTTTGTATAAAAAGTATCGTGAACAAGGGTTGGAAATTTTAGACTTTCCTTGTAATCAATTTGGTCATCAAGCACCTGGAACGAACCAAGAAATCAGTGACTTTTGTCAATTGACGTATCAAACAACTTTTCAAACGTTTGGAAAAATCGATGTCAACGGAGAAAATGCTGATCCGTTATATGATTTTTTGAAGGGGGAAAAAGGTGGGATTTTAGGTGGCGCGATCAAGTGGAACTTTACCAAATTCTTAGTAGATCGTGAAGGCAACGTTGTGAAACGTTTTGCACCGACTGTTGAACCAGAAAAAATCGCTAGAGATATTGAAAAATTACTTACTGATTAATTATTAACATATAAAAAAACTTGTAATATACTATTTAAAAGGCTAAGGTTAGAACGTAAAGAAAAAATATTTGTAAAGGAAAAATTATGGGAAAAAGAATGATACTTAAATTATCAATTAATAGTTTTTGTTTATTATTGCTTGCTTTTTTAATTTGGAAAAAAAGTTCCTTTTTACTATTGTCCATCTTCTTAACGAGTATAATCATAACAAACAGTGTATTTATTTTAAAGTCATTATTTTCCAAAAAAGCTTAATTAAAGATTGTATACTAAATAAAGAACTTCAATAGTTAGGTGTCGTCTAACTGTTGAAGTTCTTTTGTCTATTAAATCAATTAGGTTAAGTTTATCTAAAGAATGTTTGATTAAAAATCGAATGTTAAGTAGACCAATTTCAGATAATTTAAAAATTTAAAAAAATTGAAATTTGTTGATACATCAACTATAAAGTGTTTTTTTGTTCGGTAATCAAAACAAATGAATAGGATATCAAGACAATAAGTATTATTATGAGTCTCAAGTTCAAAAAAAAAGAAATTGAGAGGTTGATAATATGAAAAAGAATTTTTTAAAAGGGTCTATTTTGGTGTATACCATTCTTGTTTTAGTAGCGACACTAGTTTTATTTATTTTATCGGATCAAGCAGAAAATTTTGCTGACACTAAAAAAAGTGAAGTGCTTGAAGTTAAAAGAACAGAGCTACCTTCTGGCACGCGATATAAAACGATTGAGTATGGCGAAAAAATTTCAGTGGAAGAAATATTTGATATCACATCAAAAGAAATTGAAGGGTTAGAAATTGAAACCACAAATTTTGATCTCACAAAAATTGGGACAACCAATATAAATGTTAGATTCAAAAAAGAAACTGATACGACTCAAGGGATTATTCGTTTAACAATTGTAGATACTGTGGCTCCTACCATTACGTTAAAGGATTCAACTATATATAAAGATCAAGAATTTGATCCTTTGGCTGATGTTAGTGTCAAAGATAATGTAGATGGTGATCTCAATAGTAAAGTGAACGTTTCTGGAATAGTGGATTCTTCGAAAGAAGGGCTATACCGATTAGACTATACAGTTTCAGATTCTAATAACAATCAAACGACGAAAACAAGAGAAATTACAGTTATCGCTGACCAAAACAGCCATACGGCTATCTCTTCTCAACCGTTTATATCAGAAGAACCAAAGAAAGAAGAGTCAAAAAGTATTGAATCGAGCGAACCGACAAGTAATTTTGAGCAATCCTCTCAAGTGAATGAAACGGTTCCTAAAGAACCAGTTGCTTCTGATAATCAACCCAATGTATTAATTATCAACGGTGTGACAATTCCTTATCAAAATGGCGGGCAGGGATCAGGGCAAGCAATAATTGATAATAATTCTAATGGTAGTGCATCAACATGGGGAGGAATGCCTATACAATCGGGTGATGATGGGGCAAACACACATTTTATAGGTCATAATCCTGGCGTCTTTTCTGTTTTGTTTAGTGTAAGGATAGGTCAGTCAATTACTGTAAGTGATAGCAGTGGGAAGATGACGAATTATACGATAAACAATATTTTGCATTTAGATGATTTTGGACAAGAACTAGCTACAGGTGTTGATTATTGGGATCAAACAGTTGGAACAACTGGAGGTGAAAGAATAACCTTGCAAACCTGTATTTCAGATACTGAAAATCTGATGGTTTTTGCATCAAAATAGTTTTGAATGAGACCGAAAAAAAAACGGGAAATGTCTATTTTCAAAAATTTTTTTCTTGCTGACTAAATAGATTAAGAGCGCAAAATAAAACGGATCTTTCGTTTTGTTCTGCTCTCAATTTTATCTATATATCATGCAAAATAGTATGTTTTTTTATTTTATTGGTTTATTATATAAGTGAACTCGTGAGTTTGGGTTTCTTCAATTTTTAGGAGGAGGAATTAAAATGGAACGTTTGATCCAAAATACGATGATCCGGCGAGTCAGATTATTAGATATTTTGATTCATTCAAATCAATGGACACCAATGAAAGAGTTGACCAAGCAGATGAAATGTTCGCAACAAACTTTATTATCAGATTGTAGCTATTTTGAAAACGAATGGCCAGATTATGTTATTATGGAAATCTCGAAAAAACGTGGTATTCGTGTGTTTATGAATAAAAATCACGCAGTTAGTGAATTGTATAAAAAAATGATGAAAAATTCTAGTGATTTAGCATTGCTTGAATCGTTCTTTTTTTATCCAAATAAAGATACATCATTTCATACAAAGCGTTTGTATATTAGTGAATCAAGTTTATATAGAAGCTATAGAAGGTTAAAACTTGTTTTAAAAGATCGCAATATTGAGATTACTCATAATCTAGATACATATGCTTTGTCAGGGGATAATGAATAACAAATCCGTTTGTTTCTAATGCTTTATTTTTGTGAAGCATATGAAGAATATGAATGGCCTTTTCTTATTGATAAAAACTATATTTATGAACTTGTCAACAGCGCAATAAAAATTTTTCCGTTTAAGATTACACTTAACTCAATGAAATTTTTGATGTATTCAATAGCTATTTCAATTATTCGCGAAGAACAAGGCTTTGCCTCTTCAATTGAGTATGAATTTAGTAAACATAGGCATACCAATAAAGATATTTTTGAAAAAATAGAAAAAACTTTGAGCTTGAGGTATCCAAAAATTAATTGTCAGAATTTTTGTCAATCTATATTTTGGTGGGAGTCTATTTGGGTAGATCTTGAAGAAAAAAATGTAGTTAAACAATGGAGTGATAAATATATAGAGCATCTTTGTTCTTTGTTAGACATAACTATTGCTGAAAAAAACAAAATTGAGCTTAGCCATTGGATACAATTTATTTATGCCAGACATAGGGTTTATCCTTTTCAAGAGTACATTATACATAATCGTTTTGCTCAATCTAGTGTGTCAATCAAAAGAAATTATCCTATCTATGCCCAGGCGGTTGAGGATACAGTAAGTTTACTTGAAAAACAAACGAAATTTCCTTGGTGTTCTGACTATTATGAAGAGTTAGTACATGAGACCTTTTTTCAATGGAATAAGCTTTATGAGCAGTTAGATAAAAAGCATTCTAAATTAGTGGTGTTTGTGTACAGTGATTTAGGAGCAGAACATGAAGTGTTTTTAGCATATTTGATGAAAAATAAGTTTCCTAAAATAGTAGATGTCTATTGTGGAAGAGAAGGATTTCTTTCAAAAGAAGTCGGGGATGAACTAAACTGTGATTTGTGTATTTCTAATTATACACTTGAAGATAGTGATTCCCAAAATTTTATTGTAGTAGAAGATATACCTTCAACGAAAAATTGGATTGATATCTCTTATTTTATGAATTTAAAAATTCATAAAGCTTTATAATGCTGATTAATTGCAAAGTACTTAAAAATGATAAAAAATAATGTTCAAATTTGGATTATGAAGGATTAGGCATAAGGAGCTAAATCGGAGTACCAAGTTCTTAAACTTCCATCGTTTTCACCTTTTATTTGGATACTAGTAGGCTGAGATATAACTCTTTGAGCTATATTTCAGCCTACTTTCTATGTTAAAGATTTTCTCCGTTCTATAATCATAAATACTATTTTCAATATAAAGATAGTATAAAGAACCACCCTCAACTTTAACACTATCTTTATATAAAATTTGATATTCTTATGTTATCAAATGAAGGAGAGGAATATTCATGACGATTATTTCTGGGATTATCGCAGGATTACTGCTTATTTATTTATTTTACCAACTATTTTGGGGGGATCAACAGTGAGTGCAATTTTTATCCAACAAGCAATCTTTTTTATCGTTTTGATAGGGTTAGCTATTCCGTTAGGTTTTTATATTCATAAAGTAATGACGAATCAAAAAACGTTTCTGACCAAAATCATTGGTCCACTTGAAACAAAAATCTATTCGTTTTTAGGAACGACGGCTCAAAAAGAAATGACCGCTAAACAATATAGTTTGAGTATTTTATTCTTTAGTTTATTTTCATTGATGTTCTTAATGGCGATGCTTTTAGGACAAGGCTTTCTACCGTTGAATCCAGAACAACTACCTGGAACCAGTCTTTCATTGGCGTTTAACACGGCGGCAAGTTTTATTACAAATACAAACTGGCAAGCTTATGCTGGGGAAGATACTTTATCACCCTTTACTCAAGCATTTGGTTTAACTGTTCAAAACTTTATTTCAGCAGGTGTTGGAATTGTAGTCTTATTTGTTTTACTTCGTGGCTTTACAAGTCGAACAACAAAACATATTGGGAATTTTTGGCAAGATTTAACAAAAATTATTTTGTATGTGTTAATCCCGCTTTCTTTTGTGATTTCTCTGATCTTGATTTCTCAAGGCGTGGTTCAAACGTTTGCAGGTTCTGTTGAAACTACGAGTTTAGAACTGGGGGAAAAAATCTTTTTACCTTTAGGAACGGTTGCCAGTCAAGTGGCGATCAAACAATTAGGGACAAACGGCGGTGGCTATTTTGGTGCCAACTCAGCTCACCCTTTTGAAAATCCTAACTTAGTCAGTAACTTTATCGAAAACATTGCTATTCTTTTGATCCCAGCAGCTTTGATCGTAGCGTTTGGACTATTTGTGAAGGACTGGAAACAAGGTAGAACGATCATGATTGTTTCTTTAGGCTTTTTGATTGCTGCTTTGATTGGTGTGACCTTGAGCGAATACTACGGACCGCAATTTGGGCACGTGATCGGTCAAATGAACATGGAAGGCAAAGAAACACGTTTTGGTATTGGCTGGTCTAGTCTTTGGGCTGTTAGTACGACAGCAGCTTCTAATGGATCGATCAATGCGATGTTGGATAGTTTTACGCCGCTGGGCGGTTTGATTCCAATGTTTTTAATGCAGTTGGGAGAAATCATCTTTGGTGGTGCTGGTAGTGGGCTTTATGGCATGATCGTATTCATCTTACTGGCGATCTTTATTGCTGGCTTATTAGTAGGAAGAACACCCGAATATTTAGGGAAGAAAATCGAGCCTTTTGATATGAAAATGGCGTGTTTAGTGATTTTAACGCCGTTATTACTGACATTGATCGGAACGATGTTGTTTATTTTGAATCCGCAAGCAATGTCTTGGCTGAACAATCAAGGACCGCATGGTTTTTCTGAAATTCTTTATGCATTTTCATCGCTAGCCAATAACAACGGCAGTGCGTTTGCAGGCTTGACGACAGATACGACATTCTTAAACATATTAGGTGGACTGATCATGATTCTTTCTCGTTTTATTCCGATGTTAGCAGTGATTTATCTAGCTTCCAATTTAGGGAAAAAGAAAATCGTTGCAACTGGATCAGGTACACTTTCAACGACAAATGCAACATTTGTCACCATGTTGATCATTGTGATCTTAGTGATTGGGGCTCTGAGCTTCTTGCCAGCTATGGCATTGGGACCGATTGCTGAACACTTTATGACAAAATAAGGTAAAGAAGGGGAAACAAGTGAAAAATACACAAAGCAAACGTCATGTTTATATCGATGCTTTTCGATCATCCTTTAAGAAACTTGCACCAACCATTCAATTAAAAAATCCAGTCATGTTGGTTGTTTATTTGGGCGCAATTTTGACTACGATTCTATACGTTTTAACCTTTGCAGGGTATACAGATGCAGAACCATTCTTTATTTTAGCCATCACCGTTATTTTGTGGCTGACGATTTTATTTGCTAACTTTGCTGAAGCGATTGCTGAAGGTCGGGGGAAAGCGCAAGCAGAGAGTTTAAAACAAGCCAAAAAAGAGGTTATTGCTCATAAAGCTGCTTCACTAGAAGATGCGGCATTAAAAAAATTTACTGAAATCCAGTCCTCAGAATTAAAAAAGGGAGACCTTGTTTATGTAGCGGTCAATGAACAAATTCCAATGGATGGAGACGTGGTCGATGGTGCAGCTTCGGTGGACGAAAGTGCCATCACAGGAGAATCTGCACCAGTAATTCGGGAATCTGGCGGCGATCGTAGTGCTGTTACAGGTGGTACAACGGTTGTTTCTGACTATTTAGTGATCAAAGTGACCGCTGAAAATGGAGAATCGTTCTTAGATAAAATGATTTCGATGGTGGAAGGGACGGAACGTAAAAAAACACCGAATGAAATTGGACTGCAAATTATTTTGATTATGTTGACGATTATTTTCTTAGTCGTTTCAGCAACGTTATTGCCTTTTACAAAATTCTCAAGTGAGCTTGTAGGCAATGGTTCAGCCCTAGCGTTAACGACGATTATTGCTTTACTAGTTTGTTTGGCACCAACAACGATCGGCGCATTGGTTTCATCGATCGGGATTGCTGGTATGAGTCGCTTAAATAAAGAAAATGTTATTGCTATGAGTGGACGTGCAATTGAAGCCGCTGGTGATGTGGATATTTTATTATTAGATAAAACTGGAACTATCACTTTAGGTAATCGCCGAGCTAGCGAATTTATTCCTGTAACAAGAATTAGCGAATATGACTTGGCTGATGCAGCCCAGCTATCCTCATTAGCAGATGAAACAGCTGAAGGACGCAGTATCGTTATTTTAGCGAAAGAAAAATTTGATATTCGTGGTCGGGAATTAAATCATGTTGACGTTGAGTTTATTGAATTTACAGCAAAAACTCGGATGAGCGGGATCGACTATCAAGGTGATGAAATTCGTAAAGGTGCTGCTGATACAATGAAACAATATGTTGAAGCTAAAGGAAATGTTTATCCAGAAGAATGTGATACGATCGTTCAGCGTGTAGCCAATGAAGGTGGAACCCCACTGGTTGTGGTTAAAAATAATCAAGTATTTGGTGTGATCTACTTAAAAGATATCGTAAAAAATGGGGTCAAAGAAAAGTTTGAAGATATGCGTAAAATGGGCATTAAAACAATCATGATCACAGGGGATAATCCCATGACGGCCGCGGCTATTGCAGCTGAAGCAGGTGTCGATGATTTCTTGGCAGAAGCAACACCAGAAAATAAAATGAGCTTGATTCGTGATTATCAGGAAAAAGGCCATTTGGTTGCTATGACGGGTGATGGGACCAATGATGCTCCAGCATTAGCTCAAGCAGATGTTGCAGTAGCGATGAATACAGGAACACAAGCAGCCAAAGAAGCGGGGAATATGATCGATCTAGATTCCAGCCCAACGAAATTAATCAGTATCGTCAAAATTGGCAAACAATTACTGATGACGCGTGGTGCTTTGACGACATTTAGTATTGCGAATGATATTGCAAAATATTTTGCGATCATTCCAGTTTTATTCTTTAGTATCTATCCATCATTGGATGCTTTAAATATTATGAAACTAACTAGTCCAACAACCGCCATTTTATCCGCCATCATCTACAATGCTTTCATTATCGTAGCGTTGATTCCATTAGCCTTAAAAGGGGTATCTTATAAAGAAAAACCAGCTAGCAAAATTTTAAGTCACAACTTACTTGTCTATGGATTAGGCGGTGTCATCGCTCCATTTATCGCTATCAAGTTGATCGATATCATTTTGACTTTGATTTTGAATTAAAGCATTAACCTTTCAATAAAAGATAGGAGAAAAGACACATGAAAAAAATAATGATTGCTTCACTAAAAAGTTTACTACTGTTTACCATTATCTGTGGTGTAATCTATACAGCGGCTGTTACGGCGGTTGGTCAAGTGCTGTTTCCAACACAGGCAAATGGTAGTCTAGTCAAAGAACAAAAGGACGATAAAATGGTTATCAAGGGCTCAAAATTAATTGGACAACCCTTTAAAGAAGCAAAATATCTACATGGACGTTCAGAACCAGCTAGCCAATTATCACCAGTTTCAAAGGAACAACAATCTCGAGTTGAAGAGCGTGTGCAAAAGGCTGATACAACAGAAGTTCCGATTGATTTAGTCACAGCTTCCGCAAGTGGTGTGGATCCTGAAATCTCAATTGAAGCGGCAATGACTCAAGTTGAGCGGATTGCTGCTGCCAGAAATATGAAAAATACCCAAGTCCGTGTTATAATCAAACAAAATATCACTGGACTTAAAATCGGACCGGTCGATTCGCAACGTGTGAATGTATTAGGTGTCAATCAATTATTAGACGAGTCTGAATAAATGATTGATATAGAAAGAATTCCAATTTATTTTTGGAAGTTAACTATTTCTGTTTCAATCTAGGCATAAAGGGTGGCATAAAAAGTGGAAGAGCAACGTTTAGATCCGGAACACTTATTAGAAAAATGGAAGAAAAACGAACAAAGCCTGAGGTCTGGTCGACTGAAGGTTTTCTTCGGTTATGCAGCTGGCGTAGGGAAAACTTACGCTATGTTAAAAGAAGCCCATGAACAACAAGGAGAAGGTAAAACTGTTTTAGTTGGCTATGTAGAACCACATGCCCGTCCAGAAACAGAAGCATTAGTAGCCGGTTTGCCTGCTTTAGCAATAAAAGAGTATGACTATAAAGGGATCACGATCAATGAATTCGATGTAGATGCTGCTTTACAAGCTAAACCAGATATTATTTTGGTTGATGAATTAGCGCATACAAATGCGATCGGTACTAGGAATAAAAAAAGATACCAAGATATTGAAGAATTGTTGAAAGCGGGGATCGACGTTTATACAACGGTCAATGTCCAGCATATTGAAAGCTTGAACGACGTAGTTGAACAAGTTACGGGTGTTCATATTTCCGAAACCGTACCAGACACTTTTTTTGAAACAAGTTCATTAAAAGTCGTCGATATTGAAACAGAAGAGCTGTTGGAACGCCTGAAACAAGGGAAAATCTACCACTCAGAAAATGCCAAAAAAGCAATGGCTAATTTTTTCAAAACAGATAATTTAACCTTATTACGGGGGTTGGCGATTCGTAAAGCTTCAGATCACATCAATACAAGTAACCAGCAGGAAACACAAAAAAATACAGGTATCCATTCTAAATTACTGACGATTATTGATGAAACGAATCCTGATATGACAAAAAAATGCCTCCGCTGGACCGCTCGTTTGGCACAAGCATTAGGGACCGAATGGATTGCATTGGAAATTTTGGAAGATATGTCTGAGCATTCAGAATCAGATAATTCAAAATTAGCTGTAAAACTTGGTGGTGAAGTGATCACCTTAGAAAGTGATAATCAAAGAGAAACGATCATTCAATATGTGCAGATGCGTGGTGTTACCGATTTGGTAATGGGAAAAGCCATCAAGCGTTCCCGTTTTATTCGTCTGTATCGTCCAGATTTAGAAGATGAATTAGTCGGTTTTATTCCAGAGGTCGATATTCATTTAGTTCCCTATCAGTCTGATAAATACTTATTAAATAAGTATGCTGCCAAGAAAAAGAACCTCCAAAGTATTTTTACCTGGAAAGACTTTTATATGACGATCGGATTGCTAGTAATTGCAACGTTGTTATCTGAATTAGGTTCTTATTTTCACATCGGAGATCAAAATTTGATCTTGATCTACATTCTTTTTGTGTTGCTGGTAGCACGAATAACCACAGGCTATTTGTGGGCGGCGTTGGCCTCGATTGCTAGTGTTTTGATGTTCAACTGGTTTTTTGTTGAGCCACTATATTCCTTAACCGTTTATAAACAAGGGTATCCAGTGACGTTGATTTTCATGCTTTTAGTGGCATTATTAGTTAGTAACTTGATGATGCAAATCAAAAAACAAGCTTTTTACGCAATGAAACGTGAACATCAACTAGAAATTTTATATGAACTCAACAAGAAATACCTTGTTACTCACGATCAAAAAGAAATTTTAGCGACAACCGCTGACTATTTATCGAATATGTTGGATAGAGAAGTTGTTTTATATGGGGAATATGAGCTAAAAAATCCAACTGGTGCACCAATTAAAGGACCTTTGAGAAGTTTGGAGGAATTGGCGGTTGCTAACTGGGTATTTGTCAATCAAAAACAGGCAGGTTATGGAACAGATACATTAATGGGTGCCAAAGCACTCTATTTACCCGTGTTATCAAATGGAATCACCTTAGCAGTTATTGGCATCGAAAAAAATAAAGAAAATCCAATCACAGATGAAATAATCAGCTTTTTAGAACTGATTTCTACGCAACTAGCTTTAGCTATCGAACAGAACAAACTAACCTCAGAACGGCAGCAAATTTTATTCGAAAATGAAAAAGAACGGATGCGTGGTAATTTATTACGGGCGATTTCTCATGACTTACGAACACCGCTTACTGGAATTTCCGGTTCTGTAGAAACGATTTTAGATGACAGCGATACGAGTAAACTCCCAGAAGAAACGAAGCGGAAACTACTTGTCGGAATCAAAGAAGATGCAGATTGGCTGATCCGCATGGTCGAAAACTTATTGTCGATTACACGGATCAATGAAGAAACGATGAAAGTTGCCAAAAGTAAAGAAGCCGCGGAAGAAGTCGTTGCTTCAGCGATTCAGCGGATCAGAAAAAGTTATCCAGACAGTGAAATCATCGTAACGTTACCAGATGAATTTGTTTTAGTTTCAATGGATTCTATTTTGATCGAACAAGTTTTGTTTAATTTGATGGAAAACGCGATTCGCCATTCAGACACTCACACTTCAATTCATGTTTCAGTTTCATTATCCGAAAAAGAGATCATCTTTGAAGTAGCGGATCAAGGGAAAGGTTTAACCGCAGAACAAATCAAGGTATTATATAATGGGATGGCGAAACAAAGTGCGCCAGTGGACTCTAAAAGTGGAATGGGCATCGGATTATCGATTGTTAAAACGATCATTATGGCGCATGATGGTACCCTTAATGCGGCCAACAAACCGCAAGGCGGCGCAATTTTCACCTTTACTTTACCGCTTGAGAGAAAGGAGCAAAAATAATGGCCACGATTTTGATTATTGAAGACGATGATGTGATTGCTGAATTTATTGGTGCTGTTTTAGAAAAAGAAAAACACACGATTCATTTAGCGCATTCTGCGTTAGAAGGTCTATCGACATTTCGGATGTGGTCAATGGATCTGATTTTATTAGACCTAGGGTTGCCTGATCAAGATGGAATCGAAGTCTTGAAAAAAATTCGGGAAACATCTCCTATACCGATCATTATTATCTCCGCTCGTGATCATGAAAATAACAAAGTCGAAGCGTTGGATCTAGGTGCGGATGACTACATTACCAAACCTTTTGGTACGCCAGAATTACTTGCTAGGATCAGAACAGCGTTAAGACATGCCAGTAATAATATTAATGCTCCAGCAGAAATAAAAAAAATCATCAATGGTGAGTTATGCATCGATATTGAACATCATACCGTTACTAAGCAAGGAAAAGTGATCCACCTAACGCCAAATGAATACAAAATCATCCAAGTACTCGGTGAAAATATTGGAAAAGTACTGACACACACGTCTATTTCGCAAAAAGTTTGGGGACCTTATAGTAATGAGAGTCAAACCTTACGAGTCAATATGTCGAATATTCGCAAAAAAATCGAAGATAATCCAGTTGAACCAGAATATATTTTGACAGAGATCGGGATCGGTTATCGAATGTTGGAAAAATAGAGTAAAACAGGCTAAGATAAAAACAGAAATGTTTTGTCCTAGTCTGTTTTGTTCCGCTACAGCTAAGAAAATTGATGGTAAAATAAAGAGAAGAAACGTATACAAAAGGTGGGCTGAAGATGAAGGTTGTAACAGCGATTGATTCTATGAAAGGATCAATGTCCAGTATTGAAGCGAATCAAATCATTACGGACCTATTTACTGAAAGAGGACACGAAGTCAAAGCCGTCGCGATTGCTGATGGTGGTGAAGGAACCGTTTCAGCCGTTGTGAAAAATGGTAATGGACAAAAAGTAACAGTTCCCGTTCAAGCGTTAAACGGAAAAATAGTGAATGTTGATTTTGGCTGGTTTGATTCAAAAAAATTAGCTGTGATTGAATCAGCTGCAGCTTCTGGTATTCAGTATTTAGATGGGACTGAAAAGACTCATCCGGCAAATACCTCTTCATATGGGACTGGAGAACTGATTTTGGCAGCGGTTGGTCACGGAGCTCAAACGATTGTGATTGGGTTAGGCGGAACAGGAACTGTTGATGGCGGACTTGGTTTGCTTAGTGCCTTAGGTATTGAATTTTTTGACCATGAAAACCAGCTGTTGTCAGCTAATGGTGGTAGCCTGGGGAAAATCGCTCATTATTCGACGCACCGTTTAGATCCATGTCTAGCAGATATTACGTTTTTGATTGCTTCTGATGTGGAGAGTCCTTTACTTGGTCCATCAGGCGCTGTCTACATGTTTGGGCAGCAAAAAGGATTAACTAAGGATGAATTGTCCAACTACGAAGGCAATATGAAACATTATCAAAAAGTAGTAAGTGGAATAGATGCTTCTTTTGTGGGAGATGGTGCAGCGGGCGGACTTGGCTTTGCTATCAGAGTCTTTTTAAAAGGAACTATTCGTTCTGGGTTTGAATTTATTTCGGAACAAACCAATTTAGAAACAGCGATTGAACAAGCTGATTTAGTCATTACTGGTGAAGGTCAGTTGGATGATCAAAGCCTTCAGGGAAAGGTACCTGTTGGAATTGGGCGGATCGCTCAAAAATACAATGTACCAGTGATCGCTTTCGTAGGTAGTTTTACTGGGGAGCAAAAACGATTTAGTGAGGAAGGTGTTTCGGTGATCATCCCAATCATTGATCGTATTACGACACTGGCTGAAGCGATGGATGAGGCCAAATCAAACTTGCATAAAGCAGCAATTCGAACCTTAACTTTATTGATGTTGCTGAAGAACTGAGGTATCCTATGTGAATTTATGCTCAGTTGCTTGTTATAAAAAGTATTGTAAAACAATGTTTGTTAGCGCTAACAGCTGATGGATGTTGTTTTTTTATCAAACTTAAGTCCGTAAAATATAGGTCTTAGGTACCATGACAAGAGGGAGTAATTACCGCAAAATGATAAGAGAAAGAAGCAGGAAGGAGTAAATGAAAATAGGGGAAACTGGTTTGGGAAAAAATAATGTAATCAAACAATGATAGAATCAATGGAGGGGAAAACATGTCTGTAATTGAAGCAAGAAATATCAAGAAAAGCTATGGCCGTAATGAATCAAAGTTTGATGCATTAAAAGGTGTGGATCTAAAAGTAGAAGAAGGTGAATCGGTTGCGATCATCGGGAAAAGTGGATCAGGAAAATCAACATTTATGCATATTTTAGCATTGTTAGATAAACCATCATCAGGTGAAATTTTATTAAATGATCAAGATGTAACGAGTATCAGTAAAAAAGAGTTAGATAAAACAAGAAATAAACAATTTGGATTTGTGTTTCAGCAATTTTTCATGAATTCTAAAGATACAGTCTTAAATAATGTTATGTTACCGTTAAAAATCGGCGGTATTTCAAATAGTAAACGTAAAGAAATGGCACTTGAAGCACTGAGAGCCGTTGAATTAGATGACAAAGTCAATAATAAAGCCAACAACCTATCTGGTGGCCAAAAACAACGAGTTTGTATTGCACGTGCTTTAGTTAATAATCCTAAAATCATTTTTGCAGATGAACCTACAGGAAACCTAGATTCGACGACAGGTGATAAGATCGAGCAGCTACTATTTGACTTGAACAAAGAAAAAGGAATCACTCTGATTATTGTCACGCATGATCCAGAACTTGCTGCGCGTTGTGATCGACAAATCCATGTTCGCGACGGATTAATTGTGGGAGGGAACGAATAAATGAAATTTAGTGATATTTTAAAATCAGCTAGTTCAAATTTAATGCGTAACAAAGGGCGGACGATTCTAACGATCGTAGCCATCTTTATAGGAGCATTTACAATTTCACTGACAACCGGAGTCAATATTGGGGTCAATGATTACATCGATAAACAAGTTGGTAGTGTCGGTGGTCAAAATCAAATCATGATCCAACCAAAAATGAGTGGGAGCACTGGTGAAGAAGGCGAACCACAGAAATATGATGGGGACAAAAAAACAAGTTCTATGCAGCAACAAGAAGCTTTAGATAGCAAAGATCTTGAAAAAATTAAAGAAATCAAAGGAATCAAAAATGCGGAAGCAATGAAATCTGTTTCAACAAGTTATATTTCAGGAAAGAACGATGAAAAATTTGTCTTTTCAGGAATGCCGATGGTAGAAGAATTGAGTGTAGATTTGGAAGCAGGTAAAGCGGCAGATCAAAATAGTTCAGAGTTTCAAATCAATTTAGCGCCAGAATATGTGAAATCTTTAGGCTATAAATCAAGTGAAGAAGCAATTGGGAAAACCGTTAAAATTGCAGCCCCCTCAGCCGCTACTGGAGAAGAAAAAGTAGTAGAAGCTACCATCGTTGGTGTCCGTAATACAAGCTTGATCCAAGGCGGGATGTCGTTAATGAACCGTTCTCTTGCTGATGAAATCTCAAAAATCAACGAAGAAGGATTACCAGAAGCGATGAAAGGACAATACGGTCTGATCATGGGTGAAATGAGTAAAGATGTAACCAAAACAGAAATCGCAGATGTGAAAGAACGCTTAGATAAAGTAGGCTATATGGGACAAACAGTTGAAGACCAGATTGGTATGATCAGAAACGTGATCAATGCAATCACAGGTGTTCTAACGATGTTTGGTGCGATTGCCTTATTAGCGGCAAGCTTCGGGATCATCAATACATTATATATGTCAGTGCAAGAACGTACTAGAGAAATCGGTTTGATGAAAGCCATGGGACTTAGCAGTGGAAAAGTCTTTACGATTTTCAGTGTAGAAGCGGCATTGATTGGATTTTTAGGTTCTTTATTAGGAATTTTAGGAGCAGTCGGAGCAGGTGCATTGATCAATCAAATCGCAGCTGATTCCTTCTTAAAATCATTAACAGGCTTTACCTTGATTCAATTTTCAGCATCATCATCTGCTGTGATTATTCTAGTAATCATGGGAATTGCCTTCCTTGCAGGAACACTGCCAGCAAGAAGAGCAGCGAAACTAGATCCAATTGAATCATTACGTTATGAATAAGTAGTAAATATGGATAAGAACAAAGCGGTCAGCGTTTTGTTCTTATTTTTTGTAAGCATATTTTTTACCTAAATAAAAAATAAAGAGTATACTGAGTTCACATTTAAGCAAAACGGAGGAACCCTAAACATGAAAGCAGTAGTCATCAATCAATATGGTGGTAAAGAAGAATTAGTTGAGCAAGATGTAACATTACCTGAATTAAAAGAAAACCAAGTCCTTGTCAAAGAACAGGCAACATCGATCAATCCAATCGACTGGAAATTAAGAGAAGGATATTTGAAACAAATGTTTGACTGGCCGTTTCCAATTATTTTAGGCTGGGATGTGGCAGGCGTAATCACCGAAGTGGGCAGCTCAGTGACTGACTGGAAAGTGGGCGATAAAGTATTTGCTCGTCCTGAAACAACCCGTTTTGGCACGTATGCAGAAGAAACGATCGTGGATGAAAATCTATTAGCGAAAATTCCAGAGAATATTAGTTTCGAAGAAGCCGCAGCTGTTCCTTTAGCTGGATTAACGGCATTACAAGCACTTTTTGATCATGGAAAACTTCAAAGTGGCGGAAAAGTTTTGATTCATGCAGGAGCTGGTGGTGTTGGTACGTATGCAATCCAATTAGCAAAACAAGCGGGAGCTTATGTCATTACGACGGCCAGTGAGAAAAATCATGATCTATTAGAAAAATTAGGGGCAGATGAAATCATCGATTATCATACAACCAATTTTGCTGAAGTGCTGACAGATATCGATTTAGTCTTTGATACGATGGGTGGCGATATCCAAAAATCAAGTTTTTCTGTACTAAAACCAAATACAGGACGTTTGATTTCAATCGTTGGCATCGCAGATGAAGCGTTGGCTAAAGAAAAAAATATCCATGCCGAAAGCATTTGGCTTCAAACAAATGGCAAACAGCTTCAAGAAATTGCTGATTTAATGGCTTCAGGTAAAGTAATTTCAGTGATTGGCGAAGTTTTCCCATTTTCTAGACAAGGGGTTTATGATGCACATGCATTGAGTGAAACCCATCATGCCGTTGGGAAAATCATTGTAAAACTGGCTGACTAAACAAATAAACCATCCTCAATCTATATGTGTATTGAGGATGGTTTATTTCGTTGTTTTTCCTGCTCTAAAGCGAACTAGTTCTAGTAATCCTGGTAATTCTTGCTGGATATAATCTTGATTTAAAACATAGGTTTTAGTCGTGCCAATTTTGATTTCCTGAATCAGTTGAGCGTCTTTGAGTAATTTTATGTGATGAGATAAGGTGGATTTTACAATATTGTATTTTTCTGACGTTATTCGTTTTTCACCATCAATCAGTAAACAAGTAACAATGTTTAAACGGATCGGATCACTAATTGCTTGTAACGCTTGAAGAACAAGATCATTGTTATCAGTAGTCATTTTATTTTTCATAAACAGATTATAACATAAACTTTCTACTTTACATATTACTTAGAGAGTGCTATATTTTAAATGTTCGAAAATAATCGAACGAACGAGAGGAAAGAGGGATATAATGGAAAACATATATATAGAAAATAATTTTGATACGATTATGAAAGGCAGAAAATCAATTCGTAACTACGATCCGACAGTTAAAATCAGTCGTGAAGAAATGGAACAAATCATCA
This sequence comes from Enterococcus sp. 7E2_DIV0204, assembly GCF_002140855.1. Lineage (NCBI taxonomy): Bacteria > Bacillati > Bacillota > Bacilli > Lactobacillales > Enterococcaceae > Enterococcus > Enterococcus sp. 7E2_DIV0204. The sequence continues at coordinate 1,915,784 of NZ_NGKY01000001.1, forward strand.
ACGATACAGTAAAAGCACCCTCTTCAGTGAACATGCAACCTTGGCGCTTTGTTGTTGTTGAAAGTGATGCAGGAAAAGAAATCTTAGCTCCTTTGGTTCGTTTTAATAAAGTGCAAAATGAAACATCTGCTGCCATGATCGTTATTTTTGGTGATTTAAATAGTTTTGAACATGCAGAGAAAATCTACGGGACAGCGGTTGAACAAGAGCTGATGCCTCAAGAAGTCAAAGAACGTCAATTAGAAGTCTTAAGTCCATTATTTGAACAAATGTCGACAGAAGATAAAAAAGAAATGGCAACGATTGATGGTGCATTAGCTGCAATGAATTTAATGTTAGTAGCAAGAGCATATGGTTATGATACAAATCCAATCGGCGGTTTTGAGCGCGAACACATTGCTGAAGCATTAGATATGGATAAAGAACGTTATTATCCAGTAATGATCGTTTCAATCGGTAAAGCCAATGAAGAAGGCTACCCATCTTATCGCTTACCAGCAACTGATATCACAACTTGGAAATAGGAGGAGCAACTCGATGCATATTATTCCCTTAGCGTTAGCTGTGATCGTTGCACTTGAGCATTATTACATTTTATATTTAGAAATGTTCCAAACAACTTCTCCTACAGCACAACGTAGTTTTGGCTTAGATAAAGAATTTTTGGATGATCCTAGAGTACAGACCTTATTCAAAAATCAAGGACTATATAATGGCTTTTTAGCGACAGGAATTTTATGGGGTGCATTTTTTGCAGCTAATAGTTGGAGTGTCGTGACATTCTTTATTCTTTGTGTGGTTGTTGCAGCAGTTTATGGGGGTCTGACTTCCTCTAGATCAATTTTGATAAAACAAGGGTTGCCAGCAATTATTACATTCATTACACTTTTGATTTTTAAATAACCAGAGAAAAGGTTAAGGCGAGAAATCTCTTGTCTTAGGCTTTTTTCTTTTATTTTGAAAAAAACTTATAAAAAGTAAGTAAAATCTCTTTACTTACTTTTAGTAAGGTTGTATACTGTGAAAGTAATCTAAAAATTAATTGAAAAAGAAAAGGAGCAATACACATGACAGAATTTATTCAAGCTTTAAAAAAACGCCGTTCAATCTACTCTTTAGGAGATAACTTACCACAATCACACGAAGAAATCACAGCTTTCGTGAAAGAAATCGTTAGAGAAAGTCCTACATCTTTCAACTCACAAACACAACGAGTGGTTTTCTTATTCGACGATGCCCATAAAAAATTATGGTCAATGACAGAAGAAGCCTTGAAACCTTTGACACCTGCAGAAGCTTTCCCAAATACACAAGCGAAATTACAAAGTTTTGCAGCTGGAACGGGAACATTACTTTTCTTTGAAGATATGGATATCGTGAAAAATTTACAAGAACAATTTGAATTATATGCGGATAACTTCCCAGTATGGTCAGAACAAGCAAGTGGTTTGACTCAAGCAAACGTTTGGACTGCATTAGCTCAAAAAAATATCGGTGCTAACTTACAACATTACAACCCAGTAATCGATGAAGCTGTAGCAAAAGAATGGTCTATTCCAAGCAACTGGAAATTAAGAGCACAACTTGTTTTTGGTTCGATCGAAGCTGAAGCTGGCGAAAAAGAATACATGGAAGATAGCGCGCGTTTCTTAGAATTTAACTAATTACGAGCAAATGGAGGAGAAAAGTATGGTGTATGCATTACCGAAAACAACGATCGTAAAACAAGTGAAATTGAACGTTGGAAATCTAGAAGCAATGATAGACTTTTATACGCAGATGATTGGACTTGTTTTACTGAAAAAAGAAGGAAAGACAGCCTTCTTAGGTGCACAAGATGCTTCTGAATCCATTGTGGTTTTAGAAGAACATGTTGATCCTGTGGTGAATAACAAAACGACAGGATTGTATCATACTGCTTTTCTCTTACCTTCTCGTAAAGATTTAGGCAATAGTCTTTTATGGCTGATGCAAAATAATATTGAAATTGGTGCTGCTGATCATGGCTATAGTGAAGCCATTTATCTGACTGACCCAGAAGGCAATGGTATCGAAATCTATCGAGATAAACCAATGACTGAATGGGATATTCAGGCTGATGGAGAAATTATTGGTGTGACGGAAGAGTTGGATGCCGACGGTGTCGTTGCAGCCTCTGATGGTCAATGGTTAGGGATGGCACTAGGATCAAAAATTGGACATGTCCATTTACAAGTAGCGGACTTAGATGAGACCGAGAAATTCTATGAACAGCTTGGGTTTTCTTTGAAGTCTAATTTTGGTGGTAGAGCTAAATTCTTTGCCGCAGGATTGTACCATCATCATATTGGGACAAATACTTGGAATGGTCGAAATATAGCCTTGATTGGTGAAAATCAGTTAGGTTTGGCTTGGTATTCGTTTCAATTACCGTCTAAAGAGGAGTTTGAGTTATTTGTTAACTACCTAGATGAGACGTCGATTGAATATGTAAATGAGAATGACCAAATAACCATTCAAGATCCAAACGGGATGCAAATCAAGTTTGGGTGTTGAGTTGGAAAAGTTAACTTCTTGAGGGAGGTTGACTTTTTTTTGTTTTAGAGAACTAGCACTTTTGGTTAGGAATAATGGGGAGTTGAGAAGAAATTGTTTTTTGGTAGAAAAAGAGAAACTAAGAATAATATAATAATTGAGCTGGACTCTTTTGGGTAACTTGACATTAATCAATCAACCAAAGATTGAAAGACAAATTGATTAGAAAATAATCTTTGAACACTAGGTAAAGAAATGGATCAAAACGGAATAGTTTGATAGCGTATGACGATTATTAGAAATAGTTAGAGTTGGAACTAATATTTTTTCAGTGACAATTTTGACTGTAAGTTAAATATAAACTATAAGAGCTGTTAGATTATTGTTGAATTTTAAACATATGAAAATCATGATGTTTTTTTATATGTTCTGAAAAGCTACATAACTATAAAATTAAATAGAATGTTTCCAGAAAATAAATCGCTAACAAGTAATAATGTTATTATCAAAAAAATACTATAATAGCATCGTAAAAATATTTTTTAGTTGATAAGGATTATTTGTACTATAACTAAAGACTTGTTTAATGCCTTCTTTTATATAATTAGAAAGATGTTGTCTGTTTGTTACAACAATATCAGCTAAATTGATTGGAGAAAAGGGCAGGTCGATAACTAAAACTAAAATGTTCTTTCTATTGTTTTAAAAAGAGGGATGTATACATTATCTTCTTGATTAACCTTTTATCTGCAAATAGTGTATGTGTCAAGTTAAAAACTTGAGTTGACTAAAGTGTAAATAAGTTAAAAATATTGTGTAATTTTCGATTTTTTGTTATTATTAAAAACATCAAATTTATACTCTTAGGGGAGTAGCTGACGGCTGTTTGACAGCTGTGATAATATCAACAGTAAGTTAATTGAGAAGTCAATTTTCTGGTATTATATTAAACGGTAAGACCTAAGATAATCATTCGATTCGTTAGAATGATTATCTTAGGTCTTTTTATTTGAGGCTAGACATATTTGGAAGTGGAGGAATTGTATTGTTAGAAAAAACATATTATCAAGAATCAATCGAACAACTGATCAAATTATTTGATTCAAATAAAGAAGGTCTTTGTAATGAGCAAGCAAGAAAAATACTGGAAACGAACGGTTATAATGAATTAAAAGGAAGAAAACAAGTACCAGTTTGGAAACTATTTTTAGAAACGTTCAAAGATGTGATGGTTGTTGTACTTTTGCTTGTGGCAATGGTACAGATGCTTTTGGGCTCTATAGTCGAGTCGTTCGTTATTTTAGCTGTTTTAATCATCAACTCAATTGTGAGTGTAGTTCAAACAAAAAAGGCAGAGGACTCTCTCAATGCATTGAAAAAGCTATCGTCACCTTCTGCAAAAGTATTACGTGACAATAAAGCAATTATGATCCCAGCAAGAGAAGTAGTTGTTGGAGATATTGTTTTGTTAGATACGGGGGATTTTGTTCCAGCAGATGGTCGTTTATTAGAAGAGAGTAGTTTAAAAATAGATGAAGGAATGCTGACCGGTGAGTCTGTTCCAACCGAAAAAAAAGTAACTATATTACATAAAACGGCTCAAGTTGGGGATCGTATTAATATGGTTTTTAGTGGGACACTTGTCGTATATGGTCGCGGTAAATTTTTAGTTACAAATATAGGAACAACCACTGAAATTGGAAAAGTTGCCGATCTATTAAATAATGCCACCTCTAATGCAACACCACTACAGCGTAACCTAGATCATTTTTCAAAAAAATTAGGTATTGCGATTTTATTTCTATCAGTAATGATTTTTGGTATTCAAACAGCTCGTATTTTTATTGAAGGATCAACTGATATTTGGCCAAGTGTGATTAATGCATTTATGTTTGCCGTCGCTGTCGCTGTCGCTGCAATTCCAGAAGCATTGCAATCAATTGTAACGATTGTATTGTCATTAGGAACTAATCGGATGGCGAAAGAGCATGCGATTATCAGAAAACTTTCAGCAGTAGAAACTCTGGGGTCTACTAGTATTATATGTACGGATAAAACAGGAACATTAACTCAAAATAAAATGACAGTAGTGAAAGCATATTTATTTAACGAAAAAAATATGGATATTGAAGAATTTTTGACTGAGGATAAACGTTTGTTGCTTAACACGGCGATTCTTACGAACGATGCCTCAATTAATGAAGCAGGTAGGAAAATAGGTGATCCTACAGAGATTGCTCTTATTGATTTTGCGGAAAAATTGGCGATTGATCCAACTGATATTAGACAAGCTTATCCTCGATTAGCAGAATTGCCCTTCGATTCAGATCGCAAAATGATGTCTACAGTTCATGAGATTAACGGACAAAAAATGTTATTAGTCAAGGGTGCGCCAGACGTGATCATATCGTTAAGTACACGGTATTTAAATAGTAATCAAGAGCATAAACTGGATAGGAGTTCACTTGAAACATTAACTACAAAAATTGAGGAATTTTCTAAAGAAGCATTACGTGTTCTAGCTTTTGCCTATAAACCGGTAAATACTGAACAAGTTACACTAGATGACGAAACAGATTTTACTTTCATTGGCTTATTAGCAATGATTGATCCGCCACGTGATGAAGTTTTCGATGCAATTAAACAAGCAAAAAGTGCCGGAATTAAATCGATAATGATTACTGGGGACCATAAAACGACAGCTCGTGCGATTGCAGAAAATATTGGTTTGTATGAAAAGGGTGATTTGGCACTAACGGGAGCGGAATTAGATGAATTAAGTGAAGAAGAATTGAGTGAACAACTGGAAAAGGTTTCTGTTTACGCTCGCGTGTCACCAGAAAATAAAATTCGTATCGTTAGAGCTTGGCAGAATAAAGGCAATATTTCTGCTATGACAGGTGATGGTGTAAACGATGCACCAGCACTTAAGCAAGCAGATATTGGAATTGCGATGGGAACAGGAACCGAAGTCGCTAAAGATGCTGCTGCTATGGTATTAACTGATGATAACTTTGTTTCGATCGTTCGGGCGATAGCAGTTGGACGCCAAGTATTTGATAACATAAAAAAATCAGTCGCTTATCTTTTTGCGGGGAATTTAGGAGCAATCATCGCTATTGTTTTTGCTCTTGTTATGGATTGGAATAACCCGTTTACAGCACTGCAGTTATTATTTATCAATTTAGTTAATGACTCAGTTCCCGCGATTGCTTTAGGAACTGAGAAAGCTGAAAAAAATATAATGCATCGTAAGCCAAGGGATCCAAACGAAGGGATTTTTTCCGGTGAAACATTAATCTCTGTTACGTATCGCGGAATATTAATCGGGGGAGCTGTCATCATTGCACAATTTATAGGAATGCAGCAATCAATTGATTTGGGAGTAGCGATGGCCTTTTCAACACTTATTTTAGCTAGAACATTACAGATTTTCCCAGCAAGATCAAACAGTCAAACAGCAATTCTTCTAGGAATATTTAAGAATAAGGCAGTTAATTATGCAGTACTATTCTGTAGTTTGTTATATGGATGTACACTATTACCAGGTGTACGAAATATCTTTTCTATACCAGTAATATTTGGCTTAAAAGAGTTTGTAATTTCATTGGGGCTAGCAATAGCCGCAATAATTATAATGGAATGTTCAAAAGTAATTATTGTGGGGTTATTAAAGCGAAAACGCTGATTTCAGCAGAAAAAGTAAGAGGGAAGAAAAGTGAAAAAAGCCCATAATTACCTAGTAAGCAAATTTGAAATCAAGGAAGAATAAAGTTTCTGTTAATAAAAAGGCGCAGAAAAAATGATGTACTAGAGCGAGCACTTCCAATTTTAGTGTAGGAAAAAATAATTCTGCCAAAAAATGAATGAACAATAAAAGAAAGTTAGTAAAAAAGTTTACTCACTTTCTTTTTTTAGGTTTACAAGTATCAAACAAAAAATTAGAAATGCAAGCATAAGATGGCTAGTCTATAAGCAAGGACGATCATAATTATTGATAATTTATTCATTAAGCGAAATCAACAATAATGTGTATTAAGTTCTATTAAAATAAGTTATCTTCTTAGTTAGTTCACTGGTAACAGATAAAATAAACACAATCAACCATCAACTATACATAAATCACCTGATAATGCTAAAAAATGATATACTTATAATAGAACAATTAAGAAAGGGTGTAAAAAATGTGTACAAATATTACGTTAACTTCAACAAATAAAGATATTTTTTTTGGACGTACAATGGATTTAAATATGTCTATGTTTGGTGAAGACTCTGGAATTGACCTGAATGTGAAGCTAGTTTCTATACCAAAAAACATAACAATTGAGAGTCAATTAAAACCATGGAAGAGCAAATACACGGTATTAGGCGTATGTTCAAAGGACACGACTATTTTATACGATGGTATCAATGAGTATGGTCTTACAGGTGACTGTCAGGTATTGGTAGAGGCGACAAGGAGCAAAACTACGGAAATTGAAGCAAAGGGTAAGACTCCAGTTATGGGGGAAGAGTTTGTGACTTTTGTCTTAACAAATTTTAAAAATATTCAAGAGATTAGAAATTCATATGTAGATTTCATGTTGACAGATCAGCCTTTTATGTATGAGGGGGCTCCCTTACAGTTTCCGTTACACTATACGTTTATCGATACTACAGGGGATGGAATTGTGTTAGAGCCTGTAATGTCAGGTGGATTTAAATTATATGACTATATTGATGTAATGACCAATAGTCCAGAATATGATTACCACACTGTGAATATCAGAAATTACATTGGTCTTGAAAATGTAGGAGTATCTGAAAAAAAGATCAACAATACGACTACCCTCCAGCCTATTGAAAATGGAACAGGTTATGGATTATTAGGCATTCCAGGTGATTATACTTCTCCTTCTCGTTTTATTCGTAGCTTTTACTATAAAAATATGTTAGATACGTTTGAGTCAGATAAAGGTATAAATACTTTATACTCAATTTTCAGACCGCTCATTGTGCCAAGGGGATTAGAACATGCTAATAAAGAAGAGAAAATTACCGATTATACACGCTATTGGTCAGGCTATGATGTAACCAATCGAACAGTTTACATTCAAACGGGTGAAGGGTTAGCTATTACGTCTAAAGAACTTGATAATTCATCGACAGAGATTACTTACAGTGAGATTAAGTTGGATAATTATATCTATAAAACGCATTAATTAAAATGAGCAATTTTTAGTGTACTCGGCAGTTGCCGCATTCTTGATTAAATCAAGTAGCCCACTGGTCATTCGATCAGTAGGCTTTTCATGATAGGTGAAAATACAAAATAAAGAATAAGAAAAGCGAGCGTAGTATGAAATTTACGATCAAAAAGTCGCTTTTGGTAGAAAGAAAAATTATACAAATTATTTTTTTGCTTGGATTCAATTACTATGGGCATGGAGTGTCAAATGCTCAAATTAAAATAGTTATTTATTTAGGTTTCTTTTTTGAAGATAAAGAGTTTAGTCAGCAATCACATTTTTTTATTTGGCAGTTACTATGATAGACTACATTAAAAGTCGTTGGAGGTAATAAAATTGAAAAATAAGTATATTCAAATTTGTAATGCCACACAAAACAATTTGAAAAATGTATCCGTCAAAATTCCAAAACATCAGTTGACTGTCGTAACGGGTGTTTCGGGTTCGGGAAAATCATCTTTAGTATTTGACACATTAGCTGCGGAATCTCGTAGAGAATTAAATGATACATTTTCCAGTTATATTCAACACATGTTACCTAAGTATGGACGACCAACAGTTGAAAAAATTGAAAATTTACCAGTAGCTATTCCGATTGAACAAAAAAAATTATCTGCTAATTCGCGCTCAACCGTCGGAACGTATACAGAAATCTATACCTTTTTGAGACTACTTTTTTCTAGAGTCGGAAAGCCATTTATTGGGTATTCAGATTCATTTTCATTTAATCACCCAGATGGTAAATGCCCTATCTGTGATGGTTTAGGGTATGTAACGGAAATGGATATTCATAAGTTGATTGACTTTAATAAGTCATTAAATGAAAGTCCGATTGACTTTCCAACATTTGGTTTTGATGCTTGGCGCTGGAAACGATATGCGTATAGCGGATTATTTGACTTAGATAAGAAAATCAAGGATTATTCTCCAGAAGAATTAGAGTTGTTATTGAACGCCCCACAACAAAAGTTGAAAAATCCACCTGCACAATGGCCAAAAACTGCCTTATACGAAGGGATTATTCCCAGAATGAACCGTAGTATTTTGCATAAGGATGATGCTAAAAGACACAAAAAACAGATAGACTCTTTTGTTACGACTAAAATCTGCCCTGAATGTCGAGGCAATCGTGTTAACAGACGAGTGAGAAGTTGCAAAATTAATGGGAAAAGCATTGCAGACACAGTTCAATTATCTTTAGAAGAACTGGTTGAATTTATTGAAACGATTGACATTGATTTAGCACAAGAAATTAAAGAAGAGATTCTTAGCCGTTTACATGCGCTGATTAATATTGGATTGAACTATTTAACGTTGGGTCGATCGACTGGAAGTTTATCTGGTGGAGAAGCTCAAAGGATTCGAATCGCAAAACACATTACTAATGCCTTGAATGATGTATTGTATGTTTTGGATGAGCCGAGTGCTGGTTTGCATCCAAAGGATATTGATCGAATAAAAATGGCCTTGAGAATTTTAAGAGATAAAGGGAATACAGTTGTTTTAGTAGAGCATAATCCACAATTAATAGAAATTGCTGATTACATTATTGATGTAGGCCCGAAAGCTGGAGAAGCAGGCGGTGAAATTCAGTTCACTGGGTCTTATGCTGATTTTATGAAACAAGATACGGCTACAAGTATAGCCATAAGAAGTAAAGTTGCCTTAAAAACAAAAAATCGAGAACCAAAAGGTATGCTGGCAGTTAAGAACGTGACCGGTCATAATTTACAAGGTTTTTCAACCAATATCCCTTTACAAACGTTGACTGTTTTATGTGGTGTAGCTGGCTCAGGAAAATCATCTTTAGGGGAAGAAATTCTTCAAGCAGCAATTGAACAAGAGTTAGAAGTGGTTTCTATTTCTCAAAAGAGTATAGGTGTTAACTTACGATCAACACCTTTAACCTATTTGAATATTTTTGGGGACATTCGACAATTGTTCGCAGAGGAGAATAACGTTAGTCCAGCTTTGTTCAGTTATAATTCGCAAGGTGCTTGTCCTCATTGCAAAGGAAAAGGTGTAATTGTCTCAAATATGGCATTTATGGACGATGTTGTCACTACTTGTGAAAGTTGTCAAGGCACTCGTTATAAGCCGGAAGTTTTGTCGTACACTTATCGTAATAAAACGATTGTAAATATTTTAGACATGACGGTTACAGAAAGTCGCGATTTTTTCAACGATACTCCTTTTAAAAATAAATTGCAGACAATTGTTGAAGTAGGGTTGGGCTACTTGAGGCTTCATCAGTCTTTGTCAACTCTTTCAGGTGGAGAGTTACAGCGGTTGAAGTTAGCTAATCAATTATATAAAAAGGGTGCTTTGTATTTGCTAGATGAGCCTACTGACGGTTTACATCTAACAGATATTAACAATTTACTAAATTTATTTAATCAGTTAGTAGATAACGGGAATACTGTAGTCTTGTTAGAGCATCATTTAAGTGCAATAAGACAAGCAGATTGGTTGATTGAGTTAGGGCCTGAAGGCGGTACTAAAGGTGGTAAACTGATGTTTGAAGGTACGCCATTAGAACTAGCAAACTCAGGTGATAAGATTACAGGAATCTATCTTTGATAAAAGTATAAGATTAATAGAAAGACTATTAGCAGACAAGAATACTATCTTATTTAACTTCAAAACAGAGACAGCCTTTATAATGACAAATAATCTACGCGTTACTTAATACGTGGATGGCTCCTATACTAGAAATACGGACAAAATGTTCGCTATAATCTATTAAAGGAGCTTTTTATTATGCAGATAAAAAACACAGCAACAAGATATTTAAAAGAGTTTAGAGAATCAATGGTCTCATTGTCTCATTAAGTCAGACCGGTCAGTCAGTTAACTCATCATCGAAAGAATACACCATAAGTATCTCTCAACAAAAGAGCGAGAATTACTAAAAGAAAATAAACGATTGAAAAAAATGCTATTTAAAGCGATCGACGGTGTTTGTGGCAAAGAATTGGAGGCCAAAAGACGAGTATCTGTCTTACATGTCGTTTGTATCAATTTAGAAGTAATGCACGGCATTAAGCATAGTTTAACGGTTTTTAAAATCCCAAGAACCACCTATTATGAGTATTTAAACTGGACACCTAACAATCGAATTTTTAGATGACAACAGATAAAAGAAAAAATATTGAAAACCTGGTTAACCTATCCAATGTATGGATATCCGAGAATGACAATATACTTTAAAGAAAATCTGAATACTCTTGTTAACGCTTATCTTATTTACCCCCTTATACGTGAATTAAGTATTCAATCTCGAATGATAAAGAAAATAAAAACACTAAATCCTATATTGAAGTTGTTCAATTACTTAATTTAATCAGAAAGGGGAAAGAGGCAAAGCAATATAATGATGCAACAGCTGACTTAAAGGATGAGTATTCTTGGTAGTTATTTATAGCATTGTTGCAGGTATACTAATAGTATTGTTGAATATTTTTTTATTGTTCTATTGGATCAGAAGAAAAAATAAAAAATCGAGGAAGGTTCAAAAAAGAAAGTTATCGAAGAAAAAGAATAGACAGAGGCCAAAAAAATCATTTTTAGAGCGTAAAAATCGATATTCTAAAAAAAAGAGAGTAGGAAATAAACTGTGGAGGTGGCGAATTATAGAAACGCTACTTCCGCAGTTTATTTCCTGAAAAGTGGATTTTTAATTAGTAAAATACTCTTAAAACTTAAAAACAACTATGAAATAGAATGGATAAAGAAAATTTCAAGATACCTAAGTATCAAAAATTAAAAGCACAAGACATGGCCCTTGGAAAAAGAGTATTGGCGTTCAGTCGAACGAAACAGTATGTGTTTAAAATCTTTAGCGACTTGTTATTAATTGTAAAAATGCTTTAGAAGCATTAGAAAAAATTTGATTTTTTTTCCATATAATATTAACGGCAGAAGTTAGTGAGGGAGAAAAAGGAACGAAAGTCAGATTTGTATGTTTTGTTTCAATTATCCCATCAATGCATACGGCGCTTGCTGTATTTTGTTTTACAAGTAATGAAGCATTGAACAATAAATTATAAGTACCGATAACATTCACAGAATCTATACTTTTACCAAGCCATTCAGCGAATTGATTATTTACTAAAGATTGATTGAACAGTAATAAAGGAAAATCAGATATATCTTTTGGAATAATGATTTTTTTAGTTGCAAGAAAATTTTCTTTATTTACAAGAATGCCCCAATTATCAACAGAGGAAAGACGAATATAGTCATATTTTATTTTTCAACAGGATCAATAACTAGTCCGAAATCAAGCAAACCTTTATCAATTTTATCCAAAACGTCATCTGCATGTCCACTATAAAGGTTAATTTTTATTTCTGGAAATTTCGATTGTAGTTGAGTAAAATGACTGGAGATAAATTCAAAAGCTCTTGTTTCACCGTCACCAACAGTGATTTCACCAATGATCAATTCATTTGACTGTATATTTGAGGTCGTATTTTCTATCAAAGATAAGATTTCCTTTCCTCTATTTACTAAATAGTTTCCTTCTTCAGTAATTACGATCTTTCGATTACCTCTTATAAATAATTGGACACCGAGTTCTTCTTCTAGCTCTTTTAGTTGTTTTGAAAGTGTAGGTTGGGAAAGATGCAAGGCCATAGCAGCCTTGCTAATTGTTTTTTCTCTTGCAACAGTTAAAAAGTAATTTAGTACTCTTATTTCCATATGTATCCATTTCCCATAGTTTTTAGTTATAGATATCTATTATATATAAGTATTATTCACGTGTAAAGGATGAACTTATAATAAAAGATAAATAAGGAGGGATAATATGGAAGATTATGATTTATTAATACAAGTATTAAATAAAGATATATTAGTTTGTTCTGATTTGAATGAAAAAATTCAGTCAGTGAAAAAAGAAAATGAACGTTTATTAGTAGAACTAAATACAAACTATAGATCGAATGAAGAAATGTTGTCCTATTTAGAAAAGATCACTCAAAAAACAATAGATTCGTCAAATACTATTTTTCAACCTTTTTATAGTGATTTTGGTAGACATATTGTCTTTGGAAAAAACATTTTTATTTTATTAATAATAATGTGTTCTTTGTTGATTTAGGTGGAATTATAATAGAAGATGATGTTCTAATTGGACCATTTGCACGTTTGATAACTGTCAATCATTTAGTTGATTATGATTATAGAAGAGGGCTAAATGTAGACCCAATAGTAGTAAAAAAAAATGCTTGGATAGGTTCAAATGTAACTATTTTACCTGGAATAACGATTGGAGAGAACTCAATTATTGCAGCGGATTCCACTGTTACAAAAGATGTGCCCGATAATGTAATCGTTGCGGGAAGTCCAGCAACGATATTTCGAACAATTCGAGAACAGAGGTAAATCAAGAAAAACAAAAAACGAAAATTAGAGGAGATGATAAGATGACAATTAAAAATAAAGTTGTTATTATTACAGGAGCTTCTTCAGGGATTGGAGAAGCTACAGCAAAACTATTAGCTATAAAAGGGGCAAAAGTTGTCTTAGCAGCCCGTAGAGAAGAAAAACTAAAAAGAATAGTGGAAGAGATCAAGGCGCAATTTGGAGAAGCAGTTTATTTTGTTACTGATGTAACAAAAAGAGAAGAGAATCAAAAGTTAATTGATTTTGCAAAAATGACATATGGTACAATTGATGTAATGTTTCTAAATGCAGGAATCATGCCTAATTCTCCTATGTCAGCTTTAAAAGTAGAAGACTGGGATCAAATGATTGATATCAATATTAGAGGTGTTTTATATGGTATAGCAGCAGTTTTACCATTGTTCATTCATCAAAAAGGAGGGCATATCATTGCAACATCATCTGTTGCTGGATTAAAATCATATCCTGGAGGTGCAGTTTATGGAGCAACAAAATGGGCAGTAAGGGACTTAATGGAAGTATTACGTATGGAATCTGCACAAGAAGAAACAAATATTAGAACAGCAACAATTTATCCAGCTGCAATCAATACAGAATTACTAGATGAAATTAGTCACGAACAAACGGCTCAAAGTATGTCAGGATTGTATAAACGTTATGGAATTACTCCTGACCGTATTGCTACTATTGTTGCCTACGCGATTGATCAACCTGAAGACGTAAATGTTAATGAATTTACCGTGGGGCCAACGAAGCAGCCGTGGTGAAACTGTGGAATCAAAGATATAAAACATAGATTCAATTGTGTGAAACTTAAAATTATTTTTATATTTAATAATTCTTCTTGTGTTTAAAAAATAATCCTTAGAATAGAGAAATTCTCTATTCTTTTTATTTTTCTATTTATACAAAAAAACAACCATATACTTTAGACATTTTTCTTCCAATTATTCCCTATTTGTTTTAAAATAAAACATAGGTTATTTTAAAACATAGGTTTTATAAGATGGGTTTTTCGGGAATAAAAAATAGTAAATATACTTAGAACTATCTTTTATATTCTGACTCTGTGGAATAGTAATGGATAGTTTTAATGATGTAATCTTTATATAAAAGGATCGCCTATTTTGAGTGCTTGCTACGTAGCGTAATAGATAGCTAAAACTTTTAGTTAAAGGGTAGTTGCGAAACACCATATAAAGCAGTAGGTAGGCGCAATTTACTTGGAAAGTAAAGAAATTCCAGGTATTCCAAAAAAGCTAATCGCCTCACACTGGCAAGAAGAAATGTTTGAAGTTTAAGATGAAGCAAGGTTATTATGCAGTAGTGATTTCATAGACAATCAAGGGATTATCATTAGAAATAAGACTTTTGGGTTTGGACCACAGCAAAACGATATTTATGAATTAGTTATTAATGATTTTGACTATCCTAATACAAATAATGCACTTAATCAAACGACAAGAGCGATGATGAGTAGAAGGTACTCAAGAGAATAAGGAAGCAATGTTCAAAATATCTAAACATTTTTCTAAATAGCTATTTTCAAATATCCAGTTTTTAAAGGCCTGTCTAATAGAGTACCGCCCAATTTACTTATTTGAAGGGATTTTTGGACAAACGAAATAAGTGATACCCTAATTTGAAAAAATAGTTCATGGTTTTGTAGAGAAAGATACTGCAATATCAGTTAAAACGTATATTCTACTTTTTAATGTTAAATTCGATAGATTAAGTTATTTTTCATCTATTAATCCATTTTAATCTTTCCTTCCAATTTTCTTCATTACAGTGTGGTATATTTAAGTTAAAAGGAGAATATCTATGAAAAAATTATATATTTTTGCAGTACTGCTATTACTGTTTTCTGAGTTGTTATTTCCAGTAAATAGTTTAGCAGAAACGCTCAATAAACAAGTAGTTACGGACGAGACTTCTAGCTCAGCAATGGAAGTGTCAAATTCGACAAGTGAAATCTCTAACGTAGCAGAAGAAGCGTCAAATTCGACAAACGAAATTTCTAACTCAGCAGAAGAAGTGTCAAATTCGACAAGCGAAATTTCTAATGCAGCAGAAGAAGTATCAAATTCGACAAGTGAAACTTCTAGCTCAAAAGAGTTAAAAAAATCCTCTAGTCCACTAGCAGGTGATATGACAGAAAATGATATTACCATTTCAGCCATCAGTGAAAAAGACACTGAAAGTTCTCCTTTATTTGGGGATGGGGTAGGATATGCAATAACGGTCAAAAATAGTTCAAGTTCGGGAGCTTATATTCCAGCTGGTAGTATAATAACGTTTACTATTAGCTCAGATAGTTCTGTAGCTATCGATGACTTATTGTCGGCTAAATCTAGTTCTGTTGTTAATGCTTCAACTTCTCCTAATCTGTTCTCGTTTGTGAGTGCATTAAATGGTGTCGTAACTATTAAAATAAATGAAAATATTTATCCAGGAACTTCAAGTTTTAATATGTATTTTTATAATACAACAGCACAGTACGCAGAAAATGATGGTACTATTGTTGTTGATTTGAAAGGAAATATATCCGTTTCTAAAACTGTAGAAAATGACCTATCTAAAGAGTTTATTCTAAACCCGTCTAGTGTATTTATTAAAGTAAATAAAAAAAACACGGGTCCAGTAACCTTGCCTGGCTATGTAGGCTATGGGTCTTCAGATTCTGTAACCCAAGTTCTAGGTGCAGATAATAATTCACTTAATAGTTTCTTAAATTCTTACGGACTGTATGATCCATCTTATAAATATAACGGAGGATTATATATGACGTTCCGTTCGACTTTTGTGAAGGGATATACCGGATTTTCTAGAGGTGTGTTGTGGGGGAGTGCGGATAAAAAAATTCCGACAAATAACTTTAAATTAATTGTTGAAAGCTATGGTACAGCTACGGATATTACAAATGCGACTGGTGTTGTATGGACCTATACAGAGAACGGCGCTATGGTTGATTATTCTGAGTGGTTGACTCAAAACGGTCCATCTATGTCGAATGGCGGAAATATAACCTTGTATACCTTGGTTCCTGTTAATGCTGTTACAGATACAGTAACATTTACTGGTGCTTTAGGATGGGATAATTTTACAAAATGGTCTTCTACTATAAAAGGAATGTATTCTAACCCCTCAACAGGTTCGACAATTCCTTATTTCAGAAGCGTTGGAAATCAAACTATTTATAATACAGATACTATGCATCCAATGACTGGAATTTCTGCATATAGTGGAAGTACTGATATTTCCTCTAAAATAATTATTACGGATTATGATGGGTATCCAGTAGACGGGAAAAATCCACCTGTCGGAAATTATTCTATTCGTTACAGTGTGACAAATGATTCAAATGAAACAACGGAATATAATAGAACTATTACTGTGATAAAAAATAAACAGTCAATTACAGGGTTTGATTACACGATGCATGTCGGCGATAAGGATGCGACGACAGTAGATTTTAAACCATCTGCAACAGACAAAGAGGGGATGGCAATTGCCGTAACAGCTGATTTATCCGCTATTGATTTCTCAAAGGCAGGAACATATGAGGTGGTACTTACTGCTGCAGATGGTCAAACGAAAACAGTTAAACTAATAATCAAAGAAAATAAACAGTCAATTACGGGGTCTGATTACACGATGCATGTCGGCGATAAAGATGCGACGACAGTAGATTTTAAACCATCTGCAACAGACAAAGAGGGGACGGCAATTGCTGTAACAGCTGATTTATCCGCTATTGATTTCTCAAAGGCAGGAACATATGAGGTGATACTTACTGCTGCAGATGGTCAAACGAAAACAGTTAAATTGACGATTTTAAGCCTACCGGATATTAAAGCAACAGATAAGACAATGTATGTTGGCGATAGACTAACAAAAGAGGATATTTTAAATTGGGCAACCTTTATTAATCCAGAAGGAATGCCTGTTGGATTTGAAGTGGTAGGAAACGCAATACCTATTTCTGCAACGGATCAACTAACTACTAGTGGCACATACACCATAAAATACTATATTCAAGGCAAGAGTCGTAGTGTAGAGAATATTTTGGCTGAAAAAGAAATTACATTGACTGTAAAAGAAAAAGAACATCCATCAGTTGATCCTGGAAAACCCAAAAAATCAATTAGTAAGGGGAATTTAACTAGTAAAAAGAAATCCTTACCAAATACAGGTGAACAAAATACAAATACATTGTATAGTATTGGAATCCTTTTACTAATAATGGTTCTAGGTGGGTATACAAGAATGAAATATTGGAAAAAGAAATAAGTGAAATAAACAAGAAACGTCAGTTTTACGACTATTCGTGTGAATAATAAAGCCCTTAGAATTAATTCTGAGGGCTTTTACTATATAAAAGTAGTAAAAAACTGTAACAGTTATTCCAACATAAGTTATGTTTTCATAGGTCCAATAGACAAGTGAATCTGCCACTAGAGTTTAAACTGAACCTTTTCATACTAACTTTTACTTTAACTTATTTTATTACTATAAATCCAGATTCAGTCACCCAATTTTGAGGTTAGGACCTTGTGTTGGGGAGACATGTGAAGTATTGACCATTAGTTCTGACATCTGACAACTATTTATTTCTATCCATGTGGCTAACGATTCTGTCACTTCTGGCAAATGAAGTATTAACTCTTTTATAGATAGTTATACTAGGGGAATAAAGTTAGGGAAGACTTATTTTCGAAAGAAATTTTTTTTCGGGATGTGGGACTACCTTAGTTAGTTGTGTTGTTCCAGTTACCTCAATCCATTATGAATGGCAATAAAAAACTATTACTTAAAAGATTCGCTGAGATTCAAAATTAGATAAGGAGTCTAAACAATTAATTGCTCAGACTTTTTATTTTTAGTATAAGTCACACCTAATACTATGTTGTGATTCCTATCCAAAGCGAGAAGAATACCGCCAAAAATTTTATATATTTTATTTTATGAATACGTGTTAAAGGGTGAACCTTTAAAAAGCTCTTACTAAAGTTTACTTTTTCAAAAAAGTTTCTTTATATATAAAAGATGAAGCAAAAAAACGTTATTACCGAGTTTTTATAATAAAATTTTTTTCTTTACTTTATTCTGAAAATACAGCGTCAGACAAGAGTCAAAGTCTAGTCCAATAAGAATAATTCCGATTATATCTTTAACTTTTATCATAAGTATACCTCATTTCAACGTGAGGACTTCCTGCAAAAATAAAAGGATGTCCGACTTTTTTAAATCCAAATTTTTCATAAAATTTGACTACTTGCTCCTGTGCTTCAATTTCAATTGGTATATTAGACCATTTTTTGTCACATAAAGCCATGATTTTTTCTACAATTTTTGCCCCATATCCTTGTCCTCGAACCTTTTCAGAAGTTACAATACGTCCAAAGGATATGTGATCCTCCTTATCAAAAACTCTGGCATAGGCGAGTACTTCATTCTTCTGTTCTGATATGAAGAAAATATGGAGGGCTTCTTTATCAATCTCATCCAATTCATGATAAATTCTATTTTGCGCAACCACAAACGTATCAATTCTCAATTTAAGAATTGCATAAAACTCTGGTACTGACAAGTCATCCAATTTTTTGATTTTCCACATTTGGTCTTCCTTCTTTCTTAAAAAAAGTATATAATAAAGTTGAATGTGCAACTGTAATATAGGAGGTGAAGTGTTGAACGATATTGACTTATTTAGATTGATTGGCGCTATTTCTAGAAAAGCCACGACGGATGTAAATCAAGCTGTAAAGCAATATGGATTAGATAATAATCTTTTCATTTATTTGACACGGATTGTCGAAAATGAAGGAATCACCCAGTATGATCTAGTAAATCTTGTGAAAGTTGACAAAACAACACTGAGTAGAGCACTTATGAAATTGGAAAGACTAGATTATCTCTTCAAAATCACAAGTACTACGAATAGAAATTACAAAGAACTATATCCAACTCAAAAAGCAAAAGAAATCTACAATAACTTGTTTGAGTTAGAAAATAGATACGCTAATACAGCTATTGCTAATCTAACACCACTAGAACGAGTTGAGTTAAGAAAAAGCTTAATGAAAATAAGCGTATCACTTGGTTGAATTCATTTTACCACAAAGAGTTGCTTTTGCAACTGCAATGTTGTAAGTTTAATAGAAAAAATATACTACACTTGTTTTTCTAGTTGTCACTAGCCTGACTACTCATGTGAAGTTTATTTGAAAATGGTTACCCATAATATAAAGACTACTTCTCTAACACCAGAAAAGTAGTCTTTTGTTAGTATTTCTGTAAAAAAGTAAACGTGCAATTTCGTATGAGTATGGAGGATAGGTTGATTTGCCATTTAAAAATAAGTATAAAAATTGACTATTTTATATTAAAGAAAAGAGGAATATTGAGACCAGTCTTTTCTAAGTATTTTAAGATAGATTTTAATTTCTGCTGGAACTAAAGATAGCATACAAAATTGCTAGACTGTTAAAATGATGCCAAAAAAATCTATGCATATCTCAATTAAATTTATAAAGACATGTGTAGCGTTTTTTATTATTCAAACAATGCCCAAGTCACGTTGATTTCTTTTGAAAATGAAATAGTAGTTTGTTTTGATTCTAGGAAGACCCTAAAACTAAAAACACGTTCTCCTTTATTTAAATATAGTTCTATAAAACTATTATCAACAAACACATCAACTATGATAATAGTTGATAATTCAGCTATTTTACATGTTCGCTTCATCCCATATTCGATATCAATTTTTTTAGCTAAATTGCTACGCTCAATTGTGACAGTCTCTTTTTTTTCATCTAAATTCAATTGCCAAAAATCATCTTTTGTACCAAAGTAAATAGTCGACTCTTGTTCTTTGTTCAATTCAAATTGAAGGTGATAATAAGGAGCTTCTAAATTAAGTTGTTTAGTGATCACGGTTTGTTTATTGATAAATTTATTTTGTACTTCTTGAGATGGAAAACGTCTGAATTTTCCATTTACTAATCTTATTTCTTGAGCAGTTGTTAATCCGTGCTTCCAACCTTCAGTATCAATTGGATAGACTTGTTCACCACATCCAAACCAACCAAAAGTTAACGGTAACTGATTTTTTCCATAAAATGATTGTGGTGCATAATAATCAAAGCCAGCATCCAATTCATCTACATGTTCTAGTTCAAATATCCTTTTTTCAACATCCAATTGTCCTATTAAATAAATTGAAGAAAAGCGATTTTGGTAACGATATCTTTCTTTCTCATATCCCATTGGTGATAAAAATAGCACATCTTTTCCATCAAGCGTAATTAGGCTTGGGCATTCTAACATATAGCCTTTATTAATCGGTAAATCAATTACGCCTTGATAAGTCCAATCGAATAAATTATTACTCTTGTATAAAAGCAATTCACCAATATCGCCAAAACTCGCCCGTTCTTCTGCCACAAAACGACTTCCACCAAGTAACATATAAAATGAATCATTTCGCTCAAATACAAAAGGGTCTCTCAATTCTTGACTAAATCCTTTTGGTGCACCATTAATAATCGGATTTTTCGGATATTTTTTAATTGTTCCTTTTTTATCCATAATTGCTAAAGCCTGCTTTGCTAGCTTTCCTGTATTTGTTTTATAGTTTGCTGTATAGAATAAATAAAGCTCGTTACTGTACTCGAAAGCATTGCCTGAATAGGCCCCATTTTTTTCATATTCTTCATTTGGAATAAGAGCAAAACCTTCATCTTTAAATGTAACTAAGTCTTCAGAAGTTGCATGACCCCAATGTTTCATACCATGAAAAGAATCAAATGGGAACCATTGGTAAAATATGTGATACTTTCCGTTGTAATAGCTCAATCCATTTGGATCATTCATCAAACCTGTCTTAGGATACAAATGATACTTTGGGAGATAAGTACTTTGGCTTATCGTTCCTTTTAACTGATTTAAATAGTTTTGCCATTCTGGTGTATAAAATGTATATTTATCAATTTTTTTACTTATCAATTCTTTACGAACATCCTTTCTTTTTATATGGTATTCCCTTTTCCTATTTCAGCTCCTATTACCCCTTTAACACGATTCCAAACAATCAAAATAATAATAGGTAAAATAAATGCTATTAAATTTCCGATGATATAAAAAATCAATCTAGGTGGGTATACGATCGTTAAACCTGGTAGACCTGTTAAAGCAAAACTTGTCGCTTTTACATCAAATATTTTCATAAAAGCACCGCCGATTCCTGCTGAAAATGAAGCGGCAAGAAATGGAGTAATTGAGTCACGTAAATTGACCGCAAAAATCGCTGGTTCTGAAATACCGAATAACGTTGGAATAAAGCTAGACATTGTCGTTTCACGACGTTTAGAATGTTTCTTTGCAAGGAAAAACATTCCTAAAGCTGCCCCACCTTGCGCTATGATTGAAACTGACCACAATGGTTGAATATAATTGAATCCCGTGGTTACGACTAATTGCGCTTCAATAGCCTGAATTGCGTGTTGTGTCCCAGTTACAACTAGCGGTTGAAGTAAGGCTGCAAAAACAAAAGCACCTACAAAGCCCGTTTTGTTATACAGAATATCAATGATCCATCCAAGTCCTGTACCAACCGCATTACCGATAGGACCAAATATTAAAAACAAAGCAAGGGCAGAGAACAAAATTGTGACAGTCGGTACTAAAATAAAACTTAAAGCTTGTGGTGTTTTTTTCTTTGCGAATGCTTCCATTTTTGATAGAAACCATGCTGTTAAAATAGCTGGAAATACACCGCCTTGGAATCCAACTTGTGGGATGGATAAACCAAATAAATGCCAAGAAGATAAGGTATCATAATTACCTAATACAAAGTCATTACGATTCATCAAATCTGGTGTGATCATCACAAAACCCAACACTAAACCTAAGATTGGATTTCCGCCAAAACGTTTGGTTGCTGAATACATGACTAAGACAGGAAGATATGCAAATGTTGTCGCAATAACGCCTAGAAAACTAGCCAAATCATTTGCCCAAAGCCATTCATCCGTCATTGAACCACCTAAAAAACCAAATTGTGTCGTTAGTAGTGATTTTAATCCTAGTATCATTGCTGCTCCAACAAAAGCTGGTATGATTGGGATAAATATATCAGAGAATACTTTAAATGCTTGTTGCAACTTATTCTGTTGCTTCGTTCCAGATACTTTCACCTCCTGCAATGAAGCTTCTTTTATCCCAGAAGCTTCTTGAAATGCAGCAAAAACCTTTTCTACTGTTCCTGTACCAAAGATAATTTGTAATTGACCACTATTAAAAAATACACCTTTAACACCTTCAATATTTTCCAAAGTTTCTTTATTATAATTATTGCTATCGTTCAATATTAAGCGTAAACGCGTAACGCAATGAGCAGCATTCGCTATATTTTCTTTTCCACCGACAGCTTCTAATATATCTTCAGCAATTTTGTTGTAATCCATATTGTTCATCTCCCTCGATTTTTTAGAAAAATTATTTTTGGAACGTTCCATATATTTATTATGATACTTGGAACGTTCCAAAAAAGCAAGGGCTTTCAAACAAAAAAATTGGATTTATTTTTCATCCAATTTTCTAGTCGTTTTAAAGGCTGTAAATTCCACTGGTAATATATGTTTTTTTTGTGTAGCTAATCCAGGCTGAAATTCCATTAACTCTTTCACACTCAAGCGAGCAATCTCACGAACATCTTGAGACATGGTTGAAATAGTCAATGATTGGTTAGAAAAGCTTCTGGCTCCATCAAAACCGATTAATTGCAAATCTTCTGGAATCGACCAAGGTAAGTGTGTAAATGTATTAAGAACAAATTCTGCGTACCGATCGGTTACAGCAAAAATTCCATCAAAAGGACAGGTTTTTGAAAATTTTTCAGTTAGAAACAGATCTAGTCTTTTTGGAAAGTTAGCTGAGTTTCCTTTATCGAAATAGACTTCATATTCTAATTCGTTATGAGTGCAATAATCAATAAAACCATTCATTCGTTCAAAAACACCTATATTATTAGGTAATTCTCTTAAAATCAACAGTAAACGATTTGAGCCCCGTTTGTGCAATTCCGCTGCAGCTTGTCTAGCACCACCAAAATTATCACTTGTTACAAATGGAATAGCACGATTAAAATAACGCTCGATTGAAACGATTGGTATTCTTGAAACAAGATAAGGTTCTATATCACTATAAGAAATGGTCAAAATTCCTTTGACTTTTTGTTCTTGTGCCATTTTTATATAGTCTAACTCTAAATTGTAATTGTTTTGAGAATTGCATAATAACATTTTAAAATTTTGGATTTGTAATTCTAACTGGATGTAGTATGTCAACTCAGAAAAAAAGGGTGTCCAGATTGTGGGTAATATAAATACAATGATGTCACTTTCCTGTTTTTTCAATGATCTAGCGGCTTGATTTGGTATGTAATTTAAGTCTTTAATTGCTCGTTCTACTCTAGCAGCTAATTCTGGCTTGATTTTTACATGATTAATATAATTGGAGACAGTTCCTCGGGAGACGTTTGCTTTTTTTGCAACATCATTCATATTGACCATTTGGCTTCACCTCATTAAATAGTATATCATAATAAAATGTAGATGGATGCCTTTAATCTGTCACCTCTGTTCATTCAGTTAGTCTTAGTTAAGTAATTCAAAATGGAGTATTAATCTGGTTTAACAGACAATGCTTGATATTATCGAGTATTAATCTAAAAATTAGATAGCCAAAAGATGAATGCTTTTAGGAAACTATTTTCTAGCATCCAATATATTTATTCTATTAGTTTATGAGAACACCCTTTCACAATGCCATTTGTTGAGTAATATTTTATTATATCTTTCTGAGAGTCGCTTTTCAGAAATGTTAGAAATATTTAGCTGTATAAGCATATCTTCACAAAGTCTTCCAAAACTGATTAATACGTTTGATTGTATGCTCAATTTTAAAAATTGCATGTTTATCACCAGATAATAAAGAATCTTCATTTATGTTTTAGAATCAGAAAATGTTGATACTACAGGAATGCCAACATCCTATTACATTTATCTGGAGCTACCATTTTAGGATAATTTCCGCCAGTAACATAGATAACCGTATTTTTTTTAATAGCCCGTTATTTTGTGCTGATTCCTTAAATGTCGCCATTAGTGCACAGTTTCCTTCTCCAGAAAGATCCACGCGACACATATAAGCAAATTATTAAGTAGATACAGTTTCAATAGTATAGTTCACAAAACATTCTCCAATTTGTAATAAGTTTAACGGCGTCATTTTTTCGAAGCTTCGATAGTTATACAATCTCTCTATAGAAAAGGAAGAGCAAGAAAATATTGGAAATAATATAAAGTAACATTTCAATGACTAATCTAACTATCTGTGTTATTTGAAATCGTCTTATCTTTGTAGGAATAAGCTGTCGAAGCAATCTTTGTTGTTTATCATAAAAAATTTCTTGTGGTATTTAATAAACTGAACATTTAGGACGATACTTTATATTAGAGTAAATAAAGTATTCTGAAACAGGTATTATAACTTTACAATTTGATAGCGATTCTAGTAGTAATTCGTTAACTTAAACAGAATAAATAATTAGAGAATGATTTATAGACCAATAAATTTTTATTAGAAATAAAAAGAAGCGTTCTGTTAAAATCTATAAATCTATAAATGACCCTTTCAAAAAGAATGGTCAAATTAAGAAATGACTATGAATGATACGCAAAAAATTTGAGGAGGATTCTGTAAAAAAATTGTTACAGATGCAACCGTTTTTTGGGAAGTGTGTGATACAGGAGTAACTGCTCAAAATTACGATGTGATTAAAGTTGGTAGAAACAGTAAACAAATAGCAGTGCTAGCAGAAATTGTTTGCTGCTTTAGATTTGGATTTATCTAATCGAGATCAATTGCCGAAAATTTGGCTAAATGGAGCATCTGAGTATATTCATTGTGCCGCGTTACCGACTGTCTATGGACCTTGCGCTGACTTTTATGAAAAGAATGTAAGGGAGCTAGTCTTATAATTTATCTATTCAGTGATGTTTGTTTAAAAAAAAGGGTCAAGCAGGAGTTGAACCTGCAAAATCTCCCAAATGAGTTCATGACCCAAAAAATTAACTTGAGTTACAACATTATTATATGTCATTTTTTGATATATTGGAAAAATTTACTTCAAGTTCATAGAGTAAGCCAATAACAAATTCCTATTAAATTATTTTCCTAATGGTTTATAATATAGGTAAAGTTGGTATTGTTTTTGTATTTTTTTCTTTTTTTGAAAACATAAACAGCCTAGCAGAAATAAAAAGCCAAAAATCATTTTGACAAGTCAAAAGTAGAATGATTTGCATTTAGAGTTGATAGATTAAAAAGAAAAGCTTGCTATTCTAACAAATGAATAGAATGTCAGCTTTGAAGCCACTAAATGCGATAAAAAAATACTGACAAGTCCATTGAATAAACGTAAAGCGAGTTTATAATTTTAACTACTTTTAGAGGTGATTTCGGTTATAATGTATTGAATAGATGACGAATTTTTATAGTAATTTAGATTATGTACCGTTGGAGAATGAGATGAGCAGTGACGCTCTGTACTGTTTGGTCCAAAAGTTTAGAGATACACTTCAAATTAGTAGTTACTCCTTATTAGAAGCTGTTAGAATTTGTTACGCAAGTCTTGCGAAAGTTGTAAATAATCTATGAATTTGGTTAGTACTTCATATAAATTAGGGAGTTACAATTCTATTGTGAGTCAGGAAGGATAGTTAAAAAACTCCTTTTGGCCAATATAGTGGTATTAGGTTAACTTTCTACAAAAATATGAGGTGTAATAGAAGAATACAGAACAGGATGTTATTGATAAATTCTTTGCGCTAGATAATCATATAACAATGAGTATAGTAATAATATACTTATGTTGCTCTAAATGGACTATCTTTACGCTATAAAAGCTATCTTTATACAAATGCTAGAAGGATCTCAAAATGAAACGAATCAATACAAAAAGTAGTCACTTTATAAAAATAGGAGGAATGAAAAATGCAAGTGAACAGTATTATATTTGATTTTGATGGAACGTTGGGAGACTCAAAAAAGTGTGGTGTTATAGCAACAAAAGAGGCGTTTAAAGAGCTACATTTAACTGCCCCATCTAATCATTTAATTGAGTATTATATGGGCATTCCTATCGAAGAATCTTTCAAAAAAATGGCTGACAGAAAATTAACTGACATTGAATTTGAAGAATTATTATCTCTATTTAGAACCTATTATAAAAAATACGAAGATCAATATTTAAAAGTTTTTCCAGGAGTGAAAGAAATTCTTGAAGAATTGAGATTAAGAGGCTTGTCGTTATTTGTTTTATCAAGTAAAAAAACAATTGTTCTTCATAGGAATTTAGTTTTACTTGAGATTGACTCCTATTTCAAAGAAATAATTGGATCGGACAAGCTATCAAACTACAAACCCCACCCAGAAGGTATAACCTATCTGTTAAAAAAATATCATTTAGATTCAGATCGAACTCTTATGGTTGGAGATGCGATTTTTGATATTCAGATGGGAAAATCTGGAAAAGTGCAAACATGTGCTGTAACTTGGGGAAGCCATGATCAAGAAAAACTTAAAAAGGAACTTCCTGATATTCTAATTGATACACCTCAATCTATTATGTCATTTATTTGTTAAGTTTTTTGAAAGTGATGATCCTTAAAAAATAAAAGAAAATCAATGGATAAGACACAATAAAATGTTCAAAAAAGTCAGAAAAATAATGAAATGGATGTGCATGATTGTTACAATGATAACTGACTTGATATTAGTACTATTACCATAGAAGCAGAAAAAGTAAAATGAGCATAACATGACTTTAGAAAAAGAGTTAAAAAATCGTGAAAATTACCAATAGGTTTAAACCAGTGTCTCAAATAATGACAATTGGCGAGTGCAAGAAATTTTAGAGATGGCCTTTAATCATTTTTGTAAAGAAATTAGCTATAGAGAAGCGCTATTAACGATAAGCGAATGATTAAACTTTGAAAATAGTAATACTAGAAGAGCTGTTTTGTAAGGGTTGAGAATATGGACGAAGCGTTCTTACTTTGAAGACAAACCTAACAGCACGATTCATTTGTTGTCAACGCTTAGAAACGATGAGAATGAATACGTTAGAAAATCCTGCGGAAATGCTTTAAGAGATATAAATAGGAAATATCCTGAAAAAATTATCGAGAAATTGTCATTATGATAATCTAGTGAGGAAGAACTTCAAATAGAAAAGAACATGTTCAAAAATAATCATTTAGAACGTTTTCTTAATAACAATAAAAAGGACTGAATCATTTTGTTAAAAACTGAACATATCTATTTTCAACACGAAGAACAAATAATCTTAAATGATATTACTACATCATTTGAAAAAGGCAGTCACACAACAATCACCGGACCATCCGGAAGTGGGAAAAGCACATTTCTCAAGCTATTGGCTTCTTTACTGACACCAACTAAAGGAGCAATCACTTTCAACGAGCAAAACATTACAGCTCTAACACCTGAAAGCTATCGCATGCAAGTTTCTTATTGTTTTCAACAACCGTCATTATTTGGTAAAACTGTACGAGATAGTTTTATGTTTCCTTATGAGGTACGTAAAAAAGAATTTCAAGAAAATCATGTATTGAACTTGTTAAAAGAAGTCAAACTACCAGAAAGTTATATAGATAAAAAAATCACTGAATTATCCGGTGGTGAAAAACAACGTGTGGCCTTGATCCGCAACGTGATTTTTTTACCTGAAGTGTTACTGTTGGACGAGGTAACAGCAGGCTTGGATGAAGAAAGCAAAGCAATCGTCAATCAATGGTTACTACAATTGAACCAGGAGAAAAACATTACACTGATTCGCGTAACACATGATCCAGAAGAGATTGCTCAAGCCACTATCGTTAAAAAAATTGTAGCGGGTAGTTTGGAGGAAATAGAATGAATTTAGCTGTTAATGATTTATCGCTATTATTTGCAGGGATGCTGGTCGTAGTAGCGTTAGTGATCAGTTATAAAGAAAAATTAGGCTTTACCAAAGATATTATCATTAGCGTTTGTCGAGCGATTATTCAACTTGTTTTAGTTGGTTATCTTCTTAAGTATGTCTTTCAAATCGATAGTAAGATTTTAACGGTGGTCATGGCAGGGATTATTATTGTCAATGCGGCGTTAAATGCGGGGAAACGCAGCAATCATTTGAAAAATGGTTTTTGGATTTCATTATTAGCGATTTCTTGTAGTACGGGAGTGACGATCGGTGTCTTAGTGTTATCAGGTGCAATTCGTTTTATTCCTTCACAAATTATTCCCATCAGTGGGATGATTGCAAGTAATTCGATGATAGCGATTGGCTTATGTTACCGAAATATGGACAGCTTATTCCACGATCAACGGCAAGCGGTGCTTGAAAAATTAGCATTAGGTGCGGATATCAAGTTGGCCTCACGCTCGATCGTTAGAGCAAGCATCCGAACAGGGATGGCACCGACGATCGACTCAGCTAAAACAGTGGGTATCGTTAGTTTGCCAGGGATGATGTCAGGCTTGATTTTTGCAGGTGTCGATCCTGTTCATGCTATAAAATATCAAATCATGGTGACTTTTATGCTACTTTCCGCAACAAGTATTGGTTCGGTAATTGCGACATATTTAGCTTATAAAGAATATTATAATGAGCGGAAGCAACTACTCGTTTAGCACTTTGAATGTGTAAATGCGTTTAAATAACAAACTTAAAATAGGGTTTGTCTTGGGCTAAAACTCATGATAAACTCTATTTTGTGATGAATAAATATCTGATTTTAAATTGAAAATCTATACATTTTGCTTAAATAATCATTTCTCAAAAACATTGCTCTTTAGAATAAAGAAAAGTTGATGGCGTAACAGATTTAGAAAATAATATTCAAATCTAATTATAATCAGGATATTCTGATGAAAAAAAAACTCTTTATGATAAAATTATTTTTACAGTAATTGTTGACGAATAGTATTATACATTGTATAGTAATGATGTAAACAAAAAAGAAAGTAGGGAAACACATGAAATTAACAAAACTTACAAGTGCATTATTAGTATCGGGAATTGTTTTAACAATTGGGACATCAGTAGCTGTAAATACAACTTCTGTAGCTGCCGCAACTGTAGTATCAGAAACAGCGTATGAAAAAGTGATGAGCTTTACTAAAGCAGATTTAAACAATGTAACAGGAAGTAACTTGTCAACAACATCAATCAACACTGTCTACAGTGCAATGAAGAAACAAGAAACATGGACAAAATTGGGCTATACAAAGACAGAAGCAAAACGTATTGCGGATCGTATTTCTGTAAGCAATTACCAAACAGTGGGCATCTTAAAGGATATCGTTGCGAATGAAGGGTTACAATTTAAAGTCGTTCTTGTGAATCAACCAAATTACAAAGCAGTAAATGTTGGAACAATCGGTGAAGTCGTAACACCAGAAGCACCAATAACAAATGAAGAAGATACAACGCCAGAAACCCCTTCTAACTCAACCTTGAGTTCAGTAGTTAAAGAAATTGAGATTGAGATTGAGTATAAAAAACTTGGTGATATCGAAGTTGACTATGAAGTAAAATCTAATGGTAGAATCAAAGCAGAAGTGAAAAATAAGCAAACAGGTGTTAAAATTAAAGATGCCGCAGCACAAAAAGCAGTAGAAGATCTATTTGTAGGCTTGGATGCAAAAACAATGAGTCATGCAGCGATTCAAGACCATGTATTGACAAAATTAAATGCGTCAAAATCAGGATTGAAAAAATTTGAATTTGAAGTGAAATTTGCGGACAAATCAAAAGTAGATTTTAAGATCAAATATTAATTAGCTCTAACTACTAATGTCTGATAAAAAACTGTAGGAACGTCTTATATGAGATGTAATTTACAGTTTTTTCTTTTTTTTTTCTTTTTAAGTTTGTCTAAATGAGGTAAACTAGTTTAGTACATTAAAACCAATTATTAGCCTAAATAGGAAAGGAGGTAGGAGAATGGGGAAGTCAAACCAATTCAAAAAAGGTGTTTTAGAATTATGTGTATTGTATCTATTAAAAAATAAAGCACGCTATGGATATGAAATTACACAGCTAGTCAATAAGCATATCCCGTTAACAGAAGGGGCACTCTATCCTATTTTAAGACGGTTAGTAAAAGAAGAATATTGTACTACATATCTCGAAGAATCTACAGGTGGTCCAGCAAGAAAGTATTACAAAATTACATTGATGGGAAGAGAATACCTATCAGAACTAACGAATGAGTGGCGGCTGTTTGTCGATAATGTTGCAAGGATACAAAAGGAGGAAGATGATGGAACAGATTAAGGCGTTTTTTGGAAAATTAGAAAGTCAATTTTTAGAAAATGATAAAGAGGCATTTGAAGATATTAAAGAAGATATTATGCATGAGATCGAGGAACGAAGAGCCGAAGGAGAGCCGTATGAAAAAATTATTCACAGTTTAGGAACACCAGAAGATATCTCTGCAGCGTATTATGAAGACAAACGTTTAGATAAGGCAATGAAAGCTGAACAAGATGTTATTGACAGAGATGAGTTAGAAAAAGAGTATAAATTGAAGCGGAAAAAATTTAGAGCAAAAAGAAAAAGAAAAATTACATTGATCGTATTGATGATGACACGTGGTATCTTAATATTATTGAGTGTGCTTTTCCTATTAATGACAGTGTTCTACTTTGTTCAAGAACAAACAGTGGTATGGGGACCACTAACAGCAGCAGTCTTTTTCCTAGCGATGCTTCTTCTGTGTTACAAGTCTATTACATATAAATGGTTGATTGGTGCATTTGGGTTATGTAGTCTGTGTGCAAGTATGGTTATATTTGCGACAAATTCCTGGTTTTATGCAGGACAGTTTTTCAATCAAACGGTTTCAGTTGAAAGTACGTCATTGGAAACGTTGAAGATTAAAAGTGAGAATCCAGTAGATTTCAGTGTGATTCGTATTTCTAAAAAAGAGAAACCAAAAGTAGAAATGACAGGGTATTTAACGAAGAAGGATCAAAAAAAAATAGTAAAATCAACCAAAAACAGCTTAGAACTAACTATAGGCAAAAAAAGTCAATTTGACTGGGCGAATCAACTGAAAGCAACAGAAATAATTTTATATTTACCAGAAGAATTGAGTCAAAAACAAGTGGAATTCCAAGTGAATGAGGGCGAAATTAGTTTAGATCATATGGCTATAGATAAATTATTTATAGCGATAAATGAGGGAGAATGTCGATTAACGGATATTAATAGTGAAAAGCTGACTGTAAATAGCCGTGATGCGGATATATTTGTTCGACATTTCTTTTCAAACATAACCGTTGATAATCAGTATGGAAAATCAATTCTTTCAGATGGACAAGGAGATATCCAGATACAGTCCACCACGGGCTTAGTTAATGTAAGTAACATTAGCGGGAAAAAAGGAAAGTTAGTCAATAAAAAAGGGAAAAATATTTTGGCATCAAGTGTAATCAAGAAATTAACTATACAAAATGATGAAGGAATAACTGTTGCTGATACACAAGAAGGTGATACAACGATAAAGAATGGTACAGGGAAAGTCGTATTGACCGATATGAAGCATCATTTGAATATTTCAAATACGACAGGAACTATTATAATAAATGAACAATATCCTGTAGATACAGTAATAGAGAGTGATACAGGGGATGTTAAGTGGGTACAGACAGCTGAAGTAGATACTGCTTTTGACCTTACTAGTGATATTGGTGAAATCAATAATACCTTTAAGCATAGAGAAGGGGCATCACATCAAGTAAAGATCAATACAAAGTCTGGAAATATTAAAATCATTTCGAATGACTAAAAATCCATTTATATTGGATTAGAGGCTACCTAATAAAGTGGATAAGAAATAGGGATATTTAAGGAAAAAAAGGAAAAATTATCAGGAGAAAATTCAAGATATTTTTCTTTGCCCAAAACAGTTTGTACAATTATTAAAATCTAAAAAAATGCAAACAACACTCAATATTAAGGAGGAAAAAGTGGACTGATACTGTTAAATGAAGCGATCGTAAAATAAAAATCGATATCACATTAATAGATAAAAATAAAGAAACTGACACTTCCAAAACGATTGAATATTTACTTGAAATCAATGAGCATTAGCAGTTGCCTATTTGGATAATTACCGAAAAATATAGTAAAAATGACAAACGTATTTATTTGCAATTGGGTTCTAATGGAGTTATATCAAAATCTATAGGAATGAAGGAATTGCTGTTAACTATGAGAGACTTTATACAAATTACTCATTTTTCATGTAATAGCATCTCAACGAAAGTAGTACATTCATTCGTTTTAAACGTTACTAAAGGGAGTAATATTATTAATAAAGAAAGTTCATTTACTAGAAAAGAATGTTATGTGTTAGAAATGTTGTATAAAAACCATCAAAGTTAATACGTGTAAAAAGCATGTTTATAGGTGGGTAAATATATCTTAAAAATTTAGTCTATCAACATTTATTAGCTATTTAAACAATAGGTATAAAAATCGAAAATTGTAGTATTGAGATTATTATGTGAAAGAACTTTTCTCCAGTGTAGCGTTCATGCCTCTGGCCATTAATAAAGGATAAAAGCCACAATTAAAAAAATCCAATTCATATTGGATTTTTTTTAGTTGTGGTTTTATTTATCCATTTACTTAACAAAAAGTAATGTTTTTAATTTAACATATTGCCTATTTACCTTAAAAAATTGACTTCTTTTTATTTTTTATTCTATCAAAATATTCCTTGTATTTATGCGAAAATTCTTTTCTATCCAATAGTTCACAAATTAAGAAAAATTTATTCATTTTTTCTTGGCTTCTGACGTAATCATTTTCTTTATATAAGATTAATCCTTCTAAATACAGAGACATAGC
>NZ_NGKY01000001.1:1949053-2103511 GCF_002140855.1 Enterococcus sp. 7E2_DIV0204
GATACAACTCAGATATATTAAACCAAAAAAAATCTTCAGTGAGCTCTATATAATTATTATGTATAAACATAAACTCATCAAAAGTTATATTTAGCCTAGATAAAATTTTTAGAAATATCGTGATAGAAGGATCGCTAATATCCCTTTCTATACGACTATAATAACTCATTGTCACTATATCGAAACAAACTTTTTTTTGCGTCAAGCCTTTTTTTTCTCTTATTTTTCTAATTGTTAATCCAAAACCCAAAATATCAACTCCTAAAAATAGTGTTTTTCAATGTGTATAGCTATCTTTGATATTTATAAAAGATAATAAAGTATTACATATTACTTTTATAAATAATAGTATAAATGAAAAATTTGTTTTTTTTCAAATTAAATTTAAAAAACGAAAAATATAAAGTGTAAAAAAGACTTATTGTACATGAAATGATAAAAATGGAAATTTATATGGTATAAAAATATTGTGAGCTTAAAAAATATTAGATTTATTTGAAATGAATCGTAAAACTACGATAAAGATAAACAAAATACTGTTAGGATATTAATGGTAATAAAAAACAGACAAAGTCAATAAATCTTTTTTTGTAGTGTATTGATAAATATTCCTAAAAAGGTATTTGTTTGATTTCGAAGTAACGTATTAATAATTACGGACTACAAATATGGTCATTAAAGAAATTACGAATATCGCTCTTAACTAAAAGTGTGTAAAAGAAACTTTAGTAGATTATTGTATTGCTTTACCAGAGAAATAGAGGGAGGAATTATTTATAGCAAACCCGTTTCAATAAACAGCTTTCATCAAATGTTTATAAAAATAAAGAAGAACTATACAACGCATTTAAGCAAGTAAAAAGTGCAAATTCCTTTTGAATGTTGATTGGCTTAAAAAATCAACATTGTGGTTATATGTGTAGTATGAAAATGAAATTTTTAATAATTGATTAGAAATTTCAGAATACCTACTTTTTAGAAAAAGGAGATATAAAGATGCATGAAATAGGTATCATAAATCTTAGCGAAAAAAAGTATTGAAATAGCAAAAGCAATAAAACAATACAACTATATAATTATGGAGATAATGAATGGAAATCAAATTAAGAATTTAGAGGAATTAATCATTTTTTATGATGAAACATCAAACTTTCAAGAGGTGTGTCAATAAGTAGTAGACATACAAGAAAAGACAAATTTAGTTACGTGGATTATGTATTCGAAACGTAATCATAATGAGAAACGAATACTATTACAATTAGGCGCTAATTATATTATGGACGATGATATGCAAACGTTGATATTAGTTATTCGTAATTACTTTAATCTAAAAAGTTATAGAAGTAAAATGATTGATATTGAAAAAAGTCGAGGCGGTTGGTTATGGTAAGACAACGGGAGTTGAACTGTCCAAACAACTAAATGATCAGTCAGTAAACATAGGCGATATTATCGAAGTTTATCATAAAGAGGCTTCAAAACGAGTAATAAGATATAACGATGACAATAAAATTTCTACGGATAAAGAAACATATTACTATCGAATTGAAAAAGATCAATGGGTTGAAGTGAGTGATCCAACGAATCAAACAAGCATTCATGTAAAAGATAGCATTGTTTATTCAAGGGATAAGTGGGAATCAGAGGATAACTTTGTCAGTGCAACTGACAAAGACGGAAACGTAGTCCCATTTAGTACAGTAACTGTCACGGGAACAGTAGATACCACAAAACCAGGTGTATATGAAGTAACTTATGCAAATGGTGAGCGAACAAAAGTAGCCGTGATCACAGTAAAAGAAAATCAAGAAAGCTTGAATATGAAAGATTCTATGCATCTTTACCGAATACAGATATGAAACAAGACAGAAGTATGACAATTGTAGGCGTGAGCCTGTTAATGGTGGTTGCTGGGATAGGAAAAAAGATAAAAAGAAATAGGCATAAGAATCATCAAGGATGAACGCTTAAAATGGCAATTGATGTGATTACTCCTATTGAGTATTGAAGATATACTAGATAAATTTTATCAAAGATAATTGCTCGAATAATTTAGAAGTTATTTTGTCCTTTTAATAAAGATATGATTATAATTTTTGGATAATAGCTTTCTAACGAATATCTATTTTATTAACAAAATTTTTCACGAGACGCATTTCTCTTGCGCTTGACAACTTTCTCGTTAGAGATATCCAATAGGGGATGTTTTTCAGAAATCTTTGAACCTAGCTATTCTATTATATTAAAAGGGAGGCATTCTGTTGAGCATTCATCTACTACTTTTATGGACTATAATTAAAAGATAGGTGAAGAGTTTCTTCGGATAATATAACTAAAGAAGAGGAAAATGAAATTTGAGAAATAGTTTGTACACTTTTTTGTGCGGGTGAATTATTAAAGTATCTACCCCGAGATCTGGAGAACTATTTAGCTATAAACGATTGATTAAAGAAAGTGTTGATATCCACAACGGACAAGGCAACCCCCATTTCATTTTCAGAACAACCGACTTTAGAGTGGCTGTTCTTTAACAGTGAATATTGCGATAGGAAAGGGATCAATGTTAGCTTTTACTATGAAGGCTATATTAAATATAATATTGAAAATGTATGACTAAATTTATGTATTACTCATGAAATAGCCATCTGAAAAGATTCTTTTGTAATTAATTCAATTATAAATTAAGCTACGAGTATTAGGTTATTCAAATGATTATTTAGAAAAAGAGGTAATTTGATGAGAAAATTTAAACAGTTTTTTTTATGGTCAATTAGCTTTTTAGTGATTTTTGGATGTATCATAGTGCTTGCTTTCCAACTTTCCCCGCGTCCAGGTGCCTTTTTGATTGGCCAGTTGTTCAATGGGAATATAAAAATAACGGATAAAGTATCGTATAAAAAAAGTGTTACTAATGTCACAGTGAAAAAAGATCTTGTTTACCAATCAAAATATAAAAAAAATACATTTGATTTATATTATCCAAAAGAAATGGAAAATTCAGTTCCAATTGTTTTTTGGGTTCACGGTGGTGGTTACGTTGGTGGTGACAAGGAAGGCGTAAAAGAGTATGCGACATACTTAGCGGATAAAGCCCAAGTAGCAGTAATTTCATTGAACTATGAGTGGGCCCCAAGCTTAAATTACCCAGGTCAAGTGAAACAAATAGAGCAAGCCTATCATTCGATTAAAATGAAAACGACGGAATACCCAATGTTAGATTTTAACAAAGTCATATTTGGAGGTGATTCAGCGGGAGCTCAAATTGCTGGTCAATTTTTATCCATTCAGACCAATTTAGATTATGCAAATAGCATGAGGATGAAACAAGTGATTCCCCAAAATAATATAAAAGGATTTATTTCTTATTGTGGTCCTGTAGATTTAAAAGAGATTAAGCAGCAATCATCTGATAAATGGTTTATGAAGTTTTTTGTCAATACTGTTGCATGGTCCTTACTAGGACAAAAGGATTGGAAAGATAGTTCGGAGTTGAATGAAGCTTCATTAGTAGATAAACTTACCAATAATTTTCCACCAACTTATATTTCTGATGGAAATGCGTATTCTTTTCAGGATCAAGGTATTGCTTTTGCGAGTAGACTAAAAGCCCTCTCAATTCCTGTAGAATCACTTTTTTATAAAGACGATGAAAAAAAAGTAACACATGAATATCAATTTGATTACTCAACCTTAGATGCAAAAAATTGCTTAGAAGAGACAATTAAATTTGTTAAAGAAGTTATCAATAGTTGAAGACAAGATCAACGTTAACCGAGACAAGAGTCTTTTAATAGCTTTGTACAATGATAATGAGCAGTTTTACCAATAAAAGAAACCCAAGTATGATAACTCTTTACTAGATTAGAAGTGTAAAAGAAACGAAAGGAGAAAGTAAAATCCTAGATACACATACATGTATACTGAGGAATGTAATGAATGAGCCAAAATGAGTCAGCAGAAAAGAGTGGGGTTTTAAAAGTTACTATTGTGAATAGGAAACTGAACGGACAAATTCCTTCTTTAGCATCGATGTATGATATATCAAGACTTCTAAGGACAAAAATTGAAGAACCATCTACCTTTGAGCTACTAGAAGAAGAATAAAGTAGTTTATCCTGTAACGGATTATGAGGAGAAATAACGGTAAAAAGTAATCCTTTCAATTAAGGAACAATGCAAATGCTAACTGAAGCTTTGTTAGATGGAACGATTACATTAAAGGAAGTTATGGATTAGAGTGACATTGTTATTGCTACTGTGAAAGGAGTTGATGGGGAGTTAATTATTTTGAAAGGTAAAGGATTTAAAATAAATCATAAAGGAGAGGGCATACAATCACAAAATTCTTTTGAAATCATATTTGCTGATGTCCACTTTGAAAAATATGAAAAGCTTGATCAAGTTTTCAATATCGATTTAAATCAATGTTTAGAGGAGATGGAAAAAAGAATATTAGGGGGAAATATTTTCTTCTCTAAAATGAAGGGGGTATTTGAAATGATGCATACTCGTTCTTTAAAAAATCTGAAAAACCTTACCCTATCACTGATCAAATTGCTAGTAATCAAATTGAGATTTTTGCTGAGAACGCTAAAGGAATGATTCTTAGTTATTACTCTCCATTTTTATATCAGGGGGTAACAGTTGCAGGATTCCACAATCATTGCTTTATAAATGCCTAGACTTGCATTTAAAAAGGTTGGTTCTTATTATGAAGGTACAAAAAGAAGCAAAACCTATACAGATTTTGCTTCTTTAATAATTCTAACTCTTTCGTGAGAACTTCTGATTTTAAATGCTAGCGCCTCCGCCACCAGAGGAACCTCCCCCGCCAGAGAAGCCCCCGCCACCACCGAAACTGCCGCCTCCGCTTGAAGAGCCTCCGCCAAAACCGCCTCCGCCCCAATACCATGGACCTCCGCCACGGCCACCGCGACCGCCACGACCTCCAAATAGTATAAAAGGAAGGACAATGAGAAGAACAAAGAAAAGACTGAAAATGCTCTCTCCATCAGAGCTATCATCTGCGGAAACTTGGTCTATTTCATCATCCGATAACGCATTTTGATCAGCAGGATAGTCATAATGTTTATCGATCAAGGTAGTGACGGCGTTAAACGTGTATTGCAACCCCTTATTGATCGAAGTGTTATCATTAGATTTCAAGTCATCTTTGGCTTGTTGCAAAATATTTCCAGCAACGCTGTCTGTGATTACATCCTCCAAGCCATAACCGACTTCGATTCGGACATTGCGATCGCCATCATTAACTGCATAAAGAATTAAAACACCGTTATCTTTTTTTTGATTGCCAATTTGCCATTTTTTAAATAAATCTGGTGCATAACTATCTATACTATCACCATCAGTTGAATCGATCACAGCTAAAATAACTTGTGGTGCTTCTGTTTTTTCTTTATAAAGCTTGCCCTTTTGATCAACTAAATTTTTAGTTGTTTCATCCAGAATTCCTGGTTGGTCCAGATAAAAATGATCAGGTGACGCAGGTAAGTTTTCAGCAAAAGTCGGTAGTTGAAAACCAAAGAAAAAGGTGACAAGGAGAAATGATACACCAAAGAATATACCTCGTCTAAAATGTTTCATCGATCATCACTTCCCACTAGAAGTGCTAGTAGAATTATCAAAATTCACGGAAGGTACAGTGTTAGCTGTTGGATCTGCTTTAAAGTAATCCTTCTTACCTAGACCCATCATATTTGCAAAGATATTTTTAGGGAAAGAAACTACTTGTTCATTGTATTCTTTCACGACTTCATTATAACGTTTGCGTTCAACCGAAATACGATTTTCAGTGCCTTCTAATTGGGTCATTAATGTTTGGACATTATCATTTGATTTCAGTTCAGGATAATTTTCATTGATGACATTGATCAACGTTCCGACAGATTGATCTAACTCTTGGCTAGCTTTGATTTTATCTGAGTCATTGTTAGCAGAACCATAAGCCTCACGAGCTTTAGCAATATCACCAAAAACTTTTTGTTCTTGCTGCATGCTACCCTTTACGCTGTTGACTAAGTTTGGCACGAGATCTGCTCTCCGCTGCATCACATTTTCTACTTGACTCCATTGAGATTCTACTGATTGTTCTTTTTTCGCTAATCCGTTGTATTGACTGACTCCGAAAACGCCTAGTAAAACAATCACGATTACAGCGATCAAGCCAAATCTTGTTTTGTTGTTTTTCATGTCTTTTCCTCCCAAAATTTAAAAACTAAGTGAGCTCGTGAAACGAGCCTTTTAAACTTGATGTAATGATATTGTAATGTTTGTGCAATGTTTTGACATCCAACTTAAGACCTATTTTTTTATAAACAGATGGTTTTATACTGTTAATTATAAGGATTTTTAAGCGATAAGCCAAAGAAATCGATTTTTATGAGGAGTTACTCAGCCTGTAAACAAATGATTTGTAAGCTGTTATCGTTTGTATTAAGGTAAAAGAGTAACTTAGTCATTTTTTATTGGCAGCAAATTCATAGGAGGAATCAAGATGACAGAAAAAATCGAAAATCCGTTAACAAGATTCTACGATGGGAAATTTGATAAACAATCACAAGAAGCACCTGCATTACAACAAAAAATGACACCTGTACCTGATTGTGGAGAAACATCCTATAAAGGAACAGGAAAATTAGCAGGGCGCAAAGCCTTGATTACAGGTGGAGATTCTGGAATCGGACGTGCTGCAGCTATTGCGTACGCAAGAGAAGGTGCCGACGTCGCAATCAATTACTTACCTTTTGAAGAAGCAGATGCAAAGGAAGTTAAAGCGTTGATTGAAGCAGCAGGACGCAAAGCTATTTTATTACCAGGTGATTTAAAAGATGAAACATTTACGCGAAAACTTGTTCACGATGCTGCTAAAGAGTTAGATGGTTTGGATATTTTAGTTCTAAATGCAGGTATGCAGCAAGCTGTAGAGAATATTA
Source organism: Enterococcus sp. 7E2_DIV0204 (assembly GCF_002140855.1). Lineage (NCBI taxonomy): Bacteria > Bacillati > Bacillota > Bacilli > Lactobacillales > Enterococcaceae > Enterococcus > Enterococcus sp. 7E2_DIV0204. Next base: position 1,956,007 of record NZ_NGKY01000001.1, read on the forward strand.
AAGATTTATCCACGCAACAAATCATGGATACGTATACGACAAATATTATTTCAATGTATTGGGCAGTACAAGAAGCGTTAGATTATCTGCCAAAAGGCGGTAGTATCATTACCACGACGTCCATCCAAAGTGCTGAGCCAAGCGCAAATTTATTAGATTATGCTGCAACAAAAGGTGCGATTACGTCTTTCAGTAAAGGATTGTCAGCACAATTAGCTTCCTCTGGCATTCGTGTCAATACCGTTGCGCCAGGCCCTATTTGGACTGCCTTGCAAATTTGTGGTGGACAACCATCAGAAAAAATTCCTGAATTTGGACAACAAGAATCGATTGGTCGAGCTGGACAACCAGTTGAATTGGCTTCTGTTTATGTGTTCTTAGCTTCTAATGATGCAAGCTATGTTACTGGACAAGTCTACTCCATCACAGGTGGTAGTTTCTTTGCTTAATTGATTTTAGTATTTAAGGAGATGGGTCACAATGCCTTGGGATTTAAAGGATTATCCAAGTTCATTTAAAAACTTTGAACCTTTGTTAAAAAAGAAGGCCATTGAAATTGCCAACGCGTTAGTCAGTGAAGGGTATCCAGATGACAGGGCGATCCCAATTGCGATTTCTCAATCTAAGAAGTGGCTAGATGAAGCAACCGACACTGAAAAAGCCGCTTTTAAGAAAGCGACTGACCCTAAAAAGACAGACAAACACAGTACTAGAAAAATCAATACAGATTTGCTGTATAATGATGTCTTAGTTTACTATCAAGAAAATCGTTGGTATGTTCAGACAAAACATGCTAAAAAAGCAGTTGATTCATTTGAGACGAAAGAACAAGCAATGGAAAGAGCCAAAGAAATCGCTAAGAACAAAGACTCAAATGTTATCGCCTATAAAAAGGACGATGTACCTGATAGCTAACGATGAACCGAAGTTGGGTCAGAAGTGTTTAACTCCGAGAAAAAAGAAGCCTTCAAATCTTAGTGCTTTAGCACTTAGAGTTTGATGTGATCGAAGCGAAGCGTAGTAGTTACTTCTGATTCCGCCATTTATTCGGTTTCCAGGTGTCTGGGATATGACTCAATGAGTTATGTCCCAGACACTTTTTTCTATTTCGCTAAAAAGAAAAACTATGTTAGAATAATCTGCAAAACTATGCTAAAAGAAAAGGGGAAAATCAATGGCTATTTTTTTAGAGATGCCCACACTGAACCCTGAGTTTCCTTTTCGAATTATTTTAAATGATGGGAATATTTTAACCACGCCTCATTGGCATCGAGAAATAGAGCTGATTTATGTGGCAAAAGGCAGCATCCATTTAGGTATCAATGATCAACCGTATAGCTTATCAGAAGGAGAAATCGTGTTGATCAATGGTGGTGATATTCATTACGTTTTAGCCTCTCCAGGAAGCGAACGAATCGTTTTTCAATTTGATCTAACTTTTTTTACTGGTTTAAATACAGATGGGCTTAATTTGACTCAATTTTTTGAAGCAGTTGAGCCGTTAAGTCCAAAGTGGTACCGTGAAAAAGAAGCTGTAGTCAGAGAAATTTTGCTAGAAATGTACCATGAAGAGCAGCAAAAGGAGGCAGGATTTCACTATCAACTAAAAGCCGATTTACTGAAGCTGTTTGTTTATCTTTTTCGAAATATTCCAAAGAAAAAAGGAATTCATACAAGTCATGAAAAAGTGCAGAGTAAAGATATTTTAGAAAAATTAGATCAAGTGTTTAGATATGTTGAACAAAATTACACCACGAAAATCACGTTAGAAGAAGTGGCCAATTCCATCGGTTACAGTCAATTTTATTTCACTAAATTTTTTAAACGAAATACGGGAAAAACCTTTATTACTTTTTTGAACGATTATCGAATTGATAAAGCGAAGTGGCTCTTGATCAATTCCACAGATACTGTTTCCGAAATTATCAGTCAAATTGGGATCGAAAGTGATAAAACCTTTTATCGCTTATTTAAACAATCGATGGGGATGTCTCCATTAAAGTATCGGGAAAAAATGGTTGTTAAGACGTAATGGAATACATTGCAAACGAAAGTAGACCTTCTGTAGAGGTCTTTTTTATTTTTTTATAAATGAGCAAAATATGAGAATGATAAGACAAATTTTTGGGATTGAAACCGCTTATAAATATTCTATAATCGAAATGTATTTAAAGATAAGCGCTTATAAAAATATATTATTTGATACAGAAACGCTATTTTTGAGAATAGAGAGGGATAACATGCAAGCACAAACAGGTTTTTTATGGGGCGGAGCCATTTCGGCTGCTCAAACAGAAGGGAATTATTTAGCTGATGGCAGAAAAATGTCGAATTTTGATTATCTTCCATTGAACGATAAGCGATTAAAACCCGTCTATTTAGATCAAAAGCATTCGATTTTAAATCCAGAGAAACAGGAAATCTATCCAAGTCGAACAGCGATTGATTTTTATCACACCTTTAAAGAAGATATCAAATTGTTGAGTGAATTAGGTATCAATAGTTTCCGTTTCTCCATTTCATGGTCGCGCATTTTCCCAACAGGAGAAGAAACTGAACCCAATCAGAAAGGCTTGGATTTTTATGACCAAATTCTATGCGAGCTTGAAAAATATCAAATTGAACCAATCGTAACCATTAGTCATTTTGATTTACCGTTTCATTTGGTGGAAAAATACAATGGCTGGCAAAGTCGCAAAGTGGTTGATTTATATGTCTATTATGCAAAAACGATCATGACGTATTTTAAAGAGCGAATCAAGTATTGGATTCCATTTAATGAGATGAATATGGTGTTACATATTCCCTTTATTGGTGGCGGTATTACGTTCAATTCAAAGGAAAATCCATTACAAATCCAATATCAAGCGGGGCACCATCAATTATTAGCGAATGCACTGACGATCAAAGCTGGAAAAGAAATCAATCCAAACGCTCAATTTGGTGCAATGCTAGCAGCCGGTAAAACATATGCGTATACGTGTGATCCAGAAGATGTGTTTGCTGCATTGAAAAGTGAGCGGGAGAATTTGCTATTTTCAGATGTTCAAGTTTTTGGGGAATATCCTAAATTTACCACGAACTTCTTTGAAGAAAATCATATTCAGCTAAACGTGATTGAACAAGATAAGTACGTTTTAAAAGAAAATACGGTTGATTTTGTTTCATTTAGTTATTATTCCAGTGCCTGTACGTCAGCGAATCAAGAGGGCTTAGAAAAAGTAGCAACGAATGGCTTTTTGACTGTCAAAAATCCTTATTTGCCGGAAAGCAATAGTGTGTGGCAAAATGATCCATTAGGGCTTAGAATCACGTTAAATCAATTATATGATCGTTATCGAAAACCTTTGTTTATTGTTGAAAATGGTTTAGGAACACAGGATGTATTAAATGGTCAAAAAATTGACGATGAGTATCGAATCGATTATCTAAAAGGGCATATTCAAAATTTATTGCTGGCTTTAAATGAAGATGGAGTGGATTTAATTGGTTATATGATGTGGGGAATTATTGATTTAACAAGTGTAAGTGAAGGACGTATCAGTAAACGCTATGGTGTAATTTACGTTGATTTGGATGATGAGGGCAAGGGAACCGGGAATCGCTTGAAAAAGGCTAGTTACGATTGGTATCAAGAAGTTGTGAAAACCAATGGTGCTGCAGCATTTAATGATCAGTAGAGTTTGTTGAAAAGATCAGCTACATGTGTAAACTGAGAGGGGAAAGAAACATGACATCAAAAGATAATTATAACGAATTAGCACAACAAATCATCGAAAATATCGGTGGAAAAGAAAACGTCATATCGGCCGTTCATTGTGCAACGCGACTGCGTTTTCATTTAAAAGATGACACTAAAGTAAAGGAGCAAATGTTAAAAGAGCTCAGTGGTGTAGTGGATATTAATCCAACACCAACCCAATTCCAAGTGATCATAGGCAGTCATGTGGATAAAGTGTTTAAAGAAGTCATTGCGCAAGGAATCGTTAATGGGGATGCTGAAAATAGTGAGACACCACGTGAAAAACAAGAGACAGGAATCTTCAATAAAATTGTTGATACGATCACAGCTTGTATGACACCGATGATCCCTGCGCTTACTGCTGCTGGGATGATCAAGGTTATTTTGTCATTAAGTACGACGTTCCATTGGTTATCAAATGAATCAAGCACCTATCGTGTGTTAGATTTTATTGGTGATAGTGCGTTTTACTTTATGCCGATCTTATTAGCCGTATTTGCTTCACGTAAATTTAAAGTAAATACGTCACTTGCAGTAATTGTGGTAGGGATTTTATTGCATCCTAATTTTACTACATGGGTTGCAAGCGGCGATCCGATTTCATTTTTAGGTATGCCGATTCAAGGGGTAGGCTATGCGGCTTCTGTTATTCCTGCCTTATTAACAATTTGGATCATGTCATATATTGAACGCGGTGTAGATAAAATTACACCTAATTCTCTGAAAATTATTTTAAATCCAACGTTGGTCTTACTTATCACAGCGCCTTTAGCATTGATTGTCATCGGTCCTTTAGGAAATTATGCGGGTATGGGACTTGCTTGGGTAATCAATTTATTAGAAGGAAAATTAGGCTTTATCATGGTAGCGCTACTTGCTGCAGCTATGCCATTTATCGTAATGACCGGTATGCACCATGCCTTGACACCGATTTTTGTGACTTCATTTGCGGCAACAGGAACAGAATCATTGATTTTAGTTGCTCAAGTTTGTGCCAATTTAGCTCAAGGTGGGGCCTCATTAGCGGTAGCGTTGAAATCAAAAGATAAAAGTGTTAAATCAATTGCAACGGCTGCGGGCATTTCAGCAATCATGGGAATTACAGAACCAGCCTTATACGGCGTGACAATGAAGTATAAAAAGCCATTGATCGCAGCGGTGATCGGCGCAGGTATTTCCGGTTGTTTTGCTGGGATCATGCATGTTACTCTTTACGTACCACAAAATAGTGTGATGGCAATTCTTGGTTTCTCTGGCGATAAAGGGGTAGCCAATGTGATTGCAGGTGTATTGATGATGGTGATGTCACTGGTTATTCCATTTATTCTGACATTGTTTTTACAAAAAGAGCCAAAGAACACTGTTTCTAGCAAAGAAGTTGAAACGAAAGGAACAGCTTCTGCTATTTAAAAAAAGCTGATCAAAGGAGAAAAAAGATGAATTCTGAGTATTTGCTGACGCTAAATGATCTTAATAACCAAAATCTTGATTATATTGAAACCTTGTTTGCATTAAGCAACGGCCATGTAGGCGTACGTGCATCCAGTATTTTAAAAGGAAAAACGAGGCAAGGAAATCCTGGAACGTTTATCAATGGTTTTTACGATACACATCCGATTGTTTACGGAGAATGGGCTTATGGTTATGCGAAAAATCATCAAACAATCGTAAAACTGCCTGATATAAGAAGTCTTATCATCGAGATCGATGGAGAAAAATCAACTGAAGCAGACTGGCGTACAACACAAACTGATTTTCAGCTGAATATGAAAACTGGGATGTTGGAAGAACGTTATGAGATCGAAACGTTGCACGGAAAGATATTTTCATTATCTCTTTGTTCATTTTTATCCTATTCTCAGGCGGAAGTCAGTGTTTTTCACTATACGATCGAAGCGTTGAATTTTTCTGGTGAGCTGCTGATTACTAAGCAGATCGCATTTCAAGAGGAAAACACTAATGAAGATGGAACAATTGATCCGCGTGTTGCTTCATCTAAAAGTAAACTTGGAATTGTGCCGTTAAATGACGAGTGGATCGAAGTGAAAACCGAATTTAGTGAACAATCTGTTTTGCTATCTCAAGTGATGCAAACTGCTGATGGTGTGGATGAGGTCGGCGGGTTAGCCGTATCAAAACGGGTCTTAGTTCAAGAAAATCAAGCAGTTACTTTAACAAATTACGTCGTGCTGTCAAAACCGCTCACAACAGAGAGTCGTAAGATTGAAAGGAAAAAAGACAAGTTGACCACAGTTAAACGTCACTTGGAATTTAATCAGTTAGCCAAAGAACACATACAGCATTTTTCTGAATTCTGGCAAGCAAGTGATATCGAAATTACTGGTGACCCGATTCTTCAAAAAGGGATTCGTTTTAACCTATTTCATCTATATCAAAATGCAGGGCGAGATGGTTTGACGAATTTTGCTGCGAAAGGATTGACTGGTGAAGGCTATGAAGGGCATTATTTTTGGGATACTGAAATGTATATCTTGCCGTTTTTTATCTATACACAACCCAAAATTGCCAAACAATTACTAACGTATCGGGTATCGATTTTACCAAAGGCACAGGAACGAGCAAGGGAAATGGCACAAAACAGTGGCGCTTTATTTGCTTGGCGGACAATCAATGGAGAAGAGGCTAGTGCGTATTATCCTGCTGGAACAGCTCAAGTCCATATCAACGCCGATATTGCCTATGCTTTTCAACTATATGAGCGAGTAACAGGAGATCATCAATTTATCGCAGAATCTGGTGCTGAAGTGATTTTTGAAACCGCACGTTTTTGGTTGAACTACGGCAGTTGGATCGGAAATGAGTTTTGTATCAATGGTGTGACAGGGCCCGATGAGTATACAGCTTTAGTTAACAATAACTATTATACAAATAAAATGGCTCAAAATAATTTAAGCTATGCTGTCACTTTAGCACAACGTCTGAATTTAGTTAAAGAAGCAGAATGGTCTACTTGGCAACAAGCCGCTGAAGGAATGAAACTGCCATACGATCATGAAAAGCAACTGATCAAACAAGATGACATGTTCTTTGAAAAAGCCAGATGGCCATTTGAAGAAACACCAAAAGAAAACTATCCGCTGTTACTACATTATCACCCGATGATTATTTATAAACATCAGGTGTGTAAACAGGCAGATGCTTTGTTAGCTGAAATGCTATTTCCGCAAGATTACTCAGTTGAGCAAATTCAAAGAGATTATCAGTTTTATGAAGAGGTTACAACCCATGATTCTTCGTTGTCACGTTCAATATTTAGCATTTTAGCTAGTCGTACGCAACAATCAGAGAAAGCCTATAGTTACTTTATGGATACAGCATTGATGGATCTAACAGATTTACAAGGGAATGCCAAAGATGGGATTCATGCAGCAAATATGGGTGGTAGTTGGTTGAGCATCATATACGGTTTTGCAGGCTTATCAAGTACAGGGCAAACAATCCAGCTTGAGAATCATTTACCAAAAGAAATTGAAAGTTTGGCCTTTAAGCTAAACATTCATGGAACACTCGTTAAGGTGAAAATGGATAAAAAAGAATTAAAGGTAACCCCTCTAGAATCAAACGAACAATTATCTATAAAACAATTGTCTGAAAATAAGGCAATGATTGCAATCAACTAACAAAATAGCTATGGAGTAGTAATCAATTGACTTCCATGGCTTTTTTGTTATTTTTTTAATTGAGTCCAATCATTTTGAAAAATCAAAATTAGATTAGACCCAACGTTTCTTTAATTTGTAGCGTTTACATTATATAGTGAATACAGGAGGAACAAGATGATTGATTATCGAATGAGTTATCTTATCGACATATCGCATAAAGTAGGGCACTCTATTCAAGAGCTGAGCGAGATTACAGGATTGCCTACAGAAACCGTGATTGATCAGTTAGGGAAAATTGATGAGCAGCTGCAGAAATTTTCTTATGAACCGATTTATTGGGAAGAAGGCAAACTCTATTTTCCAAAGCAAGTAGCCGATAAATGGTTGGAACTTCATTTTGGTAAGTTGGAAACAGAGATTTTCTATTCAGAATATGAACGACAAGCGCTACTTTATCTGTTGACGTTTACTGCAGATGAGGATTTATCTGTGTTTCATTATCAAGAATTTTTTCAAGTCAGTAAGAATACGATCTTAGCGGATATCAAAAAGTTGCGGGAACGCTTAACGAAGTATCAGATCAAATTAGACTATTCACGAAAAAAAGGATTTTATTTATCGGGACGTGAAGAAGATATTCGAATTCAAGCACATCAAATGACTGCAAAAGTCGTCACGTCAGTTTCAGGGAAATTGGGCTTAAAAAAAGGCTTGATCAAGTATTCAAGAACGTTTGAAGCAGATGTTCGTTCATATCTTTTTGAAACGATCAGAGCAAATGAGTTAGTGATTGTACCAAGCCGAATTGAAGAGACTATTTATTTTATGGCATATGTTTTAAGGCGTGCAAAATCGCATTCAATTAAGTTGGATCGACAAGCAAAAGAGATGATAAAAGAGCTGAATGCTTTTCATGGAAGTCAGCTGTTTTTAGCTAAATTCTCTGCTATCTTAGAGCCTGAAAGTGAACAATTTTATTTCACACTCATTTTTATGACGATTACACAAGGAGAAATCCGCGATACTGCGCTGGAATTTTTACTAGAATGTGCGAGCCAAATCATTCATGAGATAGAACGTTTAGCAGCAATCGAATTTAAAGCGTATCGAAAATTACTACTCGATCTTTTTTATCATTTGGTGCCAGCTTTTTTTAGAATCAAGTATCATTTTTCTTTAACGAATGTGCTGATAGAAGAAATCAAAGAACAATATGGCGAATTATTCGCTTTGACAAAAATAGCGTTGCACCCTTTAGAGATGCTGACAGGTCAAGCGATCCCAGATGAAGAAGTTGGGTATTTTACAATTTTGTTTGGCGGTGAAATTGGAAATCAGCGGGAATTAAATCGGGTGATCCGTTATAAAGCATTGGTTTTATGTCCAAGTGGAATTAGTTCTAGTCTAATCATGCAATCAGAGTTGAAGGAACTTTTTCCAACGATCGACTTTAGTTTAACAACAACCGTTGATCAATTAGAAAGTATTGCCGAATCTGAATACGATGTGATTTTTTCGAGTGTTCCGTTAAATACACCAAAGAAAACGTATTTGATCAATCCAATCATGACGCAGTTAGAAAAAAATAACTTGATCCGTCATGTGCAAGAAGAGTTATTGATACCAGGAATCGTTGTCCCTTCTATCGACGAAATTATTGAAATACTATTACCATATATCGAGTTAAAAAAAGATGTTACTAAAGAAAAAATTTATCGTATTTTAAATCGTAAAATGATCAAAAAACTAAAAGTGAAAGAAGATGGGAAGCCAATGCTATCGGAGTTGCTAACGACAGAAATGATTCAGTTGACAGATACAACATTAACGTGGGAAGAAGCGATTGCTTTTGCGGCGCAACCTCTAAAAGAACAGGGGAAGATTACAGAGAATTATATTGACGCAATGATTCAAAAGGTGAAAGATTACGGCGCCTTTATTCATATTGGGAAAGGAATCGCCTTGCCTCATGCAAGACCAGAAGATGGGGTGAAACAATTAGGGATGTCGCTTTTAAAAGTGGAAAAACCTGTGCTGCTTTTAGATGATTCTAAACACGAAATCACGATTTTTATCTGTTTAGCAGCTGTAGATAATGAAATGCATTTAAAAGCATTGGCGAGTTTGACGAAAATTTTATCCAATAAAGAGAATTTAGAAAAACTATTAGCTGCAAAGGATCAAGCAACAATTATTCAGTTATTAAAGGAAGGAGAATCATTATGAAAATGGCAGCAGTTTGTGGATCTGGATTAGGATCTAGTTTTATGGTGGAAATGAATATCAATAGCGTGTTGAATGAATTAGGAGTAACAGGAGTTGAGGTGGCGCATTATGATATGGGAAGTGCCACACCAGATTTGGCAGATGTCTTTTTTGTCGGCGGGGATTTAGCGGATAGTGCGCAGCATTTAGGGAACGTAGTTATTTTAAACAGTATTATCGATATGGACGAGTTGAGAGAAAAAGTAAAAGCAGTGTGTGTAAAAGAAGGGTTACTTTAAAGTCTAAAGAAGGTGGGAGAAAAAGATGAATAGCGTTTTAAATATATTGATTGATATTGCAAGTACCCCGGCAATTTTGGTGGCATTGATTGCTGTGCTTGGGTTAGGTTTACAAAAAAAATCGATTTCAGATGTTGTCCGTGGCGGAATCAAGACATTTGTAGGGTTTCTAGTCGTGACTGCTGGTGCTGGAGTGATCGAAGGGGCACTAGCGCCATTTGGCGAAATGTTCCAGCATGCGTTTAATATGCAAGGTGTAGTGCCAAACAATGAAGCAATCGTTGCCTTGGCTTTGACAAAATATGGCACTTATACAGCACTTATTATGTTAGCAGGAATGGCGTTTAATATTTTAATTGCCCGTATTACAAAATTTAAATATATCTATCTAACGGGTCACGCGACACTTTATATGGCGTGTATGATTGCCGTGATCATGAGTGTGACAAAAATGAGTGCAGTGCCGTTAGTTTTAGTTGGTGGTTTGGCGTTAGGCTTGGCTAATACGATTTTTCCAGCGATCGCTCAGCCATTTACCAAACAAATCACGAAAAATGATTCAGTGGCTTTAGGTCATACAGGAAACTTTGGGTATGCTCTGAGTGGGTTTATCGGGAAATATGTAGGGAATAAAGAAAAATCAACCGAAGATATCAATTTTCCAAAGGGCTTGTCGTTCCTACGTGATTCGACCGTTAGTATCACATTGACGATGGGCATTGTGTATACGATCGTGGCATTATTTGCTGGAAATGCGTTTATTGCTGAAAACCTTAGTAATGGGACCAATTACATTATTTATGCTTTACAACAAGCAGGGATGTTTGCAGCAGGTGTCTTTGTGATTTTAGCTGGTGTTCGTTTGATCTTAGCAGAAATTGTACCAGCTTTTAAAGGAATCTCAGAAAAATTAGTGCCGAATTCGATTCCGGCTTTAGATTGTCCAATTGTTTTTCCTTATGCGCCAAATGCTGTGTTGATCGGTTTCTTAACTAGTTTTGTTGGCGGAATCGTAAGCTTGTTTATTATGATCGCAACAGGTACGACCGTAATTATTCCAGGTGTGGTGCCGCATTTCTTCTGTGGCGCAACGGCCGGTGTTTTCGGAAATGCCACAGGCGGTGTACGTGGTGCTGTTGTGGGCTCGTTCATTCATGGGGTGATTATTAGTTTTATGCCGATTTTATTGATGCCCGTTATGGGGGATTTAGGCTTCCAAGGATCAACATTCTCCGATACAGATTATGGTGTGACAGGGATTTTTCTTGGGAAACTAGCAGATATGGGCGGTCAAATCGCGGTCGTTGCAGGTGTTGTGGCAGTGCTGGCTTTATTATTGGCATTAACTATATTTGGAAAGAAAAAAGCAACTGAAACGAAGGAGGTCGCATAATGGATACACAGAAGTTTGCGGATCAGATTCGTTATTATACGATGAAGGAATTAGACAATCTAGGCTTTGGTCATTTTGGCGGGAGCTTATCTATTGTAGAAACATTAGCGGTTTTATATGGAAAAGTCATGAATGTGTCGCCAGAAAAGAAAGATGATCCAGATCGTGATTATTTTGTTCTATCAAAAGGACATGCTGGACCTGCACTATATGCTACCTTATTTTTAAAAGGTTATTTTGATGAAGCGTTTCTTTTTAGCCTAAACCAAAATGGAACCAACCTTCCTTCACATCCTGATCGAATCAAAACACCTGGTGTAGACATGACTACAGGTTCACTCGGGCAAGGAATTTCCGCTGCAACAGGCATTGCGAAAGGTAATCAACTGCTAGGGAAAGAAAATTTTACCTTTACGATTGTTGGAGATGGAGAATTAAATGAGGGGCAATGCTGGGAAGCCTTTCAATTTGCAGCGCATCAAAAATTGGATCATTTGATCGTATTTATCGATGATAATAAAAAACAATTAGACGGCTATACAACGGATATTTGTGATCCATTTGATTTTGTCGAAAAAATGCAGGCGTTTGGTTTTAATAGTTGGCGGGTGGATGGTGGCAATGTTGATGCCATTGAAGCAGCAATCGATCAAGCGAAGGAGATAAAGGGAAAACCAGCAGCGATCGTTTTAGATACTGTAAAAGGACAAGGTGTTCCTTATTTGGAGGAGCTAGCAGATAATCACCATATACGTCCAGATGAAGCAGCCAAAACAGCAATCAAAAAAGCCATTGTAACATTGGCTGAAAAAATCGAGGTGAATCCATAATGAAGAACATAGAAATGCGGCAAGTCTATACAAAAACCATCTTAGCTTTAGCGGAAAAAGATCAGAAAGTTGTCGTTTTAGAAGCAGACCTTGCGAGTTCGATGGGAACGAGTAAATTAAAAGAGCAGTTGGGGAAAAGCTATATCAATGTGGGAATTATGGAAGCAGAAGAAATGGGGGTAGCTGCTGGTTTGGCGGTCACTGGCTTCACACCATTTATCCATACCTTTGCGCCATTTGCGACTAGACGCTCTTTCGATCAAGTGTTTCTTTCGTTAGGGTATGCCAAAAATCATGCTGTCATCGTTGGGACAGACCCAGGCGTTACAGCTGAAATGAATGGCGGAACGCATATGCCGTTTGAAGATGTTGCGTTGATGCGGGTGATTCCAGGAAATCATATTTATGAGGTGTCAGATCCGTATCAGTTTAAAGCGATTTTAGAGTATGCGCATACGGCAAAAGGGCTGTTCTACATTCGGACGATACGCAAACAAGCAACATCACTTTATAAAGGAGAAGAAGATTTTTCTAAAGGATACGTTAAACTGAAAGAAGGAACAGCTGGGACGATTTTTGCGAGTGGGATCATGGTAGAAGAAGCACTTCAGGCAGCGACTGATTTAGAGAGGCTGGGGATTTCAGTTCAAGTGATCGATTTGTTTAGAATCAAGCCGATGAATGAAGAAATCGTGATTGAAGCAGCTAAAATGGGTCCTATCGTAACCGCAGAAAATCATAATGTGATCGGTGGTTTAGGAAGTGCTGTAGCGGAAATCGTTACGGAAAATCATCCAGTAAAAATGAAACGAATCGGTGTAAAAGAGCAATTTGGTCAAGTGGGTAAATTAGAGTATTTGAAAGAAGTTTATGGTTTGAAAGCTGCTGATATTTCGAAGGCAATGGTCGGTTTATTAGAGTGAGTTTTTTGAATATGGATGATGAAATTAAGAAGTAACACTAATATAGTAGAGTTAAGATATTAGTATTTTAATTTGAAAAGCGTTTCAACGGTTACGCCAAATACACGTGCTATTTCCAGAGCTAACTCTAAGGATGGATTGTATCTATTGTTTTCTAAATGAAGGATAGTTTCCCGTCGAACACCAACTTTTTCTGCAAGTTCTTTTTGAGTCAGACCTTTTTCTTCTCTGTATTGTTTTAAAGTCGTTTCTATTTTGCCCATGAGTTATTTACCTGATAGTTCTAAGGATCTAAAAGTCGAACCATGAAGGATTAGAATTACAGCGAGTATAAATGAAATTATAGCGGGTGAGAGATTGAGACCCATTGGGATAAAATAAACCACTATTCCTCCTACGAGTAAAAATATCAAAATAAAGAAAAATGTTGTATTACTAGATTTATAAAAAATATTTAAGGCATGTTCATCAAGTTTTTCTTTATTAGTAAGGATGGTTACGACCATTATTATTAACAAGACTAGAATCATTAAACCTATTGCTAGGTTTTTTATAATTCCTGGGGTTGTTGGTGGCGTAATGAATAGAATTCCTAAGCTATAGAAAATCATTCCGCTCAAGAGTTCTATGGTATAGATTTTTCCAGTTAGATTCATTTTAGTTTTCATAAGTAGTACATCCTTTCTGGTGATAGGCAATAGAATCTTTTTGGATTATCATTAAACGATCTCATTTTATTTTTTTATGTTATGATAGAAAAAAAGTTAAATGTGGGAGAAAGAGATGAAAAAGAACCAACCATCGAAATTTGATTGGTATCATAACCAATGGGGGAAACCCACACATGATGATCGTTTACTTTTTATCTTGTTAACAGTCGGCACTTTTCAAGCTGGATTAAGTTGGAAAGCAGCAGCAGGGAAGATGGATGTATTTTTAAGGAACTTCCACAATATGGACATTCAAAAGGTGGCTGGTATGATGCCAGACGATGTGGAGAAAATCATGCAAGATCCCGAAATGATCCGCAATCCGAGAAAAATCAATGCGACGATTCAAAATGCGCAAGCGATTTTAGCTGTGCAAGAAGAATATGGCAGTTTTGCTGAGTATATGTGGGATTTTGTTGGTGGTGTGCCTCGTTTGAATGTATATGAAGAAGCATATGAGGTTTCAAATGTCACACCGTTATCTAAAAATGTAGCCAAAGATATGAAGAAACATGGTTTTACCTTTGTCGGACCCGTTGTGACGTATATGTTTATGAAAGCCAGTGGCATGATTCAAGATGAAGTGTTGAATCGGGAATTAAAATAATTATCCCATTTAAGAAATATTGATCCCCAAGCGAGAATCAATCAGCAGTGTCACAGATAAATGAAGAGTCGTTGAATCGATTAAGAAAAGTAGTACAACAGTTTTTCTAAGAACTTGAAATTTGTAGTCTTAAAAATAAAAACAACCTGTGTAGGCTATACCGCATACACAGGTTGTTTTTTTAGATACTTTACTTATTTTGCTTAACTATTTTACGCAAAGATACTTCACTCTCAGTTAATAATGCACCAAATTTTTGATAAACCACTTCAAACATTTCAGCGCAAGCCTGCATCTCTTCAGAAGTCCTTATTTTCTTCCCATCAAGAAAATGACGCATAAAATGCAATGCTTCATGCCATGATTTTAGCTCGCGCAAAGAAGCTTTTATAGCCAAAATCTCCTGATAAGCGATTGTGTTAGATTCCTGTGATTTTCCCATGTCTACATTCTCCTAGTCTAAAGTTGATTAAAAACCCAACTAGATAGACGAATAAAAAACAATCAGACCCGCGCCTCATCGTTTTCAATAGACAAAAACCACCGCAAACCTCTTGACTCAATCTAAAAGAATTTCTCACATAAGGTAGAAATTCAGGCAAAAATTGGGTACAATAAAACATGCTGGTACTTCGGTATTGGCTATCGGCAACTTGTATTGGTAGGTATTGCTGTCTTTACAGGGCCTCATGATTTTGGTTCCCGCCAGATACTTGAGGTGCCAATGGTTATTTATATGTGATGGCGCTTTGCGAACGTATCCTAGTTCGTAAAGCTTTTTTCGTTGCTATCCTATACCAATGAGTATGAAGAACTTAACATGAATGGTCAATACGAACAAGGGAGAAAACCAATTGATTTTTGATACGTATGTTAAATCGTGATGTTGCGAATATCCATAGTCCTAGCGTTGTGTCTGAAAGAGCTGATTATATGATGAAAAAGCTAGAAATAAACGAGTTGGATACGAAGACAATTTTCGTTGAAATAGTTAGATGGTGCCTAATTATCTGTGTCACAATTACATTTGAAGCAAAAAAGGATGAAACTATTCTAAATGAAATTAATCTTTACATATTATGAAATATATCATATGATGAGTTTTATGAAATGGAAAAATTCTGAAAATTCAAATTTGTTAAAGCTCAATTTGTAAAGAAGTGTATCTTAAAAAATAGATAGGTGGTGAATTATCTGGAAATGAAGTTAAACAATGTGTTCTATGCTCTTATAAGTATTTTCATCATTGGTTTTCTTTATCAGTATAGCAAGAAAAGTGAATTACCATCATTGAATAAGTTTGACTATCAAGCATTCTCAAAAAAGTATTCAAACTCAGAGCGGTTGAAAAATACAGCTGTAAATTACATGAAGCTACGTGGAGATTTATGGTCAACAACATCTACAGGAGCCTACAAGGTAGCTCATTTAGTTGGTGGACTAAGTGGTGGCAAGTTCCAACCGCCAATAGCAGATAGGGCGCATGGAGCTGGTAATTTCGCACATTATCATACTTGGAATAGGTCTGGAGGGCATTCATTTTATGGTATGGCTTCAAACAAATAGGAACAAATATTATTATTCAGAGGATATACACAGTCAGCAATATCAAGATATTACTAACTTAGCTTTAAAACAAGGGTGTACATTTTTTGAATTTTGTATTCGTCATGATATTGATTTTAAAGGAGATAACACCTATTCATATGATAAAAAAGCATATGAATTAATTAGTGATTTAGATTCATTTTTAGTTACTAAAATTGAAACAAATAGTTGGGCAACTTCAATGGTAATTGATCATGAAAAAGTAGTGGAAGTATATCGCTTTGTATTTAGTTCAGATTCACTATCCATTCTTTTAAACTATTCAAAATCAATTGGAGATTGGCAAGGTCCGAATTTGCCAGAAGATATTGCCTTTTTTCAGGGGGAAAAAATATGGCTAGGTACAGTTGGGCATGAAAAAATGTCGTGGTGGTTTTTGACAGATGAAGAATGCCAAGAAGTCAGAAATATGGGGATTGATTTATTTGGAGGAGAATAGGGAACGTTTCACTATTCTTTCTGATACTCAATAGTTTGCTTGCATAGTAAAAAAGAAAGGGGAAACTAAATTGTGTTTATGAAATTAAGCTTTCCCTTTCTTTTATATCCAAACCTCTTACAACTCTTCACCATTACTCTTAATCACTTGCTGATACCAATCAAACGACTTCTTCTTAGAACGCTGCAACGTCCCTTGTCCTTCATTATCCTTATCCACATAGATAAAACCATACCGTTTCTTCATCTCACCAGTCCCCGCGGAAACCAAATCAATAAAGCCCCAAGGCGTATAGCCAATCAACGGAATCCCATCAAACTCAACCGCTTCTTTCATCATCTCAATATGAGCTTTCAAATAATCGATGCGATATTGGTCATTGATTGTACCATCTGCTTCAACTTCATCAATGGCACCAAAGCCATTTTCCACAATAAACAACGGCAATTCATAACGCTCATTAAACCAGTTCATGGCATAACGCAAGCCTAACGGATCGATTTGCCAACCCCAGTCAGAGGCTTTTACATAAGGATTCTTGACTAAATCTTTCGACTCATCATAATCAAAAGCAGGACCTTTTTCATGATCTTTGATCGCAAAAGACATATAGTAGCTAAAGCCGATATAATCCACACAACCATGGGTTAAATCAGTCAAATCTTGTTCCGTAATATCCAATTCAAAGCCTTTACGCGCTAAATAATTTTCCATAAAACTAGGATAATGACCTCTCACATGAACATCCGTAAACCAGTATCGTTTTTGCATCGCACTGACCGACATCATCATATCTTTTGGATCACAAGAATAGGGATAAATTGGACACATGGCAATCATACAACCAATTTGAAAATCAGGATTGATTTCATGTCCGATCTTCACCGCTTGCGCACTAGCAACTAACTCATAGTGAGCCGCTTGATACATGATTTTTTCACGATCTTCCCCTTCTTGGTACTTAATACCAGAGTTGGTAAAGGGAGCAAAGTCTTCAGCATAATTCGCTTGGTTATTGATTTCATTGAAGGTCATCCAATACGTTACTTTATCTTTATAGCGTTCAAAACAAACACGGGCAAACTTCGCAAAGAAATCGATCATTTTACGATTACGCCAACCACCATATTCGGTGACTAAATGATAAGGCATTTCAAAATGAGATAAAGTAATGACAGGTTCGATTCCATATTTTAAACATTCATCGAACAAATCATCATAAAACTGCAATCCTGCTTCATTTGGTTCTGCTTCGTCACCATTGGGGAAAATCCGCGTCCAAGCAATCGATGTTCGGAAACAATTTAGCCCAAGGTCTGCGAATAATTTTACATCTTCTTTATAATGATGGTAAAAATCGATGGCTTCATGGTTGGGGTAATTTTCCCCTTGCAACACACCGTCTGTGATTCTTCTAGGAACACCGTGAGCGCCTACCGTCATCACATCAGCAACACTAACACCTTTACCACCTTGGTCCCAACCACCTTCTAATTGATGAGCAGCAACTGCGCCGCCCCAAAGGAAATTTTCTCTTAAAATTGACATGTGATCTACTCCTTACAACCTTACTATTTTTTTGACGAAATACTTAATTATCCCTGTACAGCTAGGAGGAATCA
Organism: Enterococcus sp. 7E2_DIV0204; assembly: GCF_002140855.1. NCBI lineage: Bacteria > Bacillati > Bacillota > Bacilli > Lactobacillales > Enterococcaceae > Enterococcus > Enterococcus sp. 7E2_DIV0204. The sequence goes on from NZ_NGKY01000001.1 coordinate 1,974,008, forward strand.
TTTGAACGGAATCAGCTGTACAGGGATGTTTAAGTCAGTTTAGAACGGATTTTTTTAAGCTTCTGCTTCAATTTCTTCTAATACTTCTTCTGTAATGGGTTGATTTGTTTCTTGTGCATAATTGATTGCATCCATTTTTCTAGCAAATGGTAAGTAGATGAAGAAACCTAACGTTAAGACAAATGCTTGTAATAGCGCTGCTTGCCAACCGCCGACTAATAATCCGGAAATAATCGGAGGTGTTGTCCAAGGGACTTGAACCGCTGTAAATAATGGCACTAAACCAGTATAGAGCGCAAAGTACGTGATAACAGATGAAACAACGGGTGTTAAGATAAACGGAATCGCCATAATTGGGTTCATAACGATCGGTGTCGCAAACGTAATGGGTTCATTGATATTGAATACTGCAGGACCAATCGATAAACGACCTAATTGTTTGAACTGCGCAGATTTAGCAAAGAACACCATATAAACAACTAAGCCAAGTGTCATACCAGCACCAGTCACCGTTAAAAATTGATCTAAAAATTGTTGTGTTACGATATGACCACCATTGGCAACAGTTAATTCTTTACCAGCTTTTAAAATATCTGTATTTTCTAAAGAGTTCGCTTGTAATATCGGTCCCATGATTCCGCCAACAATCGTTGAACCGTGAACACCAAAGAACCAGAATAGGGGAACTAAGAAACCAAGGACTAAGGCGCCGCCTAATGAGTCTGTTACACCTTGAAGTGGAGATTGTAAAACATCGTAAATGAAATCGAAGAACGTTGTCTTAAAGACTTTATCAAAGAAAATATAAACAAACATTGCGCCAGTAATCAAAGCTGCAGCTGGAATTAAAGCTGTAAATGAGTTTGCAACATTTTCAGGAACTGCTTCAGGTAATTTGATACGAATATCGTGACGTAAGAACCAGCTGTAAACCCAACCGACGATCAATCCAACGATGATTGCTGTGATCATCCCTTTGCCAGCAGTCCAGTCTTTATTGATAACATTGCCGATTGTTACACCACTGTCTGAATCAGTAACACCTGGTGCCATAAATAAAATAAAGACAACGAGTGAAATCATTCCGGCAGGTAATCCTTCAAAGCCTTCTGTTTTGACATAAGAATAAGCGATCCCGATTACAGCAAAGATAGACATGATTGCAAAAGAGGCACCGTATGCTTGATTAAAGTAAACAACTAGACCACTATCCGTGATCCATTTTGCTACAGATTCGATCGGTAGGTTTGCTAATAATAGAAAAATCGAACCGACGATCGTAAAGGGCATCGTGTATAACATCCCATTTCTTAATGCTGTAATCGCTTTAGTATTAACGAATTTTAACACGGGTGGTAGAACTTTTTCATTGATCCATTCATTCATTCTAAACTTCTCCTTTGGTTAACTAAAGTAACGGAAAATAAGTGCTGTAGTAGTATTTCAATGAGGTTGGGACAGAAGCGTTTAACTCCGAGAGATAAGAAGGAATTCATGAAAATTGCCAAGAATCACAGTGAGTTTGCGAACTGATGATGATTGGTACCTACCTGGTGCTCTTCAAATTTTTATGACCAGGTAGGTACTGTGCAACATCAACTCGTTCCTTGTTGTGTTTTACAGCAATTTCAGCTTATTTCCGAAGGAGTTGCTTCTGAGCCCACCGTTTATCCGGATTCCAAGTGACTAGGATATGACTCACAGATTTATGTCCTAATCACTTTTTTAACCTAATGAATACGTTTACATATTTACTATAAGATAATTTATACGAATTTAAAATAGCTGGAAGCTGTTGAGAAACATGTACCACGTAAAAAAACATCCAGAAAAAAATGTAGAAGTAAATCAATGTTGATTTACTTCTACATCTTAGTTTTAATGTTGACTCGCAGGTAGTTTCAAAATGATTTCCCTTTGTTCAAAATCGATCAGCTGGAGATTGTTGGTGCCATTGATCTTGTATTCAGCTGATTGAGCTAGTTCACCATAACAGGCTCCAATAAAATGATCAAGATCAGCTAGGGTTTTCCAATGCCCTGTGAAGACGGCATAAGCACCACCTGATAATTCAACTGTTCGGTTCCCTTCGCTATGTTCAATAAAATATTTATAGGTACCATTACTTTCATCTGGATCATTGATAATGAGTGCTCGGATATTGTTGGGTTCGTCAGCGAAGATTTCTTGTTTTTGAGTATTTACTTCAACGAAATCCTCGGCAGTTTTGGGGATGGCAAATTTATATTGTTTTCCAGTAATAATTTCATTATTTAACTGTTCAATGGTAAATGTCATTGATCATCACTCCTTTTTAACTAAGTCGCCGTGCCTAAAAAATAGGATAGACCATTTGAAGAAACCATAGCAATTTTCCCAAAGTTTCAGCGCGTATTTATTCAACGTCTTGTTGTTGGTTGTTATTGGCTGCAAATTCTTTACTTGCTTGATGGGCTAATAGTTCGATCATTGCGATAACTGGGATTTGTGTGGTGATATTGATATAAGAATCAGCGTAAACAGACCGTTCATCTGGCATATAATAAGAAATGTTATAGTCCGCTAACCGAGCAATCGTAGAATGTTCATCATTAGTGATACTTATAATTTTGGCACCAGATCGCTTAAAATCAGTTACTTGTTTGATTACTTCTGTGGTTTCTCCTGAAACAGACAGAATGATTGCTAACGTATTTTCAAACCCTCTTTGAGGAATTGGTGTGAATGGATCACCGATACTATAAGCATTGATCCCCATGTTTGCGAAATAGCGGCTACCGTAAGTTCCTAAAATCCCACTAGTGCCAATACCTGAGAAAACAATATGGCGTGCAGATGCAATCATTGTGATCGCAGGTTTTAGTGTTTCATAATAAGTTTGTTGATTAAGACGCTTTAAAAAAGAATCGACATGGATCGTAGCATCGTAATATTGCTCGAAAGATTGCTGCTGTTGCTCATCTTCCTTTTTCAAGGCATATTTTAATTCGGAAAAACCATCAAACCCCATTTTGGAACAAAAACGTAAAATCGTTGAAGTTGAAACATGGCAATCGGCGGAAAGTTGACGAATCGTTAATTTAGGAACACTGTTCATATGTTCTAAGATATATTGGTAAACGATCATTTCTAGCTCATTCAATGATTGAACCTTTTCTAAATCAAACAAAAAAATCCCTCCTGTACAAAAGATAACTGTTTCTCCTTTTCGAGAAGAATCAGAAAGTTGCTCACTTTACATTGTACAGGAAAGGCTGTTATTTCGCTTGTTATTACTATAGTTTATTTAGATATCTGCCAATTCTTTTTTATTTTTTCGATGAAATCGCTGATAAAGTAAATAACCGATCAACGTAAACAACAAGGGGCCAATCACTAAAGTGACACTTTGCAGCCAATTTCCTTGTGAGATGGGGTGATACAGTTGAAAGCCAATCGCTAAACCAATACTGGCGATGACGCTGAGACTGATCCATGAAGCTATCCTTTTCGATTGAATCAAACCGGATGAAGACTCTTGTTCTAATTGCTTTTGCTTAAATGCTGGGTAAGCTAGGGCAACGAGTAAGTAAGGGATCGCTCGAGAAATGTTGGTCATCAATGTCAATTGATTATATAAAAAAACAACATAATGACTACCAAAACTGATGCCTAAAATAAATAAACTAATCAAAATACCTTGAATAAGCAAAGCATAAATGGGCATCTCATGTTTATTTTTTTGTTTTAAAAGTGGATGCCAATAATGTTTTGGCGTTCCTTCAACCAATGTGCGAATCGGAAGATAAAAAATAGTTGAGAGTAAACTGATATAAGAAAGCAGTAGTGTTAGTGCAGTAAAGCGAATGAAAAGTTGGGCTAGCCACTGCGCATGGTCTGGACTTAGTGCGAAAGAACGACCAACTGAATAGCCTAAGCTTTCCATTAACTCATACATCAAATTCCCTAAGTGAATGCTGCCATTTTCCTTTAAACGAGCTAAATCGGTACCACCACTCCATAAAAGGATACCTAAAAAATAACAAACGACGACTAAAATACTACTGATGATCAATAGTTTTGGAAATTTCTTTTTTTGTTTGCCGGTTTTATCTACTAGGCTTGCGATCGTATCTAATCCGCCAAACGCTGTAATAGCAAAAATCAAAAAGGCTAACTGCTCAAGCAACGTTTGACCTGAGGCAGCATTTCCTTGCCCCCCTTTAAAACTGGCGATAAGATTTGGCAAAATTGCTGTATGATCATTGATCCACAACCAGAGATTACTCCCCAAGCTGACAATGATTAGAAGTGTCATTAGAATGCCGCTTAGGTATAATACAGCAGCAATCCCTTGAAATCCTCTGCTGACAAAAAATAAAGTAATAGAAACGGCTAAAATTGATAACAAACCAATCAAGATCGGTGTTGAAAAATAAGAAGAAGTGCTTTTTTTCGTTAAATCTTGACCGAAAACTAAAATAGATGAAGGGATCCACAGTTTCATAAACAAACTGATCATCCAAATAAAATAACTGCAATACCATAAGAAAGCTGCAATAAAAGCCACCTTTTCTGAAAGGTGACCGGAAAGCCACTGATACAATCCGCCAATATGATTTTTATATACACCTGTAAATTCTGCTATAATAATAGCGTAGGGAATAAAATAGAAAAGAGCGGCACCGATAAAATACGGAAAAGCCTTGATTCCCATCAAGAAAAAAGCGGTGGTCATGCTAGAAAAAGAAAAAACAGTCATCGTAATAATCATGACTAAACGTTTGGGACTAAAAGTAGTAGTTGTTTTCATAAAAAAATCCTTCTAAAATAAGATGATGTTGGCTTAAGAATAAGAGAAGAGTCAGCAGAAAACAAGCTTTTTATTAAAAATTAGGGAATAGGAGTAGTCAAATGACGGATCAGATGCAACAAGCAATCGATCAAATCAAAGCAGACTTAAAGGTGGATTTTGTCGCATTAGCTCTTTCTACTATAAACGAACGCACTAAAATTCGTGTGATTCGTTGGAATTACGTAGCGGGAAATACCAACCAAAATTACAAAAAAATTCGTTTGCAAGTTGGCAAAGGTATCGGCGGAATCGTTTGGCGAACAGGTCGACCGTATCAAGCAACAGCTTTACAAAAACAACCAGAAAAATTAGTGGAACTGCCCATCACACGAATGGAAAAACTAGAAACGATTGCTGCTTTTCCAGTGTTGAAATCAGGTGAAGTAAAAGGTGTATTATTACTTGGTTTTAGAGAGAAAACCAGTGTTACTGAAGATTTTTTGAGTGCTGCTAAAGACAAAACAAATGAACTAGCTGTTTATTTATAGGTGAAGAAGATGGAAATGAATGGAATGGAAAGATTATTTGAAGAAGCAAAAGATAGCCTATTTTTAATCAAGGAAAATAACTGTATCAAACGAAATAAAGCAGCCGCTGAATTAGAAGCTGCTTACCCATTTCCTTTAGAAAAAATTTTGGAAATTGCTAGAGGTGAAGGCTGTATGCTTCATTCTACCATGGAAAAATGCTTAGATTGTGAGGTCAGATCGGATTGGGACCAAGCCGCATTTCCATTTGTTCTAGAAAATAAAGCAGGAGAGCAAGAACAATTCAGTGGTAGTTATACGATGATCGATCACAAAATGGCGTTATTGAGTATTCGTCGAGTAGCTGTTCAAAATCGTTTGCAACAGGTCATTCAAAATAAACGGTTGATCGAGTACGTCAACCAAGCACATGAAAACGAACGTCGAGCAATTTCCCAAGAATTGCATGATGGAATAGCCCAAAGTATTTATAGTTTGATGTTGGAAACGCGACAGTTAAAATGGTGTGAACAATTGGCGGAGTTACCATCAAAACTACAAAAAATCGATGAAGATTTTGTTGCATTGTTGGGAGAAGTGAAACAACTCGCTGTTGATTTGCGGCCAGCAGCGTTGGATGATCTAGGCTTGATTCCAGCAATCGAGGCCTTATTACATCGCTTAACAGAAGCAACAGGTGTAGAGATTCATTTTATTGCGATGATTGAAAATAAACGATTTGTAGAAAGCATAGAAGTCATTACGTATCGTGTATTACAAGAAAGTGTCATGAATAGTGTGAAACATGCTGATGTGAATGAATTGTGGGTAACGTTAAGTGAACAAGAAAATCACTTAGTACTAACTGTTCGGGATCATGGTAAAGGATTTGATCTTCAAAAAGTAAATGGACATAGCCATGGATTGGGGCTTTTACATATGCAAGAACGAGCTGAATCAATCGGTGGTCATTTAGGGATTCAATCAGAAGAAATGGAAGGAACTACGGTGACGTTGCATTTGCCAATGTCTTATCTAGCTAAGCGGGCTAGCTCTTCGGAAAAAAGATAAAATCCGCCTGTGGCAAAAAGCGTCACAAACATATTTTCCTATTTTTCTGTCAGAGCTGGATGAGCTCGCTACGCTTTAATTGTTATCTAGCTACGCGGGCTAGCCTTTCTGGAAAAAGCTGAAAATGGAGTGAGACAAAAAGCGTTTCAATGTCAATTTCCTGATTTTCTACAGGATTAACCGATTTGTTCCGCTTTTAAATTAGGAGGTGGTAAGATGAATATTATAATAGCAGATGATCATGCAGTGGTTAGAAGTGGCCTGCGTTTATTACTGGAAAGTCAAAAAAATATCACAGTTGTTGGAGATGCAGCAGATGGTACAGAGGCTTTTTTACTTCTTGAAAAATATCCTGTTGATGTTGTGCTGATGGATATGCGAATGCCGCCTGGAGAAAATGGGCTTCAGACAACTCGTCGTATTAAAGAGCATTTTCCAGGTGTAAAGACAATCATTTTAAGTATGCATGATGAAGAAGAATATGTCCGCACAGCTTTAGAATATGGAGCTAAAGGTTATATCCTGAAAAGTTCCCAAGATACTGTTTTGTTAGAAGCGATTCAACAAGTCATCAATGGGCAGATTGCAATCGATCCTTTGTTTGGCGAGTACGATAGTGAAACTTGGCTTAACAACAAGGATACAGTAGAAAATGATGCAAAATATGAACGTCTCTCTAAAAGAGAACGGGAAGTTTTACCCTTAGTGGCCCTAGGATACAGCAATAAAGAAATTGCCGAGCGCCTATTCATTTCTGTTAAAACCGTCGAAGTGCATAAGTCTCATGTGATGAAAAAATTAGAGTTTGAAACGTTTAGCGAATTATTGCAGTATAGTATGAAACATCAACTAATCGATTTATGAGGTGAGAAAGATGATCGGAGTTCTTTATGTATTTCATGGCAGTCAAAAAGCCGAAAAAAATCAGGCAGCGATGGCGTTTATTAAGCAATTAGAAACAAAAATTGATCCAGCACTTTACCAAGCAACAGCTTTTCTAGAAAACCATTCGGACACGATTCCTATTGTTGCCGAAAAAATGATCAAAAATGGTGTCACTAAATTAATCATTGTACCAGTCTTATTATTTGCAGCGAAACATGCTTTAGTGGATATCCCGAATGAACTTGAAGCAGTCAAAGAGCAATATCCAGATGTTCAATTCAAGCAAACAGAAACCTTCGGCAGTAAAAGTGGTAGCCGTCAAGTATTGTTGGAACGATTCCAAGAAATAGAGGCGGCGTATCCAGATGAACAACTAGTAGGAATTTTAGTCGCGCATGGTACAAAACAAACGGATGAACCACAACAAGTATTAACGGAGATTGCAGCCGAAATCCAACAACAAGTCGGTTTTTCCATTATCCCAACAAGTTTGAAAGGGCAGGAAGACTACTTAGAAGATATCAAAAAACAAGTATCAACGGATCAAAAAATAGTGATTGTTCCTTTCTTTTTATTCGATGGACATTTGATTACGATCATGAAAAATAAACTTAACGAAGCGTTCCCCAAAACGGATTTTATCCTCTCAAGAACACTGGAATTTGATTCACGAATTTTAGTAGATTTAGAAGGAATTGTGAAAGGGGCTATTACATGTATCCAGTAATGCTTGATTTAACAGGCAAGAGAATCGTGATCATCGGCGGTGGCCGAATCGCATTACGAAAAACCATTGCGATTTTAAACGCTAAAGGACAAGTAACACTTGTTGCACCAATTTTTTTAGAGGAATTCAATGAATTAGAAAATATAAAGCTGATTAAAGCAACCTACATGGCTGAGTATATCAAAGAAGCCCATCTAATTTTTGCTTGCACAAATTCCAAAGCCATCAATCAGAAAATCGTAAACGATGCATCAGAAGCTCAATGGGTCAATGACTGTAGTAAGAAAGAAAACAGTGATTTTTATAATATGAGTACGATCGAATCTCAGGATTATTTGATTGCGTTGTCTTCTTATGGGAAAGATCCAGCAGCTCTAAAAAAGAAGAAAGATCAATTCAAACTGTTATTAGAAGAATAAAAAATAAACGATAGGTTATCAAGTTCTGTCCCTTTTGATACAGTTCGTCATTTTGAGCTGAGCAATCACTCAAGCATTATTAATTATTCACTTTCCCATTCCTAGTACCCCTCGTACTGCAGTTGAACAAAACAGCTTGATTTGCCGAATGATCCTTTTATTCGGATAATAAGAGCCTGAAACATAACTTTTTGTGTTATGTCCCAGGCTCATTTCAATTACAACTAGATAATGACATCGACAGTTAATTCAAAAAATTTCCTTGAATAATTCTCCAACTATTTTTATCTTTTTCTAAAATCCAATAATAATCTTTATAGATTGATAATGGAGAGAGTGCACCTGAAACTAATTTAGTTCTAATATCAGAACTTAGAACAATTAGCTCTTTTTTATAGTCATCAGAATAGTCTTTAAGAACTCTGTCGGAGATCTCTTGATCAAAAATTAAAGTTATAGGTCTACCAACAGTCAAAAACTCTTTATAATTATTTTCCACTACAGCTACAGCATCTTCTATTTCTTCTTTTGAATATTCACTTGATTCTCCTATATTCTTATCTATTGAATAAAAACAAGACGTTAAATATAAAAGTGGAAGTAATAGCAGTATACATTTTGCACGATTCATAGACATTTTCCTTAATTTCAATATTTGGTTGAATCATTTAATAAATAATTTAAATGGCTCTAATAATATAAACATAATTATCGTTTAAGCTCAAAGATATACTATTCCAATTCCAATTAGTTCTGTTTGTACTATGTTGACTAATATAAATGTTTCCGTTCAGTTTATCCGTTACTACAGCATTATGCCAAGATCTACCAGTTTTTTTATTTGCATAATTCAAAATATCTCCAAGCTGGGCATTTTTATTCACATCATTTCTATTTGAATATCTTCGTACACTACGCCCTTTTACTTGCCAGTATTGTCTAAACGCATCTGCATTTATCCACGCAGCAGAATCTTTTAATCCTTGGCTAGTTCTTTTACTTGACCAGTCAATGTAACCTGGATATCCTGTTATTCCATCTTTCGCTCCGCCAGCTCTAAGTGCTTGTGAAGCAAAATTTGTACAATCTCCACCTCTGCCATCATAATTATTGTATGCTGGATTTGGTCGCGTTCCAAAAGTTCTTGCATAATTAGAGACATGGTTATTTGACCAGACTCCACGAGGTGAAATTCTTGGTCCACTATTTTCTTGCTCAGAAGCTGTTTGTGCAGACTCTAAATTTTCTTCATCAACAATTTCTTTAACATCAGCTAATGTCATATCATACGACTCTTCAATCGTTGAGATTTTCCCATCTTCTTCAGGAAGTGTTTCTAAATATATATATTCAGCTGCATAAGCTAATATATTATCATATTCGTCTAATTTAGTTAGCTCTTGATCACTTGAACTAGTTAATTGATCATATAGATAGTCAGAAAGCTCTTTGGAATGAAGTGAGTAGTCTAATCCTTGCTCTTTTAAATAGGCCATTAAAACATCTTCAATTTCACCAAGTGTCATATCCATACCAGAATTAACTTCACTAACAACCTCATCCGCATAAACTACGCTTGCTCCAAACCCGATTGAACAACAAATTACTAACCCTAAAATAAATTTTTTCATACAATAACTTTCCTTCTGTGTATTATCAGTACAATTTGTACTATAAATAATAATAAAGGGTTTGAAATAAGAATGAAATCTATTTTTTTTCAAAAGTTTTATTTAATTTTCTTAAACGTAACTTGAAATTACGCTAAGTTAATATCTTGATGGTGATTTTTATAATATGAGTACGATCGAATCTCAGGATTATTTGATAGCGTTATCTTCTTATGGGAAAGATCCAAAAGCCACAAAAAAATTAAGACAATAGTTGATCAGTGTTCTTGAAAAAAGATGAGCAGCTTTGATATGTACCAGTCTACTTCGCTTATTTTAGCGAAGTGGCTTTTTTGTTGACATTGTTCTTAGGTGCAATGTTAAGATGCCTTGAGAACGTAAAAAAAGGAGTGAGTTTTAATGTATAAGATAAAAGATGTTGAAAGAGAAATGAATATCTCTCTTTCGACTATTAGATACTATGAACGCCAAGGAATTGCAATAGGAACTCGTCAAGAAAATGGGTATCGTGTGTTTGATGAAGAAGATAAAATCTTACTAGAATACCTAGTTGTAATGAAGCATGTAGGCTTTTCAATCGCAGAAATCAAAGAATTATTGGCTTTCTTGAAATTCCCGGAAAGTGATGATTGCAGTCAACGATCCAATCAGTTATTAACAGAAAAAGAAATTGAAATCAAACAAAAAATCAAACATGAACAGATGGTTTTAAGCTTGATCAAAGAGTTAAAACCCAAAATTGTTGCAAAAGAATATGGGCAGTATGAAACAGAAATCAACAGCAAAATTAGTACTATTTATCAAGAAATCAAACAATCTACGTTAGGAGAATCACGATGAAAACAACGATCATTTATGCTCATCCATGGAAGGGCAGTTACAATCAAGCAATTTTGGATAAGGTAATTAAGCGTTTAAAAAACGAGCAAAAAAAATATCAATTAATTGATTTAAATAAAGAGCAGTTCAATCCAGTTTTTTCCGAAAAAGATTTGGCTTTATTTTCTAAAGGTCAAACAACGGATCCACTTGTCCTTCAATATCAAAAGATGTTAGGGGAGACAGAAGAATTATTTATTATAGCACCTACTTGGTGGTACGAATTTCCAGCGATCGTTAAAGGTTTTTTTGATAAAGTGATGTTAAAAAATATTGCTTATGATGATTCAGGACTGAGCTTAAAAGGCTTGTTCACTAATATAAAAAAGACGACGATCATCAACACGGGAACAGCACCAAAGTGGTACTTAAAATTCGTAAAAGGAAACTATGTTAAGTCGGTTTTTATTAACGGAACATTGAAAGATATTGGTATAAAAAAAGCAAAATGGAAATACATTGATGTTAAAACTGCCTCAAAAAATCAAAGAGAACAATTTCTGAACAATGTTTAAATACAGGTTTTAATAAACGGAAAGATCAACTGTCATAACTAAGAAGAGCATTACTTAGTTTAAGACAGTTGACTTTTTACTGAGAAATAACCTAAATAATCGAATCCAAACTCTATCGTTATTAGGCAATTCCCTAATAGTCATCCCCTTTCATTCTTGCTATTCTAAAAAAGACAAAGCATCAAATTGATTGCTCAAAATATCACAAAAGGAGAATCGACATAAAATGAAAGAAAAGCTTGTCTTAATTGGAAATGGAATGGCTGGTGTCCGAACGATCGAAGAAATCTTAGACCGTGACCCTAATCGCTATCAAATCACGATTATCGGAGAAGAAAAATACCCAAACTATAATCGGATCATGTTAAGTAACGTCTTACAAAAGAAAGTGACTGTTTCAGAGATTATTACCAATCCACTGGAATGGTATGAAGAAAACCATATAGAACTGATCAATCACGATCCTGCAGTTAAAATGGATCCAAATAATAAAACAATCAGTACAAGTTCAGGCAAAGAAATTTCTTATGATAAATGCATACTAGCCACAGGTTCAAGAGCGTTTATCTTACCTGTTGAAGGTGCGCAATTAACCGGTGTTGTTGGCTTTAGAACAATTGATGATACTGAAAATATGCTTGAGGCTGCTCAAAAATATCAACGAGCAGTTGTGATTGGCGGCGGGTTACTTGGTTTAGAGGCGGCTAAAGGATTACTAGATCAAGGAATGGATGTTACGGTTGTCCACTTGGAAAAATGGCTGATGGAAACGCAATTAGACGAAAAAGCAGGGAGAATGCTCCAGGCTGATTTAGAAAAACAAGGATTAAAATTTCTAATGGAAAAAGCGACACAAAAAATTCTTGGCGAGACTCGGGTTACAGGTTTAGCTTTTAGTGATGGAACGACGATTGAAACAGACATAGTCGTAATGTCGATTGGGATTCGTTCAGAAACGACCTTAGCAAGAACCACCACTATCGAAGTGAACCGTGGCATTGTTGTGGATGACTTTATGAAAACGAATGTCCCAGATGTTTTTGCTGTTGGAGAATGTGCGGAGCATAATGGCAATGTTTATGGTTTAGTTGCGCCCTTATTTGAACAAGGAAAAGTGTTGGCAGATGTATTAACCGACAAAGAAACGAAACCTTATCAAGGCAGTACGACATTTACTTCGTTAAAAGTATCTGGCTGTGATCTATATTCTGCAGGGAATATCAGAGAAACAGAAGGAATCAACAGTATCGAAGCATTTGACGGCATCAATTATACGTATAAAAAGATATTTGTTAGAGAGAATCAAGTTGTTGGTGTGGTTCTTTATGGAGATACCAGTGAAGGTAATCGCTATTATAATATTTTGAGGAAAAATGAAAGTATTGAAGAATATACGCCTGTTTCTCTTTTGCATATGGTGGGTGAAGAAGCCAGTACAGATGTCAGTGAATGGCCGGATGATGAAGTAATTTGCGGTTGTAACGGAATCGATAAAGGAACGATCATGACGGCAATCAATGAAAAAGACTTGACCTCAGTGGCAGATGTGACCAAACATACCAAAGCTGGCGGATCTTGTGGAAAATGTAAATCAGTGATTGGCGATGTTTTGGCTTATGCTTTAGGTGGTGAGGTCGTTTCTGCACCAACTGGAATTTGCGCATGTACTGATTTAACAAGAGATCAAATTGTCACCCAAATCTATGCGAAAAAGTTAACTTCTTCTACTGAAGTTTATCGTGAACTGAATTTTAGCAATCCAGAAGGGTGTCCAAAATGCCGACCTGCGATCAATTTCTATTTAAATGTAGCATGGCCTAAAGAACACGAAGATGAGAAAGAATCCCGTTATGTCAATGAACGTCTATACGCTAATATTCAAAATGACGGTACATTTTCTGTAATACCAAGAATGCGCGGTGGGAAAACGAATCCTCAACAATTGCTATTGATTGCCAAAGTTGCAGAAAAATATGATGTGCCAATGGTTAAAGTCACAGGTAGCCAAAGGATTGGGTTATACGGGGTGAAAAAAGAAGACTTACCAAAAATTTGGGCAGAGTTAGAGATGAAATCAGCGGGAGCTTATGCAAAAGCGGTTCGTTCAGTGAAAACCTGTGTTGGCGCAAATTTCTGCCGATTTGGGACTCAAGATTCAATGGGACTAGGAATCAAATTAGAGCAACGATATGAGTTTATCGATACCCCTCATAAATTTAAAATGGGTGTATCCGCTTGCCCAAGAAGCTGTGTAGAAAGCGGAGTAAAAGACTTTGGAATTATTGGTGTGGACAATGGTTTCCAAATTTATGTTGGTGGTAATGGTGGAACGGAAGTCAAGGAAGCAGTTTTACTAACAACAGTTGAAACAGAACAAGAAGTCATCGATATTTGTGGAGCAATGCTGCAATATTATCGTGAAACGGGTATTTATGCTGAACGAACGGCTCCGTGGATAGAACGTATGGGCTTTGAGCTTGTGAAAGATGTTTTATTAGATCCAGAAAAACGCCAAGAATTATTGGCTGCATTAGATACAGCAGTCACTGGACGTCGTGGAAATCCTTGGGATGAAGTCGTGGAAGATGCCCAAACACGCCAAGAATTATATACAGTGGGGAGAGTATAAATATGGAGAAAATTTTGGTCGGTCAATTAGCCGATTTAGCCCCTAGAATGGGGAAAGAAGTTATTGTTGGAGAGCAAAAAATTGCTGTTTTTCGCTTAAGTGATGATCGTATCAAAGCAATTGAAAATGTTTGCCCACATAAACAAGGACCATTAGCTGAAGGAACGGTTTCAGGAGAGTATGTTTTTTGTCCATTGCATGACTATAAAATCAATTTGAATGACGGACAAGTACAAGAACCAGATGAAGGCTGTGTTCGTTCTTATGAAACGATTGTTGAAGCAGATCTCGTTTATATTATGGTGTAGCGATGGGGAAAGTCTATTTTGTCGGGGCTGGTTCAGGAGATCCAGAACTACTAACATTAAAAGGGAAACGCGTGTTGGAATCAGCTGATGTGATTATCTACGATCGGCTGGTTCACCCAGTTTTGCTCTATTTGGCAAAAGATTCAGCACGCTTTATTTATAGTGGGAAGTACCCCAAAAATCATGTGTTAAAGCAAAAAAATATTAATCAATTATTGTTAGAAGAGGGACGGAAGAATCAGCTTATCGTTCGATTGAAAGGCGGTGATCCTGGTATTTTTGGTCGAGTTGGTGAAGAAATCACCACACTTAAAAGTGAAGGCATCAGCTATGAAATCGTCCCTGGAGTAACTGCTGCATCAGCTGCTAGCAGTTACAGTGGCATTCCGCTTACGCATCGTGACCATAGCAGTAAAGTAACGTTAGCAACCGCTCATCGCCAAGCAGGTGAGATGCTGGATTTTAAAGGGTTAACGGAAAACGGTACAATGTGCTTATATATGGGTGTAGAGCAGGTAGCAAGTACACAGCAAAAACTTTTAGAACAAGGGTGTTCAAAGGAATTACCAGTGGCAATCATCGAATGGGGCAGCTTAGGTCGTCAGCGTACGATTACGGCAACCGTTGAAACGATGATCAACGCAATTAAAACGCATCAAATTCAAAACCCGGCGTTGATTATTATAGGAGAGGTTGTTTCTTGCCGAAATGGTGCCGATTGGTTTGAACAATTGCCATTATTTGGACACAGAATAGTGTTGATCGATACAAAAACAATCGATTTTGAAACGATTATTACTTATACACAGCAAGGAGCCGATGTTTATGCCATTCAAGTTGGTGAACAGCGGGATCAGCGCTTTGATGAGGTGCATCAGCGGTATTTAAGTGATCATTATTTTGATGAAGTAGTGTATTTAGATCAAAAATTAGCAATAATGTATGAAAAAGAGTGGGATGTTTTAATTAAGGGAATTGTCTAGCTAGGCTTTTGTTTTGAAACATGCCAAGAAACACAACGAAGAAATGAGTTGATGTTGAATGCTCCTGCGATTACTCGTCGCATGAAAAGACTTGGTACAAGGTGCAGCGAAGCGGAACGTTGTTACCATGTGTTATCTAGCTACACGGGCTAGCTTCTCGGGAAAAAGATAAAAATAGTTTGTGGTAAAAAGCACCACAATCGATTTTTCCTATTTTCCAGTCGGAGCTGAACGAACCCGTTCCGCTTCTAAATTAGGAGGTAAAATATGAGTTCACTTCAACCACCAGAAATAGTTGATGTTACAATTGAAAAAGGGGTTCAAAAAGCGCGAGCTAGTTTTTTGACTTTGGCGGTATTAGGGTTTTTAGCAGGGGTTTTTATTGCTGTTGCAGGGATTGCAATGATTCGGGCGATGGGAACGATGCCGAAAGAATGGGGGTCACTTGTTAATGTGATCGGTGCTGCAGTTTTTCCTTTTGGCTTGATTTGTTTGTTATTAGCTGGAGGAGAATTAGTTACAGGGAATATGATGGTCGTTTCGATGGCATTGTTCGCTAGAAAAATCAGTGGCAAAGAATGGCTGAGAAATATTGTGATCGTGACGATTTTTAATTTGCTTGGTTCATTATTTGTCGCGTACTTCTTTGGTTATTTAAGTGGAGCCTTACAAGGTGATTTTGCTGAGCGTGCGATCCAAGTTTCACTGGGAAGAACGAAAGATACCTTTTTACAAGGCTTTCTTTCAGGTATTGCGTGTAACTTTTTAGTCAGTACAGCTGTTTATTTGAATTTTGCAGCAAAAGATTTTATTGGAAAAATTGTAGGGATTTTCCTGCCGATCATGGGTTTTGTGATTTGTGGGTTCCAGCACGTTGTAGCCAATATGTTTTTGATTCCAATGGGGATTCTTTTAGGTGGGAATACTTGGTCAGCGTTTGGGCAAAATATGGTTAGTGTTTACTTAGGCAATATTATTGGTGGCGGCTTTTTTGTAGCTGGTCTCTATTTCTTAGCCTATAAAGTCGGTACTGGGCAGTTGTCAAAAAAATGAAATCTAGTATGATTAGAAGATAAGAAAAGAAAAAGGAAGTAAGTAGAATGAAAACCGTCCGTGTCGGTACCAGAAATAGTCCCTTAGCAATGAAACAAACAATGATCGTGTTAGCGTTACTAAAAGAAGTTCATGGTGATTTTCCAGTTGAGATCGTTCCGATGACGACCAAAGGAGATCAGATGCTTTCTGTTAGTCTTGCTAAAATCGGTGGAAAAGGATTATTTATCAATGAAGTAGAACAAGCTTTGTTGAAAGGTTCGATTGACTTTGCGGTCCATAGCTTAAAAGATATGCCGGCAAAAGTTGCAGATGGATTGACGCTAGCTGCGATTCCAGAGCGAAGTGATCCAGCTGATTGTTTGATTTTTCGAGAAGTAAATACTTTGGAAGTATTACCGTTTGGTGCTAGAATTGGAACGAGTAGTTTACGGCGGGAATTCCAAATGAAAAATTTGCGTGAAGGTATTCAAGTTGAATCGATTCGAGGCAACGTTGGAACTCGTTTGAAGCGGATGGAAGAGCAAAGCTTAGACGGGATCGTGTTGGCTGTTGCTGGTTTAAAACGTTTAGATTGGTTTGCAGTACCCACCCATCCTTACCTTATTTTAACCTGTGAGCAATGTATTCCAGCGGTAGGACAAGGTGCTTTAGCTGTAGAGTGTCGTAGCCAAGATCAAGCGATGAACGATTTTTTAAAACCAATCGATCATTTATTAACAAGAAAATTAGTTATGGAAGAGCGTGACTTTTTAGCGATGTTAAATGGAAATTGTGATATTCCTATTGGTGCTTTCGCTAGTCAAGAGCAAAATGGTTACCGCTTTTCAGGGTTTTTAGGAGATAAGGAGTTACAACAATCCTTCACTAAAAGTGTGACTGTTCAAGAAATAGAGGGTGTTGGAACGCAAGTAGCCAGAACGTTGTTAACTGAAATGAATCAGGAATCAATATGAATAAAATTCTTTTAACACGTTTGATAGAAGATAACGAAGAGGATCGTTTGTATTTTCAGCAAAAAGGATTTGAGACGGTTGAAATTCCATTGATTGAATTGAAAAAAAGAGTTTTAGATCAATCATTTGATATAATGGTGAAACAGAGTGAGTGGATTTTTTTAACAAGTCAACATGCAGCGGAGTTCTTTTTTCAGCAAATAAGTCAAAAAGAGATTGAGATGAAAAAATTTGCTGTGATCGGTGAGAAGACTGCTCAGGTGCTTTTCGCGAATCAGGTAGAGACAACATTCCAAGCGCCATGTGCAACTAAAAAGAACTTATTTGAGAGATGGGCAGCCAGTTATTTAGAACCAACTACGATTTTTTATCCCAAAAGTAATTTAGCTGATAACATTGGTGAAGCAGAATTAGTCGCTAAAGGGCATCGGTTATTTACGCCAATCCTTTACGATAATGACTTTCCAAAAGAAAATCAACAGTTACTACGAAAGCAATTACAAACGGAAAGAATAGCTGCAGTTTATTTAGCAAGTCCATCCTTATGGCAACGGTTTTTATCCGTTTATAAAGAAGTTAAGATAAGAGAAATGCCGATGCTATACTGTTTAGGTGAAACAACAAGACAAGCTATTCTAAAAGATGGTTACAAAGCAAAACTAAGAAAAGAAGTATAGTTGAAAGAAGGAATACTCTTCAGTTCAACTATACTTCTTTTTTTAGACAAACTGGTTGACGAAATTGATAAAACGGGTACAATAAATAATTCAAGGAAGATACATACTTTAGTATTATCGGTGTTGACCAAGCTGCACAAATTAATCCTTAGGAAAATAGATAAATTGTCAGTGAAACAAAGAACGTTTCAATGTCAATTTCATAATTTTCTACAGGATTAACTGATTTGTTCCGCTTTTAAATTAGGAGGTTTTTAATGAGTAGAGAAGTTATTTTGTACATTGCAGCAAGTGTCGATGGGTATATCGCTGAACCAGATGGCAGTATTGATTTTTTAGGCGGCGGGATTGAATTAGTGGAAGAGGATACTAGTTATCAAGAATTGATGGAAAAGATCGATACAGTAGTGATGGGACGGACAACGTATGATCAAGTAGTCAATGAATTGGCGGTTGATCAATATCCATATGAAGAGCAATCATCTTACATTATCACAAGTCAACCAGATCAAAATACTGAAAAGCTATTCTTTACAAGTCAAGGACCTGTTGAGTTAATTCAAGAATTGAAAGAGCAAGAGGGTGAAGCGATTTGGGTCGTTGGCGGAGCAAGTATTATTGCACCTTTAGTCGAAGCAAATTTGATTGATACTTATATTCTTACGACAATTCCGACGATTTTAGGGAAAGGGATTTGTTTATTTAATGAATTCAATGGACCGGTGAATTTGAAGGTAGACCAAGTTTATGTGAAGAATGATATGGTGTATACAACGTATACAAGAAGAGAGTCTATCGTTTAACATTTTAATTTATAAGAAAAAATAACTATTTCGTGTCTTTCACTGACACGAAATAGTTATTTTTTTACAAAATTTCAACATCATTTTCGTAATGTTTTTTTACTTCCTGCAACAATTGGTCATCAGTGATCAGGACTTCTAACTGATTCAATTTTGCAAATGTCGCAATAGATTTTTTCTCAAATTTAGTGCTGTCGATCAAAGCAATCGTATGTGGTGCAATTTCCACCATGCGTTTCTTTAATTCAACTTCATAAAGATTGAAATCCGATAGACCTTCGGATGAAGAAATAGCATAAGCTGAGGTGAATAAAGTATCGATATTTAGTTTCTTCAAAATTTCAATACCCAAAATCCCTTCAACAGCATTGGATGAACCTTTAACAACGCCACCAATTAAAATTACCGTCAAATTATAGTTTTCCTTCAATAAAGATGCTGTACGAATACCATTGGTCAAAATCGTTAATTTTAAATCAGATTGATCGATTAATTTAGCCAGTTCATAGCAAGTTGAGCTGGCATCTAAGACAATACACTCGCCTGATTTTATATAAGCTAATGCCTTTTTAGCAATTTGTGCCTTTTTATCTATATTCTTTTGTTTACGAATATCATAATTTTTGTCGATTTTAAGTGTTTCATCTTCTTTACTGCGAATTGCTCCGCCATGTGTACGAATCAAAAGATTATTTTTACTTAAATAATTTAGATCAGAGCGAATCGTGGCTCGTGAGACATTTAAAACTTCTGTTAACCCGTTAACAGATACAGACTCTTGTTCCTGTAATAGGGACAAAATCTTCTCTCTTCGTTGGTCTGTATACAATTTTACCTTCCTCCTTAACTCCTTTTGTTAGCTAAAGTATACAGGATTGGCTATGAAATGACAAATATACTGCCATTTACTTTCGTTTTTTTGTTTTTTTAAGAAAATATGAAACTATTTGCTGATAAGATACATAAGGTGGATTTGCTGAAAAAGGTTTTTTTTGCAAGTATATTCACGTGTCGAAACCGTATCTTCATACTTTCGATATTTCTCTTTTAAACCAAAAACGAAAACAAACGAAAATAAACGTTGACAAAACGAAAGTTAAAAGTTAATATGAGTGTATACAAAGAAAGAGGTGGAGAAAATGAAAATCGGGATCGGTTCAGACCACAATGCATTTGAAATGAAAACTCAATTAAAAGAACATATAGAAACTTTAGGAATAGAAGTCATCGATTTTGGCTGTTTTTCACCAGAAGAAGTAGATTATCCTTCTATTGCTTTTGAGGTAGCAAATGGTATTAATGATGGAAAAATTGAACGAGGTATCTTAGTTTGTGGAACAGGTATTGGCATGGCGATGGCCGCTAACAAAGTTCCAGGGGTTAGGGCAGCACAATGTCATGATACCTATTCTGCAGAACGTGCCCAGTTAAGTAACAATGCGCAAATCATTACAATGGGCTCAAAAGTTATTGGAATAGAAGTAGCAAAGAAAGTTGTTTCGGAATATCTTTCTGTCAAGTTTGAAGGCGGGAATTCTGCACGTAAAATTGATCAAATTATGCAAAAAGAATCAGAAGTTGCCAAATAAAAATGCAAAGAAAAGGAGCCGGATAAATGAAATTTTTTCTTGATACAGCCAATACTGAAGAAATCAAAAGAATCAATGAGCTTGGTTTAGTAGATGGTGTGACAACTAATCCAACAATCATCGCTAAAGAAGGAAGAGACTTTAAAGAAGTCATTGTTGAGATTTGTGAACTGGTAGAAGGTCCTGTAAGCGCTGAGGTCATCGCACTAGATACGCAAGGCATGATCCAAGAAGCTAGAGATATAGCTAAATGGGCCGACAATGTTGTTGTAAAAATCCCTATGACAGAAGCAGGATTGAAAGCGGTTCATATTTTAAGTGAAGAAAATATACAAACAAATGTGACGTTGGTTTTTACCGTTGCACAAGGATTGATGGCAGCAAAAGCAGGGGCAACATTTATCAGTCCGTTTGTGGGTAGACTAGATGATATCGGCACAGATAGCTTAGCTTTAATCAAAAATTTAAGAAATGTCCTGGATCAGTATGGTTATGCTACTGAAATTATAGCAGCCAGCATTCGAAATTTGAAGCATGTCGAAGATGTGGCAGAATTAGGAGCAGATATAGCAACGATTCCTGGAAGTATTTTTCCAAAACTGTGGTCTCATCCTTTAACGGATGCTGGAATCAAAGCATTTATGAATGACTGGGAAAATTTTACAAAGTAAATGAAGACCTGACCTCTTGGAATAATTGCTACTCCAAGAGGTCTGAGTAAAGGGTAGGAGGAGCTAGTGATGACAAAAAGAAAACCTATCGTAGGAATTAGCTTAAAAATGTATCAAAATCAGATCAAGGAAGCTCAACGATTTGCTAAAAGGATTTCTGAGTTAACAGGGCAAGTCGAAGAAGTGGAGCAATTTATGTGTCCAGGGATGGGTGTTCTTTATCCAGTTTCAGTAATGATTAAGCATTCTAAGATTGGTTTAGGTGCTCAAAATATGGCCCCTGTTGCTTATGGTGCATATACAGGAGAATTCTCGATTGATTCGTTACTGGATATGGAGGGAACGTATGTAGAATTAGGACATATAGAACGACGGGCGATTTTTGGTGAAAGTGATGACTTGATCAACCAAAAAGTATTATTGGCTTTAGAAAAAGGGGTGGCCCCTGTTCTTTGTATTGGAGAATTGGATCATAGTGACGATTACCAAGAAATAAAAAATTTATTAATGAAGCAATTATTCTTAGCGCTTAACCAAGTTCCTAAAGACCAAGCTGAAAAAGTTATTTTAGCATATGAGCCAGCTTGGGCAGTTGGGAAAACACTAGCAGCTAGTGCAGTTCACGTCCATGCCGTTCATGCTGCTATTAGAGAATGTTTAACAACGCTTTATTCACATAAAATAGCTCAAAAAATGCGTATTATTTATGGTGGTTCAGTTTCACAAGAAAATGTTCAGTTGATTGTTTCGAATGAAAATGTTGATGGAGTTTTTGTCGGGCGATTTGGTCATGATCCTGAACGTTATGCGAACATCGTTAAGACAGTCAAAATGATCAAGGAGGTTTAGGGATGTTTGGAATAATATTGGTCTCTCATAGTCAAAAAATTACAGATGGAACAAAAGAAATGATTGAAGAAATGACAGGTGAATTAGAGGGCGTTAGGGTTATTTCAGCAGGTGGTACAGGCGATGGACGCTTAGGAACGAATTCAGTCATGATTATGGACTATATAGAGGCTTGTCAGGATTGCGACCATATTTTGATTTTCTGCGATATTGGAAGCGCTATTTTGAGTTCGGAAACAGCCATCGATTTGATTGAAGATGATGGATTAAAAGGGAAGGTAGAAATCATGGATTGTCCATTAGTAGAAGGTGCTTTTGCTGCTGCTGTTCAAGCGTCCGTTTCACAAAACAAACAATTAGTTGTTGCAGAGTTAAGTCATTTATAAAAGAAAAGGAGCAAAACAATGAAGTTCATACGAGGATTGGTTGGCTACACAATTGCTGGAATGTTAGTGATGGCAGTCTGGGGACAGTTAGGTGCTTTTGGAATTTTTGGTGGTTACTTAGCAGCTTTTATCATTATTGGTCCGATGTGGTTTATGAATCATTTTGTTAACTTAGTAGGAAATAAAGATGATGCTGCATTTGTTGATATGGGGCTAGCGATCGGCGTATGTGGAATTATGCGGGATACATTTATGAATGGAACTGAGAGCCTAGTATCTTCATTACCAACAATTGGTTTAGTTGTAGTCGGTGCGATTCTTGGCGGAATTGTCGCTGCAGCGTTTGAAAAAAATATGGCAAAAGATGACGAGTATGAAGAAACTGCACCAGAGCCTGGCATGACGGGAAAAGAATTGGATCGTTTAGCAGAAACGGAATAAAGGGGAGAATAAAAAATGACGATTAGTTTAGGGATTGCAACAATTTTAGGTGGTTTTTTATTTCCATTTGTGGTTCGGATGATCTGGGGAAAAATGGTTGATCAATGGGGGGCGATTGGCGGTTGGATGGCAGCGGCATTTGTTGTTGGAACTATTTGGTGTATCAATCATGGAATTTCCACACCGATGATCACACAATCTGGAACAGCGTGGGTCGACATGGGATTATCTGCTGGCGTAGGTGTTTGGGTTGCTTCTGCATTAACAGGAGGCAGTGTGAAAAAATCATATAGAAATATTTTAGCAGCAGTTTCAGGTGGTATTCTTGGTGGATTCTTATTGTCATTATTTTTATAAAACAGAGGAGAGATTTAAATGAGAAGATTAGTAAATGATGGATATGAAGTAGTTGAAGAGATGCTAGCAGGTTATTGCGCTGCCCACGAAGAGTATGTCAAATTTGCTGACAATAAAAGAGTTCTTGTTAGCAAAAAAATGAGTGAAGAACCCAAAGTGCGCGTGATCGTCGGCGGTGGATCAGGACATGAACCTTTATTTATCGGGTATGTAGGAGAAAATTTTGCTGATGCTTCTGTTGTCGGTAATATCAACACTTCACCTGCACCAGATGCTTGTTATGATGCTGTAAAAGCTGTAGATAGTGGCAAAGGCTGCCTGTTCATGTACGGAAATTATGCTGGAGATGTGATGAACTTTGATATGGGAGCAGAACTTGCCGCAGAAGATGGTATTAGAGTTGAAACAGTCTTGATTACAGATGATGTATACTCAGCTAAAAATATTCCAGATCGTCGTGGTGTAGCTGGAGACGTTCCAGTATTTAAAGTTGCAGGAGCAGCGGCTGCTAAAGGATATGACTTAGATAGAGTGAAAGAATTAGCAGAAAAAGCGAATAGTAATACTTATTCTATGGGTGTTGCACTATCCTCATCCACATTGCCAGTGACAGGAAAAGCTATTTTCCAAATGGATGAAGGCGATATGGAAGTTGGTATGGGCATCCACGGTGAACCAGGAATCGAACGAAGTAAATTAGAACCAGCAGATAAAGTTGTGGATCAACTTTTGCACTATATTTTAGAAGATGCAAAAGCAAAGACCGGAGAAGAGTATCATGTGATGGTCAATGGTCTAGGTGGGTTACCTGTAATGGATCTATATGTTTGTTATCGCCGTGTTGCTGAAGTGCTAAAAGAAAAAGGAATCATAATCCATAGACCACTAGTTGGAAATTATGCAACGTCAATGGATATGGTTGGTATGTCGATCACAATTGTTAGGTTAGACGGTGAATTAAAGGAGTTGCTTGATATGTCATGTGATACGCCATATATGAAATTATAAAAAAGGAGAGTATGAGAATGGACTATAAAGGATATGATATAAATTTTGGCTTAGCTGATAAAGTGGTGATTGTCACTGGGGGATTGAGTGGAATCGGTGAGGCGATTGCAGAACTTTTTGTGAAAAAAGGGGCTAAAATTGTCATTTTTGATATAAAAGAAGAAACAGAGCAACTTGTTTCAGAAAAATTCGAAGAAAAGGGTTTAGGTATCAAAGTAGATGTTACCAATAAAAATAGTGTGATTACGGCTGTCGCAGCAGCAAAAAAATATTTTGGGAAAATCGATATTTTAGTTAATTCTGCTGGCGTTGCTTTATTGGATGATGCTGAAAACTTGTCAGAAGAGTACTGGGATAAAACATTTGCAATCAATGTGAAAGGTAGCTTTTTAGTGGCACAAGCAGTGGGGAATGAATTGATCGATGCTAATGGTGGGAAAATTATCAATATGGCATCACAAGCTGCTATGGTAGCTTTAGATAATCATGTTGCATATTGCGCGAGTAAAGGTGCAATTGTTTCGATGACAAAAGTATTAGCCTATGAATGGGCACAATATAATATTAATGTAAACTGTATTTCTCCAACCGTTATTTTGACTGAGCTAGGTAAAAAAGCTTGGGTAGGTCAAGTGGGCGAAGAGATGAAAAAACAAATTCCAGCTGGTCGCTTCGGCTATCCAGAAGAGGTGGCTGCTTGTGCACTCTTCTTGGCGACTGATGCATCAAACTTGATCACTGGAGAAAATCTTGTGATTGATGGTGGATATACGATCAAATAACAATATAGGTATTAAGTAATAATTTGTTTTTTCAATTATTACTTAATACCTAAAAGAATTTTATTTTAGATGGGAGTAATGAACGATGACAACAGCAGTAATCGCAAATAAAGACTTTTTTAGAAATTCACTTATGAAAATGGCAGAGCTATCAGAAGAACAAAGAGATTATTGGACTTCTTTGGATTCTAATATTGGAGATGGGGATCACGGTATCAATTTGAGCATTGGTTTCCGTGGGATTTCTAAAGAGATTGACGAGCTAGATAAAACAACCAAAGATATCAACTCATTACTTAAAAAATCTGGAATGATTCTACTCTCTAAAGTAGGTGGAGCGTCAGGACCATTATACGGTAGCTTTTTTATAAAAATGGGAAAAGACGTTGAAGGAAAAACAGAAGTCACCTTTTCAGAATTTGTCGATATGCTGCAATCCGGTATTGATGCTATTCAAGCCCGAGGAAAAGCAGTGTTGCAGGATAAAACAATGTTGGATGCATTATTGCCAGGGATTGACTATCTACAAGCACACAAAACAGACGATGATTATCTGACCGTGATGGAAAAAGCAATCCAAATTATGCAAAAAGGTGCAGAATCCACAATCCCTTTAATTGCTAAAAAAGGTCGTGCAATGCGTCTTGGTGAACGCGCAATCGGGCACAAAGATCCTGGGGCAGAATCATCGTGGATGTTGCTCAATGTCTTTTATGAAGAAATGAAAAATACTAAATAAAGCAGGTTGTGTAGTATGAAAAAACTAGAGAAAAAAGCGCAAGAATTGAGAATCATGATTATTCAATCGTTGGCAGCCGCAGGCTCAGGACATCCAGGTGGCTCACTATCAGCAATCGATATTTTAACAACCTTATATTATCAAGAAATGACAATCAATACGCAAAACTATCAACAGAGAAACAGAGATCATTTTGTTTTATCAAAAGGACATGGGGCGCCGGCACTCTATGTAGTATTAGCAGATAAAGGCTTTTTTCCAAAGAATGATTTAATGCAATTACGTAAATTTGGCAGTCACTTGCAAGGGCATCCAGATAGGAATAAAACATATGGTGTTGACGTATCAAGTGGTTCATTAGGGCAAGGGTTATCGATTGCAAACGGGTTGGCATTAGCAAAAAAAATCGATAATAGTGATTGCTATACTTTTGTTCTTCTAGGCGATGGTGAACTTCAAGAAGGGCAAGTCTGGGAAGCTGTGATGAGTGCGGCTCATTATCAGTTGAATCGGATCATTGTACTTATTGATCACAATGGCTTGCAAATCGATGGGACAAATGATGCAATCATGGGTGTTAATGATATCGGTGCAAAATTCACCAGTTTCAATTGGCATGTTCTTCATGCAAATGGACACGATATCCCGTCGATTGCCAAAGCGGTCCAAATGGCAAAAAAACAAACGAGCGCACCAACTGTTATTGTTTGCGAAACGATTAAAGGCAAAGGTGTCAGTTTTATGGAAAATCAAGTATCCTGGCATGGAAAAGCTCCTTCAAAAGAAGAAGCAGAAAAAGCCTTAGCTGAATTAAAGGGGGCAGAATAATATGGAAAAAGCAACAAGGCAGGCATACGGTGAAACCTTGGTAAAACTAAAAGGACATCCAGATTTAGTTGTTTTAGATGCTGATCTATCCGCTGCAACCAAAACAGATATTTTTGCGAAGCAAGCACCAAATAAATTTTACAATATGGGAATCTCAGAAGCTGATATGATTGGTACTGCAGCGGGGCTAGCACTAGGTGGAAAACGTCCTTTTGCAAGTAGTTTTGCACTATTCGCCGCAGGTAGAGCGTATGAACAGATTCGTAACAGCGTGGCATATCCACATTTAAATGTAACGATTGCGGCGACCCACGCAGGAATAACAGTAGGAGAAGATGGTGGTTCACATCAAGCGATTGAAGATATTGCATTGATGCGAGTGATTCCTGGAATGACTATTTTGAATCCTGTTGATGATTTAGAAACAGAAGCTGCTATTGAAGCGATAATGGAACACACGGGTCCTGTTTATTTACGCTTAGGTCGTTTAGCAGTGACAAGAGTTCATTTAGAAAAGCCAACTTTCAACATTGGTTGTGGTGAGACCCTGACCACAGGGGGAGATGGCACTATAATAGCTACTGGATTAATGGTGCAAGAAGCGTTAATGGCTGCAGAAGCGTTAAAGAAGGCAGGAATTTCTATTCGTGTCTTGAATTTCTCCACGATTAAACCGTTAGATGAAAAGCTTGTATTGTCGGCAGCTAAAGAAACCCCATGGTTAATTACTGCAGAAGAACATAGCATAATCGGTGGTCTTGGTTCAGCTGTTTCTGAATATCTTTCTGAAAATTATCCTACAAAAATCGTAAAAATCGGTATTCAAGATCGTTTTGGTCAATCAGGAGATCCTGCCTTATTAAAAGAAGAATACGGATTGACTGCTGAAAATTTGATTAAAACAGTGAAAATATTATCTTTATAGCAAAGAGCGAGGTTGGGACAAAAGTGTTTAACTCCGAGAACCAAGTCCTTCAATTCTTAGTATTGTTGACGCTTAGAGATTGATGAAATCGAAACGTAGTGTAATAGGGACTGTGCAACAATTTTTAGCTGCGACGAGTCTTTCACGAGAAAGCATCAGTTCGTACCGCGCTGTTTTTTTACAGCAATAAGAAGGAGTTGCTTCTGCAACTACGGTTCTCGTTTCACTCCGATCCTCGAAGTAGGGATGACCGTTTGCTCCCGCTGTTTATTCAGATACGAAGAGCCTGAGACATAACTTTTTGAGTTATGTCTCAGGCTCTTCATTTAAATAAAATCTTCCCTTTGACAAACCATAAAAAAAGAGCTATTATTAATACAAGGTTCGACTACGCATGTAGTTGTATCTGGTAGTCCGACCAGAAATCAATAAAAGGAGACTTTTTATGTCAGAAAAGAAAAAAGCCTTAAACATTACTGACGCTGAATGGGAAGTTATGCGTGTTGCTTGGGCTACAGAGGAAACGACAAGCAAAGAAGTGACTGAGATCTTAAATGAAAAGACTGAATGGAAAAGCACTACAGTTAAAACATTATTAAGTCGTTTAGTCGATAAAGGTCTACTTGGAACGAAGCGCAATGGCAATAAATTCAACTATTTTCCATTAGTAGAAGAGCGCAAAAGTATCGAGGCACTTTCAGAAGAAATGCTGGCCAAAGTTTGTAGCAAAAAAGTCGGAAAAGTTCTTGAGACGATCATTACTGATAGTTTATTAAGTTTTCAAGATCTCGATGAGCTAGAAGCCTTATTAAAAGAGAAACGCAAATCAGCTGTGGATGTCGTACCTTGTAACTGTACACCTGGACAATGTCAGTGTCATTTAGTTAAACCAAGCATATCAAAAAATTAGAAGGAGTGTTTATAAATGGAAAAAACAGTAACGATCAACGGAATGAAATGCGATGGTTGTGTAAATATCGTTAAAGAAAACTTTGAAAAAATTGCAGGTGTTCAATCTGCTAGTGTTGATTTAGAGAAAAAATCTGCATCTGTAACAAGTGTCAGAGAAATCTCAAATGATGAGTTACAAAACTCATTGTCAGAAACTAAATTTACTGTAGCTTAAAAAGTAGATTGCGACTAAAAATTATCTATTACAACTCAAAGAGGCCGAGAAAAAAGCGTTTATTTCCGAATGAGCTGCTTTTTTCTCGCTGTTTATTCGGATTTAGAGAGCTAACAAAACTGATCTTTAGTTTTGTCAGCTCTTTTTTTTGTATACTAAAACTGTAACTATTTCTTTTTCACTAAATGTCTGCGCTTACATTCTTGCCAATAAATAGTGCAACAATCTCTACTAATCAATTTTTCCGCATCACTATATAATAAAACCAAGCAAGGAGAGAAGCAGATGAAAGATCGAACAATCCAACTATTCAACCGTTTTATTTGGTCGGACTATCCTTTGACTTTAGGCGAGCTAAGCGAAGATTTTCAACTCAGTAACAGAACGATCAGAAATGAGATTAAAGAAATCAATGTTTTTCTTAATGAACGAAAATTACCTGAAATTAAAACGATCCGCAACAGAGGAATGCTTTTAAAGCTAGAGCAAAAGGAAAGGAAATTATTGGAGGGGTATCTGGATGAAAAAGATGAATTCGATTACTTGAATCGAGAAGAACGAATTTTTGACCTAATTTTAGCATTTTCTTTATCGGAGCAGCCTGTGTTTTTATATCAAAAAGAATCAGAGTACCAAATCTCAAAAAGTACAATGGATGAAGATATGCGCAGGGTCAGAACGATTCTTTTAGAATATGGACTCGAGGTTCTGAGTATACCTAAGCAAGGGATTATTTTGAAAGGCTCCGAACGAACCATTCGAACCATGATTTACGATGTGATTAACCAAACTATTGATAGTTTGCGTTTTCTTGAGGGAAATGAAGTGGGCTTGAGTACTTCAGAAAAATATCTATTTCGCTATATTCCTAAGCATATATTGAAGAAAATCGATCAGGTCTATCATCAGACAATTTCTGCACGAGAGGACCTTTACCGAAATCAACTGGTCATGTTTACAGCTATTTGGCTAAGCCGTTATTTAAGGCAGGAATTGATTATGAACTCTTCTTGGGAAGAGGTTGAGCCAGCTCAAAATAAGCTTCAGACGTTTATCAATCAATTGTGCCGAATACTTGCTGTCAGACCGCCTAGCTCAGAAATAAACTATATTATTTTCATGCTGGAAACCTTTAACACTGGTAGTATCAGCAACTCTGTAGAATGGGTACAAGCACAATTATTATCGATTCAGCTCATCCAATTCGTCGAGCAAACGACAAAAATTCCTTTTTCCAAGAAAGAAGAATCGCTTCATGAAGGATTGTATCGGCATATGGCTGGCTTGATTAGCCGGGTAAAAAGCGAAATACACATTTTAAATCCTTTAAAGGAAACGGTTAAACGATATTATGGAAATATTTATTTTGCGATTGAAAAATTTGCACCAACGATTGAAGTCATTACCAAAAATGAGCTAAGTGAAGATGAAATGGCCTTTTTGACGATTCATTTTTCTACCTCTGTCAGTGCAATCAATCAAGAATTGACCTATACCTATAAAGCTGTTGTGATTTGCAATCACGGTACAGCAACAGGTCGGTTATTGGCAGAACATTTAAAAGAATTGTTCAATATCGATGTACTGGCTGTCTTAAGTACAGGAGAAATGGAGCTAATCAAGAAATTGGATGTGGATTTGATTTTTTCAACGCTTAGTTTAACGTATCCAGAAAAACCAATTTTAGTTGTAGATCCGATCATCAAAGTAGAAAGTCGGAAAAACATCCAAGAATTCTTGGAGAGAAATAAACAATTTAAGCGTCTAATAAATAATGCCAATGATTCTACCGAATTGTTCTATACAGTTCTTGACTTGATCAAAGAAAGTGGTGGAATGATTTCTAGTAATATCTACCAACAATTAGAAAATACTTTTGATAAGAATCATTTAAAGATAAATAAAAGGGAGTTGCAGCCAATGCTGAAAGATGTCTTAAAGAAGAGCGATATCTTGTTATTAGAAAAATGTCCAGATTGGGAGAGCGCAATTCAACGAGTCGCACTTCCTTTATTAAGCGAAAACTGTATCAAAGAATCTTATGTGGAAGCAATGATTGCCTCTGTTAAAGAATTTGGTCCATATATCGTTATGGGAAAACATCTAGCGCTAGCCCATGCAAGACCCGAAGATGGGGTCAATAGATTAGGAATCAGTGTTGCAACATTGGCAGAACCTGTTGTGTTTGGTAATGAAGAAAATGATCCAGTGAAAATCATTTTTTGTTTAGCGGCAGTCGATTCATTTTCCCACTTAAATATCATGAAAAGCTTGATTGAATTGATTAATGATGAGACAAAAATCGAGCGTTTAACTAGCTGTAATAATGTAACTGATTTTGAAGCAATCCTATATGAAGAAGCGTTAAAAGAAACAAAATAATACGAAGAAATGGAGCGGATTATCATGAAAAAATTAACAATTTTATTTGTTTGTGGAGCAGGGTTAGGCAGTAGTTTTGCGGCGCAAATGGCAGCAGAAGATGTATTAAAAAAGAAAGGAGTAGAAGCTAAACTTGAACATACAGATATCTCATCTGCCGTTTCAATGAATCCAGATATCATTATTACAGCTCAAAACTTTCAGACACAATTTGAAAAATTTAGTATTGATGAAGAAAAAACAGCGATCATTTATCTGAAAAATATTGTTTCAAAAGCCGAAATAGATGAAAAAATCACACCAGTTTTACAAGCAAAAGGCGCTATTTAGCGACAAGAATATAAATGGAGGTTTTTTATCATGGGGGTAGTTAATTTTATCATCGAAAACATTTTGACACAGGCATCGATCACGATTAGCTTAATTGCTATGCTGGGATTGATCTTGCAAAAAAAATCGATTGGGCAAGTTTTGTCGGGATCACTAAAAACCTTATTAGGGTTTCAAGTGTTAAGTGCGGGTTCCAGTATTATTGTAGGCAGTTTGACTTATTTTGGTGAGATTTTTACTAAAGGATTTCATATGCAAGGAATCATTCCTTCCATTGAAGCGATTAATGGACAAGCAATGAATGAACTTGGACTCGGTCGGGATATCGCGTTAACATTTTTAGCAATTTTTATTTTTAATATAGTGATTGCACGGTTTACGAAATGGAAATACATTTTCTTAACAGGGCAAGCTATTTTGTGGATGGCAACGATGACAACAGTATTTGGTTACTTTGCTGGACTTCGCGGGATTGTGTTGATTGTGGTTGGTGGATTTATTGGTGGTGTTTTTGCGGTGGCAATGCCTGCGATTGCACAGCCGTTTATTAGAAAGATAACAGGGTCGAATGATATTGCACTAGGTCATTTTTGTACGATAGGGTATCTATTTGAAGCTGGTGTTGCCTGGATTTTTGGTGAACGTGGTGAAAATAAGAAGTCTGTGGAAGATCTTAAGTTGCCGAAATCCTTTGAGTTTCTTCAAGATACGTATTTATCCGTGATGGTTGTAATGGTTCCTTTATATATCGTGACAGTATTGTTTGCAGGTGAAACGTTTGCAGCAACTTTATCTGGCAATCAAAATTATATTATGTTTGCCTTTTTGCAAGCAATTCAGTTTGTCGTTGGTGTTTACGTCCTGTTAGCAGGTGTTCGTTTACTACTGGGAGAAATCGTACCAGCTTTTAGAGGGATTGCGATGAAACTAGTGCCAAATGCAATTCCTGCTCTAGATTGTCCTGTTTTTTTTCCTTACAGCCCAAATGCAGTAATTCTAGGATTTATTACAACAACGATCGGAGCGGTTTTGGCGATGTTCATTCTACCAACGTTTGGCTTAGCGATGATTTTACCAGGAATGTTGACCAATTTTTTTGCAGGTGGTACAGCCGGGATTTTTGGTAATGCAGTTGGTGGCAGACGTGGTGCAATCATTGGTGGGATCGCACATGGATTCTTTATCACTTTATTACCAGCACTATTAGTGACGATTTTCAACAGTATGGGCTTTATCAATGCTACAGCAACAGATGTGGATACCGTTACGGCAGCACTTTTATATGCTTGGATCATTAGCCCAATTACGAAGGCCTTTTAGGAAAGGAGTGAAACGATGTTTGATTTCTTAAAAAAGAAAAAAACAAAACCTATCAAAGCAGAAGTCGACGAGGTTTTAACAGAGGAACAAAAAAATGAATTACGTCAAGAAATTGCTGAACTTACTTTAGAAATCACAGCATCAGAACCAATAGATAGTGTGTTAGCTGAAAAACATGAAAAAGTCGGTTTGTTATTTGCACAACTAAGTGAAATCGACGAAGCAATCGTATCGCTAGAAAAAAGTCAGTCCCATAAAAACAGTATTGGAGCAGGCTATAAAAAATTAATGAGTTTGTACAATCAAAAGCGAGCAGAGGCTGCTAAAAAGGGTGATGGAGCAGGCATTGATCAATGGATGAATAAAATGGATGATATGAGACAGATCGCTAAAAAAGTCACGATCAGTGGTTAGAAAAATCAACAGATAGGGGATAAATAAATGTATACAACATTAAAAGAAGTTACAACAGTAGCTGAAAAACTGAACTTTACAGTGGGAGCGTTTAACGCTCATAATTTAGAAATGTTACCAGAAATGATTCGAGCAGCGAAAGAAATGGGTGCTCCGATTATTATTCAAACCAGTGTGGATACAGCAAAATATATTGGTTATGATGTGTTAGTTTCTGTAGTGAAAACGATGGCTGATAGAGAGATGGTAGATGCAGTTCTTCACTTAGACCATGCAAGAAATTTTGATGATATTAAAGAGGCAATCGATCAAGGGTATACATCTGTAATGTATGATGGGTCTCATTTACCGTTTAAAGAAAATATTTTGAAAACGAAAGCTGTGGTAGAATATGCCCATCCACGAGGAGTCTCTGTTGAGGGGGAATTAGGAACGATTGGCGGCACAGAGGAAGGAATTCATGTAGAGGAAAATGACAAAGTCTACACAAAACCAGCAGATGCCCGTATATTTGTAGAAGCTACAGGAATTGATGCTTTAGCAATTGCGATTGGAACCAATCACGGTCAATTTAAGTCTAAAACAGAAGTCAACTTACCGTTGTTAAAAGAGATTCATGCCACGGTTGATATTCCTCTTGTAATCCACGGAGGAACTGGTGTAAAAGAAGAAGACTACCCAGAGCTGATCAATAACGGTATCCGTAAATTCAATGTGGGAACAGAACTTTTAGTTAATTGGACTAAAACGGCGAAAGAATCATTTGAAGTGACAGCCATTAATAAGTCTTTACGATACAATGTAATTCCTGCCAATGAAGTATGTCACGAAATCGTCAAACATAAAATAGGGTTATTTATGAATGTGGATAGCCCGCTTGTTATGAGGTAGGATTGGATGCAGAAACTTTTAATCTTACTTGCAGGTAGTCCCGCAACAGGGAAAACCTATTTGATCCAAAAAATCCAAGAACAGATTCCTGATCTATTTTTGATCACACCAGATGAAGGGAAGGAATTATTTGCCGATTCAGTTGGATTTGATACGCTTGATGAAAAGCAGCAGTTGCAACAAAGGGTTTGGCACTTTTATTATGGGGTTTTAGAATTATATATGGAGGCAGGAAAACAGGTGATCGTTTCAGAGTATCCATTTAGTGACAAACAAAAAGATAGACTCGCTCAATTTGCTGATACTTATGGATATGAAGTGATCACGATCCGTTTGGTTGCTGATTTTGAAGTCTTGTGGGAACGCAGAAAGAAACGGGATTTAGAGCCTGAGCGACATCTGAGTCATTTGATGACACATTACCATTTTCATGATCAATTAGAAAATCGCAACGAAGCAGACAATCATATTACAAAAGCTGCATTCAAACAAATTATTAACACAAGAGGTTATAATCAATTTGAGTTAGGAGAACTTCACGAATTTGATGTTACAGATTATCTGAAAGTTGATTATCGTTCTCTGATTGCATACTTGAAAAACAAGATCGAAAATAACCACTGAAAAATAAATAGAAAACGACAAAAATAGAGGCATCTCTGAAATTTCCAGTGAATGTCTCTATTTTGTATTGCTAAACGATTCAGTAAGTTAAATCCTTACTTGGCCTCTTTACGATAAACCATCAAATAGTTCATAAGCAAAACACCATTACGGTAATTGATTTTTTGTTCCACTACCTCAAATCCAAACGACTCAAAGAAAGGCTTCGCAGTGATCGATGAATAAACAATCAGTTCTTTTGCTCCTGCTTTAAGTGCATGATCCATTAAGTCTTGGACTAACATTTTTCCTATGCCATAGCCAATCCACTTTTTATCGACATACAAGTAACCAAGCTCACCCGTGTCAGATATATTACCGAAACCGATGATTTCCATTCTGTTTAATGCAACCATTGTATAACTAGACGATAGTTCAGCATCCCATTTATCGTAATCAGGTGATAGCTGTACCCATTGTTCGATCTGTTGTTGTGTATAATCTTTTTTATTGATTGCTTGAACAGTTCCGTTAAATATAGCAATTATGTTTTCTAAATCAGATTTTTGATATTTTCTTAAACTGAATACAGTCATTAGTTGTTCACTCCTATTCATTAAGCTTAGTTTAATCACATTAAAGAAATATGTCAAAGTATAATTTGCAGAATCGAGCATTTTTTAGCAAAATAATCTCCTCTATTAACTTATCAAGCAATCAAGTATAATAATTCTTAATAAACAAATGAGGTGAGCTGATATGCACAGGTTAGAAAAAGTAGGCAATATTCTCGCTGAACAAACTAAAAAGAAAAAAACAGTGGAAAAATTGAAAGGGGTTACGGATCAAGAAATCAGTGAGGTGTTATCTTTAGCAAGAAACACTGTTAGTGAAGATTTGAATAAATTATTGACTAATCAAGAAACGATCCGAGTTAAAAGTCGACCAGTTTTATTTTTCAGCAGACAAGAATTAGAAAAACAATATAGTTGTGTATTTGACGATCAGGTAACAGTGTTCAATCATCGATCTAGAAATAGTAGATACAAGCCCCGAAGATGTAAAAACATTATTAGGTATGATCAAGAATACATTGGAAAAATAAAAGTGTAACGAGCTCGTGAAGCTAGATAAAAGTAAAGAAAAGGTTGGGCCCCCAAGAGAGGGGCTCAACCTTTTTTTATTTTCCACGAATCGTTTGGATGTCCTTATAGTATTTTTCCGTTAATGTTGTGTCCTTATTTGTATAGTAATACAGCTTATCATTCGTCTTTATTTCTAAAATCGGTTTCTTATTTGTTAAAACAAGTAAATAAGCGGGTTCATTATTGATTTGAAATTCCCCAGTTAAATAATTTTCTGTTGCTGTCCCGTATAGTTTAAGTCGATCTTTAGGAAGTGTATTGATCAATTCTACAGATTCAATCTCATCCCAAGTGATTTTTCTGCTTTGACTTAAAGGAGCAGATAGAGAGATTCCATTATGTGATGTGCTCAATTCAAATGGATTGGCTGAAAAATCACTGATCACCATTGGAACACTAGCTCCAACTAAAGAAAATAAAACCAAAACACCGATTATCCCTAAAGCTAGTTTCCCAGCCGGTCGGCCTAAATTTACAGAGATATTCATCCCCACACGGTCCGGGATCATGATTCTTTTATCATTTGGATTAATATAAATGCCATACTTCCAATATTGATCTTCATCACTATAACGATATTCCTTTGCTTGTGCAATCAATTGATCCTGTTTTTTTCTTGATGAAAATAAATAGTAAAAAGTGAAAAGGACAAAGCCAAGAATGAGTAAGGCGTAACCAATTGAAAACAACATCATTTTTTCATAAGGAATTGAAACTGAGCTAACGGAAATAAACGCTAGCGGGCTCAAAACTAGTGCTGAAACAGCCATTAAAACAGACCAGTGATGCCGCATTTGATCATTAACTTGTTGATTAATTGTTTCATCACTTGTTAAAGGCTTAACAGGAAAACGTGCAATAAAATAATAGAAAAGTAAAAACATGGCTGACATTAGCAGTGAGATCAGACCAATGATCCAATTACCATTAGACAAACCAAGAGTTGTAAAAGAATAAATACAACCTAAAATAGTGATCAAAATACTAGGTAAAAACCACCAAATGGAAATTAATTTACGATTTTTATTAGCCACTAATGTGGTATCAACTAGGAGTGGGCTTGTAGGTAAAATCCAATTATTTTGGACTTTAACAGTCGTCATTTTGCGAATATAGATGACTTGTAAATAAAATGAGGTACCAATAAAGCCAAAAATCATTACTAGAAAATAAATCAATGTCAATGAATCATACGATATGGTAAGGATTGGAAGTGCAGCGACAGAGAAAATAAAAGCCCACTGTAGTAGCCGTTTCTTGTAAGTTCTACTAATCGTTAGAACCTGTTCATCTTGAAGTTTTTCTTTAGGTAAAGTTGTTTCTAAAATAATATTTTTATGCGGATTAGCAGGGATTCTACCTGCTAATGCCATTAAAAAGTTGACCCCAACAAGTAGTAAATATAGAAAAAAATTCATTTTCAACACACCTTTTACTGTTCAAATTTTTGATAAATCTGTTGGATTTCTGCTTGGATTGTTTTTTCAGATAATTGATGAATAGAAGCCTCGGCTAGCAATAATTCCAGTTCCTTTAAAAATCGGGTATAAAAAGGTGGATCCAGCGGTTGTTTTTCGGCTACTTTCGTTCCATTTCGACGATCAGTTAAAATATAACCATCATTTTTCAATGAAGTATAAGCTTTTGAAACGGTCATCATATTGACTCCGATTTCATCAGCCATTTGTCGAACAGAAGGTAAAATTTCACCTGGCTTCAACTTATTTGTAGCAATTCCAAGGATCAATTGATTACAGATCTGTTGATAGATCGGCATTTGACTTTGAGTATCTATCACTAATAACATATTATCACCTCTTTTTTACTCTTTTGTATTACATATAATAATACAAATAATGCAAAAATGCAAATTTATCTTATCAAAAACTTGAGTGATTGAAGATTCAGGCATATAATGACAATGAGAACTAACCTTATAATTGAAAGGATGAATCAATATGTCAGTGATCGAACCAACTGTAACACAAAAATTTCACGATAGTTTCATAGAAAATAATAAACTAAACGCCTTACAACGTGGCGTTGTCAAAAATGGCATCACAGCATCTGCTCAAAATCAACAGGCTGAAGTAAATAATGTGCCAGTATTTTCTGTCGATATTACTACAGGAAAAGTAGCCAACCAAAAACAAAGCGGACGTTGCTGGATGTTTGCTGCCTTAAACACTTTTAGACACAAAATGATCAATAGCTTCAACTTAAAAGATTTTGAACTTTCTCAAAACTATACATTTTTCTGGGATAAGTATGAAAAATCAAATTACTTCTATGAAAATATCATTGCGACAGCGGATCAAGAATTAGATAGCCGAAAGGTTGCATTCTTATTAGCAACACCACAGCAAGATGGTGGACAATGGGATATGATCGTCTCTCTTTTCCAAAAATACGGTGTAGTGCCAAAAACAGCTATGCCAGAAAGTAGCAATAGCTCAAATTCTAGAGACTTAAACAATTATCTAAACAAAAAACTAAGAAAAGACGCAACGATTTTGCGTGAGTTGATAACGGCTGGAAAATCAGCAGCCGAAGTTCAAGCGGTTAAAGAAACAATGTTAGAGGAAGTATATAATTTTCTAGCAACTTCATTAGGTACACCTCCGGAAACGTTTGATTTTGAATACCGTGATGAAGAGAAAAACTATCATTTAGATCAAAAGTTGACGCCTCAATCATTCTATGAAAAATACGTTGGCGTTAACCTGGATGACTATGTAAGTGTGATCAATGCACCCACAGCGGATAAACCTTACAATCAAACCTACACAGTAGAAATGCTAGGCAATGTCGTAGGCGGTAAAGAAGTGAAGTATATCAATGTGGACATGAGCACCTTTAAGAAACTGTCTGTGGCTCAATTAGAACAAGGTGAATCTGTTTGGTTTGGCTGTGATGTTGGTCAATCTTCAACTAGAGATAGTGGAATTATGTCTCTAGATGCTTATGATATGAACGATTTATTTGATATCGATTTTACGATGACGAAAGCACAGCGCTTAGATTTCGGTGAAAGTCTAATGACCCACGCGATGGTTTTAACGGGAGTAGATGTAATCGATGGTACTTCAACTAAATGGAAAGTAGAAAATAGCTGGGGAGAAAAAGTCGGCGATAAAGGATTTTTTGTGATGAGTGATGCTTGGATGGATGAATATACGTATCAAATCGTTATTCGTAAAGAGTTATTATCGAAAGAATTACAAGAAGTTTGGAAACAAGAACCAACCGTTTTAGCACCTTGGGATCCAATGGGCGCTTTAGCATAAAGATAAAAATTATACCCACCTTAAATGAGGTGGGTTCTTTTTATTACGCTAAGTCTACGGATATTTTCAAAAAGATTTTAGTGTGGTATAATTTGTATAGACAAAAGAAAGACGTTGACATTACTACCGCCTAAAGTAAGTAATATCAACGTTGACTGATTCACTAGGAATCTTTTTTTGATAAAGTAAGTGTATCATATGTTGCTTAGATTTACAAAATCATGAGATATAAATGTTCATAAAAAGTTGATTCAATCAGCTTTTTATATAAACAAAAAAGATTTTCAGAAAGATAGATGGAAAAAAATCGAGTAAAATGATTGAATTTTTAGACATTTATGTATTTATTTCGGTATAAAATGAGGTTTAAGCTTGTCTTATAGGGAAATGAAGAAGAATATTAAGAATTTTTTAATTAATAATAGAGAAAAATTCTATTGCTAAATTCTAGATTGTGGAGTAGAATGAGAAACAGTTTCAACAAATCAATAGAATAAAATTAAATCAAACAACTTTTGATAAACGGCGCCGGCTATTTATCAGTAAAAGTGTGAATCGACAATTCTTAGGCCATAGATGGAATTGTTGATTGGCACTTTTTTTATTTGGTTGGATGTTGAAACATGAAGGAGAAGATGGGGCGAAGCGGAAGAGTGTTATCTAGCTATGCGAGCTAGCTCCTCGGAAAAAAGATAAAATATAAGTGAGGCAAAGAACGCCACCCTCCTATTTTCCTATTTTTCAGTCGGAGCTGAACGAGCCCGCTACGCTCTTATTGTTATCTAGCTACGCAGGCTAGTTTTTTCAGTTTTTAAAATTAGGAGGTTTTTTTATGAACAAGGATTGGATTAAATTAATGATTGGCGCATTTTTTGAAGTTTTATGGGTCATTGGGATGAAACATAGTAATACGTGGTGGGAAATTTTATTGACAGTAGTCTGTATTCTTATCAGCTTTTACGCCTTGATCAAAGCAGGTGAAACGTTGCCTGTTGGAACGGCTTATGCAGTTTTTGTTGGTTTAGGTACGGCGGGGACGGTGATCACAGGGATTCTCTTCTTTGGTGAAGAATTTAAAGTATCAAAAATTCTTTTGATTGTAATATTACTGATTGGTGTAATGGGCTTGAAATTTGTAACGGGTGAGAAAGGAGCTAGTCAGAAATGAGTTGGTTATTTTTAATTATTGCAGGCATTTTTGAAATGCTAGGAGTGGGATCGATCAACCGCTTTAATCAAAATAAAGATAAAAAGTCATTATGCTTATTATTCTTGACCTTTGGTAGTAGCTTTATCTTTCTCTATCTAGCGATGAAGACTTTGCCAATGGGTGTTTCTTATGCTATTTGGACAGGGATTGGAGCAGCTGGTGGAGCGATTCTAGGGATGGTTTTTTATGATGAATCGAAAGACTGGTGTAGAATTGTTTTTATTGGCATTATTTTAGTATCCGTTATTGGATTGAAACTGATTGGTTGATGAGATAAAACTAAGAGGATGAGACAAATGTTATGTGGCTTATTGCCATCATAAATTTTGTCTCATCCGTGTGTCATGTTATATGTGGTGTATAAAGGTATCAATTTTTAATAACAATGTGGAATGCTTTTTTTCTAGAATGGTTATTTATTTGTAAGTTTAATTCGAATCGCTTGGATTGCTAATTTCTGACCAGTTGTTCCAGCTACGGCACCATTTTTAACCCAGCTCATCCAACCTTTTTCTGACACGTGTACTTGGTAAGAAATATCGTATTGCTTTTCCAAGCCATTTTTTAATTTGAGTTTAACGGCTTGTAAGGATAATTTTTGTCCTGTTGTGCCACCTGTGTTTGTCAACCAGCCCTTTTCAGCAACATGAGCATCAATTTGTACATTTTCTTTCTTACCATCTACATAGACTTCTAAGCATTGGCTTTCAATTCCTAGACCAGTTGTTCCAGCCATTTGGTTATTAGTAACATAACCAAGCCAGCCTTCATTGGCTAAATGTATTCGATATGACACACCTTTTGTTGTAGGTTGACTAGTTCCCTGATCAATTGGTTTACGAACGAGTTTCATTTTCAGTGCTTGAAGGCTTCGCTTTTGCCCAGTTGTTCCAGCTGTTGCACCATTTTTAACCCAGCTCATCCATCCTTTATCAGCAATATGAGCTTGATATTCTAAATTGTAGTAGTTTGCTGCTTCTCCAGTTAATTTGGCTTGGATTGCCTCAACCGCTTTTGATTGTCCTGTTGTTCCAGCAAGCTGTCCGTCTTTTACCCAAGGCATCCACCCAATACTGGATACATGGGCACGATATGAAACAGAAGCTGGGATCTGATTGTTTTTGAAAAGTACTTTCACTGCTTCTACTGGTAAATTGTAACCTGTTGATCCTGATAAAGCGCCATTGGCTACATTGTTCATCCAGCCTACTTTACTTACATGAGTTTCGTAATTAATCCCTTTTGTAATTGGCTGTTCAGGATTTTTAGTTGGTAATTTTGGTGGTTCTGGTTTTGCAGCTGCACTTCTGTACACTGTAATTGGTGGTCTTCCATTATAGCCCCAAATAACATCATGATTATTTGTTGTGATACCATTATAGCCATAATTACAATGAATGATATTATCTACACTGTCAACAAAAATACCAGTATGTCCAGAAGCTCCTCCAGAAGCTCCGCGAGCTCCCCAGATAAAGACGTCTCCTCTTTGAACCCTATAATATCCGTTTACAGGAGCCACTTGCCGCCAATTATTTCTTTCTAGATCTCCAAATAAAGTATCTGTATTTCCCATACTTCCACTTGGCAAAAAGCCACCTGCAATCAATGAAAAATAGACCGACGAACTACAGTCATAACTATTTGGACCTAGTCTATTAGTCATACTATAAGTTACTTTTCCTTCTCTATCTTTCATCCATTTAATCATTGCTTCAATACTTGCCACAAAGCATCTCTCCTTTATTTTGTTAATAAATCAACAGCGCTGTTAATTCTATTAATAGATTAGCAAAAAAAAGAAGGAGTAATCTGTTACCTTTCTATCAAATACATGTCTCAATTCTGTTATATTTCTCCCAAAGGTTTATTTTTTATGTACTGTCAGTAATAAGATAAATCGTTGTTCTTAGTTTTTCATTGCGTTTTTATGTGCTAGTTGTGTGTTAGTTGACCTTCCTGAGTAAGTTTTGTTTTCTAATATGATTGTAGACTGTTGGGACAGAGACATTACATCTTTTCGCAATTTCAGGAACAGATAAGTCTGAATTAGTATAAAGCGCCATTGCTTCATTGACTTCTTTTGTGCGTGGTGGACGTCCTAGCTGCTTACCATTTTCTCTAGCAGCATCAAGGCCTGCCATCACTCTTTCACGAATCAATTCTGCTTCCATTTCAGCGAAAGCCCCCATTACAGTGAAAAAGAATCGCCCCATTGCAGTTGTAGTATCAATATTATTTTGAATACTGACAAAATGAATATTTCTTCGATCAAATTCCTCTAACAAACTCAACAATTGTTTTGTACCTCTGGATAATCGATCAAGCTTAAAAATAACCAATGTATCTCCTGATTTTAGACAGGCCAAAACCTTGTTCAGTTCGCTTCTAGATATCTTTCTGCCGCTCTCTCGTTCTTTGTAAATAAAATCTACGCCATATCGTTCAAGAGCCTTTTGTTGAGAATCAAATTTTTGCTGATGCGTGCTGACACGCATATAACCAATCACTGCCATGTATAAACACCTCTGATTTATTGATAGTTGCTTTTCTGTTTATAATAATGAATGATAAAATTGTTCTCTTATTCAGCAATTTAAAGAGCTGAATAAAGTTAGCGCTAGCATTTGGATCACCCCCATTAATACTCTGAAAACAAAGAGTAAAAAATATTTTTAAATACTATTGACTTTCAGTTTTCTCTATAATAAACTAATGATTTTTATAGAGTTGAAACGCTGGCTATTTTTCTTTGAGGAAACAGTCTAGAAATACGTTATGAAGGGATTTATCCTTTCAAGCGTATTTTTTTTTT
This sequence comes from Enterococcus sp. 7E2_DIV0204, assembly GCF_002140855.1. Classification (NCBI taxonomy): domain Bacteria; kingdom Bacillati; phylum Bacillota; class Bacilli; order Lactobacillales; family Enterococcaceae; genus Enterococcus; species Enterococcus sp. 7E2_DIV0204. Next base: position 2,016,943 of record NZ_NGKY01000001.1, read on the forward strand.
TGCGTTTTAGTTGATTTTCTCAATATCATTAGTTTTTTGGACTCTTCAAATGGCTTGAAACTATTATCAGAAAGCTTATTTATGAAGCTTATAGATTTAGTTGTTTTTCTTGATAGTTAAAAGTAAAAGATCATTGTTTTTGGTAAGTACAAGACAAAGTGAGGGTTTAGGGAAATGGCGGAAGAGCGAAATAAGAAGCAACAGCCAAACAAAAAAAAGCGAACTACAAAATCAGCACCAAAACAAACTGTAAATAAGAAACAGGTCTCTAAACATTCAAAACCTAAAAGCAGGAAGCCACAAGCTAAAAATAGCAAAAAAAAACAAGAGCATGTTTCTAAAAAAGCAAAAAAAAAAACGCAACAACGTAAACCCAAAAATCCTGTCTATACTTTATTATTTAACATTATTTTTTACGGTTTCATTTTATTTATGATTATTGGATCGATTATTTTTGCAACGACTAAAAATGCTGACAAAAGTGTGATGGGTTATCGTTTTTTCGGTGTTTTAACGGATTCAATGGTGCCGAGAGATCCTGAAAAACAAAAAGGGGGCTTTCATTCTGGCGATGTGATCATCGTAAAAAATATTGCTGGAGATTCGGCTGAAGTAGGAGATATCATTACATTTCGTCCTAGCATCAAGAGTCAGGCATTTTTAACTCATAGGGTGAAAGAAAAGATGGATCATTTAGGCGATACCAAGGGAACCTACTATATCACTCAAGGAGATGCCAACTTAGCAGAAGATGTGCCAGTTAGCGCGAAACAAGTGGTGGGGAAAAAAATTATAGTTGTTCCTAAAATAGGCGCATTTCTAAATTTTGTACGTGAAAATCCGCTGGTTTCAATTATTTTCCTGATTTCAGTTTTCGGTTTTATTACGATCATCAGGTACTACATTTTAAATAAATAAGATATTTACTTTTTAATTAGGGATGAAAACCTATTTTCGTTGCCAATGTTGAAAAGTTAATAATAAAAAAATTTGGGAGGAAATTTAGAAATGAATAAAAACAGAAAGAAAAAAGTTCTTGCGTTAGCAAGTGCCTTTGCACTTGCAGCAATAGCTGCGGCAACGTTTGCTTGGTTTACTAGTGAAGACCAAAAAACCAACCACTTTGAAGGTCAAATTGCAACTGGAAAAGATATTGAAGTGGTGGAAACATTTGAGCCACCGACCGAATGGGATCCAGGTTCAGAAGTAAATAAAGATGTGGCAATTGCCAATATCGGTAAATACAAAACATTGATCCGTGTCTCTTTAACAGAATCATTGCAACTTTTAAAAGACCATCAAGCAAAACCAACAACTGGTGCTGAACTTGAAGGTAAAACAAGTAAAGAAATCTACTTATTACCTGGCGCGGATGCCCCAGCTGGTTTTACAGATTCTACCTTCGATGGTGCTGCACCAAAAATAAGTGTAGCAGCAGGAGAATTCGCTGGTGATTATACATTAAAAGTGAAAGAAAAAGCTGAAACAGTTGGAACAAAAACCACGTATACTTACCGCTATGCTTTTGAAAAAGGCGGCGTTTTATATCATGCAAGTGGTATTGATGGATTCGTGCGTGATGCTACAAATAAAATTAAAGTAAAATCAGGTACTCCAGCTCTTAGCTATGTATCGTTAGAATACAATGCTGCTGAGGAAAAAGCATGGACACAAGCACCAATTTATGCGCCAACATTCACACAAGATGGTACGTTGATTTGGAACGCACCTGCGGCAACAGGATCAAACAATATCCAAATTTCATTTAATAACATTACAACTGATCCAACTGTCGCTGACAAATGGTATTTCAACGCTGCTGATGGTTACTTCTACTACACAAGTGTTGTAAACCCAGGAGTAAATACAACACAATTGATGGATGCAGTTAAATTACTGGGAACAGCTGGTAATGAATATAGTAAATTGATCTATGACTTAACTGTAAAAGGCCAAGGTATTGCAGCATACAAAGACGCTGTTGATGACTGGTTGCCAGCAGGTATCAATGATTCTTTAGCGACAGCTTTAAAAGATCTAGTACCAGCTAAATAATTGAAAATAGCTATCTATTTTGAGGGGGAAAAAGGATGAAAAGAAAATACAGGGAGAACAAGTGGTTATGGGTAGGGTTCCTCCTACTAATTAGTTTATCACTTACCTTAAAACCTGTTGAAGTAAACTCTGAATCCAACCTTCCCCCAGGAATAGTGGCTGGTGATGATCAAGGTATTAAAATAAAAAATGACGGACAATATCTCGTTGATATTCGAGATGTTGCACCAGGTAAAAAATGGTCTACCAAAATCACGATCATCAACATAGAAGAAGATATCCCTTATCACTTAACCATGAATGTCAGTAAACCGACGCTTATAGAAGGCTCATTAGATTTATCTGAAGCGATTCAGATGACCTTGATTTACGATGGGAAAACAATTTACACTGGACCGTTATCAGGTGTAAGCAAAACGCTAAATCTACAAGATAAATCAGCCCCACTAAATCTAGGTACATTCAAAGGGGGCGACACCAAGATGTTGGAAGCCCAATTTGAGCTAGATGGCAAGTCGTATACTAATAGAGATTTTTTTAAAAAGAATATAGTGGAAAATATTTGGCAGTTTAAAGCAGTCAAAACAACATTACCAGATACTAAAGAGCCAGAGCAACCGGACAAACCTTTTCTTGAAAAACTAGTAAGTAAGTTAAGGCTACCAAATACAGGGGAAGAATGGCGTAATGCTCTACTTTTTTCATGTATAGGCTTATTTTTAGTATTGGTTTCATTATTGATCATCAAACATAAAAAACAGGAAAAAAAACCATATGAACAGAATAAAAAATTGTAATTGGATTTTTTAGAACGATCAAATGATGGGAGGCGGTACAGCATGAAAAAAAATAAGCACAATCTTGGTAAAAGAAAGAAACCTAGCAAAAAGCAAAGAGCAAAAGTAAACACAAAATGGATCATTGCTGTAAGTACATTTCTCTTTTCTGGTTTGATGGTTCTAGGAAGTACATATGCTTGGTTTGTCTCTGAAGATAGTGAGCTCAATCATTTTGTTGGTTCAAGATTATCTGCTGAAATCATCGAAGAATTTGAACCTAATTTTGAATGGCAACCAGGTTTAGCAACAAAGAAAGTGATTCAAGTTAAAAATACTGGAAATATTCCGGCGTTTGTACGAATCAGTTTATATGAATACTTATTGACTTTCAAAATAGATATTACAGATCAAACGGGGAATGGTAATCTAGCCATCGCATCACAAGAGGTGCTGCCAACTGTTGATCAAAAAAATACAGCATCATGGCAACCAGCAGTTAACGTTGGCGGAACATATTTATATGACGGCCAACAGTTGATTGCTGAAAAAGCAATCGTTCCTAATGTACTTACAGGAACCGAAATGTATAAATTTAAAGAGAGTGCTAGAGAAAAGACAGATCTGCGTTGGTTTCAGTTAAACTTTCCAGATAACGTCTACGATGTTGCACCCGCAAAAGGAACAAAAAATTATTGGTTCTATCAAGACGGATACTTTTATTATTCTGAATTACTGGCACCAAATGAAATAAGTGCGCCGGTAATGAACAGCGTACATTTGAGTCCGAGTGCGCCAAATCGATTTAAAGGTTCTTTATATCAACTAAATCCGATGATGGATGCTCATGATACCACGAAAGGACTGTTAAGTTCCTGGAATATTGGCAATTCTGGTGATCTATATAACATGTACCATGGGCGCTTAAATGATTAAAAGAAGAGTCCTCAATATGGAAAAATCAAAAGGATGTGAAAAAGTATGTACGCACTAGGAGTACTTTCGGCTAACCAAACGATACAAGAAAGCGAAAAAAAAAAACTTTTTACTGATTTTGATATTTCAATCTATGATTTAGAAAATGTGGACATAGATTCTCTTCAAGGAATCATTCTTCAAAAAAATGAACAGATTCAAATCGAAAAATTATTTCAATGGCTAATCAAAGTCCGAGAAAGTCCGTTAAAACCAATCTGGATTTTGACAAATGAACCATTAGGAGAAGAAAAAATCATCTATTTGAAATTAGGCGTCACTGGCTTTTTATTAGAATCAGACACGTTTGATGAAATCGCTTGGACGATAAAAAATGGATTACTTTGTATGGCTGTAGAAAAAGAGCGCGGCTTTTGTTTAGATCCGTCGAGCTTTACTGTGTTGATTTCCGATACAAAGCTCGTTCTAACCAAATTGGAATATATGTTATTAGATTATCTATATACATCAGGAGATAAAGTTCGGACCTATGAGGAAATTGCTCATTATCTATGGGAAAAAGAAACAGTACCACCAAAATATCGTGTAGCGAATTTAATTTTTCACATACGACAAAAAATAAAGACGATCGATATCAAATATGCTGATGTTATTAAAACAGTTCGTTCAAAAGGTTACAGACTGAATCTGCCGGATGAATCTATCAATAAGTAAATAAAACGCTAACTGCACAAATTATCAAGAGTGATAACTTAGTGGTTTGAAGTCTTTAAATGTCTGATAAATAGTAATTAAGCAACCAAAAAGGAGTGGATGGGCACGTGAAGAAAAAGCAGAAGACCAAAAAGTATTTAAGTATCAAACAATTTTGCTTATTTACAGGATTTTTGGTAACGATTATCTGTCTTTCCTTTGGTTTATATCAAACCTACGCAGCCTTGACAGATAGTGATCTAAAGCAGAATGAATTTAGAGTTGGGAACCTTAAAACTTCGATAGAAGAAGAATTTGATCCACCCGCAATTTTTGAACCCGATAAAGAATATTTAAAAAAAGTCACGATAAAAAATACCGGAGAACAGGAAATTTTTATTCGAGTTTTGGCATTACCCGTACTTACTAAAGCACAAGCGAATGGTTCTCTCACGCTATTACCTGCAACGGTTGACGGACCAACTCCAGTCTTGAGTATTGATTATAATTTGACTGATTGGACCAATGGAAATGATGGTTATTTTTATTATAAGAAGAAGCTGTTAAAAGGGGAAACGACAACAAATTTATTCACTAAAGTGAAAATGAATCAAGTGAATATTACTGAAGAATATGAAGGTGTCTTGTTATCCTTTGAAGTCAAGGCAGAAGGAATCAGTACGACAAAATTTGCTTATAGAGATGCTTGGTGGAGTGGCCAGATACCTACAAGCAAGCCACTTTTAGATGTGGATAATTTATTGGAAAATCAAACGATCAGTGAATAGCAAGAAAATTCTAAGAGGTAGAGAAGAGGTGCTATTTTGAAAAAAAAAGAAAACAGGCACGTAACGTTTTTTAAATGGTTTATGCTTATTTTTTGCTTGATTGGCTCTATTTATGCAGCGCAATCCTCACTTTCATATACTAATGCTCCAATTAAGGCAGCTCAAAAAACTGACCTGCAGCCCGGACAAATAAAATTAAGTAAAACAGCTGAACCTGTAGCTGGTATGGTCAATCAATGGGATATCACACTTCGAATCGAAGGCCGCAACCAATTCCCACCACCCCCGACAGATGTTGTACTGATCATTGATACATCGGGAAGTATGAAAGATAACGATCGAATGGTCAAAGCTAAAATGGCAGCTGAAAAGTTTGTAAATATGGTTTTACGGAAAGATTATGATAATAGAATTGCTCTGATCACTTATAGTTCAGAAGTAACAAATTATACATTTAATGAAAGTGGTTGGAGTGATCAATTTGTCGATCCAACCCATAAAGGATTATTGATTGATAAAATCAAGGAATTAAAGCCGGAAGGTGGAACATTTACTCAATCTGCAATAAAGTCTGCTACGGAAGTAATTGCTAAAGCATCCGGAAGTAAAAGAAATATCGTTTTGATTTCAGATGGTGTGCCAACGTTCAGTTATCCACCAACTGAGCCATATAACCAACTAATCGGTATGGAAGAATACAACGTTCAATCTGGCTATACCTACTATGAAAGTGTTAAAACGATTCCAAAAGGAAAGTTCAATTATAACAAAATATATGGAAATGGTGCAGAAGGACGATATCGTTATGGTGCATTTGCACCAGATTATGAACAAATGCCGCCAAATTCAACAAATCGCTTAATGGCAAATCATGCCCATAGTGCAATAGCAGAAGCATCGATTGCAAAAAACGAGAAAATGGCAAATGGGGAGAATTTAGTCACGGATTTTTATACGATCGGTGTGGATATGGATTCGACTTCCTCAGATGATGGTATTGTTACCGGAAATAAGACCTTGAAAGAAATTGCGACTTCCGAAGATAAAAGTTTTGCTGCAACAGCGGACAATTTAGAAGATATCCTGAGTGGCATTGCTGGAGAAATCGTAGGAGCAATCAAATCAGGCTTTGTTGTTGATCCGATGGGAATAGGATTTGAAATGAATGGAGCAGTCCAAGCAACGCAAGGAACAACCGAGATCAAGGATGTCAATGGGCGACCAACTATCAATTGGAATGTCGGAACACTAAAAACGCCAGTTTCGCTTGATCCTGATGAAGATGTTATGTTTGCTGAAATAAAGTACCGTATCAACGCAGACGATGAAGTATTGAAACCGAATATCATTGGTGCAAATGGATTAGCAGAAACGAATGGGCGAACAACGATTATTTACAAAGACTACAATGATGTTATGAAACAAGGCGATTTTATTGTGCCTAAAGTCAAGCCGATTATCGTTAGTTTGCAAAAGAAATTACAAAATGAAACAGGTACGGAGATAGAGGATCGAACAGAATTGTTTGATTTTAAATATGGCGAGGATCAATACACAATAAATGATCATTTTTCTCTCTATTCAAATGAGGTCAAAAAAATTGTTCATCCGTGGAAAGCCAATCAAGACTATGGCGTGGAAGAAATACTAAAAGCGAACCAAGACTACGAAACAACGATTGATATCAATGGCTTAACCAAGATCGGTTTAAAGAGTAGCTTTAAATTTGCAACAACAGTGGATGCTTACGCACATCAGCAAATTATTGTGACAAATAAAAAAATTCCAGAAAAGAAAACAGTTAGTTTAAATATTCGACAAGCTGTACTTAAACCAAATTCAGAGTTAGTTATACCATCAAAAGGATTTTATCGCTCTGTGATCGATGAGACACAGCAAAACTTGAACTTAATTTCTGGAAGTACAACTAAGGATTCTGCCGCTGAAGTAGTACAAAATCTCTTTACAAAATATGAAATTACCTTAACAAAACAACAAAAGCAACTCAAAGTTGTAGACGTAATTCCAGAATACTATACGTTTTATGGTTATATTGCCACAACGACGAATTTAGATTTAAATAAAACACATATTTCCAGTAATACAGCTAGTTTGATCAAGAACAATGAAGCTATTTTAGATTACCAAAAAGAAAATGAATATTGGCTAACGATATTCATCACACCTAAGTTTGGGGAAGATAGTAATGGAGAACTCATTATTTCACCAAGACCCTACAGTTGGGATTACAAGGTTAACAAATTTGGATCCTAAGTGTTATAAAAAACAAATAATCAGCAAGTAATCTTATTGTTTTTCAATACTTTTCTGTATTCTTTGACTGTTGCCTGATAGTCTAACGTTTCTAAAATAGATAAATAGTTAGTGATGTGAGCGTTGACAGCGAGTTTTTGACTAGCCGTCTTAGCAATTTCATAGTTTAGGCTGGCAATGATCTTTTCAAATAGTCGGTAATCCGTTTGCGCATTTTCTTTGGCTAAGGTTGAAAAAATTAGTGTATTTTCATAATCTTGACAATTTAAGCATAAGCCAGAAAGATTTAGGTAAATCCGTAATTTGATATCTTGATACTGTTCCAAAGTGCTGAGTGTGTCGATTTTTTTTCCAACTAAAGTTCCTAAGGCAATTGCTTCAGAAAGTTCAAAACAATATAAAGAATTATTGAGTAATTTTAATTCATAGAGATACCATTTATCGATGCCAATTAAATATTGTTTGATTGGGTCCATTAGATCTTTCAAACAGTCGATAGTGTCAGACTCTGACTGCTCTAGGTTTAAGAGTGCCATTGCCTGTGTAATTAAGTTCAGGTGGTAATATTTTTTATTTTTTGTTGTACTATATAGCGTTTGTGATTGCGCAATAAGTGACGTTAGTTGTTGCTTATCTTTTTTAAAAACAGCTTGGCTCAATTGGTGATATAAGTGATTTTCGGTTGGAAAAACTTCAGGATCTAGGGCATACAGGAATTCGTCAACAGAGATGAAAAGTCTCTCCAGTATCAGTAAAAATTTGTCAAAAGATGGCATGCTGGTATTTGTTTCGATCAAATAATAGGCTTGCCGAGTAATGATGCCATCATAAATATCTTTTTGGCTGAGCCCTTTTTCCTGTCTAATATTTTTTAATAACGTTCCATAATGGTTCAAAATAGTGCTCCTCTCTAATCGTAAAGAATAATTTACCTGATGAAAAAAGTTGCAATGCTTATGTTATTATAGCAAAAACATTAAATAACCAACGAAAAATCAAACATTTTTTTATATTTTATAATTTTTTAAATATCTTTCAGGATTGGAGAGGAGTTGAGTAAGATGATTCAATTATTTATTTGGTTTATTACATACTAAAGAAGAGTGCACAAGGGTTAGAAAAATCAAAATTGTTAGGAGAGCTTTTTTATATGAAACAGAAGATTAGCTATTTATTTTTTTCATTCGTTTTCGTCTTATTGACTTTGGGGGCCTTAGGTGGAAAGCAAGCTGAAGCTGTTCAAGGTAATGCATCATGGTCAACAGGATCAAGTGTGAATAGCCAAATGGGAACGGCTTTTACAAATGATTACATGTCAAATGTTCAAAATAATCTTTTGACACCATCAAGTGCAACATCACGCTTTTTTGCTCCAGTATCATGTGGCGGCATTCAAGTAATTAAATATGATGAACGCACAAATGCACGATTGTCAGGAGCACAGTTTACCATTTATGACCGCTGGGGTCGAGCAGTTCAAGTGATTCAGACGAATTACAATGGGATTGCAGAAACAAGATCCTTACCACTTGGATATTATTCTATTAAGGAAACGAAAGCACCGACTGGTTATCAACTAGAAACAAGTGCTTTGAGTTTCAGTATTCTTAGAGCAGGACAATTTATCTGTATCACTAAATGTAATAAACCGTTACCGACTCAAACTGGCAGTCTTAAAGTCAATAAAGTTGGTGAAAATAACCAAGCCTTAGCTGGAGCCGTTTTCGATGTGTACAATGCGAATAATCAATACGTGGGAAGAATCACGACAAATGCTAACGGAGTAGCCACATTAGGGAATCTACCATATGGCACGTACAAATTAATCGAAGTTCAAGCACCAGCTGGGTATGAATTAGATGCAACACCGAAGTATGTTACGATTTCTGCTTCCTCACCAGGAGGAGTAGCTGGTATTACGATTTCAAATAAAAAAGTAGTAAAAACTGGAACGATTGAAGTAATTAAAAAAGATGAGTCTGGCAAGTTATTAGCTGGAGCAAAATTCTATGTTCTAAACAGTAAGAATGTCTATGTAGGACAAATCACAACAGATGCCAATGGCGTTGCAACGTTGGCAAACCTACCTTATGACACATACGTATTACTGGAATATGAAGCACCAGAAGGCTATGAATTAGATCAAACGTTAAAATATGTTACGTTGTCTGAGAGTAGTCCGAACGGTAAAGCAAGTATTACTGTTGTGAATAAGAAGAAAATCACGACTGGCGCACTTGAAGTAATCAAAAAAGATGAAGCCGGCAAGTTGTTAGCTGGAGCAGAGTTTGAAGTTCGTGATGCCAATGATAAAGTTGTTGGAACTATTACAACAGATGCCAATGGGATTGCGACATTGAAAGATTTACCATTTGGCACATATAAAATAATTGAAACAAAAGCACCAGAGGGGTATGAGTTAGACGCAACACCAAAAACAATTACAATTTCCAAAGGTGATCCAAATGGGGTAATCAGTATCACCATTGAAAATAAAAAGGCTAAAACAACTGGAAATCTTGAAGTAGTTAAAAAAGATGAAGCTGGAACACTTTTAGCTGGGGCTGAATTTGATGTGTATAACGAAAAAGATGAGCTAGTTGGTAAAATCACAACAGATGCCAATGGCGTGGGCCAATTAAATGACCTACCGTATGGCACTTACAAGTTAATCGAAACAAAAGCACCAGAAGGCTTTGAATTAGACGCAACACCAAAAACAATTAAAATTTCGAAAGATGATCCAAACGGTAAAGTTTCAATTAATGTAATCAATAAAAAAACAGAACCGATCACTGGTTCTTTAAAAATCACGAAATATCGCAAGGATTCAGATCCAACGGTTTATTTAGAAGGTGCAGTATTTGAAATCTATGACAATAATAATCAACTTATCGGGACACACACCACAGATGTCAATGGAGAAGTCCTCTTAAATGATTTAGAACCAGGTAAGTATTATGTGATCGAAGTTGAAGCACCACCAGGTTATGAACAAGACGCCACTTTCTACGAAGTGATGGTTGAATCTGGAAAAATAGCTGAAATAAGACATGCGAATATCAAAAAAGAAAACTTGGGCGGATTGAAAATTACCAAATATGCCAAAGATAAATTCGGTTTTGAAACAGATATAGTCTTACCAAATGCTGAGTTTGAAGTAAAGGATTCAGCTGGAACGATCCATAAAGGAACGACCGATACTCAAGGAGAACTTTTCTTCCCAGATTTACCGATTGGAGAAGTAACCATCACTGAAACGAAAGCACCAGATGGCTATAAAATCGAGGTAGCCACTCAAAATACAAAAATTGTTGCAGAGACAATCACAGGAGTAACATTTTATAATCCACCTAAAGAGGAATTAGGTCGTGCCTTAGTTTATCTTTCAAGTAACGATGCGAAACAAGCCCTACATGGCCTGGAATATAGCATCACCTGTGCGGAAGGTGCAGCGTTTGAAACAACAGTTGTTACCAATAAATTCGGACAAATCAGCACTTACTTGCCACCAGGTGAATATGAAATAGAACCTGTTGTAAAAGGATATTCGACCACTTCTAAAGCAACTAGCTTTAAAATTGAAGCGAATAAATTCACTATTATTAGATTAACGATTTAAACAGGATTCAAACACACACAATTGTTTTAAGATAGATTGTTTACACAACGATCTATTTTAAATAGATGATAATAAAAAGTGCACATTTTATTATCCAAAAACTATTTGGGAGGAATACACACTATGAACAAACAAGCTGAGAAAAAAGTTGGAAAATCTTTTGAAGAATTAACACCAGAAGAAATGAATAAAGTTCAAGGAAGCTTCGGTTGGAGCTGGTCTTCATCATCATCTTCATCATCATCAAGAAGCTGTTATTCTACAAGATGTAGCTATAGCTGCTGCTCTTCAAGATGTTGCGGATGGTAATTTAAAATAAGCGAGTTGCTAGACGAGGTCCTCTTGATAGGTGCCTTGTCTAGCACTTGTTTTTAACTAAAGAAATTTTACATAAATAAAGGGATAAAAGGAGTTTGGCATGAGTCTTAAAAATTTGGCGAAAGCAACATCGATTCGACAACGATATGATGTGTTAACAGAATATTATTTAGAGAACCATACGTCTTATTCTGAAGGAAATCTAGAAAATTATCATAACTGGCGTAAGCGACCTACAACGGTGACAGACGAACGCTTTCAGGAGATTTTAGCTTCATTACAATTGACCGAAGAAGGCTTTGACTTAGCGATAAAGGAACTGACTGTAGATGAAAAAGCCTATATTTCAGCGGCTATTTATAACGAAAGCTGGGTAAAAACAACTAAACTGATTTTAGCGCAAGAAGATCGTTTAGTTGGGGATGTTTTAGACGAAAACAAAGCGAATTTCACGTATGCCTTACGTCTGCACATTGATTATTTTGAAAAACAACTAGAGCAAATCGTAGCAGACTTTCCAGAAGTTCAAGTTCAGGAAAGTGCCTTGACAGACTATATTGGTGAAGTAATCAATCGCTTTATGGACATCGGCTTACGAACTTTTGTCTATGATTTACATGTGGAGAAAGAGCAGTTGTCATTTTCAGAAGCATTAGATGACAAGGAAGGATTTCAGCACTATTTAATGGCTCGTTTTGATACACAAGAAAAGCTGGTCGAATTTTTTGACCACTATCCAGTCTTGACCAGGCTTTATGCTGAAACGGTTGATTTTCAATTGATTAATTTTCGAGAATTGATGCAAGCTCTCTTTGAGAGTGGATCAGAATTGAAGCGAGTATTCCAAGTAGAACAACCTATTTCTCTCACAGGGTTAAAAATGGGGGCAGGCGATTCACATGATCAAGGGAAATCAGTAGCGATTCTAACGTTCAGTAATGAAATTAAGGTTGTTTTCAAACCTAAAAATTTGATGATCGGTGAGCGTTTTGATCATTTTGTTCAAGAAGTGAATAAAATGGAACCAACATTTGATTTTTATTTGACCACAAAAATAGTCAAAGAAAATTATACCTTTGAAGAATGCTTGATCTATTCTGAATGTTTGACGCAAGACGAAGTGACTCATTATTATCGCCAATTTGGTCAAACGGTTGCTTTAGTTTATTTATTGAACGGAAACGATTTTCATTTAGAAAATGTACTTGCTTTTGGGCAATATCCTGTGTTGATCGATCTTGAAACAATTATTCAAAATCATTTTCCGATGCCAGATAGTGAAAATGCAATCGTGAAAGTAATGCAGGAAAATGGTGAATCAGTAGTCATGAGTGGCCTGGTACCTATTTATTTATTTGAAGAACGGGCGGAAGCAGATGTTGAGGGGGCGACCAAAGGGATTCAATTAAGTGCTTTAAGTGGCGGAGAGCAAAAATTACCCTATAAAGTCCTAAAATTAGTTAATTTTGATTCAGTCAATATGCAGTTTAAGTATCAAGAACATATTACGGATGCAGCTGAAAATATCCCTTTATATAAGGGTGAGAAAGTTGATTTTGTTCCTTATATCGAAACCATCATTGCTGGTTTTAAAGAATTCTCAGCATTTGCTATGAAAAATAAAGAAACCTTAGCCTTTTTAGCGGAAAAGACTTTTTCCGATTGTCTTGTTCGTAACGTGATCAAAACCACCCAAAGCTATGGTGATTTGTTAGATTACTCCACCCATCCTACTTGTATGGTCGACTATATCGAGCGGGAGAAACTCTTTGAAAATCTGTGGATGCATGGCTATTCTAACTCAAATCCAGTACCTTACGAAGTCAGAGATATGCTACAACATGATGTACCAATTTTCTTTAATCCAACTAGCACAAAAGATTTAATGGCTAGTCAAGGTGAAATTATCAAAGATATGTATCAAGAAAAAGCGATTGATCTCGAAGTACAACGTTTAAGAAACTTCTCAGAGCTAGAAGAAAAAGAACAGTTAGATTATCTAAAAACATCCTTTGGATTATATCATTCGACGGACTTACAAGAAAAAACAATTCCATTAAATGAGCAAACCCATCAAATAAACTTTTTAGATGGCGCAACAGCTGTAGGTGAAGCTGTACTTGAAGCAGCTTTTTTAGGAGAAGAATCGATTGCTTGGAAAGACATTGAAGAAACGACTCCAGATAATTATGTGGTCAACGTTATGAACGAAAATTTTTATGATGGCATTACTGGGATGTATCTGTATTTTAGTGAACTGTATCATATTACTAAAGACCAAAAATTCCAAAAACCGTACGAGTTGGCAGAAGCCTTAGTCTTAAAATTGGAAGAGGATTATGTCGATAGTATTTCAGCATTTTATGGTTCTTTTGCCGCAGTCTATCCATTGCTTTATACCTATCAATATAATCATGCACCGAAATTATTAGAGACAGCCGAATCGATTGCCAATAAGTATATGGAAAGATACGAAAATGAAAACGTTGAGAGTTATGATTGGAATGGTGGTACAGCTTCAATCATTAAAGTTTTTGTGCATCTGTATCAACAAACCAATAAAAAAGCTTATTTCTTGTTTGCTAAACAATTACTTTTAGATCTAGAACTTGCTCAAATAACTCAAGGTGGTTTTGCACATGGTTATTCAGGTGTAATTCATGCAGCAAATAGTCTATTAAAAATCGAGAACGATCCTGAAATCACATTGATTATTAAAACATGTTTAGTCAAAGAAAGAACGACTTTTGATCCTGTCAAAAAAGGCTGGTTGGATCTCCGTCCTACACCGCCTATGATCAATGATTTATGGTGTTATGGTTCAACAGGGATTGGTTTAGCCTATTTAGATTTATGGAATAGCGGATTTGAAGATGCTCGTTTAGCGGAAGAAATTCAAATTGCTGCAGGGCGACTGATCAACCAGCAAAAAAGAGATGATTGCTTATGCCATGGGAACTTTGGAGATCTAGAGTTTTTGATTGAATATAGCAAAACAGACTTGGCGACAAAACAACAAAAAGAACAAATTAGAGCGAAAGTGCAACAAGCCCATCAAAAAATTCAGGATGAACAGTATACCTTTGAAGGCTTGCCGACGATACCTAAATATGGACTGTTCACAGGTCTAGCTGGTATTGGCCATGAACTTTTACGAATTCATAATGCTGATCAAGCTGCAGACATACTAACGTTAGAACTACCGATGTAAAAGGAGGAAAGCATATTGACGAAAAAGATACCATTTACTGAACAAAGCGAGCATAGTGAATGTGGATTAGCTTGTACAGCGATGGTTTTGAATTATTATGATGACAATGTAACGCTAAGTCATCTTCGAGATGTCTATGGCGTACCAAAGGGTGGTAACACTCTAACAAATCTGAATCAGATTTTACTAGATCGAGGAATTGAAACAAAGGCTATTCGTGTGTTAGATTTAGAGATTTTAGAGGAACAGACAACACCAACAATTTGTTTTTGGGAAGAACGTCATTATGTTGTGTTGGAGAAATTAACAGCTAAAGAAGCCACGATACTGGATCCAGCAAGTGGACGAAAAAAAATCAAACGAGCTGAATTTCAAGAAAGCTTCTCTAATATTGCCTTGATTATAACGGATGTTGATGTAACGATCACACAACGAAAAAAACAAAAAAATGCAACGTGGACGATTTT
This sequence comes from Enterococcus sp. 7E2_DIV0204, assembly GCF_002140855.1. Lineage (NCBI taxonomy): Bacteria > Bacillati > Bacillota > Bacilli > Lactobacillales > Enterococcaceae > Enterococcus > Enterococcus sp. 7E2_DIV0204. The sequence continues at coordinate 2,032,083 of NZ_NGKY01000001.1, forward strand.
AAAAAATATTTTAAATGATCAAAAAGCAAAAGTTGCTCTATTTATTGCTTTGACTTTATTGATTCAAATGGTAACAATTGCGATTCCGAGATTAACCCAAACGATTATTGACAATTCAACAGCAGCTGTCTCTAACATCTTTCAAATAGGTTCAACGATCGCGATTCTTTTTATTGCGTATTACTTATTACAAGTTGCCAGAGGGTTAGTTTTAATTGTTCTAGAAAACTTATTTGATTTAACGCTGATGAAAGCTTTTATGAAGAAAATCATTCATTTACCACTACGCTTTTTTGTTAACCGTTCAACAGGGGACTTGATTTTCCGTGCTAACCTCAGCGTGATCATTCAGCAAATCATGAGTCAGCGGATGTTAACGATCTCAGTAGATTTCTTATTTGTTTTCATCTATTTGATTTTAATGGTCAATTTATCCGCTAGTTTAACGCTGATTGCTATTTTCGGTGCATTTTTGATGGGGGCAATTTCAGTTGTCAATTCTAAACGAGTTCAAAGCATCACCAATAAAGAATTGATTGCTCAATCTAAAGTTCAACGGATCTTAGTAGAATTATTTGAAGGAATGGAAACCGTTAAATCATCAGGATCCGAAAATCAATTTTATTCAAAATGGCGACAGGAATTCAAGAATCAAATCATGCTGCGAGCAGAGAAAAATCGCTTTTCAACTTGGGTCAGAACGATCCAAACATCGATTCAATTTATTTTGCCAATCATATTGATTTATGTGGGGCTATTTCAAGTAACCAAAGGCCAAGTAACATTAGGGGAACTAATCAGCTTCAACGCATTATCAGGAGCTTTTATCGCACCGATCGTGACCGTTTTTGATTCTTATACAGAGTTTTTACTACTACGTTCTTATTTCGGTAAGTTAAACGAAATTTTAGAAGCTAAGGAAAATCCTCGTCTAGCAATCGAAGGCGAGAAAATAGCTGCGATCGATTCTGTGACAGTTGAAGATGTATCATTTAAGTACAGTTATTTTGAGGAAAATATTTTGCATTCAGTTTCTTTTAAAATTGAACCTGGCGATAAAGTGGCTATTGTTGGGAAAAGTGGTTCAGGTAAAAGTACCTTATTAAAATTGTTGGCTGGTTTGTATGATACCACGTCAGGTCAGATCAAATTCAACGACATTGACTTAAAACAAATTGATGATCGTTCATTAAAAAATTGTGTTAGTATCGTTAATCAAAAACCGACGATTTTTAATGCATCCTTATATGATAATATCGTTTTGAATCAGGACGAGGCAACTGATGAACGAGTGGAACAAGCAATTTTTGATTCTAGAGTAGACGAAATCATTATGAATTTGCCATTAGGCTTGGAAACACAAATCTCTGAAGGCGGAATGAATTTATCTGGTGGACAGATGCAACGAATTTCAATTGCACGGGCTCTGGTAAAAGAAACCAGTTTACTATTGATGGATGAGCCAACAAGTTCACTAGATAATATTTCTGAAAACTTTATTATGAATCGATTGAAGACGTACGATTTTACTTGTATCATCGTGGCGCATCGTTTAAATACGATCAAACATTTTGACCGGATTCTAGTGATGGATCAAGGGGAAATCGTGGAAGAAGGAACGCATCAAGAGTTATTGGCGTTAGAAGGGTATTATCATTCGATCTATTTTGATCCAATGAATGTCACATAAGTGAGCATTGCTTGAGATACAAGTAGAATAAGGGGGGAAAATAAAATGGCAGTTATTGGCTATATGCGTGTCAGCACACATTATCAAAAATTTGATTCTCAACAACAAGCGCTTGAAGAGTATGGTGTCGATAAAATTTTTAAAGAATATGAAAGTGGCCGAAAAAGTTTTCGGAATGAATTGAACAAGGCTTTGACTATTTTGAAGCCTGGTGATACGTTTGTTATTTTTAAATTAGACCGCTTAGCTCGAGGAACAAAGCAGTTGTTAGGCTTACTAGAAGAATTTGATCGAAGAAATATTCATTTTGTCAGTATCGAAAATAATATTGATACCTCCACTCCAATGGGACGATTCTTTTTTACGATTATGGGCGCTTTTGCTGAAATGGAAGCTGAATTGATTCGTGAGCGTGTATTAGCTGGTTTAAGTGCTGCTAAAAAAAACGGGGTTATTTTAGGTCGCCCTCCTCTTGTTGCTCAAGTGAATGAAGCTCTTGAACTCTATCATAATACAACGATTTCAATAGAAGAAATTTCAAAACGTTGTGGTATTTCAACGTCAACGATATACCACCATCTAAGAAAAGAAGGCGTTTATCGGACGAAAAAGAAAACGAATTTGTCAAACGTTGAAAAGATATTAGTGAGTAGTGGCGAAAAAAAATGAATGATAGACATGCCTACTAACTTGATCGTAAGCAGCTTCTTTTCTTGCAGTTTATTTTGATAAAGAGTCGTAGACAAAACTAGTTTCTAGTTTTGTCTACGACTCTTTGGTTATTTATTGTAAAATTCGAGCATATCTTGTAGCAAATTCATTATTATAAGATACTCCATTTACATTTGTTCCAGTGTCCCAGTTTGCAGACCAAGTCATTAAGCCTTTGATTGGATTGCCATCTTTAGCTAATTGATCAAGCGCTCTGTAAACTGCATTTGGATCGATTACATAGCCACTGCCAGCACCATCAACATTTGCAGGAAGTCCTAACACAAGTTTGTCATTAGGGATTTTCAAGAATGTTCGTGTACCGTGGATCATTGAATCAGACATATAATAGAGAAACTCATACTTCAACGCATCATTACTTTGTGGAATCCACTTCATGATTTCGTCTACCCAAACACCATCGCCGCCTTGATTATATAACTGAGGTGCAATGTAGTCATAATAACCATCTAAAGAAGTAATATATTTTTCATAGGCCTCACCTGGTTTTAAGTAAGGAAATTCTGGTGCCATCGTGATGATGAAATTCTTACCTTGTGTTCTATAGTACTCTTTGACTTTCTTCAAAGCTGTTGGGATGACCGTTTGATTATCACCAGCTGTAATTGCAGATTGTTCTAAATCAATATCAAGCCCATCGAAGCCATAAGTTTCAACTTGACGAATAATTTCGTCTGCAAAAGCTTGTTCATCCCCTGTTTTTAATTGAATATGAGCATCTGCTCCACCTAAGGCAAGTAAAACGGCACGTCCTTGACTGTTAAGCAAGGCGACGTCTTGACGAAAAGCAGCCTCTGTTTTGTTATAAGGTGCAAACGTTGGAATACGGCTGACACCGTCACTTTTCATGAATGATACTGGAACGACATTATACGCTTTATTTACGTCCGCTAATGAAATATTGGCAGATGTTCCTTGTTTGTACCCATCTTTACCTTTAGAAGCCCAGTTGTGCCAATAACCAACAAGGACCTTTTTATTGGCTACGCTGACCATTTCACTGGCCGAATCAGCAGCTTCTACTGGAGCCGCAGTGAGTAAATTACCGAAGGCAATACCTGAAATGAGTAAAAAGGCTGGAATAAGTTGTTTGATCTTCATGGACACGACTCCTTTGGATTGTTTTGTTGATTATTTGACGTTGACATCAATTGCTTGATAGAAGGCATTTGTTGTGTCATAAACATTCCAAACAGCGTAAATGACATGATAGCCTTTGCGATCGCTAGGAACGGTAATTGTGTGATTAACAGAAGCTTCAGGAATCGTGGCTTTATCATCAACACGACCAATCAAATCAAAGTTTTTAATATCCAACGGTTGATTTTGATTCCAGCCTTGTTTGGTCATATAGTAATCCCATGTAGAAGTTCTGTGACGAGCAGTCAAGGTCCAATTGATAGCAAGTGGTCCTGTTGTGATGTCTGATTTGTACCAACAATCTGTTGTCTGAACATCTAATGGTTCAAATCCGCTAACACCTGCACTAGCTAATTTTCCTGGAGTGAATGTATTTTTTGTTGCCTCAATACTTTGAGGTTCCCACTCAGCACGTCCAACATTTTTATTAATTTTGCCACCTTGAGTACTACCAAAATAGGCACGACTTCCAGGTGATGAAACGTATCCGTGAGCGTGTGTAACAGTAGTTGAAACGGATAAACCTCCTGCTAATAAACCAAGGGTAAGGACTGTTTTGAGCATTGTTTTCTTCATTGTGATTCCTCCTAAAAAATATTTTTATAGCGCTTACAATTTTAAATTTAACATGTTGTTTTATATTATTCAAATAATATGAAATTATTTTTTAAAATGATAAAACGGCGAGAAGTTTTATATGTTTTTTATCTAAAAAAGTTTTTCTGATTGTTTTTAGATAAAAATAAAAAAACTGTCAGTTGAGAGGAGATTGAATCCCCATCCAACTGGCAGTTTTGTTTAACGAGACAGAGTTTTTTCATCATTCTCAATCACATCTAATAAACTTTGATTGTGATTAAATGAGGCAAAAACTTTAGCACTGCTAAAATCGGGTGTTGTTAAGTGTGCAGAGCGCATATAATCGTTGAATGCTGCTTCATATGCTAACAAGTCCAGCATATACAAAGATTGATAAGATTGGTTTAAAGTCATGCCTTGTGTAGCTAAGTCAAATGCTGTGTCGTATTCTTTGATCAACGAGTAAAACTTTGCCGTATTGAAAAATATCTTGGTTGCTTCAATGGGCATTTTGATTGTCATTTTTTGCAGCATATCAATGGATTTCTCATAATAAACCTGAGCCTTATCTAGTTCATAAGCCATTTCATAAACGATGCCTAAGCTATTGACAGAAAGAATCGCGTAAACAGAATTTGAATCACCGAGTTCGTCGGCTCTATAAAAATAAAATAAGCTGTCAGTTGTATTATTATAGCCTAATAAATTCGTGATCCCCATAAAATAAAACCAGCGAACTTCTAATTCTTTATTTTGGAAATCAGCAACATTGATCGATGTTTCTTTTAAAAGTGAATGAGCTTCTTTGTGTCTAAAGGTATTACACAATTCTTCTACATGATTTAGTAAAGATGTTAGTTTCTTTTCATCATTATCATCCAGTACACTTTCGAGACTGAGGTTTAATCTTTTGCAGATGGCATCAAGGATCTCAAGACTGTCGCAGACATTTTTATTTTCGATATTACTAACAGTCCCTTGAGTACAAATTCCAGCGGCTAATGTAACCTGAGATAACCTTTTTTGTTTTCTTGCTGTGCGGATTATGGCTCCTTTGATTCTCATATTTTTCCCCTCTATGTTTAAGCGTTATAGTTCTAGTTTTATATAATAGTATGGTATTATCCCCTTAGAATCAACTAATTTTTTTGGAGGGATAGGGATGGAAACACTTTTAGATCTATTGTGTGAAGTACTTGGTTACGGTAATACAGGTCACGTGTAGTGTGAAAAAATTAGTTATTAGATTTTTTTTTGAAACAATTAGTTAGAACTGAGAAGCTTTTTAAAATGGATGTGTACTTCAATCTATTTTAAAAAGTTTTTTTATTTTTATATAAAAATTTTATTTATTTTATGAAAACTTAAAAAAAAGTTATTTTCAAAAATTGTAAAAAGCTCTACTTCTGTAAATGGTACAAATCTTGTCTACATCATGAGGTGAATGCTATGATATCCTGTTTTTGTAATCGGTTACAAAAACGTAAGGGAGAAACAAATGAATAAAATCGAAGCACTAATTAATGATCGATTGATGCCCATTGCAATTAAAATTCAAAATAATCAATATATGAGCGCAATCTCTGATGGTTTCTCAATGATTTTACCGATCACAATGCTAGGAGCTATTTTTACACTAGTGTCTAGTATGCAATTTGAATGGTATCAGATTTTTTTGAAAGCAACAGGCTTAGCCACTATTCTAAGCTATCCGTCAAAGGTCACGACAGATTTGATTGCCGTGTATGTTGTCTGTGCTATTGCTTACAATTTAACGATTAAGTTTGGGTTTAAAAAAGATGCTTTCTTTGCTACTCTGATCTCATTAGTTATGTTTGTTCTTTTGCTACCTAGTGGCGTAAACAATCAATTGGAAACTGGGGAAATAGTTTTTGTTGAGAATGTTATCGGAACAGAGTATTTAGGGGCAAAATGGATGTTTATGGGCATTATTTTAGGGATTGTTATTCCAATCATCTATTGTGGTGTGATTAAACGTGGAATCATCATCAAAATGCCAGAAAGTGTTCCGCCGACGATTGCAAAATCGTTTGCTTCTATCGCACCAGCTTTTATTCTTACAGAACTATTTTCATGTATACGCTTTGGATTTGAAATGACTTCATATGGAGATGCCAATAATTTTATTTATGCTATTTTAGGTGATCCATTACAAACATTGGGAAACAGCCCTTGGTCATTTATCCTTTTAATCATTGTAGCGCAGCTTTTATGGTTTTTTGGGATTTATGGATATATGATCATTCGTCTTGTATTACAAACCGTTTTTATTCCGCTAAGTTTGATGAATCTGGCGACTTTTGAAGCAGGCGAGCAATTACCAAATGTGATCACTTATCAATATTACGGAACTTATGCAAGCTTAGGTGGTTCAGGTGCTTTATTAGGATTAGCTATGCTGATGGCTTTTGCAGCAAAAAGTGAACGCTATAAAAAGTTAGGGAAAATGGCATTGCCAGCAACGTTTTTTGGTATCAATGAACCAGTTATCTTCGGAATACCAATAGTGTTGAATACGATTTTCGTGATTCCTTTTGTAGTAGGACCAATCATAATGTTTGTGATCCCGTATTTGCTTCAAGTGTTTCATGTGATTGAAACGTTCTCAGTATCATGAATTCGTTGACACAAGGCATCAATCTGTTCTAAATCAAGATGGCTTTCTAATGATTGGAGAGAGGTAGTGATATCTTTGATATATTTAGTAAGTATTTGATCTTTGTCAGTCTTGCCCAGTGTTAATTCAAAATTATTTTTATTGATAAATTTTTTAGTATCCAGCTGATAACCAATAAAAGCCTGTTTCATGTCAGAAAATTTTGAGTACCCTATTTTTTTAGACAACCTACTAATACTAGCTGTGGAGGTGAAACATTCAGCTGCTAATGATTCAATCGTGATATCCGGTGCGTCATGTCCAACTTTTTTTACAAAATTCGTGCAATCGTGGTGTTGATACTTCCTTCAGTAGTGGAAATAACAAGGTCTTGAAGTTTCCCTACAATACTGGTCTTTTCCATGATTTCCTCCCAAGTAAATATGATTAGTCAAAGTATAACAGAAACAAAAGGCACAATGAATACGATTTCTTAGTATGACTGAACAATCTTGCAGGTTTACTTTGAAGAGGATAGGAGATTATTTGTTACTTGTTTTCATCTAGTGATCTTGTGTTATAATTTAACTAGTTTTATAAGTGAAAAAGGAGGAGATCCAGTGGCAAAAAAATTTACGACCCCATATGAAGTAGCTTATTACGATGGCGATATTACGAGAAAAATGACGATTCCGTCAATGTTAGCCGTTGTGATCAAAACATCCGAAGAACAAAGCGATGCCTTAGATCGAGGAAGTGACTTTGTTTCGTCATTTGGGCTAGGCTGGGTTATTACCAATTATGAAATCCAGATCACGCGTTTACCTAAAGTTGGGGAAAAAATTGCTGTGACAACACAAGCAATCGCCTATAATAAATATTTTTGTTATCGAAACTTTTGGATTCATGATGAACAAGGTCAGGAATGTGTCTTGATCAAGTCGACATTTGTGTTAATGGATAAAGTAAATCGCAAAATGAGCAGCGTCTTACCTGAAATTATTGAACCGTACGAAAGTGAAAAAATCAAGAAAATTTACCGCAGTGAAAAAATCGAAAAAGTAGAAAATGGCGAGTTTTCTCCTTATCGCGTACGGTATTTTGATATTGATGGGAATCAGCATGTAAACAATGCAATTTACTTCAATTGGATGCTAGATGTATTAGGCTATGATTTTTTGAGCACTCATGAGCCGACCTATATCAATGTGAAATTTGATAAAGAAGTCGAGTATGGTCAAGTTGTCGAAAGTCATTATGAAGTCCTTGATACAGACGAAGGTAAAACAACGAAACATGAAATCCAAATTGAGGGTCAAATCTATTGTGAAGCGAATATGAAATGGAAAGAAAACGAATAACATTATAAAATTAGGTCATTTTTTGACTGAGACAACTTTTTGTTTTGTCTTAGTCTTTTTTAGTATAAAATAAACAGATAGAGTAACTATTTTAACATTTATATATAATAATGTTAGCAAGTAAAGAAAGGAAATAATTCTATGATACGATTAGGTTTGACTTCTTTTAATGAACATGATAAATTAACCGGAAAAAAGCGTTCCACTTTATATGAATATGCGGGCTATTTACCATTAGTTGAGATGGATACAGCTTATTATGGTATTCCTAAGCAAGATTCGGTTAGAGAATGGACAAAATCAGTACCTGAGAATTTTCGATTTGTCATGAAAGTATATAGCGGTATCAGTTGTCAGGGTGAATGGGCACAGTATTACCAAGATGAAGAAGAAATGGTTGAAGCATTTCTAACAAGTATGTCACCAATGATTGAAAGCGGAAAGCTGTTTGCTTTTCTGATTCAATTTTCTGGAACATTTAGCTGCACAAAGGAAAATGTTCAATACCTTGAAAAAATTCGTCAGTGGTTTGCTGGATTTCCAATTGCTATAGAATTGCGAAATGGTTCATGGTATACGGCAAAATACATCAAACAAACGCTATCATTTATGAAAAATAATCAATTTTCATTAGTTGCAGTCGATGAACCACAGATTCCGACAAATCCTGTTCCCTTTTTTCCTTACGTCACAAATGATCAATTTGTTTTGTTTCGATTCCATGGTCGTAATGCTGCTGGGTGGATGGCAAATGACAAAGATTGGCGCAAGAAACGCACGTTGTACCGTTATAAGGCAGAAGAAATCGCGGAATTAAGTGAAGCTGTCGAAAAAGTGGCGGGCGAAGCCAAAGAAGTTGCTGTGATCTTCAATAACAATTCTGGTGGGGATGCGGCAGGTAATTTACTTGAAATGAAAGCCGCACTTAAGCTGGAGTATGACAATTTAAATCCCAAACAAATGGGCCTATTTTAATCAACCAAATATAAAATGAAACAAAGAAAGGGAAAAGATGATAAAAGCTATTTTCTTTGATATCGATGGCACGCTAGTGAATAAAAATGCCAAAGCTTTGGAGTCAACAAAACAGGCAATTGCATTAGCGCAAAAAAAAGGAATCATCTGCGGTGTTGCAACAGGTCGAGGACCCGTTCATTTAAGCCAGCAGATAGATGAATTGAATCTGGATGTTTTTGTTACGTATAATGGCCAGTTGGTTTATACAAAGGACGAAACGATTCGAGCAGATCATTTTCCTGAGGAGACATTAAAAAGGATCGTAACATTTTCAGATGATTATCATCGCCAAATCATGTTTGGTTCAAGAAAGAGTTTGGAAGGCAGTTCTCTGATGCGCTTTGGGCAAAAAAAATGGGCCAAAAAGCTGTCCCGGTTTTTACCAAAACGTTTTCCTGTGACAATCGCCAAAAATTTAGTCAGTCGCTTTTCTATCCACAGAAAAGATCAACGTTATTTTGATTTGGCCATATTAAAAGAACCAATCTATCAATGCGTTCTTTTGAGTGCCAAATCAGAGGAAAGCTTTTTAAAAGAACAACTGGAAGGTTGCCATTTGACTCGATCTAACCCATACACTGTAGATATTATTCCAGCAGGGGGGTCAAAATTAGTTGGGATAAAGCGCTGTGCTGAACATTTTAACCTCTCATTAGATGAAGTGATGGCATTTGGTGATAGCTGGAACGATCTGGAAATGCTGAGTCATGTCGGCTATGGTGTAGCGATGGGAAATGCTGAGGAAGAGATCAAAAAGGCCGCTAAGTATGTAACAAAAAGTAATGAAGAAGACGGTATTTACCAAGCGTTGAGTCATTATGATGTGATCCGTTAGGCTCAAGTTAGTTTATGATCGTTATATGAGGAGGAACTTTATGAAAATCGATAATCCATTTGAAAAAGCAGAAGCATTTCACGAGAAATTTGATAATCGAAAACCGAAAATTCCAACGCCGTTTTCTGCTAAGCAAGCATCAGATAGAGCGGGTTTTAAAACGGAAGAGTTAGTTGAGTTTTTGTATGGATCGGCGAACAATGATCCAGCAGTTTTTAAAGAATTAGTAGAGCAGCTAAAAGTATCAGTCGATCAGGCTGAGGAAAAAGTTCTGAGCAAACAAAAGCAAGTAACTGATCCTTTAGTAGAACAAGTTGACGCATTGATCGATCTATTGTATTTTACATACGGTTCGTTTTCATTGCTGGGCGTCGATCCAACTGACGTTTTTTCGATTGTTCATGAAGCAAACATGGGAAAAATTTTCCCAGATGGTAAACCACATTATCATCCCGTCACCCATAAAGTGATGAAGCCAGATAACTGGGAGGCAGATTTTGCACCGGAGCCAAAGATCAAAGCTGAATTAGAACGTCAGAAAAACGCTGCTGAAATGAACTGATTACTTGAGAGCAGAAAACGAGCGGGAAAAAACTGAAAATCAGTTTTGTTTCGTTCTCTAAATCCGAATAAACGGCGAGAAAAAAGCAGCTCCTTCGGAAATAAGCTGAAATTCACAAAAATTTGAAGAGCAATTTTAGTGAATCCCCTCTTATTTCTCGGAGCTAAACGCTTTTATCTCGACCTCTTTTTGTCTATAACTTAATCAAAATTTGTCCAAAAATTTTTCCGATAGTAACGGACCCAGAAAATAGTTACAAGCACAATTAGTATTAAAACCCCTAATGTGAGCGGCCAAAATGGTAGATACATAGCGGCAAAACCATAAATCACTAAAATAATCAAGCTACCAAAAATTGACCCCAACATCGTCAAAACTAAACCTGTATTTCCTGCACCACGATTAAATAATTGGCTGATACTGGTCCATTCCAATAAAATAAAGCGATAGTCTCTTGCAAAAAATCGTAGACAAAGCAGATAACTCCCTAATAAGGCACCTGCAACGAAGCTAATGCCAAAAAGTAGTGGTAATCGGAAGAGGCAACTGCCGATCAATGCGATTCCGCCAGTTAAAATAAATTGAATAACCAATCCCACCAAAAATTTTTTCTGCATATACTTGGACATTGAGATCGGCAAAGACCGTACAAAATGAAAATTTTCTTGATCCAGAGAAATCAAATTACTGATAAATGAAGTTTGATTGATCGTCATCCAAGCTAATGCAATGCCACCTAAAAAGACCACCCCAATAAAACGGAAATCTAAATGACTTAAATTCAATGAGCCGCCGATTGCAAATGTAACGATAAAAATAACTGGCATCAGTAAAGAATTTGACAATACTTGCATAATTAAGTTGGGTTCTTTCAATAATTGTTTATTATAATTTATTAGTAGCTGGCCTAAATTTTGATTTGCTTTATATTTCCGACGTTGGGCACCTTTGGCTGTCGTTGCATCTGTTAACTGCTCGTAAAGCTTTGGCAAAATCAACAGCTTAACAGCAAACATCAAAACTAAAAAAATGCCAAGTAAACCTGCAAGACTAAGCAACCCTGATGTAGAAAATGGATTAGCGACAATCTGAAACAAGGGCAATAAAATAGTGATCGGACTTCGATCCATTTGACCTGTTTCGGAGTAAGAACTTTGACCATTCATAAAAATGATCCCAACGATTGCAATCGTCATTGAGATACCTAACAATAAACTAGTTACGATTTTTTTATGCTCTTTGAAAAATTTAGTCCGAGTTAAGCCAAAGACGATCAAACAACAAACTGCAAATACCGTAGCTAAAACTAATAAAAAAAGCAAAACAGCTAGAATGATCGTTACTGGTAGAAAAATCCCTGCTCGCCAACCAGTCAGCAAGAATACGACAAACATTGGAAAAACAAATGGTGTAACTGTTAAAGCAACTACCAAAATTTTTGCGGAAAAAATCGTACTTTGTTTAAATGGCAAAGGGAGATAAGCTGGTAAATCCTGACTTTCAAAGAAGACATTGTAAATGACCGAGATTCCTTGCGAGAAAGCTAAAATGCTAAATAAAGCGACATAATAAGTAAAGAACCCTGGCATTTGACTAAAATCAATCAGAAACATTGTGGCGCCATAGATGAACAAAAATAGAACACCAGAAAGCAAATACTGATTGATCAAGGCTCGTGTCAGCGCTTTTCCACTTTTGCCTTTTCTTCGAGCGCGATCGGTCACTTGCGGGTTGGCATAACGTAAATTCACTCGAGTCAATTCAAGCAGCTGTGTTTTATTCATCCAGATCACCTTCAATACGTTCTAATAATTGCATATCCGATTGCCGACCAGCCATCTTCAAGTAGATGGATTCTAAAGATTCATTTGGTGATTGCGCTAATAAGTCAGCAACAGAACCGTTGTAGATGAGTTCACCTTTCTTTAGAATCGCTAATTGATCACACAGTTGTTCTGCGGTATCTAACGCATGGGTTGAGAAAATGACAGTTTTCCCTTTGGCAGCATGAGCCTTCATCATTTCTTTCAAATCAAATGCAGCTTGGGGATCCAACCCTTGTAAAGGCTCGTCTAAAATCCAAATATCAGGATCAGGCAATAAGGCCCCAATAATGATCGTTTTTTGGCGCATACCATGAGAAAAACTTGCCAACGTTTCATCTTGATGACTCAACATATCAAACAAAGAAGCCAACTCACTTAAGCGTGTTTGTTTTTGTGTCTCTTCAAGTCCATAAGCGGCACTGATCAAATCCCAGTATTCTCCTGCTGTTAACTGTAAAAAGATATCAGGAGTGTCCGGCACGTAGGCAATTTTTTGCTTGATGGCTTGCCGATTTTCTGATAATTCCAAACTGTCAACCTTGATTGAACCACTAGAAGGCTGAATGATACTTACTAGACTTTTGATGGTTGTTGATTTACCTGCCCCATTATGCCCAAGAAAACCAAAAATTTCTCCCGGCTTAATGGTTAAGCTCAATTCCTTCAACGCTTGTTTTGTTCCATAATTTTTACTGACATTAAACAACTCGATCATACTTACCCCACCTTTTCATAAATAGCTTAGTTTTATTGTACTCTAGTCATGTCGTGATGAGAATGCTTTCTTTGAAAATAGATCATCAAAGTCAACAGTTTTTGGTAGAAAAAATAAGGATTAACCCAGTAAAAGTCGATAAATTGTTGACATCATTACAAAACCTCTTTAAGATAAATGCTATCAAAAAGTTGAGGTAAATATAAAATGAATACATATTTTAACTAGGGTTATACTCAGAAAATAATTAAAGGATAAATGGAAAGGAGTGGGTAACCAAACAACGAACGGAGGAAACAAGTATGTTAACTAAAAGAAAAGCAAACAAAGAGGATTATCGTTCAATTATCAAAATATGGGAAAGATCAGTAAAAAATACACATGATTTTTTATCTGAGGAAGATTTCAATTTTTATAAAAAATAATTCCTGAAAATTTAGATAGTGTTGACTTAACTATCTGGAGTGAAAACGATGAGTTAGTTGGTTTTAGTGGTCTTGATCATCATGAGTTAGTCATGTTATTCCTTGATCCTAATTTTATTGGAAAACGCTATGGTAGTAGAATATTGACGTGGCTAGTTGACAATGAAGGGATAAACAGAATTGACGTGAATACTCAAAATGAACAGGCTAAAAGATTCTATTTAAATCACGGCTTTGAAATTGAATCAGAGGATGCAGTCGATGGTTTCGGCAAGCCTTATCCAATTACTCATTTGGTGAAAAAAACTAAGTATTAAATTAGCAACACAACACTAAACAAAATGATGGGATAAAACCAATCAATCGTTTTATCCCATCATTTGCCTATTTTATTCCACTTCAAAAAATGTTTTATATAAGGCTTGGATCGCTTTTTTCTCTTGATCTTCACGAATTCCAAACATAATACTGACCTCAGAAGAACCTTGGTTGATCATTTCTAAGTTGATTTTATTAAAAGCTAAAGCGGCAGTGCTGTCTGCCATAACCCCGATCCGTTGGCGCATGCCTTCACCAACCACCATCAACATCGATAAACCATGTGTGATCCGTAATTCATCTGGCTCAAGTTCACGCTCCAAGCGCTCCATTAATTGTTCCTCGATCTCAATCGTCAATTGCTCTTCTCGCAAAATAATCGAAATATCATCGATTCCAGAAGGCATGTGCTCATAACTAAGACCGAGCTCTTCTAGAATTTGCAATAAACGACGCCCAAAGCCTAATTCTCTATTCATTAAATATTTACTAATATAAATGCTGGCAAATCCTTGGTCGCTGGCAATTCCGACAACAGGGTCGTGTTTTACTGTTCTAGACGTTGTGATCAAGGTTCCTGGATGTTCAGGATTATTTGTATTTTTGATAACGACAGGGATACTAGCACGGTAAGCAGGCATCAAGGCTTCATCATGTAAGACTGCAAAGCCTGCATAAGCTAATTCTCGCATTTCCCGATAGGTTAGTTCCTTAATTGTTTTAGGTTCATGAATGATTCCAGGGTGAGCCACAAAAATCCCATTAACATCCGTAAAGTTTTCGTAAATATCAGCTTCGACTCCAGCTGCAACGATCGAGCCTGTGATATCAGAGCCTCCTCTAGAAAATGTACAAATATCTCCCGCTTCTGTAAAACCAAAAAAGCCAGGAATCACTAGAATTTCGTCAGTTGTTTTAAACTGGTTGATTTTGCTTAAAGAAGAGGGCAAAATCCGGGCATTACCAGGTTCGTCTGAGACAATGATCCCAAGATCACTTGGATTTTTATACCGAGCCTTTAGTCCGCGCTGTTGGAAAAAAGAAGCAACTAATTTTGCATTGTTATCTTCACCGCTTGCCAAAAAGGCATCAAAAAGATGTGGGTTATCCTGCTTTGGTAATGTAGCCAATTTTTGGATTCCCTGTTGAATATCATTTAGTATCTCTTTATCAAGCCCCAACTCATCTAAAATCGCTTCGTAGCGACCAACGATTTTGCCAGTGATTTCAGTCGTATTTTCATTATTTAAATAAGTATTATAGTAAGCAATAAGTAAATCGGTAACTTTGATGTCCCCTGAAGAACGCTTACCAGGAGCTGAAACAACGATAAACTTTCGTGAAGCGTCTTCTTTTACGATTTGTAAAACTTTTTCTAATTGTGCAGCTGATGCTAGTGAGCTACCTCCAAATTTTGTGACTTTCACTTTTTTCACTCCTAATTTTAATAGATTTTTCATTATAATAGTAAAAGAATACCGAAAGATGGACTGAAAAGCAACTGTAAAAATGACAATTATTCGTTCTTTTCCGTTATTTTCCAACAAATTTCTTCATTTTTTTTCAAACTTTTGTTAGACTGGTAGAGCTGAATAAGAATAGTCAAAAAAAGGAGCGCCAAAATGACGCAAGAATACAAGGGAATTATTTTCGATATGGATGGTGTGTTAGTCGATAGTGAGGAGTTCTATTATCAACGTAGAAAAGCTTTTCTCAAGGAATATGACCTATCTATTGAACAGATTCCGATACCATTATTTATCGGAGCTGACATGCGAAGCTTATGGGAGACGATTCTTGAAGTTAATGATACAATCTATGATGAAGCTTTCTTGAATGAAAAATACCATCAATATAAAGCAGAGCATCCCATTGATTACAGTCGATTGATCGATCCAGATGCCAAACGAGTCTTGCAGTTTTTTAAAAGAAAAGGGTATAGAATCGGTTTAGCCTCATCATCAACGTTAGAAGTGATCCAAGAAGTTTTAAAAGAAGGACAATTAACGAGCTATTTTGATGTAGTCGTGAGCGGCACACAATTCAAAAAAAGCAAACCAGCTCCAGAAATTTATGAATATACCGCAGAAGAATTAGGACTCGTGCCTAAAAATTGTTTGGCAATCGAAGATTCTGAAAAAGGGATTCGTTCGGCTCGTGATGCGGGGATAACGGTTTGGGCTATAAAAGATACTCGTTTTGGTATGGACCAGCAATTGGCAGATCTAAAAATTGATACATTGAGTGATGTGTGTAAAAAGTTGCAAAAGACAGAGAAAATCGGTTAAACTAACGAATAGTCGGCAGAGATGCGTGACAATAATACAAAGTCAAAACATTTCTTAAAAATTTACAAATTGTTAGTGCTTGATTGAGTGGTTTGTGCTATAATTTTCTGTAGGTGTTTTTAAGGAATTTTAAGTAGATAAGAGAATATTGTGACAGTAGATAGAGGTGTTTTTGTTATCTATTGGCTGTTGCATATCATATATGGACTAATAAACGGAGGAACCATGAATGAAGAATAATCTGATCATTATCGTAGTTTTAGCTATAATAATCATCGCAGCAGTTTTGTATTTAGTTGGTTATTTTATGAGAAAGAAAAATCAAATGAAACTCGATGATCTGGAAAAGAGGAAAGAAGCGCTGTTCGACTTACCAGTGATTGAAGAGGTCGATGATGTCAAAAAAATGCACATGGTCGGGCAA
Source organism: Enterococcus sp. 7E2_DIV0204 (assembly GCF_002140855.1). NCBI lineage: Bacteria > Bacillati > Bacillota > Bacilli > Lactobacillales > Enterococcaceae > Enterococcus > Enterococcus sp. 7E2_DIV0204. Next base: position 2,048,612 of record NZ_NGKY01000001.1, read on the forward strand.
AGTCAGAACACATTTAGAGAATGGAATCAACGTTGGACCGAGATTTCTACTCGTTCTTTTGCAGAGTTAGAAAGTCAGATTTTTGAAGTTGAAAATTTAAATGAAACCTTCCGTTTTATGAAAGCAAAAAAAGCAGTTGCCGAAGCTGACGAGACAATGACTGAGATGGAATCAGAAGTTGAGATCATTCGTAATGGTTTGAAAGAGCTACGTGAAAGTGAAGAACGTAATTCATTGGAAGTTCAAAAAGCTTTAGATGTTTACGAAGAAATCAGTAAATTACTTCATGACGAAAAATCAGAATTTGGTTCAGCTTATCCGGAATTACAAAAACAAATCAAAAATATCGAGATCGAGTTTACTCAATTTGTTACATTGAATACTTCTGGTGATCCGATCGAAGCACGTGAAGTATTGGAAAATGCCGAACGTCACACCTATGAATTAGATGATGTGATGAAACGTATCCCACCACTTTATGATGAATTGAACCGGACATTCCCAGATCAACTAAAAGAGATCGAAGAAGGATACAAACGTCTGCTTGCAGATCATTATGTGTTCCCTGAAAAGAATTTTGAAGAAGAATTGAGACGCGTTCAAAAACGTGTGAAAAATTCAACGGTTGATTTAGAAAAAACAGAAGTTGATGCGGTTGAAGTTGCAAACCGTGATACAGCTAATGCGATCGATGCACTATATGAAATCATGGAACGTGAGATCAATGCTAAGAAATATGTGATCACAAATCATAAAGTCGTTGGAGATTACATTGCTCACGCATTGAAAAACAATCGGCAATTAATGATCGAACTGGATCACACATCACAAAGTTATACATTGAATCATAATGAACTTGGACGTTCAAGAGGGTTCCAAACTGAGATCGAAGAACTGATTCGTCGTTATGAAGATTTCGAACCAAAAATGAAAGAACATACCATTGCATATTCAGAAGTTCAAGCATTCTTTAAAGACTGTTACAAAATTTTAGATGACATCGAAAATCAACAAGTTGAAATTGATGATTCATTAAAAGAATTACGTAAAGGTGAGAAAGCTGCTCAAGAAAAAGTGGACCAATATGATTTCCGCTTACGCAATATCAAACGTCATGTTGAAAAACAACGTTTACCTGGTTTGCCAGCTGACTACCTAGAATTCTTCTTTGTTGCAACAGATAGAATCGAAGAATTAAGTAAAGCCTTGAACCGTATTAGAATCAATATGGAAGAAATCAAGAAACTGTCTGATCTTTGTAATGAAGATTTAGAATTACTAGATAAGAAAACCAATGATTTAGTTAACTCTGCTGCATTAACAGAACAAATGATGCAGTATGCAAATCGTTACCGTCATACACACGAAGCAATTCGTGTAGCGATGGAAAATAGTTTAGAACTATTTTCAAAAGAGTATAGATATCAAGATGCACTAGATGAAATTGGAACGGCACTTGAAAGAGTGGAACCAGGAGCATTTAGAAGAATCGAAGATTTCTATTTCAATAATCTTGATGCAATTTAACTAGTTAAGGGTGAGACAAGTGTCTCACCTTTTTATTTTGTATTCGGTTGAACTACGAAAGCAGAAAGTATATAATAGGAAAGAATTTCAAGAGAAGAAGGTTTTTAGATGATATATTTTGATAACAGTGCGACAACACCGATTTATCCTCAAGCGTTAGATACATATGTAAAAGTTAGTCAACGAATCATTGGCAATCCGTCTAGTTTGCATGATCTAGGTAATCAAGCAAACCGCTTGCTAGAGCAAGCACGGAAACAAATTGCTGACTTGATCCAAGTAAAATCAAACGAGATTAATTTTACAAGCGGTGGCACAGAAGGTGATAATTGGGTCTTAAAAGGAACCGCTTTGGAGAAAAAATCATTTGGTCGCCATATTATTATTTCAAATATTGAGCATCCAGCTGTTTCTGAAACAGCAAGACAGTTGGCTGAAAATGGCTTTGAACTATCGATTGCTCCAGTTGATGAACGTGGGTTTGTAAAAGTGGCTGAACTAGCCAAATTGATTCGTAAGGATACTATTCTTGTGTCTGTTATGGCAGTCAATAATGAAATCGGCTCGATCCAGCCAATTCAAGCAATTAGCGACTGTTTAGAAAATCATCCAACGATCCATTTCCATGTGGATGCCGTTCAAGCAATTGGCAAGGTTTCTCAGGAACAATGGCTAACGCCACGCGTGGATTTTGCTACATTTTCTGCACATAAATTTCATGGGCCAAGAGGGGTTGGGTTTATTTATTGGAAACATGGACGTAAGCTAGCCCCTTTATTAAACGGTGGCGGCCAAGAAAATGATCAAAGAAGCGGTACAGAGAATGTTGCCGGGATCGTATCAATGGCGAAAGCATTGCGTTTATATACAGATAAAAGAGTAGAAAAACCAACGCATACAGCAACTATTCGTCGTTATTTGGTTGAAGCTTTACAAGAATATGCCAACGTTACGGTCTTTTCAAAAGAAACGTCAGATTTTGCTCCGCATATTTTATGTTTTGCGCTAAAAGGGATTCGTGGCGAGGTACTGGTACACGCCTTAGAAGAAAAGCAAATTTATACATCAACGACAAGTGCCTGCTCTAGCCGGAAAAAAATGGCTAGCAGTACCCTACATGCCATGAAAGTCCCTGATACTTTAGCAACTTCTGCTATTAGAGTCAGCTTAGATGAAAGTAATACAATTGCTGAAGCTGAGCAGTTTATGATTATCTTTAATCAATTGTATAAAAAATTCTTGGTATTGAATGGATAAGAAAAACGAATAAAAATTAGCTAAAATCGCTTAACGGCTATGATATACTAGCTAAAGTAAATAATACTAGAAAATCAAGCTTATAGAAAAGGATTGAAAAATTGTGAAATATACTGAAATCATGGTTCGCTATGGCGAACTTTCAACGAAAGGGAAAAATAGAAAATTATTTATCTCTCAACTAGCACAAAACGTTAAAAGAGTACTAGGTGATTTTCCTGCTGTCAAGATCCATGCAGATCGAGATCGAATGCACTTATTATTAAATGGCGAAGACAGTGTACAAATCTTACCTAAGTTAGAAAAAGTCTTTGGTATTCAAAATTTTTCACCTAGCATTCGTGTGGAAAAAACAATACCGGCAATTCGTGAAATGGTTCAAACTATCATCAAATCTGCTTATCAGCCGGGACAAACATTTAAAATCACTTCCAAACGTTCAGATCATAGTTTTGAATTGGATACCAATGAATTAAACCGAGAGCTTGGCGGAGCAGTTTTTGAAGTTTTTCCTGAAATAGCCGTACAAATGAAAAAACCGAATATTGAAATTCGTTTAGAAATCCGTAAAGAAGGTGCGTATCTTTCTTATGAAACGATTCGTGGTGCTGGCGGGTTACCAGTGGGAACTAGCGGACGTGGTATGCTAATGCTTTCTGGAGGGATCGATTCACCAGTGGCAGGCTACTTAGCAATGAAACGTGGTGTAGAAGTTGAAGCCGTTCATTTTGCCAGCCCGCCTTATACCAGTGAACAGGCCTTGCAAAAAGCCAAAGATTTAGCAGCAAAAATCGCTCCCTATGGCGGTAGTATTCAGTTTATTGAAGTACCCTTTACTGAGATACAAGAAGAAATCAAACGAGTTGTCCCAGAAGGGTATCTAATGACTGTGACCCGCCGAATGATGCTGCGTTTGACAGATGCCATACGTGCTGCTAGAAAAGGCTTAGTGATCATTAATGGCGAATCATTGGGACAAGTAGCTTCACAGACCTTGCAAAGTATGGTGGCAATCAATGAAGTGACCACAACACCGATTATTCGTCCTGTTGTCTCAATGGACAAAGGTGAAATCATAGAAATCGCTGAAAAAATCGATACCTTTGAATTAGCGATCCAGCCATTTGAAGATTGCTGTACAATTTTTGCGCCACCTCAACCAAAAACGCGACCAAAGTTAGATAAAGCCCAAGCTTATGAAGCTCGCTTAGATATCGAAGGATTAATGGCTCGTTCAATGGCTGGTTTGAAAGTTAGTGAAATAACTGAACAAAACGAACAAAACGAAGAATTTTCTGATTTTCTATAAAAGTTGAAAGAACAGACTTGGTAACGCTATCGAATCTGTTCTTTTTTTTATTAGGTTTTTCTAATATCTGCATTTTTTTCACAAACAAGTTGCTCACATACCTCAACCATGCTAAACTATATATGTGAAATAAGTAACAAGGGGGCTAGGAAAATGAAAGAATTACATAAAGAAAAAACAATGCCAAAAGCAACGGCTAAACGATTACCGTTATATTTACGTTATTTAAAAATGTTAGGAGATTCCGGCGTAACTCGGATCAAGTCTAAAGAGTTTAGTGACGTGATCCAAGTGCCATCAGCTACGATCCGTCGCGATTTCTCCCATTTAGGTGAATTAGGACGTAGCGGTTATGGCTATGATGTACCTTATTTAATCGAGGTATTTAGTCATATTTTAAATACCCAAGAAGAAAAACGGATTGCCTTGATCGGCTGTGGTAACTTAGGAAAAGCGTTAGTCAAAAATAATTTTCGAAGAAATGAAAATTTAAATATTGTTTGTGCATTTGATACACAAGAAGAGCTGGTTGGGTTGTCGATTGATGATATCGTTATCCAGCCTATGGAAAATTTAGCGAAAGAAGTTGAGCGAACGGGTGTAACGGTTGCGATATCAACTGTCCCGAGTCAATATGCTCAAGAGGCAATCGATAAAATCGTAGAAGTCGGAATTACTGCGATTTTAAATTTTGCACCAGACCGTGTGATTGTCCCTCAGAATGTGAATGTGCAATATATTGATTTAACAACGGAATTACAGACGTTGATTTATTTCGATGAAACTTTTTCAAAAAATAAGAGCTAGAAAGCAAGAACTTTGTCATCTGTGTTTTCTTCATCTATACTTGATGGAGATAGAAAGATTTAACTAATTGAGCTATAGAAGCTTTATTTGTTTTAGGGGAGGAATAACAGAATGAAAGTAACAAAAAAAGGTGAAGTAGTAGAAATCAGCGGTGTACAACCTGAGGTAGGTAGTAAAGCACCAGATTTCTCATTAAAAAATTTGAAAGATGAGGTAGTCAATCTGTCAGATTTTGCAGGTACACCTGTTTTGATCAGTGTAGTACCGGATATCGATACTAGAATTTGTTCATTACAAACAAAGCGTTTCAATCAAGAGGCAGCGAATGTTGCTGGTGTTAAATTTATCACGATATCAAACAATACAAAAGAAGAACAAGAGAATTGGTGTGCAGCTGAAGGTGTGGACATGGAACTTTTACACGATACAGAAGGAACCTTTGGTGAAGCGTATGGTTTATTCATCCCTGCAATGGGACGTTTAGCACGTGGAATTTTTGTGATCGATAAAGATGGTAAGCTGGTTTATGAAGCAATTTCGACTGAGATTGCGGAAGAGCCGGATTATGCAGCTGCATTGGATAAAGTAAAATCTGTGCGTTAAACTTTTTCAAATTGACTTCTATTCAACTTCAATGGTAAAATAGACCAAAGACCATGATCAAGAGGAGTACTACTGGCATCGTTATAGAGAGAAAATCACTTGGTGGAAGATTTTCACATAACCAGTAAGAAGGTAGCTTGGGAGTCAATGATTTGAATGAAGTAGAATGATTCGAGTAGTGATCGTTACCTCACGAATGAAGCGGTGTTTGGGATGATCAAGCACAATTTAGGTGGTACCGCGTAACAGAGTTTACGCCCTAAAATACGAAAGTATTTTAGGGCTTTTTATATGTTCATCACATATTTTGAAGCAATCTGAGATTGAACAGTACAAGGCGACTGATAAGAAGTGTTGTTACCTTAGTGTGCTGCTTTACCATTCGTTTAGATTAAAATCAGAAAGAAGGAATCTACATGACAGAAGAAAAAAATCTGCCAACAAAATACCAACCAACAGAAGTAGAACAAGGTCGCTACCAAAAATGGCTAGACCAAGATTTATTCAAACCAAACGGAAATAAAGAAGCGAAACCTTATTCAATTGTGATTCCACCGCCTAATGTTACAGGTAAGCTACATTTGGGACATGCGTGGGATACAACGTTACAAGATATGATTATTCGTCAAAAAAGAATGCAAGGCTTTGACACATTATGGTTACCTGGAATGGATCACGCTGGTATCGCAACGCAAGCCAAAGTTGAAGAAAAATTAGCAGAACAGGACATCTCTCGTTATGATTTAGGTCGCGAAAAATTTGTAGAACAAGTGTGGGATTGGAAAGAAGAATACGCTTCTCATATTCGTGAACAATGGGCAAAAATGGGCTTATCTTTAGACTATAGCCGTGAACGTTTTACTTTAGATGATGGCTTATCTCAAGCGGTCCGCAAAGTGTTCGTTTCTTTATATGAAAAAGACTTGATCTATCGTGGTGAATACATCATCAACTGGGATCCAAAAGCGAAAACGGCCTTATCTGATATCGAGGTTATCCACAAAGATATTGAAGGTGCCTTTTATCATATGAGCTATCCACTGACTGACGGAACAGGTGTTGTGGAAATTGCAACAACTCGTCCCGAAACCATGTTAGGTGATACTGCGATTGCAGTTCATCCTGAAGATGAGCGCTACCAAGCCTTGATCGGTAAAACTGTTACATTACCTTTAGTAGATAAAGAAATTCCGATCATTGCTGATGAGTATGTAGACATGGAATTTGGAACAGGGGTAGTGAAAATCACACCAGCTCATGATCCAAATGATTTTGAAGTAGGTAACCGTCACGATTTACCACGTGTAAATGTAATGAATGAAGATGGTTCTATGAACGATTTAGCAGGAAAATACGCAGGGATGGATCGTTTTGCAGCACGTAAAATGATTGTTTCTGATTTAAAAGAAATGGGTCGTTTAATTAAAATTGAAACCATGAATCACAGTGTTGGTCATTCAGAACGTACTGGCGTTGTCGTTGAACCGCGCTTATCTACACAATGGTTCGTTAAAATGGCGCCACTTGCTGAAAAAGCCATCGAAAATCAAGATACAGATGACGCAGTAGAATTTTATCCACCACGTTTTAATCAAACATTCTTACGTTGGATGGAAAACGTACATGATTGGGTGATCTCACGCCAACTATGGTGGGGACATCAAATCCCTGCTTGGTACCATAAAGAAACAGGCGAAATGTATGTCGGCATGGAAGCTCCAGCAGATCCTGAAAATTGGACTCAAGATTCAGACGTATTAGATACTTGGTTCAGTTCAGCCTTATGGCCGTTTTCAACAATGGGCTGGCCGGATGAAGAAGAAGCTGACTATCAGCGTTATTTCCCAACAAGCACTCTGGTGACAGGCTATGATATTATTTTCTTCTGGGTTAGTCGAATGATGTTCCAAAGCTTAGAATTTACAGGACAAGCGCCATTTAAAAATGTCTTGATGCATGGTCTGATCAGAGCAGAAGATGGACGTAAAATGAGTAAATCTCTAGGGAACGGGATCGATCCGATGGAAGTGATCGATAAATACGGAGCCGATGCATTGCGTTGGTTTATGTCGAATGGTTCAACACCTGGTCAAGATATGCGATTCAGTTACGAAAAAATGGATGCTTCTTGGAACTTTATCAATAAAATCTGGAATGCCAGCCGTTTTGTGATCATGAATGTTGAAGGCATGACTTATGAAGATATCGATTTTAGCGGTGAGAAAACTGTCGCAGATCGTTGGATTTTAACCCGTCTAAATGAAACAGTCGCTCGTGTTACTGACTTATTCGATCGCTTCGAATTTGGTGAAGCGGGTCGCCAGCTATATAACTTTATCTGGGATGATTTCTGTGACTGGTACATTGAAATGAGTAAAGAAATTCTTTACGGTGAAAACGAAGTTGCAAAACAAACAACACGTAGTATTTTAGTGTATACGCTAGACCAAATTTTACGACTATTGCACCCAATCATGCCATTTGTGACAGAAGAAATCTGGGAAAATATCCCGCATAAAGGTGAATCTCTTGTGATTGCTGATTATCCAGTTGTTCAGGAAGAATTTTCAGACGAAACAGCCGCTCGTGGTATGGAAGTCTTAAAAGAAGTAATTCGCGCAGTACGTAATATTCGTGCTGAAGTGAATACACCATTGTCTAAACCAATCACTTTATTGATCAAAACAAGTGATGAAGCGGTAGATAAATTCTTGATTGAAAATACCAATTATATTGAGCGTTTCTGTAATCCAGATGAGTTAACGATTGCAAGTGACATTATAGCGCCAGAATTGGCGATGTCAGCTGTTTTAACAGGAGCTGAACTCTATTTACCACTAGCTGGTTTGATAAACGTGGAAGAAGAAATTGCTCGATTAGAAAAAGAATTAGACAAATGGACACAAGAAGTCAAACGTGTTCAAGGTAAATTAGCAAATGAACGATTTGTTTCTAATGCGCCGAATGAAGTTGTGGAGGCTGAAAAGGCCAAAGAGAAAGATTATTTAGAAAAACAAGTCGTTGTGAAAGAACGAATTGCACAACTGCGTACAGTGAATTAACAATAAAAAAATAGGGTAATAATCATGTCTTTTCTGATTATTACCCTATTTTTTTTAAGATAATCGTATTACATACTTGCTATCATAAAGTATTCAGCCAATCAAAAACCGATTAAACAAGAACAAGACCGCATAGCCATAAGTGGCAACTGACCAAAATTTAAAAATCAGTAAAATTTTCATATACTCCTTAAAAGGAAGGTCAGTAAGTCCAGCTACCAAACACACCAAATCATCTGGTGCAAATGGAACGAGCAAGGTGATAATCATCAATCTCTTGATTCCTTTTTCGGGGCGATCTAGCATCTTTTCAAATTTTAAATAGCGTTTCTTCGTTAAAATCAATCGGGCAAAGGACTTACCGTAATAGCGAGCTAACCAGTAAACAATGATTTCCCCGATGATCAAACCGACATAACTATAAAGTAGCCCTTGAATATTACCGAACATCAGCATACCGACTACCGTGGAAATCCCACCAGGTAAGATTGGCACGATGACCTGTAATATCTGTAAAAAGATAAAAATAAATACCGCATATTCACCAAATTGCTTGATAAAATCCTGTAGAGATTGAACAGAATGAAAAATGCCTTTAGAATAACCATAAATAACCAAACCAGTAAAGCTGATAACACCTACAATCGGCAGTACATAGATGATTCGTTTCAAAATGTTACGTCCCATGGCTGCAGTTTCCTCTCGCTGTTACGTTATTTTTCGTTTCTTGTAATACTTTAATAGTTGATAAAATAATACGCCCAAAAGAACAGAAATGCTAATCATAACGCCCACAATGAAATTTTGTTGTTGATACTGCATCGTGAGTTGATGCTTTCCAGGAGATAAGTTAACTCCAGTAAAATTGCCTAAAACTGACATTGCTTTGACTTTTTTTCCATCAACTGTGATTTGCCAGTTTTTGTCATAAGGTATAGCTAAGTAGAGTAGCGTATTTTCTGAGTCAGTAACCGTTATATTGCCTGACAATGTTCCAGAAGCCTGTTGCTTAAGTTGAATAGCTTGGGACTTTTGCTTGGTAATAAATGAATCAAAAGTATCCTGTTGTAGGGTTTTTAATTCGATCATTTGATCTTCTAGTGCTATTTCTGATTCAAGTTGTAATTCAACTTCAGCATCTTTTTTAAAGTACCCCAAATTAAACAATTGATTGGTTGCGATGTAAACAGCTGGTTGGATTTTTTCACCATTTACTTTGAATGAGGTGATTTTTTTCCAATTGATTTCAGGTACATAAAGGTAAAGCTCACCGTTAGCGGATGTTTTGGTTGTAAGTGTGTAGTGATTATCAGCTTGTGTTTCCCAAGTGACTTTTTGTGTTTCCTGAAAATAACTTTGCGGGTTAGCTTGGATCTGCTGCAAAATCATTTCCTGATTTTTTAAAGGCTGATTTTCCACTAGTTTTAGTGAACGAAATCCTGAAGGGACTAAAAAGCCCATACCGATTGCTTCAGGATTTTGATAAACATTTGTAGATGAATCCGTTGAAAGATTTTCCTGATATGTTTTGACTTCAGGTGTTAGTTGATAGGAGACGTTCAAGAGCAGATTGATTACTTTTGATTCATCTACGTAAGCGATTCTACGATCATTTTTTTGATACAAGCCTAGAGCGTGAAGAGTATCCTGAGTTTTGGCATCTAACGTAGAGGTGTAGCTTGAGACGCCAGCGTATCTGTATAAAATTGGATTATTATAGCCATTATTTTTCTCTCTGTAACCTGCAGTATCAGAATCAATGGTTTGTTTGATGCGGAATAAATTTGCTTGCTTATCTTGCAAATCTGAAATCAGGTTATCTTGAATGTGAAATGTTTGCGCAAATTTTTCTTGATTACCAAATGGAATATCTTTAAAACTGATCCAAAAATTAAAAACCAGTTCAGAGCAAACAACTAAAAATAATAATGCATAGACGCTAACTCTTTTTGCGCCACTGTTTTTTTGAGTAAACACGATGATACCAAAGGTCAGCCAAATACTAATAAGACTGAGGATAAAATAATGATCAGATAAAAGAAAAATCTTTTCTTCAGAAAGTTTTAAGGCAATATAGCCAATGAGCAATAGGCCAGAGAAAATAGTTGGAATCATGATTGTTAATTTTGCGCCCTCTTTTAATTTCAAAAAGGCTTCATAGCCAATTTTTATGATCAAAAAACTAAAGATAAAGGTATTTCTATACGGAAATCCTGCTGGGCTTTGGAACATATGCCAAACTGTATTCACTAACTCTAACCAGAAGCTTAAGAAAATAAACCCAAGCAGAAAAACGGCGCCCCATTTTGCTTTTTTAGGAATACTAGATAGCTGGAAATAGGCGATAAAAAGCATAACCATCAAGACCCCAGAAAAAATCGTGGGTAAATGCTCTAACCGCCATTCAAAATTAACACTACCAAGGCCAAATTGTGAAAGAAAATTAAGCCCAAAATTAGGTGTAGGTAAAAAGGTTTGCCAGTCAAAATTTGTTTTCTTTGTCGCTAACATTCCTTCGATAGCTGGAATTAAAATAAAACTGGTACTGATTCCGGTAAGAAAGGAAGTCAGAAAAAACAAGCGACCTTCCTTGATAAATTGCCAGAGCGATTTCTTTTTAGACGCATCATTTTTTTGATAGTACCAGTATAGACTGTAACAAACAGCGAATAGACAAAGCATGTAGCCCATATAATAATTAGTCACAATAGACAAAAATAAAGCGCCAGAATAAAGTGCATATTTTTTATGATCCCACAAGCGCTGAATGCCTAAAATAAGTAAAGGCAGTAAAATAAGGGCATCCAACCACATAAAATTCAAACAATAAACCGTTACAAAACCGCATAAACTATACGATGTTGAAAAGAGCAATGTGGCTATTGTAGATTGCTTATAGGTTTTGTGAAGGTAATAAAACATCGAACTGCCCATCAGTGAAATTTTTAAGGTAATGATCAGTAGGATTGCAATCGGCAACTGTTCATAAGAAAAAAGCAGCACTAAACTATTGAACGGGCTCAATAAATAATAAGCACTTAAGGGTAAAATCGTTCCGCCAAGTGCATCGGAAAATGAATAAAGGGAATAAGTATCACCCTGAAAAAATTGCTTAAATAAACTTAAAAAAGGCATATATTGTGTGCCCAAATCACTAACTAAGAGATTGTTATTTCCAAAAGGTGCTAATCCTAAAATCGACCAGAGTATGATCAATAATAGTAGGGGGAGAAGAAAGCTCCCGCTAATCAATAAATTTTTTTTAACTTTTAACATTTTTATACTGCTCCTCTATTCTAATGATTTATAACTGTTTTAGGATAAAGGTCCAATCAATCCTGAAAAATCAAACGAACTACCTGCAACAATACTATTTTTTAACGAGTTATTTATAAAATGAATTTGGTTTGAGTGATACTCTAAGAATCTAGTCTATCACGGGGTTAGGTGTTGATGCAAAAAAATCAATACTCACTTTTTACATATAGTCTTGTTTATTTTATCACAACTGTTCTTTTTTTAAAGCATAGAGTCATTTGTTTACTCTTTTTTATAAAATGCCGTTTTTTTAACTGTAAATCGAACAATTGTGGGATTTTAGACTTTAATTAGTGAAAAGCATCTTCGCTTTCGATATAATGGACAGTGAGGAGTTGATAAGATGTCATTAACGATAGAAGAAGCGATCGATTGGATTCACAGTAGACTGCCATTTGGCTCTAGACCTGGTCTTGATCGAGTAGAAGCATTATTGAAAAGAGTCGGCAATCCTGAAGAAAAAGTACCAACGATTCATATTGCGGGTACAAATGGAAAAGGATCTACTGTCACTTATTTACGGTGTATGCTAGAAGAGTTAGGGTTAAAAGTCGGGACCTTTACATCTCCGTATATCGAGCATTTTAATGAACGAATTGCCATCAACGGACAAGGCATTTCAGATGATCATATCATCCAGTATGTAGAAAAATATCAAGAGTTGATCAAAGAGATGGATCAACAGCCTGAAAGTGCGGGAATCACAGAATTTGAAACCTTGACGGCCATGGCTCTTGATTATTTTTTAGATGAGGAAGTAGATATCACCATTGTGGAAGTTGGACTTGGTGGTTTATTAGATAGTACCAATGTTGTAAAACCGATGTTGACGGCAATCACAACCATTGGAAAAGATCATACAGAAATCTTAGGCGACACCCTTGAAAAAATTGCTTTCCAAAAGGCAGGGATTATTAAGGAGTCGATACCAGTTGTCACTGGGAATATTGAAGAAGAAGCTTTTGTAGTGATCAATGAAGTTGCCCAAACGAAGCATAGTAGAGTGTATCGCTATAATCAAGAGTATAAAACGGACTATTTACACCCAGATAAAAATTGGGGTGAGATTTTTAATTTTTACAGTGAAGCTGGCAAATTACCTAAGGTCAAAGTGCCTTTATTAGGTCGGCATCAAGTTGAAAATGCAGCGGTTGCGATCCAATTATTTTATCTTTATTGTGAGATACAGAAATTCAATTTTTCTGATAAAGATGTGTACCACGGATTAGCGCAAGCTCGATGGCCTGCTCGGATGGAAAAAATCAGTGATGAACCATTGATCATTTTAGATGGTGCCCATAATGATCATGCAATGCGCCGCTTAGCAGAAAATTTGAAAAAAGAATTTCCAAATCGGGAAATCCACATTTTATTTTCAGCACTAGCTTCAAAAAATATTGATCAGATGATTGCGCTCTTGAGAGGAGTTCCAAATGTTCATTTATATTTGACGACATTTGATTATCCTAGGGCAATCGATCTAACTAAAATGGAACATTATGAAAATGATAAAACAGAAATCGTTTCATTGTGGCAATTCGGTTTAGGTGAAATTTTAGAAAAAATGTCATCAGATGACTTGCTGCTGGTGACAGGTTCACTTTATTTTGTTTCTCAGGTACGGGAATTATTAATGAATATTGGTTCTGACGTTGGGAATTAGTTGCTTTGAAACATGCCAAGAAACACAACGAAGAAATGAAGTGATGTTGAATGCTCCTGCGGTTACTCGTCGCACGAAAAGACTTGGTACAAGGTGAAGCGAAGCTGAACGTTGCTACCGTATCTAGCTACACAAATCAATCCTTAGGAAAATAGATAAATTTTCAATGAAACAAAGAACGTCTCATTGACAATTTCCTAATTTTCTACAGGATTAACCGATTTGTTTCGCTTTTAATGTTATCTAGCTTCAAGAGCTAGCCACTACGCTTTGCTTCGATCTCATCAATTCCTAAGAGCTAAAGCTCTAAGGATTGAAGGTCTCAAGAAAAAGATAAAAACTGAATGAGCTCTTTCAGCTTTTAATGTTATCTAGCTACGCGGGCCAGTCTCTCGAAAAAAGATGAAAATGGAATGAGGCAAAAAGCAACTCAGTCAATTTTCCCTATTTTTCAGTCGAGACTGGACGAGCCCGCTACGCTTTTGCTTTGAAACACAGAGAATGAAATGAACTGATGTTGAAAAGTACAAGGCGAAGCAAAGCGGAACGTTGTTACCATATGTTATCCAGCTACGCAGGCTAGCTCTTCGGAAAAAAGATAAATTCTAAATGAGGCAAAAAGCACCTCAGTTAGAATTTCCTATTTTTCTGTCAGAGCAGGACGAGCCCGCTACGCTTTTAAATTTAGGAGGAAATCATGAAAACAATTGATGGCGTAATTTTTGATATGGATGGTTTATTATTTGATACAGAATTGATTTATTATCAGTCAACACAAAAAATAGCAGATGCTATGAATTTTCCTTACAGTAAAGAGCTTTATTTAGAGTTTTTAGGGGTGTCAGATGAAGAGGTTCAAGAAAACTATCATCGAATTTATAAAGATTTCGGTAAAGCCAAAGTAGATGAATTTATTCAACGATCGTATGAAGATACTTACCAAGTGTTTGAATCGGGCGCTGTTCCTTTGAAGGATGGAGTTTTGGAGTTGCTTGATTTTCTAGACCAACAAGAAATTCCTCGAATCGTCGCTTCAAGCAATGTTCGTCCAGCAATCGAATTACTATTAGATGGCGCTGGAATCAAAGAACGTTTTTCTGGAATTGTTTCAGCAGAAGATGTGACCCGTGCAAAACCAGATCCAGAAATTTTCCAAAAAGCATTAGCGTATCTTGGTACCAAAGCAGATAATACGTTGATTTTTGAAGATTCATTTCATGGTGTAACAGCAGCAGATGCAGCAGGAATTCCTGTGATCATGGTCCCAGATTTATTGGCACCGACAGAAGAAATAAAAGGGAAAACGCTAGAAATTTTTGAAAGCTTGAATCAAGTGCCAGATTATTTTAAAAAATAAGATCATCACTCCTTTGCGTATCTTTTAGTAGAAGCGTATAAAGGAGTGATTTTTTTGATTAAAGAAGAAAAATTATTTATTAGAGAGATGCCAGAAGATTGTTTACCACGAGAACGATTGGAAGGTGTCGGTGAAAAAGCCCTATCCAATCAAGAGTTACTGGCAATTTTATTGCGAACAGGTTCCAAGAACACCAATGTGATGGAAGTCGCATCTAAATTTTTGAATTATTTTAATCATCTATACGAATTGAAGAATGCGACATTGACTGAAATGATGGAAATCAAAGGGATCGGTCGTATCAAAGCGATTGAGTTAAGAGCAGCTATCGAATTTGGCTATCGAATCCAACAAAGCACTCAGCTAAAATTAGGAAAGGTTTCGTCCAGCTATCAAATTGCGCAAAATTTGATCTATGAATTACAAGATTTTCAGCAAGAGCATTTAGTTTGTTTGTATTTGAATACTAAAAATGAAGTCATCAAGCAAGAGACTGTATTTAAAGGATCGTTAAATCAGTCTGTCGCTCACCCAAGAGAGATTTTTCGCAGTGCTGTAAAATATTCTGCGGCACGTTTGATTCTTGCACATAATCACCCAAGTGGTAACCCAACGCCATCAGAAAGTGATATTCATTTCACGCAAAGAATGCAAGAATGTGGGAAAATGATGGGGATTGAAGTATTAGATCATATTATCATCGGAGCACAAGTTTACATCAGTATGAGAGAAGAAAACTTTTTTGCTGCAGAATAACTAGATTTCTTGCAAAAATAAGGGTTCGCATGTACAATATTAGTGTAATCTTGTTTGGGACAATATAGAAGTTTTAATTTTAAAACCCTCTATCGTACACGGGCAATGTTACAATATTTAGTGCTTAAGCACGAGGAGGAACAAAAGAATGGAACAAGGAACAGTAAAATGGTTTAACGCAGAAAAAGGATTTGGATTTATCTCTCGCGAAGATGGTAGCGATGTATTCGTACATTTCTCAGCTATCCAAGGTGAAGGATTCAAAACAATCGAAGAAGGCCAATCAGTAAGCTTCGACGTTGAAGATTCAGATCGTGGACCTCAAGCAGTTAACGTTGTAAAAAACTAATTCATCCATTCCAAAACATCTAGCAAATTTGCTAGATGTTTTTTTTATGCAGAGTCTGTTGAGTGAAAATAATTTAGTTTTCAGTAGTTTCTCCTTACATTTTTGTTACTATCTTTTTTGTTGGTAAGTTGTAGACTACTTGTAAGAGGTGATAAACGTGTTGAATCTTTCTTTAGTGGTGTTCTTTGTCTCATTAGCGTTTCTTGGATTAGCAGGTGCTCTTTATCGTTGGCGAGCCTTTACCAATAAAAAAGCCTGGAATGGTATGGTAGTCCCGCTAGTTATGTTTGGCTTTGTGTTATTCGTTGTTAGTTTAATAATGATTTATCTCAATTACCCAAAATAATCTTTCGCATGAACGATGATAGGGACCACTAGGCAAAAATGAACAAAACAAAAAAGGCATCCGTGATTTACCATTCACTGGATGCCTTTAAATCGTATTAGAACTTGAATCGCTCATTTAGGTTGATAACTCCTTAAATAGATTTTTTCAATTCTTTTACTGCTTGTGTAATCGTGATACCATAAGCAATATTTGCTTGGTTATTTGCATCGATAGCCATAAACAAATTTCTCTTTGTATCAAGTGCTACACGGTATTTTAATACTTTATTACCAAATGTCATAATAATTCTCCTCTCTTGATTCTTATGAAAGGCAACGATATCTGATAACGAAATTCCATGATTACTATACCACGGCTTGTTTGACGTGTAAAGAAGAAAGTTTTAATGTAACAATCTTTTTTTGTAGAAAGCTCTTTCACGTAGTATAATGGAGATACCAAAGAAGGAGGTTTTTTATCATGGGAGAGTCATATAAGAATATTTTAGTTGCTGTAGATGGTTCTGGCCAGTCAGAAAATGCGTTTCAAGAAGCGATAAAAATTGCCAAACGCAATGGTGCTGCATTACACATATTGTCTGTTATTGAAGAGATGGGCAATTACTTTGGTGAACTAACGATGTCGATGGGCACCTTGATGGAAGATCTTCGTACAAAAGAAGAAGCAGAAATGAAAGAACGAGAGTCCAAAGCGCTTGAACAGGGCGTTACCAACGTTTTTACGTATGTCATGTATGGCTATCCTAAAACATTGATCGCTGATTTTACAGAGTCAGAACAACCAATTGATTTGATTGTGATTGGTAGAACTGGGCTAAATGGTTTTGAGCGATTAATGGTCGGATCAACGACGTCTTATGTTGTCAATCATACGAAAGTCAATGTTTTAGTGGTGAATAAAACAGTTTAGAGTTTAAATAAGAGCAAAAAGCAACTGTAGGCGTTGAGTCTGTCAGTTGCTTTTTTACTATTGACATTAAAGTTAGGTTTCATGTTATAGTACAAAAAAAGTAATCGGAGGAATCAAATGACAGGAAAAACAGTAAAAGAAGCCGCTAAAATACTTGGAGTCCCAAAATCAACCTTGCGATATTATGATAAGATTGACTTACTAAAACCGAGTAGAGAAGACAACGGTTATCGAGTGTATCAAAAGATCGATTTATTAATGATCAAATACATTTTGGTAATGAAATATGGTGAATTTAACCTTGAAGAAATGTAAACACTATTAGGTTTAATCTCAGATAAGACCACGACTGACTGCAGAGAAAAAACAGAAAAATTGATAAAGGCTAAGAAAAAGCTATTCCAAGATAAAATCGACTATTATCAGCAAATGGTATCATTATTCGAAAAAGTCCCAGAAATAAAAGATCTTAACGATGAGGAAGAACGTGCAATCGATTCTTATGTTGAGCAAATCTATCATATGATTTCAACACCTGGGGTAATAATTCAATGAAAACATTATTATTCGCACCAGAAACTTTTAATTTAGCTGAAACAACTAGAATGATCGAAGTCGCCAAAGAATGTCAGGCCGAAGCTAACTGTGTTTTTATGGGCTATAGTCGGAAATTTGCTGACTTTATTGAAGAAGCAGGGTTTGAATTTAACTATTTATCACCTCATTTAACAGAAACAGATATCGTTAACATCATGAACTTTGATCAAATGAAATCGTTCAAAATTCCTTTTACCTATGAAACGTTGAAAATGAGGATCGAAAATGAATTAAAATTGATTAAGAAGCTTAATCCAGACGGGATAATCATTGGTTCTACGATCAGTTTATTGATTAGTGCACGTGTCAAAAAGGTTCCATTGATTTATGTTAAGCCCTATGCTTATAGTCGGACTCATGTAGAAGGACCACTATTTATGAAAGATTCAAATCCCTATTTAAAAAAACTAGCACAATCTTTTATTTTACATTTAAAATGGCTTCCAAAAAATATTAAAAAGCTGATAGAAGAGTATGATGTAAAAGATCGATTTAACTATACGATCGACGCTGTGTCCGCTGATTTAAATTGTATCACTACACCTGAATTATTAACTAATAATCCTAATTTACCAAGTGACAGTATTTATGTTGGGCCTATTTTTGCGAATTTAAATGAAAAGATACCAACTCAGTTACAACAGTTGCTAGAAACAAGTACAAAACCTCTTATTTATTGTAGTATGGGAAGTTCGACTAATCGTCAACTCATTTTTGAGTTATTACGTAATTTTGATGGATTAGATGTTGAGGTGATCAGCCCAATGAGAAGTTACTTAACAGAAAAACAAATAGAGCAACTTCCTGTAAATGTACATCTTTATGATTGGTTACCTGCAATGGAGGTGCAAAATAAAGTAACACCTTGTGTTCTTCATGGTGGAGAAGGAACGGTTCAGACCGCATGCCTCGCTGGGAAGCCATTTATCGGCATTGGTTTACAGAAAGAACAAGAGTATAATATCAGCTGTTGCACTAAGTATGGTAATGCAATTCAAATAAAAAAAAGCAAATTAAAGGATCAGTATTTGTTTAAGCAGAATCTTCAAGCACTTTTGAATCATTCAGTCTATGAGCAGCAAGCTAAAAAGCTACAGCAAGAATTAAAACCACATAAGGGGAGTAAGTTAGCAGCCCAAGAACTTATGCAATTTTTAACGACTGTTACTAAATAAAAAAAAGCCAGAACAGGAATGTTTTTTTATCCCTGTTTTGGCTTTTATAATAGGTAAAACTCATGAAGTCATGATCATTGGCAAAATCATTGGGTGACGTTCTGTTTTTTCAAACAAGAACGGTTGTAGAGCAGCTGTGATTGCATCACACAATTTTGCTTCTGTACAATTGTCATCCCGCAATGCTTCGCGGATTGCGTTAAATAATAAACGCTGTCCTTCGTGGATCATTTCGCCTGACTCTCTCATATAAACGAATCCACGAGATAAAATATCTGGACCAGCTAGAATTTCTTTATTTTTAATATCAACTGTTGCTACAGCTAAAACTAAGCCCTCTTCTGAAAGAATTCGACGGTCACGTAAAACAACATTGCCGATATCACCGACACCATTACCGTCTACATACACATCATTTGCATTGAAATGTCCTGCAATACGAGCGTCATCAGCTGTTAAAGCCAATACATCACCATTCTCCATAATAAAACAATTTTCAGCAGGAACACCGACATCTTGTGCTAACGATGCATGGATTTTCAACATTCTAAATTCACCATGAACAGGAACGAAATATTTAGGTTTCATTAAGCTCAACATTAGTTTTTGCTCTTCTTGACCACCGTGACCTGAAGTATGGATATTGTTGATTTTACCATGAATAACTTCAGCTCCTGCTTCTGAAAGCAAGTTGATCAAACGATTAACACTCGTTGTATTTCCTGGAATCGGTGAACTTGAAAAGATTACTGTATCACCAGGTTGTACGGAGATTTGACGGTGTGTTCCATTAGCGATCCGACTTAATGCTGCCATCGGTTCACCTTGAGAACCCGTACATAAGATCATGGTCTCATTAGCCGGTAGTTGGTTAAGCTCAGAGGCATCGACAAAGGTTCCTTTAGGTACATTGATATAACCTAGTTGTTCGCCATTGACGATCGCATTTTCCATACTACGGCCAAATACTGCAATTTTACGTCCCGTTGCAACCGCGGCATCAGCAGCTTGTTGCAGACGGAAAATATTTGAGGCAAAACTTGCAAAGATGATTCTACCATCGATTTTTTCAAAAATCTTCAAAATAGAAGATCCGATTGTTTTCTCTGATTTAGTAAATGTTGGGATTTCAGCGTTGGTACTATCTGATAATAGACACAAAACGCCTTCTTCACCTAATTTTGCCATACGATGTAAGTTTGCTGGTTCACCAACTGGTGTAAAGTCAAACTTGAAATCGCCTGTTGCAACAATATTTCCAGATGGTGTTTTAACAACAACACCTAATGCATCAGGAATACTGTGCGTTGTTCTGAAAAAGCTGACCGCTGTCTTGCGGAAACGAATCACAGTATCTTCATTGATTTCATGCATCTCAGCATCACGCAATAGTCCATGTTCATCCAGTTTATTCGTGATCAAAGCTAAAGCCAAGGGACCCGCGTAAATCGGGATATTAGCTTGACGTAATAAATACGGAACGCCACCAATATGATCTTCGTGACCATGAGTGATAACTAACGCTTTGACTTTATGCAGGTTTTGAACGATGTAGCTATAATCTGGAATAACATAGTCGATTCCAAGTAAATCATCTTCTGGAAACTTGATCCCAGCATCAATAATGATGATTTCATCTTGAAATTGAACCCCATAAGTGTTTTTTCCAATCTCGCCCAAACCGCCTATTGCAAAAACGCCGGTTTCATTGTTTTTTATATTTACTTTCATATTAAAACTCCGTTAAAGAGAATTCCGCGTGCTCTGTTTCATAAGCTAAATGATTTTCATCAAGTGCTTGGATATACTCAATATTGTATGGGGTATTTTCTTCTACTTGTTGACGTACGATCACGTCATTTTCCGCTTCTACATAAATCGATTTTGTATCTTCTCTTTTTGGGTTTCTTGTTTTTGTTTCTTGATAATAAACTTTATAAATCATCGTTTTTTCTCCTTTATCTGCTTAAGCAGTTAGTTATTTATTTTTATTATTTTCTTACTGTAATTTTGAACACAACAAAATGAGGTGGCTGTCCACCTTAAAAACAATTGTCATCAAGAACCTTTGTTGATGATGAAATGAAGCCTCGACTTTGCTTCACGTTACTTGTTTTATGGCACCTGTACTTTCTTTCAACCGTCCTTTGTGTTGTGTGTACAACAATTAATGGTATTTTATCATAAAATAGGAAATAAGTATAGAAACAGACTTGTGACTTTAAAGAAACTCTATTATTCATTTGGTTGATTTAAAGGAGTCCCTTTCTTTTTATTGAAATACAAATTTAACCCAATTAGATGCATTAAATAGACGATGGCTAAAGTCGTTGTCATAAATGGATTACGGACAATGACACATGGAATTGCAAAAACCACAAACAAAGTTGAAAATAGTTTTACACGACCTAGTGGCGTAATTTTCTTTTCAACGATAGATTCTTGAATATACTTTTGATAATAGCTCGATTCAATAAATTTAGTATATAAATAGTCAGAACTGCGCATCCAGAAAAATGCGGTCAAGATATAAAAAATCGCTGTGGGTAAAATTGGTAGGAAAATTCCTACTGTTCCAAGTCCGAATGTAAGGCAACCTAAAAACATATAAAGCATTTTTTTCATTGATTTGATTCCATCGCTTTCCTCTGATTTTGTTACGAAAAGTAAAGTAACTTTTATTATAGCATAGTAAAAATGGTCTAGTTTATTATTCAGTTGAAAAGGGAGCGATTTTCATTTAAATATAATTTACCTAGCCATTAGTTTTATGCTATAGTGGAAGTACTGGGTCAAAAATTGGAATAGGAGATGATCGATTGAAATTGATGTGGCGTTACACGATGAGATATAAGAAGCTATTATTTTTAGATTTCATTTGTGTTTTTGGATTTATATTGATAGAACTAGGGTTACCGACGATCTTAGCACGAATGATCGATGTTGGAATCAAAAACAATGATTACGATTATGTAAAACAACAAGGATTGTTAATGATCGGGATCACGGTTGTCGGTGTGGTGATGAATATCATGTTAGGCTATTTTGGGGCACGCATGACAACAAATATTGTTCGCGATATTCGTGATGATCTATTTGAAAAAGTACAGACTTTTTCCCATCGTGAATATGAAACGATCGGTGTTTCATCACTGATTACAAGAACAACCAATGATGCGTATCAAATCATGTTGTTTATGGGGAATATTTTACGAATCGGTTTTATGACACCGATGATGTTTTTTGTCAGTTTATATATGGTTATGCGAACAAGCCCTTCGCTAGGTTGGTTTGTTTTAGGTGCTTTACCGTTTCTATTGGCAGCAGTTGTCCTGATTGCCAAAGTTTCTGAACCTTTATCAAACAAGCAACAAAAGAACTTAGACAGAATCAACGGGATATTAAGAGAAAATCTTTCTGGTCTGCGCGTGATCCGGGCGTTTGTTAATGAGAAGTTTGAAGAAAGTCGTTTTAGCAAAGTCAATGAGGATTATACAAAAAGTTCTAAGAGCCTTTTCCGTTTGATGGCGGCAGCTCAACCAGGATTTTTCTTCCTATTTAATATCGTAATGGTGTTGATTATTTGGAATGGTGCCCTTCAGATCGACCAAGGCAGTTTATTAGTAGGGGATTTGATTGCCTTTATTGAATATATTTTCCACGCATTGTTCTCATTTATGCTTTTTGCAAGTGTCTTTATGATGTATCCACGTGCGGCTGTTTCAGCGCGTCGGATTCAAGAAGCCTTTGATATGGAACCTGTGATTCGTGAAAATGAAGCTGGAATCACTGAAACGAAGACTAAAGGCTACTTAGAATTTAAAAATGTTACATTTGCTTACCCAGGACATTCAGAAAGTCCTGTGATACGTAATGTTAGTTTTACAGCTTCTCCAGGAGAAACTGTGGCATTTATTGGGAGTACTGGTAGTGGGAAATCAACGCTGATCCAATTGATCCCACGTTTCTATGATGTTTCTGAAGGTGAAGTTTTACTTGATGGTGTAGATGTGCGCGATTATAAACTGAGTGCTTTACGTAATAAAATCGGTTATATTCCGCAAAAAGCGTTGCTATTTACCGGAACAATCGCAGAAAATATGCGTTATGGTAAAGAAGATGCAACAATTGAAGAAATGGAATTAGCTGCAGAAATCGCCCAAGCAACAGAGTTTATTTCACAAAAGCCAGATGGTTATGATGAACTTTTATCAGAAGGTGGAACAAACTTTTCAGGGGGGCAAAAACAACGTTTGGCAATTGCCAGAGCTGTGATTCGTCGTCCAGAAGTTTATATATTTGATGATAGTTTTTCAGCTTTAGATTATCAAACAGATGCTAATTTAAGAGCTCGTTTGAAAAAAGAAACAACCGAATCAACTGTTTTGATCGTCGCACAACGTGTGGGAACGATCATGCATGCAGATAAGATCGTGGTGCTAAATGAAGGGGATGTCGTTGGCATCGGTACCCATCGTGAATTACTTGAGAATTGTCCTATCTATTATGATATTGCTGCTTCTCAATTGTCAGAGGAGGAATTAGCATGAAAAACGCACTCTCTTCGATTAAACGGTTAGGCAGATATATTAATCCTTATAAAGGAACTTTCATTTTAGTGATCATCTTTACTGTTTTAACGGTGGCTTTTAATGCTGCAATGCCGTACGTTTCTGGATTACCGATCACTGAGATTAGTAAGAATGTTGCACAAGGAACAGGTTTGAATTACGCTTATATCATTCAATGTCTGATTTGGATTTTGATTGTCGGTTTAGGGTATTGTGCAGCGCAATTTTTATCAGGATATTTGATGGCAGCAGTCGTTCAGCATTCTATGCGTGACTTGCGTCGGGATATCGATGAAAAAATCAATCGTCTACCCGTTTCTTATTTCGATAAAAACCAACAAGGAAATATTTTATCTCGTGTAACCAATGATGTGGATGCAGTGAGTAATGCAATGCAACAAAGTTTCATTAATATCGTTTCAGCTATTCTAGGAATAGTGATGGCTGTTGTGATGATGTTTTACATCAATTGGTTAATGGCACTGATATCAATCATCATGATTCCATTGTCACTATTGATTTCAAAAACGATCGTTGGGGTTTCACAAAAATACTTCCAAGGTATGCAAAATGCACTTGGAAATTTAAATGGGTATGTGCAAGAAAATATGACAGGCTTTAGTGTGTTAAAACTCTATGGTCGTGAATCAGAAACCTTGCAAGGCTTTAAAAAAGTCAACCATAATTTGAATAGCTTTGGGTTTAAAGCAACTTTTATTTCAGGTTTGATGCTACCTTTAGTACAAATGACCGCTTATGGTACGTATATCGGTATGGCTGTTTTAGGTAGTTACTATGTTATTACTGGTGCAATCGTAGTCGGACAATTACAAGCGTTCATTCAATATATTTGGCAGATCAGTCAGCCAATGGGGAATATCACGCAATTGTCAGCAGCATTACAAAGTGCTTCGGCAGCAACAACACGTGTATTTGAAATTTTAGATGAGCCTGAAGAAGAATTAAATGAGCACGATATCCCATTACCGGAAAAGGTTCAAGGCTCAGTTCAATTTGATAATGTTAGCTTTAGCTATGATCCTGCTAAACCATTGATCCGAAACTTGAACTTTGAAGTACAAGCGGGTCAAACGGTTGCAATCGTTGGGCCCACTGGCGCAGGAAAAACCACGTTGATCAATTTATTGATGCGTTTTTATGACGTTACGGATGGGGCAATCAAAATCGATGGAATCGATACGAAAAAAATGGATCGTAGTGATGTTCGTTCGGTTTTCGGTATGGTCTTACAAGATGCTTGGTTATATGAAGGAACGATTGCCGATAATATTCGTTTTGGTAAATTAGACGCAACAGACTATGAAGTAGTAGATGCGGCTAAAACAGCCAATGTTGACCACTTTATCCGGACAATGCCAGATGGTTATGAGATGGAAATCAATTCTGAAGGAGACAACGTGTCTCTTGGGCAAAAGCAATTGTTGACGATTGCTAGAGCAGTGATTTCTGATCCAAGAATTTTGATTTTAGATGAAGCAACAAGTTCTGTGGATACTCGCTTAGAAGCATTGATTCAAAAAGCAATGGAACGAGTAATGGAAGGGCGCACAAGTTTTGTGATCGCTCACCGTTTATCAACAATTCGTGAGGCGGATTTAATCCTTGTGATGAATCAAGGTGAAATCATTGAAAAAGGAACGCATAACGAGCTGTTAGAACAAGGCGGTTTTTATGAAAAACTTTATAATAGCCAATTTGCTGAAGATGGCGACTATGAATAATTGCTATGAAGAAGGGACACTGAATAATAGTGTCCCTTCTTTTTTGTATAACGTAAGGGCGTTTATGACCATGTAATTTACTCAAGTTTGCTATACTAAAGATAGTAGAAGAGGTGGAAAGCATGACAAAAGAATATTTTATTGCATCAAGTGCAGACGTTTACGGCAATGTAGTGCTTGGAAAAGATACGAGTATCTGGTTTCAATCGGTGCTACGGGGAGATAATAATACGATTACAATCCATTCAGGAAGCAATGTGCAGGATGGCACTGTGATTCATGTTGATCAGGATGCTCCTGTCGTGATTGGTGAAAACGTCACAATTGGACATCACTGTATGCTTCATGGCTGTACAATAGAAGATGGAGCTTTGATCGGTATGAGTTCAACCATTTTAAATCATGCAACGATTGGGAAAAATAGTTTGATTGGTGCAGGTTCTTTAGTGACGGAGGGGGCTGAGATTCCGCCAAACGTTTTAGCATTTGGTCGACCGGTTAAAGTCATTCGTCCGTTAACTAGAGAAGAGATCCGTAAAAATAAAGAAAATGCTCAGCACTATGTTGACCTGTCAAAAGATTTTGTAGCTGAAAAGTACCCGAAACTAACGTGAGAGGAAGAACTACAGATGAAAAAATCAAGGTAATGACAGTTTTTGGTACAAGACCAGAAGCAATTCAAAATGCACATACTTAAAACCCTTATGGTAACGGTAAAGCAAACCAACGAATGGCAGAAGCGGTTGCATACGAGTTTTCAACAAATAACAGAGTTACCGTCATCTTTTGAGTAGGAAACTAGTGCATATCTTTCGGAAAAGTCATATTTAGATGGTAGGATTAGTGTATTAAGCAAAGAAAGAAGGGCGAACTAGATGTTTTTACATGTCAGCGATGAAGCACAGATAAAATTGACTCCTTATATTGAACGTAAAGCTGTGATTATTTTAGATCTAGATGATGGTGTTGGTCGCTATTCAAAAATGGGTGTTTGTTCCTTAGACACAAGTTTCCGTTTGTTGCTATTGGATCAGCTACAAGATAAATCAGATTTTAATTTATCTTTAGATTCGGATATCGGATCGGTATACATCAAGGATTATTCTAAACGATATTTGGATGAAGAAATGACGTTGGAAGTCGATCCGCGTTTGCAGGTATTTAAATTGAAAAGCCTAAGTGGTGTTTTAGATGGCAATGTACCGATTGTTGATTTGCGACCAGAACAAACTGTAGAACACTAAAAAAGAGATGAGACAGCAGTGATTTGTAGTGTTGTCTCATCTCTTTTTTAATCTGGTCGTTTTAAATCAAACAATCCGTCAATATGACTATAAGTATTTCCAGCCAATCGTGCGATTGGATTAAATTCTTCTGGTAAAATATACTCATTTTCCTTATCAAAAACAGTTTCAGCAAAATGAAAATCAGTGATTTCTAAAATAAATAAATCAGTAATGATCTGCTCTTCATGATTCTTAATGGGCACATACTGATGGAGACGTGCTTCCATTCGAATTGGTGCGGCTGTGATTCCAGGTACTGTAACTGAGTTACTTGCAGTAGTTTCGATCTCATTGATCGTGATTTCACTTTGTTCCGGCTCAAAAGAAGCTGCTGTTTTATTCATCGATTCAACCACATGATCATCGACTAAATGGATCACGAGTTCATTCGTTGCTAAGATATTTCTAGCCGTATCTTTGATTGAACCAGCTCGTCTGAGAATGGCTAAAGTTACTAACGGAATATCAGAAGCTACAGCGTTGAAAAAACTAAACGGTGCAGCATTGATGGTTCCGTGTTCTTGATTTAGAGTCGTTACCCAAGCAATCGGTCGTGGAATAATACTGCCAGATAAAAATTTGTATGCTTGTTTTGAGGTTAATTGGCTAGTCGGATAATGCAACATAGATTTTCTCCAATTCTATTGTGATTAACGCGGTTTATTCGCATCAGATGTATCAAAAGGACGAACAAATTCTTCGATTTCTGTTCTTTTACTTTCTAAAAAGGGTGGTAAAGAAAGTTTTTCGCCAGCAGCTTCATAGGTTTCATCTTGTAAGAAACCAGGGCCATCTGTTGCTAACTCAAATAAAATATGCGGAGCAGCTCTAAAATAATCAGATTTGAAATAAAAACGCTCAACGAAACCAGAGTTAGGAAATTGCAGGCGATTGATTTTCTCAATCCAAAAACGTAAAGCTTCTTGATCTGCTACACGTAATGCTAAATGATGAACATTACCAAAACCTTCTTGCGCTTCTGGAAGGTCATCACGATGTTCTACAATAATACTAGCGCCATTGCCGCCCTCAGCCACTTCAAATAAATGGAAATGCCCTTCAGCATCGACTAATTTAAACCCTAGTACCTCAACCAAAACGCGTTGCATATGATCGAAATCTGCTACTGTTACAAACACTGGACCTAATCCAGTCAAAGCGTGTTCAGCAGGGACATCTGTTTTCTTCCAGGGAGTACCGCTAGGGACACCATGGTTCATTTCATCAGAAATCAATTGATATTGTTGTTGATCGAAATCTTCAAACTCTAAATATTTTTTACCGAAACGTTCTTGAATTTCACCATGATCGATTTTATGTTCATTAAAACGATCGATCCAATAAGTTAAAGCCGCATCATTTTTAACACGAAACGAGGTGCGTGAAATAGCATTTGTTCCCTTAGAGCCTTTAGGGATTCCAGGGAAATCGAAAAAGGTCATATCTGTACCAGCAGAGCCAAGATCGTCCGCAAAAAATAAATGGTATGTTTCAATGTCATCTTGATTGACAGTTTTTTTGATTAATCGCAATCCTAAAAGATCTGTAAAGAACCGATAAATTTTTTCTGCACTAGATGTCATTGCTGTAACGTGATGAATACCGCGAATTTGTGTTTCCATAATATAAAACCTCCAAGTTGATTTTTATTTGTTTTTACTTACTAAAAGTAAGTTTACATCTAAACTCAGAATTAAGCAACTCTTTTCTCTTTTCCTAACTATTGCTAGAAAGAATAAAGAAGAGTACCATAAGATTATTAACTAGGTAAAGAAGGTAGGGGAAAAGGATGGAAGAGAAAAAAACGTTTCACGTCAATGGTTACATTGCGCTAGTTGTGTTGATTATTTTACTTGTGATCGGTAGCTATTCTTTTTATGTCGGGGTAACAGATGAACGCTTTAGCATGATTACGATTGGGTTTGTATTATGGGTGATTTCTGCTTTATTTTTAAGCTCATTAACAATCGTTAGTCCAAATCAAGCCAAAGCAATTTTATTTTTTGGACAATATTTAGGGACAATCAAAGATAATGGACTGTTTGTGACAACTCCTCTGACACAAAAAATCAATGTGTCATTAAAAGTGCGAAATTTTAATAGTTCATTGTTAAAAGTCAATGATTCAGACGGAAACCCAGTTGAAATTTCTGCTGTTGTTGTTTTTAAAGTGGTTGATACAGCGAAAGCATTATTCGATGTTGACCGTTATCAAGATTTTGTGGAAATTCAAAGCGAGACCGCGATTCGTCATATTGCTACCCAATACCCATATGATACATTCAATGAAGATGACCTGACTCTAAGAGGAAATACCAATGAAGTTTCAGAAGAGTTGGCAAAAGAATTACAAGACCGTTTAGCGGCAGCAGGTGTTGAAGTGATCGAAACACGATTAAATCACTTAGCATATGCGACTGAAATTGCTAGTGCGATGCTACAAAGACAACAAGCTAAAGCGATCCTCTCTGCACGTCAGATTATCGTTGAAGGTGCGGTATCTATGACGCAAATGGCGTTAGAGCAAATTGAGGATGGTCAAAAGATCAATTTTACAGATGATCGTAAAGTTCAATTAATTAATAATCTCTTAGTATCGATCATAACCGATAAAGGGACACAGCCTGTGATCAATACTGGTGATGTTCACGAACGATAGAATAAAAGAAAGTGAGTTTTTTATGCAGTATAAAACAATTTTATTTGATTTAGATGGAACTATTACAGATTCTGGTGAAGGGATCATTCATTCTGTCGTTTACGCATTAAAGAAAATGAATTTAAAGGTACCGCCTCACACAGAACTATACTCCTTTATTGGCCCACCTTTAAATGATACATTTAAAAAGCAATACCATTTAGATGATCAAGCAACCGAACAAGCGGTAAACTATTATCGAGACTACTATCAAGCAACAGGAATGTACGAAAATTATGTATATACTGGTATTCCAGAATTGTTAACAGCACTGAAAAACGCCGGATGTACACTGTATATCGCAACGTCAAAACCTGAGATCTATGCAAAACAAATCTTAACTCATTTTGAACTTAACCATTATTTTGAGAAGATTTACGGAGCTAGCTTAGACGGAGAACGCTCAAAAAAAGCCGATGTCATTCGTTATGCACTAAAAGAAGCGAAACTCACTCATCATGAAGAAATACTAATGATCGGTGACCGCAGTCACGACATAGTTGGTGCAAAAGAAAATGATTTAGCTTGTATTGGTGTATTGTATGGATTTGGTGATTGGACAGAGTTAGCGGCGGCTGGGGCAGATTATATTGTTAACACACCTGAAGAAATCAGAAAAATAATTATTAATTAAAAAGAGCTGTTTGCTTATTTTAGGCAAATAGCTCTTTTACTTATTTATTCAGGGAGTTGGTCATAAGCGAGTTGATTGATAATTTTTTTGTGAGCAGGATAAAGGGGCAATAACTGTTTTTTTGTAAACAATTCAAAGTCTTGATAGTCAAATCCAGGGGAAACCATGCAGCTTACTAGGGCAAACTCACTATGCTCCTCAACACTGGAGCCGAAGATCACATTTTTAGGAACAACTGCCTGCAATACTTCTCCGTTTTCCAAATCAGTCCCTAAACGAATAATTTCATATTGGCCATCTGGATGGAGCAAATGAACACTCAATGCAGAACCAGAATGATAATACCAAACTTCATCAGAAAGTAAACGATGGAAATGAGAAGGATTTTCTTGTGTCAATAAAAAATAGATACTTGTATAGTAAGGACGCGTTTTATCGGCTGAGACTTGCAGTGAGTCTTCCGAATGTAAAACTTGTTTAAAATAACCACCCTCTGGATGGGGGTCTAACTTAAGTTGTGAAATCCAGTAAGTCTGATCTTTTTTCATAACGATTCCTCCAAGTAAATGTCATTATTTTGTTCAAGATAGTAAAATGAACGCTAGTCAATTCTATTATAACGCAACTGTTTCGTTTAGTGTTCCGTTTATACGAATAGAGTTTATTAGCTTTTAATTAGTAATCTGATGCAAAAAAAGAGCTATTCTCAAATGTTTTAACGAAATCCTCATAAATTGATAAAAGAAAGCCTTTTCTTTAGGTATAATTAAGTTCAATAAATCACATGAAGGAGAGTCTTATGAGCAAAATAAAAACAGTCATTGTAGGAGCAAATCATGCTGGAATCGCTGCAGCAAACACATTGTTGGATACGTATCCAGATCAAGAAGTTGTGATGATCGACCGAAATACCAACCTTAGTTACTTAGGATGCGGGACAGCGCTATGGGTAGGTCGCCAAATTGAGTCATACGAAAATCTATTTTATACGAATAAAGAAGCGTTTGAAGCAAAAGGCGCTAAAATTTACATGGAAACAACCGTTGAACGCATTGATTTTGATCAAAAAATCGTTCATTGTAAAAAACATAATGGCGAAGAATTTACCGAAACCTATGACAAATTGATCTTAGCGACAGGTTCAGCACCAATCAATCCTACTATTCCAGGCAGAGATTTGAAAAATGTTGAGTTCTTAAAACTTTTTCAGGACGGCCAAACAGTCGATGCTGCGATGGCAAAAGAAGAAGTCAAAACAGTTGCCGTCATCGGAGCGGGCTACATTGGTGTTGAGATTGCAGAAGCCGCTAAACGTCGGGGTAAGAATGTTCTATTATTTGATGCAGCCGAAAGATGTTTGCCGAATTACTATGACAAATGGTTTACTGATGACATGGACAATGTTTTAGCTGATAATGGCATCGAGCTACACTATAATGAGTTAGCAAAAGAATATAAAGGCACAGAAAAAGTTGAATCTATCGTGACAGATAAAGGCGAATATGCTGTAGATCTAGTCATCAATGCGATTGGTTTTAGACCTAATAATGGCTTAGGCAAAGATCATTTAGAATTATTTGCTAATGGAGCATATCTAGTCGATCTTCATCAGCAAACAAGTGATCCTAGTGTATACGCAGTCGGTGATTGTTCAACGATTTTTTCAAATGCAGTACAAGAAACAACGTATATTGCTTTAGCAACGAATGCTGTTCGTTCAGGGATCGTTGCAGCGCATAATGTTGGTGGTACACCACTAGAATCGATTGGTGTCCAAGGCTCAAATGGAATTTCAATTTTTGGCTATCATATGGTTTCTACTGGTTTAACAGTGCAAGAATCCAAAAAATTAGGCTTGAAAACAAAATATACTGAATTTGAAGACTTACAAAAACCAGGATTCATGAAAGAAAATAACAAAGTAAAAATCAGAATCGTTTATGAAGAAGAATCACGTCGCATTGTTGGGGCACAAATGGCTTCATATGAAGATATTTCGATGGGGATCCATATGTTCTCACTTGCAATTGAAGAAAAAGTAACGATCGATAAACTTAAATTACTAGATATTTTCTTCTTACCACATTTTAACCAACCATATAACTATATTACAATGGCGGCACTTAGCGCTGAGTAATCAGGGAAAACATGGGCTGAGACGTAAGATCTCAGCTCTTTTTATTCAATTAAATATAAAACAAATCTTACAAGTTAGTGTCTTTTCTCTAAAAAAGTTTAAATTTAAAAAGCTTTCATGTATAATAGTTAAAGTTAAAGAAGATACATAGAGAAAGTAAGGAGGATTTGTTTTGGCAGAAGATAACCAAAATAATCAAGATCATTCCAATTCTTCATTCAAAGATCAGGTCTTGCGTTCTTTGCGAGGAGAAGAAATAGGCAATGATGATTCAGCTTCTTCTGAACACAATGCTCAGAACTTATCACAGCATAATGAAGCAGAATATAATAGAACATATCGTTCTCAAGCTAATGATCAAGAAGAATCAGTAAAACTAGATGAGGAGATGCATTCAGTAGGCTCGCGCAGTGCTGATCATCATTCTAAACGAGTGGAACCGACAGAGGCAGGCGGACAACCAGAATCAAGTAACAGTACTCAAAACAATGAGAATGATAATGGCAACAAACGAACTAGAAAAAGAGAAGATCGAATCGTTAGTCGAATCGTATTGATAGTGGCTTCAGTTTTAATATTAGTCATTGCGATTTTTGGTTTTACTTTTTATAAATATGTTAATGCAGGCTTACAGCCGCTTGACAAAAAAAATTCCAAACTGGTTCAAGTGCATATTCCAGAAGATTCGTCTAATAAAAAAATCGCAAATATTTTAGAAGACAGTAAAGTAATTAAAAGTGGTCTAGTATTCAACTACTATGCAAAATTTAAAAACTTAACTGATTTTCAAGCAGGTTATTACCAAATGGCACCGGATATGACGTTGGATGAGATTGGGGCACTTTTAAGAGAAGGTGGAACTGCTGAACCTACACAGCTTGCTGATGGAAAAGTTACGATTCCTGAAGGTTTTGATATTGATAAGATCGGCGATGCAATTGAGAAAAACACCGATTTCAAGAAAACTCAATTCATAGAACTGATGCAGGATCAAGCTTTCTTTGATAAGATGAAGGAAAAGTATCCTGAACTATTAACAAGTGCAGCTGAAGCGAGCGGCGTTCGTTACCGTTTGGAAGGCTACTTATTCCCAGCGACTTATGATTACTATAAAGAAGCAAAATTAGAAGATTTTGTTGATCAAATGATTGCAAAAACAAGTAGCGTGATCGAACCTTACATCCCGATGATCCATGCTAAAGGGATGACGATCCAGCAAGTTTTAACATTAGCTTCCTTAGTCGAAAAAGAAGGCGTGAAAGAAGAAGACCGCAAAAAAATTGCTCAAGTTTTCTTTAACCGAATTGCAGCAAATATGCCGTTGCAATCAGATATCTCTATTTTATACGCACTAGGCGAGCACAAAGAATTAGTGACATATAAAGATTTAGAAGTAGACTCACCTTACAATCTCTATAAAAATACTGGATATGGTCCTGGACCATTTAACAGTCCTAGCGAGCAAGCAATCAATGCTGTTTTAAATCCAATTGCCAATGATTATCTATACTTTGTAGCGGACATTTCAACAGGTGATGTATATTTTGCAGAAACATATGAACAACATCAAGAATTTGTAGATAAATATGTTAATAAAACAGAAAAAAGTGAATAGCCTTTAGTTTTGCGTATTATATTACGAGCCAACCTATAAATTAGGCGGCTCGTTTCGCTTTACTATGGAAACCCAGGATGGAATACTAAAATACAGGCAAAGGACAGACTGTAAAAAAATTCTAGTAGATTTATAAAAACTAAGGGAATATTATTTACAATTTGCTTAAAGCGTGGTACTCTTTTCTGGATTGAAAGCGGAATTTTTCAATGAAAATGAAATAAAATATTGTAGTAAGTTAAGAAGGAGAAATTAACATGGTAGAAAAAGTATTTCCTATGACACTTGAAGGAAAAGAAAAATTAGAACAAGAATTAGAAGAACTAAAAACAGTTAAACGAAAAGAAATCGTTGAACGTATAAAAATTGCAAGAAGCTTTGGTGATCTATCTGAAAACTCTGAGTATGAGTCGGCTAAAGATGAACAAGCTTTTGTAGAAGGACGTATCACAACATTAGAAAATATGATTCGCTTTGCGCAGATCATTGATAATGGCGGCGTTGATTCAGACGAAGTTTCAATCGGTAAAACAGTCACATTTATTGAATTACCTGATGGAGATGAAGAAGAATATACGATTGTTGGGAGTGCGGAAGCAGATCCTTTTTCTGGTAAAATTTCAAATGACTCACCGATTGCCCAAGCGTTGATTGGCAAACGCTTGAATGACCAAGTTGCAATCGCAACTCCTGGTGGAGATATGCAAGTAAGAATTACAAAAGTTGGCTAACAAAGCAGTTGATAAAAACAAAGGGCAGGACAAAGCTACCATTAGTTTTGACTTGCCCTTTAAACCTTAATAAATAGCGGGATATACCGTTTATTTTATTAAAAATTAGGGCTAAAGTCCTATAGTAAAATGGGGCTTTAGCAACTAACATTAATAGGGGAATCAAGGTATACTGATTTCATAGGAAGGGGGATTATCATATGAAGAACCCATGGCGTTTTTTTATCGTAGTAGAATCATTACTTTTTATATTGGCATTATGGCAAATTATACATAACCCAGGTCTGGCAGTACTGTTAGTATTGGGTATCTTGAGTGCTGTTTATGCACTAAAAAAGGTTCATCGTAGTAATTTTAATAATTTTCAACTTGTATTGGGGATTATCTTGATTTTAATTGGAGTCATGAATAGTCCTGCATTTTGGTTGATGCTAGTCTTTGGTGTTTTATTTATTGGCTTAAAGGGGGTAGAAATCGCGGGTGTTGACATTACACAACGTGCACCATGGAGAAAGAAGCAAATGATCATGGTAGAAACGACTAATGTTGAACCTAAAAGCGGTCGTCGTTTCAAACGTTCGTGGTTCGCGAATGAACGTATTGGCAGTAACGTGTATGAATGGGATGATATCAATATTGATGTCCTTTCTGGCGATACGATTGTTGATTTAGGCAACACATTACTCCCTAAAGATGACAGCATCATTATTATTCGCAAAGGCTTCGGTCGTACAAGGATTTTAGTTCCACTAGGAGTTGCAGTGATGTTAGAACATTCAACGTTCTATGGAAATGTTAATTTTGAAGAAGAAAAATATCATTTGAAAAATGAGTCATTAAAGGTTTATAGCAATGATTTTGATACGAATAACCGTCGCCTGAAAATCATTACAAATACGTTAGTCGGAGACCTTGAGGTGATTCGCGTATGATGGGTAAAATTTCTCGACAGATGCTCTCTTTGTATGCTGCTTGCAGTACGTTTATCGTGGTTTTACTGACACTATTTTCTTATTTTCATTCGATCAAACAGAAAAACTGGATATTGGAATTAATTCAAAGGAAAGTATTTTACATTCCTTTGATTTTCCACATGATTTTGATTTCACTTTTGGTTGGATTATCGACCTTTTTACTCGTATCTATTGTACAAAAGGCACAATATGGTAGAATTGAAGAAAAACTTAGATTGTTGGCAAGAGGTAGCTATGAAAGTCCGGCAATTGCCAAAAGTGTAGCGCATGCTAGTAATGATCAGTATATTGGTGAAGTCGACCAAGATATTTTGAAAATCAGAACGAAATTATTAGAGATGTCCAAGGAACTGCAATTATTGAATAGCCGTCCTCAAATAATGGATGGAGAGACCAAGGAAGAAATTTTAGAAGCAGAACGACATCGTTTGGCAAGGGAGCTACATGATTCTGTTAGTCAGCAACTATTTGCTGCGATGATGATGTTGTCTGCCTTAAATGAGCAAGCGCAGCGTAGTGAAACACCTGAGCTATTCCGCAAGCAATTAGTCACCGTTACAGATATTATCAATGCTTCGCAATCTGAGATGCGCGCATTATTGCTTCATTTACGTCCAGTAAGCTTAGAAGGCAAAAGCTTGCGTAAAGGGATCGAGCAATTATTGAAAGAATTGCAAACAAAAATTAAAATCGAACTAACTTGGGATGTTGAAGATGTTCATTTGAATAATAGCATTGAAGATCACTTATTTAGAATCGTTCAAGAGCTGTTGTCCAACACGCTTCGCCACGCTAAAGCGAAGGAACTCGAAGTCTACCTTCATCAAGTCGACAAAAATGTTCTACTACGTTTAGTTGATGATGGTGTTGGTTTTGATATGAATGAACAAGATAATAAAGCCGGAAGTTACGGCTTGAAAAATATTCGTGAGCGAGTAGCTGGTATGGGCGGTATCATTAAGATCATTAGTTTTAAAGGACAAGGAACAAGTGTTGAAATCAAAGTACCTGTAATAAAGGAGGACATAACAAGTGATCAAAGTAATGTTAGTGGATGACCATGAAATGGTACGATTAGGCGTATCCTCTTATTTATCGATTCAAGAAGATATTGAAGTAGTTGGGGAAGCTGAAAATGGTCAAATTGGTTATGAAAAAGCGTTAGAACTTCGACCAGATGTGATTTTAATGGATCTCGTCATGGATGTCATGGATGGAATAGAGTCGACCAAAGCGATTTTAAAAGACTGGCCACAAGCTCGTATTATAATTGTGACAAGCTTTATTGACGATGAAAAAGTTTATCCGGCAATTGAAGCTGGAGCAGCGGGCTACTTATTGAAGACTTCAACCGCACATGAGATTGCGAATGCCATTCGAGCTATTGCTAGAGGAGAACGTGTTTTAGAACCCGAAGTCACAACAAAAATGATGGAACGGTTGACGAAAAAACAAGAACCTGTTTTACATGAAGATTTGACGAATCGTGAACATGAGATATTGATGTTGATTGCTAAAGGGCGTAGTAATCAAGAAATCGCAGATGAATTGTTTATTACGTTAAAAACAGTTAAGACACATGTGTCAAATATTTTAGCAAAACTAGATGTTGAAGACCGCACACAGGCGGCTATTTATGCGTTTCAGCATGGATTAGCAAAATAGAAAAATGAACCTTGTGGATGAGATAAACTGTACACGTTTGTCTTGTTCACCTTTTTTTATATGAACATGTGGTTCATTACTTCAATAGAAAACTAGTCTGTTTCTGTTCAATTGTTTATCGGTTTGTTATACTTAACTTAAATTTAATTCAATGCTAGGAGAAGTAAAGATGAAGCAAAATTTTGCGATTATTGGTCTAGGAAGATTTGGTGGCAGTATTTGTCAAACGTTGATCGAGTCAGGTCAAGAAGTTTTGGCTATTGATAGTAATGAAGATCGAGTCAATGAATATATGAATATCGCAACGCATGCAGTCGTGGCGAATGCACAAGATGAAGCAACTTTGCGATCTTTAGGAATTCGTAATTTTGATCATGTTGTTGTAGCGATTGGTGAGGACATCCAAGCCAGTATTTTGGTAACGTTGATGGTCAAAGAAATGGGTGTACCAAATGTTTTAGCGAAAGCTGTTAATGAATACCATGCAAGAGTATTAGAAAAAATAGGGGCTGATCTAGTAGTCCATCCTGAACGGGATATGGGGATTAGAGTTGCGCATAAATTAGTTTCCAGAAATATTTTAGATTATATCGAATTATCAAATGAAGTATCATTAGCAGAAGTTCGTGTCTCAAATCCAAAATTTTATGGCAAAACCTTGGGAGATTTGAATTTTCGTCAGCGGTTTGGTTTGACGGTCGTAGCGATTAGACGTTCAAAATCTGAAGTAATTGCCTCTCCAGCAGCAGAAGAGATGGTCAGAGAAAATGATAATTTATTAGTTGTTGGTGAAACAGATGATGTCGACCTATTGGATGAAAAAATGAATGAGTAAGCTCAAGCACTTTATTCTCTGAATAGGAGACTCTATGCTAAAATGACAAGTGTGGTATGCAGGACAGTCGCAACTGAAAAATAAACGATGATTTTATCTTTTTTTAGAGACTAGATGAACCTGCTATGCTTTTATGTTAGGAGGAAAGTAACAATGAAATTAACGATTACACCGCGTGCACAACAATGGTTTAAAGAAGAAGTAGGCGTTACTTCAGATAGTGGTATTCGCTTTTATGGTAAAATTTACGGTAAAACAGATGTTCATGAAGGTTTTTCGATAGCGATGTCGGTAGAAGCACCAGATCAGCCGTTAGTTAAGGAAGAGATCGATGGGATCACTTACTTTATTGAAGAGACAGATGATTGGTTTTTTAAAGGCTATGATTTATTAGTGGATTATGATGAAGAGAAAGACGAACCCAAATATAAATTTGCTGAAAATAAAGAGGATTTAAAACAATAGATCATCTAGAGTAAAAAGGTTAGGATAGAAGCATTTAGTTCCGATAAATAAGCCAGCATTCACAAAAAATGTTCTTCCAACTTTTGTGAGTGCTGGCTTATTTCTGAAGCCTTTACCCTGACATGTTTCATGCGTAGAAATTAAGGAAATCGAAACGAAGTGTAATGGCTTCTTCTTCTCAACCAGCTAAAGTAGTTGTTTTTTCTGTATATTTTTGATGCAAAGTGTCAATAAGTCCGACTTGATAATCTAATGCGGGAGACAATGGGATGATTTGGAAGTTACCATTTTGTTTTATTTTATCAGGTAATAAAAGCTTCGACGCTGCTATATAAAAATCGTATTTTTCATTTGAAGTCGAAGAAACAAATGAGACAGAAATAAATGAAATCTGTTCTAAAAAAACATAAAGAGATTGTAGAAAAATAGCATTGGGTGACAGAATGATCCCGACAGTCAACTGATATTTCGGATTGCTCCGTTCATAATAAGGTAATAATAAAAATGAACAAATATAGACTAAATCTTCTATACAATTGCTTATCCAGGCAAACTCTGGAAGCAAAATAATTTCTTTTAAAAACCCTCTAACTTTTTTTGCAAGAGGAGTATACAAAGGATTCTGCTCTTTGATGTATGTTTCCATAAAGTTGATAGACAGCGGTAGTGAGTCTTTTAAGACAGAATGATTGAGACACGTTGTAAAAATAT
Organism: Enterococcus sp. 7E2_DIV0204; assembly: GCF_002140855.1. Classification (NCBI taxonomy): domain Bacteria; kingdom Bacillati; phylum Bacillota; class Bacilli; order Lactobacillales; family Enterococcaceae; genus Enterococcus; species Enterococcus sp. 7E2_DIV0204. Next base: position 2,087,714 of record NZ_NGKY01000001.1, read on the forward strand.
TGATATTCAACAATTCTTTTTCATGAGTAGAAAGTTTTCTCTCTGAAAATAAAGGTTGATAAAAAACTTCAAAGCGTTCGATCAAACTACCTAAAGGTTGCTGTTCACTACTCATATACTCTTTTACATAGCTGATTCTAGGATCATCCGCATAAAAATAAATATTCCAATAAAACATCATAAATGAAAGAAATGTCGTTTCTCGTTCGATAAAATGTTGAGGAACGTTTAAATTCTCTAGTTTTTTTATAAAGGATTTACTTGTTTTTGGGAAGACTAGTTGTTTAAATGGAGGTTCAATAATGAAATGCTTTTTTTGAATTCGTAATTGAGAAATGGTCGTTAGTAAGTACCATTCTCGAGGTTCTGTGTAGGTCATCCATCGATGATCTTCAGGGTCGAATAAATCAAAGCCTCTTTTGGTTTCATCAAGTGCTAAAAAGAGATCTTCTCCATAAGATGCGATCCAAAAGAAATTCAAATAAACAATTCGAATCAAGTTTTCTTTTCCAGTCATCTGAAGCTTTGAGCAATTTAATTGTATGTCAAAATCTTTCAAATAATTGATCAATGGTTGAAGCCTACGAATAATAGAAGCACGACTAATGAAGTGATCTCTACAAAAGTGTTCGATTGTATAACTTTTTTCTAAAATAGTTGCAAGTAAAAATCGGTAAGGTAAACTTTTACGAAATAAAAACTGTGAATACGGAATATCTCGTAATTTTGATAGATCAATATGTACTTTTCCTTGATCGGTTAGTAACTCCATCCCTTGCTTTTCCATAAGATCATTATGGATTTCAGCAAATAAAGAATTTAAACGAGCGTAGGAAAAATCTGTGAATTGTTCAAAATAATGAACACTGTATGTACCATCTGCAGTAACTAATAATTGATTAAAAACACTGATCTTGCGCTGCGCAACATCATCTAACAAAATGTCTTCTAGCATATGTAGTCTCCTTTGAGTAATAAATTATTAAAAGTTATATAATTCACAAAAAAAGATATATTTTGGGTGAAAAATTATTTACTCTCTATATAATACCCATTTAAACTGTTAATTACAATTAGAAATTAAAAAAAAACAAAAATTTAATAATTATTTAAAGTTACATTAATATTTAATATCAATCTTCGTGTGCTTTATATTATAGGGTTTGTGTTTATTTTTATTTCGTATAATTAAAAAAATATATGTTATTTATACTCGTAAAATTTGTTTTCCTGCTGTTTTTTTAAGAGAGATGGTTAATTAGAATGAATCGATTTATGCGCATTTTTTTTATTAATCTGTCATAGATGTATGTTATAATCAACAAAGAATATTTTTTGGAGGAAAATTCATGCTATCGATTATCGTTCCTTGTTATAACGAAGAGGAGTCAATTCCATTATTTTTTGCTGAAGTGGAAAAAGTAAATTCACAAATTCAACATGAGATAGAATACATATTTATTAACGATGGGTCGAAAGACCAAACATTAAATACATTGAGAAAATTATACAAAGAGCATCCTGAAAAAGTTCGTTATCTTTCTTTTTCCAGAAATTTTGGGAAAGAGGCGGGGTTGTATGCAGGGTTAAAGGAAGCCAAGGGTAGCCTAGTCACGGTTATGGATGTTGACTTGCAAGATCCTCCAGAATTATTACCCCAAATGATCCAGATGCTAGAGGCAAATAAGGAATTAGACTGCATTGGTACAAGACGGGGTGACCGAGAAGGGGAGCCTGCGATTCGTAGCTTTTTTGCTAAGCTGTTTTATCGATTAGTCAATAAGATTGGCGAAACAGAGATGGTTGACGGGGCTAGAGATTTTCGTCTAATGACGCGTCAAATGGTAGATGCAATTTTAGAATTGACTGAGTATAATCGGTTTTCAAAAGGAATTTTTAGTTGGGTTGGTTTTAATACGGAATATCTTTCTTATGAGAATCGTGAACGGGTAGCTGGAGCAACCTCGTGGTCTTTTTGGAGCTTGCTAAGTTATTCGATTGATGGGATTGTCAATTTTTCAGAGGCGCCGTTAAATTTAGCCTCTTACGTAGGTGCTTTTTCGTGTATGGGGTCAGTCATTGCGATGTTTATTATTTTCTTTAGAACAATTATCAAAGGGGACCCAACCAGTGGATGGCCGTCAATGGTTTGTATTATTTTGTTTGTTGGTGGATTACAGTTACTTTGCCTAGGGATTATTGGGAAATATATTGGCAAAATTTTCTTGGAAACGAAAAAACGTCCGATTTATCTTGTAAAGGAAACGGAAAAAGATCAACAACAATAAATAAGATGAGGTTGGGACAGGAGTGTTTAACCCTGAGAACCAAGTAGGTACTGTGCAACATCAGCTCGTACCTCGCTGTGTTTTACAGCAATAGGAAGGAATTCACGGAAATTGCCAAGAATCACAGTGAGTTTACGAACTGATGATGATTGGTACCTACTCGGTGTTCTTTAAATTTTTGTGACCAGGTAGGTACTGTGCAACATCAACTCGTTCCTCGTTGTGTTTTACAGCAATTTCAGCTTATTTCCGAAGCCTTCAAATCTTAGTGCTTTAGCACTTAGAGTTTGATGTGATCGAAGCGGAGGCCTTTAACTCTAGCATGTTTCATGCGTAGAAGTTAATGAGATCGAAACGAAGTGTAGTGTAGGGGTTGCTCCTGCATCTACGGTTCTCGTTTCACTCCGATCCTCGAAGCATGGAGGACCGTTTGCTCTCACCGTTTATTCGCATTTAGGGTGTGTAACAAAAGTGTTTTTCTACTTTTGTCCCACACCCATCTTTTATTTTAAGTTCAGTATCCTTGATTTAATGTTATGGCATTTTTGGCTAAAGTACCATCTTTTAGATAGTGCTTAAGGTTTTGAACAAAAATGCTTAATAATTTAGCTTTAAAATCAGGTGTTAAACCTGAAATGTGAGGAGTAATCAATACGTTTTCCATAGTCCATAATGGGCTGTTTTCAGGTAACGGTTCCTCTTCAAAAACATCTAGCGCGGCAAAACTAAGCTGTTCCGTAACTAATGCATGGATCAAGTCGTTTGTATTAACGGAAGGGCCACGCCCAACATTGACAAAGACTGTTCCACGCTTCATTGCATGAAACATCTGCTCATTATATAATTGATAAGTTTCGTCAGTTAAAGGTAGGATATTCACAACGATGTCCATCTCGTTAATGATTCGGCTCATATTTTTATGGGAGTAACACTCGATAAAGCCATCTGTTACATGACCTGAAGTATTGATTCCATAAGTTTGTATCCCCAGACCTTGTGCAAAAGCCGCAAGTTGTTGGCCAATATGTCCAGTTCCGACGATGAGCATTTTTTGTGTAGAGAGTTGTTTATAAGAAATGTTTTGCCTTGTCCAACTTTTTTTAGATTGATTACCGATGCTGGTACGGATACCACGAAACTCAGCAAGTAACACACCTAAAACGTGTTCTGAAATAGAAACGCTGTGGATACCGCTAGCATTAGATAATAAAATATTTTTTTCGGCAAAACGATTTAGATCATAAGTGTCTACACCAGCTGAAATTGATTGTACCCATTTTAAACGACTCGTCTCTGATGCTAACAGCCGAGAGCCCAGTTCTTTATCCCAGCCTAGCATGATTTCAATATCATCTTCAACCAGTTTTGTTGATTCTCTTTTGGCATCAATAATGGTGTAATCAGAAGCATTCTGCCTGATTGTTTCCACGTGTTCTTCTTTTAGTTGTTCATAAAGATAGATTATTGGTTGTCCCATGTTGATTCCTCCTCGCTAATCCATTGTAACAAAAATTACTTCAAACAAAAAAAGATTGAACTATAACCGTTTCAATCTTTTTTATGTGATGACTAATTATATTTTTTCTCCCCGAGCATATGCAGCTGCTAGGATATCAACTTCTTTTTTTAATTCATCTACCATGATTTCTTCAGGAACGGTTCTAATGATCTTCCCTTTTTTGAAAAGCATGCCTTTTCCATTTCCACCAGCAATACCAATATCCGCTTCGCGAGCCTCACCGGGTCCGTTAACAGCACAGCCTAGAACGGCCACTTTGATAGGTGCTTTGATTTTTTCGATATACTCTTCAATCTCATTTGCAATTGGAATTAAATCGATCTCAATTCGTCCACACGTTGGGCAAGAAATTAAGGTTGCTGCATTACTGGCTAAACCGAAAGCTTTTAGCACCTCTTTTGCCACTTTTATTTCTTCTACAGGGTCAGCAGACAAGGATACACGACAAGTGTTTCCGATACCACGAGAAAGCAGTGCGCCAAGTCCAGCAGCAGATTTCATTCCACCAGAGAACTTTGTTCCTGCTTCAGTGATCCCTAAGTGCAGTGGGTAATCAAATGTTTGTGAAGCTAAAGTGTAGGCGTCAATCGCTAAATTAACATCACTAGCTTTTAGTGAGACGATAATATCATAAAATTCTAGATCTTCAAGTATTTTAATATGTTCCACAGCACTGGCAACCATAGCTTCCGCCGTCGGATAGCCATATTGTTGCAAAAATTTCTTTTCTAATGAGCCGGCATTGACACCGATTCTAATAGGGATACCTTTGGCTTTACATGCTGTAACAACTTTTTCTACACGATCCTTGCGTCCGATGTTTCCTGGGTTGATCCGGATTTTATCAACACCTTGTTCAATTGCTTTTAATGCTAAACGATAGTCAAAATGAATATCAGCAACCAAAGGAATCGAAATCTGTTGTTTGATTGCACCTAACGCATCAGCGGCAGCTTCATCTGGAACGGCTACACGAACGATCTGACAGCCCGCTTCTTCCAAGCGTTTGATTTGAGCGACAGTTCCTTCAACGTCATGTGTTTTGGTCGTACACATGCTTTGAATAAACAGTTCATCACTGCCACCAATAGTTAAATCGCCAAGCTTCACTTGACGTGTATTTTTACGATGGGTCAATTCTCCCATAATTACTTCTCTCCTTAATGACTGTTTTATTTATTTGGGGTCGTACTTTGAACTTGAGCATCATTCATGATTTATCTTATCATATAATTCCAAGCGTGAAAATGTAAGAAATGTTTAATTTTACGTTAAATACATCTGCTTGAGCGCTAAGCTAAAGGAGGTGTTTGTCGCTCTTCGTTTCGAAGAGCAAAAAAGAAAATCAATAAAGAAGCGAAAACGATTAAAAAACTGTCATCAAAGGATTGGTTGATAAAATGAAGAACACTACTAATTATTACAGGTAATGTTGCACTATAAGTCGTGATCTTCAAGCAATCTATAAAGCGTAACTTGTACAGGCGAATCTTGCTATAAAGATTTGCTCCAATAGTGATCATAAGTAAATTAATGATCAGGTTGATGAAAGTTGGATATAAAGTGAAAACAAAAACGATTAGCTTTATCCAAAAAGGGACACTAGCTTCATCCAAACCCTGTTTTAAATCTTGACTATTTAAACCATCTAATGCTCCTTTAGCGTAAGGAACTTCAAATTGATTAGCACCTAATAATGAATCAGCAGCACCTGAGTTTGGTAAAGCGATGACAAATTCATCTTGTAAAAACCCTAAACTCACTGCATTGCCAACCGAATCAGCTGTAACGTCACTAAGCGTACGCTTTCCATCTGGATCAAAAGTAAAAATGATTGAATTTGTTTGATAAATGAAACCTTCAGCATTACTTGCTGCGTACAACTTGCCGTTTGTAATTTCGAATTCAGGTAGTTTTGCAGCGATTTTTTGTCCATCATTTTTTATGTCTTGCATAATAGAGAAAATTTGTTTTGTTATTGGCAGAGCAAGAATGATACTTAGGAAAACAACATATAAAATCACTTTCCAAAAAGGCATTTTTTTTGCTTGATTGAGATCTGTTATCTGAAATAATGAGCGTTTAAATAGAGTAAATGAGTTCATAATTTTTCTCCTGACTCCAAATTAAGTATACACGTCATTTTAAAGGAGATACCGATGAAAAACAAGTTTACTCGATTATTGTAAGCAATTACTTTGAAGGTTGCCATAAAATCTGTTATGCTATAAATGTATGAAAATATATACTTAATTATGGAGGGATTTTTTTATGACTTACACTTTACCAGATCTACCTTATGCTTATGATGCATTGGAACCTCATATTGATGTAGAAACAATGCATTTACACCATGACAAACACCACAACACTTATGTGACGAACTTAAATGCAGCAATCGACAAACACCCTGAACTAGGAACTAAATCAGTAGAAGAGTTGATCGCAGATATGGATAGTATCCCTGAAGATATTCGTACAGCAGTGCGTAATAACGGCGGCGGACATGCTAATCATTCATTCTTCTGGGAAATTATGGCGCCAAACGCTGGTGGCGCACCAACTGGGGAAATTAAAGATGCAATCGATGCCGCTTTTGGCAGTTTCGATAAATTAAAAGAAGAATTTAAAACAGCTGCAACTGGCCGCTTCGGTTCAGGTTGGGCATGGTTAGTTTTAACTAACGGTAAATTAGAAGTTACTTCAACTCCAAACCAAGATTCACCTTTAATGGATGGTAAAACACCTGTTTTAGGTTTAGATGTTTGGGAACATGCTTACTATCTAAATTACAAAAACGTACGTCCAGATTATATCGATGCATTCTGGAATCTTGTTAATTGGGATGAAGTTAACAAACGTTACGCAGCAGCAAAATAAGGTTAAAAATTATAACTTTTAGAAACTTTTTGAGGAAAACAGTAAAATACACTGTTTTCCTCTTTTTGTTTGTGGCATACTAATAGTTAGGAATAATAAAAATTATGATAGAAGAAAGTGAAGGAGTTTTAGTATGAATATATCGATGCAAAAAGTTCATGGATCTGAAAATGATTTCTTTTTAATAGACGAGACGCAATTAGAACGTCCCTTTACTGATCAAGAAATCAATGAATTGCGGCTGAGTCTATGTGATCGACAAACGGGCTTGCTTAATGGAGCGGATGGCTTGTTACTTGTGGAAGATGTAATCGGTAGTGAGTCACTAGCTAAGATGCGTGTGATCAATAGTGACGGAAGTGAAGCAAGCATGTGTGGTAACGGTCTACGAACGGTAGCTAGGTATTTAGCTGAGAAGTATGATCAAGAAGCTTTTACTGTGGAAACAATGTTTGCAGATCTTAAAGTGCGCAGAGCACCAAATCTGGCTGAAAAAATAGCAACCTATCAAGTCGAAATTTCACCTGTTCGTTTTGAAGCTGAAGCGATTCCCATGAGAACTAAAAATAATACGATCATCAATGAAGTGATTTCAGAATTATCCAGTGATCTAAAATTTTCCGTGGTAGCAGTACCTAATCCTCATTTAATCGCATTTGTAGATCATCAAACGCTTATGGGAGATGAATTTGAACGAATAGCAACTTATGTAAATGGCGATAACCCGATTTTTTCTGACGGCATCAACGTAAGTTTTGTAGAGGTTTTAGGAGAAAATAGTATTTTTGTTCGGACTTTTGAACGTGGTGTTGGTTTTACTAGTGCTTGTGGAACCGCCATGTGTGCAAGCAGCTTAATGTATGTATTACTGTATGAAGGAGAGTTTGGAGAGACTATAACTGTTAAAAATACCGGTGGTATGGTAAAAACGGTGGTACATGAAGAAAATTCAGATGGTTATTGGATGGAATTGATTGGAAATGCAACGATCACACATCAATTATCGGGTACATTATCTGATCTCACAACAGCTCACTTTGAAAAGGTGAACGTAAAAGAAACAACTGAACAAGCAGATTACGAAGTATTTTTAAAATCTATAAAATAAATAATCGACAAATATAGAGGGTTGGTATGTCCGAAATATAAAAAGTTCGTTATTTAGGTATGCTTAAAAGGAGTGTAGTAGTGTTAAAATTTGAAGGGTTTGGTAGAGATAGAGCAAAAAAGATTATTTACATAAGTGTGATCATTGGTTCTGTTAGCATCTGTTTTTTAGGTATAAGGTCTAATATGGAGCAAGAATATCAACGAAAAGTAGACTATGCAAAGTCAACAATAAAAAACGAAACTGCGAAGGTCAAACGGATAGATAAGCAGATCCAGCAATTGTATCAAAATGACCAAGAAGAATTTTTAATGGAATCAATTGATGAGGAGACAGTCAAAAATATTGAAAAAGATATCCGCACTTTGAAAACAGAAGCTGTAGACTTTGGGTTGAAAGAAAAGGATTTTTCCAATGAGTTTATGGAAGTGCTTCAAGGTGAAAAAGAACTATCAACTAAAATGACAGACATTGAACATAAAAGAGCCATACAAAAAAAAATAGGCGAGCACATGGTGGAAGCCCCTGTTGATTGGTCAGTAAGTAGTCCTGATGACATTGTGATTAAAGAAACGGCATCGAATGCAGTTATTTTACAGATTCACAATGAGATAACTAAAAGTGAAAGTGGTTGGGATAAAGCAATGGTTGCTTGTCTAAATGAGATGGAAGCTCAGGTAAAGCAATATACTGAATTAAAACAATCGATCACTGCAATGAGCCAGGATGGTGTATTGACAAGTAGTGCGACGATGGAAAATTTCCTTCTCGCTATTAGTCAGCTGGAGCTAATTAAAAATGAAACCTTGAAGCAAGAGCTATCTGATCAAATCGATGTGATTGATGGTCTTCTGGAAAAACAAGCGCTTGGTGTGATAGCGACGACTGGTCAAGAGGAAGTTCTACCAAGTGAAGAATATAACAATGGTTAAAATGTAATTATCAATTATTTGGAGAATTCTGCAAATAATTGATAGCGGTTCTTGACATATGACCTTGTAGTTGGTTCATTTAGAATTTATAATTATTTATATGGAGTTAATTGGAGGAAGAAATGGAAGAGACAATCAGTTTACAAGAATTAATCGGAGTATTAAAAAAACATATTGGTTTGATTATTGTTAGTATGTTCTTAGGGTTAGGCGTTGCTGGAATATTAACCTATTTTGTGATTACACCTAAATATAGCTCTCAGGCGCAATTAATCGTCCGATTACCACAAAATGAAACAACCAACGTCAATGATATTAATGGAAACTTGCAAATGATCAACACATATAAAGATTTGATCAAAAGTGACACCGTAATGACTGAAGTACAGCAGCGAATGAAAACGGAGCAAGACAATGATTTGTCTGTTGAAGCTTTAAAAGCCAGCGTCTCAGTGAATCAATCGCAAAATTCACAGATGTTTTCAATTGTGTCTAAAGTAACGGATCCGCTTGTAGCCCAAAATATCGCGAATCAAACGGCTTTGGTTTTCCAAGAGCAGGCAAAAGATATGTTAAACGTTGATAAGATTACAATCATATCTGTAGCCACAGCAAACATGAATCAAGTTTCACCAAATAATAAAATAAACTTACTAATTGGGCTTGCTATTGGAATTATGTTTGGCGTAGCATTAGCCTTTATTTTAGAACTATTTGATAAAACAATCAAAGATGATCGCTTTGTAGAAGAAGATCTCGGATTCATTATCTTAGGTGTTGTCCCTAATATGACTGCTAAGGAATTGAACGCAAAATTAACTCGTACTCCATCAACAGTCGAAAAATTTGCTAGTGAGTCTAGAACCATAAATAGAGAAATACCTAGAACTACAGAAAAAACAAATAGCAAACCAGATGCTTCTACACCACCAATCCGTAGAAGTCGTCCTAGAGTTTAAAGGAGTATGGAATGGCAAATATAGTGAGAGCTCAAAAAAAACAGAAAACAAAGGCAGTGAGTTTAATTACTTTAGCTGATAAATCATCACCAATTTCAGAACAGTATCGAACGATTCGTACGAATATCCAATATGCTATGGTGGATAGAGATTTGAAAACCTTAGTAATTACTTCGTCTGGTCCAAGTGAAGGGAAATCAACAACCTCTGCTAATTTGGCTATTGTGTTTGCCAATTCAGGTAAACGAGTCTTATTAGTAGATGCAGATATGCGTAAACCTACAGTAGCGAAAACATTCTCACTAGATAATGCGCGTGGGCTAAGTACCTTATTAGGTAGCCGAGAAACCGTCTTGCATCAAGTTATCCAGAATTCTGGAGTAGATAATTTATTTTTATTGACGAGTGGACCAAAACCACCCAATCCTTCAGAATTATTAGATTCGAGAAGAATGAAAGAGCTTATTCAAGAATTGAAACTGCAATATGATTTGGTAATTTTTGATATGCCACCAGTTGTAGCTGTTACAGATGCACAGATTGTAGCATCCAAAACAGATGGGACGATTTTGGTAGTTCGTGAAAATGTCTCAAAGAGAGATTCATTATTAAAAGCCAAAAGTCTATTGGAATTAGTGGATGCAAATATTCTTGGTGTAGTATACAATGGCTCAAAAAATATAGAAGATCAAGGCTACTATTATGGTTCATAATAATTGATGAGAGAGGAAAAAAGCTAATGATTGATCTGCATTGCCACATATTGCCGGGAATTGATGATGGAGCTAAAACAATGGACGATTCACTTGATATGGCAAGGATGGCTGTTAAACAAGGAATTACACATATTTTGTGTACACCTCATCATAATAATGGGAAATATGATAATCCTGCTAGTCAGGTAATTACTCAAGTGGCTGGATTGCAGGAAGAATTAGATCAACGAAAGATACCTCTTACCTTGTATGAAGGTCAAGAGGTACGGATCAGTGGCGATATAGTAGAGCAAATTCAAATGGCTGATATTTTATTTGCGGATCTTGCGAATCGTTACATTTTAATTGAGTTTCCTAGTCATGATATTCCTGCTTATACAGAGCCATTATTTTTTAAATTGTTGGAAGCAGGCCATATACCAGTAATTGTCCATCCAGAACGGAATTGTCGATTTATTGAAGAGCCAAATAGATTGTTGCCGTTTTTAGAGATGGGTGTGTTGACACAATTGACAGCGCCTAGTTATGTTGGTGTTTTTGGCAAACAGATTGAGCGTACAGCGAAACAAATGGTCGCTCATAACATGGTCTATATGATGGCTTCTGATGCCCATAATATTGAAAAGCGCGGTTTTTTTATGGAAAAAGCCTTTAAAGCAATCGAAAAAGACATGGGAAGGGAACATGTTCAATTGATGCAGCAGATGGCAAAAGATATTTTGAATGGAGATGATGTTCAAAGACCGGAATTTACGGCGATTAAAAGTAAAAAATTTGGTTTGTTTTAGAAACAGAAAAATTAACATAGTATAGTTGTTGGTATGCATATAATACATAGTGGTTGTTGTATAAAAATGCATAACTTAGTTGTTGGTGTTGTTTAATTTGTTTTAAAAGGAGTGTTAAATTTGGATGGAAAGTTTGCAAGTTCTGTTGTGAATACAAGACAAAAAGAGGGAATAAAATCAGATGCTAAACTTATTGATTCAAGTTTAGGTGAAAAATTTGGACAACAATCTGTATTTTTTTGTGTGTCGAAAAGAGGATTAGATATTCTAGGTAGTTTATTAGGGCTGATTTTATTGAGTCCAGTATTTCTTATCGTTGCAATTCTAATAAAAAAAGAAGAACCTAAAGGACCTATCGTTTTCTCTCAAAAAAGAGTTGGAAAAAACGGAGCCTTGTTTACTATGTATAAATTTCGTTCGATGTGCACAGATGCCGAAGAGCAGTTGAGTGAGTTACTTGAACATAATGAAATTAAAGGCGCCATGTTTAAAATGAAAAAAGATCCTAGAGTAACCAAAATAGGGAATAAAATTAGAAAAACCAGTATTGATGAACTTCCACAACTTTTAAATGTGTTAAAGGGAGAAATGACTTTAGTTGGACCACGACCGCCTTTGCAAAGAGAAGTTGATGAATATAGTCAACGAGATTTATTACGTTTGAGTGTAAAGCCGGGGTGTACCGGACTATGGCAAATTAGAGGGCGTAATGATGTTCACTTTGATGAGATGGTGGAGTTTGATTTGGAATATATTGAGAACCAATCTATGGGCAAAGATTTGAAGATTATTTTTCAGACTATTAAAATAATATGTTTAGTTGGTTCAGGTGATAATGGAGCTTACTAATAAAAAATAAATTAATAAGTCTTGTTAAAAATAATATAGGAGTTCAAATAATAATGGACAATAAAAAAAAGGAAATTAGGATTGCTATGATTATGGGAAAAATGATAGGTGGAGGAATTGAAGCCGTTGTAATGAATTATTACCGCCAAATTGATCATTCTAAAATTCAATTTGATTTTATAATTGATAGTGATTCTACTATTGTTCCTAAAGAGGAAATTATTCAGCTAGGCGGCAGAATCTTTGAAGTTTCTCCGTATCAATCAATACGAAGCTACAATAAAGACTTAGAAACATTGTTTAATAAAGAAGACTATCAAATCGTTCATTCTCATTTAAATTCCTTAAGTATCTTCCCACTAAGGGTAGCAAAAAAATGTGGAGTTCCAATCAGAATTGCCCACAATCATAGTACGGCCGCTCCAGGAGAAACCAAAAAAAATATTATGAAATATATCTTGAGATTTTTTTCAACTATTTATCCTACACATTATGCTGCTCCTACTTTGTATGCTGGAAGATGGCTCTTTGGGGAAAAAGTTGCAAATACTCGATTAGAGATAATAAAAAATGCAATTGACCTTGAAAAATTTGTTTATAATCCGGTAGTTAGAAGTACTCTTAGGCATGAGCTGGGTTTTGCTAAAGATGATTTTGTCATTGGTAACATTGGTCGATTTGTTTGGCAGAAGAATCAAGCATTTATTGTGGAATTATTTAATGAAGTATTAAAGAAAAAAGAAAATGCTAAACTTATTTTGATTGGAGAAGGTCCTTTAAAATTAGAACTAGAAAAAAAAGTTCTAGCATATGGTATTAAAGACAAAGTAACTTTTCTCTCAAATACTGATAATATTCATAATTATTATCAAATCATGGATATTTTTTTATTCCCATCGAATTATGAGGGATTGGGGATGGTGGCAGTAGAAGCTCAAATTTCTGGTTTACCAGTAATTACTTCAACCAAAGTTCCTATAGATGCGAAAATAAGTAATAGATTTTATCAGATTGATTTAAAGAAACACAAGGAGCAGTGGCTAGAATGTCTTTTGACATTACCAGTTGAAGAGAGAATGAGGAATATAAGCGAAGCTAATAATAATGGCTATAATATTTATATTGAAGCTTCTAAACTTTTGAATTACTATGTCGCCCTTTTAAAAAATAAGGAGAAAAAATGGCAGAAAAATTAGTATCAATTATTGTTCCAGTCTATAATCTTGAAAAATATATTGATAAATGTGTGGATTCTTTAGTTAATCAAACATATGAGAATATAGAAATAGTTTTAATTGATGATGGATCCTCAGATGCATCTAATAATAAATTGAAACAATGGTCATTAAAGGATAGACGAATAGCCGTGTATGAACAGAACAACGGTGGCATGGGTTCCGCTAGAAACATGGGGCTAGAAAATGCCAATGGGGAATATATTACTTTTGTAGATGGTGATGATTATGTAACCAATACATACATATATGACCTTTACCAAGGTATTCAAGTTGGCTCTGATATCTCCATGATTAAAAGACAATTAGTTGATGAGGATGGAATAATTATAGGGAAAAAAATACCTTCTTCCCTAAAGATAGATATATTGACAGAAAAAGAAACTATGGAGACAATTCTTTATCAAAATCCAGATACAGAGGTTTGGGGGAAGATGTTTCCCAAAGAATATTTTGCTGAAGTAAAATTTCCTATAGGTAAATATTATGAAGATATGGCAATAATGTATAGATTAATTGAGAAAAGTAAGAGAGTGAGTTACATTGATGTTGTTGGTTATTTTTACGTACAGCGTCAAAATAGTATAATCAATAGATCTTTTAGTCTAAACAAAATGGATATTGTTGAAATTGGAGAAGAGCTATCTACCTATATCCACAGAAAATATCCTGATTTAGAAATAGCAGTAGCAAATAGATTATTTGCAGCTTATTCAAATGTTTGGTTACAAATCCCTATGAACAAGGAGAGATATATAAAAGAAAATGAAATTCTTTGGAATTTAATTAAAAAATATCGGAAAAAAGTAATATTAAATAAGTCAAAGAATGCTAAAGCTAGAATTGGTGCATCGGTAAGCATATTAGGTAAAAAAATATTTAGAGTGGCCTTTAAAGTGACCAAATAATAATCGGAGGAAGATTATATGAACTCAAAAAGCAACTTAATTTATAGGTTATCTAAAAGTACATTTATTATTTCAAAAACATTAAGAAAAATGAATGTGAATCCTTTTTTTTCTAGAAAATTCAATAAACGTCGTCATGAAAGAAATTTAGCGTATCTAAGAAATAAGTATTCAAATACAATTGATAAATATAAAAATATTTCAACGGTAGAATATGATAGGTATAGTAATAATAAGTATATCTGGGTTTTATGGTTGCAAGGTGAAAGAATGGCGCCTGCAATAGTACAGTCTTGTATTAAAAGTATTAGACAAAATACTCTTGATTGTGAAGTTATTATTTTATCGGAAGAAAATTTAGGTCAATACATCACAATGTCAGACATAATTATGCAGAAACTAGAAGACGGAACAATAACATATACTCATTTTAGTGATATTGTGCGATTTAATTTGTTGAGAAGTTATGGTGGGCTATGGATGGATGCAACATTATTAACAGTCTCACCTTTAAATAGAGAATATTTCTCTAGTTTTTATACGAGTGGGCCATATCAAGATAAAGAATTTTTTAATGTTTCAGAAGGTAAATGGACGGGCTTTTTAATAGGGGGACCTTCAAATGATGCTTTATTCCATTTTATGTATGACTTCTTTTTGACCTATTGGGAGAATGAAGAAAAATTAATCGACTATTTTTTAATTGATTACGGATTAGAAATCGCTTATTTAGAAAATATTGGTGGACTCAGATTTTTTGTTGAGAATAGGGGATTATCTAATCCAAACTTATTTGAATTAGCGCCATATTTAGGCCAAGAATATTCAGAAAAAAAGTTTTTGGAAATGAAAAAAGATACAGATTTGTTTAAACTTTCTTATAAGATTAATGAAAAGACTATAGATAAGACGGACAAAACGTTTTATGGTCAGTTGATTGGGGATAATTAAAAATAACATACATATGTCGAAATTTTTTCAACATTTGTAGGATTAAAAGTAGGTGATATATTGATTTATATTGTTTTTTTTATAGTTGCCACAATGCTTTCTTTTTGCTCAGAGTTTGCTAGAAATAGAGGGAACAAGTATTTTTATGGATTATTGGTCATATTACTAATAGTTACTGTGTCAATTTTAAATGGTACTCGTGATTTTACGATAGGAACAGATATAAGGGTTTATGGAAATAAGTATTTCGAACTAGCACTTTTTAGTTATCGATTTGTTGATTATTTAGATTTAACTCGATCTTTTTATAATTTAGACGTTGAGTATGGTTATCAAGCATTGAATTATCTTGTAAGTAGGTTTACGAATAATATTCATATTTTCTATTTTATACTAGGTATTTTAACAAATGGTTTGTTTTATTTAGGCATTACAAGATTTAGACAATGGGTTAGCATACCACTTTCTTTTCTAACATATCTGTTTTTGTTTTATGGAAATACATTAAATATTATGAGGCAATCTGTTGCTATGGCATTCGTATTTTTGGGAATAAGTTTGTTTATTACCTCAAAGAAACGTTTGGGAATAGCCATGTTATTTTGTAGTTTACTTTTTCATAATTCTGCAATAGTTGGTTTTGCAATTTTGCTCTTATATATAAT
>NZ_NGKY01000001.1:2105466-2106577 GCF_002140855.1 Enterococcus sp. 7E2_DIV0204
GATTTATTTTTGTTAGCTTGCTAGTGTCTCTATTATTTATTAGATTGTTGATGTTGATAATAAAAAGATACACGCAATTAGTCTATCTTTTTAATTCAATAAACTTTTCATATTTAATTCTATTCTTAGTTTGCTTTTTTCTATGTTTTTTCTATTAATACAGTTAAATGCGAAAAAAATAATAATTTATATGTATGCTTTTTATAGTTGCTATTTTTGCTTACTGTTTATATTCTGTCTCTTATACACATCTAGATGTGTATTTAGACGTTGAGTATGGTTATCAAGCATTGAATTATCTTGTAAGTAGGTTTACGAATAATATTCATATTTTCTATTTTATACTAGGTATTTTAACAAATGGTTTGTTTTATTTAGGCATTACAAGATTTAGACAATGGGTTAGCATACCACTTTCTTTTCTAACATATCTGTTTTTGTTTTATGGAAATACATTAAATATTATGAGGCAATCTGTTGCTATGGCATTCGTATTTTTGGGAATAAGTTTGTTTATTACCTCAAAGAAACGTTTGGGAATAGCCATGTTATTTTGTAGTTTACTTTTTCATAATTCTGCAATAGTTGGTTTTGCAATTTTGCTCTTATATATAATTTTAGAAAAGTCTAAGAACACTTTGAAACTACATCTGACAATTTTACTCTCCGCATTAACGGTGTCTGTGTCGGCTGTAACTATTTTAGGTATGCTAACTAAAACTGGCCTAATTGGGAATAAATTTGAACAATATATTGGTACAAATCAATCAGAATCAGATGTTTCGTTATCAACTATTGGGATGCGTTTGCCAATGGTTGTATGGTGGATCAGGTCATATAAATCATTAGTAAAGAAAAATCTATTTTTTTCTTTTATGTTTTTAATAACTATGATGGATTTGATATTTATTTCGTTGAGAATGATTGATATCACAGTTAGTCGTGTTATCTTGTATTTGGCAGTATTTAAAATTATTTCTTATCCCTTGATTATAAAGTATTCAATCAAAGACAAAAACCTTAGATTTTTATGCTATTTATTATTTATTGGATATTTGATTCTAGTTTGGTATTTACAAGTTGTTGTTGGTGGAAATGGAGAGATATATCC
>NZ_NGKY01000001.1:2112511-2182048 GCF_002140855.1 Enterococcus sp. 7E2_DIV0204
GTATATTAGTATATTGACAATGTTTATTTTTGAAAGGTTGATTTGTTAGATGAGAGAAAAAGTTTCTGTATTAATGAGTGTTTATAATGAAAATCTAGATTGGCTAAAAGACGCAGTAGAATCAATAATAAATCAAACATACATAAATTTTGAATTCCTTATCATAGTAGATAATCCGTTTAATTTTGAAAATATAAATTATCTAAAAGGATGGGCATTAAAAGATAGTCGAGTGAGGGTAGTTATTAATGAACAAAATATTGGTCTAGCTGAATCACTAAATAAGGCACTAATATTATCTGAAGGGGACTTTATTGCTCGTATTGACGCAGATGATATTGCCGACAAAAAAAGGTTAGAGCGGCAATTAAATAAATTTAAAGAACAACCAACAATTGATTTTATTAGTGGAAATGTAGATATTATTGACGAAGATGGATATTTAGTTAGAAAAGCTAGAACAAAAGAATATAACATTGGAAAATTGATAAAAATATTACCAGTGGTAAATGTTTTGGTGCATCCAACTTGGATGATTAGAAGAGATGTGTACGAAAAATTACAGGGTTATCGTAAATTTCCTGCAGCTGAAGACTATGATTTTGCTTTAAGAGCTATAGACTCTAATGTGAAGATTCTCCATATGAAAGAAAAACTAGGGCAGTATAGAATCCGAAATACAAGTATGGGTTATGATACTGCATTAATCTCTCAAGTTGTAAGTAAGTATATTGTGGAACTTCATAAGAAAAGAAAAAATGAAGGATTGGATAGCTATGATATAGAGCATTTAAATAGACTTCTTCTGATTCCAGAAGAAGAGCAAAAAAAATATTCTAAATACATAGTAGAACTGAAAATAAAAAATAGAGGAAACTTCATGAAGATGTTAATAACTATTTTTAAAGCAAGCGTGAATTCCAAATATTTTAGACGAGAATTTATAAATATGCTGTATGTTCAATTTACATTAAGAGTATACTGAAAGGACTAATTTGGCTATGAGAAAAATAAAAAAATGGATAGTAGATAATCCAGATAAGTTTCAATTATTGTTCTACTACTATTTTAAAGTTAAATATTCAAGAAAAAGAGACCTCAGTAAGGAGGAGTTGTTTAATGAAATAATAAAAGAACTGAAGAGAAATGGTGCTAAATTTATTGTAGTTGGTACTCCTGAACATGGAAATATTGGAGATGCTGCAATCGTGTATGCAGAATACATGTTTGTCAAAAAAGAATTTCCTAAATTTCAATATATTGAAATTCCGGAAATTTATGTGCCAGAGTTTTCAGAAATATTACCCACTATGATATCAAAAAAGGATAAGGTACTGTTTCATGGTGGAGGGAATTTAGGTTCATTATATCCGGCCGTAGAAATTGTTCGTGAAAAAGTTGTAAAGAATATGATTGAATGGGAAATAGTATCCTTTCCCCAATCAATATATTTTGAGCAAACTAAAGTTGGAAAAAAAATGCTAAAGTTGAGTAAAAAGAACTATAAAAATCCAAA
This sequence comes from Enterococcus sp. 7E2_DIV0204, assembly GCF_002140855.1. Lineage (NCBI taxonomy): Bacteria > Bacillati > Bacillota > Bacilli > Lactobacillales > Enterococcaceae > Enterococcus > Enterococcus sp. 7E2_DIV0204. The sequence continues at coordinate 2,114,028 of NZ_NGKY01000001.1, forward strand.
ATGGAGTTTTTTCGCTAGAGAACCTGTTAGCTTTAATATAATGAAGGAAAATTATCCTGATTCATTTGTTGAATTAGTTCCTGATATTGTTATGTCTTTAGATATTTCACAAGAATTTGAAAAAAAAGAACGAAAAGGGGTCATTACACTACTACGAACAGATAATGAAAAAGTGATTTCAGGTGAAACCACAGATCAGTTAAATCAGGTCCTTATGAAATTTTTTTCAAATTCTATTACTCAAAGTGATACAACGTTAGAAGAAGGAAAAACAATTCCACAGAAATTGAGAAAAAAAATATTAGTAGAGAAATGGAAAGAAATAGCTAGTCATGAACTTGCTGTTACTGATAGACTCCATGGGATGATTTTTGCTTTTATCACGAAGACACCTTGTATAGTGTTCAAAAATGGAAATCACAAAATTGAATCAACGTACCAACACTGGCTATCAAAATGTGACTTTATACGGCTTGTTGATGATCAATCAATTAGTGAGATTGAGTTAATGATTCAAGAGGTGCTAGATGCGAAAGATTTTGGCTTTTCTTTAAAAGGGGAATATAATCCTTTGATCGAGAGAATTAATAGGATGAATCAAGATGAGTAAGTATCAAAAATTAATAAATAATTCTATCATTTTTACTATTGGCAATTTTGGAAGTAAATTGTTGTTGATTTTATTGGTTCCTCTATATACCTATTCGCTTACCCCGGCAGAATACGGATCAGTTGATTTGTTAATGACAACAGTCAGTTTATTACTTCCAATTGTATCTTTAAATATTTTTGATGGTGTCATTCGTTTTGTCATGGATAAAAATGAATCGAAAGAAAAAGTATTTACAAACAGTATGTTGCTACTTTTTGCTATGGCTGTTGCTAGTAGTTTTGGAATTATGTGTTTGTCATTTTTTTTTCCATTAACAAATCATTTTTGGTATTACTTATATTGGATATTGATACTACAAGCACTTCAAACAACGTTTGCTCAGTTTGCTAGAGGAATTGACAAAATTAAAGTTTATGCTCTTAGTGGGGTGTTATTAACATTTGCTACGGCTGTATTGAATATTGTTTTATTGGTTATTTTTAAAATGGGTATACAGGGGTACCTCATATCTTTAGTATTAGCAAATATAATTACAATTGTATATCTTGCTTGTGTACTGAAAATATGGTCATTTTTTAACTTTAAGAATTTAGATAAACAGTTGATAAAAAGGCTTTTAATTTATAGTCTACCATTAATTCCCAATGCAATTATGTGGTGGTTAATGAATGCTTCAAGTCGATATTTTGTTGTATTTTTTATTGGTAGTTCTGCAAATGGATTGTTAGCTGTTGCAAATAAAATTCCCAGCTTAATATCACTTTTAAATACAATTTTTATGCAGGCTTGGCAGATGTCGGCGATTGAAGAATTTGATTCTAAAGATAAGTCAGTATTCTATTCCAAAGTATTTAACTATTTTTCGCTTGTAATGCTTTTGGGCGCTTCTGGATTACTAATGATTTTAAAACCATTGGTTAAATGGGTTATTAATATAGATTTCTATAATTCTTGGGAAATAGTTCCACCATTATTACTAGCTGTAGTATATTCAAGCTATTCGGGATTTCTAGGAACAAATTATATTGCTGCAAAAAAAACGCAAGGAGTATTTTTTTCGTCGATCATTGGAGCTCTGGCTAGTGTTATTTTGAATCTTTTGCTAATTCCATCTATAGGAACTAGTGGAGTGGGAATTAGTTCTATGGTTAGCTTTTTTTTAATATTTATAATCAGATATTTTGATACTAAAAAGTTTATTCACATGACAATTAATATTAAAAATATAATCATTATCCATCTAGTAATTATACTTCAAATCGTTTTTCTGTACTTATTGGATGGATCTAAATTGATGATAGTTGAGGTACTATTATTTTTCTGTACAATTTTTATCAGCAAAGAGATATTTATTTTGATATTTCAATTTTTAAGAAAAAAATATGTGAAAAAAGATGAAAGTTAGTTAATTTATTAGGGAACATAATGAAAAGTATAAAATTATATGCGGTATTTATTTTTGTTAGCTTGCTAGTGTCTCTATTATTTATTAGATTGTTGATGTTGATAATAAAAAGATACACGCAATTAGTCTATCTTTTTAATTCAATAAACTTTTCATATTTAATTCTATTCTTAGTTTGCTTTTTTCTATGTTTTTTCTATTAATACAGTTAAATGCGAAAAAAATAATAATTTATATGTATGCTTTTTATAGTTGCTATTTTTGCTTACTGTTTATATTTCTTTTTTTTAAACAGGCAAATAATCATGATATTAGTTTAAATATTTTAACAGATTGGATGTATTCAGGAGGAATAATCGAAAGTATATTGAATGTGGTTGGTTTTATTCCTTTTGGCATTTTATTTAACAGACTACAGGCTTTACAAATGGTTATTTTAAGTTTGTTTCTAGTTACAAGAATTGAGATAGCACAATACTATTTTTATGTATGAACGTTCTCCTTATCAGATATTATCTTAAACGTTTTTGGAATGTCTGTAGGTTACTATTTAATAAAAAAATTAAAGGATTTGGAAATAGGGAAAAAGCCCTTTTTGTAAGGAAAGATAGATTTGCTTAAGTTTGTTATTATTTTACAAATACATTAAGATATCATGCCAATTCCCCAAAAAAGTTGCGGCGTGATTCAAATTGTGAGAAAATAGGTTTCATGAATTATTCTTGTAAAAAATGAGGAAGTGTCTTATGAATCTATGGAAAAAAGTAATATTGACTGTTTTAGGAGTGGTTCTTATATCGGTTGCTGGCTTTTGTGCATATGGGATTAAAATGTACTCCGATGCAACATATACAGTGAAAGGGGTTTTCGAGTCTATCGATCGAACATCTAAAAAAAGAGATGTAGCTGTAAATATCGATGCTCAAGAGCCATTCTCTGTTTTATTGATGGGAATCGATACTGGGGATCTAGGTCGTACGGAACAAGGTCGCTCAGATACTACAATGGTAGTTACTATTAATCCGAAAGAAAAGAAATCAACAATGATTAGTTTGGATAGAGATATCTTGACGGAAATTGTTGGTAATGGGACCGAAGATAAATTGAATCATGCATATGCTTTTGGTGGGGCTAAGATGGCGATTGATACGGTTGAAAATTTATTGGATATTCCAATAGATAATTATGTGTCGATCAATATGAAAGGTATGAAAGACCTAATTGATGCTGTGGGCGGTATTGAAGTTGATAATACAATTGGTGAGTTCACATTAGATGGCATCGTTGTTCCTGCTGGTAAAGTTAAATTGGACGGAGAAACTGGCTTAGCATACGCTCGTATGCGTAAAGAAGATCCAGAAGGCGATATTGGTCGTCAACGTCGTCAGCGAGAAGTGGTTGAAAAAATTGTTAACAAAGTAATCAGTTTAGACGGTGTAGCGAAATACAGAAAAATTTTGGACGCGGTAAAAGATAATGTAAAAACCGATTTGACTTGGGATAACATGGTAGATATTCAAAAGAAATATATGCCTGCTTTTAAAGACATCGACTCCTTACAATTAGAGGGGGAAGGTACCGAAATCGGGGGCATTTACTATCAGTTACTGGACCCGACGAAATTGTTTGAAGTCCAAACTGATTTACGTGCTCAATTAGGTATGGCTAAAAATGAAAAAATGCAGGCAACTGATAATGCCAACTATAGTAATTATGCTACTGGTGATGAGACGGGCACGTATAGTGGGTATGATACTAATGCTTACGGTACAACTAGTTATGTAGATCCAACGACAGACGTTAATGGTGGCGGGTCTGGATATACTGATCCAAATGCCGTAGCAGAAGAAACTCCTTATTCAGGAGATGGTTACTGAAGCTAAAACTTCTATTCTTAATCAGAATAGAAGTTTTTTTAATTTCCACCTACTTTAGACTAGAAATCTTTTTTATACGATGTTATAATTGGACTATACCAAATATGAATGCAAGGGAGCAATTTTTAATGCAAATTATCAAAGTAGCGAACGCTGAAGAAGGCGGGAAAAAAGCATTTGAACTGATTAAAGAAGGCATGAACAATGGTGCGAAAGTTTTGGGGCTTGCTACAGGAAGTACGCCAGAAACTTTATATAAAGAAATGACTGCAAGTGATTTAGATTTTACTGATATGACTTCTGTAAACTTGGATGAATACGTTGGTTTAGGTGGAGAAGATGATCAAAGTTACCGTTATTTCATGAACGATCAATTATTCAATAAAAAACCATTTAAAGACACATATGTACCTAATGGAAAAGCAGAAGATCTAGCGGCTGAATGCAAGCACTATGAAAGTATTATCTATAGTAATCCAATCGATATTCAAATCTTAGGTATTGGCCAAAATGGACATATTGGTTTTAATGAACCAGGAACACCTTTAGATAGTTTAACTCATGTTGTTGAATTAACGGAATCTACGATCAATGCGAATAAACGTAATTTTGAAAAAGTGGAAGATGTACCAACTAGAGCTGTTTCTATGGGAATTGGTTCAATCATGAAAGGGAAGAAAATGATTTTAATGGCTTATGGAGAAGCTAAAGCAGATGCAATCAAAGGCATGATCGATGGTCCTGTTTCTGTTGATCTACCAGCAAGTGCATTACAAAATCATTCTGATGTGGTTGTCATTATTGATGATGCAGCAGCAAGCAAATTATAAGATTCATAGAGCTGTGCCGGGATTTAACTTAAATAGTTAGCTCCTAGGCACAGTTTTTTTGTTGAGAGGAACGTCATTCTCTTAATCTGAATTAGTGCTATAATGAAATAGAAGAGCAGTAGGAGGAATGAGTATGATGGATATAAGTTTAACAGTTCCTGAGATTATTATACGGCTATGTTTGGCCATGCTGATTGGTGGTGTGATTGGATTTGAACGCCAATACAAAAATCGACCGGCGGGTATGCGGACACACATTTTAGTTTGTATGGGTGCAACAATCATTGCCTTGATTCAAGTTGAAATTGCAGCAAGTGCTTTGCGGGATGCGATCAATCATCCAGAATTGACTGGTGTGATTCGTTCGGATCAAGCACGTCTAATTGCTCAAGTAGTGAGTGGAATTGGGTTCTTAGGCGCTGGAACGATCATTGTTACCAAACAGTCGGTGAAAGGCTTAACCACAGCTGCTTCTCTTTGGGCTGTAGCAGGATTAGGTATTGCGATCGGTATGGGTTACTATGCTATTGCAATTACTAGCTTTGTGGGTATTTTCATTGCATTGACATTGGTTAGAAAAGTAATTCATGTTCCGACAACCAAAAAATTAGAAATTCGTTATATCCACAAGCAGGAAACAAAAGAATTTATCAATCAATATTTTGAAGAACATAAAATCGAAATAGAAGATGTTAACTTTAATGTGTTATTGGTTGATGATACGCAGATTTACACAAATATTTATACGATCGATTTACCAAAAGGCATGACCTATGCAGAGGTTATAGAGGATTTGTCGATCTATAAAAATATAACGAAATTGCGTTTAGTTAGTATCTGAGTTGCGTTGATAAACATAAAAAAGAAGGTCCTTGAAAATGTTCAAGTGAACCTTCTTTTTATATGATTACTATTTAGATGAAAAAAAGTATGCTCCAGCTTAACAAAACTGTTAAGCTACCGCTAAGAAAATTAACCCAATCATTTGATAGCCAGGAAATGCCACTGATCTGTTTAGTTTGTTGAAGATGGTGTTGTTTTTGTTCAGTCAGTTGTCCACAGATAAGACAACGATACTTTGCTTGAAGTGTTGCGCCTAATAGGCTATCCACAAGAGAGTTAATAAGACCGCAAATAAGCGGCACCATGATTAGTAAACTTATGGGATATTGGTACAGTTGATACCAACCATAAAGAAGCCAAAAGGTTATTGAAATCAACAAACTACCACAGAAAGAAGCAAGGCTGCCAAGAACAGAAACACCACCAGAAAGACCAGCTTCAACTGGTTTAAATGAAACAATCGAGCGTGGGAGTTTGTTACTTAACATACCGATCTCTGAGCCCCAGGTATCAGCTGTTGCTCCTGTGACACCACTAACATAACCAACCATAAATAATTGATTTTTTGTATAATAGAAAAGAACTAATGAAATAACTGCTGGAAGACTGTTAGCAAATACTTGCCAAGCATCTCTTGTATGGTTTTTTTCAGTAATAGATTCAATATCAGATACTTTGAGTATCTTTTTTACTAGATGAATGCACCCTGAACTACCAAAAAATAAAATCAGTAAGCTCCAAGTTTGCCATGAGCCAAATCCACAAACGAACATAGCGATAATAACTACAGCCATAACACCAGACTTTGTTAGTAACTCTGTGATATATGAAAACATACCAATCAAGATACCTGCAATAAATCCTAGCAATAATTTATAAACTAAAATAGTCATGAGACACCTCTTGAAGTAATTGATTTGGTCAAATAGTTATACAACGTAAGTATAGCATGAAAAAGTTATGAGTATTAGAGAGAGAAATTTTTTGCTAAGATAACAGTTTAAATTGAAAAAAATCTTTTTATACTTGAAAAGAATGATAGAATGAAATTACTATGTATTGGAGGTTTTGTATGGGTTCTTTGTTTAAACAATCAAAATTATTATTTTGGACAGTAGAAATTGTACTAACAATCATCGGTGTTTTCTTTTTATTAAAAATGCCAAATGTTTTTAGCCCAATAGTAGGAATGGTATCTGCAGTTTTTATGCCATTATTGATTGCCGGATTTTTATATTATATGTTCGATCCAATCGTTGTTTTGTTAGAAAAACGAGGACTTCCTAGAATTGTTGGGTTTATGCTTACGTTTGCAGTTTTGATTATTTTGATTGCATTGATAGTTAGGAACGTGGTACCTCAATTGGTTAATCAATCTTTAGAATTGAGCCAGTCGCTTCCAAGCTATGCAGAAGAAATGAATCAATGGTTGAATGAATTAAGTGATTTAGAAGCGTTTAAGGGGTTTAATATTCAAGAACAATTAGATAAAGTGAACATTACAATCAGTAATATTTTAAATTTTGCGATTGTCGGTGTAACGAGCAGTCTTTCAAAAATTGTTGGGGTATTGATGAGATTCTTTATTTTACTTTTTACTGTGCCATTTATTTTGTTTTTCATGTTTAAAGATGGTCATAAGTTTTTGGATGCAATGTCCCATTTCTTTCCAAAGAGTATTCGCAGTGAGTTACGTCAAACGGTTAGAGAATTAAATCAAACGTTGTCAGCTTATATCAGTAGTACGGTGTTAGATGCGCTGATTATTGGGATTCTAAGCTTTATTGCGATGACGATATTTAAACAGCCATATGCTTTGCTGTTAGCTGTTTTTTGTGGTTTAACGAATATCATTCCTTATGTTGGACCGTTTATTGGTGCTGTTCCAGCTATTTTAGTTGGGCTGTTCATTTCACCTTGGCAAGCGTTATACATGGCTTTATCGATTTTAGTGATCCAACAATTGGATGGTAATCTGATCAAGCCACTTTTAATGGGGAAATCAATGAATATCCATCCACTGACGATTATTTTAGTTTTGATCGCTTCAGGAAGTGTGGGAGGAATTATTGGGATGCTGATTTGTTTTCCTGTTTATGCCGTGATCAAGACCTTGGGCATTAATATTAGTAAGATTTATAAGATTAAAAAAGAGGCTAAAGAGAGTGGGCTAGAAGATCAAATTGTTTAAAGTCTGATTTTCTTTTAAATGTTGAATGGATAAAAAAAGTCTAAGATAAAACCGTTGGGTTTTATCTTAGACTTTTTTAGAAAGAATTAATCCATACCAATTAGATAATCATCATCTTTCATTGCTTCAACAGTTCCTAATAAGTAACCATTACCAACTTGAGAGAAGAAATCATGATTGCTTGTACCAGTAGAGATACCATTCATAACGATCGGGTTGACATCATTCGCTGTATCCGCAAATAATGGGTCCATACCAAGGTTCATCAAGGCTTTGTTTGCATTGTAACGCAAGAAGGTCTTCACTTCTTCAGTCCAACCTAAACCATCATACAATTCTTCTGTATAACGTTCTTCATTTTCGTATAATTCATAAAGAAGGTTGTACATCCAATCTTTCATTTCGTTTTGCTCTGTTTCAGATAATTCATTGAAACCTAATTGGAATTTGTAGCCAATATAAGTTCCGTGAACAGATTCATCGCGAATGATCAATTTGATGATTTCAGCAACGTTGGCTAGTTTGTTATTCCCTAGGTAATAAAGAGGCGTATAAAAACCTGAATAGAATAAGAAGGTTTCTAAAAAGACACTCGCAACTTTCTTTTCTAGCGGCGTACCATTTTTATAAATTTCGTTGATTTTTTCTGCTTTTGTTTGCAGATAGACATTTGAATTTGTCCATTCGAATATTTCATCGATCTCTTTTTTAGTGTTTAATGTACTAAAAATAGAAGAATAGCTTTTAGCATGGACCGATTCCATAAATTGGATATTATTTAAAACAGCCTCTTCGTGTGGCGTGCGGACATCATTTCTTAGTTGTTCCATCCCACTTTCAGATTGAACGGTATCTAGTAGCGTTAAACCACCAAAAACGTAGCCGACAGTTGTTTTTTCTAAGTCTGAAAGGGTTCTCCAATCATCTAAATCATTAGACAAAGGAATACGAGTATCTAACCAGAATTGTTCCGTTAGTTTTTCCCAAGTAGATTTGTCGATAACATCTTCGATAGCGTTCCAGTTAATCGCTTCATAATAGGTTGCCATGTATTTTCCTCCTCATTACCTTTACGTTAAAATACAGTAAATCATAGAACAAGGCGACCAGAGGGCGCCTTGTTTGTTTTTTGCGAGTTTGTTGCTCTTAATTTTTAGATGACACAACTTTCACATTGGTTGCTGCCGATTTCTTCGGCATCGTCAGTAAATGTTCTTACGTAATAAATTGATTTAACGCCTTTATGGAAAGCATAGTGACGTAAAATATTCAGATCACGCGTTGTTTGTTTTGGTGAATCTTTCCATTCATATAAACCTTCAGGAATTTCAGAACGCATAAACAAGGTTAAACTCATTCCTTGATCCACATGTTGTTGCGCTGTTGCATAAACATCGATAACTTTACGCATGTCCATGTCATAAGCAGATGTATAGTATGGAATCGTATCATTAGCTAGATAAGGAGCAGGATAGTAAATTTTACCGATTTTCTTTTCTTGACGTTCTTCGATCATACGAGTAATCGGATGGATACTAGCACTTGTATCATTGATGTAAGAGATAGAGCCATTAGGAGCTACAGCTAAACGGTTTTGATGATATAAACCATCTGTTTTCACTGCATCACGTAATTTTGCCCAATCATCAGAACTTGGGATAAAGATATCTTTAAAGATTTCTTTGACTTTATCTGATTGAGGAGTGAAATCTCCTTCGATATATTTATCAAAGTATGAACCATTCGCATAATCAGATTTATCGAAATTATAGAAGGTCTCATTGTATTGTTTAGCGATATTATTACTTTCAACTAATGTCCAGTAATTTAATAGAGTAAAGTATACATTAGTAAAATCTAGTGAGTCTTTTGAACCATACTCCATATGATTTTTGGCAAAGAACGTATGCAGACCCATTGCACCAAGTCCAATTGTGTGACTTAATTTGTTTCCGTTTTGAATAGAAGGCACGACATCGATATCAGAAGCATCTGTTACAAATGTTAAGGCACGAGTCATTGCACGAACCGATTTACCAAAGTCTGGGCTGTCCATCAAGTTAACGATATTAGTTGAACCTAAATTACAGCTGATATCTGTACCAAGTGTTTCATATTCTTGTTTACCATTTAAAACAGATGGTGTTTGAACTTGTAAGATCTCTGAACATAGATTACTCATGATGATTTTACCATAAGCTGGATTGCTTCTGTTGGCTGTATCAATGTTGATGATATATGGATAACCAGATTCTTGTTGTAATTTAGAAATTTCATTTTCTAGATCACGGGCTTTGATTTTACGTTTACGAATCTTAGGATTAGCTACTAGATTATCGTATTCTTTTGTAATATCAACATAAGAGAACGGTACACCGTATTCACGTTCAACACTATATGGGCTAAATAAATACATATCATCATTGTTACGAGCTAATTCATAAAATTTATCAGGAACCACAACACCTAAAGAAAGAGTCTTCACACGAACTTTTTCATCCGCGTTTTCTTTTTTCGTTGAAAGGAACATTTCGATATCTGGATGGAAAACGTTTAGGTAAACAACTCCAGCACCTTGACGTTGACCTAATTGATTAGAATAGCTAAAGCTATCTTCGAACAATTTCATAACAGGAACCACGCCACTGGCAGCACCTTCGTATCCTTTGATTGGAGCGCCTGCTTCACGCAAGTTCGCTAGTGTGATTCCCACACCGCCACCAATACGTGATAATTGTAAGGCTGAGTTGATTGAACGACCAATGCTGTTCATATCATCGGTTACTTGGATCAGGAAACAAGAAACAAGCTCGCCACGACGTTTGCGTCCAGCATTCAAGAAAGAAGGCGTTGCAGGTTGGTAGCGTTGATGGATCATTTCATCAGCTAAAATCAACGCTAGTTCTTCATTGCCATCAGCAAAGTACAAAGCATTGAAGGCCACACGATCTTCATAGCTTTCTAAGTATTCAGTTCCTTCGTTGTTTTTAAGCGCGTATTGTGAATAAAACTTGTAAGCTGCCATAAATGATTTAAATTCAAATCGTTGTTCATCAAGAAATGTATATAGTTGTTCAATAAAAGACATAGAATATTTGGCGATAAATGCAGTTTCTAAATAATCATTTTCAATTAAATAATTGATTTTTTCTTCTATAGTATTGAAAGTTCTTGTATTAGGAAGAACATTCTCATTGAAAAATGCTTCTAGTGCTTCTTTGTCCTTATGTAAAGGGATTTGTCCATCAACAGGACGGTTAATCTCATTATTCAGCTTAAAATAGCTGACATCTTTAATTTCTTTTAGACTCAAGTTCACTCACTACTTTCTTAAAGGATTCTACATCTTCGTTCGTGCCGCTAAATTCAAAAGCAAAAACCATAGGAACTTTATACTCGCGGGCTATGTCTTTGGCAGTATACACAAATAATTCTGCAAAATTAAGATTGCCGCTGCCGGCCACGCCTCTTAACTGTTTCTGATTACTTTTGTAATCAAGAAAATCGTTCACTACTTCAGTGATTTCTTGGTCATAAGTAGGAACGACGAGGACAAAAGGCTCATTTATCTCAAAAAAAGGATCCGCAGGCTCAATCTCATAAGCTGCTAAATCCAATTTTTTAATGAAGCGTCTGGTTTGTCCGGTGACAGTAAAATAAACGATTTTCATTTTAGCTAGCCAATTGTTTTAATTGATCAGGACGGAATCCTACAACTGTTGTAGCATCAGAAGTGATAACCGGAACACTTTGGAATCCTTGTTCTTTTAACCAATCGATTGCGTCTGGTTGGATATCGATATTTACTTCTTCAAATGCTATATTATTCTCGCTCAAAAAGCGTTTTGCCATTTTACATTGGATACAATTATTTTTAGAAAAGATTTTTACGTTCATTTTTAATTCCCCCTCAATTAGTTTACTTCACTAGTATAAATCTCTCAGGGAAAAAGTCAACACTTAGGCACTACATATTGTGGTCATTTTTAGATGGAATACCATGTTTTGTGTTTTTGAAAGAAATATGAAAGCACGTATTCTCTAGATTTGAGCGGCTATTCTTGCTATTTTAGCGTTAAAAAAAGAAATTTATTAAAATTTCCATCGGAAATTCTAATTGGCGAAACACAAGATATAGTGGTCGATTGATCTAAGATACACTAATCAAATTTAGTTACTTAAGCGCAGAAAATATTATCTTACTATAGGTAGAAAGAAGATTGATTTAAGTCTCACAAACAGGTATACTTAATGAGAACGATTATCAATATCATTGATGATTAAAATGAAAATTTTTCACAAATGCTTAGCGTGGTTGTTTTTATATTGAAAAGTACAAAGTGAAACGTCGTTATCATATAGTGGTATTTAGAATGGGGAGGGTAATCCAATGCTGACATTGGCACAAGCAAAGTTAAACAAGGTTTATACAATTGAAGAGATTCAGGCAGAAGGTTTTGCGAAGAAGCATTTGAATAATCTTGGTCTTGTGCCAGGTGGAAAAGTCGTGTTGGTAAATTATTCGAGTGAGAATGGAATTGTTTTGTTACACAATAGCCGAATTGCGATCAACCTATCTGTATTGAAACAGATTATTATAGTAGAAAAAAGTATTGATGAAGAAAATTGGGTGTCTCTCGACCAATTAACAATTGGGGAGAAAGCTCGTGTAATTGGTATTCATGGGCAAGGAGCGGTTAAAAGACGGTTGATGGATATGGGACTGACAAAAGGTGTAGATTTACTTGTTAGAAAAATGGCGCCATTAGGAGATCCAATCGAAATCAATTTACGTGGTTATGAATTGACATTAAGAAAAAATGAAGCAGAACTAGTCTTGGTACAGAAAGAGGGAGTATAGGATGAAAGAGCAACATATTGCGCTGACAGGAAATCCGAATAGTGGAAAAACAACAGCATTCAATGCACTGACAGGTGCCAATCAATATGTAGGAAATTGGCCAGGTGTTACTGTTGAACGAAAAGAAGGTAAACTGAAAAAAAACAAACAAGTAACGATCCAAGATTTACCTGGTATTTATTCCCTTTCTCCTTACACTCCAGAAGAAGTCGTTGCCAGAGACTATTTACTGGGCGGTGGACCAGATGTTATTGTCAATATTGTTGATGCGACAAACTTAGAACGAAACTTATATTTAACAACACAATTGATGGAAACAGGTATTCCAGTTGTGGTTGGATTGAATATGATGGATATTCTGGATAAAACAGGTAGGAAAATCAATATTGAAAAACTTTCTTATGGTTTAGGTGTGGATGTATCTGGTGTTAGTGCTTTAAAAAATCGAGGACTGGATGAATTAGTAAAAAAAGCAGTAAAAGCTGCTGAAATTTTTCCTCCAGAGTTGAACTATCCAACGTATGATAATCGTTTAGAAGCAGCATTAAATGAAATCATGGATGTTTTAGGAAATAATGTGCTGGCAAAACAAGCACGTTGGTATAGTATTAAATTGTTTGAAAGAGATGCTAGGGTTCATGAAGAACTTGAGTTAAGTGAACACCAACAAAAGGAAATAGAAGAAATCATCAAGATCACTGAACAAATCTTTGGTGATGATAGTGAAGCGATCGTGATCAATGAACGTTATGAGTTTATCACGCGTTTGACTGCTCTATGTGCAATTGAAAAAAATGAAATTACATTTAGTACAAGTGATAAAATCGACCGAATCGTAACCAATCGTTGGTTAGCCTTACCAATTTTTGCACTGATCATGTGGTTTGTATATTATTTAGCGATTCAAACTGTTGGGACAATGGGGACTGACTGGATCAATGATGAATTATTTGGAAATATTGTGCCGACAACGGTTGAAGGACTATTAGCAAGTTGGCATGTAGCCCCGTGGATGCAAAGTTTGATTTTAGACGGGATCATCGCTGGAGTTGGCGCGGTCTTAGGGTTCTTACCGCAGTTAGCCGTTTTATTCTTATGCTTAGGCTTTTTAGAAGATTGTGGTTATATGTCAAGAATCGCTTTTGTGATGGATCGTTTATTTAGAAAATTTGGTCTATCAGGAAAATCTTTTATTCCGATGTTGATTGCAACAGGCTGTGGTGTACCAGGAGTTATGGCGAGTCGAACGATTGAAAATGAAAAAGATCGTAAGATGACGATTATGGTTACTACATTTATGCCTTGTTCAGCGAAATTACCGATCATTGCCTTGATTGCTGGGGCCTTTTTTCCAAAAAGTAGTTGGGTATCGCCATCCGCTTATTTTATTGGGATCGCAGCGATTGTGTTATCAGGGATTGCATTAAAGAAGACGCGTTCATTTTCAGGTGATCCAGCACCATTTATCATGGAATTACCAGCGTATCATATGCCGCAATTGCGTGGCGTTCTCCGTCATGCCTACGATCGTAGTAAATCATTTGTGAAAAAAGCCGGAACAATTATTTTTGTGATGAGTATCATCATTTGGTTTACATCTACGTATACATTTACATTACAAGAAGCGGCTGAAGACCAAAGTATTTTGGCAAATTTGGGTAAAGTCATCGCACCACTATTTGCACCACTTGGCTGGGGCACTTGGCAAGGAGCTGTTGCGACGATCACAGGCTTAGTTGCAAAAGAGAATGTGATTGGTACATTTGGTATTTTGTTTGGTCATTTAGGTGAAGTATCAGAAGATGGCGTGGAAGTTTGGTCTGCATTGCAGGGCGCGTTTACACCCGTTGCAGCCTATTCATTTTTAGTCTTTAACCTATTATGTGCACCATGTTTTGCAGCAATTGGTGCAATTCGTAGAGAAATGGGTGATTGGAAATGGACTTGGGGCGCGATCGGTTATCAATGTGGCTTAGCTTATGTAGTCAGTTTCATTATCTATCAGTTTGGGCATGTTATCTTTGAAAATGGCCAATTTGGTGTAGGAATAATTATGGCAATGCTATTCGTAATCATTATGGGCTATTACCTAGTTAGAAAACCAAAAGTAACGGAAGAACCAGTTGTCACAATGGCAACATTAGAAAGAGGGTAAAAGTATGGCAACGTTGATTTTAGCAGTATTGATTTTTGGCGGAGCAGGATATGTTGTCTATTCTCGAATTAAAAAAGGGGAAAGTTGTGATGATTGTCATACGACTTGTCCTGTAAAAAAAGAACAAGGGGAATAAAAAAGAGAAGATACAATGAGATAAAATGGTCGTGATTTATTTCATTGTATCCAATGTTTCCTCTTGAACAAACGACTTTCAAGTGCTACAATATTTAAGTACTAATTATTTGGGTCGTTAGCTCAGTTGGTAGAGCAGCTGACTCTTAATCAGCGGGTCATGGGTTCGAGCCCCTTACGACCCATTGGGTGCCAAACCCACGAGAATGGTATTCTGTCGGCGTCTTCGGACGTTTAGAAGATGGAATATGCGTTCTCTTTTTTTGTTTATTTCCAACTTATTTAACGTAATAATCATATAAAGTGAGTAATCAGCTATTTGATGATAAACTAAAAGAAAGAAACATCTAGGAGGGGAAATCATGAAAAAGAAATTGATTTATTCATTCATATTAATCGCAGGACTATCACTAGCTGCTTGCGGGGGAAAAGGTAAAACAGCAGAAAGTTCTAGTTCATCCAAAAATACTGAAAAAACGAGCCAAACATCCAAATCAACGAGCACAAGCACTACGAAATCAAGTACAAGCGAAAGCACTACAAAAACATCTACATCTTCAACAGAAACAAAGACCAGTGAAAGTAATTCTGCCGTAAAAACAGAAAGCAATACGCCGGCTAAACAGGCCGATACAGTTTTGAATCAATTAAATACAGCATTTTCAACTACACATCTACCGCAGGCTATATTGACGAGCCGAACGGCTGAATATTTGACTGCAGCGACTACGAGTGCAGCAGATCAAGCTAATTTTAGAATTTTGTATTATGCTGAAACAAGTCCAATTGAGGTGAATGATCTGGCCGTCAATGATTTACAACCAATTGCTTCATTTGAGAAAAAAACTTATGCCTCAAACGAAGCAGCGGCTAGCGCAGTAAATCAAATCATTGATAATGGTGGGAATCCGATTGATCTAGGTTATGGAATAACTGGGCATCAGCAAGGAGCGGCAGGTTCTACTTTTTTATCATGGCAGGAAGGAAATTGGAGCTTAGTTGTTCGAGCGTCAAACATCAACGGTGAAGTAGCAGAGCCTGTGGCTAAAGAAACAGTTGCGTACTTAGAAACCGCAATGTTGCCGGCACCACAAACAGTTGGACAGATTTCTTTGACAGCTAGTACGAGTGATAGCTATCAAACGAATTCAGTGGTATGGCAAGAAGGAGCAGTTGTTTATACGATTCAACATTTTGATCCGTTACAAGCACTCAAGATGGCTGTGTCAACAAATCAATAATTGAATGAGTTGCTTCTGCATCTACGGTTCTCGTTTCACTCTGATTCTCGAAGTATGGAGGACCGTTTGCTCTCATTTTGTATTCGAATAGTAAGATCCTGAGATACAACTCTTTGAGTTATACCTCAGGATCGTCTTTTTATTTTTTCTTAAAAGTAAGATGAATAAAGTTTACCGCTATAGGCCTTTGATTTATCTTTTGGGGAAGAAAATCAACGACTGAAAAATTTACTTACAACTGTCGGAAGAACTCTTTGTGCCTATAGCGGCAACTTTAAACTTAAGTATAAATAGCATCATATACTTTGAACTTATTGTAATGTAAGAATTAATGTATAGGCAATTGATACGATGCTAAAAATAGAAATAAAAGCAAAACTCTTTTGTTTAGTCACCAATAAATAGTGAGACAGTAGAGTTTTGCTTTTGTATTTAAGAACAATTATTGTGTGATACTACTTTTGTCAGGTTGGGAATGAGCAAGGCGACTAGCAGCGGCAGCTGCAATTGCACCAACGATATCATCTAAAAAGGTATGAACTTGTGGTTTTTCATGTGAATTCAATTTAGCTAAGATTCCAGGTTTTACTTTATCGATATAACCATAATTCGTAAACCCGATCGATCCATAAACATTCACGATCGAAAGTGCCAAAATCTCATCGATTCCATAGAGACCTTCATCTTCTTCTAGAATTTCTTGTAACGGATGAAGTAACTTTTTTTCTTCAGCTAAAATATCTAATTGGATACCTGTAATGATGGTATTATGGACTTCACGTTTAGATAAAACGCTATCGATATTTTCAATACAAGTTGCTAAATCAAGATCTTCAATATAGGGTTTTTGTAAAAATAAAACTAATTCAGCTAAATCTTCCATCTCAACGCCACGGTCTTTTAATAACTGTCGTGCTTTTTTTTCTAATGTTTCGCCTTTTATGACCAAAATAAAAACCTCCAATGCTTCATTTTTAAACTTAGAATACATCAATGGTATACTAACTACAGAGAAAATTGCAAGGAGAAGATCAATGAATCCACTAATAGAATGTTGTGAACAAAATTTGGCTAAAGGAGCAGAGTTGTTGTTAAGTGATCCTTTTATTGAAGAAAATGGGGATGTGATCTCTTATTCTTGTATGAACGAATGCGTTCTTTGTGCCCAAACATATTTTGTTTTATTTGAAGGGGAGCGAATTACCGGGACTACTCCAGAAGAACTGGTTGACAATACAAAAAAGGCAATTATACTTTGGCAAGAAGAAATGGGGTAACAAAAATGGAACTGACTTTTTAACAGCCAGTTCCATTTTTTATTAAAGCATTTTCGCTTCTTTTCCTTCAAATAAACTAGTACTATGCATTGGTTGCGTTCTAGCATCTGGTTTAATAAAGTGCAGTGCATTATTGACGGCGGTCGGCGCTTCACCAAAACCCGTTGCAATCAGTTTGACTTTTCCATCATAGTTGCAAATATCACCAACGGCATAAACACCAGGGATATTTGTCGACATATCAGAGTTGACTTCGATTGCATTGCGGCTAACATTTAAGCCCCAATCTTTTAAATGACCTAATGATGAAGTGAAACCGTAGTTGATAATTAAAGAATCTAAATCAAGCTTTTCAAAGTTATCTGCTTTCGTTTCTTTTAATTGGATTCCTTTAAACGAGTCATCTTCAACTAAAAGTTGATCAATGACATAAGGTGTGTAGATCGAAACTTCAGAATTTTTTAAATTATCTACGCTATGTTCATGTCCACGAAATTCTGGACGACGATGGATAATGGAAACTTTTTCTGCGATTGGCTCTAACATTAAAGCCCAATCAATTGCGGAATCACCACCACCTGCAATTGCGACTTTTTTACCTGAAAATTTATTCATATCCGTTACATAATAATGAACATGATTGCCTTCAAGTTCAGCTGCTCCATCAATCGTTAAACGTCGTGGTTGAAATGAACCATTTCCGATAGCGAAGATAACAGCCTTGGAGTAATGGACACCTTTTGATGTTTCGATGCGTAAGTAGCCATCTTCCTGCACCAGATTTCTCACTTCTTCTTCTAAACAAGTTTCATGAGCAAAGGGAGCAATTTGTTTTTCTAAATTTTCAATCAACTCACTGGCTTTAATTGCTGGAAAACCAGGGACATCATAAATATATTTTTCAGGGTAAAGCGTGGATAATTGTCCGCCAAGTTGGGGCAAACTATCGATTATTTTGGTTTTGGCTTTACGAATCCCTGCATAAAAAGCGGCGAAAAGGCCAACCGGACCTGCGCCGACGATGGTTAGATCATAAATGTTTTTTGAATCAGACATCAGAATTTCCTCCCGTTTCTATAATAAAAAAGCTTTAATTTATATAAAATGAACCTCAAAGTAATTGTATATCGTTTTTCACAAAATAGCACTTGTAACAGAAAAAAGCAAGTAGAAGTTTGTGAATAAAAGGTTCTCTTAAAAGAATAACAAAGATAATGGAATTTTCAAGTGGAGTTGTTTATGATATTATAAGTAAGTAAAAATTAACGAGGAGGAAATAACAATGTCAGAATTTCCACAATTAGATTTAGCAAATGTTAAAGGCCCTAAAGCCGTGATAAAAACCAACCGCGGAGATATTACAGTGCAACTTTTCCCGGAGCACGCACCAAAAACAGTTGAAAACTTTGTTCAACTTGCGAAAAAAGGGTACTACGATGGAGTGATTTTCCACCGCGTTATCCCTGACTTCATGATTCAAGGCGGTGATCCTACTGGAACAGGTATGGGCGGCGAAAGTATTTACGGCGAAAAATTTGAAGATGAGTTTTCTAAAGATGTCTTCAATTTACGTGGTGCACTATCAATGGCCAATGCTGGACCAAATACAAATGGCAGCCAATTTTTTATCGTAAACAACCAAAATGTACCTGCTAACATGTTTGGTCAATTAGAAGGTGCTGGATTCCCGACAGAAGTGATCGAAGCGTATAAAAAAGGTGGAACACCTTGGTTAGATTTCCGGCATACGGTTTTCGGTCATGTTGTTGAAGGCATGGACGTTGTCGATGAAATCGGCGGAGTACAAAGAGACTCTCAAGATCGTCCAACATTCGATGTCGTTATTGATAAAGTAGAAATCAGCGAGTAAGCATTTAACAGTCAAAACCAAAACCCAAACCAAAACTAACTCTTAGTCCTGGCTTGGGTTTTTTATGCTATTCAAAAGAAGCTTTGATTCTACGTAAACCTTCAAAAAGTGTTTCCTTAGGACACGCAACGTTCAAACGCATGTGCTGAGTGCCATTTGGACCGAAGGAAATACCTGGATTCAACACGACTTTTCCGGTATGAATCAGTTGATTTTGCAGCTGTGCATCAGTCAAACCGTAGGCAGAAAAATCTAGCCAAATTAGGTAAGTGCCTTCTGGGCGCATCATTTTGACTTTAGGAAGCTCTGCCTGTAAAAAGTCGTTCACAGTGTCGATATTTTCTTTTAGATAAACTAGCAACTCTGATAACCAACGATCACCATTTTGATATGCCGCTTCTGTCCCTACATAACCAAAAATATTGATCTCGTTTTGGAAATTCCGTTCTTGTGCAGCAATGAATTTTTTTCGAAGATCAGGATTTTCAATAAAAATCATTGAGTTTTTAATACCAGCTAAATTAAATGTTTTTGTTGCAGCAGTTAAGGTAATTGAGAAATCTTTAAATGTCGGATGAACATTTGTAAATGTTGTAAACACGTGTGGCGCAAAAATCAAGTCTTGATGGATCTCATCGCTGATAACAAGCACATCATATTTGGCACATAGTTTACCAAAAGCTTCCAGCTCACTTTTAGTCCAGACGCGTCCACCTGGATTATGAGGGTTGCAAAGAATAAAAAGGCGAATATTTTCAGCAACGATTTGTTTTTCCATTTCTGTAAGATCCATGACAAAGTGACCTTGTTCTGTTAGTAACTGACTACGAACCAGCTTACGGTCATTTTGTTCAACGACTTTAGCAAATGGGGGATACACAGGATCGTGAATCAAGATGGCATCACCAGGTTTAGTATAAGCTTGTATAGCTAAAGAAAGACTTGGAACAACACCGCTGTTGAAAAGAATTGCGTCTTTACTGATCGAATAATTGTGGTGTCGCTTTTGCCAACTTTGAATTGCATCATATAAAGAATCAGGAGCAGGGGAGTAACCTAAAATTCCCTGTTCGGCCGTGTCTTTCAATGCTTTTAGCACAGGTGGATTCGCTTTGAAATCCATATCGGCAATCCATAAAGGCAGCAAGTCATCTTCTCCATAAGTCTCTTTAATGGAGTCCCACTTAGAACAATTTGTATTACGACGATCATAAACTGTATCAAATTCTACCATTCAATTCATCCTTTCTATTGAAAACATGTTCATTTATTAAAACCTAACTATAGTATAATGGACTTTCAGTAAAATATGAACAAAAAGAATCAATAATTTAATAGTAGAAATAAATTCATGCACTTTTGCTTGGAACATGATATCATTTTAGATGAGTACAACATTTTGATGGGAACAATGAAAAGAGGATATGAATATGGAATACAAAATAGGGATGGTTCTTGATGGGACGATTACAGGGTTACAACCTTATGGGGCTTTTGTTTCATTAAGCGATACAGTTCAAGGGCTGATCCATGTCTCAGAAGTGCAAGCAGGCTATACCAAAAATATTCATAGTTTATTAACAGTTGGACAAAAAGTTCAAGTTCAAGTTATTGACATTGATGAATATTCAAAAAAAATTAGTTTATCATTGAGAACATTGGAGGAGCAAATACCGCAGCCAAATCATCGCCGCAAAAAATATTTTACCAATAAAAATAAAAAAATTGGCTTTGAAACGTTAAAGAAAGAGCTTCCTATCTGGACTGACGAGGCAATGGATGCTTTACTTGAGAAATAATTCTGTTTTTTTTCAGAAAATATGGTACAATTTTCCTAGTTTCTGAAAACAAAAATTAATTGAGGTGGATGTTTTGTCTAACAAAAAAGTCGCTGGTACTATTATGCTGAACCTAAATGATGGTTCGAAAAAGTTTCTTGTTCATCCAGTAGGTGAGTCAATGGCGTTTGTTACAACAAAAGTTTCTGAAGATATGACAGGATTAGCGAGTATGTTGCAAGTTTTCAAAGAAGAGGTTCAACTAGATGTTACTTCAATTAATTTGGTCGAGTTGACAAATGCACATACAGATGCTGAAAATATGCCTTTATTTGTATTTGAAATGAATGAAGATCTTGTAGTTCCTACTATTGATAATAGATATGTGTGGGAAAAACCATCTGAATTAAAAAATTTATTAGCTTCTTATGATATTCAGGGAGTACCGATGTTTTAAAACAAAAGCAAATACATAAAAATAAGAGGCTTATACTGCTAGTTACCTTTTATTCAAATGTTACGGAACAAAACGAAATTATAGTTTTGTTCTGTTTTTTTACTATTAATTAGGAGAGTACGACTATGGAATTAAGAAAAGCAACGATTGAAGAGACTGAAACTGCAATGTTTTTATTGAAAGAAAGTGCTGACTGGCTTAAATCAATCAGAAGCAATCAGTGGTCAGACGTTTTACAAGGGGAAGATAAGCATGGATTAGCAGATGCAGTAGCAAGAGAAGAAGTTTTTTTCTTCTATAATAGTAAGAATCATTTAGTTGGAATGGTTGCTGCATGGAAAAATCCTACAGAGTGGGATAGACTACTGTGGAAAACTGTTGGATTTAATAAGGAAGCTTGTTACTTACATCGTGTGATCATTCGTCCATCATATAGAGGAAAATCTTATGGGACAGAGTTACTTAGCGCATTAAAATTGGAATTCAGTGGTGAAGTATCAGAGTTGCGCTTGGATTGTTTAGCTAGTAATCAAAAGCTAAAACAGTTTTATGAGAAAAATGGCTTTACAAATAGTGGAAGTTCAAGTGATTCAAATGGGAATCTATTCGAACTATTTCTGTTTGAACTAACAAATCAATCGTAATTAGGCAGAATTTTAGTAAGATTGACAAATTTTAATAGTCTTTTTATTCTAAAGCCGAAAATATAACGAATGATAGTAAAAAACGAAAAAAACCTTTTATAATTCTTTCAAAAAAAGGTTGACCAATAAAGAAAAACTTGTTATATTATATCTTGTCGCAAGGCACCGAGGAAACACGCCAAACGATGAAGATAATATAACAGCTTAAGTTTGAAAAAAACTTTTGCAATCAGTAAAATAGTTGTTGACAAGCAGCTGCGGACCTGATAAACTAGTGAAGTTGTCGCAAGAAACAAAGACAGCTGAACGAAAATAGAATAACAATTCGAGTTTGAAAAAACTTGAAAAATCAGCGAGAAAGTTGTTGACAAATAACAAGTAACCTGATAAACTAATGAAGTTGTCACGAAACAGTTGATAACATCAAGCAGAAAAAAACTTTGAAACTTTTTTTAAAAAAAGTGTTGACATCAAATCGAAGATTTGATATGATATAAAAGTTGCTGCGAGGTAACACAGTAGACCTTTGAAAACTGAACAAAGTAAGACGAACCAAATGTGTAGGTTGTTTTTACAACGGTAAAAACAAACAACAATTTATAACAAGCAAGCAATATGCTAGCAACCAAATGAGCTTATCGATCGTAAGATCGTGTTCAACTTTTATTATGAGAGTTTGATCCTGGCTCAGGACGAACGCTGGCGGCGTGCCTAATACATGCAAGTCGAACGCTTCTTTTCTACCGAGTGCTTGCACTCATTTGAAAAGAGGAGTGGCGGACGGGTGAGTAACACGTGGGTAACCTACCCATCAGAGGGGGATAACACTTGGAAACAGGTGCTAATACCGCATAACAGTCGACACCGCATGGTGTTGATTTGAAAGACGCTTTCGGGTGTCACTGATGGATGGACCCGCGGTGCATTAGCTAGTTGGTGAGGTAACGGCTCACCAAGGCCATGATGCATAGCCGACCTGAGAGGGTGATCGGC
Source organism: Enterococcus sp. 7E2_DIV0204 (assembly GCF_002140855.1). NCBI lineage: Bacteria > Bacillati > Bacillota > Bacilli > Lactobacillales > Enterococcaceae > Enterococcus > Enterococcus sp. 7E2_DIV0204. The sequence continues at coordinate 2,137,198 of NZ_NGKY01000001.1, forward strand.
CACACTGGGACTGAGACACGGCCCAGACTCCTACGGGAGGCAGCAGTAGGGAATCTTCGGCAATGGACGAAAGTCTGACCGAGCAACGCCGCGTGAGTGAAGAAGGTTTTCGGATCGTAAAACTCTGTTGTTAGAGAAGAATAAGTAGGAGAGTAACTGCTCTTACCTTGACGGTATCTAACCAGAAAGCCACGGCTAACTACGTGCCAGCAGCCGCGGTAATACGTAGGTGGCAAGCGTTGTCCGGATTTATTGGGCGTAAAGCGAGCGCAGGCGGTTTCTTAAGTCTGATGTGAAAGCCCCCGGCTCAACCGGGGAGGGTCATTGGAAACTGGGAGACTTGAGTGCAGAAGAGGAGAGTGGAATTCCATGTGTAGCGGTGAAATGCGTAGATATATGGAGGAACACCAGTGGCGAAGGCGACTCTCTGGTCTGTAACTGACGCTGAGGCTCGAAAGCGTGGGGAGCAAACAGGATTAGATACCCTGGTAGTCCACGCCGTAAACGATGAGTGCTAAGTGTTGGAGGGTTTCCGCCCTTCAGTGCTGCAGCTAACGCATTAAGCACTCCGCCTGGGGAGTACGACCGCAAGGTTGAAACTCAAAGGAATTGACGGGGGCCCGCACAAGCGGTGGAGCATGTGGTTTAATTCGAAGCAACGCGAAGAACCTTACCAGGTCTTGACATCCTTTGACCGCTTGAGAGATCAAGTCTTCCCTTCGGGGACAAAGTGACAGGTGGTGCATGGTTGTCGTCAGCTCGTGTCGTGAGATGTTGGGTTAAGTCCCGCAACGAGCGCAACCCTTATTGTTAGTTGCCATCATTCAGTTGGGCACTCTAGCGAGACTGCCGGTGACAAACCGGAGGAAGGTGGGGATGACGTCAAATCATCATGCCCCTTATGACCTGGGCTACACACGTGCTACAATGGGAAGTACAACGAGTCGCTAGGCCGCGAGGTCATGCAAATCTCTTAAAGCTTCTCTCAGTTCGGATTGTAGGCTGCAACTCGCCTACATGAAGCCGGAATCGCTAGTAATCGCGGATCAGCACGCCGCGGTGAATACGTTCCCGGGCCTTGTACACACCGCCCGTCACACCACGAAAGTTTGTAACACCCGAAGTCGGTGAGGTAACCCTTGTGGAGCCAGCCGCCTAAGGTGGGATAGATGATTGGGGTGAAGTCGTAACAAGGTAGCCGTATCGGAAGGTGCGGCTGGATCACCTCCTTTCTAAGGAATATTACGGAAACTTACACATTCGTCGCTACTTTGTTCAGTTTTGAGAGGTTTACTCTCAAGTAAATAGGTATTAAGGGGCCTTAGCTCAGCTGGGAGAGCGCCTGCTTTGCACGCAGGAGGTCAGCGGTTCGATCCCGCTAGGCTCCATTAGTAACCAATGAGTTACTAAGTATTGTTCATTGAAAACTGGATATTGAAGTAAAAAAATAATCAAAACAAACCGAGAACACCGCGTTGAATGAGTTTTTTAAGTAAAATAGTTCGAATGCTTATTTTATTGGTCACGCCTCTATCGCTAGAGAAACGAACCAAACAAAACCGATCGTAAGATCGTAAGGTTAAGTGAATAAGGGCGCACGGTGGATGCCTTGGCATTAGGAGCCGATGAAGGACGGGACTAACACCGATATGCTTTGGGGAGCTGTAAGTGAGCTATGATCCAGAGATTTCCGAATGGGGAAACCCAGCATCTTTTATAGGATGTTACTATTCAGTGAATACATAGCTGGATAGAGGTAGACGCAGAGAACTGAAACATCTAAGTACCTGCAGGAAGAGAAAGAAAATTCGATTCCCTGAGTAGCGGCGAGCGAAACGGGAAGAGCCCAAACCAACAAGCTTGCTTGTTGGGGTTGTAGGACTCCGTTATGGTAGTCTGTCAAGATAGTCGAAGAATCTGGAAAGGTTCGCCAAAGTGGGTAATAGCCCCGTAGACGAAATGTTGGCAACACCTAGGAGGATCCTGAGTACGGCGGAACACGAGAAATTCCGTCGGAATCCGCGGGGACCATCCCGCAAGGCTAAATACTCCCTAATGACCGATAGTGAACCAGTACCGTGAGGGAAAGGTGAAAAGCACCCCGGAAGGGGAGTGAAATAGATCCTGAAACCGTGTGCCTACAACAAGTCAAAGCCCGTTAATGGGTGATGGCGTGCCTTTTGTAGAATGAACCGGCGAGTTACGATTGCATGCGAGGTTAAGGTGAAGAGCCGGAGCCGCAGCGAAAGCGAGTCTGAATAGGGCGAATGAGTATGTAGTCGTAGACCCGAAACCATGTGATCTACCCATGGCCAGGTTGAAGGTGTGGTAAAACGCACTGGAGGACCGAACCCACGTACGTTGAAAAGTGCGGGGATGAGCTGTGGGTAGCGGAGAAATTCCAAACGAACTTGGAGATAGCTGGTTCTCTCCGAAATAGCTTTAGGGCTAGCCTCGGAATTAAGAATGATGGAGGTAGAGCACTGTTTGGACTAGGGGCCCATCTCGGGTTACCGAATTCAGATAAACTCCGAATGCCATTCATTTATATCCGGGAGTCAGACTGCGAGTGATAAGATCCGTAGTCGAAAGGGAAACAGCCCAGACCACCAGCTAAGGTCCCAAAATAACTATTAAGTGGAAAAGGATGTGGGGTTGCACAGACAACTAGGATGTTGGCTCAGAAGCAGCCACCATTTAAAGAGTGCGTAATAGCTCACTAGTCGAGTGACCCTGCGCCGAAAATGTACCGGGGCTAAATAGTTTACCGAAGCTGTGGATTACACCTCTGGTGTAATGGTAGGAGAGCGTTCTAAGGGCGTTGAAGGTCGATCGTGAGGACGGCTGGAGCGCTTAGAAGTGAGAATGCCGGTATGAGTAGCGAAAGACGGGTGAGAATCCCGTCCACCGTATGACTAAGGTTTCCTGGGGAAGGCTCGTCCGCCCAGGGTTAGTCGGGACCTAAGCCGAGGCCGATAGGCGTAGGCGATGGACAACAGGTTGATATTCCTGTACCAGTTGTTTTTGTTTGAGCAATGGAGGGACGCAGGAGGCTAAGGAATGCATGCGACTGGAAGTGCATGTCCAAGCAGTAAGTCTTGAGTAGAGTCAAATGCTTTACTCTTTACGGACAAGCTGTGATGGGGAGGGAAATAATAGTACCGAAGTTCCTGATGTCACACTGTCAAGAAAAGCTTCTAGTGAGAAAACAACTGCCCGTACCGTAAACCGACACAGGTAGTCGAGGAGAGTATCCTAAGGTGAGCGAGCGAACTCTCGTTAAGGAACTCGGCAAAATGACCCCGTAACTTCGGGAGAAGGGGTGCTGACTTCGGTCAGCCGCAGTGAATAGGCCCAAGCGACTGTTTATCAAAAACACAGGTCTCTGCAAAATCGAAAGATGAAGTATAGGGGCTGACGCCTGCCCGGTGCTGGAAGGTTAAGAGGATGGGTTAGCTTCGGCGAAGCTCAGAATTGAAGCCCCAGTAAACGGCGGCCGTAACTATAACGGTCCTAAGGTAGCGAAATTCCTTGTCGGGTAAGTTCCGACCCGCACGAAAGGCGTAACGATTTGGGCACTGTCTCAACGAGAGACTCGGTGAAATTTTAGTACCTGTGAAGATGCAGGTTACCCGCGACAGGACGGAAAGACCCCATGGAGCTTTACTGTAGCTTGATATTGAGTGTTTGTACCACATGTACAGGATAGGTAGGAGCCGATGAATCCGGAACGCTAGTTTCGGAGGAGGCGCTGGTGGGATACTACCCTTGTGTTATGAACCCTCTAACCCGCACCACTTATCGTGGTGGGAGACAGTGTCAGGTGGGCAGTTTGACTGGGGCGGTCGCCTCCTAAAAGGTAACGGAGGCGCCCAAAGGTTCCCTCAGAATGGTTGGAAATCATTCGCAGAGTGTAAAGGCAGAAGGGAGCTTGACTGCGAGACTTACAAGTCGAGCAGGGACGAAAGTCGGGCTTAGTGATCCGGTGGTTCCGCATGGAAGGGCCATCGCTCAACGGATAAAAGCTACCCTGGGGATAACAGGCTTATCTCCCCCAAGAGTCCACATCGACGGGGAGGTTTGGCACCTCGATGTCGGCTCGTCGCATCCTGGGGCTGTAGTCGGTCCCAAGGGTTGGGCTGTTCGCCCATTAAAGCGGCACGCGAGCTGGGTTCAGAACGTCGTGAGACAGTTCGGTCCCTATCCGTCGCGGGCGTTGGAAATTTGAGAGGAGCTGTCCTTAGTACGAGAGGACCGGGATGGACTTACCGCTGGTGTACCAGTTGTTCTGCCAAGGGCATTGCTGGGTAGCTATGTAGGGAAGGGATAAACGCTGAAAGCATCTAAGTGTGAAGCCCACCTCAAGATGAGATTTCCCATTTCTTTAAGAAAGTAAGACCCCTGAGAGATGATCAGGTAGATAGGTTGGAAGTGGAAGTGCAGTGATGTACGGAGCGGACCAATACTAATCGGTCGAGGACTTAACCAAAGAAACGAAATAAAAAAGTATTTTCGGAATGTTTGATTACTACTTCAATCCAGTTTTGAGTGAATAATCACTCAACTTAATAGTAACAACACCCAGTGTGGTGGCGATAGCGAGAAGGATACACCTGTTCCCATGCCGAACACAGAAGTTAAGCTTCTTAGCGCCGATTGTAGTGAAGGGTTTCCCTTTGTGAGAGTAGGACGTTGCCACGCTAGTTGTTATTCCGGCATAGCTCAGTTGGTAGTAGCGCATGACTGTTAATCATGATGTCGTAGGTTCGAGTCCTACTGCCGGAGTAAAAGAACGAAAACTGAATAGGTTTTCGTTCTTTTTCATTTTTTATTAGTAAAATAAACTTTATTATTTGATAGAAACATCAAAAGATGAAATAATGATAATAACTAGTAAAATTGATTATCTTCATCTAACAGTTTTGTCATGTGAAGCATCTATTTTGTGGAATAATGGCTTTCTGATGCAGTTTTTTGATATAATACTTGTAAGCTGATGGAACTAGGACTTTAGTTTGAGTGAGGTCTCTTTAACCTGTGTTATAATGATTTAAAGATGTTAGGAGGGGCAGCGTGAAGGTTTTATTATATTTTGAAGGTGAAAAAATATTAGCGAAGTCAGGAATAGGACGAGCGTTAGACCATCAGAAACGAGCTCTCTCTGAAGTGGGGATAGAGTATACACTTGATTCAGATTGCACTGATTATGATATTTTACATATTAATACCTATGGGATCAACAGTCACAATATGGTAAATAAAGCAAAAAAAATGGGTAAAAAAGTTATTTATCACGCCCACTCAACAGAGGAAGATTTTAGAAACTCATTTATTGGATCCAATCAAATTTCTCCTCTAGTAAAAAAATATCTGGTAAGTCTATACTCAAAAGCAGACTATTTGATTACACCTACGCCATATTCGAAAGATTTATTAGAAGGGTACGGAATAACTGTACCAATTGTTTCTATTTCAAATGGTATTGACTTAGATCGATTTAAACATTCTGTAGATAAAGAAGAAAAGTTTCGAGAGTATTTTAATATCAAGACAGAACAAAAAGTAATTATTTGTGTTGGTTTATACTTTGAACGAAAAGGAATTATTGATTTTGTTGAATTAGCCGAAAAGTTTCCTGAATATCGTTTTATCTGGTTTGGACATACACCTATGTATTCGATTCCTAAGGCAATCCGGACAATAGTAAAAGATGAGCATCCTGAAAATGTTGAGTTTCCGGGTTATATTAAAGGAGATATTATTGAGGGTGCATACTCAGCTGCTGATTTGTTTTTCTTCCCTTCCTATGAAGAAACAGAAGGAATTGTGATACTAGAAGCTTTAGCTAGTAAACAACAAGTTTTAGTCAGAGATATTCCAGTGTACCAAGGATGGCTCGTAGATAAAGAGAATTGCTACATGGGAAAAAATAATAAGGAATTTACTCGTTTGATTGAAGAGCTTGTTGAAAAGAAGATACCAGATACAAGCCTAGCAGGCTATAATGTGGCAAAAGAGAAAAGCATTGAGCACATTGGACATGAGCTAAAAGATGTTTATGAAAAAGTACTAAAAAATGAAAGTATTCAAAATAAAGAACAAATACAGCAGAAAAATTAGAATCAGTGGAGGTGAAAAAAAGTGAAATTTGGTTTCTTTACAGATACATATTTCCCTCAAGTTAGTGGGGTTGCAACATCTATCAAGACACTTAAAGAGGAATTGGAACAAAAAGGTCATGAAGTTTATATTTTTACAACGACTGATCCAAATGCTAAAGAGTTTGAAGAAGATGTTATCCGAATGCCTAGCGTTCCATTTGTATCATTTAAAGATCGGCGAATTGTTGTACGCGGCATGTGGTATGCTTATTTAATAGCAAAAGAGCTAGAATTGGATTTGATCCACACTCATACGGAATTTGGAGCTGGTCTACTAGGTAAGATGGTAGGAAAAAAACTTAAAATACCTGTTATTCATACATATCATACAATGTATGAAGACTATCTACATTATATTGCTAAAGGGAAAGTAGTACGTCCAACACACGTGAAATATTTTTCTCGCTTCTTTGCGAATCATACTACTGGTGTGGTTTGTCCAAGTGAACGAGTGATCGATAAATTAAAAGAATATGGCGTAACATCTCCAATGAGAATTATTCCAACTGGAATTGATATTAAAAAATTTGAAAGACCAGATATTACAACAAAAATGAAGCAAGAACTTCGTGAAGAACTAGGTCTAAATGATGATAATATTATGTTACTATCTTTAAGTCGGATTTCATACGAGAAAAATATTCAAGCTGTTGTTTGTGGCTTGCCAACTATTTTTGAACGTTTTCCCAATGCACGTTTTGTCATTGTGGGCGATGGTCCATATGTCGAAAAACTTCGTTGTCTAGGCGAAGAGCTAGGTATTGGAGATAAAATCCAATTTATTGGCGAAGTTCCTAACGATCAGGTTGCTATCTATTACAAAGCTGCTGACTATTTCGTCAGTGCTTCAACTTCAGAGACACAAGGATTGACATACACTGAAGCGATGGCTTCTGGTGTCCCATGTGTGGTTGAAGGAAATGCTTATTTAAATCATTTATTCGATCATGAGAGCTTGGGCCGAACGTTTAAAACAGATGCGGATTTTGCACAAACATTTATTGAATATGTTGAGGCTGGAATTGAACCAGATGAAGCAATTTTACAGGATAAGCTGTATGAAATATCTGCAACTCGATTTGGCAATGTAATGCTTGAATTCTATGAAGATATGATCAACTATTATGACCAGCGAACTATAGAAAAAGAGGCTGCTGCATCTATTGAACGTATTAAAGTGAAATTTACGTCATTAAGAAAATAAAATATCAAAACTTCTCCTCTTGGTTTATACTAAGAAGAGAAGTTTTTTCTTTATAAAAACCATTAGGAGGGACATAGGTATGCCACAAATAGGATTTATTGGAACTGGTGTCATGGGTGAGGCAATAATCAGAAATATGATGAAACAAGGTTTAAATGTAAATGTATATAATAGGACGAAAAGTAAGACTGACGAATTAGTAAAAGAAGGAGCTGTTTGGCAAGATTCTCCTGCTGAAATTACTGCGAGCAGTGATATTATTTTTACGATGGTCGGGTTTCCTAAAGATGTTGAGTCAATCTACTTTGCAGAGAAGGGGATTTTTTCAACAAAGATTACTGGTAAGATAATTGTTGACTTAACTACTAGTACCCCAACATTAGCGCAAAAAATTGCTATAAAGGCGAATCAACTTGGAGGTGCAGCATTAGATGCTCCAGTTTCGGGAGGAGATTTGGGTGCTAAAAATGGAACCTTAACAATCATGGTTGGTGGTGATCAAATAATTTATGATCAAGTATTACCAATTTTTAAAACCTTTGGGACAACAGTTACACTTCACGGCACATCTGGTAAGGGACAACATACTAAAATGGCAAATCAGATCATGATTGCAGGCACAATGACAGGTATGACTGAAATGCTCGTTTATGCGGATAAATCGGGGTTGGATTTAAATAAAGTGATTGAGACACTATCTGGAGGTAGCGCAGCAAACTGGTCATTAAGCAACTATAGTCCGAGAATTTTAAAAGAAAACTATTCTCCTGGTTTTTTTGTAAAGCATTTTATCAAAGATTTAAAAATTGCCTTAGATGAAGCTGAGAAAATGGGCCTTACTTTACCCGCTACTAAACTAGCAGCAGAACTATACGAAAAGCTTGCTGCTAAAGGCTTTGAGGATGATGGGACACAAGCGTTGATCAAACTTTGGTGGACAGATGGAAAACAACCAAACGTCAAAAATTAAAGAACAGCAAAAAAATTAAAAAAAATGACGAAAAATCATGCAAGAATGACAATGTTTTGATACAATGATACAGAACTAGTTTTTAAAGGGAGGCCCATTTATGAAACATTCACAACTTGTGGCGATTATCAAGCGACTTGAAGCGATGACTGAAGCAACAGACAACGAAATTCAAGTTCGTCGTTTTGAACGTGAAGGTGCAGAAAAATGCATCGTAAACTATGATAAATCAACTGAAACATTTGAGTTAACAGAAACTGATTCACAACAAAGTTATCAATTTGATAATATTGATATTGTTGCAATGGAAATTTATGATTTAATTCAATAATTAAAAATTTCAGTCTGAATTTAACAAAATCAATAAAATAATCAAAAATCCTGTGGCGTACATTTTTGTACGCCACAGGATTTTTTTACAACTATTTGACAGGGAAGAACAATCTAATTTTAGTAGGATTTACGAAGAAATAATGGCAAAAACTGCTTATAAGCTACAGTAAGTTACTATAATAAGAAATTTTAAAATCAAAAAATGTGTCTGTTTATTAAATTATCAAAAATAGTTTGATACTCAAATTAAAAATAAATGATGATAAAGCATATGAAAAAGTGCCGAATATCAATGTAAACTAAATTGAAGAATCCATTTTTTAATAAAAATGGGTGGATAAAATTGATTTCTTGATTAAGAAAAATTAAAAATCTACTATTTTACTTGCAATATTTTTTTATTTGCGATATAGTTTGAACATCAAATGATTTGATAATCAAAGTATATGGATGGTGTACACAAATGGAACCTAATTTAGAAACAGTCAATGATTATCTTGTCAGCGTCTTTAATGACATTTTGACGATCGAAGAATCCGAGCTGAAAAAATCACAATTTAAGGACTTATCCATTACTGAAATGCACACAATTGAAGCGATTGGGATGTATAAGAAAAAAACTTCTTCTGAAGTTGCCAAAGAATTGTCGATCACTGTAGGAACTTTGACAGTTGCAATCAATAACCTCGTGAAAAAGGGATATGTTGAACGTATAAGAAGCGAAGATGATCGTCGGGTAGTCAAGTTAGGTTTGACCAAAAAAGGAAAATTACTTTTTCGTGTTCATCAGCACTTCCATAGAGAAATGGTCAAGAGAATTTTAAACGAAATGGATAAAGCAGAAGAAAAAGCTTTATTAAAAGCATTGAAGAATCTTCATGATTTCTTAAAGGAATATAAATAAAAAGTGAGGACCAAGATGAACCAACATGCAAAAATAACTTGTACGAGCCGATATGTTCCTGAGAATGCCGTATCAAATCATCAGCTTTCGACGATGATGGATACATCTGATGAATGGATCTCAAGTCGGACTGGTATACGATCAAGAAATATTGTCATCAATGAAAATACTTCTGATTTATGTATTAAAGTAGCTGAAAAGTTACTAGAAAAATCTGGGAGAAAAGCACAAGATATTGATTTCATTCTAGTAGCAACCATGACACCAGATTATGGAACACCTTCTGTTGCTTGTCTTGTTCAAGGCAAAATCTCAGCGACAAATGCATTTGCTTTTGATATCAGTGCTGCTTGCAGTGGATTTGTCTATGCATTAAGTATGGGCGAAAAGTTGATTCGTACAGGTAAAAAATTAGGAATGATCATTGGTGGTGAAACACTTTCTAAAGTTCTTGATTGGAATGATCGTAGTACAGCTGTATTATTCGGTGATGGCGCGGCGGGTGTTTTACTAGAAGCAAGCGACGAAGAGCATTTTATCAGTGAAAAACTACAGTCTGATGGTCAAAGAGGAAAGTCACTAACTTCAGGTTATATAGAAAATCAAAGTCCCTTTTATACAGGAACTGCTGAAAGCTCCGGCTATTTACAAATGGCAGGTAGGGATATCTATGATTTTTCACTAAATGATGTGACAAATAATATTCGAGCAATCGTGGAAGAGGATGTAGATTATTTACTATTACATCAAGCAAACAAGCGAATCATCGAAAAGATATCAAAAAAACTCAATGTTCCAAGGGAAAAGTTTCTCACTAATATGGAACATAATGGTAATACCTCAGCTGCAAGTATCCCGTTATTACTAGATGAATCAGTTGAGAGTGGAGTGCTTCAATTAGGCTCCAAACAAAAAATTGTGTTAACAGGCTATGGCGGTGGATTAACTTGGGGTTCAATCCTCATGACGCTGTAAAACTGTAACTATATAAATTAAAAAAAGAAAATTATTGGAGGAATATACACATGGTATTCGAAAAAATTCAAGCAATTATTGTAGAAGAATTAGGTAAAGAACCTGAGGAAGTAAAATTAACAACAAACATTCAAGAAGAATTAGATGCAGACAGCTTAGATTTATTCCAAATCATCAATGAAATCGAAGATGCTTTTGATATAAAGATCGAATCAGAAGATGGTATTACTACTGTTCAAGATTTAGTAACATACGTAGAAAAACAAAAAGCATAACATTTAAGGCGATTAGGTAAAATAGAAGTTGGATGAGCAAGGCTCGGTGCGATTCTCAACAATTGCTAAAGACCTTGCATTATTCACACCGCTCGTTGGAATTCAAAAGGCTGGTACTAAACTTATAGGGTTTTGTTCCAGCTCTTTTTTGATTAATTATTCTATAATTTAAAGGATGTAATATATGCAGTCAAAGATATGTGAGCTAATTGGAATCCAATACCCAATTTTCCAAGGAGGAATGGCTTGGATTGCAGATGCTTCTCTAGCTGGAGCCGTTTCTGAGGCTGGTGGGCTTGGAATTATTGCAGGTGGTAACGCACCAAAAGAAGTTGTTCAAGCTGAAATCAAAAAAATCAAAGAAATAACAAATAAGCCTTTTGCGGTCAATATTATGCTGCTTTCACCATTTGCACAAGATATTGTAGATTTAGTTTGTGAAGAACGGGTGCCAGTCGTTACAACAGGAGCAGGTAATCCAAGCAAGTATATGGCTCGTTTTAAAGAACATAATATTAAAGTAATTCCAGTAATTCCTTCGGTTGCGCTTGGTGCTCGTATGGAAAAAATAGGCGCAGATGCAGTGGTTGTTGAAGGAATGGAAGCTGGAGGACATATTGGTAAATTGACAACGATGAGTCTGGTACCACAAGTTGTAGATGCACTGACCATTCCAGTGATAGCGGCAGGAGGCATTGGGGACGGACGAGGTATGGCTGCGGCATTGATGTTAGGTGCAGACGCAGTCCAAGTTGGCACACGTTTTCTAGTTGCAAAAGAATGTACTGTACACGAAAATTATAAGGCTAGAATCATCAAAGCGAGAGATGTCGATACGACTGTAACATGTCAGCATTTTGGACACCCAGTGCGGACAATCAAAAATAAATTGACTAATGAATACGATCGTTTAGAAAAGATAGAATTAAGAAAAGATGAACCTGATCTTGTAAAATTTGATAAATTAGGTCAAGGTGCCTTACGTAAAGCTGTTGTTGAAGGGGATATACATCACGGATCAATCATGGCTGGTCAAATTGCAGGACTTATAAAAAAAGAAGAAACAGCAAAAGAAATTATTGAATCATATATTATTGAAACAAAAGAAGTGATGGCGGCAAGATGTGGCCAATGGATCTAACTGGATCTATTTGTGGATTATTAGTATTGACAAAAAAGATAAAAATTAATTGTGACAAAGAACATCACAGTTAATTTTTCCTATTTTAAGTCAGAGCTGAGTGAGCCCATTCAGCTTTTAATGTATCTAGCTTCGCAGGCTAGCCTTTCGGAAAAAAGATAAAACTTGAATGAGGTAAAAAGCACCTCAATCATGTTTCCCTATTTTTCATTCAAGGCTAAACGAGCCTGCTACGCTTTTAATGTAAAGGAGTAAAGTAATGAAAACAGCTTTTGTATTTAGTGGACAAGGGGCTCAATATATTGGAATGGGCCAGGAATTATTTGATCAAGAAGAAATTGTTCAAGAAACATTTAAAGAAGCAAGTGAAGCTTTAGGTTACGATATGGCAGAGCTTTGCTTTTCTGAAAATGATCGATTAAATGAAACTATGTATACACAACCAGCAATTCTAACAGTAAGTATTGCTTTTTATCGCCTGTTACAAGCGAGAGGATATCAGCCAGATGTAGTAGCTGGACTTAGTCTTGGTGAATATAGCGCACTCGTTGCCAGTGGCGCGATCTCATTTAAAGAAGCCGTTCAATTAGTTGCCAAGAGAGGAAAATATATGGCAGAAGCAGCACCCTCTGGAACAGGGAAAATGGTTGCAGTGATGAATGCGGATCGTTCATTGATCGAAGAGTGTTGTCAAAAAGCTAGTGATCTTGGCATTGTATCACCAGCTAACTATAATACACCACAACAAATCGTGATCGGTGGAGAAATACCTGCCGTTGATAAAGCAGTGGAGTTATTGACAGAAGCTGGTGTTAAACGCATGGTTCCATTAAAAGTCAGTGGTCCTTTTCACACTGCCTTGCTGAAATCAGCATCAGAACAATTAGCTAAGGAATTAGAAAAAATAAATTTTGCAGAAATGACGATTCCTGTAATTAGTAATACTACAGCACAAATAATGGAGCAAGCAGAGATCAAAGGATTATTAGAAAAACAAATTATGTCTGCTGTTCGTTTTGCTGACAGTATTGAAACGATTAAAAAAATGAATGTTGATGTCATTATAGAAGTGGGACCAGGAAAAACGTTGACTGGTTTTATTAAGAAGATCGATAAAGAAATCCAAACGGCTCGTGTTGAAGATGAAAAAACGTTATCTGATGCTCAAGCTTTGTTGGACAGGAGGTAACGAATGGATTTAAGAGGGAAAAATATTTTTGTAACTGGAAGTACACGTGGAATCGGAAAAGCTGTTGCTCTTGCCTTTGCACAAGAAGGAGCTAATATTGTCTTGAATGGGCGTAGCGAAATCAGTGCGGAGCTTATTGCAGAGGTAGAGTCTTTAGGAGTTAAATGCATCGGTGTTTCTGGTGATATTGCAGATTTTGAAGCAGCAGGAGCGATGATCCAAACAGTCGTTGATGGGTTAGGATCAATCGATGTTTTAATTAATAATGCAGGAATCACTAATGATAAATTACTATTGAGAATGTCAGAAGAAGATTTTACACGTTGCATTCAAATCAATTTAACGGGAACTTTTAATATGACACAACATACGGTCAAGAAAATGATGAAACAACGTAGTGGAAGTATCATCAATATGTCGAGTGTTGTAGGGCTGATGGGGAATATTGGTCAAGCCAATTATGCTGCAAGTAAAGCAGGAGTGATTGGCTTAACTAAGTCGGTGGCAAGAGAAGTTGCGGCACGCGGTATTACCTGTAATGCTATTGCACCAGGCTTTATTGAAACTGAAATGACAGAAGTTTTATCCGATAAAGTAAAAGAACAGATGAGTCAACAAATTCCATTGCAATCATTTGGACACGTAGAAGATGTTGCAAATGCAGCTATCTTTTTAGCGAAAAGTCCTTATATAACAGGACAAGTTTTAAATGTAGACGGTGGTTTAGTCATGAATGGCTAATGAATAAGTTTGAAAGGAGCGATTGAATGAATCGCGTAGTGATCACAGGTTATGGTGTAGCATCTCCAATTGGGAATGACGCTGAAACCTTTTTAGAAAGTTTACAAACAGGAAAAAACGGAATTGGACCGATTACAAAATTCGATGCCGATGAAACAGGTATTACGTTAGCAGCTGAAGTGAAAGATTTTCCATTCGATAAATATTTTGCTAAAAAAGATGCCAAAAGAATGGATTTATTTTCTCTTTTTGGTATCTATGCAGCGTTAGAAGCGTTGGAGATGAGTAAGCTAGATACTGATCAAATCGATGTGGATCGTTTTGGTGTTATGGTGGGGTCTGGAATTGGAGGACTTCAAACGATTCAAGACCAAGTGATCCGAATGCGTGAAAAAGGTCCTAAAAGAGTCGCTCCTTTATTTATACCGATGGCAATCGGGAACATGGCAGCTGGTAATATAGCTTTACGTGTAGGAGCTAGAGGGATTTGTACAGCGACGGTCACTGCATGTGCTACGGCGAATAATTCGATTGGTGAAGCGTTTAGAAATATCAAACATGGCTATTCAGATGTTTTGTTAGCTGGGGGAACAGAAGCATCGATAACTGAAATTGGGATCGCTGGATTTGCGTCTTTAACAGCTGTGACATCTGAAGAAAATCCAAATAGAGGATCGATTCCTTTTGATAAAGATCGTAGTGGGTTTGTAATGGGTGAAGGCGCTGGGATTTTAGTTCTTGAATCTTTAGAACATGCACAAAATAGAGGGGCTAAAATTTTAGGTGAAATCATTGGTTATGGTACAAACTGTGATGCGTATCATATGACTTCACCAAGACCGGATGGTAGTGGCGCGGCTAAAGCCATGAAATTGGCAATCGACGAAGCAGCGATTGAGCCAGCTAAAGTAGGTTATATTAATGCTCACGGAACTAGTACGCCTTCAAATGATGTGGCAGAAACCAAAGCAATCCAAACTGCATTGGGTGAAGCTGCTAAAAATGTTCGTGTCAGCAGTACGAAAAGTATGACTGGACATGCATTGGGAGCAACTGGGGGAATCGAAGCTATCGCAACATTGAATGCATTACAACATCAATTTATTCCACCAACGATCAATATAGAGAACCTTGATGAAGCTATCGAAATAAATATTGTGACAAATGAAAGTCAAAAACATGACTTTGACTACGCATTGACAAATTCTTTTGGCTTTGGTGGTCATAATGCAGTACTTTGTTTAAAACGTTGGGAGGATTAAGATGAATATCAATGAAGTCAAAGAATTATTAACACAGTTTGACCAATCGACACTAACAGAATTTGATCTTAAAGAAGGTTCTTTTGGCCTTTATATGAATAAAAATAAAGTAACACAAAAAACACCTGGTGAAGTAAAACAAGTTGCGGATAACAATGTAACCAGTCAAGGGACAGTAGAAGTTACTAGCCAAACTGTCGAAGTAAAAGAACCAATAATTGAAACAATAACATCAGAAACGAAACCAGAAAACACAGAAGAAATCATTTCTCCAATCGTTGGCGTTGTCTATTTAAAACCTGCACCAGATAAGGAAAATTTCAAGCAAGTTGGTGACTCGGTGAAAAAAGGTGATGTTGTTTGTATCGTTGAGGCAATGAAACTTATGAATGAAATCACTGCATCGGTCGATGGTGTAATTACTGAAGTATTGATACAAAATGAAGATGTTGTTGAATTTAATCAACCATTGTTCCGTGTATCAAAAGGAGTGTAAGCTATGAAAATGACTATTCAAGAAATCAAAGAAGTCATTCCACATCGTTATCCTTTCTTATTGTTGGATACAGTTGAAGAAATCGTTGTTGGAGAAAAAGTTATTGCAAAGAAAAATGTTACAATTAATGAACCTTTTTTTCAAGGTCACTTTCCGGGAGAACCTGTGATGCCAGGCGTTTTGATTTTGGAAGCACTAGCCCAAGCAGGTGCTGTAGCATTATTAGCGATGCCGGATTTTAAAGGCAAGACAGCCTACTTTGGTGGGATCGATAAAGCCAAATTTAGACAAAAAGTTGTTCCAGGTGATACTTTGATGTTAGAAGTAGAAATTATGAAAGTAAAATCAATAGCCGGCATCGGCAAAGGAACTGCAACTGTGAATGGGAAAAAAGTAGCGGAAGCAGAATTGACCTTTATGATTGGATAGGTGAGCTATGTTTTCAAAAGTTTTAATTGCAAATAGAGGAGAAATTGCTGTTCGAATCATTCGAGCATGTCGTGAATTAGGAGTGCAAACTGTAGCAGTTTATTCCGAAGCAGATAAAGAAGCACTGCACACACAGCTTGCAGATGAAGCAATCTGTATTGGACCAGCGAAAGCTGCTGATTCTTATTTAAATGTTCAAAGCGTATTAAGCGCGGCGATTGTAACAAATGCTGAAGCAATTCATCCAGGTTTTGGATTTTTATCAGAAAATAGTCAGTTCGCAGCAATGTGCGAAGAGTGTAATATTACTTTTATTGGCCCAAAAGCTGCAACGATCGATGCGATGGGAAATAAAATCAATGCCCGAGAATTGATGCAAAAAGCGAATGTGCCAGTTATTCCTGGAAGCACGGGTGTAATCAATTCGGTTGAAGAAGCTTTGACGATTGCAGCGGACATCGGTTATCCCGTTATGCTAAAGGCTGCCGCTGGCGGCGGCGGTAAAGGGATCCGTAAAGTGTTGAGCAAAGAAGAATTACCACAGCATTTTACCTCAGCACAACAAGAAGCTAAAGCTGCTTTTGGTAATGACGATATGTATCTGGAAAAAATTATTTACCCAGCACGACATATTGAAGTGCAGATTTTAGGCGATCAATATGGTCATGTGATTCATTTGGGCGAACGTGATTGTTCTTTACAAAGAAATAATCAAAAAGTGTTAGAAGAATCACCATCAATTGCAATTTCACCTGAAAAACGTCAATTATTAGGTGAAACAGCTGTTCGAGCAGCCAAAGCTGTTCAATATGAGAATGCTGGAACAATCGAATTTTTGATGGATAAATCTGGTGAATTTTATTTTATGGAAATGAATACTCGAATTCAAGTTGAGCATCCTGTGACAGAAATGGTTACAGGGATCGATCTTGTTAAAGCCCAATTAAAAATTGCTTCTGGGGAAGAGTTACCTTATACCCAAGAAGATATTACGATTACGGGGCATGCGATTGAATGTCGAATCAATGCGGAAAATCCAGCATTTAACTTTGCTCCTTCTCCAGGGAAAATCAAAAACTTGCTACTTCCAAGTGGAGGTATGGGCTTAAGAGTAGACAGTGCCATGTATTCTGGCTATACGATTCCGCCTTTTTATGATTCAATGATCGCTAAGGTGATCGTTCATGGGGAAGATCGCATGGATGCTTTGATGAAGATGCAACGGGCGTTACATGAGATTGTGACAGATGGAATTATCACAAATGCAGAATTTCAGTTAGATTTGATCACTCATAAAAACGTACTAGCTGGTGATTACGATACAAGCTTTTTACAAGAAACATTTTTACCAAATTGGGAACCAGAAAGCGATAATTAAAAAGGAGCAGGTGTATGGCTTTATTTAAAAAGAAAAACTACATTCGAATCAATCCGAATCGCGCGGGCGACCAATCTGCTGTAAACAAACCTACAGTTCCAGATAATATGTGGGCTAAATGTCCTTGTTGCAAACGTACGCTCTATACAAAAGATATGGGGGCAGAAAAAGTCTGTCCTTATTGTGGTTATAGTTTTAGAATCGGTGCGTGGGAACGACTTGCTTTGATAGTCGACGAAAAAAGTTTTGAAGAATGGGACACAGACTTAATTACAAAAGATCCGTTGACCTTTCCAGGTTATTTAGATAAAATCGCGATAATGCAGGAAAAAACAGAACTTCATGAAGCTGTTTTAACTGGTAAAGCTAAAATCGATGGTCAAGAAATCGGGATCGGGGTAATGGATGCTAATTTTATCATGGGTAGTATGGGGACAGTCGTAGGCGAAAAAATTACCCGTTTGTTTGAACGTGCAACTGAACAACGCTTACCTGTAATTATTTTTACCGCATCAGGTGGAGCAAGAATGCAAGAGGGGATTTTTTCTCTGATGCAGATGGCAAAAATCTCAGGTGCGCTAAAACGTCATAGCAATTTGGGCTTATTTTATATCACAGTACTGACTGATCCAACAACCGGTGGTGTTACGGCTAGTTTTGCTATGGATGGTGATGTTATTTTAGCTGAACCGCAAAGTTTGATTGGTTTTGCTGGACGACGCGTGATCGAACAAACCATTCGTCAAGAATTACCAGATGATTTTCAAAAAGCCGAGTTTTTATTAGATCATGGATTTGTTGATAAGATTGTTCCTAGAAATCAATTGCAGGAAACACTTAGCAAACTAATAAAAATTCATACGATGAAAGGGTGGAAATAGCGATGGAAAAAACAGCCAATGATATTGTCACCCTAGCTAGAGCGCAAGATCGCTATACGTCATTAGAATATATTGCGGCAGTCTTTGATGATTTCATAGAATTCCATGGTGATCGTTACTTTGGCGATGACTTGGCTGTTGTCGGTGGTGTTGCAACGTTAGAAGACAAGCCGGTGACGGTTGTTGGAATTCAAAAAGGTCGCAATTTACCGGAAAATATTGAACGGAATTTTGGCGCACCCCATCCTGAGGGATATCGTAAAGCCTTACGTTTAATGAAACAAGCTGAAAAATTCGGCCGACCAGTGGTTACGTTTATCAATACAGCAGGCGCTTATTGTGGGATTGAAGCAGAAGAGCGTGGTGAAGGTGAGGCAATTGCTAGAAATCTAATAGAAATGTCTGATTTAAGTGTGCCGATCATTGCAATTATTATTGGTGAAGGTGGCAGTGGCGGTGCATTAGCACTCGCGGTGGCTGATGAAGTTTGGATGTTAGAACACACAATCTACGCAGTGCTCTCTCCAGAAGGATTTGCTTCAATTCTTTGGAAAGATGGAAGTCGAGCTAAAGAAGCAGCTGAGTTAATGAAGATCACAGCCACAGAATTAAAAGAATTAACGATCATTGATCGAGTGATCCCAGAAGAAATGAACGGTGAAGTATTAGAACAACCCAAAATCAATCGAATGATTCAAAAAGCACTTATTAGTAAGTTTACTGAACTTTCTCAATTAGAAACGGATGTGCTGTTGGAAAATCGCTATCAGCGTTTTCGTAAATATTGATTTGAAGATATAAAAAAGAGGCTGGGACAGAAGCGTTTAATCCGGAGAAATAAGAAGGAATTCATGAAAATTGCCAAGAATCACAGTGAGTTTACGAACTGATGATGATTGGTACCTACTTGGTGCTCTCCAAATTTTTGTGACCAGGTAGGTATTGTGCAACATCAACTCGTTCCTCGTTGTGTTTTACAGCAATTTCGGCTTATTTCCGAAGCCTTCAAATCTTAGTGCTTTAGCACTTAGAATTTGATGTGATCGAAGCGAAGTGTAGTCCTTTAACTCTAGCATGTTCCATGCGTAGAAGTTAATGAGATCGAAACGAAGTGTAGTGTAGGGATTGCTTCTGCATCTACGGTTCTCGTTTCACTCCGATCCTCGAAGCATGGAGGACCGTTTGCTCCCGCCGTTTATCTGTATTTAGGGTGTGAGACAAAAGTGTTTTTTACTTTTGTCCCACACCCTTTTTTGTGCAGTTCTCAATGAGTATAGACTTCTGAAATCGACCAGATAAAACCAAATGGATCTTTAATATTTGCCACTTTAAATTTATTTGGCACAATAGTGATTGGCATGTCTAAAGTACAGCCAGCAGCCAATGTTTTTTCAACAAGCTCTTCAACATTATCACAAATCAACTGGATACAAAGTGGTACCCCATGCAATGCCAAAGGTGATTTCCCACCGTTTTCTGGTTGTTCATCGGCTAAAGCAAACAAACTTTCACCAATGCTGAAGCGAGCAGAGTTCCCTTCTTCCGCAAGCACCAATTCAATATTCTTTGCACCGAATATTTTTTCATAAAGTGTCATTGCTGCTTCTGTATCAGGGACAAAAAGATTGATTGATGCTTTTTTGATTGTAACGGCCTTTTTTTTCCTCATTTCATTTATTTACAAAAAGCTTATCATAGAAATCAAGAAAGTAACAAATCAATGTTTGAACTGTCATACGATTGTCATCGAATCTTATGAAAACTTATGGTGAGCATTTATAGAATTTTTCGCAAAAATGCAGTATAATACAAATTGGAGGAGTGCTAGCTTAGTACTCCTTTCACTATGAAATAGTTTATGGTGGAGATGAGAGGAGTTACTATGTTTTCAAAATTTAAACCAACTTGGATGGTAGATGCGATTTATAAAATCACACCGAGCCAATTAAAAAATTTAGGGATCAAGGCAGTATTGACTGATTTAGACAATACCTTGATTGCGTGGGATAATCCAGACGGGACTGAAGAACTACTATCATGGATCCTCGAAATGAAAAATGCTGGAATTCCAGTTATCGTTGTATCAAATAATAAATCTAGCCGTATTAAACGAGCAGTTGAAAAATTTGATTTAGAATATGTATCTAGAGCGTTAAAACCGTCAACTAGAGGTTTCAGAGAAGCTGAAAAGAAACTAAATTTAAAGCCAGAAGAATTAGTAATGGTCGGTGATCAAATCATGACTGATATTCGTGGTGCAAATGCTGCTGGGATCAGAAATATTTTAGTTCGTCCGATTGTTGATACGGATGGTTGGAATACGAAAATTAATCGATTTTTTGAACGGAAAATCATGAAACATTTAGCGAAGAAACATCCAGATATGATATGGAAAGGCGGACTAGAATGAGTGATATGGAAGCAATTCACTGTATCGGCTGTGGTGCAGTCATTCAAACGGAACACCCGAATGAATTAGGCTATACGCCAAAAGCTGCATTTGAAAAAGGGATGGAAACAGGGGAAGTTTATTGCCAACGTTGTTTTCGTTTAAGACATTACAATGATATTCAAGATGTTCAATTAACAGACGATGATTTTTTACGTTTGCTAAATAAATTAGGAAAAGAGGATGCATTGATTGTCAATGTAGTGGATATTTTTGATTTTAACGGATCGTTGATTCCAGGACTACATCGTTTTATTGGCGATAATCCTGTTTTGATGGTAGGAAATAAAGTCGATATTTTACCTAAATCATTAAAGAAACCTAAGATGATTCAATGGATGAGAGAACGTGCTCATGAAGAAGGCTTACGCCCAGTTGATGTATTATTGACAAGCGCTAAAAAACCGCAGGAAATGGAGCACTTACTTAAGACGATCGAAAAATATCGTGATGGTAAAGATGTTTATGTGGTCGGGGTAACGAATGTTGGTAAATCAACGCTGATCAATCAAATCATCAAACAGACAGCTGGAGTACAAGATGTCATTACAACATCGCAATTTCCGGGAACGACATTGGATAAAATTGAGATTCCATTAGATGATGGGCATTTCTTGATCGATACACCTGGAATCATTCATCGCCATCAAATGGCGCATTATCTTGGCAAAAAAGACTTAAAAATCATTGCACCGCAAAAAGAGATCAAACCTAAGGTGTACCAACTAAATCCTGAGCAAACATTATTTTTAGGTGGGTTGGCTCGGTTTGATTTTATTCAAGGAGAGCGTAGTTCATTTATTGCCTACGTATCAAATGATTTAGCAATTCACCGAACTAAATTAGTGACAGCTGATGCTTTTTATGAGAAACATGTTGGCGGTTTGTTACGACCGCCACGCCCTGATGAAGTGGCAGAATTTCCCGAGTTGGTTCGGTTTGAATTTTCTATCAAAGAAAAAACAGATATTGTTTTTGCCGGACTAGGCTGGATTACGGTCACAGAACCATGTGTGGTTGCTGGTTGGGCACCAAAAGGCGTCGACGTTTTAAGAAGAAAAGCCTTGATTTAATCATAAGCGAGAATAGAGAGAAGGAAAATTAGTGGATTTAAGAGGAAAACAAAAGCGTTTTTTACGCAGCCAAGCTCACCATTTACAACCGATTTTTCAAATTGGTAAAGGCGGCTTAAACTCTGCGATGGTGGTACAAATCAATGAAGCGTTAGAAAAACGTGAATTGATCAAAGTCACTTTACTACAAAATACTGATGAGATCGCTGAAGATGTGGCAGTGGCATTAAAAGCGGATATTCATTGTGATATCGTTCAAATCATTGGTCGTGTACTAGTATTATTCAAACCATCATCTAACGAAAAATATCAAAAGATCTCTAAAGAAGTTAAAGCAATTTAAAACTTGGAGGTAAGAAAAATGGGGACAAATACGAATGCAGTATTAAAAGCAGAAGTAATTGTGGAAGAAGCAGAGCTTTTTCAAAAGCGTAAACAGGTAGGAATATTAGGTGGAAATTTTAATCCAGTTCATTTGGCTCATTTAGTGATGGCCGACCAAGTACAGCAACAACTTGGGCTTGATAAAGTCTATTTGATGCCTACTTATTTACCACCTCATGTAGATGAAAAAAAGACGATCGATAGTCAACACCGATTAGCAATGCTCGAGCTTGCAATTGCGGATAATCATAATTTAGCAGTTGAGCCGATCGAGTTGTTCCGTAAAGGAAAAAGTTACACATACGACACGATGAAAGCTTTAACACAAAACAATCCAGATACAGATTACTATTTTATCATTGGTGGGGACATGGTAGAATATTTACCAAAGTGGTACAAGATCGATGAGTTATTGACATTAACTAATTTTGTCGGTATCCGCCGTCCTCATTACGGAACGATCACACCTTATCCAATTATGTGGGTGGATGTACCTCAAATGGATATTAGTTCAACTCTTATTCGGGAAAAAATCAAAAATGGTTGTTCTATACGCTACTTACTACCTGATAGTGTGATACACTATATAGAAGAAAAGGAGCTGTATGTAGATGGATTTTAGCGGTAAATACACATCGTTCAAACGAGAAGAATTGATGCAAGAAGTTCAGATGCATATGAGTGAACGCCGTTTTCAACATGTTTTAGGTGTAGAAGAGACTGCTGTAGCTTTAGCGGCTAAGTATGGTGCCTCAGAAGAAAAAGCAAGTATTGCGGCCTTAACGCACGACTACGCTAAAGAACGTCCGAATGAAGAATTTGAAATGATTATTCAGCGAGATGGTTATGATCAGGAGCTGTTAAATTATGGCAATGCCATTTGGCACGGACTCGTTGGTGCAAGTATGGTCCAAAGAGAACTAGGCATCAAGGATGAAGAAATTTTAGAAGCAATTCGCTTACATACCACTGGTGCTGCTAAAATGAGTTTGTTAGATAAAATTATATATGTAGCAGATTATATCGAACCAGGTCGTAACTTTCCCGGTGTGAAAGAAGCACGTGAATTGGCTTTAGTTGACTTGGATGAAGCTGTTGCATATGAAACAAAACATACATTACTTCACCTTATCGAACAAGAACAAAAAATCTATCCAAAGACGATTGAAACATATAATTATTGGGTAGTAGGAAAAGCTGAGCAAAGCGTTTAGCTCTTTAGAAATTTAGGAATCTAAACGTGGAATGGTTTTTATTCCATGTGAAGATTATCTAATTTCCTCAAGAGCTGCATTGTAAAGCTGGATCAAGGAAAAGCTGATTGAACTCGTTCAGCAAAGCGGAACGTTGTTACCATGCATTATCTAGCTGCGCGGGCTAGCCCTTCGGAAAAAAGATAAAAATTGAATGTGACAAAAAACGTCACAGTCAATTTTTCCTATTTTTCTGTCAGAGCTAAACGAGCCCGCTCCGCTTTTACATTATTTAGCTGCACAAATCAATCCTTAGGAAAATAGACAAATTGTCAGTGAAACAAAGAACGTTTCAATGCCAATCTCCTAATTTCTACAGGATTAACCGATTTGTTCCGCTTTAAAATTAGGAGGAAACCATCATAGATAGTCAACAGATTTTAGAAATCGCTGTAAAAGCAGCTGATTCAAAAAGAGCAGAGGAAATTGTCGCGTTAGATGTACATGAGATTTCACTTTTAGCAGATTACTTTATGATTTGCCAAGCAACAAGTGAACGTCAAATCAATGCCATCGTGGAAGAAATTATTGAAAAAGAAGAAGAAGCACAGGTTGAAGTAAAACGAATTGAAGGAAAAGATGGCGGTAAATGGGTCTTGATTGATTTAGGCGATATTATCGTTCATGTCTTCCAATCAGCAGAACGCGGGTTTTATAACTTAGAAAAACTTTGGTCAGACGCACCAATGGTCGACCTTCACGCTTGGGTCGAATAATATGGCTTATGAAACATTTGCTTTTGTTTATGACGAGGTAATGGATGATAGCCTCTATAATGAATGGCTGGAATTTTCAAAACGTCATTTACCAGATGGAAAAATGGATGTTTTAGAAATGGCCTGTGGGACTGGCGCATTAGCTGTAAATTTTGCCAAAGCAGGTTTTACAGTCACGGCTTTGGATTTATCCGAAGAAATGCTGATGATGGCTAGTAAACGAGCTGCAGAAGAAGACGTTCATGTTCAGTTTGTCCAAGGAAATATGATGGATTTATCTGAAATGGGCCAATATCATGCAATCACTTGTTTTTCTGATTCATTATGTTATATGGCAAACCGTCAAGAAGTCCAACAAGTATTTGATGATGTATATCAAGCTTTAGAAGATGATGGTGTCTTTATTTTTGATGTTCATTCGATTTATCAAGTTGATAAAGTCTTTCCAGAGTACAGTTATCATTATCAAACAGAAGAATTTGCCTTTTTATGGGATAGTTATCCTGGTGAAAAAGAACATAGTATCGAACATTTTCTAACGTTCTTTGTAAAAGAGCATGGGAATGATGAACTGTTTATTCGGCAGGATGAACTGCATCAAGAAAGAACCTATACAATGGAAAATTATTTAATGATGCTGGAAAGTGCTGGTTTTATGAATGTTGAGGTTTATGCTGATTTCGCGGATGTTGCTCCGACTGAAGAAAGCAGACGCTGGTTTTTCGTTTGTAAAAAATAATCCAATAGATGAGTGGTACAAAACTTTTAAAAGTTGCTGCCGCTCATTTTTCTTTTGTTTTCGTAATAAACTAAACATGTTATGATAGAATTCTATTAGAAAAGAGCCGGAAGAAGGAGCAAAAAGATGAGAAGTTGTGGCATTATTGTTGAATATAATCCTTTCCATAATGGACATCAGTATCATGCTGACATGGCCCGGAAACTGAGTGATGCAGATATTGTGATTGCTGTGATGAGTGGGAATTTTCTACAGCGAGGCGAACCGGCAATTATTGATAAATGGACACGTGCCAAAGAAGCGCTCAATCATGGCGTGGATTTAGTGATTGAATTACCATTCGCATATGCTGTACAGTCAGCTGATTATTTTGCAGCAGGTGGAGTAAAGCTATTGCAAGCCTTGCAGTGTGATGCTTTGTGCTTTGGTACGGATAATCAATCAGAGCTGGATTATGAGCTCTTTGGAAATTTTGTACACAGTCATCAAAGGGAAATCAATCAAGCCTACCAAGAAATCAAAAATAATGGCATGAGTTATCCACAGCAAATGACAGAGGTTTTTCGCAAATTTTATCCAAATGATGTATTCGATTTTTCGTCTCCCAATCATATTTTAGGTTTAAGTTATGCCAAAGAGAATGCAACGTATGAGAAGCCAATGACATTATACCCTTTAAAACGGGAGGTAGCTGGTTATCACGATACTAAAATATATCAACATTTTGCGAGTGCTACAGCCATTAGAAAAGCTATTTTTTCAGACGAATTAGATCAGATCAAGCGAGTGTTACCAACACAAGTGGCGATCGATTTAAATAGTTCACCGACAGTTTCCTGGGAAGAGTATTGGCCATTATTAAAATATAAAATACTTAGCAGTTCTCTGCTAGAACTCCGAGAGATTTATCAGATGAAAGAAGGCATCGAGTATCGTTTGCAAGAAACCGCAAAAGTGTCTGATTCTTTTCAGCAGTTTATGGAGCGTGCTAAGACCAAACGCTACACATGGACACGTTTGCAACGATTGGCGACCTATATTTTAGTCAATGTGAAACAATGTGAAATAGAGAGTGTCAGACAAAATAGTTACATACATGTGCTAGGTTTTACAGAGCAAGGGCAACGTTTTTTAAAAGAAAAGAAAAAAAATCTAAGTTTGCCTTTTATCACTAAAATCTCTAAGAATTTGACTACTCAATTAGCTTTAGATATTCGCAGTAATCAACTATATCAGTTAGGGAACGATCGTATTTTAGAGCAGAGCTTTGGTCGTTTTCCGATCGGTGTCACTTAAAAGCAAAAAACACTTAACAAAAGTCCATTTGGCAAGTATAATGATAAGGGCACTATAATCAAAAATATAATACTAATTGAAAGCGAAGTGAGAATATGGGTCGTAAGTGGGCAAATATTAAAGAGAAAAAAGCTGCCAAAGACGCAAATAACAGCCGAGTTTATGCAAAATTCGGAATTGAAATTTACGTAGCAGCGAAATCGGGTGATCCTGACCCTCAAGCAAATCAAAAGTTACGGTTTGTTATCGAGCGCGCAAAAACATATAATGTACCAAAACATATCATTGACCGAGCGATCGAAAAAGCAAAAGGATCTGGCGATGAACAATATTCTGAATTACGTTATGAAGGATTTGGACCAAATGGCTCAATGGTTATCGTTGATGCATTGACCAACAATGTCAATCGTACAGCGTCAGATGTTCGTGCAGCATTTGGGAAAAACGGCGGAAATATGGGTGTCAGCGGAGCTGTTGCTTATATGTTCGATCATACAGGTGTGATTGGTTTTGCAGGTGATGATGCAGATGAAATTCTTGAGTACTTGATGGAAAAAGATATTGACGTTCGTGATGTGACTGAAGAAGATGGTCAAATCATTGTCTATACAGAACCAGAAGATCTACATGCTGTTCAAGAAGCATTAAGAGAAAAAGGCGTTGAAGAATTTTCAGTGGCTGAATTAGAAATGATTGCTCAAAACGATGTAGAATTAGCGGGAGAAGACTTAGAAAAAT
The DNA here is from genome assembly GCF_002140855.1 of Enterococcus sp. 7E2_DIV0204. NCBI lineage: Bacteria > Bacillati > Bacillota > Bacilli > Lactobacillales > Enterococcaceae > Enterococcus > Enterococcus sp. 7E2_DIV0204. The sequence goes on from NZ_NGKY01000001.1 coordinate 2,164,185, forward strand.
TTGAACATATGATTGATGTTTTAGAAGAGCTTGATGATGTTCAAAAGGTGTATCATAATGTTGATTTAGATTAGTTTGAGAATCTCGAGCTATAACCTTATAGCAATCTGATTTTGAGATTGCTATAAGGTTATAGCTTATTTTGTATAAACGAGACATTCGCTCATATTTTTTGGAATCGTTTCCCTATTTTTGAAATTATATGTTACAATTCTAATCAGTATTAAGAAAGCAGGGATAGGATGAAAGCAACGATGAAAGATGTTGCCGCATTAGCTGGAGTGGGAGTTGGAACTGTTTCTAGAGTCATAAATGGAGTAAAAGTAAAAGAAATAACTAGAAAAAAAGTTGAAGCTGCTATCGATGAATTATCTTACGAACCTGATGAATATGCCAGGGCTTTAAAAACAAATCGTAGTAATACGTTAGCATTAATTCTTCCAACAATTTGGCATCCTTTTTTCTCAGAGCTTGCCTACTATATTGAAGAAGAACTAAGTAAACAAGGGTACAAACTTTATTTGTGCAATGCAGATGGTGATCCAGAGAAAGAGTATGAATATATTCAAATGGTTAAGCAAAACAAGGTTGATGGCATTATAGGAATTACGTATTCAGACGTCGATAAGTATGTTTCGTCTAATTTGCCGTTTGTAAGTATAGATCGACATTTTTCAGAAGACGTGACTTACGTGACATCAGACAATTTTGGCGGGGGAACATTAGCCGCAAAAGAATTAGTCATGCGAGGGTGTAAGACGGTAGCTTACATAGGTGGTTTCTCGCCATTTCCAAATGAAACCGTTAATCGGCGGGAAGGTTTTTTATCATATTGCAGAGACAAAAAAGTGCCGTTTAAAATACTGGATATGCCAGAACCAATTACGGATTTACACAATCAAATTTTACGATTTATCAAGGAAAATGATACGATTGACGGTATTTTTACAGTAAATGATTTTATGGGATTAACTGTTTTGGAAACATTAAAAACAATCGGTAAAACAGCTCCTCAAGATTTTCAGTTAATAGGATTTGATGGGGTGAGAATGGCTCATGAAAGAAAATATACACTTTCAACAATCGCTCAATCTGTTCCATTGATGGCAGCTACAGCAGTTGATGCTATTTTGAATAAAATAAAAGGAATAGAAGTTCCAAAGAGAATTATTTTGCCTGTGAATTTTGTTTCGAATAATACAACGATTGAACTGCGATAATCGAATTTTTTTATAAGTATTTTTAGGTGTTTAGGATGGAACTTTGTTGTTCATTCTAGACACTGTTGTTTTTTTCGCAGAATTAAAAGTCGAATGACTAGTTAAAATCCAGTTGACAGAAAACGGTTTCAATGATATTCTTTTTTTATTAATTAATGAAACGTTTCCAAAATTTGCTTTTCGATTAAAATGGAAACGTTTCAGATTTGGAGGATTAGATGAATGAGGAAAGATTTTTATAAGATACTAGCAGTAGTCAGCGTCGTTTTATTTATTTTTTCTGGATGTGGAAACGTTTCCGAAAAATCAAACAAGCAAATTAACAATAAAGGGGACATAAAAATTTGGGTTCAATTCTCAGATGAAACACCTGAAGGGAAAGCTTGGCAGAAAATTGTCGATAATTTTAATAAGGAATATCAAGGTAAATATAAAGCGATTACTGAATATATTCCAAGAAGCGGTAGTGGTGGTGGCTATGAAGATAAGGTGAATGCTGCAATCACAACGAATAGTTTGCCAGATGTTCTCACACTTGATGGCCCAAATACTGCAGCATATGCCAATGCTGATGTAATTGAACCATTAGATGATTATTTAGAGGATGCAAATATGGAGGATGTACTTGATAGTATCATTCAACAAGGAACTTATAATAAGAAATTCTACGCTTTTGGTTTTTCTGAATCTAGTGTTGGTATTTATTACAATAAACAATTATTTAAAAAGGCTGGTATCAAGGAGGATGCATTACCAACATTGGATAAGCCTTGGACTTGGAATGAGTTTAAAGTGGTTTGTCAAAAATTAGTGGATGAATATAAGTTACCAGCAATCAATATTCAATTAGCGTCTAAAGACGAAATGCTGACGTATGCTTACACACCGTTTATCTGGTCAAATGGAGGAGACGTTGTAAATCAAGCTGGAACAAAAGCATTAGGCTATTTTAATGATCCAAAAAGTGCAGAAGCACTTCAATTTATTCAAGATTTAGTGAAAAAAGGATATACAACGAATACTCCAATTGAAAAAGGGTTTGAAACAGGAAAATATCCAATGCTTCTAAGTGGCTCATGGACGATTGCTGATTTAAATGAAAATTACAAAGATCTGGAATATGGCATATTACCTTATCCTGTATCAGATAAAACGAAAAAATTAGTTTCACCAACAGGTAGTTGGCAAGTAGCAATGTCTTCCAAAACAAATGAAAAAGAAGCATCAGCTACATTTATAAAATATGTCACCAATACAGAGTCAAGTAAAATCATGAGTTTAGGCAATAGCGTTTTACCTATTAGAAAGTCAACGATCGAATTGATCAAAAACGATGTGTCTGAGGAAATGCGTTTTCTAATGGAACAAAACCAAAAATCAGGTCATGCGCGACCCGTTGTAGTAGCCTATCCACAAGTTTCTCGGGCATTTCAGCAATCAATTCAAGATGCGAGTTATTACAAAGAAAATCCTGATGTACAAAAAATAGTAGATGTGCATGCGGAAGAAATGCAGCAAGTCATCGACAGGATGTTGAAGTAAAAAGGAGGAAACAAGATGAATCGGAAACCGACAGTTAAAGAAAATTTAGTAGGGTATAGTTTTTTAGCACCAGCTCTTATTTTATTGACAATTTTTCTTTTGATTCCAGTAGGAATGGTTGTCTACTATGCGTTTACAGACTATTATTTACTGACGCCAAACAATCGTCAATTCATTGGGGTAGACAACTTTAAACAATTATTTAACGATCCCATTTTTATCAAGAGTATGGTTAATACGGCTAAGTTTGTTGTTTGGATCATTCCAGTCCAATTGGGAGCAGCATTAGGAATGGCCTTGATCATCAATAAAAAAAGAAAAGGGAATTTATTGTTTAAAGTAGCATTTTTTGCCCCAGTTGTCATGTCTTTGGTAGTTATCTCTATCTTATGGCTGTATTTATTAAATCCAAATGAAGGGCTAATCAATTCATTATTAATGAAAATAGGAATTTCTGCTCAACCCTTTTTAACAAGTCCTAAACAGGCGATGTACACGATCGTTTTTGTCTCTGCTTGGCAAGGAGCTGGTTATCAAATGTTGCTATTTTTAGGCGGTATGCAGAATATCCCACAAGATGTCTATGAAGCCGCCGAAATGGATGGCTTCACAAAATTTCAACAATTTTGTTATATTACACTGCCTTTATTAAAGCCAACAGCTATCTTTGTCTTATTAACAACGCTTATCTCAGCCTTTAAGCTGATCGTTCAACCAATGGTTATGACCCAAGGTGGACCAATGAATTCTACCATGACGATGGTCTATTATATTTATCAGATAGGCTTCACCGACCGAATGGTAGGTTACTCTAGTTCAATAGCGTTGATTTTTACAACCATGATTGGTTTGATTACGATCGGTCAAAGAAGGTTAATTAAGGAGGATAAAGACAAATGAAAAAAAAGATGGGACCACTGATGTTTTTTGAATATGTTCTATTATTTATTTTAGCGGCAATGTTTATTTTTCCAATGCTTTGGATGATCGTTTCTGCTATGAAATCAAACGCAGAAGTTTATACAAACCTTTCTTCTTTTAAAGCTTTTTTACCTAGTCTAAATCCTGCAAACTGGTTTAAAACCTATCAAGAAGTCATTGAACGATTCAGTATTTGGACGTATTTGCTAAATAGTATTTTTTACGGCATCACTTTTGCAGCAGGATCTATTATTGTTAATTCATTAGCAGGTTTTGCTTTTGCTAAAATCAATTTTACAGGAAAAAAAATAATTTTCGGATTCTTGTTAGCACTTTTGATCATTCCAATGGAGACTGTATTGATTCCTCAGTTTACAATTGTAAATGCATTAGGGTTAGTTAATAGTCGTATTGCAGTGATTTTACCAGCGATGGCTAGTGCATTTAATATCTATTTATTTAGAAATTTTTTTATAGCTATACCAGAAGAAATCATCGAATCAGCTAAAATAGATGGTGCAAATATTGTTAAAATATTTTTTTCAATCATGTTGCCGATGTCTAAACCAGCAGTAGCGACCGTTGGGGTTTTATCTTTTATTGGGAGCTGGAATGATTATATTTGGCCATTAATGGTATTGACAGATAAAAGTAAGTTTTCCATGCAAGTCGCTATTACAACGATTAACACGACACAACCTGTTTATATTAATCAGGTCATGGCAGTTTTAACAATTTCAACGATTCCTTTAATCATTATTTATATTGTCGCTCAAAAATATATCCTTCAAGGATTGGGCGGTTCTGGAACAGGAATCAAATAGGAGAGATATGATGAGAGAAAAAATAGAACGAGCAAATCAATTTATTAAAGAAAATAAAGGAATGATTAATAACGTTTATCGCCAAAGCTATCATTTGATGGCTCCTGTAGGTTGGATTAATGATCCAAATGGATTTGTCTATTACAAAGGTGAATATCATTTGTTTTACCAATATTATCCATATGATAGTGTTTGGGGGCCAATGCACTGGGGACATGCTAAGTCAAAAGATTTAATCCACTGGGAAGATCTCCCTGTAGCGCTAGCACCTAGTGAAGAATATGATTTAGATGGATGTTTTTCAGGAAGTGCAATTGAAAAAGACGGGAAACTATATTTGATGTACACAGGTCATTATGAACGAGAAGGTATCAAAAGAGAAGTTCAGTGTATTGCAGTTTCAGAAGATGGTGTTCATTTTGAAAAAATTCCTGGAAATCCTGTAATTTCAGATCAACATATTAAGGGCATTGCGCAAATTGAAGATTTTCGTGATCCTAAAATAATCGAACATCGGGGGATGTATTACAGTGTAGTTGCCTCAAAGACAGCTGAACAACGAGGACAAATTTTATTATTTCAGTCAGATGATTTATTTAATTGGCGGTTTACTTCTATACTACTAAAAGGAAAAAAAGAACAAGGAGTCATGTGGGAATGTCCTGATTTATTTCATCTAGACGGAAAAGATGTTTTATTGATTTCCCCTATTGAAATGGAAAAGAAAGATAATTCTTATGAAAATATCAACTCTACTGTAGCTTTTATAGGTGAAGTGGATTGGTTAACAGGTCGGTTTAATGTAGAAAATTTTCATGAAATTGATTTTGGTTTGGATTTTTATGCGCCTCAAACATGTATAGATAAGCAGGGACGGCGGATTATGGTTGCTTGGATGCAGATGTGGGGACGAAATATGCCAACGAATGATTTGGGGCATTTTTGGGCAGGTGCGATGACCTTACCACGTGAACTCCATGTGGAAAAGCAACGATTAATCCAACAACCTATTAACACAATTTATACATTCATCACTGATAAAAAAAGTATAATAGAAGAAAAACTAGATAATTCGTCTATTGTAATAGAAAATAATGGAACCAAGCAATTCTATATTGAATTTAGTGGAAACCTGACACTAACTAAAAAACTTAGAATGAAAATTATTAGATCGGATGATTCTGCTATTGAATTAATCTATGAGCCAGTTACTGAACATCTATCTATTAGTCGTGATAGCTTTGGTTTCTCTATTACGGGTGCTGAAACAGACAAATTAACAAAGCGAACGGCTAGTGTTCCTTTAATAGACAATAGACTAGTTTTAGAGATATTTAGAGATACATCATCAATAGAAATATTTGCAAAAGGCGTTGCTGTAATGTCAATGAATTTTTATGAAAAAGGGCAAAGTGAACCCGCGACTTTATCTGTAGTTGGAATGCTTGAACAAGTTGAAATAAATTATGGATTAATCAAAGTATAATATTAAAGAAGCCTTTACCATTGCTAGAAGATAGCAACGGTAAAGGCTTCTAGTTTGACGATTTATTTGGATTATCAGGATAAATAAACCTTGATTTTAAATAATTTTCTTGCACTTTTTTCTAATTTGTTGGAAAAGTAACAAAGAGATGAGTTACCAATTATAGAGTTGAGACTTAAGGATTATTTGATATATTTATATGGCGCATTTCAATTTATTTGAAACAAAATAAACCCTTCATACACACACTATATGAAGGGAAACACAATATGAAAAAACTAAGAACAAAATTATAATAGCATTTTTGTTTTAAATTCTCAAATATTTAGCATTTTAATTAAATTTTTGAGAATAACGGACATTAAAATGAGAAATAGTTATCATTTGTAGCTAAATCAATGAATAAACGGTTTTTTCAAAATTTTTATTTAGAATACCAAGTAAGCGATTACAGATATTTCACTTTATTTTGGCAGCAGTATAAAATCAACATAAGGATATAAACTATTTGTTTTTTTACATATAATAATTTTGAATTTATATTTTTTTATTATTTAGCACTATTGAATGATCATTAGTCAAGGGGGGGATATCTGAGTGAAACGTAAATGGTTATTTCTACTATTATTGGGATTGATGGTTAGTGTACTACAAATTGATGTGCACCAATGTTTTGCGGAAGATGAAATATTAAATGAGGAATCTGGAAATGAAATGCCAGAGGAACAACCAGAGATAATGCAAGATATTCAAGAACGATTGGTTGAAGTTGGATCAGGTGCACTTAGTGGAACATATTCAACTGGGGCGACGGGGCAAACGATCATTACGATGACCTATACATATACACCTACGTTAGATTTATCATTAGGTGGTCAACCGATGATCGTGACGCAATTACCACCAGAAATTGCGAAACAAATTAACGGGAGTACGGCAAAACAGCAAAGTTTTTTATCAGTGTTAACGGGAACAGTGACTCTTCCTGCTGCATTAGTCGGAAGTGTTTCTTATAATATTCATGATACGACACGTAATTTTATATTAGCTTATAGTAGTACTTATAATTCAGTGTATGTAACTTTTCCTACTAATGTTGTAAGTTTATTGGGACTTAGTCGCTGGGCAGTTAGTTTCAGTTTTGACGTCGCACTATTATATCAAAATGGCATTACGATTCCCCCAGCAAGTAATGGTGTGAATTATCCTATCAAAGGAACATTTGGCTCCTCAACAGATGGTTTAAATATTATCAATTTGGTTTTAAACAATGTCTCAAAGTCAGGTGTGATTGCTTTACCTTCTATGTCGGTCGGAACAGGCGTACCGATTGTGACAGTACCTGTTTTAAATAGTCCGCTTTTAAATCTACAGACAGCTGTGGGCGGTAAAATTCAACAAGTACAAAATAGTAATTACACTTACACAGTTCAACTGACGATCACCCGCTCTGATGGAACTTCGGCACTTATAGTTGTTAGTAATATACCTGTTGATGCTTCGGGAAATTTTAGCACAACATTAGCCTCTGCTTTGCAATTTGGGTACAGTGTTTCAGCGCTCGTTAATGCACAATCAAAAACAAACAGTAATTATATTCAAAGTCCCTCTGCAGCTCCATTAGCCGTTAGTTGGCCAATCCAACCAGTAACCGCAGTGTCTGCAACAGCAGGAACGACCCAACTCTCAGGCAATGCGGTACAAACAACTGCAGGTACTTATCAAGTAGCCTTACAGATAAATGGTGGGACAGCCTATACAACACCATTAAATGCAAATGCAGTTTTCAGTTTTCTAATTAGCCGATGTTTAATGGTGGTGAAATAGTTAGCCTATTTGTCCAAGGCTTAAGTAACCGGACAGGTTTAGTTTTAGTTACGAGTACAAGCTATAATCAAACTGTTCCCTATTTAGCACCAGCTATCTCAGTTGTTCAAACGATTGAAAGGTTGGATGCGCAAGGGAACTGGGAAGCGGCACCATCTGCCGTGACTGGACAAACGGTTCGCTATACATTGACAACGACCTTGACTAATCAACCGGCAACTTGGAGCCAACAGATGTTAAAGGCCTATATTCCAAATGGGATTACACAATTAAGTCCAGTTTCTTTAACCCGAATCTCAAGCACAGGGGTTCAAACACCAGTATTAGGTACACAACTTTTAACGGATTCTAATTTGAATATGCAGTATTGGTACTACCAGAATTCTCTGGCTGTCAATAATTTCACTCAGCCAAATACTAGCTTTAAGCTACAGTATACTGGTGTTGTTGCCCAGAATATGACAGGACAATCGTTGCCTTTTTCTAGTGTTGTTGGTGGAGCTGATGGTGGAGGCACCGCCATCACACCGCAAAACAATGCGAGTTCGGTTCCGATAGGGGATGGAACATTACGGTTTGTCCAGTCCCCAAATCAAATTTCGTTTAAGAGTATACCTGTTCCAAGCAAAACAACAACGTATAGTCCAAGTATAGTAGACACTTCTTTGATTGTGGCTGATGGCCGTGTTGCTAAAAGTCAGTGGCACCTATACGTTAGGGAAAACCAGCCAATGAAATCTACTACTACAAATAAAACGATCAATCAAGCTTTTGTCTATCGGAAAAATGGACAAGATTCTACGATAACGGCAATCGCTTCAGAAGCGTACGCATACACTTCTCCTAATAATAACAATGTAGTCATTTCTTGGAATCAGCAAAATGGGGTCTTTTTGAATCTTACTCCTAGTATAAATATCAATGTCAATGAATCATATACAGCCCAACTTCAGTGGATTTTATCCGATGCTCCTTTATAATTTGTGTTTGGCTTCTTAAAAAATAAGAAGTTAAAATAAATAAAAAAAGAAAGAAGGAAGTAAAAATGAAAAAGATTCTAGGTTCTTTATCTACGGTTGCTGTAGGTTCTCTAACATCCAATGCAGATATTAGTTCTTCTCAAGATACAACGATTACACCACCGGTTAATCCGACAGATCCAACGTCTCCTGTGACACCTAACCCAACTGATCCTCATCAACCCGGAACTGGTGGACCATTAAGTTTGGACTATGTGTCTAATTTTCACTTTGGTACGAAAGTTATCCAAACGGCTGATGCGACTTACTATGCACAACTAGATCAAGTTCAAAATTCACTTTCTACATTGATCAGTGTTCCAAACTATGCTTAAGTAACAGATAAACGAGGCCTAAATCTTGTTTGGAAATTGACTGTAAAACAAAATGGTCAGTTTCAAACAGCAGATACAACGCCTGCGGTATTAACGAATGCTCAAATGAGTATGGTAGCAGCAACTCCAAATTCTACTGAATTGATTGCGTTAGCTTATTTAACGGTACCTGTAGCATTAGATCCAACAGGGGCGTCATCTTCTCCAGTTGCTACTGCGGCACTTTCGACCGGTATGGGAACATGGACACTTGCATTTGGTTCAGGAGCTGGAGCAGCCCAAGGGGTTAAATTGACTGTTCCTAATGCCACTACAAAACTTGCGAATGATCAATACAACACTTACTTGGACCTTGAACGATAGTCATTTATAAAAGTGAAATAGAAAAATGAACTGATTTTACAAAGCGATTGTGATTGAGTTAAAAATGTCTGTCTAACATTTAAGTATCACCATAAGCATTTAAAAAAGGAGTTTTGATCATGGATAAGAGGCTGTTTCAACGAATGTTTGCCATTCTTTTTCTATTATTGTCTATAAGTATGGGCGTTACGAGTCAAGCTAGTGAAATCAATTTTAATGTGAAAGCGATCTCACCTGAAAATCAACGCAGTAAGGAAATCAGTTATTTTGATTTAAGAGTAGTGCCAGGTGAAACGCAAACGCTTAGTGTAGAGCTAACCAATGATACAGAAGAAGACGTTACAGTTTATGCATCAGCAAATTTAGCGATTACAAATGATAATGGAATCGTTGATTATTCTTATAATGATGCTAAAAAAGATTCGTCTGCAGTGTTCACATTTAGTGAAATCGCAAAAATGCCTAAAGAAATTATTTTACCGAAGAAATCAACGAAAATAGTTGAAGATGTTGTCGAGATTCCTAAAGAGTCTTTTGATGGATATGTTTTAGGTGGTCTTTATTTTGAGCAAAAAGAAGATAAGGAAGAAAAAAGTCAAGGAGCATTAGCTGTAGGCAATCGTTTTTCTTATGTCGTTGGTGTATTAATGAGTGAGACAGATCAAGAAATCAAACCAGAATTAGCATTGAATGATGTCAAGGCGACACAGATGACTGGTAATAATGCAGTGATTATGAATATTCAAAACAAAAAAACAGCAATGATCAAAAAGTTGCAGCTAGATGTAAAGCATTATTATGAAAATGAAACGAAGCCTAGGTATGAAAACCGTCAAGAATCCTTAACGATGGCACCAAATACAAATTTCAATTATAAAATCGATTTAAAGGAGCAACCTTTTGTTGCCGGCAACTATACGGTTAAGATCAAAGCAAATGATGGGTATAAAGACTGGAGTTGGGAAAGAAAATTTGAAATAAAATAAAAAGAGGCCAAAAAATATAATGCGACAGCATTCAACTTACCGCTAGATCAACGACATTCATTTCCTTGGATAGTGGTTATTAGTATAGGGGCAGGCATATTAATTGTGATATTAGGCATTATTTACTACTTTGATCGAAAAATGAAAAAAGAACAGCAAAAGTATGAAAAACTAAAAAATAGCCTAGATAAACCAGAAAAATAAATAGATCTGAAAGAATAGAATAAAAGAAAAAAAGTATGTTTTTTGGCAGTTACTGAGTAGTGTAATTTTATATTAACAACTACTTAACAAAATAATTTTTCATTTACACCCCCATTCCAGCTCTTGGAAATGGGGGTGAATCACTATAAACAGCAAAAGCCTAATCAGTAATCAAAAAGCAATCCATACCCCAAAGCTACGACTTCCCGTGCATATGTTTTAAACTTAGCGGAGGATTTAGAAACGGCAGGAAGTCCGCTGATTTCAGAAATCCCTAAACGTTTTGCTAATAGTTTTGAACGATAAAGATGAAAGTCACTTGTAACGATCACAGTATTTCCTAGCGCTTGTTTCTTTTGAGCGTTTTGAATGTTTTCTTTGGTTCGTGTCGAGGTATCTTCTGCCAAGATTTGTTCTTGTGAAATTCCATTTGCTCTTAAATATTCAGCCATGACATTGGCTTCACTATCAGGTTCATCAGAGCCTTGACCGCCACAAACGATAGCAGTTGCATTTGGATGTTCTTTTAAATAGGGAATAGCCGCATCTAGGCGTTCTTTTAAAACAGTACTTGGATAGGCGTTGTCTTTTGAGGATCCTTTGACTTGTGCACCTAAGATAAGCACAGTATCTGGTGTTGAAGTTGGCTGATCTTTTGTTCCGCTAAAAATTAGGAACAGAACGAGACCTGTATATAAAAAGCCCAAACTTATAATTATCAACATTATTCGCTTTACCCAGTTCATAACACCACAACCTTTCTTATACAGTGTAGTAGATAAGTAAGAAAAATGGTGTTTATGCTTTCTTTTTTAAAGATTTTTTAACGATTTTAAGAGAAAGTATAACATAGCTAGTGACGTAACGTACACTTTATGTAGAGCGAAAAAAAGGAGGACCAGATGAGAACAGAGAAGGAAATGTTTCAATTGATTACTGAGACAGCCAAAAGAGATGATAGAGTGTTGGCCGTGGGATTGAATGGTTCACGAACAAATAACAAAGCACCTAAAGATTTGTTTCAAGATTATGATATTGTGTATGTTGTAGAATCAGTTGAGGCTTTTGTTATAGATCCGTCATGGATTGACCAATTCGGGCCACGTTTAATTATGCAAACGCCGGAGGATATGGTTTTGTTTTCACCAACAGGGAATGGCCGCTTTACTTATTTGATGCTGTTTGATGATGGCAATCGGATCGATTTGACTTTGTGTCCTAAAGAACAGGCAGATAATTGGAATGAAGGTGATCACTTAGCTGAGATTTTATTGGACAAAGAGCAAGTATTACCGAGGTTAACAGCAGCAACCGATCAAGATTACTGGGTAAAACGTCCAAGTCAGGCAGAATTTTTGGATTGCTGCAATGAATTTTGGTGGGTCAGCACTTATATTGTAAAAGGCTTATGCCGTAATGAATTGTTCTATGCAGCGGATCATCTAAATGAAATATGCCAAAAAGAATTGTTACGTTTGTTATCTTGGCAAGTAGGATCAGAACATGGCTATCAAATTAGTGTTGGCAAAAATTATAAGTACTTACCTAACTATCTAATGAAAGAAGAATATGAAGCAATTTTGGCAACGATGAATAGCTCTAGCATTTCATCTATTTGGTCCGCATTGATTTCACTACAAAAGCAGTTTGATCATTATGCTCAGAAATTTGCACAAAAAAATCACTTTGATTATGATCAAAAAACAGCTATAAAAGTTATGAACTATACAAAAGATTTTAGTGCTAGCTGCTAAGGTAGTTCTTTCTTGCACTTTTTTTTAGATAATTGGATGAGGATTAAGGAAGATTTTAAAGTTTATTGTAAATATAGTAGAATTTCATCAAAGATATTAGCAAATAGTCTTTTTTCCTCTCCCTTATGTGTGGTAGAATGATAAGTACACTGTATCGAATTTTGACGGTTGCAGTATCCTGTTTACTAGAAAAAAATGATATTAAGCACTTATACATAAAAAACATGAATTTTTTCTCATATGTAAGCAAAATAATTGAAGATTACAAGGATTTTAACTAAACTATCTTTAAAATGCAGTTACTGAAGTAGCTGTTGTTAGGAAAAATTTAAAATAATCACAGGAAGCTTGTATTTCTTTTACACTATTTTTGAAACAGGAGAAAGCATTGCCTCAAAGTAAGCATATAAATTTAAAAAAAGGAAGATAGCTCAATGGAAAATGAAGAAATAGTTAGTCGCTCAGTTAAAAATGCAAGAGCGCCGCAAAATAAGAAGCAGCCAAATAAGAAAAAGAAAAAATGGCTAGTTCCAATAGTTGGTTTATTAATTTGTTTAGCACTTGTATTTACGGGCGGTCTCGTTTATTTTCAATCTCATTTTTTTATCACAGCCAAAGCGAATGGTGTTGATATCAGTTTATTAAATGCAAAAGCTGCAAAAGAAAAACTAGAACAACTGAATAAAGCTGAAGATGTTGTGATTAAAGTAAATGGTAAAGAAGAAAAAATCGCTTTGCCTGAAAAATATCAAATAACAGAAGAATATTTGAAACAAAACATGGGTGACCGTTCAATCAAATTACCGATCAATGAAGATTACAAGAATGAATTGAAAAACAAACTAAATGAACTTACGTTCGAAGAAGGAACACCAAGTCAAGATGCTCGGATCGAAAAAGTTGATGGTAACTACCAAATCTTACCAGAACAAATTGGGACAGCGGTTGATAAAGAAGCGTTGATGAACCAAGTCCTAAAAGATGTTGACGAAAATAAAGGTAGCTACGTCTATGATGTCAAAGAATTTTATCAAAAACCAACAGTGACAAAAGACGACAAAGGACTACAAGAAAAGTTAGCTTCGTTATCCAAAAAAGAAAATAAAGCGATCACGCTTGATATAAATGGCGAAAAATTGACGCTTACAAAAGAAGAACTACAATCATTTATGGATACAGCGGGAAATGTTGATCCAAATAAAGTTTATGCTTGGGTAGAACAAACAAACCAAAAATATGGCTCAATCTTCAAACCAATCATTTTTAAAAATGTTCATGGCGTAACAACGAAATACAAAAACAATGGTAGCTATGGCTGGGACATCAATATGCCACAAACAAGAGATTTACTTGTTCAAGCACTTAATAGTGATAAAGATACTGAAACAATCACAGTACCGATCGATGGTGATGTAACACAATCTTCAACGGTTGATAAAGATTATGTTGAAATCGACTTAAACGATCAAAAGATGTACTTCTTTAAAAATGGTGCCAAAGTCGTTGAAACAGATGTGATCACAGGACGCTATAACAAAGGAACTGCGACAGTACCTGGATTCCATACAATTTTGTACAAAGATACTGATACAAAGTTGGAAGGCGAAATGCTTGATGGTTCAAAATATAGTGTACCAGTAAAATATTGGATGCCATTAAAGAGTTTTGGTGGTGTTGTGACACAAATCGGAATTCATGATGCTGATTATAAAACAGAGTATTTTGGTAACAAAGAAGCCTATAAAACTAATTTTGGTAGTAATGGTTGTATCAATACACCAGGAGCAGCTGTTGCTCAAATCTTCAATGGTGCGTATGCTGGAATGCCAGTAATCGTTTATGGTCACATTTATGATGATGCACCAGGAGAATTTGATAAACCTGTTGATTATGGTGAACCAGCTTAAAAGAATAGTTAAAAGAAGTCCAAACGGGCTTCTTTTTTTAATAAATCGACTAAAACATTAGCGTAAGGAGAAAATTGCCTATGAATATCTTTGATAAAATCGCCCATCATTACGACTCGCCAAAACAATTAGCGTTAGCAAATATCATAACGACAGAGATTCAAAAAAAATTGGGAAATCTTATTGGAGCAACCTTACTAGACTACGGCTGTGGCACGGGTTTGATTGGCTTAGAAATTGCCGCTGGTTTTAAGGAAATACTATTCGTCGATCCGTCTGAAGAAATGATTCGGATTGTCGATTAAAAAATCGAACCAACAAAACGGACCAACGCAACAACACTTGTAGGCAGTTTCTCTAAAGAAAATACCTTTGAGTTAACAGCTGCCATCATTGTTGTCTCACTAGTGTTGTTACATGTACCAGATATAATCGGATTGTTGACATCGTTATATCAAACGTTGAATCCTGGTGGTCGTATCTTAGTAGTCGACTTTGATAAAAATGAAAAAATCAGTCATGAAAAAGTTCATAATGGTTTTATTCAGGCCGAACTTCGCAAACAATTTGAAGAAGCGGCCTTTAGGGCAGTATCAAGTGAAACGTTTTATCAAAGAGAAAACGTATTTATGAATCAAGATGCCTCAATGTTTATATTAAGTGCTGAAAAATAAATAATTTTTAAGTTAAAAGTGCTATCATAGATTCAAGGACGATCAACAATTGAAGGGAGGAAACGCTATGCCATTTATTCATGTCGAACTAATCGAAGGACGCAGCGAAGAACAATTAACAAAAATGGTCAAAGAGATCACAGAGGTTGTCTCTAAAAACACGGGAGCACCGCAAGAAAATATTCATGTTATCGTAAATGAAATGAAAAAAGACCGCTATGCTCAAGGTGGAACTTGGAAAAAATGATTCTTTTGAAGAAATACTTGCTTTTTATTTAAGAAAGTGTTTAAATTAACACATAAATGATTGATGAGAAAGACACCTGAACTTGTAAGCAGTCTTTTAGAGAGGAAAATCTCGGCTGAAAATTTTCCAGACCCGCGCAAGGAATGACCACTTTTTCCAACCTTTGTTGAAACAAAGGCGGTCGTACCGTTAACACGCTTGAGGAACATGACTGTTTGTCATGTTTAAAAATAGGTGGAACCACGAACTTTTCGTCCTAGTATCTGATCAAATTCAGATGCTGGGACTTTTTGCTGTGAATCACCACGATTGGCTTTGCCAGAGTGGATGATGAACAGTACTTGGCGAGCGTAGTCGAGCGAAGTATCCATACTAGGGAATCAAGCAAAGCCACGTACTAAGAAAATAAGAGAGAAGATTCTGTTTGCAAAAGGAAGTTATTGAATATCACCATGATTGGCTCTGCCAGAGTGGATGATGAAAAGTACTCGTTGAACAAAGTGGCTTATAACCGTACATGATCTGTTAGAGTTGTTATCTTTTCAATCATAATTTACTAAAGGAGGAAACAAAAATGTCAATTAAAATTACATTTCCAGATGGCGCAGTCAAAGAATTTGAGGCTGGCTCATCAACATTAGATATTGCTAAAAGCATTAGTAACAGTTTAGCTAAAAAAGCCTTAGCAGGGAAGTTTAATGGTACATTAATAGATTTAGTTCGTCCAATCGAAGAGGATGGAACGATTGAAATCGTAACACCAGATCATGAGGATGCACTAGGGATTTTACGTCACTCATCTGCTCATTTAATGGCGAATGCATTACGCCGTTTATTTCCAAAAATTAAATTTGGTGTAGGACCAGCAATCGATTCAGGCTTTTATTATGATACTGATAATGGGGAAAATCCAATCACAGCTGAAGATTTACCTGCTATTGAAGCTGAAATGATGAAAATCGTCAAAGAAAATAATCCAATCGTTCGTAAAGTTGTTTCAAAAAACGAAGCGTTAGAATTATTTGCAGATGATCCTTATAAAGTTGAATTGATTTCAGAGCTTCCAGAAGATGAAATCATTACAGTTTATGATCAAGGTGATTTCGTTGATTTATGCCGTGGGGTTCATGTACCATCTACTGGACGTATCCAAGTCTTCCAATTATTATCAGTAGCTGGAGCTTACTGGAGAGGAAATTCTAACAATCAAATGATGCAACGGATTTACGGAACTGCTTTCTTTGATAAAAAAGATTTAAAAGAATTTATCAAAATGCGCGAAGAAGCCAAAGAACGTGATCACCGTAAGCTAGGGAAAGAGCTTGATTTATTTATGCTTAATCCAGATGTAGGTTCAGGATTACCCTTCTGGTTACCAAAAGGTGCAACAATTCGCCGTACAATCGAACGTTACATCACAGATAAGGAAATCAGCTTAGGTTATCAACATGTGTATACACCAATTATGGCCAATGTTGAATTTTATAAGAGATCAGGTCATTGGGATCATTATCATGAAGATATGTTTCCACCAATGGATATGGGCGATGGCGAAATGCTAGTACTCCGTCCAATGAACTGTCCGCATCATATGATGGTATATAAAAATGATATCCACAGTTATCGTGAACTACCAATTAGAATTGCTGAACTTGGTATGATGCATCGTTATGAAAAATCAGGTGCCTTATCTGGATTACAACGTGTGCGTGAAATGACCTTGAATGATGGACATACTTTTGTTCGTCCAGATCAAATCAAAGAAGAATTCCTACGTACATTGAAATTAATGGTAGAAGTATACGCTGATTTTGATGTAACAGATTATCGCTTCCGTTTGAGCTTGAGAGATCCGAACAATAAAGAGAAATACTTTGATGATGATGCCATGTGGGAAAGATCGCAAACGATGATCAAAGAAGCGGCAGATGAAGCAGGAATTGATTATTTTGAGGCAGAAGGTGAAGCAGCCTTTTATGGTCCTAAACTAGATGTTCAAGTAAAAACTGCGCTAGGAATGGAAGAAACGTTATCAACAATTCAAATTGATGCATTATTACCAGAACGTTTTGATTTGACTTATGTTGGTGAAGATGGTGAAAATACACATCGTCCATTAGTTATCCATAGAGGAATCGTTTCAACAATGGAGCGTTTCGTGGCTTATCTAACAGAAGTTTACAAAGGCGCGTTCCCAACCTGGTTAGCACCAATTCAAGCAACAATCATTCCTGTATCTGTTGAAGCTCATTCTGATTATGCATATGAAGTGAAAAAACGTCTGCAAGAACAAGGTTTACGTATCGAAGTCGATGATCGCAATGAAAAAATGGGTTATAAAATCCGTGCATCTCAAACACAAAAAATTCCTTATCAAATCGTTGTCGGTGATAAAGAGATGGATGATGCGACTGTGAATATTCGTCGTTATGGTAGTAAAGAAACCGAAGTGATCGATTTAAATATCTTTGTTGATAGCATGGTCGCAGACGTTTCGAATTACAGTAGAAGATAATAAAATAAATAGGCAGAGCAATCATGCTTTGTCTATTTTT
>NZ_NGKY01000001.1:2182531-2224637 GCF_002140855.1 Enterococcus sp. 7E2_DIV0204
TAATAAAATAAATAGGCAGAGCAATCATGCTTTGTCTATTTTTTTATAAAAATTAAATATTTTCTTAGTAAGGGGATTACCCCTATTTTTTTTTGCATTTTTTCGTTACAATAGAGAAGCGAGACTTTTCTCATATGGAGGATTAACGATAAATGAAAAAAATGAGCTTTTTAGATAAATTAAAAAATAACAATGAAGAACCAATGACCCAAAAAAGTAAAAAATCACATATTCCCTTTCGACTGAACTTATTGTTTTTCGTGATTTTTGGTTTATTTGTGGCATTGATCGTTCGCCTAGGTTACTTGCAGATCGCTGAAGGACAGCAGTATGCGCAAAAAGCTGAAGAAAATTCAGCGCTAAAAATCAAAAGTAGTGCACCGCGGGGCGAAATTTACGATGCAAAAGGCAACCTTTTAGTAGGAAATAAAGCTAATTTGGCAATCACGTATACACGTGGAAAAAAAGTTCAAGCAAAAGATTTAGTGCCGATTGCAAATAAGGTTAACGACCTGATTCATGTACCGGCAGATGAATTAACAGAACGTGATAAAAAAGATTTCTGGTTGGCTAATCCGGATAATTTGAAAGCTGCTCAAAAACGGTTGACTGATGCAGATAAGACAGATGAAAAAGGCAACAAGATCACGGATGAAGGAACCTTATATGTTAAAACTGTCGAAAAAGTAACACCGGAAGAAGTCAATTTCGATGAACATACTATGCAAGCTGCTACGATCTTTAAGCGGATGAATGCTGTGCAGGAACTAAATACAGCGTTCATTAAAAATGAAGGTGTTACTCAGGATGAAATTGCGATAATCGGTGAGCATACCTCAGAAATTGCCGGAGTATCGACTGGAATGGATTGGGATAGAGATTATCCACATGACACAGACCTTAAGAACCTTTTAGGCAAGGTATCTTCTCAAAAAGCCGGCTTACCTGCAGAAGAGGCAGACGAGTATATTGCTAAAGGATATGAATTAAATGACCGTGTCGGAACAAGTTATTTAGAAAAACAATATGAAGATGTACTCCAAGGTAAAAAAGGGGTTTCAGAAGTAACCTTAGATAGTAAGGGAAAAACCATTACACAAACACCTGTTACAGAAGGAAAAAAAGGTGAAAACTTAAAACTAACTATTGATATGGCTTTCCAGGCGAAAATCGAAGAGGTTGTGAGAGCACAGTATCAACAATTACTAGCAACAGGAAATGCTGCTTATTCAGACGGTGCCTATGTTGTTGTAATGAATCCTAAAACAGGTGCTGTGATGGCAATGGTGGCCTTAGATCGTGATTTAGCGACAAATGAGCTGACCTCTAATCCTTTGGCCACGATTAATAAAGCTTTTGAGCCAGGATCAGTGGTAAAAGGCGCAACGATTTCAGCGGGGTATGAGCAAGGGGTAATTTCTGGAAATGATGTTTTGATCGATGAGCCATTGCAAATATATGGAAGTGAACAAAAATCATCTGTGTTTAATAAGGTTCCAGGTAACCAAATACCACTTAGTGCAGAGCAAGCTTTAGAGTATTCCTCAAATGCTTATATGATGAAATTAGTTTTAAAAATGATGAAGACAGATTATCAATATAATATGGTCTTACCGTATAAAACAGGCGATCCAACCTTATTTAATGTATTACGTCAAACATTTGGCGAATATGGTATGGGTGTTTCGACAGGAATCGATATACCAGGCGAATCAACTGGTCTTTCTAATAAGGACTTTGATTCTGAATATGCGCCAATGCCAGGTCATTTACTTGATTTGTCGTTTGGACAATATGACACGTATACAGCAATGCAATTAGCACAATACGCTTCAACTGTGGCAAATGGCGGGACTAGAATTGCACCGCGTGTAGTTGATGGGATCTATGAAAATAAAGCAGACGGATCACTTGGAGAGCTGAAAGAAGAACTGAAACCTAAAGAGTTGAATAAAGTTGATATTTCTTCAGAGCAAATGCAAATCATCCAAAATGGGTTTTATGATGTTGTTCATGGTAATGGCATCTTTACAACTGGTAAATATATGCAAGGAGCAGCACTTGATATCGCTGCTAAAACAGGGACCGCCGAAACCAATGTTGGCGAGCATGTAACTGTTAACAGTAATGTCGTTGCTTATGCGCCGTATAATGATCCAGAAATCGCTGTAAGTGTGATTTTACCCCACTTAACGAGTGAAAGTACTAGACCAAACCAATCAATGGTAACAGCGATTGTTAATGCCTATGCTGAGTATAAAGCACAATAAGATTTGTAAAGTAGTTTTCCTTTACAAATTTCACTAAAAGGGTAGAAATTCTGGAATAAACATGATATGATATTTGAGGCTAAGAAATATCTTAGAAATACAACATTAGATATAGGAGGGAAAGCATATGCGCGTAAACATTACTTTAGAATGTACTTCTTGTAAAGAACGTAACTATCTAACAAGCAAAAATAAACGTAACAATCCTGATCGTTTGGAAAAACAAAAATATTGCCCACGTGAAAGAAAAGTTACTTTACACCGTGAAACAAAATAAGGTTTTGTATCATTACACTAACTTCTTATTAAATAAGGAGTTAGTTTTTTTTATCCTATTTATTGAAAAATAGTAATTGACTAGGCGGCTTTAAAAAAAGAAACAAGTAAATTCAAAATATACTTTCCTTTATGTAGAGTTTTATTTATACTATTGAGAATGGGATGTTGGTTATACAGTGAATAAAGTTTAAGAAAACTTAAAAATTTTATTAATGATGTCTGTTAGATGCCAAATGTGTTACAGAGTTGTAAAAGGAGTTTTTGTATGAGAAAGAAAATGTTGGTTGTTTGGTTGTTAATGTTAGTTTTCCCAATTGTTTGTTATGGAGAAGACATTGAGGAGCCTGCTACTGAATCAAGTTTTAATGCTTTAAATGATTTGACGAGTCGGTATGCTCGTAAGCAGGTATTAGATGGTACAACGACAAGTGTTAAAAAGAAAAAGGCAGAGGTTTATTTGGAATTTCCTTTTGATAATAGTCCCTATGTGGCTTTTTCAACATTTTTATTGAATGGTCCAACACATCATTACAGTGGCTTTATTGAAACAATCTACTATCGTGATAAGATCAAGATCAAAGATATGTATTATGAGAAAAATCCAGTAAAAACAGATAAAATTGGGATTTATTCAACAGATTTATGTTTTACTTCTAATGAAGGAGTTATTTACCATTACAAAAATGTGCCGTATTTAGTGAGTAGCGACCAAATGACAACCTTTTTTTCAGAGGTAGATTTTAATAAAGAGCATAAAAAGATCTCTGGTAAAATTAAAATGCCAGCATCAAAAAATACATATCAAATAGAACTATTCTATACGGATAATGATGAGTACCATTATCAAGAAACGACTGCTGATAAGAATGGTGTGTTTAGTCTTTCTTTGAATCGAGAGGGGATTGAAGGAAAGATGTATCTTAGGAGTAGCGATGGTTTAGGGAATTATGCCAATGCTTGTGATATCGATAAGACGGGAATGATAGGTTATCCGGTTCCACGAGAAGCCTTAAAGGTAATTGAAGCAAGCTATAAGCAAAATACAAAAAAAGAAACAAGCGTTGTCAAGATAGTGATTACTATCGTTTCAAGAATGTTACTTGTCATTCTGTTTATTCTTGTTTTACTACGTTTACGAGTGATTATAAAGCGTAGACAAAGAAGAAAAAGAGTGAAGTGAAATAGTTCTAATTGAAATTGCTTTTATTCGCCAACCGCATATAGAATAGCTATACTAAGAGTTAAGATAAGATTGTTTTCACACATGGTAGGGGTGCTTTTGTGAAATCGTAGATCTGTCTTAACTCTATTTGTAAGCAGGAGGTATATTTGTGAATTCAGTTCGTTTTAACCAATTGTATCTGCTTGTAACAGGGATCATCCTAGTTGGACTTGGTGCGTTTATCCAAAATCAACCAAGACTAGTCTTTTCTTTTTTTAATTTATTGATTCCAATTCTTTTAGTGATCGATGCTGTTTCTCACTTTTTTCAACGTGAAGAACATAAAAAAGAAAGACTGATTCGCAGTCTTTTAGAAATTACATTGGCGATCTTTTTTGTTATTTCAACACTTTCCTTTGATGTTTTGACGATTCTATTCGGAGTCTATATCGATATTAAAAGTGTAGCATTGCTCGCAAAGTATTGGACATATAAACAGAATAGTTTCGCTGGTCGATTGAATCTATTGGTTTCAGGTATTGGAGGAAGTATCATTGGAACCTTGTTGCTTTTTTCCGCATTTTTATCTAGAAATCAAATTCTGACTTGTTTAGTTGTTTATTTTGTTTTGTTGGGTGTGATCAATATTTGTCTGGGTATGAGATTATTTTTCCCAACAAAAACTATTGATCAGCTTAAGCGAAAGATTCGTTTGACGCCGCCAGTTTTTATTGAAGCGTTGATTCCACGATTTGTTTTGAAAGAAACAAATACTTTATTAGAACCTGATTCAGCCGGAAAAAACGATACTATTGCTAAAATTCAAGAAACAAAAGAAGCTATTAAACCGGATTTGGAAATTTTCATCCATGTAACTGAAAAAAGTTTTGGATCGATTGGACACATGGATCTTTCTTTTGAAGGGGAAATTATTTCATATGGGAATTACGATAGGGATTCGATTCATCTTTTTGAAACAATTGGTGATGGTGTTTTGGTAACGGGTGCCAAACGGGATGAATATATTCCTTTTTGTATCAAGCACGATCAAAAAACATTGTTTTGTTTTGGCATTAAATTAACAGATGAACAACGTGAGGGGATTCGAGCAAGTATAAATGATATCCGCCAAAGTTCTTATGATTGGGCATCTCATTTACAGCGTGATCCACATGGAAGCTATACAGATTATGCCAGCTTATTAACCAATTTGTCCAACTGCCAGCTCCATAAATTTCATCATGGAGCATTTAAAACCTATTTTGTTTTGACAACGAATTGTGTGTTACTGGCAGATACGATTTTAGGACCCACTGGAATCGATCTACTGACAATTAATGGTATTTTAACGCCAGGAACCTATCTAGAATTTTTAAGAAATGAGTTTAAGCGAGCCGATAGTAATGTAATCAGCTTTGAGGTTTATAATTAGGTCAGCTTTTAAGGAGAGAATAAAATGAAAATCAGTATCCGTCATCGCTATATCAAGAAAGTTCCAGTATTAGAAGTTGTGGCAGAAGAAAGTAAAGATCAAGTTTTGCCCTTGGTGATTTATTATCATGGTTGGCAGTCTGCCAAAGAATTGTCGTTAACCCAAGCAAGAAAATTGGCGAGGAAAGGAATCCGAGTGATTGTACCTGATGCAATGAATCATGGTGAGCGAAAAACTGGACCGATCTCACCAATTCCTTCGATAACATTTTGGGCAAGTATCCAATATAATATTATTGAGTTTGCACAATTAGTTCGCCATTTTGATAAACAAGGATTGATCGAATCTGGAAAAATTGGTGTTGGCGGTGTTTCTATGGGAGGCATTACAACTTGTGCTTTACTGACCCAACATCCGGAAATCAAAACAGCAGCATGTATGATGGGGACACCTAAACCATTGCGTTATATTGAGCGGGTGATGGAACGCTCAGCAGAAATGGATTTTTTTGTACCAAAAGATTTACCGTTATTGCTTAGCTGGGTAGCAAATTATGATCTTTCCAAAGTGCCAGAAAGATTGGCTCAACGACCTGTTTTATTTTGGCATGGTACTGATGACCCTAAAATTCCCTATGAAGATATGGCCAATTTTTACCAAATGATTGAAGATCAACCATATGCTGAAAATAGTCAATTTATAACGGGTGTTGGCGATGGGCATTTGGTCAAAGGTGAAATGATGGATGTTGTGGCTGAGTTTTTTGAAAAAGAATTAAAAAAAGAGGAACAGTTTGGCAGAGGAAATCGACTTAAATAGTAGCTACTTTCTCCTATAGTGTTTGATCACATGTGTTTGAAGCATGACGTTTAGCGTTACGTTTCAAACACTTTTTTACTTTACACATGAATATTTTAATTTTTCACAAAGAATGATTCTCTTTTTTAAAGGGTAAGCTATAATGGAATTAATAATAAAGAAAAATCATGGATAAAGTTAATTGGAGATG
This sequence comes from Enterococcus sp. 7E2_DIV0204, assembly GCF_002140855.1. Classification (NCBI taxonomy): domain Bacteria; kingdom Bacillati; phylum Bacillota; class Bacilli; order Lactobacillales; family Enterococcaceae; genus Enterococcus; species Enterococcus sp. 7E2_DIV0204. The sequence continues at coordinate 2,188,684 of NZ_NGKY01000001.1, forward strand.
AACGCTGTGGTGGGTAAACAGAGAAATTATCGAGATATTTTTGTGAAAGAACAATTTTTTAGTGATTTTTATTTTTTTAATATTGGGCATGAACTTTGTGAAAGTAGACATCATCACGGACCAACGATGAGAGAAGAACACGTTGTTCATTATATTGTTTCAGGGCAAGGAGCTTATGAGGTTAATGGAATTAAGTATCGTTTAGAAGCTGGTAATTTTTTTATTATTAAACCAAATGAAATGACATTCTATCAAGCAGATGCTAAGGATCCTTGGGAGTATTATTGGTTTGGTTTTTCTGGTGCAATGGTCAAAGAGCTTCTTTATAGTAATGGGATCGGCTCCTCAGATTATGTAGGAAAAGTTGAGCAGACACAGGGAGTAAAAAAACTCTTTGAAGAGATAATGACTTCTAATATGTTTGATGATCGGGAGAAATTAATCAATCAAGCTCGTTTTCTTACTTTATTTTCTGGATTTAAGTTACAGGAAAAAACGATTCATTCTTCTATTTTAGAAAGCCGAAAACAAAAGTATAGTGAATCATTTTTGTTGTATGTAAAAAACAATTATTATCGTGAAGAACTTTCAATCAGTGAAATCGGTCATTCAATGGGCTTGAATAGTTCCTATTTGAGCCAAGTAATTAAGGGTGAAATTGGTTTTTCACCAATGGGATATTTAAAAGAGTTTCGTTTACAGAAAGCATCCATCTTAATGGAAACAACCAATTTACCAATTACAGAAGTTGCACTAGCAGTTGGATATAAGAGTAGTCAAACTTTTTCGAGAGCGTTTAAAAATCAGTTTGGTTGTTCACCATCCAATTTTTCTGGCCGAAGAAGATAAGAAATTGCATTATTTTTCTAAAATAATGTTATGTGAAAATGAAAGCGCTTCGATTATAATGAGTTTGTTGAGCAGCATTGAAAGATGTTAAAAAATACGGCAAAACATTGAGGACTTATCACATGATAAGAGTGGCTACAAAGCAACTGAAAAAGAAAATCTGCTTCTCTTTTTATTGTTTGATAAAAATGAAGCAAAAGCGAATTGACATGATATTACCTAAAAATTGGGGAGGAAAAAAAATGACAAAAATTTCTTTTATTGGCGCAGGCAGTACGATTTTTGCTAAAAATGTATTAGGGGATGCCATGCTCACACCAAGTTTACAAGCTTCAGAAATTGCGTTATATGATATTGATGAAGTCCGTTTGAAAGAGTCGGAATTGATGTTAAAAACGATCAATAAAAATTCGAATGCAGGACGCGCAAAGATCCAATCCTTTACAGATCGTAAAGAAGCACTACGTAATTCCGATTTTGTAATCAATGCAATCCAAGTTGGGGGCTACGAGCCAAGCACTGTCATTGATTTTGATATTCCAAAAAAATTTGGATTAAAGCAAACGATAGCGGATACAACAGGGATTGGCGGGGTTTTTCGAGGTTTGCGAACGTTACCAGTTATGTTTGAATTTGCTAAAGAAATTGAATCAGTTTGTCCGAATGCTTGGCTATTGAATTATACGAATCCAATGTGTATTTTGACAATGGGCATGCTGAAGGCAACGAAAGTCAAAACGGTTGGTTTATGTCATAGCGTTCAAGTTTGCGTACCAGAGTTGTTTAAACATTTAAAAATAGATCAAGAGTATGATTTAAATGATTTCCAATGGAAAATTGCGGGTATCAACCATATGGCTTGGTTATTGGAAATCACAAAAGAAGGGCAAGACTTTTATCCAGAAATCAAGCGATTGGCGAAGTTGAAAAAGGGACCTCATGATGACGCTGTCCGCTTCGAGTTGATGAAGCACTTCGGGTATTATGTCACCGAATCTAGCGAACATAATGCAGAATATCACCCATATTTTATTAAGAAAAATTATCCAGAATTAATTGAAACACTGAATATTCCAATTGATGAATATCTAAAGCGTTGCGTGAAACAAATTGAAGATTGGAAAAAACAGCGGGATGATATTGTCCACAATGGTTCATTGGAGCATCAGAGAAGCCGAGAATATGCTTCATATATAATGGATGCAATTACAACTGGCAATCCAACTGTGATTGCAGGGAATGTCTTGAACAAAGGCTTGATTACAAACCTTCCAGAAAATGCGTGTGTAGAAGTTCCCTGTTTAGTTGATAAAAACGGCATACAGCCAACTTATGTTGGCGATCTACCAACACAGCTTGCAGCTTTGAATCGCACGAATATCAATGTCCAAGAACTAACTGTTGAGGCCGCAATGACGTTGGAAAAAGAGAAAATTTATCAAGCAGCATTATTAGATCCTCATACAAATTCAGAATTATCGATTGATGAGATTAAGGCAATGGTAGATGAATTGATTGAAGCTCACGGCGACTATTTACCAGAATATCACTAAATAATTAGAAGAGGAGAATCTATCATGAAGAAAATAATTGTGTTGTCTTTACTAGTAATTAGCGGCGTGTTTATTGTTGGTTGCGGGGAAAATAAAGGCGATGAAGATGTGAGAAATGAGGGGAAACAAACGATCACCTACGCCATTTGGGATACGAATCAGGAAAAAGGGATGAAAGAAATGGCCAATTCTTTCGAAAAAGAAAATCCTGATATTAAAGTTAATGTAGAAGTAACACCATGGGATCAATATTGGACAAAGTTAGATGCAGCTGCCACAGGAGAGAGCTTGCCAGATGTATTTTGGATGCATTCAAATGAGTCATATCGTTACATGTCAAATGGAATATTGATGGATCTAACAGAGACTTTAAAAACGAGTAAAAAAACTAGTTTAGATAACTTTCCTAAAAATATTTCTGAGCTGTATGCTTTAGGTGGGAAACAATATGCTATGCCTAAAGACATTGATACAATCGGTCTTTGGTATAATAAAACACTTTTTGATAACGCCAGTATCAGCTATCCAGATGAAACATGGACTTTGGAGATATTTTTAGCAGCCGCTAAAAAGTTGACTGATGAGGAAAAAGGAATTTACGGCTTTACTGCTGTTAATAATGGTCATGAAGGGTATTGGAATTTCATTTTTCAAAATGAAGGGAAAATCATGTCAGCTGACCGCAAAACTTCAGCGTTTACAGATCCTAAAACAGTTGAAGCGATTCAATTCTATGCAGACTTGATCAATAAATATAAAGTATCACCAAGTGCTGATCAATTAGCTGAAAATAAACCTGTTTCTTTTATCCAATCGGGACGTTCTGCAATGGGATTTTTTGGTTCATGGATGTTGGCAGATTTTAAAGAGAATGATTATATGAAAGAAAATACAGATGTTGCTGTCCTGCCTCAAGGAATAAAACGAGCTTCTGTTTATAATGGGCTGGGGAATGCCGTTGCGGCAACCACGAAACATAAGGAAGCGGCTTTAAAATTTATTGAATATCTAGCTTCAAAAGAAGCAAATCTAATTTCAGCTAAAACCGGTGCTGCGATTCCAGCCTATGAAGGAACAGCAGATGAATGGGTCAAAAATACTGAAAACTATAATGTAAAAGCGTATGTAGACATGCTTGATTATGCAGTGATTCGACCATTCTCAAACGAAACTATTAAGGTAGAAACTGTAGAGACGGAAAAAATTGCTGATTTATTAAGTGGGAAAAAATCAGCTGAAAATGTAGCAAAAACAATCCAAACAGAGGTTGACGATATTCTAAAATAAGTGTTTGATACTTGTTTGAAAAGGTGGGGACGAGTATGGAAAAGAAAATAAATAGGTGCAAATACAATCAAGAAGAAATCCTATGGGGAGCGATTTTGATTGCGCCTACCTTGATGGGTCTAATCATTTTAAATATCAAACCTGCAATCGAAACCTTAATATTAAGCTTTCAAAAATCATCAGGTTTTGGTAAAACAGTTTGGGCAGGACTAGAGAATTATAAAAAGCTGATTGGTGATCCTGAAGTTACTCAGGCAGTAATTAATACTCTAGCTTATACGTTGATTGCGGTACCCTTTATCATTGTATTGTCATTAGTAGCAGCAGTTTTAATGAACCAAAAAGTAAAGGGCATTTCCTTTTATCGGACCTTGTATTTTTTACCAGTAGTAGCGACTCCAGCAGCTGTAGCTATGGTATGGCGTTGGTTGTATAATTCTGACTACGGAATTATCAATTATTTATTTTCATTGGTTGGACTAAAAGGAGCAAGTTGGCTGACGAATCCACACACATCTATTTTAGCGATTGCGATTGTAGGAATTTGGAGCACAGTTGGCTATAATATGGTGTTATTGTTATCTGGGTTGCAGGAAATCCCCAAGGATTATTATGAATCAGCAGAAATTGATGGTGCTGGTGCAATTAAACAATTTTTCTCAATTACCTTGCCCTTAGTTTCACCAACGCTGTTTTTTGTTATGGTTACAACGATTATCAATTCATTACAAGTCTTTGATTTGATTTTCATGATGATCGATAAAACCAATGCTGCATTGCCTAAAACGCAATCCTTGGTCTACTTGTTCTATAAGCAGTCGTTTATCATGAATGATAAAGGCTATGGTTCCGCGATTGTGATGGTTTTATTAGTGATTATCATGCTTATTACCGTTCTTCAAGTCAAAGTACAGAAAAAATGGGTCAATTATTAGAAGGGAGTAAAACAGATGAAATCACAAAAATTAAAAAGCAAAGTACTGATCAATTTACTGTTAATCTTGGGCGCTTGTATAATGGTTCTGCCTTTTGTTTGGATGATTTTAACGTCAGGAAAAACATTAGCCGAGTCTGTTAGAATCCCTCCAAGTATTTTACCAGAAAAATTTCAGTGGAATAATTTTAAGGTAGTCTTGGATAAATTACCATTTATTCAGTTTTACATCAATACTGCTTTAATGATCCTATTTCGAGTGGTTGGATCTGTTTTATTTAGTGCTATGGCAGCATATGCTTGTGCTAGACTACATTTTCCAGGAAGAAATTTGTTCTTTGGTTTAGTTTTGATGCAAATGATGATTCCTACTCAGATATTCATTATTCCTCAGTATTTACTTGTTCAAAAAATGGGTCTGTTAAATTCCATCCCAGCTTTGGTGTTACCTGGGATTGTTAGTGCATTTGGAACATTTTTGTTACGACAGTTTTTCTTAGGTTTACCAGATGAATTAGAGGAAGCAGCAAAATTAGATGGTTGTAATGTTTGGCAGACTTTTTTTAAAGTTATGCTGCCTTTAGCAAAGTCAGGCTTAGTTGCTCTTGCGATTTTTACAGCATTGTTTGCTTTTAAGGACTTAATGTGGCCATTGATTGTAAATATGTCACTAGATAAGATGACATTATCATCTGGTTTGGCAAATTTACAAGGTCAATATACAACCAATTATCCACAGTTGATGGCGGGGTCTTTACTTGCAATTTGGCCAATGTTACTAGTATTTGTGGTATTTCAAAAGAAATTTATTGAAGGAATTGCAACTTCTGGTGGAAAGCTGTAAATGTTGCTAGAAGTGACGAGTATAGAAAAGATTGGGACAAAAACTTCTTTGCTTATTTATGCTGCTCGATAATTTCATCAGATTTAGCGATCAATGATCAGGATAGTAGATACTTAAGAATAATGATTACTATATGATGTATTTGTTTGAAAATGTAAGATGAGTGATTATCAATTAATAAGATTACAGTTGATTTTTTTAGTCTAATTTATTGTATAGTCTGTTAATCAGCTGATAAAGGACAGTTATAAAATAACTATGAGGTTTAAGTTTTAAAAGTGATTTGTACTAGAAGAATAGCCGGGGTGATTTTTAGCGGATGGAATCCAACTATAAAAGAGGAAATCAAACGATTGTCAGTTTGATCTCCTCTTTTTGGCTGTTTAAAACGAAGAGCCAGGTTCTTTTAAGAATGCAATTTCTTCCTCTGTTGAACGCCTACCTAATACTTTATTTCGATGAGGATAACGACCAAAACGAATCAAAATGTCACGGTGTTTTTGTTCAAACTCAAGATTATGCTCCATTCCCTTTTCAGCAAAGCGTTTCAAGGCTTCATCATGAATGATTAACGACTCAGAATGCATCAGCGGCATATAAAGGAATGCACGTTGTTGTGTTGTTAGCTGATTCAAATTACCCGTGGCGATGGCTTCTTGTGTCAAAATCAAAGCCATTCCATCATAGGCAAAAGCTCGTGCATCATCACGAAATAAATTCCGAGAAAACTGATCTAAAACAATAATTTCAGCTAAACGACCGACCATACTTGTCCGCCAAGCTGATTTTTCTCCTTGAGCAACTTGTTCATGGATAGCTGAAAATCGAGCCTTGATTAATTTATCAAAAACTAAATCTTTCTTAAACCACTGACTTGGCTCACATTCCTCAAACCAGAATGTCACTATTTCATGATAGTCCATCTGCATCTCCTCCAATAATCTAGAATTTCCTTCCTAATCAAGTATAACATACGCTTTGTCATCGCTCTTTCGGATCAGAAACTATTATAAAATGATGTAAGAAAAAGAAACAAAGTAAATAAGTAAGAGAACCTCATTCTCCGGATTGCAGAAAATGAGGTTCTTTTTTGATGATTGAGTATTTTGACGATTATTTTAATTTGAATTTAACTTGTGTATTATCGCTAAATTGACCTTGATATTGGAATTGTTTGTAGCTTGAACCTTTACCTAATTTGTTTAAAATGTGTGAAGTGATTGTTTTTTCACTTCCAGCTTTTAAATCTAAACCAGCGATGATGCCTTCGATTTTTTCTGCAGCAGCATTACCTTGTAATTGGATTTTGTTTGATTTATCTTAATATTGTACTTTGATCGTACCGTTACTATTTACTTGGTACTGTAATTGAATTTGTTGTCCAGTTGTATAGGTTACTTGGATTTCTAATTTTTTAAGATCAGATTGTTCGGGGGGTTCAGGAACTTCTGGCGTTTCAGGTTCTTCAGGTGTAACTGGTGCTTCAGAATCTTTAGGTTCTTCTGGAGTTACAGGCGTGTCTGGCACGTAGTATGATTGTAAGCCAAATTCTGCTTTTACATACCCTTTAGTGATCAAAATAACTTTAAGATGTAAGTCTTTTTGATACGTCATTTTTTGTAATAAGTTGACTAATTTGTAATAATTTCTGCCAAAATCTCTGGCGATCACAGTAGCTTCTGCAGAAGAATAACCAGCAGCTTCCCATGTGCTTGCTTTAACCAATTCATTGTAAACAGATGCTACATTTGAAAACCTGTGTACTCTAAGATATCCGCTTTATTGAATAAAGTGATTGTCTTATTGTAGTTTGATTCCACTACTGTTGCTGCGTCCGCAGTGTTTGACACTACTGCCAAACTAGCTGAACATAAACTGATTGCCAATCCTGCAACCATCATACCTTTGAAAAATTTCAAAAAAAAAACCTCATCCTTTTTACTGCTATTTTATAAACAGTAGTATACCTGTCTCTTATACACATCTAGATGTGTATAAGAGACAGGTAGTATACCTATATTATTATCCAAAGAAAATATAAAGTAAATATATATGATAAGTTTATCATAATGTTTAAAATATAATTGTTTTTTATTAGATGTATCTGAATAAGAAAATCAAGTTACTAATTTATTCGATCATTATTTTTGCTATAATATGTAAGGATAAGAACTAAAAATGATGTGTGAAGGGATTTGTAATGATGAAGAAAGCAACAATTACTAAAACAGTTGATTTGTTGGATGGAGGCTGTAATGTTTGTGGCATTATTGAGAATGAAAATTATATTTTGACGATTGATGAGCAGGAAATTCCTTTAGAAGAGCTGACAGTCAACGCATTGATCACAGCGATTGTTTTGAAAAATGGATATAAGCGGAAATATGAGACGGATGTTATTGATGATTATATTTTGTATATAAAAGAAGGACATCAAGTTAGACTTAAGGAAGAGTATAATTTCCTGATTTATTCAAGTGATACAGCAAAAGTAGAAACGCAAGATCAAATAGTGGATGAAAAACAATTAGTTGAAAAAGTGAATGAAATCTTAGAAACGTTATTCAAGCTAGAAGAATTAGAGTTTTGTTTTTAAACTATCAAAAAGGAGTTCTTGCTAATTGCTGTGAGAACTCCTTCTTGGTATTTTTATTTATAAGTATTCTGTTTTTATTAATCTATTTGAAAATAATCAGACATCATCAATTTTTCAAACCGCTCTTGGGATGCAGCAATAGTTTCATCATGATCATAAACCAATAATTTAAAGTCTTCGGTTTTAGGAATATGTCTGAACGTTTCCGATTCTACCAGCAAAATCATTTGTTGACAAAGCCAATCAAGTACAGTTTGGATAGCTTCTTCATCTTCGACCCAATCATCAAATAAATGAAGAGAAGCAAACCGTTGATTTTCATCCCAGTCACCAGTAGTGTATTTCATCGTTTCAAGTTGTTCTCGGTCGTACCCTTTTTCTGTATAGTATTCAGTTGTTTCTTGCCAAAGGTCAACAGTATTGATACAAAGGTTGATTTCCCCTTCTTCATAGATATTACAGTCTAAGGCAAATGCATAAAATGTTTCATCAGAATGATCCAATAAATAATTATCAATACTATCTGTTAAAAAGCTAAAAAAGAATTCTTGTTGTTTCTCTAAAAAGTTTTCCATGGGTTCCTCCAAGCGTTTCGTCTCCTAAACATTGAAACAGATAATAAGAAGAAAGTCTATCTAAAGTTGTTTTTTAAGAAAATATAAAGATTTTCATCGTGTAAAATTTTAGGTAGTTTAAATCATGTACATGGTAGCTCTGAGTGTAGAGTAGTTTAAGTCTAATAACACTATCGTGCATAAGGCAATTATATAAAATTTAATTTGACTTTGTGATTCGATACGCTTATAGTTTAAAATGAATTAAATACTTGTTAGGTGAGGCTCCTATATAAACATAGGCTGCTGCTCAGAAATGTCGAAAGACAGGTGCGGGTAGGACAAATTTCGTCGAATTAAGGCGTTTTTCAAAGCAGCTAAAAGCATAGCTTTTTACGTTATATAGTGCTAAAACTCAACGAAGAGAAGATCAAGATAAGTTGTAAATAAATGGCATAAGTCCATGTGTTTGCCGCTTCTAATCTAATCCCTTCGCTGAGTGTTCTTGGTGAAGGATTTTTCTTTTATCCCAGAATCCATTTAAGCGGCAGAAAGGAATAACTCATGAAAAAATCTGTAAAAATAACGATCATTACCTTACTCTCCATTTTGCTTGTAGTGGTGAGTGCAGGCTGTTATGCAGCTGTATCATTTCAAACAGCGAAAGAAAAAAGTGAAGCAAACGTTTCTAGTAAAAACCAAAATTTTACTGGCGATGAACAAACGAGTGATAAGGAATTGACTGTAATGGTCGTTGGGAATGATTCTAGAGATGACGATGAAGACCAGGGGCGTTCAGATACATTGATGGTAGCCCATTATGATGGTAAAACGAAACAACCAAAACTAATCTCGATCATGCGAGACAGCTACGTAACATTTCCTGATGGCGGACAAGATAAAATCAATGCGGCCTATGCATACGGCGGAGCGCAAATGACCAAAGATGTCTTAAAGACAAATTTTGATTTGCCAATCAACTATTATGTAGTGATTGACTTTAAAGAATTCAGTGATATTATTGATGAACTTTATCCAAAAGGCGTTACGATCGATTCTGAAAAAGACATTAATCTCGATGGTGTAGATATCCTTAAAGGAAAACAAACATTGCACGGAAATAGTTTATTACAGTATGCTCGTTTTAGAATGGATGAAGAAGGCGATTTTGGTCGAATCAGACGTCAGCAACAAGTAATGGATGCTTTAGTGGAACAGTCGAAAGATTTGATCCCAATTTGGGAATTACCTCAGGTTGCAGGGAAAATGGTCGGAAAAATCGATACGAATGTGCCGACAAGTTTATTGATCGATTTAGCAAAAGATTTTCTAACTGGCAACGTAAAACCATTAAAATCATTATCTGTTCCAGTAGAAGGATCATGGAATTTCAATGATTATACAGAATCCGGTAGTGTGATTGAAATCGATGAGCAAAAAAATACTGAGGCTATCAAGGATTTTATGAAAGATAATTAGAATAGGATTGAGGATGGAACAAAAGTGATGTCGCTTTTGTTCCATCCTTTTTTCGATTAAAGATAAGGCTATTTCTATGCGTTGGCTTCAAGCTTGTGCTATTCTTTAAGAAAACGGTTTATTTACTTAGAAGGAAGGGTTTGCTATGAAAGTTGTGATCATAGGAGCTTCATTTGCCGGAGTCTCTGCGGCTTTAGCTATCAGAAAAAAACATCCAGAGGCTGAAGTTATTTTAATGGATAAGCAGCAAACAATCGGCTATTTACCTGGCGGCATCAATCTTTATTTTAATGAGACAATCAATCCGATCGAAACGGCTCAATTTATTTCAGAACAAGAGTTAGTTGATCAGGGACTAACGTTATTGTTAAATGCAGAAGTTGTTAGTATAGACGCAAAGCAACATATTATTAACTATGAAAAAGAAGCACTTGAGTCGTTTATCTCATTTGATAAACTTATTTTAGCAACAGGCTCTAGTCAATGGTCGCAAAATATTCTCGGCAGCGACTCAGATAAAGTATTGAAATATAAATTTTTACCTGGTGTGCTACAAGCAATCGAGCAATTAGAAAATAGCCGCAAAGTAGCGTTGATCGGTGGTGGCCAAATTGGAGCTGAAGCAGCCGATACTTTGTTGAAAAAAAATAAAGAAGTCCATCTCTTTGAACGTATGGATTATTTGCTATTTAAATATTTTGATGAAGAAATGATCCAGCCAGTTCAAGCGGAAATGGTGGCACGCGGAGTTGTCTTTCATTTTGATGAGACCGTAGAAAAAATGACTGACATAGATGAAGGACTTGTGATAGAAGCGAAGAAGTCACAGCTATTATGTGATAGTGCTATTTTTGCGATGAATGTTCGACCCGATTTACGTTATTTAGACGAACAGATTCGGACGCATATAGATGGTACCATTTTTGTGAATGAATATTTGGAAACCTCGCAAGTAGATATTTTTGCTATTGGTGACTGCATTCAAGTGCCTTACAGCTTATCGAATGAATCGTTTTATATTCCCTTAGTAAATAATGCGGTTAGGTCAGGTTTGGTGGTCGCACAAAATTTAGTCGAACCTACAACACCATTTATAGGATCGATTCGCACGATTGGGACTAAGCTTGTTGACCATTATGTAGCAAGTACAGGATTGACTGAAGCGGAAGGGTTATTTTATGAGCAGCCAATTTCAGTTGCTCATGTTCAGCAAAAAAGCTCATTATTTTCCGGTGGTGAAACGATTAGCAGCAAAATTATATTTGAAAAAGATAGCCATAAATTATTAGGAGCACAATTGGTTTCAAAAGCAGATATCTTAGAAAAAATCAACACACTTGCACTTGGTATTCAAGCGGGACAAACGCTCGAAGAGTTTTATCAGAAAGATTTTTTGTATCATCCCTATTATTCCAACGTGATCGATATCACGAACCAGCTAGCATTTGAAGGTTTGTGGAGTGAAGCAGATGAAAATTGAAGCCTTATTAGATAGAAAAGAAGCAAGAGAAGTTGGAATTTTAAAAAAGGTGATTTTGGCTGGTGGCAGGATCGAGGATACTGAACTGTTGGATTATTTAGGTGTGTCCAAAGCTTCTTTTGAAAGTGATTTGAAGGAATTGGGGTATTATCTAAAACCGTATGAAAAAGACTGCTCGCTATTTTATGATGGTCAATGGGTTGCCATTCACATGTCAGATGCGTTTTCCATAAGTAAAGTTGTTGATGACTATGTCCGAGCATCTATTAAGTTTCAGCTGATTGACTATTTATTTCATTATCGGGAGTTTACGATCGCTCAGCTGACAACTAAATTTATGATCAGTGAATCGTCTCTATTCCGCAAAATCAAAGAGCTGAATTCGTTATTGAAAGAATTTGATCTTAAAATCCGCAACGGGCAATTAAAAGGAGAAGAGCTACAAATTCGTTATTTTTATTTTCAAGTTTATTGGTTTTTAACACCATATGAAATTCATCAGGAAAAAACATTAACGGTTCAAAATTCGCGAATCATCGAAGCTTTGGAAAAAGCGTTATCTCTGTCCTTTGAGGAACACGGTAAACTAAAAATTAGTTTATGGTTGACAATCAGTAAAAAAAGAATTATTGTTCAGTCGAAACAATTTAAAGAGCTCTACAATAAGAGTCAAGTGTACGAACAAGATCCTTTTTTCAAAACACTACGTTCTTTTGTATTGCGTTTCTTTAGCCGTTATCCTATTGAAATTGACGAAGAAGAAAGTTTGCTCCATTTTATTTTTTTAACTAGTATGTCTGTTTTAGCAGAGGCTGATTTTGCGGAGTATAGTTTGATTCGAGGGCGACGTACACCAACGTCGTTAGCCGATACATTTGTATTAGAGCATGTGATTTTATATTATCGTCCTCAAAAATTTTTCCCAGAGTTGGAGAAAAAAATCTTCTATTACTTCTCTCAGATTCACAGTCGCTTATACTTTTTTAAGGGAGAGCTGGAATTATTTGATCGAGAAAATATTTGGCAAAAGGAACAGAGTCTATCTAGTCATAAGTTGGCTGACTTTTCGCATATTCTTTTAGATCGAAGTTTGGAATGTTTTGGGAAATGTTATGAAAAAGGGAATAGTTTACACGAATGGTCATTGGTCAAATACCTTAGTGTACTAGCGATCATTGATTTTGAAATCGTTGGTGAAACGCTTATCGGTATTAATTTGAAGATGGATCATTTGTATAAAGAAGTTATGACGCAAGTTTTGGTATTGAGTTTAAAAAATTTAAACGGCTTAACGATTGAAACCTATGATGCTAAAAAAAGCTATGACTTGCTGATCACAAATGTCATGAAGCCTAATGTATATCGTTCGGTAAAAGAGGTCTATGTATTGTCAGAATTAGGCTCGACCTATGATATCAATCAAATACGAGTGAAGATTCGTGAACTGCATAATAGAAGATGAGTTAAAAGAACAAGCCCAAAAACAAAAATAGTTGTCTATTTTATTTTCGGGCTTGTTACTGATGAGACAAGGGAATGCGTAAAAACTTTCAATTATTTCTGAAATAAAAAAAAAGATGACGTTTTTAGAATGTCATTTGCGATTATTATGAATACATAAAATATAAAGCGTTTTCAAAAAGGGGCTTTGTTACTATGTATTATCTAGCTTCGCTAGCTAGCTCTTAGGAAAAAAGACAAATTATAAATGGGGCAAAAAGCACCTCAGTCATAATTTTCTATTTTTCTGTCAGAGCTAAACGGGCCTGCTACGCTTTTAAAATAAGGAGGAAACAACAATGACAGAACAAAAGTACATCATGGCAATCGACCAAGGGACAACTAGTTCAAGAGCAATTATTTTTGATAAGAAAGGGAATAATATTGGCAGTTCTCAAAAAGAATTTACACAAATTTTTCCTAAAGCAGGTTGGGTAGAGCATAATGCAAATGAAATTTGGAACTCAGTTCAATCTGTCATTGCAGGGGCTTTAATCGAGTCTGGTGTTAAACCTTCTGACATAGCAGGAATTGGGATCACGAATCAACGTGAGACGACAGTTGTATGGGACAAGCAAACAGGATTACCAATCTATAATGCGATTGTGTGGCAGTCACGTCAATCTTCGCTAATTGCTGATCAACTAAAAAAAGAGGGTCATGGGGACATGATTCATCAGAAAACGGGCTTGATCGTAGATGCTTATTTTTCAGCAACAAAGATTCGTTGGATTTTAGATAATGTTGAAGGTGCGCAAGAACGAGCTGAAAAAGGAGAGTTATTATTTGGAACGATCGATTCTTGGTTGGTTTGGAAATTAACAGGTGGAGAAACTCACGTAACAGATTATTCTAATGCAAGCCGTACAATGTTGTTCAATATTCATGATCTAGATTGGGATCAAGATATTTTAGAGATTTTAAACATTCCCCGGATAATGTTACCAAAAGCGACATCAAATTCTGAAGTTTATGGGTTAACAAAAAACTATCACTTCTATGGTAGTGAGATTCCTATCTCCGGAATGGCTGGTGACCAACAAGCTGCCTTGTTTGGACAAATGGCTTTTGAACCTGGCATGGTCAAAAATACGTATGGTACAGGATCGTTTATTGTAATGAATACAGGAGAAAAACCGCAGCTGTCTAACAATAACTTGCTGACTACTGTAGGCTACGGTATTAATGACAAAGTTTACTATGCTCTAGAAGGGAGCATTTTCGTGGCAGGCTCAGCCGTCCAATGGTTACGTGATGGCTTGAAGATGATTCAAACAGCTGCAGAATCAGAAGCAGTAGCTAATGAATCGCACAATAAAAATGAAGTCTATGTGGTGCCCGCTTTTACAGGTTTGGGCGCACCTTATTGGGATTCTGATGCAAGAGGTGCTGTGTTTGGCTTAACAAGAGGAACAACAAGAGAAGATTTCGTAAAAGCAACCTTACAATCAGTCGCTTACCAAGTTCGTGACATCATCGACACAATGCAAAAAGATACTGGAATCGCTATTCCTATTTTGAAAGTTGATGGTGGAGCTGCTAATAATGATTTATTGATGCAATTCCAAGCGGATATTCTAAATACGTCAGTTCAAAAAGCTCAAAATTTAGAAACAACAGCATTAGGTGCAGCCTTTTTAGCTGGGTTAGCGGTTGGTTTTTGGAAAGATTTAGATGAGCTGAAAGAATTTTATGAAGAGGGCCAAATATTTGAATCAAAAATGTCTGATGAAGAGCGTGACGATTTATATGAAGGATGGCAACAAGCAGTCGCTGCAACACAAATGTTCAAACATAAATCAAAATAAGGGAAGAAGTGAGTGGTATGTCATTTTCAAGCAAAACCAGACAAGTATCTATTGAACAGATGAAGTCTGAAGAATTAGATTTATTGATCATTGGTGGTGGTATTACTGGCGCTGGGGTTGCCTTACAAGCAAGTGCTGCTGGCATGAAAACTGGGTTAATCGAAATGCAGGATTTTGCTGAAGGGACTTCTTCACGTTCAACTAAATTAGTTCATGGCGGAATTCGTTATTTGAAAAATTTTGATGTAGAAGTTGTTGCAGACACTGTCCAAGAACGGGCAGTGGTTCAAGCAATTGCACCACATATTCCTAAGCCAGACCCCATGCTTTTACCGATCTACGATGAGCCAAAAGCAACCTTTAATATGTTTTCTGTCAAAGTAGCGATGGACTTGTATGATCGTTTAGCGAATGTGATTGGCACAAAATATGAAAATTACACATTGACGAAAGAAGAAGTGCTGGAAAGAGAGCCACAATTAAAAAGTGAAGGGTTACAGGGCGGTGGTGTGTATCTAGATTTTAGAAATAATGATGCTCGCCTTGTAATTGAAAATATTAAAAGAGCTGCTTCAGATGGTGGTTTGTTAGTCAGCAAGGTGAAAGCTGTTGGTTTTATTCAAAACGATCAAGGGAAAATCATTGGTGTAAAAGCAGAAGATTTATTGACAGGGGAACAATTTGATATCAAGGCTAAAGTTGTTATTAATACCACTGGGCCTTGGTCCGATATGGTTCGTGGTCTGGACATGAAAGAAAAATTAGTACCACAAATGCGGCCTACTAAGGGGGTTCACCTTGTTGTTGATAGTAGTAAGTTACACGTACCACAACCAACGTATTTTGATACAGGAAAACATGATGGCCGGATGGTTTTCGTAGTTCCTAGAGAGAAAAAAACCTATTTTGGTACAACAGATACAGACTATACAGAAGATTATGAACATCCTACGGTTACGCAAGAAGATGTTGATTATTTATTGGAAATTGTCAATAGCCATTATCCTAAGGCACATGTGACGATTGATGATATCGAAGCAAGCTGGGCAGGTCTTAGACCCTTGATTTCCGAAAATGGCGGGTCAGATTATAACGGTGGGAATAATGGTAAGGTTTCTGATGAAAGTTTTGATCAAGTCATCGATATCGTTGCTAAGTATAAAAATCAACAAGCAAGCCGTTTTGATGTAGAAAATGTTTTGAATCATTTAGAAGATTCATTGGCAGAGAGTAAAGAAAATCCTTCGGCAGTTTCTCGTGGTAGCCTACTGGAACGCTCAGATGATGGTTTGCTGACACTATCAGGTGGGAAAATCACAGATTACCGTAAAATGGCTGAAGGTGCATTAAAAGAAATTCAACGAATTTTGAAAGCAGAATTTAGTAGTGAGTTCCAGCTGATCGATTCTAAAACGTATCCTGTTTCAGGAGGCAATCTTGATGCGGCAAATGTAGAAACAGAACTGATAGCGCTTGCGAAACTTGGGATGGAACAAGGTTTGAGTCAAGAAGGGGCAGAGTATCTTGCTCACCTTTATGGTTCAAATGTTACTGAACTTTTTGAAAAAATTACGACAACTGAACCAGTCACAGGTTTAAGTTTAGCTGAAACACTAGCACTGCATTATGCGTTAGAAAATGAAATGGTTTTAACACCTGCAGACTATCTTGTTCGTAGAACCAATCATTTACTTTTCATGAGAGACACGCTAGATGAAGTCAAACAAGGCGTGATTTCTGAAATGAGTCATTATCATCATTGGTCTGAGGAACAAAAGGAATATTATACGACTGAATTAAATCAATTGATCGCAGAATCTGACTTGAGTACATTGAAAGAAGGGACGAAGTAAAATGGATACTTCAAATATGACACAGATTTTCAGTGAGTTTTTAGGAACAATGATTTTGATTCTTTTAGGAGATGGTGTGTGTGCGGCAGTCAATCTAAAGAAAAGTAAGGCTGAAGCATCTGGTTGGATCGTGATTGCTTTTGGTTGGGCAATGGCAGTTACTATCGCGGTTTATGTCGCGGGATACATGGGACCAGCGCACTTGAATCCAGCAGTTACAATCGCAATGGCGATGACTGGTAGTTTTGAATGGAGTCTAGTTGTACCGTTTATTGTAGCGCAAGTACTTGGGGCGGTCGTGGGTGCAGTCTTGGTTTGGTTGGCTTACTTACCACATTGGCAAGTAACGGAAGATCAAGGAGCCGTTTTAGGAACCTTTGCCACCGGTCCAGCAATTCGTAATTATCCAGCAAATATGGTGACCGAAGTGATTGGAACATTTGTTTTAGTTTTAGGCTTACTTTCATTTTCACAACATAACTTTACAGATGGTTTAAATCCATTAGTTGTTGGGGCGTTGATTTTATCAATTGGTTTATCTCTAGGTGGACCGACTGGATATGCAATTAATCCAGCACGTGATTTTGGTCCACGTTTAGCACATCAATTATTACCGATTCCAACTAAAGGAAATTCTGATTGGGCTTATTCATGGGTTCCAATCGTTGGTCCAGTAATTGGTGCCACCGTAGCTGCGGGTGTTTATATGATGATGGTTTGAGTTTTTTATTCAGAGTTGAGAAACGTACGCTTCTCAACTCTTTTTTTGTTTATAATGAAAATATTGTGTTGAACAGTATTAAGTTTATGATGAAAAAAACAATAATTTATTTACAAGAGGCTTGTTTTTTTGAACTCTTAAAAAGGAGTTTATTATTTAAATTGTTAGTTTAGTGGGTCGATATCTCGGAAAAAAGATAAAACCTGAATGTGACAAAGAGCGTCACAGGCATGTTTTCCTATTTTCCTGTCAAGGCTGGCCGAGCTCATTCAGCTTTTAAATAAAGGAGGAACAGGTGTGTCCTATCAAGAAATTTGTTTCCTTTTCTCGGAGGATCAGGGATTTTTCTATTTGGTATGAAGTATATGGGGGATGGTCTGCAAAAGTCTGCGGGGGATTCGTTACGGGAGATTTTGAATACCTTTACATCCACCCCTTTAAGATCGGTATCAGCAGGTTTGATTTTGACGGCGATTTTCCAAAGTAGTTCTGGTACGACGGTCTTGACTGTAGGCTTGGTGAGTGTTGGTTTTATGTCATTACGTCAGGTAATCGGTGTGATTATGGGTGCTAATGTTGGAACAACGGTGACAGTTTTTATCATTGGTTTTACAAAGTTCTAGCGCTACGATCGGAATTTTATAGCAGTTATATAGTTAAGGTACTTTTTCCTGTCCCAGATGCTCCAATCAGTTGAATTTTCATTTTTTCTCCTTCTAAATAATCATAAAAGAAAATGCACATTTGACTATTTCATTTGCTAAGAATACTTTATAATAAAATGTATCAATTGAGAAGAGGGAAAAATATGAAACACAATACTTTTTTTTCATCAGATCACAAAACAACAAGCCATTTTATCTGCTGGGAGCCTCAAGGTGAGAGGGTTGGAACTGTCCAAATCATTCATGGCATGGCAGAATATATTGAACGCTATCATGAATTTGCTAAGTATCTGAATGAATTAGGCTTTGTAGTGGTGGGACATGATCATCTAGGTCATGGTCAATCTGTACTAGAGGCTGAATCAAAGCATGGATATTTTGGCGAAACTGAACCTATAACCTTTGTATTGGAAGATATTGATCAAATCAAAGAATGGATCGAGAATAATTATCCGGATTTGCCGCATTTTATGTTAGGCCACAGCATGGGTTCTTTTGCTTTACGGAATTATTTACAATTATATAAGGCTGATATCAGTGGAGCGATTTTTATGGGAACTGGTAAAAAAGCTTCTATGTTACCGCTCGCTCTTTCGCTAACGAAAGGATTGAATGTTACCGCACCGAAAAAAACAAATAAATGGTTGGATCATCTGGCCTTTGGAAGTTTTAGCAAACAGTTTCCAGAAAATGGTCGTTTTAATTGGTTAAGTAAAAATCAAGAAAACGTCAAAAATTATGAAACTGATTCGTTAACGGGTTTTACATTTACAAATAATGGGTTTTATACGTTATTTCGTTTAGTTGATGGTGCAAATCAAAATGGTTGGGCCCAAAACATTGATCAGGATTTACCGGTTTTGGTGATTAGTGGTGAACAAGATCCAGTAGGCGATTTTGGTATAGGACCACGGAAAGTTGCAAAAGAATTAGATGAAGCTGGAATCAAGGATGTATCACTCGTTTTATTTGCTGACTTGCGCCATGAAATTTTATTTGAAAATGAAAAAATCGAGGTCT
The DNA here is from genome assembly GCF_002140855.1 of Enterococcus sp. 7E2_DIV0204. Lineage (NCBI taxonomy): Bacteria > Bacillati > Bacillota > Bacilli > Lactobacillales > Enterococcaceae > Enterococcus > Enterococcus sp. 7E2_DIV0204. Next base: position 2,207,827 of record NZ_NGKY01000001.1, read on the forward strand.
GTAAAGCAATCAGCAATTGGTTGCAAAAAAGACTAAATTCTGGGATGAAAAACTAGAAGTCTGTTTGCTATTTGGTCTGTTTTTCTATAAACTACAAAGTAAGGTTAAAAAGCGATCAGATGTTAAGAAATAGTAGCATTTTTTTCTGATTAAGGAGGCGTGAATGTGGAAAAAGCACGGTTAAGAAAATTAGGTTTAGCAAACTTGAAATGGCTTCATGATCATCCTATGCTGAAAGAGCAAAAAGAGGCAGAAATTAGTCAAACATTATTCAACGATCCAGCTTGGCAAAAAGCCCAGACGATTGCGCTTACGAAACCACTTGATTTTGAATTTGATACCCATATTCTGCTCAATAGAGGTTGGCAGGAAGGGAAAAAAATCCTAATGCCAATTGCAGGAAAGGCACGACAGTTGACATTTCATTCCGTAAACCCTAAAACACGTTTTGAAAAATCCGCATTTGGTGTAGATGAGCCGATAGCTGCACCAGAGGTACCGGCTGAAATAATCGATTTAGTGGTTGTACCAGGGATCGTGTTTACCCATGAAGGCTTTCGGATTGGTTTTGGCGGGGGATTTTATGATCGCTTCCTACAACATTACCAAGGGGAAACGTGCAGTTTGGTATTCAGTGAACAGATTCAGGAAAATTGGCAGGTGGAATCCTTTGATTTACCTGTAAAACGATTATTTATCAGCTAGGAGGAACATATGAATTATCAAACTCAAATGAAAATCAAGAGATTATTAAAGCAACCGTTGGTGACATACCTTTTACTTGGAATCACCACGACTGTCTTTCTAGGCATGGAATTAACAGGTGGCTCAGAAAATAGTTTAGTTTTGATTCGCTGGGGTGCGATGTCTCGAGAAGAGATTCTGTATTTACATGAATATTGGCGTTTCTTTACACCGATGTTTTTACATATCGGTTGGCTACACTTTGCAGTAAATATGGTGACGCTTTATTATGTAGGTTCACAAGTGGAAAATATTTATGGTCACTGGCGTTACTTGTTGATTTATTTATTAAGTGGTATTGCTGGAAATGTCGTTAGTTTTACTTTTGGATCAACAAACAGTATTTCTGCTGGAGCAAGTACCGCATTATTTGGACTATTTGGCGCTTTTGTTATTTTAGGTCGCCATTTTAGGAACAACCCTGCAATTTCATTTATGGTGCAACGGTATGCGACGTTTATCGGGATCAATTTAATTTTTAACTTATTTAGTAGCTCAGTGGATATTATGGGACATATTGGCGGATTGCTTGGCGGACTGCTAGTTGCCTCAGCTTTAGCTGTTCCAGATCGCTCAGAAGAGTTTAATATCCATGAACGGATCATTGCCGGAATTATTTTCGTATTTTTATTAGGCGTTTGTTTAGTCTTGGGTTTGAAAAAATTCGGTTTACTTGTATAATAAGGAAGTGCTTAAATGGAAACGTTATACGATGTCCAGCAGTTATTCAAACAATTCGGGATCTATATTTACGTAGGTGCCAGAATTTATGATATTGAGTTGATGATGATTGAATTGAAAAATATTTATGAAGGTCACTTGATTGATCGAGACACGTATCTTCATGCGAGAAGTGTCTTGCAAAGAGAACATCGAATTGAAGAAAGCAGAGCGACTGAGAAAGGAACCGAGTAAATGGACAAGAAATTGATTGGGATTGATTTAGGCGGTACAACGATTAAGTTTGCGATTTTAACAACTGATGGAGATGTTCAGCAAAAGTGGAGTATTGAAACGAATATTCTGGATGAAGGCAGTCATATTGTGCCGGATATCATTGAGTCGATCAACCACCGAATCGCTCTTTATGACATGAAACATGAGGATTTTATTGGGATTGGTATGGGGACTCCAGGTAGTGTTGATATCAAAAATGGTACAGTGATTGGTGCCTACAACCTGAACTGGACAAAAAAACAAAGTGTAAAAACGCAAATTGAAACAGCGACCGGAATCCCTTTTGTATTAGACAATGATGCCAATGTAGCCGCTTTAGGTGAACGGTGGAAAGGTGCTGGAGAAAACAATCCAGATGTTGTTTTCATTACACTCGGTACAGGTGTTGGCGGCGGTATTATTGCAGAAGGCAACTTGTTGCATGGCGTTAACGGTTGTGCAGGGGAAATCGGGCACGTAACTGTGGATCCTGGCGGTTTTGAATGTACTTGTGGGAAACGTGGTTGTCTAGAAACTGTTTCAAGTGCAACGGGTGTCGTTCGAGTTGCTCGTCATATGTCTGAAGAATATGCAGGCGATTCTGAGTTGAAACAAGCAATCGATGATGGTCAAGATGTTTCAAGTAAAGATGTCTTTGATTATGCTCAAGCAGATGATCCATTTGCTTTAATGGTGGTTGATAAAGTGTGTTATTTCTTAGGTCTTGCAATCGGTAATGTGGGAAATACACTAAATCCATCAAGTGTGGTTATTGGCGGTGGTGTTTCTGCGGCTGGTGAATTTTTACGTAGCCGTGTTCAAACCTATTTTGAAGAATTTACTTTCCCAGAAGTTCGTAACAGTACGCAAGTCAAATTAGCACAGCTTGGTAATGAAGCAGGTGTGATTGGTGCTGCGTCACTTGCCTTACAATTTACGGAGAAAGAGTAAGAAAGGGATTTTAGAATGAATGTTTTATGGATTATCAACGGAGTTTTATTAGCACTTTTATTAGCAATGGGAATCAATGAGTTATATCTTCGAATCATGGCAAAACGTTCTGCCAAAACGATTACAGAAGAAGAATTTAGAGAAGGTATGAGAAAAGCACAAATCATTGACGTTCGTGAAAAAGACTCATTTGATGCCGGCCATATTCTTGGCGCACGCAGTATGCCTTATACAACGATCAAAACAACGTTGAACTCCATTCGTAAAGATCAACCTGTCTATATTTATGATCAAAAAAAATCATTGAGTATTCGTACAGCGAATCAATTACGTAAAAATGGCTATAAAGATCTTTATATTTTAAAAGGCGGCTATGAAGGCTGGACTGGCAAAACGAAAAAGAAAAATACTTGATTCATTAAACACAGAGAGAAACGAGGGTTCGAATGTTGAACAACGTTTACTTCTCTGTGTTTTTATTTCCAAATCAAAATCATAAGTCGTTTCTTTTTTGTGTGATTACGTTAAAATAAAGACGAGGTGACAATGATGATTCAGTTAAAAAGAGCCTATGAACAAGTCAGTCCCACGGATGGTTACCGAATATTGGTCGATCGTTTGTGGCCAAGAGGAATGTCGAAAGAGAAAGAAGCGTTAGATTTGTGGCTAAAAGAAATCGCGCCTAGCACCGAACTTAGAAAATGGTTTGATCATGATCCAGTTAAATTTCCTGAATTTAAAACAAAGTATTTGCTTGAGTTACAGTCTGGCAAGGCGCAAGCGGCTTTTCAAGAGCTAGTACAACTTACTAAAGAACAACCTATCATCACATTGATTTATAGTGCTAAAGATGAAGAAAATAACAATGCTGTTATTTTAAAAGAAGCAATAGCAAAGACTGCTTGATCTATTAGACAAATCAAAAAGGTCTGAAAGGAGTAAACAGATGAAGATTGCGATTGTTGGTGGTGGACCTCGAGGACTTTCAATTTTAGAACGAATCGTTGAATGGTCAAGAGAAAAGCAAGTCATTCAAATTACGATGTTTGATCCCTGTGGTCCTGGAGGTAAAGTTTGGCGAACAGATCAACCAATGTCTTTGTTGATGAATTCAGTGGCAGCACATGTCACTTTATTTACAGATGAGACGCTAAGCACAAACGGACCAGTCGCGAAAGGGCCAAATTTGTATGAATGGGCACAAGGCGAAGCGGTGGAGTTTATAAAAAGACAACAGCTTGAAAATAGAATGATACTACTAGAAGAATGCGAAAAACTAGGACCAAATGATCATTGTTCACGCGTTTTTTATGGGTTATATCAAAAATGGTTTTATGAATATATTCAAACACGAATGACGGACCAGACCTCTGTTAAACTTTTTAAAGATACGGTGCGAGCTGTGAAAAAGCAAGACGAGAAGTTTCTCGTCTATACGAAAGCAGTAGAAATAACAGTTGATACAGTTATTTTAGCATTAGGTCATCAAGAGAATCAGTTGATAGGTCATGAACAAGCCTTGGCCGCATATGCTAGTGAGCATCGCTTGTTTTATTGCCCACCCAAAAATGCGGCAGATGCCTATCTTGAAGCAATTACCGAGGATACACCAGTTTTGATCAGAGGATTAGGGTTGGTTTTTTATGATTATTTAACCTTACTGATGAGTGATCGAGGTGGAACTTTTAAAGAGGAAAATGGTGAATTAGTTTATTTACCTTCGGGGAAAGAACCTAAAATCATTGCAGGATCTGGTCGTGGAATTCCTTATCACGCCAGAGGCGCCAATCAAAAAGGCTACGGAATAGAGTATCAGCCACGTTTTCTCAAAGAAAAGAGTTTAAATAAGTTTAAAAGAAAAGGCCGATTTTCTGCTGAGCAATTTTTTGAGCTTTTAAAAAAAGAAATGGAATTTGCTTATTATTCAGCACTGCTTAAAGCTAACTATCCTCATGTGAATCAAACTCGTTTTAGTGAGGAGTTTATTCGAACTAGAGGGACCGTAGCGACTTTAAAAAAATATGGTATCGCTCAAAAGGATTTCTGGGATTGGTCAGTAATTCAACATCCAGACCAAACAACGAACGAGCCAGAGTCTTTTCAAGCATTTATTATTGATTATTTGACTTGGGACTTTGAGCAAGCAAAGAAAGGGACAATAACAGGACCTTTTGCGGCAGCTTTGGACAGTTTAAAGGATTTACGAGATGAAGTTCGTTTTATGTTAGATCAGGAGCTTTTTTCAAATGATGAGACTAAGAGATGGTTATGGGATTGGTTTGCTCCTCTGAATGCTTTTTTATCAATCGGGCCGCCTTTAGAGCGAACAGCCGAACTTAAGGCTTTGATCAAAGCAGGAATCGTGACACTGGTCGGGCCAAAATTGGAAATTATGACGGATGCAGGAAGATTTATTGGATTTTCAAAGAGTAATCCGACAGAAAAATATAAAACTCATTTCCTAATTGAAGCCAGATTACCGAGAACTGCCAATCAATTCAGTTTAAATCCATTAATCCAACAACTTTTAAATGACGGCATAGCGAGTTTACATGAGTTAACTCTAACGACAGGAGAAGCTTATAAAACGGGTGCGCTATTAGTGGAGCGGACAACGAATCAACTACAGTCAAAAGAAGGAGAACCAATCCCTGGACTTTTTTGTTATGGTATTCCAACGGAGGGAATTCATTGGTTGACAGCGGCAACATCCAGACCGGGAACAGATCCGTGGAATTTAAGAGAAGCTGATGTGATTGCCAGTACAATTTTTACAGCTTTTTTGACTAAAAAAATATGAAAAAAGAAAAAACTGTTTGTGATAAAAACAGTTTTTTTCTTTTTCCCTAAGATTAATCGCTTTGTTTCACTTTTCTTATGATCCAGCTACACACGTTAGATTCCTCGGCGATAACGAGAATTAATTCACAGGGAAAAGCACCCTGCTAAAATTAGTTCTCTTATATCGCTCAGAATCTGAACAAACGTGTTCCGCTTTTCTTTGATCTAGCTACATAAAGCAGCCTTTGAGGAAAATAGATAATCTGTACATAGAACAAGAAGCGTTCTATGTACAGATTCCTAATTTTCTCTAAAGCTAAACGCTTTATTTCGCTTTTCTTATTATCTAGAGATGCGTTTGCGCATTGCTTTTTTACGGTTTTCCTCGATCATGTCTTCTTTTTCTTCGATTGGATCAAGAACTGTTTTCTTGATTGTGGCAGCAAAGCCAACAACAGCAGCACATGTTACAGCTGTTCCTACTAGCATACCTGAAATAAATTTTTTCATATACATTCTCCTCTCACTTAGTTAGACAATTCTATTATGAACTAAAGTAAGAAAAAAATCCAATAGATAGAATAAAAAGGCAGTGATCTTGTCTACTTCTTAACATTAGTTAAATAAATGTAATCGTTTTATGAAATAGCTTGTAAAAGTTTAGTAAATGTTTTACAATTAATTTACTAAAATGTATTAAGAGGTGATCACTGTGGAAAATGACTTACAAGAACTATTCTATTCTACATTTGGAATAGAGACCAATGAACTATTTTTTGCTCCTGGAAGAATCAACTTGATTGGGGAGCACACTGACTATAATGGCGGCCACGTTTTTCCAGCGGCAATTACGATTGGAACATATGGTGCTGTTAGGAAGCGGACAGATCAAGTTATTCGTTTTTATTCAGAGAATTTTTCAGAATTAGGGATTATCGAAGTAGCATTAACGGATCTAACCTACAAAAAAGCCGATGATTGGACGAATTATCCAAAAGGAATGATCAAATATTTAATAGAAGCAGGACACACTATCGATCAAGGTATGGATCTTCTTTTTTGGGGTACGATTCCAAATGGTGCGGGACTTTCATCATCCGCTTCAATTGAATTGTTAATGGGTGTTATCTTAAATGATCTATTTGATCTAGGGCTTAGTATGCTGGAGCTTGTGAAGACAGGAAAACGAGTGGAAAATCAATTCATCGGTGTCAACTCTGGAATCATGGATCAATTTGCAATTGGCATGGGGAAACAAGACCAAGCAATTTTATTAGATACAAACACGCTTGATTATGAATTAGTACCAGCAGAATTTGGTGAATATGTGATTGTGATCATGAATACGAATAAACGCAGAGAATTAGCAGATTCAAAATATAACGAGCGACGGGCGGAATGTGAATTAGCTTTGAGCCGTCTACAAACTGTGTTACCCATCAAGGCTTTGGGAGAACTGACAGAGGATTTGTTTGAAAAAAATAAAGAAATTATTGCAGATAAGGTGTTGATCAAGCGAGCAAAACATGCGGTGACTGAAAATCAGCGTACGATCAAAGCGAAGAATGCCTTATCGGATAATGATTTAACCTATTTTGGACAACTATTGAATACTTCTCACGCATCTTTAAAAGATGATTATGAAGTAACGGGTATTGAACTTGATACATTAGTTATGGCAGCACAAAAACAGCAAGGAGTCTTAGGTGCACGCATGACTGGGGCTGGTTTTGGTGGTTGTGCGATTGCTTTAGTCAAGGAAACTGAATTAGAGTTTTTTATTGAACAAGTTGGAAAAGTTTACAATGAGAAAATTGGCTACTCAGCAGATTTTTATATTGCAAACGTTGATGATGGAGCGAGAAAGCTGTAAAATAAGGAATACGAAAAAAAGATTTTGATCTTTGCTGTATTCAATTAGGAGGTAATAATATGTCAATGTTAGTTTTAGGTGGGGCAGGTTATATTGGCTCACACGCAGTAGACCAACTGATCAATAAAGGATACGAAGTGATTGTGATCGACAATCTACAAACAGGTCATAGACAATCAATTCATGAGAAAGCTAAATTCTATCAAGGTGATATTCGCGATAAAAAATTTATGCAAGATGTCTTTACAAAAGAAACAATCGATGGTGTGATTCATTTTGCTGCAAGTTCATTAGTTGGTGAGTCGGTAGAAAAGCCATTGGTCTATTTTAATAATAATGTTCACGGTACGCAAATTACGTTAGAAGTAATGGAAGAGTTCGGCGTGAAGCATATTGTATTTTCTTCAACTGCTGCAACGTATGGGGAGCCAAAAGAAATGCCAATTGTCGAAACAATGCCGACAAATCCAGAAAATCCCTATGGTGAAAGTAAATTAATGATGGAAAAAATGATGAAATGGTGTGATAAAGCCTATGAAATTCGTTACGTAGCTCTTCGTTATTTTAATGTAGCTGGGGCAAAATCTGATGCTTCGATTGGTGAAGATCATGATCCAGAGACGCATTTGATTCCGATTATTTTACAAACAGCTTTAGGACAAAGAGAATATCTAGGTATTTATGGTGAGGATTATGATACCCCGGATGGTACGTGTATTCGCGATTATGTTTATATTGAAGACCTGATTGCAGCTCATATAGCAGCTTTAGATTATTTACAAAAAGGAAATGAAAGTAACATTTTTAACTTAGGTAGCAATACAGGCTATTCAGTTAAAGAAATGTTGGAAGCAGCACGTGCCGTGACGGGCAAAGAAATACCAGCAAAAGTCTTGCCGCGGCGTCTAGGTGACCCAAGTAAACTAGTTGCTTCAAGTGAAAAAGCTAAGTTGGTTTTGGGCTGGGAGCCTCAAGTTACAGATATCAAACAGATCATCAAAACTGCTTGGGAATGGCATGTTAGTCATCCTAAAGGGTATGAGTAAGAAGTATTTTGCTTTGAAACATGCCAAGAAACACAACGAAGAAATGAGTTGATGTTGAATGCTCCTGTGATTACTCGTCGCACGAAAAGACTTGGTACAAGGTAACTGAAAGGAACGTTGCTTCCTTCTGTTATTCAGATGTTGAAAAGTACAAGGTGAAGCAAAGCGGAACGTTGTTACCATATGTTATCTAGCTTTACAGGCTAGTCTCTATGAAAAAAGATAAAATCTGCTCGTGACAAAAAGCGTCATAATCATATTTTCCTATTTTTCTACGAGCCTAAACGAGCCTGTTCAGCTTTTAACAGTATCTAGCTTTACAGGCTAGCCTTTCGGGAAAAGATAAAAATTGAATGAGACAAAGAACGCCTCAGTCAATTTTTCCTATTTTCCAGTCGAGACTGAACGAGCTCTTTCAGCTTTTAAATTTAGGAGGAATCGTTGTGTCAATTAGTCAAACTGTTACTGATTTTGTCACGTTAGCTATTCAAGCTGGTGGTTGGATGGAGTTGGATCGTCTTTATTTACAAAATCGGGTACTTGCAATGGTTGGTGAAGAGTCATTAGATCCTGTTTCTCCAGTGGTCGTGACTAAAACATCCTTGGAATTATTAGATGAGTTAGTCGAACAAGCTTTAAAAAACGGGGTTTTTCGAGAGGGATCAGCGGATTTAGAGATTTTTGAAGCACAATTGATGGATTTTTTAACACCACCACCTTCAGTTGTGAATGCACTTTTTGCCCAACATTATGAAAAAGATCCGGTCGATGCAACTGATTATTTCTATAAGTTAAGTAAAGAAAATAATTATATTAAGACACGGGCTATTGCTAAAAATATCATTTTTCCAGCAGAAACAGAGTATGGTCAATTAGAAATTACCATCAATTTATCCAGACCCGAAAAAGACCCAAAGCAAATTGCGGCAGCACGTCAAGCCACACAGGTAAATTATCCTAAGTGTGTTTTATGTATGGAAAATGAAGGGTATAAAGGTCGGACAAATTATCCGGCTAGAACGAATCATCGGATCATTCGAATGAACTTAGATGGAGAAAGTTGGGGATTTCAGTATTCACCATATGCTTACTATAATGAACATTCAATTATTCTGTCAGAGGAACATCGCCCTATGGTCATCTCAAAGGAAACATTTTATCGCTTAACTAGAATTATTGAAGTATTGCCACATTATTTTGTTGGTTCTAATGCAGATTTACCAATTGTAGGTGGTTCGATTTTGACCCATGATCATTATCAAGCAGGACGACATATCTTTCCGATGGAGAAAGCTCCGATCGAACAATATTTTGAGCTAAGCGATTTTCCATTGATGAATGCTGGGATCGTCAAATGGCCGATGTCTGTGATTCGCTTGCAAAGTCCTAATTCAGAAGACTTAGTTGAGGCAGCTGCCTTGATTTTAGATAAATGGCAACACTATTCTGATGAGGAAGTCTCAATTCGAGCTTTTTCAGAGGATGGAACACCGCATCATACGATTACACCAATTGCACGCCGCAAAGGTTCGTTATTTGAGATGGACTTGGTACTACGTGATAATAATGTTTCTGATGAACATCCAGCTGGTATTTTTCATCCCCATCAAGAAGTTCAGCATATCAAAAAGGAAAATATTGGGTTGATCGAAGTGATGGGCTTAGCCGTATTACCGCCTCGTTTAAATGATGAACTTCAAGAAGTGGAAAAATATGTTTTAGAAAAAGAACATCATATTGCCGAGTATCATAAAGCCTGGGCAGATCAAATGAAGGAAAATTTTTCTTTTAATGAAGCCAATGCCAAAGAAATAATTCAAAAAGAGGTGGGGCAAATTTTCGCCCAGGTTTTAGCTGATGCTGGTGTTTATAAACGTACGATGGAAGGGCAAGCGGCCTTTAAACGTTTTATCGATAGTTTATAAAGAAGGGCTGGTGAAAACATGGCAACGATCAAAGACATCGCATCATTAGCAGGTGTTTCACCTGCAACAGTTTCTAGAGTGCTGAACTATGATCCGGATCTTTCTGTTGGCATTGAGACAAAGCAAAAAGTCTTTGAAGCGGCAGAAGAGTTAAACTATACAAAGCATAAAAAGGGTACAAAGACGGCTAAAGCAAAGATCCTATTCGTTCAGTGGTATGACGAAGTAGAAGAATTAGAAGACATTTACTATCTATCGATTCGTTTAGGGATTGAAAAAAAAGCTGAAGAGATGCGTATTGAATTAGTCAAACGATCCATGGAAGAATTAGAGCATGAAACTGCAGATGGGATTTTGGCTTTAGGAAAATTTGACAAAGCTGAAGCGGATTTTCTTTTTGATAAAAATCCTAATTTATTGTTTGTTGACTTTGATGCGCTTGATTTAGGGTATAATTCTCTAGTCATCGATTTTCAACAAAGCCTGTCGACTGTTTTGGCTTACTTAGCTCAACATGGACATCAAGAAATCGGTATACTTGCTGGAGAAGAGTATACTCGAGGAAGTCATGAATTACTTGAAGATAAACGATTGAAAATTTTTAAAGAGATTCTAGAACAAAAGGACTTGTTACATGAAGAGTATATTCTAAAGGCGCCATTCACTGTTAATAGTGGCTATGATGTGATGAAACAGTTTTTAAGTAGACAGCCACAAACATTTCCAACTGCTTTTTTTGCTTCTAGTGACGCACTTGCTGTGGGTGCCTTAAAAGCGATTCAAGAAGTTGGATTAAAAGTACCGGAAGATATTTCGGTGATTGGGTTCAATGATATCAGCGTAGCCAAATATGTTAGTCCACCGTTGACTACAATTAAAATCCATACAGAATGGATGGGTGAGCTGGCGATTGAAACGATATTGTCGATTATTTATGAACAAGCACCGATCGCAAGAAAAATCACGATTGCAACAGAATTGATCGAAAGAGCATCAACGAGGTGATGCTCTTTATTTTATTTATAGGCAATAACAAATAAATTGATATTATCATTGACACAGCTTTGAAGTGTGATTCGTTCACCACCACCTGTACCTACAGTAAGATCCCAATAGTCGGTTCCAGTTCCAACTTCAATGCCATAATCATCCAATTGAAGTAAAGTTCGTACCGTATACGTTGTAGGGGTACCGTTTGCATCTGTCACAACGATTTGACTACCTGAGCCTAATGAAAAGACTGTTGAAAAAGCCCCAGGATTGTGACCAATAAAATGAGTATTTTGTCCATCATCCTCTGATTGAACAGCAGCACCTCCCCAGGTAGAAGCAACACCGCCAGGATTTGAATCGATTACGCTTTGACCACTCCCTTGACCGCCGTTTTGATAAGGAGTCGTTTGGCCGTTCATGGTGATTGTCATTGGGGAAGAGCTTGCCGCTACAGGTGCCACAGGTGTGGTTGCTACTTCGATTTGCGCTGGCTCAGCAAGTGCTGCTGGTTGTTCTGTCACCTGAGGTTCAGCTTGTGATCCAGCCGCAACCACAACAGGTTCACTTTTTGGAACAATCGTAAATGTTCTATCAGCCCCACCAAAATTGCCACTTGCATCAGTTACTGAATAATGGATTATTTGGGTGCCTAAAACAGAGGTATCTAGTGTTTTATCTGCAGATAATTTGGCAGTGAGGTCTCCATCTTTATTATCAGTTGCTGTGACTTCTTCATAGATGTTTATTTGGCTATTTTGTTCAACCGTTTCTTCTGGAGCGGAAGTAGTTGGCGCAATAGGATCTTTGGTCGTATTTACAGCAACTATTTTGTCATTGTTTTGCTTTTTCTTAGGTGTGACATTCTGTTTACTTAACTCTTTGTCAGTTGGAACGTTTTTTACTAAGGTAATGTTTGTTTTTTTCGGTTTAGCATTCAAACTGTTTGCACGACTGTAGGCATCGGTGAAAATAAAACCACCAATAAGTAAAAAAATGCTTAAAATGCTGATGAAACCAATAATGATCGTGTGTTTAATTGTGTTTTTTTTCATGTAGAATCCCTCCAAAAATGTGGTGAGATTTTCCATTTATCGATAAATTTTAAATCCGCGTTTTTATATTTTTATAATAAGACCCAAGATTAAATAAACCAATTGAGTTGCGCTTTAGATTAATTCAAAAACCATGATAAAGATGTTATAATTGTTGTTAAATAAGGATTTCTTCAAAAAATTCTTAACTACTGGAAATTTTTGAAGAATTTAATAGAAAGTAAGAAAGAGGAGATAAAATGGAACGATTATTATCGCCATCTATGCATCGTAGAGTGTTGTTGTTGAATTTGTTAAATGGTCCAAATAGTTGGATTACATCCGATTATTTAGCTGAAAGTATCGATTGTTCAAAAAAAACAATCATGTTGGATTGTCAATACATAGAAGATCGCTGGCCCGATTATCTGACGATCGAGACCTCTAGAAAGCATGGAATCCGACTGATTGCTTCACCACACAGGTCGATCTATGATATTTACATTGAAATTATTCAAGAATCGAATGCATTCTCTTTGTTAGAATCGATCTTTTTTGAACCGATGCGGCCAGCTGTTTATTGGGAAAAAAAATTATTTTTAAGTAATTCTAGTTTATACCGCCTTTCAAATATAATCAGTTCGGCACTCAAAGATCGCAATATTCAGATGAGCCGATCTCCTTATTTTGTTCATGGAAAAGATGAGCGTCAGATTCGCTATTTTTTTACTTGCTATTTTATTGAAGTATATGGAATCCGAGAATGGCCATTTCATCTAGACCGTACAAAAGTTTTTACGTTGTCTAATAAGATCAATCAGAAATTTGCTCTAGAACTAAATGATAGCCAAATCGTTCACTTAGCGTATTCAATTGCGGTCACGATCATTCGCGAACGGCAAGGATTTTTGATTCAGGATAGAAAAGATCCAATCAATAGTTTTGTTAAAACAACGATCGATGTTAGAAAATATCAAGCGGATGTTGAAGAAATCGCAGAACCTTTAAATGTGGTATTGCCTGATAATTGGTATGAAGATTTCTGTTATTCTATTTTTTGGTGGGATTTTGGTTGGGACAATGAACAAGAAAAAGTGAATGTTATCTATCAAGCAGAGAATCTAGTCAAAACGATTAAAGAGGCACTGTCTATTTCTATCTCAGAACAAAGTAATATAAGCATTATCCGTTTGATCGAGTACCTCTACGCAAAACACAAGATGTTTCCTTATAAAAAATTTATTGTATATGATCGTTACTTATATTCAAGCCGGGCAATCAAACAAAATTTCATCGTTTTTACAGCTGTCGTTACGAAAGCTTTAGGAGTATTGGAAGCAAAAATGAAATTTCCTTGGCAATCAATGTACTTAGATGGTATTCTTCATGAAATGGCGATTCGTTGGCAGGATCTCAGTAAATTGACAGATGAGATGAGACGTCAATTATCTGTTTTGGTGTTAAGCGATCTAGGTAAAGAACATGCACAGTTTTTAAGTTCTGTTTTAAAAGAAAATTTCCGGAACAAGGTCAACCTATCGGTTCAAGAAAACCATTTTTATGATCAATTGGTGAATAACGTTGATCAACAATATGACTTATATGTATCAAATTATGCACTTGAAACGATAGATGAAAAAATCAACATGATCGTTGAAGATATTCCTTCATTCAAGAATATAACGGATCTACGAAAGTATATTGATAAAAGACGACTGGTCTTACCCAAAGATATTGCCTATTTAAATGCTTAAACTGTTATTTTTTGTTTGTTGTTTTGGTCTATTATTTTTTTTAAAATTAAAATAAAGATTGTCATTTAATAAAAAGTAATGCTATACTAAAAAAGTATTATTAATTTTAAAGGAGAGAATTATGAAAAAGAAAGCTTACAGAAACACACCTGCATTTGTCTTTCTAAGTTGGGGATCATTTGCCTTTTTCGTGGCATTGATGTTGATTGGTTTGTACACCTTAAAAGAACCTTTGATGGTTAAAGGGTATTATTTGATGGGATCAGTTGGCTTGATTTCTACGTCATTTACACTTTCAAAAGTGATCAGAGATAATCAAGAAGATGAAGAACGTTATAATCAAATGTTCCGTGCGATGGACGGACCCACTAAAAATGAAGAAACAGATACACATATCTAATTTGTTTTAGAAAGTTCTGACGAGAGTTAGGGCTTTTTTTTTTACTATTTTTTAATGAGTTTGCTTTTTTTAATGCCTTATCCATAAAAATCACGTATAATAGAAGATAGTGAAATTTCGAGGGAGGGGTAAATTATGGCTTATCAAGCTTTGTATCGTGTCTGGCGTTCACAGCGTTTTGATGACGTTGTTGGACAAAAAGCAATTACGCAGACATTAAAAAATGCGATTATACAAAAGAAAACCTCGCATGCCTATCTGTTTACCGGTCCAAGAGGAACAGGGAAAACAAGTGCGGCGAAAATTTTTGCTAAAGCAATCAACTGTAAACATAGTGTAGATGGGGAACCATGTAATGAATGTGAGACGTGTATTGCAATCACTGAAGGACGTTTGAACGATGTCATTGAGATCGATGCAGCCAGTAATAATGGTGTTGAAGAAATTCGTGATATTCGCGATAAAGCCAAATATGCACCCACACAAGCTGACTATAAAGTCTATATCATCGATGAAGTACATATGTTGTCGACAGGTGCGTTTAACGCATTACTAAAAACATTAGAAGAGCCGCCGCAAAATGTTATTTTTATCTTAGCGACGACTGAACCGCATAAGATTCCATTGACGATTATTTCAAGAACGCAACGGTTTGATTTTAAACGCATCAGCACACAAGATATTGTTGATCATTTAGGGTATATTTTAAAGCAAATTGATATTGAGTTTGAAGAACAGGCTTTATATGTGATTGGCCGAGCAGCTGAAGGTGGGATGCGGGATGCTTTGAGTATCTTGGATCAAACGATTTCATTTAGTGATGAAAAAGTTACCCTGACAGACGCAATGCAAGTCACCGGTAGTCTAACATACGAAATGATGGATCAGTATATTTCGAGCTGTGTAACAGGTGATGTGGAGCAAGCCTTAGAAATATTAGAATCGATTCTTAGTTCGGGTAAGGAAGCTAGACGCTTTTTAGAAGATTTGTTGTTATATTGCCGTGATTTACTGATGTTTCAACAAGCACCAAATTTATTAGCGGAAAAAGTTGGAAATTTGACTGAGAATTTCAAAAACTTAGCGGGACAGACTGCTGCTGAAAAAATTTATCAAATGATCCAAATTTTAAGTGATACTCAAAATGATATTCGTTTTACCAATAATGCTAATATTTATCTTGAAGTAGCAACTGTTAAGTTGGCAAAATCTGTTAAAAAACCGGTAGAGATTTCCAATGGGGCACAACCAATTGCGACAGCTGAGATCACTACTTTACAACAACAGATCGAACAGCTACAAAAAGAATTAACTGAATTGAAGAAAAATGGTGTCACGGCTAAAGAAGCTGAACCGATTAAACCAACAAGAGCAACTAGTAGCAAAAATGCCCTAAGGATCCCGACAGAGTTAGTATACAAAGTACTGAATGAAGCGACGAAAGATCATTTACTGAATGTCAAAAATGTCTGGGAAGATTTATTGCAAATGATGTCTGTGACTCAACGAGCGATGTTAAAAGCAAGTGAACCGGTGGCCGCTAGTCCTAAGGGAATAGTAATTGCTTTTGAGTATGAAATCGTCTGTGGTCGTGCCATGGAAGATGAAGAAATGCAGTTGGCTGTTCACAATAATTTAAGCCGTTTGGTCAATAATTATGCACCAGATATGGTTTGTATCACGAAGGAAAGCTGGCCCAAATTACGGCAGTCCTTTATTAGCCAAAACAAAGATACTCAAGGAGATTCAACAACTGCTGAACAACCCATCAATAATGAAGATAATCATTTATTAGAAGATGAAGAACCAGCACAAGAAGTCAATAACCAAGTAGTAGACGAAGCAATCGCGATGTTTGGCGAAGCGCTTGTTGAAGTAATAAACGATTAAGAGGAGACGGTAGTTATGATGCGAGGCATGGGAAATATGCAAGGGATGATGAAACAAGTTCAAAAAATGCAAAAAGATATGGAAAAGGCACAAGCGGAATTAAATGTTAGAGAATTTGTTGGTGAAGCAACAAACCAATTAGTAATAGCAACGTTTACTGGTGATCGTAAAATGAAAGACATCTCTATCAAAGAAGATGTTGTGGACCCAGAAGATGTAGAAATGCTGCAAGATTTAGTGATCATGGCGGTCAATGATGCATTGACGAAGGTAGAAAAAGAAACAGAAGCTACGATGGGAAAATATGCTAAAGGAATGCCAGGATTCTAAAAAAATTTATTAATAAATAATAGAGCTAGAGATAATCATTGAATTTTTCAGTGACTGTCTTTAGCTTTTTTTATGAGGTTAGAAATAAAAGTTGACATTCTTAGTGCGTTTAAATAAATGAGTATAAATATTTTTTATCGATCGTTATGTTATGATT
>NZ_NGKY01000001.1:2224805-2335450 GCF_002140855.1 Enterococcus sp. 7E2_DIV0204
GAAAAATATTAATTATAATCAAGTTGTAAATACTCGGAAGTTACACGTCATTGAAGAAAATTTTGAACCTATTTTTTATTTAAAAGAATATCCAATGCCAACAAAAGAATATACACCATCTGAATATGATGATTATAAATACATCAATGGATTAAAAAAATCAGGTAAGTCTTTTTTTAGTAATCGAGCAAAATATAATCAGGCAAAAAAATTTTGAAAGTGTAGGCGGCCTAAAAAGATATGTGGAAGATATTAATGCCGTAATTAAAAAAATAGTGAGCCAATCATAGTAACGTGCATCCCTAGTTCAAAAATTAAAAAAAAGAATATTGTATCACGAGTGGTCGGTCAGTTGTCAGAGGAGTATGAGGAGAAATTTTAAAATGGAAAATCTTTGTTTAAGAAAATAGAAGATGAAGAAGCAGCACATGAAGTTTCTGGTACAGTAAATAGAAATTATAAAAAACATTATAATTCTTGGGAAAAAGGTCAAAAGATTCCAAATGAAGATAAGAATAAAATAGTTCTTGTAATCGATGATGTTGTTACTACCGGAAGCTCATTTTACGCAGCTCATAAACATTTGACTGATTTAGGATTCACGAAAATCATCTATTTTGCATATGGAAGGACGCAAAATAATAGTTGTCTAAGAGGAGAAGTGAAGCCAAAAACGCAAATCAATCAGCCAATAGATGCTATTATTTTTGACGTGGATCAAACACTGATAGACTCGATAAAATCTCATGAGTATAAATTTGAAGGACAAGGAAACAGTATCCTGCTGCAAAAAATGAACCTAGGAAAATTTCAAGTATATGAAGGAATAAAAGAAATGATTTCATATGTAATCAATGAGATGCAAATACCAATTATTTTTGTAACAAACCGGGATCCCCGTCTAAATACTTTATTAACATAGATGAAATTGATTGTCTGTTATCGTATAATGATGCAATATTGAGTGGAAAAAAACTATGCAAACCGTCAAATTATCTGATAGAGGTAGCGATAGAAAAACTAAAAAAACTTACCAATAATAATGATAAGTTACGTATTATTGGAATAGGAAACTCTGAATATGATATCATGGCTTATAATAAATCGGGTATTGAATCTGTTTTGGTAAATTTGGGAAATAGATCAAACTGTCAAAACCAATTTAATGCAGACTATGTGTATGCAGAAGTAGTAGAGCTTATTAAATTTTTAAAAAAAGCATAATAGTAGGCGACTATCTTTGAATAATCTAACTCAAATAATAATAGCCTTACTGGATTTCAAAGGTATTGGACCTAAGGCAATCATTACGTTTTTAGGTGAAATAAAAATTAATAATGAAACCAT
The DNA here is from genome assembly GCF_002140855.1 of Enterococcus sp. 7E2_DIV0204. Taxonomy (NCBI): domain Bacteria; kingdom Bacillati; phylum Bacillota; class Bacilli; order Lactobacillales; family Enterococcaceae; genus Enterococcus; species Enterococcus sp. 7E2_DIV0204. The sequence goes on from NZ_NGKY01000001.1 coordinate 2,226,153, forward strand.
TATTTACCAAGAACTTTCTAAAACAAATGTTACAGCAATAAATAATAAAGTGCTAACACCTTTAACTTGGGAGCAAGCGCTAAAAAAAGCAAATGATTTGATAAACGAAAACGTTAGTAAAAAAATAAAAATAATAAATTTTTGTGATGATTTTTATCCAAAAAAATCAAAAATTTAAAAAATTATCCAATTCTAGTGTATGCTAAAGGAAATGTGGATTTATTAAATTATGAAAAATCCGTTGCGATTATAGGGACAAGGTACCCATCTGAATTTGGTGAGAAAATGGGCATTAGAGTATCTAAACTACTTGCCAAAAGAAATTACTCAATAGTCAGTGGTTTAGCTAAAGGAATAGATGCGTGCGCACGTAAGGGAGTCTTAGACGTTGCAGGTAAAACAATTGCTGTACTAGCTCACGGTTTAGATAAACCTGTCTATCCGAAAGAAAACAGAAACTTGGCTAAAGAAATATTGAATTCTGGCGGGCTGTTAATTTCTACCTATCCTAATGGTAGAAAGTTGATACCACAATTTTTAGCAGCAAGAGACGAATGGCAGAGCGGTCTAAGCGATGGAATTATTGTTATAGAGACTGGTATCCAGGGTGGAACCAATATTACAATTGGTCATGCACTCAAACAAAATAGACCTGTTGGTATAATAGATCACAAACAATTCAAAAATGGAGAGCTGTCATTTATAAAGCAAGCACAAGGAAATTTAAAATATATTTCTGAAAATAAAACTTATCCACTATATACCGAGAAAAGCATTAGAGAATTTGAGAACAAATTAAAAGAATCGCGTGAGAAAATAGTCCAAAATCAATTAGATACAAATGGAAATAAAAACGAAGCTGAAAATATTCAAATTGAGTTATTATAAATTATTTTATTTCTGTTGTGTAACGTTTAAAGGAGTTATTAGTGATATACTAAGTACTGAAATCAATAATTACTATATTGAATTTCAATACTAGGTTTGTTACTCTTTGTATTGCTTTAATGAATAAAATAAGTCATAAAGACTTATTATGAAAGGATAATTCTAGTATGTATTATCCAGAACCTATAAAGAATTAAGGCTAGTTAAAATACGTTTGTGCTAAAATGCTTGATATTACTGAATTTTCAATTTCTGTAGTTATATCTTAAAAGTTTAAAAAGATACTTTTGTTACCGTTTATGAATTGGATAAAATGATCAGAATAGCTTTGAAGATGTTTTCATATGAGTTCAGAACTAGTAACGGATAAGGCAAAAATACTGTAAAATAAGTGTTTCTATCGATCTTGTTTTGTGCAAATAAACATAAAAAAGACCTACTGTCCTCATGAATGTTCTCAGTAGGTCTTATTTAACTATTTAAAAAAAGTAGTTTACACAGTGAAAAACTGTATTAATACATTTAAATAACTTTAGTTTTCATTGAGTAGAAATATACCTTATGATAAGATATATTTATATTACAATGTGAGGAGGAATAGCTATAAAAAAAAATACGCTTATACTCACTGTGTTATTGGGTTTAGTTCTTTTGTCTCTATGGGGTTACACAAAATATCCGAATAAAGCTGTTCGTGTGAGTTTTGATCAGGAACTAAAAAAATTGGATTTGAACAAAAAAGATTTGTATAACCTAAAATCTGGTCGTAATTTTTATTTTAATCGATATGACTATATGTTTTATGTCAAAGGAAGTAAGTACAAGTATACTTTTGTCTATTGGTATAGAATGAAAGAGTCCGAACTATATTACGATAATGATCAGGGTGGGATAACATATACAAAAAAAATTAGATATGGAGAGTGATAAAAGTGAAAAAGTTTTTGGGGCTGTTTTTATTAGTTTTATTATTTAGTATTGGAAATTTTAGTAAAGTGTATGCAGATGAAATTGATGATATTAATGAAAAATATGCACTGACAGGTACTTCATTAGAAGAATTTGAACAAAGTGAACAAAGTAGAAAATATGCTCGTTCTCTGCGCCAGATTGATGATGCTGAAATTTTGAATGATTACAATTTATTGTTAAGTAAAAATGATTTGCCTGTTGATGTCAGTTTTGATGAATATTATACTTATAGAAATACTCCTGAACCGACTGATCCAGTTTCACCTCAATTTAGAAGCGTAGCTGGTAGACCTATGGCTGGAGACATGATGGTAACGAATGGTACTTCTTCCAGTGGGTTAACAGGACATGCTGGAATTTTCCTTGCAAATGGTACAATATTAAGTATTGATGGATACGGAAATATCCCTAGAACAAAAACAATATTTGAATGGATGAGAGATACTAAAGCACAGAATCCAAAAGCATGGACAAAAGTGTATCGACCAAATTCAACTTTTTATAGAAACTTGGCAGCGGGCAAATGGGGAAATGATAATGTTAAAGGTAAGAATATTAAATACGGACTTGGTGGAGGAGTTTTAAGTACCAATCCTACGTATTGCTCAAAAATAGTTATGCATTGCTATTATTATGCTAACAAAAATGGAGAGAATATGGTAGTACCATCGTTTATATCACCATATGCTTTACCTAATCTTTTCTTGAAAGGAACTACTCATATAGTAACTTGGAATTAGTTTAATCTGTTTTACCTGTAACAAAGAGACCTACTGTTTTCACTGAATGTGTTCACGGTAGGACTTTTTTTATATGTTTGCGATTTAGCAAGTATCTTTTATTAGCATACATGCAAATATTAAATGATAATTAAGAGATTTTATTGAGTGATTTATTAGCGTTGGAAAAATAGAAGTTCTTCTACTTTTTGTGGTGGGAGTTTTGTTTGCCTTTCGATTAAGAGAAGCAGATAACGAAATAATAAAGTAATGCTTTTTTTTAGGTGTTGGTAGTGTGTTAAAATGGAAAGTATAATTAAGAAGGAAATTGAAAGTCGTGGTTTTAATTCAGCTCAAGCACAACGTATTTTTCAGAATGCAAAAATTTACATGGTTAAGGAAAAAAGTGTGATTTTTATTCAGGACGAAAATTACAATGAGTTCCTATACATGCTGTGGAAAGGTTGTTGGGAATGGAACTGGAAAATGACTGAAACTGCAAATGTTTATAAGCATAAAAAGACAAAGAAGTGGTATTATAAGAAGCGGTTAAAAAAGGAAACTTGCTTGGAAAATTATGGATAAAAGAAGAAGAATTTAATTCTGCAAGTGAAGCTAAATATGCTTTAAATGAAGCCTTAGAAAAAGTTAAGTATAACATCAATAATTTTGAAAAAAGCGAAAGTATTGATTTGTATGAATTCTTTGAAAGTGTTGCAGTTCTTCATTTTAAAAGATAGTACATTTAGAAACAGGTATAAAATGTATTATAAGTATTTTCAATATTTTCAAGGAGAAAATATATGCGATATAAAGAAACGTGATATAGCTCTATTTAAAGATTATCTTCAAAATATGAATTCTCAGTATGACAAACCAATATCTTCTGGGTATATTAACCACATTTTATCAGGTGTATATCAAGTTTTTGATTTAGCTGTTGAAAGGGAATTGGTTGAAGTAAATTATGCTAGAAGAGTGAAAAAAATGAAAGTACGAGCTAAGAGAGAAATCTCATATTGGACTATTGATGAATTCAATACTTTCTTCTCATTAATTAGTGAAATAAAATATCTAGATGTAATGAAGAAAGCTGGCTTCTATACTCTTTTTTTTCAGGGCTACGTGTAGGAGAATTAATGGCACGTAAGTGGTCAGATATTGATTGGGAAAAGAATATGATTTATGTGAATAGTACATTGAATTACAGAAATAAATTTAACTGGACTGCTAGTGTTTCAGATGGAGCTAAAACATTTAGTAGTAAAGGTTGGGTGAAGTTGTCACCCAAGAATGTTGAATGGCTTAGAAAATGGAAAAAATTACAAGAATCTGTGGGTGCAATGGAGTACATTTTCCTGTATGATGGTACAATGTATTCTTCAAGAAATTGGACTTTATGGGAAGAACAAATTATAGAGAAATACAATAAAGGAAAAAATAGAAATAATCAACTTAAAAGAATAAAGATTCATGATTTCAGAGATAGTCACGCTATGTGGTTATTGAGTATGGGAATCGATTAAAAAACGATTCAAAGGCGTTTAAGGCATGAGAGTGCAAAAACTATAATGAGTTATTATCTAGATAAACTTCCCGAACATGAAAGTAATATTCTTGATTCTTATTAGTTTTTAAAGCAAATTTTGTTACCGTTTTTGTTACCGCCTAAATTTATAGGCACTATAAACACTTGATATGAAAGGAAGTATAGAAAATTATGCATTATCCAGAACCCATCGCCAAATTAGTTGAAAGCTATATGAAATTACCAGGGATCGGTCAAAAAACGGCAGTTCGTTTAGCTTTTTATACCCTAGATATGAAAGAAGAGGATGTTAATGCTTTTGCTAAGGCATTGATTAGTGTGAAACGCGATTTACATTTTTGTAGTATTTGTGGCAATATTACAGAAGAAGATCCTTGTGAAATTTGTCAGGATACAACAAGAGATCGCAGTATTATTTTGGTTGTAGAAGAACCAAAAGATGTTATGGCAATGGAGAAGATGCGTGAATATCATGGATTGTATCATGTCCTTCATGGCGTATTATCCCCAATGGAAGGAACTGGACCTGAAGACATCAATATTGCTTCGCTAATTCAACGTTTGCATGATGATGAGGTTAAAGAAGTGATTATTGCAACAAATGCGACGACAGAAGGTGAAGCGACTGCTATGTATTTATCTCGCTTGATTAAACCAGCAGGTATCGTAGTAACCAGATTGGCACACGGCTTGTCAGTAGGTAGTGATATTGAATATGCCGACGAAGTGACGTTGCTTAAGGCCGTGGAAGGACGTCGTGAACTTTAAAACAGTAAAAGCAGCTATCAGTTATGAGCTATCCAAAGAGATTGGAATGGCAACATAACTGACAGCTTTTTTTAGCCTGTATTTTTCAACAATTAACTCATCCAGCAGCACTATTTTGATTAATAACAGCACCATCACGTACAGCGTTATCGCCAATAATAATAGTGACAGGAAGAGCGAGTTGTAGTACGTATTTCAAGCAAACAGAAGTGTTTTCTTAATCCGTATCGATAAAGATTAAATCGAAAGCAGGTTCTTAGCTTGCTGCCATTTTCTCTAAGCTATCAGAAGTTACAATCGTTAAAGCGTTTACATAATTGAGAGTCAAGTTTTCTTTCGCAACCTCAACGTGTTTTTTATCAAATTCAAGTGAGATTATTTTACCATCGTGATCTAATACTTTCGCAAACCGATTTTGTTGAAACGAATTCTATAAGTAGTGAAAGTCTTCTAGCAAAAAATAGCGTTAACCAACTCAAAGCCAAAACGTTACCCAAAGCAGGATAAAATTCTAAGAACTATTCATATTTCGTTGATAGTCTTATTTTAAGTGCTGTAGCCGTTGTTCTTTTAGACAACGTAAAAGAGTTTAAATGATTTTTATTTTTTTCATCAGGAATTTTTTAATAATAAGGAATTCAATTAGACTGATTGTGACAGATAAAGTATAATAGATAAAAGGAATCAAAGTAAGTTAGGGGATTAGTAAAGTGCAAGGTATTTTTATAACAATTGAAGGACCAGATGGCGCAGGAAAAACAAGTGTATTGAATGAATTATATCCAAGGCTGGATCTGGCAGCAGAAAGAAGTATCATTAAGACAAGAGAACCTGGCGGGATTCCCATTGCTGAGAAGATTCGTCAAATCATTTTAGATCCGAGAAATCAGGAAATGGACGAGCGGACCGAAGCGTTGCTTTATGCAGCGGCTAGACGTCAGCATTTGATGGAGAAGGTGTTACCTGCATTGGAGGCAGGAAAGATTGTTTTATGTGATCGTTTTGTAGATAGTTCGCTAGCATATCAAGGAGCAGGGCGACGAATCGGTGTTGAGGCAATCGCTACGATCAATGAATTTGCGATTGAAGGAACTGTACCAGATTTTACGATCTATTTGGATGTAGACTCTGATACTGGATTGAATCGTATCAAAAATCATCGTCAACAACAAATCGACCGATTGGATTCAGAAGGACTTGAGTTTCATCAACGAGTTCGCCATGAATATCTAAAATTAGTAGAAGAAAACCCAGAAAGAATCACAAAAATTGATGCCAGAATGAGTTTGGAAAATGTTGTCGAAGCAACTTTCCAAGCAATCGTAAATCGTTATCCAGAATATTTTAGAAATTAGGAAGGTGACCGAATATGAAAATTATTTTAGCAATTGTCCAAGATAAAGATAGTAACCGTTTAGCCAATGAATTTATTGATGCCAATATCCGTGCGACAAAACTTTCATCAACGGGTGGCTTTTTAAAAGCTGGAAATAGCACCTTTATTGTTGGGATCGACGATGACCGTATCGAAGAAGCATTGGAACTGATCAAAAAAACCTGTCAATCTCGTAAACAATATGTGTCAACTCCTGTAACACTAGATATTACGATGGATGGACAAGTGCCTTATCCTGTCGAGGTCGAGGTCGGTGGAGCAACAGTGTTTGTTCTTCCGGTTGAAGGGTTCCATCAATATTAAAATGAATGAAGCAGCTGTTTTAAATGAACAACAACCGTTGCTTTACCAGCAACTTCAAAAAAGTTTTGAGCATGGTCGTCTTGCCCATGCTTATCTTTTTGAAGGCGATACAGGAACTGGTAAAAAAGAATTTGGCTTGTGGATAGCAAAACATATTTTTTGTACAAATCTGACGGATAATAATCCTTGTAATCAATGCAATAATTGTTTACGGATCAATGACAATGAACACCCAGACGTGATGCGGGTCACACCCGATGGTCAAACGATCAAAGTTGATCAAATCAGAGCGTTGAAAGCTGAATTTAGCAAAAGTGGTGTAGAGACTGCGCAAAAAGTTTTCCTAATTGAACAAGCAGATAAAATGAGTATTGGCGCCGCAAATAGCTTGTTAAAATTCTTAGAAGAACCCGAAGGCAAAGTACTGGCGATTTTAGAGACAACCTCTTTAGCAAAAATTTTACCAACAATCCAATCAAGATGCCAAGTTCTTCATTTTCAACCTTTAGTAAAGGAAAAATTGATCCATGCTTTAGTAGAGTCTGGAATCAATAAAAATACCGCCAGTCTTTTGACAGAACTGACAAATAGTTTTGACAAAGCAGTTGAAATCTCTCAAGATGAATGGTTTAATGAAGCTAGGGAAATTATTCAACAATGGTTTGACTACATGATAAAAGATGATCTACAAGCTTTTGTCTATGTCCAAAAAAAGATGATCAAAGTGTTTAAAGAAAAAGACCAGCAAGCGTTGAGTTTTGATTTATTACTTGCTTATTCTCGCAAACAACTAACTGAAAGTGTGGCTCAAAAGCAGCTGAAACGAATTCTGGAACAACAAGCTGGGCGAGTGGAACTGATTTTACAAGCTCGCCAAAAATGGGAAGCCAATGTCAGTTGGCAAAGTGTTTGTGAACAATTAGTGATAAGAATGATCCACCCTAAAACATAAATAGGAGGATGAAAATGGTAGAAGTAGTAGGAGTTCGCTTCCGCGAAGCAGGTCATATCTATTATTTTGCTCCTGGAAAATCAGAGTATTTTTATAATGAGAAAGTACTTGTGGAATCACAGCAGTCTAAACAACTGGCCACGGTTGCGATACCTAAAAAAACAGTGGATCCGGAAGACTTACCTGAAGAATTGAAGCCCATTTTAAATAAAGCATCAGAAAATGATTTAGAGAAAGAACAAAAGAACGTTGATGATGCTCAAGCTGCATTAAGCGTGGCCAAAGAAAAAATTAGAGCACATGAATTAGAAATGAAATTGATTCGTGTTGAATATACATTTGACCGCAGTAAAATGGTTTTCTATTTTACTGCAGATGGTCGCATCGACTTCCGTGAATTGGTCAAAGATTTGGCAGCCATTTTCCGTACAAGAATTGAATTACGCCAAATCGGCGTACGAGATGAAGCGAAAATTTTAGGTGGGATCGGACCTTGTGGTAGACAATTATGCTGTTCAACTTTTCTAGGTGACTTTATGCCTGTTTCAATCAAAATGGCAAAAGATCAAGGTCTATCACTTAATCCTGTAAAAATTTCTGGTTTGTGTGGGCGCTTGATGTGCTGTTTGAAATATGAAAATGATGAATACGAAGCAGCGAAAAAGGAATTACCTGATTATGGTAAAGACGTGATCACACCAGATGGTAAAGGTCGAGTTGTCGGATTGAACTTATTGAGCCGTATCATCAAAGTCCGTTTAGTTGGACGTGAAACCGCAGTAGAATATGATTATGAAGAAATCAAAGAAGCAACAGAAAAAGCTCAAGCCGAAAAAGGTGATCACAATGGATAAACGTTCTTTATACGATGGTCTGAGTTCATTAGAGACGGATCTACAAGGAACTTTGGGACAATTATCAGAGATTAAAGAAGCACTTCATGAGTTAGTCGAAAAAAATACAACCCTTGAAATTGAAAATCAGCGCTTGCGTGAGCATTTACAGGAACTTACTAAATTAGCCAGTGATCCAAATGATCCAGCCAAGCAAGAGCTTTCTAAATCTCGTATGAATTTGGAAAAGCTATATGAAGAAGGATTTCATGTCTGCAATATTTTATACGGCTCACGGCGTGAAAATGATGAAGAATGTGCGTTTTGTTTAGATGTTATTTATGGTGAACGATACAAATAAGTAGGAATCAAATTTAGAGGCTGTGACAAACTTTGTCTCAGCCTTTTTACAATAACTCAAATAAGAAGTTAAAAGGAGCCCTTATGCAAAAACAGAAAAGTTTTGATTCATCTAGCATGGGTCAACTGTATTTAGTCCCGACACCGATCGGGAACTTGGAAGATATGAGTTTTCGTTGTATTAATTGTTTAAAAGAAGCGACGATCATTGCTAGTGAAGATACGCGAAACACACAAAAATTGTTGAATCATTTTGAAATAACGACTCCTCAAATTAGTTTTCATGAACATAACTATAAAGAGCGTATTCCGCAGTTTCTAGCACGGTTAGAGGCGGGGGAGACAATCGCACAAGTTAGCGATGCGGGGATGCCGTCAATTAGTGATCCAGGTCATGAGTTAGTTGAAGCGTGTATCGAAGCGGGCATCAAAGTAGTTGCTTTGCCTGGACCCACAGCTGGAATCACCGCATTGATTGCTTCAGGTCTAGTTCCACAACCTTTTACATTCTATGGTTTTTTACCAAGAAAGAAAAAAGAGCAGATTGAGATTTTGGAACAGTTAAAATCCGCAATCCCAACCCAAATTTTTTATGAATCACCTCATCGAATTGCAACCACTGTAAAGCATTTTTCAGAAGTCTTTGGTAAAGAGCGGAAAGCTGTAGTTTGTCGTGAATTAACAAAGTTACATGAAGAGTATTTACGAGGAACTTTAGCTGAACTTCGAGATTATTTAGCTGAACACACGTTAAAAGGTGAGTGCTGTCTTTTAGTTGAAGGGGCTAGTGACTCAGGGTTACCTGATAATGAAGATTTAGAACTGTCCATTAAAGAGCATGTTGAAGTTGTGATGAATGCTGGGAATTCGTCAAAAGAAGCCATCAAAGAAGTAGCAAAGCTACGTGGATTGAAGAAACAGGATGTGTACAAAGAGTATCATGTAGATTAAAGTGAAAATGAGGCCGAGACAAAAATATTTATTCGGGTTTAGAGAGCGAAACAAAACGGATGTTTAGTTTTGTCCTGCTCTTATTTTTTTTGAAATTGGTAGTGTAAATAAACCTGATAAGTATAAAGAAAACGCTTCATTGGTATAGATGTTATTTTTTGTAACGTGAATTGTCAGAAAAATGAAATTATTTTTCGCGATTGAGAGATTTTTACTAGGAGAATTAAAAAAACGATGCTAAAATAACCGACAAAGCTAAAGTGAAGGTTGGCTTAACTTGGTAATTGGAGGGATTTTATGGAAACAGGAAATATTGCGTTTATTCTGATTTGCTCCGCAATGGTCTTTTTGATGACTCCGGCACTGGCATTTTTTTACGGTGGATTGGAACGTAGGAAAAACATTCTCAATACAATGATGATGGTGATCTGCGTAATGGGTCTTGCTTCAGTTCTTTGGGTCATAATCGGTTATTCAATGTCGTTTAGTGGAGAGAATTTATTTGTTGGTAACTTGGATAAACTATTTTTTGAGCATGTTTCAATGACGAAAGGTGAAACGATTCCAGAAGGTTTATTTGCAGGTTTTCAAATGATGTTTGCGTTGATCACCACTGCAATCATTACAGGTGCTGTGGTTGGAAGAATGCGTTTTTCGGCAATCTTCTCATTTATTGGTATCTGGTCAATCTTAGTCTATTATCCGATGGCACATATGGTTTGGGGCGGAGGATTTTTAGATAAAATAGGATCGATCGATTTTGCGGGTGGAAATGTCGTTCATATTAGCTCAGGGATTTCAGGTCTTGTATTGGCAATCGTTTTAGGACAACGTCGAGAATATCGTCAAACGGAGTATCGCCCACATAATATTCCTTTTGTTGTTTTAGGTGCGGGCTTGCTCTGGTTTGGCTGGTTTGGGTTTAATGCGGGATCCGCACTAGCAGCGGATGGTTTGGCAATCCATGCTATGCTGACGACTAATACAGCAGCAGCTAGTGGGATGCTTTCCTGGATGTTGATCGAAAAGTTAGCAATCGGTAAGCCGACAGTCGTAGGTGCCTGTACGGGAGCTGTGGTAGGTTTAGTAGCCATTACTCCAGGGGCAGGATTCGTTTCTCTGTGGAGTTCATTTGTTCTGGGTGCTTTAGTTAGCCCATTTTGTTATTATTTTATTTCGTTTGTTAAACATAAATTTGGTTATGATGATGCGCTAGATGCTTTTGGTTGCCATGGTGTTGGTGGGATTTTTGGAGGAATTATGACTGGGATTTTTGCTGATCCAGCGGTAGGTGGGAAAACTGGTTTACTTTATGGAGGTACTGAATTGTTTGTGGCACAAGTAGCCAGTATTGCTTTTACCATCGTATTTGCTGGAGTTGCCAGCTTTTTGATCATCAAAGGAATTCAATTGTTTATGCCGATTCGAGTTTCTGCAAAAGAAGAAGCATTAGGGTTGGATCGCATTGAACATGATGAAACAGCTTATCCAACATTTATGGGATTGGATTCTTAGGAGGAAAATAGATGAAAAAAGTAGAAGCAATCATACAACAGGAAAAATTAGAAGAGCTAAAAGTAATGGTGGACGATCGTTTTGAAGCGTTAGGGATGACGGTCAGTCAAGTACTAGGTTTTGGTAACCAAAAAGGCTTGAAAGAATACGTGCGGGGGCAAGAAATCATTACGACATTATTACCTAAAGTTAAAGTTAGTTTCGTTGTTTTAGATGAAAATGTAGAAAAAATTATTTCTTTGATTTTGGCTATTTGTCAAACAGGCGAGGTCGGCGACGGCAAAATCTTTGTTTATAACGTAGAAGAGGCGATCCGAATTAGAACGGGGGAAAGGGGAGTAAAAGCAATATAGATACTGTCTATAAAGGAGTTGAGCTTAAAACAGCTTGACTTCCTTTTTTTGAATAAAATCAGTTGTAAATGAACAAATGTTCGTATATAATATTTGTACAAGACAGAAGAATTTTAAAGGAGAAATAAATGATTGTTGAGGATATTCTATATGGTTCATTTGAAGTAGAAGACGTTCTGGCTGCATTGATCTTGTCAGAAGAGATTCAGCGTTTAAAAGATGTTCATATGGCAGGTCCGGCTTTTTTAATCAATCCAGCTTGGAATGAAACAAGGTACGAACATTCTATCGGTGTTATGTTGTTGATTAGAAAACTTGGCGGAACTGTAGCAGAGCAAATTGCTGGTTTACTACATGATGTGTCACATACTGCTTTTTCTCATGTGATCGATTTAGCTTTGTCTAATAAAGCGGATAATTACCATGAACAAATCAAAACAGAGTTGATTGAACGGTCAACGATTCCCGTGCTACTAAATCAGTATGGATTTGATCATCGACAAATTTTATTTGATGATGATCAATGGGGATTATTGGAGCAACAAGCACCATTGCTATGTTGTGACCGAATTGATTACACATTACGAGAAGTGCACCGCTACTTTTCTGTACCACTTAAAGAAATTCAGGAATTTTTAGGATCGATAACTATCATAGAAGGTCAGATTGTTTTGCATTCGGTTGATTGGGCGACTTGGTTTATAGATCAGTATCAAAAAGTAGTGATCGACTTTTTTTACGATCCTCGTAATATATGCAGTTATGAATGGATGGCAAAAGCAATTCAGCTTGGGCTGGAAAATCAAGAAATTATGTGGGATGATTTGCTGATGACTGATGCGGCGTTTCTTAAAAAGTTAAAATCAAGTAATAGTCTTCAAATTCGACAGTTATTGGATAAAATGAATCACTCACTAAAATTCAGTGTTTGCTCTAGTGAGGATAACTATGATATTTATCAAAAGAAGAAGATAAGGTTCGTGGATCCTCTAGTAAAAATAACTAACCAAGTGGTATCAACGTCCAGTATCTCACGGGTTGCTCAAACAAAAATTGAAAAGATACTAGAAGATAGCGAAAAGGGAATTTTTCTTAAACTTAGTTAAAGATAAAAGGTGATAGTAAGCCTATTTTAAAGGAGGATGGCGATTATGATCAGCGAACTGCGTTTCCCTTTAAAGAAGGATATTTCCCGTAAGATTATTCATATCGATATGGATGCTTTTTTTGCTTCTGTTGAAGAACGGGATCATCCAGAGTTAGTAGGGCATCCGTTAGTGATTGCACGCCATCCTAGTGATACAGGAGGGAAAGGCGTAGTAACTACTGCAAACTATGAAGCCCGTAAATTTGGTATCCATTCAGCCATGAGCGCTCAAAAAGCTTATGAATTATGTCCAGATGCTATTTTTAAACCAGGCAACTATGAGAAGTATTCTGAAATTTCTCAGCAAATTAGAGAGATTTTTCGCCGTTATACTGATATTATCGAGCCAGTATCAATAGATGAGGCCTATCTAGATGTTACGGAAAATAAGATCAACAGTAAATCAGCGATTAAAATCGCTAAATTGATTCAATATGATATTTGGAACGAGTTACATTTAACTTGTTCTGCTGGTGTCAGTTATAATAAATTTTTGGCAAAGTTAGCCTCGGATTTTCAAAAACCTAAAGGGCTAACGGTTGTCATGCCCGATGAGGCTGAAGCTTTTTTAAAGGCGTTGCCAATCGAAGCATTTCATGGAGTTGGGAAAAAAACAGTACCTAAAATGCATGATTTAGGTATTTATACTGGAGAGGATCTGTACAAACAAGATGAGATGATGCTGATCCGTAATTTTGGTAAAATGGGCTATTCTCTTTATCGAAAAGTTCGCGGGATCCACGATTCTCCTGTAAATATCACCAGAGACCGTAAATCAGTAGGGAAAGAGCATACATATGGCACACCACTAACGACTGAAGCGCAAGTAACTGCTCAATTAAGACAATTAGCAGAACGAGTGGAAGAATCGTTAGAGCGAGTCCAAAAGCATGGGAAAACAGTTGTGTTGAAAGTTCGTTACACAGATTATACGACAGTGACAAAGCGTCAGACTTTACCAGAATATATCTCGAAAAAAGAAGAATTGTATTACCAGGCCAACCTGATTTGGGAAGAAGTACTGGGACTTGAACAAGGGATTCGGCTATTAGGGATAACCTTGACGAATCTCGATCCAATGGCTTACGAAAATATGGTATTGCCCCTATGGGAAAAAACAAAAACGGATGAAAATGAAGCGTTGAAGTAACAGCAAATCAAAGCTTAATTTTAGTGATAATTTAATATCTATGCTACTATCTAAGTATTCATAAACCTGAAAGGAAAGAGGCAATGAGCAAAACGATTATGTGGTTTCGTAAAGACCTTCGTTTAGAGGATAATACAGCGTTTAGTAAGATGGTAGAAGATAGTGAATCTGCAGATGAACTTATTTGTATTTTTCAATTGAATCCACTGCAATTTATAGAAGATAGCTATAATCATGCTGCTTTTTTCTATAGCTTAAATAGTTTTTATGAGCATGCGAAAGCGAACGGTGTTTCAATCCATTTCTTATATGGAAACCTAAAAGAAAATTTTACCAATTTAAAAAAGGGCTATCCAGATTGGAGTAAAATCTATTTTAATTCAGATGAACGTGGTTTCGGAAAAGAACGGGATCAGAAAATGATTGAATTTTTTGAGAATAACCAGATTCAAGTATATTCTTACCAAGACAGTCATCTACATGGTGTGCAGGAAATTAAAAAGCCAACTGGAGAAAGTTACAAGATTTTCACACCTTACTTTAAAAAATGGCTGACAATGCCAAAACGCTCATATCAAAGAACCGTGGCTCCGTTAGATTTATTAAAAGAAAGTTCACATCCATTATTTATAGAGGGAGAAAAAAAGTTTAAGCAAATCATTAAAGACATTCATTTACCTTTTGAATATCAATGTGGGGAAGTTGTAGCGGAGAATTATTTAAAAGAGTTTATAAAGAATCACTTACATGAATATCAAGATGGTCGAGACTACCCTTATTCAGATCAAACGAGTAAGTTATCACGTTTTCTAAGAACAGGTGAATTATCTATACGCAAAGTTTGGCATGCTCTTAATGCTGAACCAGATTCCAATGGACGTCAAACTTTTATTTCTGAACTTTGTTGGCGAGACTTTTATAATATGATTTACTCTGAGAATCCCAAACAAAAAACACAAGAAATCAAAGAACAATATCGACAACTGCAATGGAGCTATAATCAAGATTTTTTTGAAAGATGGAAAAAAGGACAGACAGGTTTTCCAATTGTAGATGCTGGAATGAGGCAGCTAAACCAGACTGGCTGGATGCATAACCGTTTACGAATGATTGTGGCATCGTTTCTAACGAAAGATTTATTGATCGACTGGAGATTGGGAGAAGAGTATTTCCAACAAAAACTGATTGACTATGATGCAGCGAGTAATATAGGAGGTTGGCAATGGGCAGCTTCTACCGGAACAGATGCCGTTCCTTATTTTCGGATATTTAATCCTACGACACAAAGTGAAAAATTTGATCGATATGGTGATTTTATTCGCCAGTTTATTCCCGAGTTAAAAGATGTATCAAATGAATTTATTCATGAGCCGAGTAAGATGTCAGAAGAGCTTCAAAAAAAGAGTGGTGTAGTTATTGGAAAAGATTACCCCGAGCCGATTGTTGATCACCGTAAGATTCGTGAAGAGGTTCTTACCTTTTTCAAAACAAGCGCTCATTAGAACAAATAAGAGCCCGAGACAAAACTAAAATAGTTTTGTTTCGGGCTCTTTGTATCCGAATAAACGGTGGGAGCAGAAGCAACCCCTTCTTATTTTCGAAGGGGTTAAACACTCCTGTCCCAACCTCTCTTGTTTAAATTAAAGCAAAGATTCTGCTCCATCAACATAAAGCTCTGTACCTGAAATATTAGCTGAAGCATCGGTGGCTAAAAATAGCACAGATTGAGCAACTTGCTCACTGGTTCCAGTTTCATTTTTCAACGGACGATTCCCTTCTGGAAATTCTACCTTGATTTCAACTTCATCCAGATCAGCTGAGTATTTTGTTTTTCCATTGATTGCCGTATCGATAGCACCAGGACAGATAGCATTTACACGAATGTTATAACGAGCGAGTTCTAAAGCAGCCATTTTTGTAAAAGCCACTTGCCCAGCCTTTGAAGAACTGTAGGCTGAAGCACCGAAGTTATTAAAAATTCGAGTTCCATTAATAGAACTTGTTATAATGATCGATCCACCGTTTTCTTTCATATGGGGAATCGCAAATTTTGTACATAAAAATGTACTGCGCAAGTTGGTGTTTATCGTTTGATCCCAATCACTGATCGTTAAGGTTTCAATCGGTGCCCAAGTTCCATTGATTCCAGCATTACTGAAAAAGACGTCCAAGCCTTCTAAGCTTTCCGTTAATTCATCGATTGCCTTTTTCAAATTAATTTCATCAGTTACATCTACACTTCGGTAATAACAGTCGTAACCATCCTGTTTGAATTCTTTAGAAATAGATTCCAAGCGATTTTTATCAGCATCAATCAAGCCAACAACAAAGCCTTTTTCAATAAATAATTTTGCAGTAGCATAGCCAATTCCTGAAGCAGCTCCTGTGATAATCGCCTTTTTAGTAGCAAACGAATTAGTAGTCACAATCTTTTTCCTCCTAATCAACTTTGATGAGTTCTATTTTATTGTAATATACCACTAAAAGATGAGCTAATGATTTGATTAAACAAATAGATAGAAACAAAACCCAATGTAGTAATCAGAAAGTTTCTGTTACTACGTTGGGTTAAATACTAGATAAAAAGTCCTTTTTTTATTTGTTCATATGCTTGTTGTGCATCATGACATTTGTTCCAAATTACGGCTTGACCACTAGCTAAAGATTTCTTGACATCAAGAATCCGTTGATTACTGCTACCTCTGAATTGGAGATTTAGGTTCTTTTTGGACAGTTCAAACCGTCCATCTACTAAAATATCGATTTTACTCAATAGCTCCAGTTTATCATCAGACTCTAGCAATAGTTCCTCAAATGTATAACCAGACCAAGACCAAATATCTTTTTTAGTCCCAAATTCTTGATGCACTCGATCAACGACAGTCAAACAAACTTCTGTATTTAAAAAAGGTTCTCCGCCTAGTAAGGTCAGGCCTTGTACATAATCATGAGATAAATCTTCAATGATTTTCTCTTCTAATTCTTTTGTAAATGGTTTGCCATAGCGAAAATTTTGAACTGCCTGATTGAAGCAACCTTCACAAGCAAACAAACAGCCACTGACATAAAGACTATTTCGTACACCTTCGCCATCTACAAAATTAAATGCCTTATAATCACCAATATAATTTTGGCTGAGTTCTTCTGCTAGCCATTCTTGTGGTTTAGGATTTCTCATTTTTAGTCATCCTTTCAAATAAAAACGATGTCTGCAACTTAATGCAATACACATCGCTTTTTTTATTCTGTGTTTGGAATCAGCGGATTGTTCTGTTTTTTGTTTAATCTAGCTGCACGAAACAACTCTTCAGAAAAAAGACAAATATTGCTAGTGACAAAAAGCGTCACAATCAATATTTCCTATTTTTCAGTCAGAGCTAACCAGTTCGTTCCGCTTTTTATTTCATATGTTTCACTCGTGAAGAGATTTCTTTATGTCTTCCATGTACCATTGGGCGGGCTTGGGGGTTGCCTAGGTATCCGCAGGTACGTTTCACAACATCACATGATTTTGGATCGTGATTGCCGCATTGTGGGCATTCGAATCCGCGTTCTGTTGGGTGGAAATCTCCTTCGAAATTACATTCATAACAATGGTCGATCGGTGTATTAGTTCCTAGATAGCCAACACGATCATAGGCATAATCCCAAACAGATTCCAAAGCTTTCGGATTTTGTTGTAAGACTGGGTATTCGCAATAGTGGATGAAACCGCCAGAGCAATATTGTGGATAATCTTTTTCAAAATCTAGTTTTTCAAATGGTGTTGGATTTTTACGTACATCATAATGGAAACTGTTTGTGTAATAGTCTTTATCTGTGATATTTTCGACAATTCCAAATTTTTCAGTATCTAGGCGGCAGAAACGGTCAGTTAAGCTTTCACTTGGTGTTGAATAAACACTAAAATGATAACCATATTCATTGCCCCAGTCATCTGCATGAGCTTTCAAGTCTTTTAAAATCGCAAGTGTAAAGTCTTTCGCCTCAGGATTCGTTTCCCAGTCTCCGCCGTAAAAAGCAGAAGCGACTTCATATAAACCAATATAGCCTAGTGAAACAGTTGCCCGTTTGTTTTTAAATAATTCATTGACAGATTCTTTTCGAGACAAACGTTTACCAAATGCACCATACATATAAAGAATCGGTGCATTGGCTGGTGTGGCTTCTTTACAACGTTCAACACGATAGACTAAAGCATCTTTCATTGTATTTAAACGCTCAGCTAAAAGTGTCCAGAATCTATCAACATTTCCCTGTGCTTCCATTGCAATTCGAGGTAGGTTTAAAGTGACTACCCCTAAATTCATACGGCCGACATTGATTTCTTCGCCATTTTCATCTTTCCATCCTTGCAAGAAAGAACGACAACCCATCGGGACTTTGAAACTACCTGTCAAATCGATTAATTTATCATAATTTAAAATATCAGGATACATTCTTTTTGTAGCACATTCTAATGCAAGTTGTTTCACATCATAGTTTGGGTCTAATTCGTTTAAATTAACACCACGTTTTAAAGTGAAAATCAATTTAGGAAAAATTGCTGTTCTATGTTCACTACCTAAACCTTTGATTCGGATTTGTAAAATCGCTTTTTGAATCTCGCGTTCAAACCAATTTAGACCTAATCCAAATCCCAAAGAAGTGAATGGAGTCTGTCCGTTTGAAGTGAATAAGGTATTGATCTCATACTCTAAGCTTTGCATGGCATCATAAATGTCTTTTTGGGTTTTACTCTTAGCATAAGCATCTTGACGATCAGCACCATCGATCCATTCTTTAGCATCTACTAAATGTTTTTGATAATTTAATTCAGCAAACGGTGCTAATAGTTCATCCACACGATCAGCAGAACAACCACCATATTGACTAGAGGCGACATTGGCTATAATTTGTGAGATTTGAGCAGTTGCTGTTTGGATCGATTTAGGTGACTCAACTTCAGCATTACCGATTTTGAATCCATCGTTCAACATCCCTTTGAAGTCAATTAAACAACAGTTGGTCATCGGTGTATATGGATGGTAGTCTAAGTCATGATAGTGGATATCACCTTTTTGATGTGCATTGGCAACATGAGGAGGCAACATTTTAAGTCCAATCGACTTACCGACGATCCCAGCCGTTAAATCGCGTTGCGTGTTGAAAACATCACTATCTTTATTGGCATTCTCGTTAACGACTGATTGGTCTTTGTTGATTAATTTACTGATTGTGAAATTGATATCTGTAGCTTTACTCCGTTCAAAATCTCGACGAGTGCGGTAGTTGATATATTCTTCTGCCAATTCATATTCATTTCTTGCTAGTAAAATATGTTCAACGATATTTTGGATTTCATAAATTTTGACATCTTCTGCAAAACGATCTGAAATTTCTTGATCGATTCTTTCAACGATTTCTTGAATGCGTTCATGGGCAAGCGGGTCTAAAGAACCACGAATTTTTTGTTCAGCCTTGATCAAAGCATCATAAATTTTTCGATCATCAAAATCTACTAGCCGACCATCTCTTTTAACGATTTTAATCGTGTGTAAGGCTGAACCAGTAGAACTCACTTCATTATTAGCTTGCTTAATATCCATCATTACTGCACATCTCCTCATAGATTTATTTCTTCCTTATAATAAAACAATTAATAGAATCTTTCAACTATATATAGTGTGAAATTTAATTTTTAATGCCTTTTAATAACTACATATAGTGTTTATGGGAAATGAAAAAAACTGTGAAAACAACTCCCTAAAAGGTTTGTGGAAATTGTCACAACGTTTTGACTTGGAAAAATAAATGATTGATGAATCTTTTTTATTATTACTTAATTGTAAGAGGAAACGATGTTCAGTTGGATAAAATATTGGTAGAATAAGGATAACGAATAAACTGGAGCGAAATCTATGACAAAAATTTTAGAAGTAAATCATTTAAGTAAATCATATGGGTACCGAAGCAATAAGGTCCAAGTTTTGAATAATATATCTTTTTCTGTAGAACAAGGAGAGTTTGTCGGGATCATGGGACCTAGTGGTGCTGGTAAGTCGACATTACTCAATACGATTTCCACGATTGCATTGCCTACGACTGGAATGGTTCGAATAGATGGTCAAGATATATTGAAGATGCGCGATGGTAAAATCAGCGATTTTCGACGTAAGAAACTAGGGTTTATTTTCCAAAATTTCAATTTAATGGATACATTAAATGTAAAAGATAATATTTTATTGCCATTGGCTGTTGATCGTATGCCTCTATCAGAAATGGAGCAACGGTTGGCGCATGTTGCTGATATTTTAGGGATCGACCAATTGTTAAGTAGTTTTCCTAATGCAATCTCAGTTGGACAAAAACAGCGAGTAGCAGCAGCACGCGCACTGATCACTAAACCTAAAATTATTTTTGCAGATGAACCAACAGGCTCTTTGGATTCTAAATCAGCTGCAGAATTACTTCAATATATGACGAATATGAATATACAAGACGATGCTACGATCATGATGGTTACCCATGATCCTTATACTGCAAGTTACTGTAATCGGATTTTGTTTATTAAAGATGGTGTCTTTTTTTCAGAGGTAGTTCGTCAAGGTTCTAGAAAAGAGTTTTTCAATCGGGTGATCGATATGCAGGCAACGATTGGCGGAGGTGGCCGAGCGAATGATTTTTAATTTGTCTTGGAAAAATTTTAAAGGACAATTTCTTAATTACCTTGTTTATTTTGTTAGTATGACATTTGCTGTTGTTGTCTATTATTGCTTTAATGCGATTACCTATAATAGAAATCTAACGAATAGAGTTGGACAAGAGATTCATATCGATAGTGCGATGAATTTAGGTGGTATTTTAGTCGTAGTCATGATTTTAGGATTCATGTTTGCTGCGAACCACTTTTTTCTTTTAAAAAGAGGAAAAGAAATCGGTCTGTATCACTTAATTGGCATGCGCAAAGAACAAATATCTTTTCTGTTTTTTATTGAAACGTTGATTTTGGGTGCTATATCATTAGTTACTGGTCTGATTCTTGGCGTTATTTTTTCTAAATTATTTTCAATGATTTTGGCCAAAGCCATGTTTTTGCAAGTAGAAAGTCTGTTCTATGCGTCAATTCCATCCATGATACAAACAGGGATTGTTTTTGTTTTTATGTTATTGGCAGTATCATTTCGAAGTAGTTGGCTGATTTATCGTTATCAAGTCTCAGATTTACTTAGTAAAACAAAGAAAAGAGCGGCCAATTCAAATAACTTGTCTGTTCTTGAGATTGGCTTAGGTGTTTTAGGGATCGTGTTTATCCTGACAGGCTATATTTTATCGTATAATGTGATCCGTTTTGCAACCTTTTTGATGAAATCAGTGTTTGGTTTTGCAGGGTTCTTGATTGCACCAGTAGCGATTATGTTGATTTGTATGGTAGGAACGTATTTATTTTTTAACTATACAATGAACTTAGTTGTCTATCTATTTGGAAAAGATAAGTTCAACTATTATCGAAATTTAAACATGTTAGCCTTAGGTAATACCAAGAAACATGTTAGAAGAAGCGGCAATACGTTATCGTTTGTGACAATTTTTATTGCAATTGCCTTAGGGATGATCGGTGGTGCGGCCTCTTTTTATACAATTGGGATGAACTCTGTAAATATTACAGCACCAACAGATTTTATTGTTGCACAAGATGATTTTGAGAAAGTAGCGCAAGTAATCGAAAATAAAACGGATACAAAAATAGATTCTCTAGTCAAATTGAATTATAAGTTGACGGGTAGTCGATTTCATCTTAAAATTGGACAGGACACTGAGGAAAATAACGTAAGCCCAATAAACATCTTAGCACTTTCAAACTATCGAGAATTTCAAAAAATAAATCCATATTTAAAAAAAATTGAGCTACATAATAAGCAAGACATCGTCATTTTGGATAGTATTCAAAATATTTTAGGCGGATTTATCCGCTATGGTTCTGATTTTACATTGTCAGATGGAATCAAGCTTCATGTTTCAGATGTACGCGCGGATTTTTTGGGACAGGATTTATTGAGGTATAGTTTCCCCACAGTGGTTGTATCGGATGAGCAGTTCAAGGAGATAAATTCAGGAATCTCCTATACATTAAATGCTTTTAATGTTCATACGAATGATGAAGAAGAGTTGGTCAATAAGATATCTGAGAAGGTAAAACCTAAGTGGATCGCTCCTGTATACTATAAATATCAATGGGTCGATAATCAGTTGCTAGGTTATACAGCTAAAACAAGTCAGAAGGCAGAAAATGAGCAATCTAAAGAGTATTCTGAGGATGATGAACAGGAATATTGGCAGTTAAATTACACAAATCGCTTTTCAGAATTGAGGTATAACAGAAGAGCAATGGGATTATTCATCTACGTAGCGATGTTTTTAGGTGTGTTGGCGTTGATCATTACGGGGAGCATCTTGATGTTACAGCAATTTTCAGAAGCTGAAAAAGAGAAAGAAAATTATGATTTATTAAAGAATATTGGGATTCCTAAAAAAGAAATCACAAAACTTGTTTACCAGCAAAACAGTATTATCTTCTTTCCACCAATGATTATTGGAGTATTGCATGCAACATTTGCGATTTACGTATTTAGTAAATTTATTTCCAGTTCAGGCTATTGGTTGGCTTATCTGTCATGTGGACTATTGATCTTGATCTATCTAGCGTATTATTTTTTAACATCAGCAATCTATTCTCGTATTATCCATGGGAAATATCGACAATAACTTAATATTTTTTTAAGTAAGTAGTTATCGCTCTAAAAATGAGGAAACTAAAAAAGTGTTGAAAACAGTTAGTTCTTATGCATGAAAGTGGGGAGAACAAAACCTTTATCCTTTTGTTCTGCCCTCTTTTTGTTGGAAGTGACAAAACTGTTAGCGGCAAAGTGTACTTTATTTGCGAATTTTGTTTCTTTTATTAGTGATTTTGATTACAATAACAGTACAAAAATTATGAATTTGGAAAAAATTTGGAGGCTTAAAATAGAATGAAAGCATTTTTTAACCAACCTAATGTGCAATACTGGGGGAAATTTATTGGAAAGACCGTGTTTTATTTTGGGATTCTCTTAATGTTGATTTATTTATATCATTATAAAAATATTGACGGCGGTACATTTATTTATAACGAGTTTTAGGGAGGAAATACTTCATGACGATTTTAAATATTATTGAAGCAATCGATCGTTGGGGGATGAAGGAGCCAAACCGTCCCGTTTATATTGAAACCAATCGAACGTATACTTATGGTGAGTTGAAGCAAGACTCAGATGCAATTGCTAGATATTTGCAAAAGAACATAGGCCGAGGTCGTCCAGTCGTGGTTTATGGCGAATTAGAATTTGAAATGCTAGCTTGTTTTTTAGGTGCATCCAAAGCTGGTCACGCTTATATACCAATCGAGGCCCATACGCCAGAAGAACGAGTTGAGATGATTCTAGAAGTTGCTGATCCGGCAATGATTTTTGCAGTTAAGGATTGGCCAGATATTGAAACGGATGCTGAAATTATTTCAATAGATAAACTTAACAACATCTGCTCAGAATTAGAGACTGTAAGTAGTTTGGAACCAGTTGTTGGGTCAGAAACCTACTATATTATTTTTACCTCTGGAACAACAGGTGTACCAAAAGGGGTTCAAATCAGTCATAATAATCTTTTAAGTTTTGTTAATTGGGAATTGACAGACTTTGAGATCACTGAAGGCATGCGCTTTTTATCTCAAGCCCCATATTCATTTGACTTGTCAGTGATGGATTTATATCCAGCTTTGACCTCAGGGGGTTCATTAACACCGATGGCCAAAGAGGTTATTAATGATTTTAAACAACTATTTACGTTATTACCGACATTAGACATTGAAGTTTGGGTTTCAACACCATCCTTTATGGATATTTGTTTGATGGAACCGACCTTTGACGGAGAGCATGTTGATAGCTTAAAGGTTTTTCTATTTTGTGGTGAAGAACTGCCTAAAGCAACGGCACAAAAATTAGTAGACCGTTTCCCTCAAGCACGTATTTTTAATACATACGGTCCGACAGAAGCAACTGTCGCTATATCTGGTGTAGAAGTCACCCAAGCGCTTTTGGATGAATATAGTCGTGTACCAATCGGCCGTGTAAAAGACGACACAACAGTTTACATCATGACGAATGATCAGGAGGTTTCAACTGGAGAAGTGGGAGAAATCGTAATTGCCGGACCAAGTGTTTCTAAAGGCTATCTGCATAATCCAGAAAAAACAGCTGCCGCCTTCTTTGAGTACAATGGTCAACCAGCGTATCGCACAGGAGATGCTGGTAAGCTCGTCGACGGTATGCTGCTTTATGATGGTCGAATTGATTTTCAAGTAAAACTTCATGGCTATCGAATCGAGCTTGAAGATATTGATCATCATTTGGCTGGTGTTTCTTATGTTAAACAGGCTGCTGTTGTACCGAAATACCAAAATCATAAGGTTCAACAGTTAGTAGCCTTTGTGGTAGCGAATCCTCATGATTTTGAAAAAGAATTTAAATTAACGAAAGCAATTAAAGAAGAACTCAGTTTATCGGTGATGGATTATATGATTCCTCAAAAATTTATCTATGTTGAACAATTGCCGTTGACAGCGAATGGAAAGATCGACCGTAAAGGGTTGATGAATGAGGTGAATGCAACATGATCGACTTTCCTCACATGATTCCTTATGCGAATCCGATTTATTTTATTTATCTATTGATTGCTCTGCTACCAATGATCCTTACTTTATTGATCAAAGGGAAGCGTTGGGCTTGGTATCAAGTTTTAGTTACATTATTGTTCTTATACATGAGCTTTGGTGGGGAGGATTGGAAACAAGGTGTAGCTTTGATCGGTTATGTTATCTGGCAGACGATTTTAGTTTGGTTTTATTTTCATTACCGTCAAAAGAAAAATGCTAGTCAAGTTTTTTACCTTGCTGTATTTTTGGCTATTTTACCATTGGTTTTAGTTAAAGTTGTTCCTTTTGTTTCAGGACATGCCTCCTTATTGGGCTTTTTAGGAATTTCCTACTTGACCTTCAAGTCTGTACAAATCATCATGGAAATGCGCGATGGTTCGATTAAAGAATATAATATTTTTCGATATATCGAATTCCTGTTATTCTTTCCAACGATTTCGTCTGGACCAATCGATCGTTATCGTCGTTTTGAAAAAGATGTAGAGAATCCGCCAGCACCAGAAAAATATGTCGACTTTCTAGGAAAAGGTATCCATAATTTCTTTTTGGGTTTTTTATATAAATTTATTATTGGCTATTATTTTGGTCAAGTGTTGATGCCTGTTGTGGCTAAGATGGCTGTGAAAACGGGTGGCTTTTCTTGGGAGCTTGTAGCTTACATGTATATATATAGTATGTACCTATTCTTTGACTTTGCTGGTTATAGTTTGTTTGCAGTTGGAACAAGCTATTTGATGGGCTATGATACGCCAGTCAACTTTAATAAGCCTTTCTTAAGTTGGAACATCAAGGAATTTTGGAATCGTTGGCATATGACATTGTCTTTCTGGTTCCGTGATTATATTTATATGCGATTAATGTTTACTTTGATCAAGAAAAAAGTGTTTAAGAGTCGGATCGTCGCTTCAAATGTTGGTTACTTTGCGTTATTCTTACTGATGGGTGTGTGGCATGGCTTAACATGGTATTACCTAGCGTATGGATTCTATCATGCTGCTCTGATTTGTTTGACCGATGCTTGGCTACGTTTTAAGAAAAAAAATAAAGAAAAAATTCCATCTAATAAATTTACGCATGCTTTGGCGGTTTTCTTAACGTTTAATGCCGTTTGTTTTAGTTTCTTGATTTTTTCAGGATTTTTAGATACATTGTTCTTTAAATAAAAAATAGTTATTGCTAAAAAATAAAATAACCTACAGCTGAAAACTGTACAAGATAGAGGAGAATGACATATGAACTTAGAAGAAACAGTTTTAGATATTTTAGAAGAAATTGCAGGGACAGATGAAGTCAAAGAAAATAGAGATGTAGATTTATTTGAAGAAGGATTGATGGATTCGTTAGCAACAGTTCAATTATTAGTTGAACTTGAAGGCCAACTTAGTGTACAGGTACCTGTTTCAGAATTTGACCGCGATTTATGGAACACACCAAATAAAGTTATTGAACAAGTGAAAGCACTACAATAATGAGTATGAAGAAAAAAATCTTTGCCATCTTTGGACCGATCTTGATTTCTGCGGTTCTACTTATCGCTTTCTTCTTTGCACCATTTAAAATAGATTTAGATAGCAAACGTGTTTTAGCAGATGCCTCTACATCTATGGCAACAAATGTATTAAGAGGGAATGCGATCAAAAATAAAGCAATCGGTTCAAAGGAATACGTTCCATTTTTTGGCTCATCTGAACTGAGTCGAATCAGTCCATTTCATCCAACTGTTTTAGCCGAGAAATACGATCGAAATTACCGCCCGTTTTTATTAGGAGCACCAGGTACTCAATCGTTAACACAAGCATTAATGATGCAGTCGATGGGGAAAAATCTTGCGCATAAAAAAGTCGTTTTTATTATTTCCCCACAGTGGTTTGTTAAAGATGGCGTGACCAATGACTATTTCAATGCCTATTACTCTGAATTGCAAACCTATCAATGGGTTAGTGACTTAGAAAAAGTAACAGATGACGATCGGTATCTTGCCGAACGTTTAATGGATTTCCCAAAGGTAAAAGAAGATAAACGGTTAGATCGTGCTTTAAAAGCGATTATCTCTGGAGAACTGCCAAGTAGTTCAGATAAGCAGTATATCAATCTAATGCTTAACATGTTTTCTCGTGAAGATGAATTGTTTGGGAAAATCGGGATGGTTAATAAAGATAAGGCGATTAGAAAAGCTGAGAAGCGTTTGCCGACTACGTATAATGTAAGTGCCTTAGATCAATTAGCGACTGAAATTGGTCAAAAATCGACTAATAACAATCCGTTTGAAATATCTAATCCATTTTATGATAAACGAGTGAAAAAGAAATTGAAATCCTTGGAAAATTCACAAACGAATTGGGATTATCGTTTTTCTCCTGAGTTTTCTGACTTGCAATTGGTCCTTAGTCAATTGGCACAAGACAATGCCGAGGTCTTGTTTATTATTCCACCAGTGAATAAACATTGGACCGATTTTACAGGACTCTCTCAAGAGATGCTGCAAGGTTTTGCTAAAAAGGTGAAATACCAATTAACAACGCAAGGATTTAATAATATTGCAGATTTTACCAAAGATTGTGATACCCAGTACTTTATGGCTGATACAATCCATTTAGGTTGGCGTGGTTGGCTAGCAGCTGATCAGCGAATTCAACCATTTTTGGAAACAAGTTCAACTAAGGTGCCAAGTTATCATCTTGATGGATCCTTTTATTCAAAAGATTGGCAACAAAAAGCACCAGATGACTTGAAATAAGAAATAAAAGTATGATTGTTTTTTTAAAACAATTATGCTTTTTATTTTACAATTATATTATGGAATATTGTGATTTCATCTATTAAAATGAAAAATATATGGTAAAATACTAATAGTTATATGTTTTTTTATAAAATGAAAAGAGGGAAATGATGAAAAGACAGAAATTTTGGATAGTAATGGTGTTACTATTAATGATTGCTAATTCTTTGATTCCTGTTCTTAGTTTTGCTGAAACATTTTTATCTGAAAACACTTCGGAGATTTCGACAAGTACGTCAACAAGTGAAATATTGAACACAGGAATTTCTTCAGAAAGTTCAGAAAGCGCTGTTATAAATGAGACTTCGACAGAGGATACAGTGGATAAGCAGATCGAAGAATCAGTTGTTGCTTCATCGGAAGTACCAAAAAAATCAGTCGAAACTTCAACTAGTGAAGTAAAATTGGAGTCAAAGCAAGCAAAAGTACAACAAACTGAGAATTTAATAACGAATGTTACTTTAACTGATCCTAAAGGCGTAGAATACGATACAACAACCAATCGACCACAAAGACAAGCACCATTAAAGTTGTCCCTTCAGGTTGGAACAGAAAATCAAACAATTCAGGCTGGAACTTATGAATATCAACTACCAGCAGATATTGCAATCTCAAACAACATATCAGGAAGATTAGAGACCGTTGGAAGTTGGACTCTAGATACGACTGGAAAGCTCACTATTATATTTAATGAAACAGTAGTCAATGGAAAATATCAAATCGACATTGAAACTAGTTTTATTCCATACAGCGATGATAGTGATTTACTTAAAAGGATTACCTTCTCGTTAGCAAATAACCAAGAAAAAAAATATGAGCTATTATTTAAGCTATCAGGTGAAGGAAGTATTAGCCTGAAAAAAAATAAAAATTTTAATACTGATATCGTTTCAACTGAAATCAAAACAAATATCAATCGACAAACGATTCAACCAAATGAGAAAATAGTCGTAAAGTCAAAAATTAGTAGAAATGGCTCAAGCGCAATTGAAAATGCATCAGCTTACGTCACTGTAAAAAATGTGAAAGTTTTTGCACAAGACGTTTCTATGGGCGGCAGTTTAATTGGTGAACCTACCTTATTAGGAAGCGAAGATTATACGCTTCAACAAAATAATACTGATTTAGAAGTGATTTTAGCTAAAGAGACGAACAAAGCAGTAATCATGACGTATGAATCTGTTATCAAAGAAGAGTCGATTGCCAATGAAGAACTCTATTATATGGGAACCGAAGCGACGATCTACGGTACGTCACTTTCAAACTATGTTTATTTCCAATACAATCATAATCCTCATATGACCAAAAAAGGCGAATATAATGTGAAAACAAATACGATTGTTTGGACGATCGATTACAATTTAGATAGCACTGAATTAGCATTAGGAACTAAACTCACAGATATTTTAACGGATGAAGTTCCAAATGATCTAACGTTTTCAAATCTAAAAATCTATAATCTTTATGTTTATGGTACTGGCTCGATCAGTTTAGGCGGTCTGGCACCAAGTAATCATTGGGATACCAGTGGATTTGGACAGTACACGACTGATTATATTTATACGAATAATCAAAGTCCTACACCAACAGCAGCTTATCGTTTTGTCTATGAAACAGCCATTCAAAATCCTAGCCCGCGTGAAATAGAAAACAAGGTGTCTGATTCATTAGGAAGTGATGATGCAAAGGTCAATTTAGCACCATCAAATATTTCTAAAATTTTAGAAGAAGATTCCTTAGATATGACATCAGGAACAGTGGATTGGTCGATCATCGTCAATAATAAACACTGGGGTATGCAATTTAATCAAATGATCGATCAATTTGGAGAAAGAGTGAAAGAGCTGGTTGACGGATCTGCTGACTTTTACTATTATGCCAAAGGTGATGATAAAACCAAGCATTCTTTAGTTGTTGGACAAGATTATACAATCAATAAAACTAGTTCTGGTTTTACCATAGATATGTTAGGTGTCCATCAAGGCGTTACAACGAATAAATATGTTTTGACTTATACAAGTAAATTCGACAACACAGATATCAAAGTAGGAGACGAATTAAGCAATAAGGTGTCACTTGCCGGTAATGGGAATATTCCAATGGAAGCTTCTGCAACATTCAATATCCCAAGTTTCTTAATGGAAGGCGCCAAGAAAAATGTTAGCTATAACAGCAATGATGGGATACTCACTTGGACGATCGGGATCAATGAAGAACGTCATAAATATAAAAATTTAATTTTAGATGATGACATTGAATCAATTCAAAAATTAGATAAAAATTCAATTGAAATCTTGGCGTTAGATAAGATTGTCAATGAAAATGGCAAAGAAACCGTCATCACTGGAGAAAAAATTCAGCCAGGAGATGACCGTTATCCAACTGTTATGGAAATTAAGGATAGTCAAATTCATCTTGAATTTTCCGCAATCGGGAATAAAAAAGTAGCGCTAAGATACAAAACAGCACCAAGTACAGCACCCATTTCTGATTACTATACTAATTTTACGAATACGGCTAAAATTAGTGATGAGGGCAATTATCCACATGATTTAAAAGCCGAACTACTTGTTGCTTTAGGCATTAACACCTATAAAAGCGGGCGAGTATCAACGGTTGACAATAAACTGGCGAGTTGGATTATCAGATCTAATATTATGCCAGCTAATCGTCCCTATAAACACTTAGTGTTAGAAGATACATTTACATTAGCTGACTTATCAAAAGCAGAAAATACTAATTTTGTAATTGGGACTGATGCTTTTGTAGTGAGAGATCAATTGACGAATAACGTCTTAAAATTAGGTGAAGACTATGAGATTACCTTTACTTATGACCAAGATCAAAGTCTAGCAGGTTCAGCACTTAAAAATTATGATACGAATTACTTTAAAATCACGTTTAAGAAAGAAACAAGAGGCGTTACTGTAGAATACCAAACGGTTACGACCAAATCAGCAAATGTTCGTAATATAGCAGTTTTTACTAATGACAAGGCAATTAAATCTGATTGGGCAACGGTCAATCATACTGTGACCAGTGGTTCTGGTTCTGGAAAAGGTGTAGGACAGATTCTATTGAAGAAAGTCAACGCACGCACGCAGCAACCATTATCAGGTGCAGTTTTTGAACTGTTTGATAAAGAGAGTCAACAATCGCTAGGATTAAAAGTTACGTCAGATCAAGACGGAAATGCTGCCTTTCAGTCAGTCGCTGAAGGTGAATATTTGATCAAAGAAATAACTGCACCGGATGGTTATAAGCTATCTGAAAAGTATCAAAAAGGTGTACTATTATCTACTAAATCTGATGATGAAATAAATGATCCAGGTTATGTCACGACCGTTGAAAATGAACCAATCATTACAACTGGTGACATAGAATTGAAGAAAGTCGATCCTGCTGGACACGCTCTACCAGGAGCAGAATTCATTTTATCCCATAGTGAGCAAGATCAGACAACATTTTATCAAGAAAATGAACAAGGTGAACCGAATTGGGTAGCCAATCAAGGAGAAGCGAAAGTATTTACCTCGAATGACGAAGGTTTAATCTTAGTTTCTGAAATGAGTGCGGGAACCTATTCATTTATAGAGACAAAAGCACCAGTAGGTTATCAATTAGATTCAACACCAGTTTCGTTGGAATTAACAAAAGAACAAATCGAATCTGAAATAAAGGCTACAACAAAGAAAGTCAACCAATTACTACTAGGATCAATACGCGTAAACAAAATTGATCTGGAAACAAAGCAAGCACTTAGCGGTGCAGAATTTACACTAGTTTCCCAAGCAGATCCAGATAAAAAAATCACCAAGACCACCAATGAAGACGGAATTGCAGATTTCAAAGACTTGCCACAAGCAACGTATACACTTGTTGAAACCAAAGCACCTGTTGGCTATCTATTGAAAGAAATTGGAGAAACTATTGAAATTAGTCCAGAGCACTTGAATCATAAAACGACGATAGAAAATGCGCCTCTAGTTGGAGAAATTAAATTCCATCATATAGATACTAATGGCAAAGAAATTGCGAATGATGATGTGATAAACGGAAAAGTTGGGACGAAACAAAAGGTTCAGCCAAAAGAAATCAAAGGCTACCGTTTCAAAGAACAACAACAATCAACCTCTCGACTAAGAGTTAATCTAGATCAACTTTTAAGTACAGATGAAGTTATGTTTACTGAGACACCTCAAACAATCGTTTATGTATATGAACAAGTATCAGTGCCGCCGATTGTTGACCCAACGATACCAAAAGAAATAGATGGAACAAAAATTGAAGGTAAGACAACAAAAACAACGTTACTTGCTAAGAGAAAATTACCAAGAACAAATGAACAAACAGGATATTGGTAC
This sequence comes from Enterococcus sp. 7E2_DIV0204, assembly GCF_002140855.1. Classification (NCBI taxonomy): domain Bacteria; kingdom Bacillati; phylum Bacillota; class Bacilli; order Lactobacillales; family Enterococcaceae; genus Enterococcus; species Enterococcus sp. 7E2_DIV0204. Next base: position 2,257,878 of record NZ_NGKY01000001.1, read on the forward strand.
AGCGTCTTAGGAAATAGCTTACTTATTAGTCTGCTTGGTTATTGCGTTATTTATTACTATAGAAAAAAACAACTAGATTAAAGTAAACGTTTCTTAAGAGATAAGAAAGCGATAGAAAATGTCCACACAGAGGATGTTTCTATCGCTTTCGGTTTAAAAATGGATCAGGTATCATTAGTTTTTCCATTGATGAAAAGAAATGATATAATAGAAATAATGATAATTGCATGGGTGGAGTGTTGTTATTGTGTTTTATTTAGTTACATGTGCTAGCACTACGCTCTGCTCCGATCTCATCAATTCCTATGAGCTAAAGCACCAAGGATTGAAGGTCTTCGGGAAAAAGATAAAAATAGTTTGTGGTAAAAAGCACCACAATCTATTTTTCCTATTTTCCTGTCAGAGCTAAACGAGACGGCTAAGCTTTTGCTTTGAAACATGCCAAGAAACACAATGAAGAAATGAGTTGATGTTGAATGGTACAAGGTGACTGAAAGGAACGTTGCTTCCAACAGTTATTAAGATGTTGAAAAGTACAAGGTGAAGCGAAGCGGAACGTTGTTACCATATGTTATTTAGCTGCACGGGCTAAACTCTATGAAAAAAGATAAAAGCTGTCAGTGACAAAAAACGTCACAGTCATCTTTTCCTATTTTCCTACGAGTTTAATTGAGCTCGTTACGCTTTTAGTGTTATCTAGCTGCACGGGCTAAACTCTATGAAAAAAGATAAAAGCTATTTGTGACAAGAAGCGTCACAACTATCTTTTCCTATTTTTTTACGAGTTTTAACGAGCCCGTTACGCTTTTATATTTAGGAGGGAATATTTTGGAAAAAAATGAAGAACAGTTATTGATAGACCTAACGAATGCAAAGGGCGTTCCTGGTAATGAAGGGGAAGTTAGGGAAGTCTTTAAGCAGTATGCGGAACCTTTTGCGGATAAAATTATGTATGATGGTTTGGGTAGTATTATCGCAAAACGGGTTGGCGATAAGGAAGGACCAAAAATCTATTTTTCAGCACATTTAGATGAAGTTGGGTTTATGGTTACTCAAATTACAGAAAAAGGCTTTATTAAATTTCAAACACTTGGTGGTTGGTGGGGTCAAGTTATGCTAGCTCAACAGGTACAAATCAAAACAGGTAAAGGTGATTTGTATCATGGTGTAATTGGATCAAAACCGCCTCATGTCTTGACTGCAGAAGCTAGAAAGCAACCATATGATGTTGCGGAGATGTTTATTGATATCGGTGCATCTAGTGATAAACAAGTAGCTGAATGGGGCATCAAACCTGGTGATATGATCACGCCTTACATTGAATATCGCCGAATGAATGATACGAAATTTATGCTAGCTAAAGCATGGGATAACCGTATTGGTACAGCTGTTTCGCTAAGAGTTTTAGAAAATTTGGCAACTGAAGGGCATCCTAATATTTTATTTGCAGGAAGTGACGTACAAGAAGAAGTTGGTTTGCGTGGTGCTCAAACAAGTACACATCTTGTTGATCCAGATATTGCATTTGCACTAGATACGGGAACCGCTGGAGATACTCCTGGTATGACGCCTAAAGAAGCAGATTCTGAATTAGGGAAAGGGCCACAAATCCTGATTTTTGATGCTTCAATGATTCCGCATAAAAAACTACGTGATTTCGTAATCCAAGTTGCCGAAGAGAATAATATTCCGTTTCAATATACTGTGATTACAGGTGGTGGAACGGATGCAGGTAGAATGCATTTGACGCGCAATGGTGTTCCGTCACTAGCAATCACAGTGCCAGTTCGTTATCTACATTCTCATACGTCAATGATCCATGAAGATGATTATTTAAATACGGTTAAATTGGTGACAGAAGTTGTGAAGCGATTAGATAAGGAAATGGTAGAAAAGCTTCGCAGCTATTAAAAAAGAGGTGATTGTTTAAATGAGAAGTCAAATAACAAATACAATGCATCGAGAACAAGCTCGAACAGCTCTAAAAAATCAATGGGGAACCATGGCGTGGATTACATTTTTAGCTGTATTTATCCGCTTTATGATTAGCTCGGTGGTAGGGAGTGTAGCAAATCTACCAAAAGACAGTGCAAGTACTAATATGATGTCTTTTTTACTAAATAACTTTCTATTTTTTGCAATTACTTATGGCACTTACTATTGTGCTTTACAAGTGCTACGTGGCAAAAGAGTTCAAGCAGGCATGCTAACGACCATTTTTCAGGGTAAGTTGTACCTGCCAATGTTATTGATCAACTTGATTCAATATCTTGTTGAATTAGTCTTAAATTTAGTGGTATTGTTACCGGTACTTTTATCTTATGGAACTGCTTTGTATTTTGGATTAATGTTTAATACGGTGTCTGTCGATCAATTTCAAACGCAAATGGGTGGAGATGTTCTGTTAGCATTATTATTACTGATAGTTGCATTTTTAATGATTTTAGTCGGCGTTTTTATTAGTGGCGTGTTTCAATTTGCAGTATGGGTAAAACTTGATGATCCTGAACTATCAGTAGGAGATGCCCTAAAATACGCACTTTTCTTGATGAAAGGACGCTTTGGACAATATTTGCTTTTGCAAATTTCATTTATTGGCTGGTTTATCGTAGGGGCATTGGTTTTCGGAATTGGTTTGTTATGGGTAATCCCTTACCATGATGTGGCCGTTGCCAGTTTTTATGATACGGCACGTGAAGAAAAAGGTGCATCAGTAGTAATAGAATAGAAGTAAAAAAGCAGAGTGATTTTTCAGTAGATTGTTCTGTTTTTTTATTGTACAAGTACAAATAATTGTCTGGGTTCTGCTTTTTTATGTTACCATTAAGTGAATAACAATCAAGGAGGTCGATGAAGTTGAAAATAACCGTGTTAGGTTGTTTAGGAGCCTATCCATATCAAGGGCAAGGAACGAGTTCTTACTTACTAGAATCTGATGGATTTCAGTTATTGTTAGATGCTGGTAGCACAACATTAGTCAATTTAGAAGAACATCTTGATCCCTTAACATTGGATGCCGTGATCTTGTCTCATTATCATTATGATCATATTGCTGATTTAGGGGTGCTACAGTATTATCGTCAACTATATCCAGTCATGGAGCCAACACCTGTCTTACCAATATATGGACATACAGATGATTCAGTTCATTTTGAGGCATTGAATCTGCCTGGTATCTCCGAAGCTGTCCCTTATTTTGAAGCAGAAGAGTTAAAACTCGGACCATTCCTAGTGACCTTTATGAAAACAATCCATCCTGTTCCTTGTTATGCAATGCGTTTTGTTGAAGAAAAAACAGGTAAAATTTTTGTATTCACAGGTGATTCAGGCTATTTGGAAAGTTTTGTTGATTTCGCTAAGGATGCAGATGTTTTTCTGGCAGATACCTATTTATTTGAAGGAAATGAAAAACATCACGCGCACTTTACCTCAAAGGAATCAGGTGAAATCGCCAAAGCGGCTAATGTCAAAAAGCTAATCTTGACTCATTTGCCTCAACATGGTTCACTAGAAGAGTTAAAACAACAAGCAGAAGCAGCAGCAGGCAATCAAGTAACTGTAGGGTTAGCCAAGAGAAACTTAGTTATCGAAATTTAAGGAGTGATGCACTGTGATTTTTGTACCAAATGAAAACAATGACCCAAGAATCAACTTAGCAATCGAAACTTATTTATTAAAAGAAAAATCGTTAGATGAACCAATTCTCTTATTTTATATCAATGATCCATCGATCATTATTGGGCGTAACCAAAACACAATCGAAGAGATCAATAAAGAGTATGTTGATGAACACGGTATACATGTGGTGCGTCGTTTAAGTGGTGGTGGTGCTGTGTACCACGATCATGGTAATTTAAACTTTAGTTTTATTATGCCTGACGATGGCAACTCATTTCGCGATTTTGCCAAGGTCACACAACCAATCATTCAAGCGTTGCATGAATTGGGTGTATCTGGCGCAGAATTAAAAGGTCGAAATGATTTAGTGATCGATGGAATGAAATTCTCAGGCAATGCGATGTATGCAACAGCGGGTAGAATGTTTGCTCATGGTACCCTAATGTTTGACAGCGATATCGACGAAGTTGTTAATACATTAAAAGTTCGTAAAGATAAAATAGAATCTAAAGGAATCAAATCCGTTCGTTCACGAGTAACGAATATTAAACCATTTTTGCCAGCGGATAAACAAGGAATGACCACAGAAGAATTTCGTGAAGATATCTTGTTGAAAATTTTTGGCGTAGACTCTGTTGATCAAGTGAAGACCTATGAACTAACAGATGAAGATTGGCAAAAAATCAACAAAATATCCGATGAATATTATCGTAATTGGGATTGGAACTACGGCAAATCACCTGCCTTTAATTTAGAACGCCATCAACGTTTCCCAATCGGTTCAATCGATGCACAAATGAATGTGGAAGACGGTGAAATCAAAGAAATCAAGATTTTTGGTGACTTCTTTGGATTAGGTGAAATCAAAGATGTAGAAGAAATTTTGACTGGTACAAAATACGAGAAATTAGCAATCGAAGCAGCGGTCGATCGAATCGATATTAAAAAATATTTTGGTAATATTGAAAAAGAAGATTTGGTTGGTTTATTGTATTAAACGAAAAAATAGTGAGAAGTGTACATTACTTGTGTTTAGATAAAAAACTAGTAATGTACACTTTTCATTTTTATCTCATTTACTCAGATTTTAAGTAGCTAGGAGAAAACGTTTTATTTTATTTTTTCCTAAAAAATCAAAATAATGTACTTTATCAATTGATAAAGATATACTTAAAAAAATGAGTTGGTGGTGTATAATAATGAAAAAAATTATAGTGATTGGTGCAGGAGCTGCAGGATTAGCAGTAGCTATTCGTCTGCAACATGAAGGGTATAATGTTCATTTGTACGAGAAAAATGAACAAGTCGGTGGGAAAATGTATCAAATAAAAGAAAAAGGATTTACCTTTGATGTAGGTCCGACCATCGTGATGATGCCTGAAATTTATCGTGAAGTTTTTGAACAATGTGGGAAAGACCCAGATCAATATATACCGATGAAAAAAGTTGATCCAATGTTATCATTGAACTTTCCAAATGAAGAAACGTTCAACATGTCCTCGGATCTAGTGTCTTTGACGTCACTTTTAGAAGGTATTTCAGATCAGGATATGCAAGGATACCTAGAATATTTAGCAAGTATTTATAAACGGTATCAAATAGCGAAAAAGGCCTTCATCATGAAATCATTTCGTTCTTTTTGGGATTTTTATAATCCGAGATCATTGATTGATGGGTTTAGATTGCACACATTTAATGATGCCTATAGTTCTATTTCAAAATTTGTAAAAGATGAAAGGTTACGAAAAGCATTAGCTTTTCAAACTCTTTATATAGGGGTTTCTCCTTATAATGGTCCTTCTCTTTATACAATTATTCCTATGATTGAACTAATTTACGGCATTTGGTTTATTGAAGGTGGGATGTATACCCTTGCTACAGGAATGGCAAAGGCTTTTGAAGAGCTTGGTGGTACGATTCACCTTAATACACCTGTGAAAGAAATCATAATAGAAAATAAACAAGCTACAGGAATTAGGACAGAAGAAGGCGTTATCCCGAGTGATTACGTCGTGTGTAATGCTGATTTTCCTTATGCAATGAAGTCATTGTTACCAGATGAAAAGACTAGAGGAAAATATACCGATAAAAAAATCGATAAGTTGGATTATTCCTGCTCGTGTTTCATTCTTTATCTTGGTTTGGATAAAAAATATCCTGTGGATTCACTTCACATGATTCGATTTGCTGAAGATTTTGAGAAAAATATTAATGATATTTTTGAAGATGGAAAATTGCCAGATGACCCTTCATTTTATATTTATGTTCCGTCTTCAATTGATGGAAGTTTAGCACCAGAAGGGCATGAAGGAGTTTATATCTTAGTGCCTGTTCCTGAACTTTCACAGGGAGTGGATTGGAACGATACAACTACGAATGAATTTCGACAAAATGTTCTCGATCTAGTCAAAGAAGAAACTATTTTCTCTGATATAGAAGATCATATTGTTTATGAATCTCTCTATACACCTAAGGAGTTTAAGCAAAATTTTAATGCTTATAATGGCGCAACATTCGGGTTGAAACCGACCTTAAAACAAAGTAACTATTATCGTCCTCACAATAAATTCGATTATGCAGATAACCTATATTTTTGCGGTAGTAGTACACATCCAGGGGCGGGAGTTCCAATTGTTTTAACAAGTGCTAAGTTAGCTGCAGAGGAGTTGCTGAAAGATGATAAAAAGAAAAAATGACTTAACGAAAATATTTTCAATGTATGAATCAGATTTCGCTTTATGTGAGCAAACGATTCGTAATCATTCAAAAAGTTTTTATAAAGCCTTCTCTAAACTTCCAAAGCAAAAAGCACTAAGTATTTTTGCCATTTATTCTTTTTGTCGTGAAGCAGATGATAGCATTGATGTATACGGTGATGTGGATCGTTTAAACAAATTAAAACGTGAATTAGATGACTTTTTAGCAGGGGAAATTCCAGATCGTTATTTTTGGAGAGCTTTAGTGCCAGTATTCGAAACGTATGAAATGAATCAACAGTCTTTTTATGATATGTTATTGGGGCAAGAGATGGATTGGGCGTTTCAACAACCTGAAACACAGACTGAATTAGAAGAATATTCTTACTATGTCGCAGGATCAGTCGGATTGATGTTGTTGCCAATTCTTTCTGATTGTCCTGATGAAATAAGAAGCCAAGCAATCCAATTAGGTGAAGCTATGCAAATCACGAATATTTTAAGAGACATCGGAGAAGACTTCAATAATCAGCGAATCTATCTTCCAAAGGAAATCATGGAAAGATTTGATGTTTCACTTAATTCGTTGGAAAAAGGCATCATCAATGATTCTTTTATAGAATTATGGGAATACGAGGCAACAAGAGCTGAGCAACTATACTTAAAAGCACAAACAATGCTGCATACTATCCACAAAGATTGTCAAGAAGCGCTGTTACTATCTATCTATTTTTATAAAGAAATTTTAAATTCAGTTAGGCAAAGCAACTATCAATGTTTTAATAAGAGAAACTTCGTGAAGAAAAGTCAGCAACTTGAATTGTACCAAAAAGCAAAAAACTATTTGAAAACATTGTAGGATAATGGACACTCTTTAAATGTTTTATAATTGTTTTTAGTTTAAGTCTAGTAAAATCGTAGAAGATTAAAAAGAATGAATTGTTGTTAAAAGACATGAACGCAACTATTTTATCAAAACAGCTAAAAAAGGCTATTAACCGAAAATGATTTCTGCTATATTACTAGTAGTGAAAACTAGAAATGATTGATTTTTGGAAGGATGAATAACGTGCGCAACGAAATGATGCATCGACCAGTTGTGAAACCAGAACTTGTTGAATTTATGCGAAATAAACAAAAAAAAATCCAAGGTGAACTTGGCGTAATCGAAGAAGAAGCACACGAAGCGGGAGTACCGATCATTCCCCATGAAACAGTAGTGTTCTTACAATTTTTCTTAGATCAAGTCAAACCCAAGAACATTTTAGAAATAGGGACAGCAATCGGCTTTTCTTCTAGCCTTATGGCGCAATATGTTGGGGAAGACGGACATGTCACGACAATCGATCGATTTGATGTAATGATCAGAAAAGCGAAAGTAACCTATGAACGTTTAGGTCTAACGGATAAAGTAACTTTATTAGAAGGACAAGCGGCAGAAGTTTTACCCACCTTAACAGGACCATATGACTTTATTTTTATGGACAGTGCAAAATCTAAATATATCGAATTTTTACCAGAATGCTTACGCTTATTACGCGTTGGCGGTGTGCTGATGGTGGATGATGTCTTTCAAGCAGGCACGATTTTAGACCCAATTGAAGATATTCCTCGGAGCCAAAGAACCATCCATCGTAAGCTGAATCAATTTTTGGATACAGTCATGACACATCCAGATTTGACTTCAACCTTACTGCCACTTGGTGATGGTGTAATCATGATCACGAAAGAAAAAGAACTAACAGAATAGATAGTATCTAGCTTGGGTCAGGATTTAATTATTTTGATCTAAGTTTTTTTAGATGATTATTTATGTAGACCTTTATAAAAATGATAAAATCAGTTTATGACAAAAAGCGCCACGCTCTTATTTTCCTATTTTTAATCAAGGAGTTTGGGAGCAGACGGTTCTCCATGTTTCGAGGATCGGAGTGAAATGAGAACCGTAGATGTAGAAGCAGCCACTACGCTTCGCTTCGATCACATCAAACTCTAAGTGCTAAAGCACTAAGAGTTGAAGGCTTCAGAAATAAGTCAGCATTCAAAAAATTTGAAGGACAATTTTCGTAAATGCTGGCTTATTGCTGTAAAACACGGCAAGATACGAGTTGATGCTTTCTCGTCAAAGACTCCTCGCAGATAAACATTGTTGCACAGTACCTACTTGGTTCTCGGACCTAAATGTTTCTGTCCCAACCTCTTAATTTAAGGAGTGAATAAAGCTGAAAAGTGATAAAAAGAAGTTACTGGTATTGAATAATTTAGTCGCTCATTATGGGTTTCAGTACTGGTGGGAAGATGAAAATCGAATTTCTGATTGGGTCTCAATGATTCTGATTCAGCAAACGACGGAAAAGAATGCTCATCAAGCATTAGGAAACTTAGAACCTCATTTAACTGTGGAAAAACTTCAAGAAATCGACTTGGAAACGCTACAAAAATTGATTCGTCCTGCTGGTTTTTTCAAGCAAAAGAGTCATTACATCAAAGAACTGATCAATTGGTTTGTGAGACATGGTAGTGCTCTGGATAAATTTCAGGCCTATTCGACTGAGGAGCTAAGAAAAGAGCTTTTGAAGATTAAAGGTGTTGGCTCAGAAACAGCAGATGCAATGTTACTTTATATATTTGAACGAAATGTGTTTATTGCGTATCAATATGCTATTCGTTTGTTTAATCGTTTAGGGTTTGGTCCTTATAAAACATATGAAGAAATGCGGAAAGAGTTTATTTACCTAACAGAATCTATTTCACATGAGTTATGTAAAGAATGGCATGCAGCAATTGATGTTCATGGAAAGCATTTTAATAAAGATAAAAAGATGGATGAAAATTTTTTAATTTCTTAGGCTGAACTTCGTAGTTGTTTTTGTGTTTAATCTTCATTTAAGTTTCAGGGCGTAGACTTTCTTTATCAGAGGAGGGAAACGTCATGAAAAATAATCAAAACATAAAAAGTAGACTGTCTAAAATACTTTTGATTGTAGGTGTTGTTCTAATGTTCTTTCTTTTATTTCAAAAAAGTCTAACGGCATTTGCCGATAAATTTAGCCCCAACAGCGGTCCTTTAGAGATTCAAACGCCAACAATTTTTGTTCCAGGAACCAATGGAACGGTCAATCGTTTCAATGGACTGATCAAAAAATTGGATTCAAAAGCGGAGGTACTAAAGGTGACTGTCGCTATAGATGGAACCGTGACGTCTAAAGGCAAACTGACAAGTGCGACAGAACATCCTATGATTGTGATTGCTTTTGAAGACAGTAGCGATAAGACGCTTCCTATTCAAGGAAAATGGTACCAATTGGCGTTGAACTATATACAACAAAAGTATTCATTTGCAACCTATAATTATTTTGGACATTCAAATGGCGGGCTAGTGATTACTTCTTATCTTGAAGAATTTCAGCAAATGTCCGATCCTAAACTGACTAAACTAATCACCTTAGGTACGCCCTATAATGACACATCAACTAAATACAATGAAGCTGTAACCTCATTTACTCAAGTAAAAGAACACAGTGAACTGCTCAATAGTTATCTAAAGGATCTGGAGAATATTCCTGATACGATCGAAATGCTAAATATTGCTGGAGAAGTTGATGATACAGCTTCTGATAATACAGTTTTTGTACAAAGTGTGTTTTCTGGACGGTATATTTATCAAGAGCAAGTAGCTTCCTATCAAGAGCGATTGATTCATGGTGAGGCAACTAGTCATAGTGAACTAGTTGAAAATCAAGAAGTTATCAGCATAATAAAAGAATTTTTCTGGTAATAAAAAAGAGGCAATCAAAAAGCTGATTTCTTGGAAAAGCTTTTTGATTACCTTTTTTTTCGGATAGATACAAATAGAACTGACGTTTATTTTGCTGTTTCTAATTATCTGTCTAAAGACTGCAAAGCAGCTTGAACAGCGTGGATTTTAGTCGTATCAAAAAGAGGCACTGTTGTATCATTTTGATTGATCAGCATACCGATTTCGGTACAGCCTAAAATAACGCCTTCGGCTCCTTGTTGATTTAATTTATCGACAACCTTTAAGTAAAATTCTTTAGAGGCAGCTGATATTTTCCCTAAACAGAGCTCTTCATAGATAATTGTACTGACCTGTTGACGCTCCGCTTGATCTGGAATGATCACATCGATACCATTTTCTTCAATTATTTGTTTATAAAAATCTTCTTCCATTGTAAATTTTGTTCCTAGTAAGCCGACTTTTTTTATGTTGTTCTGTTTTAATGTATCCGCAGTTACTTTAGCAATATGAAGAATCGGGATACCGATTTTTTGTTGGACCGCATCAGCTACTTTGTGCATGGTATTCGTGCAAATAACAATATAATCCGCTCCAGCTTTTTCTAAAGAAAGACATGCATCTGTTAATAAGTCGGCACTTTTGTCCCACTGGTTTGAAAATTGATAGGTTTCGATTTCTTGAAAATCTACACTGAATAAAATACATTTAGCAGAATGCAATCCACCTAGTTCGCTTTTGATCGTTTCATTGATCAGTCGATAATAGTCAGCAGAACTTTCCCAACTCATCCCACCTAATAATCCGATTGTTTTCATATTCGTTTCCTTCTATCTATAGTTTTTTTGTTAAGTATACCAAATTGACAATAAGAATGCTTGTTTGAATTGCATTTATTACATTGTGTCGTTTTTGTTAAAGGGTCTTTAAATGAAAATAGCTGTTGTTATTGAGAATGAAAGAGCTATTTTCTCAAAGAGAAGACGAAAATGGCAAAAATAAAATAACTAAACTGTAATTATTCTATTGACAGAATAATTTTAAATTGATACGCTAAGAGTGTAGAAAAAATATCTAGTTGTATGGGTTAGACGCTCAGAAAAAAGATAAAATATGAATAAGCAAGAAAGTATCGCGTTCATATTTTTTAATCGAGATTAAGCGAGCCCATAACGCTTGTAAATTTTAGGAGGAATAATTAAATGAATTTAATCAACACAAAACTATTAGACTTTGAATGCGACGCATACCAAGATGGAGAGTTCATCAAAGTATCAACAGCAGATGTATTAGGTAAATGGAGTATTTTCTTCTTCTATCCAGCTGACTTTTCATTTGTTTGTCCAACAGAACTTGGGGACATGCAAGATCACTATGATCACTTAAAAGAGTTGAATTGTGAAGTTTATTCTGTATCTGAAGATAGCCACTTTGTTCATAAAGCATGGGCTGATGCGACAGATACGATCGGTAAGATCAAATACCCAATGTTAGCTGATCCAAATGGAAAAATTGCTCGTTTCTTTGGCGTTTTAAATGAAGACTTGGGTCAAGCTTACCGTGGTACATTTATCGTTAGCCCAGAAGGCGAAATCAAATCTTACGAGATCAATGATATGGGGATCGGTCGTAATGCGGAAGAATTAGTTCGTAAATTAGAAGCATCGCAATTTGTAGCTAAACATGGTGATAAAGTTTGTCCTGCAAACTGGAAACCTGGTGAAGAAACAATTGCACCAAGTTTAGACTTAGTTGGTAAAATCTAAATCTTAAAATAGACAATGGTAAGACTTCCTTTTTTGGGGAGTCTTTCTTAAAATTTAACGTTAAAAAAACAATGAATTACCTAAAAGGAGAACAGAGATGAGTCAAGAAATTTATGATTTGATCGTAATTGGCGGCGGTTCAGCGGCTTTATCAGCTGGGATTTATGCAGGTCGTGCGATGTTAGATACATTGATTATTGAAAAAGACAAAATTGGTGGACAAGTAACAACAACTTCTGAAATCGTGAACTATCCAGCAATCAGAGCGACAACTGGACCTGAATTAATGGAAGATATGCGATTACAAGCGCTAGACTTTGGGGTTGAATTTACAACGGATGAAATCATTGATGTAGATTTAAGCCAAACAGTGAAAACAGTAAAGTCAGCAACAAAAACCTATCAAGCTTATGCTGTGATCATTGCAACAGGAGCTTCTGCACGTAAAATTGGTTTCCCTGGTGAAATAGAGTTTACAGGGCGAGGTATTGCGTACTGTTCAACCTGTGATGGTGAATTCTTCCAAGGACTAGATATTTTTGTACTTGGCGGCGGATATGCAGCGGCAGAAGAAGCTGTTTATTTAACTCGTTACGGAAAATCAGTGACAATGATCATTCGTGAGCCTGATTTTACCTGTGCCAAACTAACTGCTGAAGCGGCTAAACAACATCCAGACATCAAAATTGTTTACAATACAGAAGTCAAGGAAATCACTGGCGATGACTTTGTTCGTAAAGCTGTTTTTGTTAATAATGAAACAGGAGAAGAAACAACATACGAAGCCCCAGCAGATAGCACTTTTGGTATGTTCGTTTTTGCAGGGAATAAACCAAGTACAGAAATTTTTGAAGGAAAAGTCGAGCTAGATCGAGGCTATGTCCCTACGAATGAAAATATGGAAACCAATGTACCTGGGGTATATGCAGCCGGGGACTTACGAATCAAAGAACTACGTCAAATCGTTACAGCTGTAGCTGATGGCGCAATTGCCGCGACGAATGCACAAAAATATATCACAGAAGAAAAAACAAAAGCTGGTTTGCCAATCGTCAATGAGCGTATGGAAAAACGTTTAGCGATGCAACATGCTGAAAATAAAGAAGCTCAACCAAAAGCAGAGAAGAAACCTGCTAAAGCGACAAGCGGCAATAACACTTGGTTCCCTGACGCAATGAGAGAACAATTAGGTGGTATTTTTGGTAAATTAACGAAGAATGTTACGTTATTACAAGTCATGGATAGCAGTGAAGAAAAATCACTAGAGTTGAACTCTTTTCTAACTGAGTTTGCGTCATTGAGTGATAAGATTTTATTGGAAACCGTTGAAAAAGGTACAGACGTAGAAGCAAAATATGGTATTGATAAATTACCAAGTGTAGTTGTCTTAAATAATCAAGGTGAATACACTGGAATCAAGTTTAGCGGAATTCCGAGTGGTCATGAAGTCAATTCAATTGTTTTAGCGGTCTACAATGTGGGAAGCGCTGGACAGCCAATAGAAGAGCCTATCGTAAATAAAATCAAAGCATTACCTAAAAAGAAAGTGCAGATTTTCGTATCATTGACCTGTCACTATTGCCCAGATGTGGTAGCGGCCTGTCAACGGATTGCTTCAATCAATCATAATGTTGAAGCTGAAATGATCGATATCGGTGTTTTCCCAGAACTGAAAACAGAAAAGAAAATCATGAGCGTTCCTGCGATGATCATTGATGATCAGAAAATTGTCTTTGGTTCTAAAAATATGGATGAAATTGTTGAAATTTTAGAGAAATAAAAAAAGCCGAATCAACTGAACATTTTGTTCTTGATTCGGCTTTTTTTATTTTATCGTAACTAGTTTTTTTAAAGGTTCTACTCCAAAATGTTTTTCTTGATACAATAAAATTTCAGCACATGCCCGACTATCTTCCAAAGCATCATGGTGATTCTCTAATTGGATATTTAGATTTTCACAAACTGTATTTAACTTGTGGTTAGGTAGTTCTGGAAATAATTTACGGCTAGTTTTCACTGTACATAACGAAAGGTAATTCGGCTGAGCGATGCCATAATAATCCAAACAACCTGCTAAAACACCACAGTCAAAGGGAGCGTTATGAGCAACCACTAAACTATTTGATTTGAAACAAGATTGGATTTGACGCCAAACATCAGGAAACTTTGGTGCATCAACGACATCTTCTGGCTTGATACCATGGATCTGAATATTTTTCCAGAAAAAATCTGTTTCTGGTTTAATTAGAGAATAATATTCATCAACAATTTTATTATTTTCTACCTTTACTAATGCGACAGAACAAGCGCTATGCTTGGCATAACTAGCTGTTTCAAAGTCTATGGAATAAAAATTCATGTTCATTATCCCTTTCAGTTCTAAATTAATTCATACATGCAGTATATCAAAATAAATGGCAGATAGTAAGCCTAATTCTAAAATATTAACAGAAATTAAATGAAAAACGAGAGAAGCATTCTCTCGTTAAGCAATCGTTAAATCAAGCTCAACTGGACAATGATCACTACCAGTAATCTCAGTATGGATCTTCGCACTGGTTAAAGCCTCTTTCAAAACATCAGAAACGACAAAATAATCGATTCTCCATCCAGCATTATTCTTCCGAGCATTAAAACGATAGCTCCACCAAGAATAAACGCCTTCTTGATCAGGATAAAAATGGCGATAGGTATCAATAAAACCACTATCCAACAATTCAGTAAACTTCGCCCGTTCTTCTGGTGTGAACCCCGCATTTTTTTGATTCGTTTTCCAGTTTTTTAAATCAATATTTTGATGGGCAACATTTAGGTCACCACATAGAATCACTGGTTTTTCTTTACTTAATTCGTTTAAATACGCACGAAAAGCGTCTTCCCAAGTCATGCGGTAATCTAAACGCTTTAGTTCATTTTGTGAATTAGGCGTATAACAGGTGATCATAAAGAAGTTAGGATATTCTAATGTGATCAGACGACCTTCTTGATCATGTTCCTCAAGATCCATACCATATCGAACACTAATCGCTTCTTCTTTAGCAAATATTGCAGTACCAGAGTAGCCCTTTTTCTCAGCATAGTTCCAATATTGATAGTAGCCAGGTAAGTCTAAATCAATTTGTCCTTCTTGTAATTTGGTTTCTTGTAAGCAGAAAAAATCTGCATCTAGTTCATTAAATACTTCCATAAAATTTTTCTTAACAACAGCACGTAAGCCGTTAACATTCCATGAGATACATTTCATAATGATAACCCTCTTTCAACTTTTATACGATTACTGGTTTTGTCAAACAGTCTTTAGAATAGTTTAACATAAATAGTTTCAATTTTTAGGATTCTTCTCTTATTTTCTGTGGGAGTAGATCAGTCTTTTTTATTGTGTAGATTGACAAGTTTCTGTTTCTAATCACGGATCATCATAAATGTGTTCAGGTATTTAGATTTATGATAAAGTTATAGGAAAGAACCGAAAATATCAATGATTTTCTAGTATGGAATGAAAGAATTTATGAAGCTAAATGTAAAAGAATTGAGCTTGTTGATTTATGGTATTGTACTAAGTAGCATAATTGGGATGATTTCCTTTATTTTTCTAAGACTGGAAGGGCTAGGCTCTGAATTGCTTTGGGACTTGGTTGCACCGGATAATCACTTCCGAATTTTTTATATTTTAGGAATTACAGTCGTTGGCGGCTGTCTGTTAGGAATTTTCCGAAAAAAATGGGGAAATTTACCTCATACTGTTCATGATTCAATGACAGAATTAAAGCAAAATAAAACACTGGATTATAGTAGTGTGTTCCATAGCTTGCTAATTGCACTAATCGTATTAGTTTTTGGTGCGAGGGTAGGACCAGAAGCGGGCTTATTAAGTGCAGTGATTTATTTGTCGGTCTGGCAAGCAGATAAACTGCGTTATTATTACTTTCACTATGACGAGTTGAAAGGATTATCTGTGAAAAATCGTGCAGCACGCTTGTTGAATCATAGCAAACATTTACTGAATTATGATGAAAAAAGAGTTATAAGTGAACATCAGAAGTTGAAAAAAAAGATTTTTTATTTATTGTTTATCGCGAATGGTTTAATTTCTTTTTTCCTATTAATGAAAATGACAGGGCAACCCTCTTTTATTTCTAAAATGGGCGAGTCTCATTGGATTTGGTCAGAGTTATGGATAGGCCTACCATTAGTTGTATTTGGGTTGTTGTTTGGGGAAGGCTATAGTCTTTTGACTGAATTCTTAAAAAAACACTTAGATTTTTGGTATGAGTTTCCGGTTCGTAAAGCATTAATAGGATCGATCTCAATCTTTTTAATTGGTGTTTTTGTCCCCAATTTACTTTTTTCAGGGCAACTATCACTGTCACTTGCACCATTTGTAGGGAGCCAAGCTTCATTTTTGGTATTGACACTGATTGCGTTGCTTAAATTATTGTTCTTGCAAATATGTCTCAATACAGGCTGGATTGGAGGCGATATCTTCCCAATTGTCTTTTCAGCGATCATTCAAGGGTTTGCTGTATTGCAGTTATTCCCTCAAACAGACCGCTTATTGATTGTTGCTATCGCAATTATAAAGTCACCATTGCCAGTTGGGATATTTATGATGCTGTTTTTCCCACTAAACCTCAGTCCAATATTTTTTAGTGACAGCTGCAATTTTATTGGCAGTAAAAATGGTATCTAGTGGTTTAATGGAAAAAAATTAATTAAAGATTGTAATAAAAAATAATGTATTGAACGAGGAGGATTCTTATGAAAATCGGTGTTATTGGTCTTGGAAATATCGCACAAAAAGCCTACTTACCTATATATTCGCAACTAAGAGATCAAGCAACCTTTATTTTATCTACCAGAAATGAACAAACCCGCAAAGAAATCAGTGAAAAATACGGATTCAATGAAATAGTGTCTTCTACAGAAGAATTGATTCAAGCTGGAATATCTGCTTGCTTTGTTCATGCTGCAACCAACGTTCACGGGCAACTTGTCAAACAATTACTTGAAGCTGGTATCCATGTTTTTGTCGATAAACCTCTAAGTGAAAACTTAGCTGAAGTCAAAGAAATTCAAACACTAGCAGCAGAAAAAAAACTACTTTTAATGGTCGGTTTTAATCGTCGCTTTGCACCATTTGTAGCAGAATTAAAGTCTGTTGAAAATAAAAATATGCTATTGATCCAAAAAAATCGAGTAGCTTCAGAGTCTACAGTTAATTTTGTGATCTATGATTTATTTTTACATGTTGCTGATACACTTGTCTATCTACTCGATGATGATATTCGACATGTCCAAACAAAAATCATCGAGGAAAATAATCTTTTAAAAAGAGCGTTTCTCCAAGTTGAAACAGCAACAACAACAGCGATTGCTTCTATGAACCTATACGCTGGCTCAAACACTGAGACCTATCAGTTAACAAGTCCAGATGGAACCTTTGTTTTAGAGAATCTGACTGATTTCACGTTCCAAAATCAATTTGGAACCCAACTAAAAAAATTCGGTGATTGGGCAACGACTTTAGAGAAACGAGGCTTTGAGCAAATGGTGGTGGAATTTATCACAGCTGTTCAAACAAATGATGGGACACAGTTAAAACAAGAAAAAATCTTTACTAGTCATGAGCTTTGTGCGCAAATGTTGCGCAAGCATCAAGAACATATTTTATAGACTCAGACTAGAAAGTTTCTCTTTGACATGCTAGAATAAATAGGATGTTTGAAAGAAAGGAACGACTTTCGATGAATAAAATTGAAATGATGAATGACTTAACCGAGATAACTTTACTATTTGATGAACCTTTGATGAATTTTACTTTTACTAAAACGGGTGGACCTGTAGATGTTTTGGCTTTTCCAAAATCCCAAGCTGAAGTAACGACCTTAGTTGAATATTGCCGTGGACACGATATTCCTTGGCTTGTTTTAGGGAATGCGAGCAATTTGATTGTTCGTGATGGCGGTATTCGCGGTATGGTGATCATGTTAGAGAACATGAAACAAATTACAGTTCAAGAAAACCAAATCATTGTTGAAGCTGGAGCAAAATTGATTGATACAACGTATGTTGCATTAGAGCATGATTTGACTGGTTTTGAATTTGCTTGTGGTATTCCAGGGAGTATTGGTGGAGCAGTCTATATGAACGCTGGAGCTTATGGTGGGGAAATCAAAGATGTTTTCACAAGTGTAGATGTTTTGTTAGAAGATGGAACCATCAAAACATTGAAGAATGAAGAGATGCACTTTTCATATCGTCACAGTACAATTCAAAAAATGCACTGTATTGTTTTAGAAGCAACTTTTTCTTTAGAAAAAGGTGAGCCCAATGTAATCAAGAGTCAAATGGAAGAGTTGACTGAACTTAGAGAGTCGAAACAACCATTAGAGTACCCCTCTTGTGGTAGCGTCTTTAAACGTCCAGAAGGACATTTTACTGGAAAATTAATTCAGGATGCTGGGCTACAAGGATTGAAGTGGGGCGGTGCTCAAATTTCAGAAAAGCACGCTGGCTTTATCGTGAATATCGATCACGCTACGGCGACTGATTATGTAGAATTGATTGCGCATATCCAACAAGTGATCAAAGAAAAATTTGATGTTGTCTTGGAAACAGAAGTCCGAATTATTGGTGAAGAACGATAATAAAAAGAAGCCTTTCATTGAAAGGATTCTTTTTATTATTATTCAGCACTTGCTTGCAAATCTTCGATCTCAACGACCTTAAGATTCTTACGCTCTAAATTCTCAACAATTACTGCACAGGTCTCTTCAGACGTTTCTGCAGGTAAAGTAATCAAGGTACGGCGGATAAACTCGTCTTCACCGATATCCAGAGTAATACAGCTGGCAATACTGCTATGCTTTGCAATGATTTTCGTCATGGCAGCTAGATCGCCTTGTTTACCTGTTGTAGCGATTGTTAAAACGTAACTACCACGTTCAATATTCCAAGATTGAGCGAGAATATTCAATAACGTACTGTGCGTTAAAATGCCATAAAAATAGTTGTTTTCATCTAACACAGCAATGTAAGGTAATTCTTTGATTGTAAAGAAAACTTTGAAAAAGGATGTGTTGACAAAAATAAATTTAGTTGCATTTTTTAATAAATAAGTCACTGGTAAAGTCATATCTCCACCGTTTGCTTTATGGCGGTAGATGTGCATTTTATAGATATTTCCTCTAAAAATCTTTTCCGATTCATCTAAGATCGGCACACAACGATAACCTGAATCTTCGAGGATGGTTAATGCTTCTTCCAAAGTACAAGATTCATTGACTGTTGTAAGATTTTTCTTTTTGATAACAACGGATTTTAATAACATAGTTTGACCTCCCGTAGGTTAAATTCATCTAACAAAGTAATGATAACATAATTTGTAAGAAAACCATAGTTTATTGAGTATCCATTGACATTTTACTGAAAGAATGATAATGTTGTTGAGTAAATTTGTGAATAGAGGAGGTTGAACAATGGCAACAAAAAAATCAGCACTTGCTTGTTCAGATTGTGGCTCCAGAAACTATTCTAAAGCCGTCAGTGAAGGAAAACGTGGAGAACGGTTAGAAATCAAAAAATTCTGTAAATACTGTCAAAAATACACGTTACATAAAGAGACGAAATAGATATAGGAGGAGTTCAAATGAAATTTTTACGTAGTGTTAAAGATGAGATGAAGCAAGTGACTTGGCCATCTAAAAAACAATTACGCAAGGATACGTTGGTTGTTATCGAAACATCAATCATTTTTGCTGCATTATTCTTTGTAATGGATACAGTGATCCAAACAGCATTTGGTTGGATTCTTAAGTAATTCAAACTAGTATTTAAGTACAGATAGTGCTATAATTACAAGTGAGGAAAAACTTCGGGGAACTGAGGTTTTTTTATTTTCACATGAAAAAAAACAAATGAGTGGCAAGATTCAACTTGTTACTCTTGAAGTATTATTTCAACCAACTAATAAACCAAAGGAGCCGAATCAGAAATGGAATCATTTGAAAAGAATTGGTATGTATTACATACGTACTCTGGCTATGAAAACAAAGTAAAAGCAAACATTGAATCACGTGCACAAAGCATGGGCATGGGAGATTTTATTTTCCGCGTCGTCGTTCCAGAAGAAACTGAAACAGAAGTCAAAAATGGTAAATCAAAAGAGATCGTTCATAAAACTTTCCCAGGTTATGTTTTGGTAGAAATGACGATGACAGATGATTCTTGGTATGTAGTCCGTAATACACCAGGTGTTACTGGGTTTGTCGGCTCACATGGTGCCGGAAGTAAACCAGCTCCTTTATTACAAGAAGAAATCAATCATATCTTGCGTTCGATTGGTATGAGCACACGTCAATCTGATTTGGATGTTGCACTAGGTGATACAGTCCGCATCATCGAAGGGGCCTTTTCTGGTCTTGAAGGTGAAGTAACTGAGGTTGATGAAGAACGTCAAAAATTAAAAGTGAATATCGATATGTTCGGTCGTGAAACAAGTACAGAATTAGACTTTGAGCAAGTAGATTCAATCTAAAAAAATAGAACGCTAAGACATGTTTGTTTTGGCAGATAGAGAGTGGAGCAAAACTAAACACTAGTTTTGACCTGCTCTCTTATACTATAGCGAAGCTTGAAAAGGTGGTAAAATGAAGAAAAAGCAGCATTATTTATTCGTAATTGTCTGTCTCTTGCTAGTGTTTGTTGGCTGCACTGATAAAAAAGCAGCTCAAAATGAAAATCAACAAGATCATAAAAATTCAACAACAAGTGAAACCCTTCAAAAAACAGCTGTTCCAACATTATTTATTCATGGATATAGCGGTGGTAATAATTCCTTTGGCCGTATGATCAAACGGATAGAAAAGAATGATCGTACGAAAAAGGAGCTGGTCTTGACTGTTAGTGCTGAAGGTTCCATTCAAGCAAAAGGGAAACTAACGGGTAAAAAAGATAATCCCAGCATTCAGGTTCTGTTTGAAGACAATAAAAATAATGAATGGAATCAGGCTGAGTGGATCAAAAATTGTTTAAGCTATCTTCGGGAGACTTATAAGGTAACGCAAGTCAATCTTGTGGGACATTCTATGGGAGGAGCCAGTTCTTTACGATTTTTATCGACTTATGGTGATGACCCGAGTCTACCTAAAATCAATAAATTTGTTGGGATAGCAGCGCCATTTAATAACTTTGTGGAATTATCAAATGGAGAGACACTTGAAGCAGTCATCACGAATGGGCCAGCAATCCAAAGTGAAAGATACGCTGATTATGTCAGTGGCATCGATAAAGTACCCGTTGCAATGGACGTATTGATCATCGCAGGAGATGTGCAAGATGGTAGTTTAAGTGATGAAGCTGTTCCGGTAGCAGATGCTTTAAGTGTTGTTTCATTGTTCAAGGCACATGGCAATCAAGTAGAAGAGAAGATTTTTTACGGAAAATCAGCGCAGCACAGCCAATTACATGAAAATACAGAAGTTGATCAGCTTGTTACAGATTTTTTGTGGAACTAAGAAATAGAACGGTCAGATAAAAGCGGCTCTTAACGGAATCTGCTTTTACCTTGGCTGGATTGAAAAGGAGAGAGTCATGAAAGTTAGAATGAAAGATATTGCAAAAATGGCGAATGTATCTGAAGCTGCGGTTTCTTTAGTTTTAAATGATAAGCCTTCTAGAATTTCTGAAAAAAAGAAACAAGAAATCAAAACAATTGCTAAGGAATTGAACTATGTTCCGAATATAGCTGCGCAAAGTCTAGCAAAAAATGCTTCTCAAACCATAGGCGTTGTTATTCCAGATATTGAAAATCCGTTCTTTTCTAAGCTATGTAAACAATTAGAAGAACAATTTAGAGCATTGGGTTATTTAACGATTATCGTCAATTCAAATGATGATTTTGCCGTAGAAAAAAATTTGATACAAATGTTGTTAAATCGCGGTGTTGACGGATTGATCATTGCTTTATCAAATGAGTCTTTTTCATCCAAAGAGGAACAAGAACGATTCTTGAAAGAGATCGATGCGCCATTTATTTTAGTAGATAGGCATGTTTCTTTCACTGGGATCAATCAAGTTTATTTTGACAGCCTAGCAGGCGGTAAGCTTGCAACGGAATATCTTCTTGAAAATGGTCATCAAAATATTGCCTTTATGACAGGAGATTTTAAAGTTCCCAGTACACTTGATCGTATTGAAGGCTATCGAGAAGCACTCCAAAGTTATGGTTTAGAAGTGAGGGAAGAGTATATTATTGAAACAGGCTATCGCTTTAAATATGGTATGGAAAAAGCCCAAGAACTGTTTTTATTGTCAGATGTGACGGCTGTGCTTACAGCTAATGATATGGTTGCCTTTGGTGTATTGAAGCAAGCCTTAGTCAGTGGTAAAGCAATCCCAGAAGATCTTTCGATCATTGGCTATGACCGCTTAGAAATGGCAGATATTTTAGGCCTTTCCTTAGCAACAGTAGAGCAAAATATCTTTGCGTTAACAGAACAAGCAGTTACTCTATTGAAAGAGCGGCTGACAAAACACAAGAAAAGAACTGAGACGATTATTTTGAAACCAAGCCTATTTAAAGGTGAAAGTGTTAAAAAAATAAAATAGTAGTTGACTAACCAAAAATAAAGCGTTATCATAATAGACAGATAGGTTAAGCGATTAATCTAAAAAATGCTTTTTTGATTATTGAAAAGGTATTTTTTTATACCAATTTGGTAATGCGCTTAACCTAAGAAGGAGGAAGGCTTTATGGTGAAAGAAAAACGACCAATCATTATTGACACAGACCCAGGAATAGACGACGCAGTAGCGTTATCAATCGCTCTTAATCACCCACAATTAGACGTTAAGTTGCTTACAACCGTTGCTGGAAATGTAAACGTACACAAAACAACTGAGAACACATTGAAATTAGTAACATTTTTTGGAAAACAAGTGCCTGTTGCTAAAGGGTGTGATAAACCCTTGTTGATTCAACTTGAAGATTCTGCTGAAATTCATGGTGAAAGTGGGATGGATGGCTATGATTTCCCACAAGCTACAGTAAATGCGCTTGATATCCATGCAGTAGAGGCCATGAGAGAATGCATTCTTTCTAGTGCAGAGCCGATCACGTTGGTTCCTATCGCAGCTTTAACCAATATCGCATTACTACTAAGTATGTATCCAGAAACGAAACAAAATATCAAAGAAATCGTTATGATGGGCGGTTCATTATCTAGAGGAAACACCAATACAAGTGCAGAATTTAACACATACGTAGATCCCCATGCTGCTCAAATCGTTTTTCAATCAGATATCCCGATCGTGATGGTTGGTCTAGACGTTACAAGTATAGCAGTGTTAACAAAAAATGAAACTGAAAAAATCAAAGAATTTGGCAAAGTTGGCAATATGTTTTACTCACTGTTCCAGCATTATCGCGGTGGGAGTTTACAGACAGGATTAAAAATGCACGACGTTTGCGCCATTGCCTATTTAACTGATCCTACCTTATTTACTGTTCAAGAAACCTTTGTTGAAATCGCTTTAGAAGGTCCAGCAGCTGGTGCTACAGTTGCCGACTTGAAAATGAAATATCATGATACAACAAATGCAACAGTCTGTTTAGATATTGACATTCCAGCATTTCAAAAATGGGTTGTTTCAAATTTAGAAAAAATAAATTAAAAAGGGAGACATACTATGATTGAGTCATTATTAGTATTAGTTGTTTTAGCTCTTGTTGCCTATTTGATTATCAAAAACTATCATCCTGCTTTGAGTTTAATCAGTGGAGCATTGATTTTGTTATTGTTTGCTGTTTTATTAGGTCATCCGTTGTATCCAGCGGGGGAAGGAACTGGTTTAGCCTTCTTTGATATCTTTTTAAAATTTAAAGATACGATCATTGCTCAAGTTAGCTCAGCCGGAATCGTGATCATGATTTTATTTGGTTACTCTGGTTATATGAACGTGATCGGAGCCAATCAAGTGGCGGTCAATATTTTAGTGAAGCCGCTACAAAAAATCAAATCAAAAGCGTTGTTTGTTCCTCTTGTATTTTTAGTTGGTAATTTAATGTCCTTAGTAGTACCAAGCGCATCTAGTTTAGCGATTATTTTGATGGCGATATTGTATCCAATGTTAGCTAGTATGGGGATTTCCTCGTTGACAACTGCAGGTGTGATCGCAATGACAGCAACAATCATGCCGACACCACTTGGAGCAGATAATGTGATTGCAGCACAAACACTGGATTATGATTTATTGACCTACGTTGCTTGGAATGCAAAAATTTCAATTCCTACGTTATTGATTATGGCTGTTGCTCATTATTTCTGGCAAAAATATTGTGATAAAAAAGAGGGAGCTTCAGCTTTTGTTGCAATCGAAAATGATGGACTAGCTGAACAAGAAGAGTCTGATACACCGAAAATTTATGCGTTGTTACCATTACTACCACTGATTTTAATTTTAGTCGTTGGAATCACAAGTATGTTTGTTAAAGGGATTCAAATGGATATTTTTGTTTTGACATTCATTTCGTTTTTCATTGCCGTTGCGTTTGAAACGATTAGACATCGTTCTTATAAGAGCATTCAAGATTCTGCTGCGGAAATGTTTAAAGGGATGGGACAAGGGTTTAGTCAAGTTGTTATGTTAGTGGTTGGTGGTTCATTATTTACAACTGCTGTGCAGTCTTTAGGAATTATTGACAATTTGATGGCATCGGTGGAATCATCAGCTTCCGCTGGCTTGGTCACAACATTGATCTTTAGCGGTGCCACTACGTTGTTTGGTATTTTAAGCGGTGGCGGTTTAGCGATGTTTTATGCAGTAATCGAATTGATTCCTGATATTGCAGCTAAAGCGGGAATTGACGGAATTTTGATTTCTTTACCAATGCAAATGATTGCAAACTTAGCAAGAACAATTTCACCGGTAGCAGCAGTTGTGATGATCGTCGCTTCAACTGTTGGAGTAAGTCCAGTTCGCATTTTAAAAAGGACTAGTGTGCCTACCATTATCGGCATCATTTCTGTGATTGTATTATCGATTCTGTTACTACCGTATTAATGTGAATTGTAGGAGCTGAACTGCCTTTTTCGGAGATGAGTCTAAATGAAAATAATGTTAGCTGAAGCAATCGACTATCTAGAAATCAATGATTTGTATGAAGCGGCAAAACAATATATGCATCAAACAGAGGTTTACCAGTGGACGAACGATTATCCTAATGAACAAATCGTTCAACAGGATATCGCTGCGCAATGTTTGTATAAACTAGTTGATGATGGTCAGATAGTGGCGGTGGCTACCGTAGATATTTTGGATCAAGATACCTATATTTTAAGACGTATTGCCACCGATCCTAACTATTTATCTAATGGTTATGCATCAAACTTACTGAATGATATAATAAATAGTATAAAAGAAAAAAATGGGAAACATATTTATTCAAGTACAAATCACTCCAATCTCAACATGCAGCATTTTTTTAGAAAGCATGGTTTTGAAAAAATTTCAGCATACACTGAAGTTGAAAGAGAGCATCTGGGTTCTTTCTATAAGTATTTGAAGAAAATATAAGTAAGGAGAGTCCGCGATGAAAAAAGTTATAGTTTTAGGCAGTATCAATATGGATATGGTCATGGAAACAGATCGGTTACCAAAGGTTGGAGAAACACTGCTAGGAGAGACCATTGATTATTATGTTGGTGGCAAAGGCGCTAATCAAGCAGTTGCAGCTTCCAGAGTAGGAGCTGAGGTTTCCTTGATTGGGAAAATCGGTGACGATACATTTGGTTCAAAGGTGTACAAGCACTTAGAAAAAGAGCACATCGATGTGAATGCAGTAACGGTTGAAAAAAACATATTTACAGGCGTAGCATCGATTTTCAAGTTAAAAGAAGACAATGCAATTGTTGTTTTGCCAGGTGCTAATATGCTTTTGACTGATGTCACGAATGAATTAAACAAAAAAGTAAATGAGCAAGATGTCCTTTTAACACAGTTGGAAATTCCAATAACGACTGTGCAAAATGGTTTGAAGTATGCCAAAGACAAAGGAGCAATCACGATTTTAAATCCTGCTCCGTATAATGAAAAAGTTGTTGAAATGCTACCGTTTGTGGATATTATTACGCCAAATGAAACAGAATTTGAAGGTTTATTAGGACATTCGATCGCGCATGCTAATCAATTTGAACAGGAAATGTTGAACTGGTCACAAGCGAATCATACACAACTGATTGTCACTCGTGGCGGTGCTGGAATTTCCTATACAACTGAGAGTAACGTTGTGACTATTCCAGCAGAAAAAGTTGCGATTGTGGATACAACGGGGGCTGGGGATACTTTTAATGGAATTTTAGCTGCCTGTCTAGCCAAAGGTATGGCAATTCCAGAGGCAATTAAACTCTCTGGCAAAGGTGCCACTCTCTCAATCACTAAATTGGGCGCCCAAACTGGAATGCCGACATTAGCTGAAATTGAAGCATTTTAAGAACAACTAAAACTACCATTTCTTTCACTACTGAAGGAGATGGTTTTTTAGCATTTCGTTCAACATTGTATTGAATCATAATACCAACTATAATAAGGTACTAGTTGTATGAACAAAACAATGATTACTTGAAATGAGGAAGCCTAATAATGGATGAAGCTATTTTGATTTTTGAAAAATTCAACATTTTACTCTATTCAATTGCTTATCAAATCTGTCACTCGAAAGAAGAAGCAGAAGATATTTTACAAGAAGTTCAGTTGAAGTGGTTGGAACAGGATTTTACGTTGATTAAAAATCCTAAAGCTTTTTTATCCAAGCTAGTTGTTAATCGCTCAATCAATTACCTGAATTCTGCCCAAGTTCAGCGTGTGGATTATTACGGACCATGGATTCCGGAACCAGAAATAGAATATTCAGAAGATCCTTTGATTGGCAAAGAAAAAATCACCTACGCTTTATTAGTTATTTTAGAACAATTGACTCCGCAAGAACGTGTGGTTTTTCTGATGAAAGAAGTGTTTACCTATTCTCATAAGGAAATTGGAGAATTGTTGGATATTACAGATGAAAATAGTCGCAAGCTATTAAGTCGAGCTAAGAATGCAGTTAAGGATAACGATATTTCTGTGGACAATACCAGCCAAGCTGAAAACCAAAAATTTATTGATCTGTTCAACTTCAGTATCGAAAGTGGGGATTTAGCACCGTTGTTGGGTTATTTAACCACTGAAGCGAAAATGTCGATTGATGGTGGGCAAAAACGTCGTGCACCACTAAGAACTTTGATCAAAGCAACTCGGATCCTTACTTTTTTAAAAGGTGTTATGCCACACGATTTTTTTGGTGATGAACGTGTTATCGGTGAGATTTATCAACAACCTTGTCTCTTTATTAAAGAGCAAAACCAATTGAAAAGTATCTTATTTTTAGGACTAAACCAAGAAAAAACGAAGATCCAGCATATTTTTATTATTAACAATCCTGATAAGTTGAAAAATATTTTATAAATGCTGTCACGTTTTATACTGCTGATTGGTCTTATAAGTGTAACAACAAATATAGATCAAAGGGGATCATAAAATGAGCAAAACAAGATTTTTATTACCAAAAGAAAATAGTGCAGCTTATCAAAAAATTGCTGAACTAGATCAAATTGGAAAAACTGGCAGTATCAGTGAAAGCTTACAGGAACTGATTAAAATCTATGCTTCTCAATTAAACGGCTGTGTCTTTTGTATTGATATGCATTCAAAAGATGCCTTAGCAAAAGGGGAGACATTACAAAGAGTCATTGGATTAGTGGCCTGGGAAGAAGCCGTTTTTTATACAGCAGAAGAACGTGCAGGTCTAGCTTTTACGAAGGAAATCACGCTGATCCATCAAGGTGGTGTAAGTGATAAGACCTATCAAGAGCTACAGCAATATTACAATGAAAAAGAAATTGGAGAATTGTTGGTATTGATTGGGACGATCAATCTGTATAATCGAATTGGCATCACTACATTATTACAACCAAAAATGGATTAAAAAAGAACAGCTGCTAAAATGCTGACGTTTTAGCGGCTGTTTTTCTTATTATTTTGTTGTATTCTCAGTTTGATTATCCAAGATTTCTTTTGCTAATCGTTGAGCAGTGGGTGTTACGGCTAAGCCACCTTCAGCTGTTTCTTTAAAAATCTGTGGCATTTGACGACCAACTTGATACATTGCAGCGACAACTTCATCTGGTGGTATCACACTACGGATACCAGCCAATGCCATGTCTGCTGAAATAAAAGCTTGCGATGATCCTAATGCATTTCGTTTTACACAGGGAACTTCAACAAGTCCTGCTACAGGATCACAAATCAACCCCATCATATTTTTTAAAGTAATCGCAATTGCTTGAGCTGCTTGCTCAGCAGTACCACCAGCTACACAAACTAAAGCAGCACTTGCCATAGCACTAGCTGAACCTACTTCGGCTTGGCAGCCGCCTTCAGCCCCACTGATTGAGGAATTATTTGCAATGACCAGACCAAAAGCGCCGGCTGTAAACAAGAAATCTAATTGCTGTTCATGCGTCAGCTGTAGCTTTTCAATTGCTGCCATCAACACACCAGGGACGACTCCAGCACTTCCAGCAGTGGGTGTTGCACAGATCAAGCCCATGTTTGCATTGACTTCATTGACTGCAACGGCATTTCTGACCGCCGTTAAAATTGTTTCACCGCTTAAAAAGTTTCCTGCTTGAATATAGTCATTCATACGCACGGCATCGCCACCAGTAATACCCGTGACCGAAGTTACGCCATCCACACCTTCTTCGATCGATTGCTTCATAACAGCCAGATTTCGTTCCATGGTTTCAATGATTCGTTCTCGGCTATGACCATGATTTTCAATCTCAGTTGCGATCATCAATTCAGCAACTGATGAAAAATTTTCCGCTTGTTGCACTAATTCTTTTATAGATAGAAACATAACTAGTTTGCTCCTTTAATTTAAATTAATCAAAATAATTTACACTATAAATATGAGGGATCTGTACTAACTTCATCGTGATATCACCAATATCCGCATGATCGATCTCGATGATCATGATGGCTTTTTCCCCTTTTGATTCACGGGTCACAGTCATAGTACCAATATTGATATCTGTATCAGAGAGCAGATTAGTGACCTTGGCGATCATTCCTGGGACATCTTGATGCACGATAATAAAGGTTGGGGTTCCCATCGTCAATGAAATCTTAAAACCGTTTAACTCCGAAATTTGAATATTTCCGCCACCAATTGAGATTCCAGTGACAGAAAGTTTTCGATCTCCCTTAGAAACCAGTAATTTGACTGAATTTGGATGCTCAGCCTTTTCTTTAAGAGGCACAAATAAAACTTCCATATCCCGTTCATGGGCGATTTTTAAGGAATCAGCAAGGCGCTCATCATCAGGCTCCATATCGAGAAGACCACCAACTAAGGCGATGTCTGTACCGTGACCTCGATAGGTTTTTGCAAATGATTCATACAAATAAATATCTACTGTTTCTGGTTGTTCACCAAAAATGCTACGGACAATCTTACCAATTCGGGCAGCTCCAGCAGTATGAGAACTACTTGGTCCAATCATAACGGGACCGATAATGTCAAAAACACTTCTATAACGTAAATTTTCCATTGTTTATTTCACCTGTCCTTTGATTTAAAATCGGGATTTTTCTAACGAAAGTCTATCATAATTATGGCGAAGAAACTAGAAGCGTAATAAAAATGCGAGAAAAACTTATCTTCTTCCCATTTCAATTGCAAAAACAAAGGATAAAAAGAGTGAAAGGGTATTGAAATTTAATCAGAAGCAGAGTATACTATTTAAGTGTGCATTTTTGCATACAGGTTTTCTTTGATTCGTCAAAGAATGACGTGGGAGGAGAAATCTTCATCTCCAATTAACCACATCACGGACTCAAGGAGGTATGTCTCGTGGCAAAAAAAGTAGAAAAATTAGTTAAATTGCAAATTCCTGCAGGTAAAGCAACACCAGCTCCACCAGTAGGTCCAGCACTAGGTCAAGCGGGTATCAACATTATGGGATTCACTAAAGAATTCAACGCTCGTACAGCTGATCAAGCTGGTTTGATCATTCCAGTTGTAATCTCTGTATATGAAGATCGTTCATTTACATTTATTACAAAAACACCACCAGCTGCAGTATTATTGAAAAAAGCTGCAAAAATCGAAAAAGGTTCTGGTGAGCCAAACAAAACAAAAGTAGCGAACGTTACTAAAGATCAAGTGAAAGAAATCGCTGAACTTAAAATGGCAGACCTAAACGCAGCAGACGTTGAAGCGGCTATGCGCATGGTTGAAGGAACTGCAAGAAGCATGGGAATCACTGTAGGATAATTTTTATTCTAATAGAACCCAAAGAAGTAGCTTCTCAGTTTATTTCATATTCAAAGATATGAATTACGTGGGAGGTTCGACCGTTATAACCACAATCAAGGAGGAAACAAAATGGCTAAAAAAAGCAAAAAAATGCAAGATGCATTAAAAAAAGTTGAAGCAACAAAAGTTTACCCTGTAGCAGAAGCAATCGCTTTGGCTAAAGAAACAAATATTGCAAAATTCGACGCAACTGTTGAAGTTGCTTACCGTTTAAATGTAGACCCTAAAAAAGCAGACCAACAAATCCGTGGTGCTGTAGTATTACCTAACGGAACTGGTAAAACACAAAGCGTTTTAGTTTTCGCTAAAGGCGAAAAAGCGAAAGAAGCGGAAGCTGCTGGCGCTGATTACGTAGGCGATGCTGATATGGTTCAAAAAATCCAAGGTGGCTGGTTTGGCTTTGACGTAGTTGTAGCAACTCCAGACATGATGGCTGAAGTTGGTAAATTAGGTCGTGTCTTAGGTCCTAAAGGTCTTATGCCTAACCCTAAAACTGGTACTGTAACAATGGACGTAACAAAAGCTGTTAACGAAGTAAAAGCTGGTAAAGTAACTTACCGTGTTGACAAAGCTGGAAACATCCACGTACCAATCGGTAAAGTTTCATTTGATAATGAAAAATTACTAGAAAACTTCAATACAATCAACGATGTATTGTTGAAAGCTAAACCATCAGCAGCAAAAGGTCAATATATTAAAAACATTTCAGTAACAACAACATTTGGACCTGGAATCCACGTTGACCAAGCTTCTTTCTAATTAGAAAAGTTGAATGAATTTTAAATTTATTCTTGACTCACTCACTTTCCGTATGGTAAAGTGAGTGAGGTTAATAATTAACTGTACCGAAGACAGTAGGTGACGCAAGTCTTAATTTCCTACCGAGGACAATTGTTGATACATACAATTACGTCCCTCTATGTCAACGGTGGCATGGAGTTTTGTTGTTTTACACGACTTTTTGAAAAAAAGACGATGTAAAACAATACTTGGCGAACAAAGTGAGCGAAGTTTCTTTAGAAGCTTCTAACTAACTTATGATAACCCAAGCTCTACCCATCAATCATCAGGAGGTGAAAATAAATGAGTGAAGCAGCAATCGCTAAAAAAGAAACCTTAGTCGAAGAAGCAACAGCTAAGTTCCAAGCAGCAGCTTCTGTAGTCATTGTTGACTACCGTGGTTTAACTGTAGAAGAAGTGACAAACTTACGTAAACAATTGCGTGATGCAAATGTTGAAATGAAAGTTATCAAAAACTCTATTCTTTCACGTGCAGCTAAAAAAGCTGGATTAGAAGGTATGGACGAAGTATTTACAGGCCCTACAGCAGTCGCTTTCAGTAACGACGATGTAGTAGCACCTGCTAAAATCATCGACGAATTTGCAAGTACTGCCAAAGCATTGGAAATCAAAGGTGGCATTATTGAAGGTAAAGTATCTTCAGTAGAAGAAATGACATCTTTAGCAAAACTTCCAAGTCGCGATGGACTACTTTCTATGCTATTATCTGTATTACAAGCGCCAGTCAGACAAGTGGCTTACGCTGTCAAAGCAGTGGCAGAAAAAGAAGAAGAAGTTGCATAATTGCAGCTTAGCAATAAACTAAACTAAAAATAATGAATTATTAAAACGGAGGAAACCATAATGGCATTGAACATTGAAAACATTGTTGCAGAATTAGAAGGCGCAACTATTTTAGAATTAAACGACTTAGTAAAAGCTATTGAAGAAAAATTTGACGTATCTGCAGCAGCTCCTGTAGCAGCTGCAGGCCCTGCAGCAGCAGCTGGCGAAGAACAAACTGAATTCACTGTAGAATTAACTGCAGCTGGAGATCAAAAAGTTAAAGTTATCAAAGCAGTTCGTGAAGCAACTGGTCTTGGCTTGAAAGAAGCTAAAGCTGTAGTTGATGGCGCTCCTGCACCAGTTAAAGAAGGCGTTTCTAAAGATGAAGCAGAAGCTTTAAAAGCTGCTTTAGAAGAAGTTGGCGCTTCAGTAACAGTAAAATAATCTTTTTAAGATTAAATTTCAAGCTAGAATCCATTTGGATTCTAGCTTTTTTTGTATTATAAAATAATATAAAAAAGTATAGTAGTGAAGAAAAGAATCTGTCTCTTATACACATCTAGATGTGTATAAGAGACAGGAATAGAAGGAATGAAGATAAAGTGATAAAAAAATGATATAAAGCAAATGTAAAATGCATTTCTTTCGCAAGAAAGTCGATAATCTGTTAACATAATAAAGTAATCATTTTTATAGTTATTCTATTTAAAAGTACGTGTTCGTTGCCCTAGATGTTATCTAGTTTCGCAAGGTCGCTACACTTTTAAAAATAAGGGGGCACATTATGCATTGGTTATGGGTTTTAATCGTAGGTGGTGTTATCGGTGCAATTGCCGGGGCAATCACAAGTAAAGGTAAATCGATGGGCTGGATTTTCAATATTATTGCGGGTCTTGTCGGTTCATCAATCGGTCAATCACTTCTAGGAAGTTGGGGACCACAAGTTGCTGGTATGGCATTATTTCCATCAATTATCGGTGCTGTAATTTTAGTTGCAGTCGTTTCCTTTTTTGTAGGTAAAAAGTAAGCTGCACAAGTAGAAAACCGCTAGGAGATCAAATTCTCCTGGCGGTTTTCTTATTTACTAAATTCTTTAAGGGGCCTATTTAAATAATAATTAATTGAACAATTCATCAATAAACTCTTCATAATCTTCAACCTTTAAAAGGTTTTCCAATTTTTTCTGATTTGAAAATGTATCAATCATAAAATCAAATAATTGCCTAAATTTTTTCATATCATTCTGATTCATAACGATCATGATGATGACTTGCACGTAGTGGCTTCCCCATTTGACAGGTCGATCGTTTAAAATAATCGAGATTCCCGTTTTATTTGCACTCATTTCAATCGCATGAGGTAAAGCTACTGAATTATTGAATGAAGTGGCTGACATTTTTTCGCGCTCATTGATTAATTCAATAAAGTGAGTATCTATAAAGTTATGTTCAACCAATTGAGTACCCAAATAATCAATATATTCAGTAGGATTTTTTAAATAAATATTTCGTTGAAATCGTTCAGGTGTTAAGTAAGTTTGAATGCTTTCTTTTAATGCGTTCAGTAATTTCTCCTGTTTCACTATTTGGATGGATTGTTGGATTTTTTCAGTATCTTTTCCTGAGAAAAATGGTGAAATTTGGACGACATGCGTCAGCTCCTTCAATTCAATAGTTGCTAGAGTTAAATCTGCTTGCTTTATTTTTGCTAAACTTTCAGTGTCCAATCGATAAAAAGTTCCTAAAATATTTAAACTAGATTTGAATGTATCACTAATTTTATAAATCAAACGTTGGTGCATATCATAGTATTCCGGTGTATAAATCACACAACTTAATTTATTCTCAGTCTCGAATTTTTCCTCAAAATAAGAACCAATATGAAGCGCAATAAACGTGATTTCATCATCTGAAATTGGAATATTGATATGCTTTTGAATTTGTTTAGCTATAAAAACAGCTACTTCATAAATGAAAGCATAAGATTGTTTGATTTCTTCAGATAATGGATTCCGAACTTGTTTTCCGTTTTTTGCTCGTGAGATCAAGTTGGAAACGTGGATCGCTAAGTTCAAAACTAATTCATCTGAGATATGTGTAATAAAATATTTTTCTGCAACGGTTTCCATCATAGTTGAAATAAATGTATAAACTGAAGTTTCCATGTAATTTTTCAAAAAGGCATCGTTAGCTGGAGAGATTTTAGTCATTAATAAGAGAGTTAGATTGTTGATTTCATAAAGGTCCATTTCGACAGCAAAAGCTTGATCGAGATCTTTTCCAATCTGAGTAGCAAGTAAATATTCAAGTTGATCCTTCGTAAATAGTTCAGGAATAAGATCTGTCTCAAAGCGTTGATGATTGAGCTGACGATTGATAGCGATGGCAATGTGTAGTAATAAACTGTTGATTGCATAACCATTAATATAAAGGTGCTGGCTACTTAAGCGGTCGATCACGATTTTTTGGATCGTCTCAATAGAAATCTCTGGAAAGATTGTCTGAATATGGTCCAAAGATTGAAAGTTTTGTAAAGCTTCATCTTGTAACATATCGCCAGCCAGTTTTCTAAAGTTTGATTCATCACCTTCCATACTTAGAAAATGCCCATGTTTGATGATTTTCAAATGATATTTAGACATTTTTTTACGTAAGCGGAGGGTATCTTTTTCAATAGTTGGAATGCTGACAAATAATGTTTCTGCTACATCAAAGTAATCGACATTTTTATGCTTGATCAATAGGTTCATCAAGTAATTTATACGCTCAATAGGCGTATTTAGATCTTGCTCAGTTCGAGAAATAAAATCTTCGATTCTAAGTGTATTATCGATTTTATAACCTTGCCTAGAAGATTGGATCATTTCAAGCTTCGCACTTTGATTGATTCGCGATACATAATTGCGAATCGTTCGTGTTGATGTAGATAACGCTTCTGCTAGATAAGTTGCAGATAACCAATTGTGATGTTGGATTAATAGCTTTACTAGGGCCGTTTCTTTCTTGTTTAAGGACACAATGTCTGCTCCTCTCTTTTTTATATCCTCTATTATTCGTGCTTTTAAATAACAAATCAAGTACAGTTGTTTCCGCTAAACTGAGAAGACGAGGAAAAAATCATATTTGATAGAGAAGTGTAAATCATAGATGATAAGAATATAGTAACAAGCTGATTTTGCTTTATTCGAAAAAAGCGGTAGCTTCTTTTTTCCAGTCGGAGTTGAACGAGCCTGCTACGCTTTTACTTTGAAACATGCCAAGAAACACAACGAAGAACTGAGTTGATGTTGAATGCTCCTGCGATTACTCGTCGCACGAAAAGACTTGGTACAAGGTGACTGAAAGGAACGTTGCGTCCTTCTGTTATTAAAATGTTGAAAAGTACAAGTTGAAGTGAAGTGGAACGTTGTTACCATATGTTATCTAGCTATGCGGGCTAGTCACTACGCTCTACTTCGATCTCATCAATTCCTAAGAGCTAAAGCTCTAAGGATTGAAGGTCTCGGAAAAAAGAGAAAACCTGCCTGTGACAGAAAGCGTCACAAACAGATTTTCCTATTTTTCAGTCGAGACTGGACGAGCCCGCTATGCTTTTAAATTAGGAGGAGAAAACATGAGTGATTTAAACGTATTATTAGTCTGTGGGTCAGGTGCCAGTAGTGGGTTTATGGCAGCCAATATGCGCAAGGCGGCCAAAGTAAAAAATTTAGACATGAGTATTGTTGCAAGAAGTGAATCGGAGATCGAGAATTATATTGAGGAGATCGATGCTTTGATGGTTGGACCGCATCTTGAATATATCATTGATGAAATTGATGAGATTATTCACGGATTTCCAGTTAACGTGATTTTGATGAAAAAAGAATACTATGCAACGCTAGATGGGGATGCTGCAGTTGAACACTTGCTAAGTTCGTTAAAAGAAGACGAACAGTGAAGAAAAAGGAGACGTAAATATGAATAAGTTGATCTTTTGGTTGGAAAATAGTTTCTCACCTAAAATGAACAAAGTAAACAATAATCCTTGGATTGTCAGTATTAAAGATTCAATCATGCAGACGTTGCCTTTTATTTTCTTAGGGTCGATTTTTTCAATGTTGGCTATTTTGAATGAATATTTTCCAGCTCTACCAAGTTTTTGGGTGCCTTTTGGCTGGACGATGGGCAAAATTTCATTGTTTGTGGCTTTCTTGATCCCTTTTAACTTAATGGAGAAAAAAAGATTGCGCAAACAAAGAATTGTAGCTGGAATGAGCGGTTTAGTGCTGTTCTTGATGATTATTTCACCACAAATCGAAAAAGATGGTGTGGTCGGTTTTGGACATGATGCACTAGGTGCTGGCGGGATGTTTGTGGCAATTGTTGCGGGCTTGATTGCTGGATTTGTTTTAGTAACTTTAGGGAAATTTACGTTCTTTAAAGAAGAATCTGTGATTCCAGATTTTGTTAGAGCTTGGTTTGATTCAATGTTACCGATCGGCATTATTATTCTTTTTGGCTGGGTCGTTGTGTTGATCATGAAAGTGGATTTATATAATATTGTTTTAAGTATTTTCATGCCGCTATCTAGTTTTATGGAATCACCTGGAGGTTTTGTGGGAATGATGTTCTTGATTTGCTTCCTTTATTCTATGGGGATTTCTACTTGGGTACTAACGCCTGTGGTACAGCCCGTTTTACTAAAAGCGATTGCAGAAAATATTGCCCTTGTTCAAAATGGTACGGCTTCTGTTGAAACCTTAAATTTGGTGACAAGCAGTACTTTATACTCAGCTTATCTATGGATTGGAGGGATTGGTTGTACGATGCCGCTGGTGCTAATGATGATGCGGGCTCGCTCTAAGAAAATCAGTGCATTAGGGAAAGCTTGTATTGTGCCATCAATTTTTAATATTAATGAACCCGTGATTTTTGGAGCAGTTGCGTGGAATCCGTTATTGATGATTCCAATGTGGCTACAGGGAATTGTTTTGCCAATAGTGATTTATATTTTTACAAAAGTCATTCCCTTTGCGCCAATTCCTAAAGTTCAATTTGAATTATGGTATTGTCCATTTCCATTTGCTACGTGGTTTACGACCGGGACAATCACTGGAATTATTTTAATGCTGGTCATTTTTGCGATATCTACGGTTATTTGGTATCCATTTTTCAAAGCATACGATGATCAAGAAACCAAAGCAGAAAATCAAACGTTGAAGGAGGCTTAATAGATGGACGATTTATTGTCACAACAAGCCATGAAAATTATTTTATTTGCTGGAGATGCTAGAGTTAATTGTAAAAATGCCCTTATTGCAACTGAGAAAAACGATTTTGAAACAGCAGCTGAAGAAATGAAAGTTGCTAAAACCAATATAACAGCGGCACATAAAGTTCAGACAGAGGCAATTCAAAGTGAAATGAGTGAAGAAGTCAATGTACATGAGCATTCACTATTGTTTACACATGCTCAGGATACTTTAATGACGATTTATAGTGAAATCAACATGGCTAATCACTTGATTAAAATAGCGAAACAAATCGATGAACGCTTATCATTACTTGAAAAAAAATAAAGAAAAGAGGCCAAAGCTATGTATCAGGTACCAACTGGATTTCCAAAAGATTTTTTATGGGGCGGAGCTGTTGCAGCTAATCAATGTGAAGGCGCTTATGAATATGAAGGCAAAGGCACAAGCGTTGCGGATATCAATGAATTTAGAGCGGATCTACCACTAGAAAAAAGATCGAATGCTGAGATTTCTACAACCTATATTGAAGAAGCTCTTCATAGTAAAACAGGGATTTTCCCGAAAAGATGGGGGATCAATTTTAAAGAAACGTATCCAGCAGATTTAAAGTTACTAGGAGAGATGGGGCTAAAGTTATTTAGAACATCAATCGATTGGTCACGGATTTTCCCAAATGGTGATGAACTGGAACCAAATGAAGCAGGGCTACTTTTTTATGATAAATTGATTGATGAAATTATTGCTAATGGGATGGAACCGATGATCACTCTTTCTCATTATGAAATGCCACTGAACCTTACATTGAATTATCAAGGTTGGTATTCAAGAGAAGTAGTTGATTTCTTTGTTCGCTATTGTAAAGTTATTTTTGACCGCTATCAAGGCAAAGTAAAATATTGGATTGTCATCAATCAAATCAATTTGATCGGTCATGAATCGTTCAACCATTTAGGTATCGCAGAGGATCAAGTGGAAAATCTGCAGCAAGCGAAATATCAGGGCGTTCATCATATGATAGTAGCAACAGCTTTGGCTACTGAATACGCTCATCAGGTCGATGAAAATTATCAAGTTGGAATGATGCTTTGTGGCGGGCCAGAATATGCGGCTACTTGTAATCCAGAAGATGTGCTAGCAACCTTGAAAATCAACCAAATGCAGTATTTCTTTGCCGATGTATTACTACGAGGATATTATCCAGGTTATGCGTTTCGTTATTTTGAAGAACATGGCATTAAGCTTGAATTTGCTGAAGAAGATGAAACAATTTTAAAAAATACAGCCGATTATCTATCATTTTCTTATTACTATACTCAAATTTGCGATGCTAAACACGATGAGCCTTATCGAAATAAATCACTTCCTGCAAATCCTTGGGGGTGGACGATCGATCCACTTGGGTTAAGAACGTTATTAAATTCCTTTTATGATCGTTATCAATGTCCAATCTATATCACTGAAAATGGTATTGGTTGTTATGATCAGTTAGAAGAAGATGGTAGTGTTCACGATGACTATCGCATCGATTATTACCGAGCACATATCGAGCAAATGAAAGAAGCAATCAAAGACGGTGTTGATCTTAGGGGATATTGTGCTTGGGGACCCATCGATATTATTAGCTGCTCTTCTTCGGAAATGAGTAAACGCTACGGGTTTATTTATGTAGATCAAGATGATTATGGAAAGGGAAGTCAAAAACGTTATTTAAAGGATAGTTACGTTTGGATGAAGCAAGTGATTGCAAGTAATGGGGAACAGCTTTAAGAATAAAAGAAGTGACGAAGATACAGCTCATAGAGTTTTGTCTCTGTCACTTCTTTGCAATTAATTTTTAGCTTAAAAATTTAAATCAAATTAAACGACCAATTAATCCCGAACTTATCTGTTACCTGACCGAATAATTCCGACCAGTCTGTTTTTTGTAAGACATGACATTTGTCGCATCTTCCGATAATTTAGTGAAATAATGAGTTAATTTATCAGGATCAGTTACTTCTATGACCAAACCGACATTTCTACCATAAGGAATTTTATTCATAAAACTTGGTGTATCATAGAGGTGAAATTATGAGTAAATTTTGTCAAAGCTGCGGTATGCCACTGGAAGAAAGTACCCATGGGACAGAATCAAGGGGGTCATTATCAGAAAAATATTGTCATTTATGTTATGAAAATGGTCAATTTATTGAACCAGATATTACCTATGATCAGATGTTAGCAAGAGGAAAAAAGAATTGCAGAGGAAGCGGTAGTGGTATTGGTCAGTTCTTTTTATCAACATTTTATCCATTTCAATTAAAAAAATTAGATCGTTGGAAAAAATAGTTGAGCTTTAGAATCACTAAAAAACCGAAGATTAAAAATCTTTTTCATGATTTTTAATCTTCGGTTTTTCTTATTTTAGCATGTTACCTCTTAGTCAATTTCACAACCACTTCGCAACGTGCAGTTTGTGGAAACATATCTACAGATTGTAAGTATTGCACATCAAAGACTTTAGTTAAATCAACCAAGTCTTTTGCAAGTGTGGATACGTTACAAGAGATATAAACCATCTTCTTCGGAGGTTGCTTTAAGATTGCTTTTAGTAGCTTTTGATCCAATCCAGTTCTTGGTGGATCAACAATGATCGCATCAGGTTTAAAACCATTCTGAAACCATTCTGGTAGCAACTCTTCGGCTGTTCCTACTTCATAATGGGTATTTGTGACACCTAAGCGTTCAGCATTCATTTTTGCATCTTCGATCGCAGCTGGAATAATATCCATTCCACGAACTTCTTTCGCTTGTTTAGCAATACTTAAACCAATTGTTCCAACACCACAGTAAGCATCTACAACTGTTTCGTTGGGCTGTAAATCCAACGCTTTCACAGCTTCGCTGTATAACACTTCAGTTTGTTCAGGATTTAACTGGAAAAATGCTCTAGGAGATAAATCGAAGGTTATTTCATTGATCTTCTCTTCAATACTTTCTTTGCCCCAAACATGGATTGTCTCATCACCCATGACGATTGAAGTTCTTTTGTTTTGAACGTTTTGCATGATCGATACCACTTCTGGTAAGTGCTGCGTAATTTCATCGATCAAGGCTTTTTTTTGTGGGAATTTTACGGATTGTGTGATAAAAACGACCTGAACTTCATTCGTTTTAATACCGACACGCACCATGAGTGTTCGGAAAATGCCACTGTTTTTCCGTTCGTTATAGATTGGCAACTGGTATTTGTTCAGCAATTCTACCAAGGCGTTCATGACTTTAGTTGTCGCAGGTTGTTGAACTAGACAATCATCGATAGGAACTAGGCGATGAGAATCAGCTTGATAAAGACCAGCTTCAACTTCACCATCGATTTTACGTAGTTGAAATTGCGCTTTATTACGATAATTCCAAGGATTTTTCATTCCCATAGTTTTAGGTGTTGAATAGTTTTCAAAATTTCTTGGTCTGAATTTATTTAATGATTGCTTCAATAAATCTTTTTTGAAAAGTAGCTGGGCCGGATAAGCTAAATGCTGCAGCTGACAGCCACCGCATGTTTCATAAACAGGACAGGGTGGTACAACCCGTTCAGGTGCTGCCTTTACTATCTTTTTTAATTGTCCTTCCACAAAACGTGGAGCTATTTTAGTGATTTCCACTGAGACATCTTCTTTTGGTAAAGCGCCTGGAACAAAAACAATCGTCTTTTTATAATAGCCAATACCTTCTCCGTTGATTCCTAAACGTTTTATTTTTAAAGGGATCGTTTGTCCCTCTTTTAAAAGTTGTGTGGTCATAATTCCATCCTTTTGATCCGAAGATCTGTTAATCAAATATAACGATATTTCTTATTTTAGCACAATTTGCCTAGTTTAGCTTCTAGCAAATGTATGTTATAGTAGAATATATGTTCTCACTAGAAAGGCGGAGAAAGATGGAAACAATTACAAAAATCACCAAAGACAAAGGTCAGTTTTATCTTATCTGGCTGTCTTCAGGAGAAAAATTACGGGTCTCAGAGGATACCTTAGTTCGTCAGCGCCTATTAAAAGGCCAAGAATTAACAGAATCTGAGATCGAACAAATAAAAAAATCAGGTTCTTATGATGTTGGTTTACAAATGTCTTTAAATTATCTGAGTTATCAATTACGCTCAAAAAAAGAAATTTTAGATTATTTAAAGGAAAAAGAAATCTTGCCAGAAGATCGCAAAACAATTGTGATCCGCCTGGAAGAAATGAACCTCTTAGACGATAAAATTTTTAGTGAAAGTTATGTCCGTACCTTAATGCGAACAAGTGATAAAGGACCCAAAATGATCGAACAACAACTAAAACGAAAAGGCTTGAATGAAGAAGACATTCAACATGGGTTAACTTTTTATACTATGGATGATCAAGTAGAAGTAGCAAAAGCAACAGCTGAAAAAGCGATGAGACGTTATCGAACAAAGAGTTTTAAAGATGCTGTACAAAAAGTTCAAATGCACTTGATGCAAAAAGGGTTCAATCGGGAAGTGATCGATTTAGCACTTGAAGAGCTATCCTTTGAAAAAGATGAAGAACAAGAATTAGATGTGATCAGAAAAGAAGGAGATAAATTATGGGAAAAACACCGTAAATTGGATCCCTATAAACGTGTGATGAAAGTTAAACAAGGGCTGTTTCAAAAACGTTTTGACTCAGATTTGATTCAGCAATATTTTGATGAAAAGGAATTAGAGAATGAAATATGAGAAGTATTGGGAAACTTGGAGTGCTACTGAACTACAGGCTTTTCAAGAAGAGTTTATTAATTGGTATGAAAAAGAAAAGCGAAATTTACCTTGGCGTGTTAATTTAGATCCATATCGTATTTGGATTTCAGAAATCATGTTACAACAGACTCGTGTGGATACGGTGATCGATTATTATTATCGTTTTATGGAGTGGTTTCCAACGATCAAAGACTTAGCTGAGGCACCGGATGATCGTTTATTGAAAGCATGGGAAGGGTTAGGTTACTATTCAAGAGCAAGAAATTTAAAAGTTGCAGCGCAACAGATCATGACTGAGTTTGACGGTCAGATGCCTCAAACCATTGAAGAAATTCGCCAACTAAAAGGAATTGGCCCATACACGGCTGGTGCGATTGGCAGTATTGCTTTTCAAATCCCCGAACCTGCGATCGATGGCAATGTTATGCGGGTGGTCAGCCGTTTATTTGAGATCAGTGATGATATTGCCAAACCAAGCAGTCGAAAAGTGTTTGAAGAAGCAATGTATAGAATCATTGATCAGAAGCGGCCAGGTGATTTTAATCAGGCAATGATGGATCTGGGTTCAGGTATTTGTACCCCGACATCACCAAAATGTGAAGAGTGTCCAATCCAATCGTATTGCTTGAGTTACAAAAATAATACGATGACAAATTTTCCAGTTAAATCAAAAAAAATGAAACCAAAAGATGTTTATTATATCGGAGGAATCATTGAAAATAATCAGCAAGAATTTTTATTAGAACAGCGTGATTCTAAAGGCTTACTAGCGAATATGTGGTTGTTTCCAATTGCAGAAGTCAACAAAGACCGCTTTGAATTTCTACAGAAAATGTGGGTGAAAGATGATCAGCAACTATCACTTGATTTTGAAGAACCACTGTTAGTTGCTGAAGAAAATCCAGAAATTTTCGAAGATCATTCACAAGTTGTTTGGCAAAAGCGAACCTTAGGTGAAGTAACACATATTTTCAGTCATTTAAAATGGCATATCCTAGTTTTCTATGGGCGTCAAACAGGATTAACAGCTAAGAATGAAAACCAAGCTTGGGCAACAAAAGAAACATTCTCAAACTATGTTTTTCCAAAACCCCAGCAAAAGATGTTAGATCTGTACAAAAAAGAATTTAGAAAAAAAGAATAATTTCTTGGTGCAAACCCCAAGTGCACATAAAAAGCCTAGGAGATTCGCACCAGAATTTTGCTGAAAATAGCGGTAGAAATAGGCTTTTTCTCATTTTGATTTAATGTTATACTAGTTTTAGTGGTGGAATGGTGGAGATATGTCATGTATTTTAACCAATTTCACGGTCTAGCTCTGTTTAGAGCTAGTAGATTGAAATATAGGTTGGTACTCTACGTTAAGTGTTGGGGACAGAGGTAGCCTTTCTTTAAAAACATCTCAATTTCAACTTTATAAAAAAACTAAAAGCAAGCCCTATATTTCAAAAGATATTCCTCATCGCTGTGAGAAAACAAACTACTTAGTATGCAAAGCTGAAAATTATGATATAATTATAATGATATCGGTGTAATGAACACCCAAACGAAGAGTAATCAGCTTTGAGAAGCGATTTTTCGTACTAGGGAAAGTTGGGGGACTATGGCAATTCCAAAAGAAGGTGAATTTGTAACGATTCAAAGTTACAAACACGATGGACATTTGCATCGAACATGGCGAGATACTATGGTATTAAAAACAAGCGAGTATTCTTTGATTGGTGTCAACGATCATACTTTGGTGACAGAGTCTGATGGTAGGCGTTGGGTTACTCGTGAACCAGCTATTGTTTATTTTCATAAAAAATACTGGTTTAACATAATAGCGATGATTAGAGAAAAGGGGGTTTCTTATTACTGCAATCTGGCGTCACCTTATCTTTTAGATGATGAAGCGTTGAAATATATTGATTATGATTTGGATATCAAAGTTTTTCCTGATGGGGAAAAACGCTTATTAGATGTCGATGAATATGAATTTCATAGCAAAATAATGGAGTATCCTGAAGATATTGATTTTATTCTAAAAGAAAATGTTAAGACGTTAGTGGATTGGATTAATAATGAAAAAGGCCCATTTTCTGAAGCCTATGTCGATATTTGGTATAAGCGATACCAAGAGCTATCAAAGAAATAGCCAATGTAAGATGTTAAATGAAAAAAGTCACCCAAGTAGAACTTGATTAAGTTTTTCTTGGGTGACTTTTTATTTGGCTAAATAAACTAAAACTGTTTATTCATCTGATAATGTTCAATAGCGGCATCAAGAAACATTTCACCTTCTTTGATATACCCCATTTTTTCATAGAAGCCAAGTGCGGTAATTTGAGCACCTAAAGTAATTGTGTTGTATCCTTGCTCTTTTGCAAATTGCTCAGCGCTTTCTACGATCACGCGACCATAATCATGACCTCTAAACTCTTTTTGAACGGCCATGCGCTGTAATTTTATCATTCCCTCTGCAAGCGGTAATAAACGACAAGTAGCAATAGATTCGTTGTTATCGCCATACAAAACAAAAT
Source organism: Enterococcus sp. 7E2_DIV0204 (assembly GCF_002140855.1). NCBI lineage: Bacteria > Bacillati > Bacillota > Bacilli > Lactobacillales > Enterococcaceae > Enterococcus > Enterococcus sp. 7E2_DIV0204. The sequence continues at coordinate 2,302,195 of NZ_NGKY01000001.1, forward strand.
GAATACAAGCTGCTTCATATTTATCGATTTCAATTTCACCAGGAACTCCTTGTTCCAACATAAACACCTGACGACGAATTTTAACTGCATCTAAGTAGATATCACTCATAGTATCTTTAGTGTGAACAATTTTCATTTGGCACCTCTGTCATAAGTATTTTGTTTATTGTACCTTAAAATAAAGAGAGTTGTTAGAGTTATTTAAATAGGAAAATGAAAAATTAATTATTTTGGAATATTTTCTTATGAAATGAATAGTTATCAATTCTTTAATTTTAGCAATATATAGTTAACTGTTAAAAAAGTCACAATATTTTATTGTGACTCCTTGATGGTTTGGATTATTTTTTGAGAGTGGAAAAAATTATTAAATTAATGATTAACAGATACACCTGTTTTGTTAATAAACCCAATCCATTTTTTATTATTATCGTATAAAGAATAATAAACTGTACCTGAAAAGTGATTGTAACGTCCTTGTGCATGGTAAACTTTTTTGTATATATTATTAGTAGTTCCTTTTTTTGAAGAAAAAGTGTTAATATCTCCCCAAATAGTGTAATCTTTTTTTGCAATCGTCACTTGTTCATTATTGCTTATCCAAGCGCCTTGTTTCCCAGCACCTCGTTCCACATCTCTCTTGTTGATGAACCCTTGCCAGATACCTTTACTATCATATAAAGAATAGTAAACTTGTCCCGAAAAGTGATTGTAACGACCTTGAGCATGATAGGTTTTTTGATAAAGACTAGTGGCTGTCTCTTATACACATCTAGATGTGTATAAGAGACAGTACCTTTACTATCATATAAAGAATAGTAAACTTGTCCCGAAAAGTGATTGTAACGACCTTGAGCATGATAGGTTTTTTGATAAAGACTAGTGGTACTGCCTTTTACGGAAGAAAAATCATCAATGTTGCTCCAAATAGTACCGCCTTTTTTTATAACGGTGACGAAGTCATCATTTTTCATCCAAGCGCCTTGTTTCCCAGCACCTCGCTCCACATCTCTTTTGTTAATAAAACCTTGCCAAGCGCCATTACTGTCATATAAAGAATAATAAACTTGTCCCGAAAAGTGATTGTAACGACCTTGAGCATGATAGGTTTTTTGATAAAGACTAGTTGTACTACCTTTTACGGAAGAAAAATCATCAATATTGCCCCAAATAGTACCGCCATTTTTTGTAACGGTGACAAAGTCATCATTTTTCATCCAAGCGCCTTGTTTCCCAGCGCCTTTTTCTACGGCCTTGGAATTGACATAGCCTTGCCAAGTTCCATTGCTGTCATATAAAGAAAAATAAGTGATACCGTTTGAATGGTTATATTTTACTTTAGCTTGGTAGGTGTTATTAAGTATTTTGTCGGAAGTAGTCTTTATTGACCAGTCAAATGAATTATAGATATCGTATCCTTTTTTAGTGATGGTGACATACGAGCCATCATTAATAGGTTCTCCTTGAGCGACAGGATCTGATAAGTTCATTTTTAAGGCAAAGCTAGGTGGAAATTCTGACCACCAAATCTGAGATACTTCAACATTAGTATCATAGTTTGGAGCATGAATATATTGTCCATTACCAATGTAAAGTGCTACGTGATAGGTAGCACCAGTATTTCCCCAAAAAAGAAGATCCCCTGGTTGTAATTGCGAAATCGTTGCTTTAGAGATAGATACTTTTGTTCCTGATTTTTCTTGTGGTACAGTCCAATCACCAATATTTTTCCCCGTTACTTGTAAAAATACATAGCGAGTCAGTCCAGAACAATCAAACTTGTTCGGTCCTAATCGATCAGGATGTTTTTGTGTATAAGGTTTTCCTAAATGCTTTTTTGCTTCTGCTACAATTTGATCTCTTTGGGTTCCTGCACTAAAAGCGCGGGCAGCGGGCAGATCAGATTGAGTAGGAGTCAATTTTTTCAACGTTTCAATGAATGATTTATATTCTTCAAATGACATAACACTACTTCTGTAATCTGCTTCAAATTGTTTTCTTAATTCCTCTTCATCGTCAGTAACAGGAACTGGACTGGTTTGTTCAACATTATTAATCTGATTAGTTTCATCAGCGCTACTAATTACTGTTTCTTTTGTGCTAGAAGAACTACTAGCAGTTTCCATTGTGTTTCCTGTAGTTGAATCTTTCGATAGGGTAGTACTTTCAGAAATTTCGGTTGATGTTTGCTCAGCTGAAACAGTTTCTGTGAAAATTGCTGTGCTAGTTGATAATGAGATAAAAGTGATCGCCAACATAAGATACATATTATTTTTTATAAACATAAAAAAAACTCCTTTTTCGTTTGTGGAATTAATATCATTATACCATACCCTTTTATCTGTATGTGCTGTTCTCTTTTTGAAAGAGAATTGACAATTCTGTTATATTGATTATATCTAAAAAAAGATAGTAGGATTTTAAGAGAAATTGATGTATAACTTTTGTAAAAATAATAACAGCGGTGTACAGTAGAAATAACAAAAAAAGAAAGGTTGTGGGCGTCATGAATCCAGATGAAATTGTGCAAAAAGTCAAAGAGTTGATTGGTGAAGGAAATTTTGAAAAGGCTAAGCAATTCCTTGAAGAACACAAAGATGATATTGGTGAACAATATGAAAAAATTAAAGGAATGATCCCTGATGTTGATGCAGGAGGACTAGCCGATAAGGTCAAAGGCTTCTTTAAAAAATAACCAAATCAAACAATCACTAGAAACATCCGGACAGCTAATTTGGCGGATGTTTTTTTATATAAGTTCAATCGGCATTTTAGAAAGCAAACTAGTACAGAAAAATAGTGCTATCCTATTTAGTAACAATTATGCTAAAATCTATTAACAAGCAATCATTTTTTATTGATAAAGGAGGATCCTCTTTGTTTGAAAAATTAAGACAATCAAAGTTATTTTTTTGGTCGGCAGAGTTATTAGTCATCGTCACGTTGATTTTTGTTTCATCAAAGATCAATTTTATTTTTACGCCGATAGGGACATTTTTTTCAACCTTATTCGCACCAGTTTTGGTAGCCGGATTTTTGTATTATATTTTAAATCCAATCGTCAATTTATTGATGAAAACCAAAATGAAACGAATCTTTGCGATTTTGATCGTATTTTTACTATTGATCATAGCACTTGTATTGCTTTTAGTTAGTGTGATTCCTAGCCTGATTTCCCAATTATCTAGTTTAGCTTCTAATATGCCAGATGTTTTTAAAAGCGTGGAGGCATGGGTGTATCAAATGGCGGAGTTACCGATTTTTAAAGATTTTGATTTAACGAAATATATTGAGCAGTTAGATATTTCATATGGTAACATTATTCAACAGTTTATTAGTGGATTGTCTAGTAGCTTAGGCTCGATTGTATCAACCGTTGCATCGACCACAATCATTATTGTTACTGCGCCATTTATTCTGTTTTATATGTTAAAAGATGGGGATCGGATGGTCCCAGGAATCAAACGTTTTTTACCTAAAAAGCGTCAGAATGACATTGTTGAGTTGTTAGGAAAATTAAATAAAACATTATCAAGTTATATTAGTGGTCAGGCAATTGAATGTTTATTCGTAGCCACCTTTACTGTTATCGGTTACTCATTAATCGGTGTTCGATATGCATTTTTATTTGGTGTGATTGCTGGTATAACCAATTTGATTCCTTATTTAGGACCATATATCGGACTGGCTCCAGCGGTTTTTGTGACCGTTTTTGATGAACCTTTTAAAGCCTTACTATGTTGTTTGGTTGTATTGATCGTCCAACAAATCGACGGGAATATTATCTATCCAAACGTAATCGGTAAATCATTGCAAATCCATCCATTGACAATTATTCTTATTTTACTAGTTGCTGGGAATATCGCTGGACTTTTAGGGATATTCTTAGCAGTACCGTTTTACGCAGTGTGTAAAACAATCGTTGTCCATATTTTTCAAATGTTTCATCAGAATAAACTAGACGAACAACCAATCCTTGAGTTGCCTGACGAAATAAATTCGCCAGAAAGTAAGGAAAAATAGTTGCTGAATATTGAAATCAGCTCGTGTTTGTGATAGGATTTTAACGTGACTACCTCATGTAGTCACGTTTTTTTAAAACAAAGAAAGCAACCCTTTCTAGATTTGGGATTTGTTTGAAATACGAACTAAATTTTTGAAAAAAATAGTACGAATAAGATAACAAAAATCTGTTCATGGCGTCTATTTTTATTGAATTAGCTCGTTTAGTCATTCCCGCAGACATTTAAGGAGAGAAAACATTATGAATAATGCTGACCCCGAGAGTCAGTCGCTTATCGCGCAAATTTTATTGTTGGTCGTTTTAACGTTGATCAACGCTTTTCTTGCAGCATCAGAAATCGCGGTAGTTTCTGTAAATAAGAATCGTGTCGAACAAAAAGCTGAAGAAGGCGATGCAAAGGCTAAGAAATTACTGAAAGTCTTACAAGACCCGACAAGCTTTTTATCAACAATCCAAGTTGGTATTACGTTAGTCAATATTTTATCTGGGGCCTCGTTAGCTGACTCATTATCAGCAAAATTAGCACCAGTACTTGGTGGCGGTGCTGCTGCAAAAAATATTGCGAATATTATTATTTTAGCTTTATTGACCTATGTATCGATCGTTTTTGGTGAGTTGTATCCAAAACGAATTGCAATGAATAAATCAGAAGAAGTAGCGCAAGCTACATCAGGGTTCGTACGTGTAATAGGTGTTGTTGCTAAACCATTCGTATGGTTATTGTCAGCTTCAACAGATTTACTTTCAAAGCTTACACCAATGAAATTTGACGATGCTGATTCAAAAATGACCCGTGATGAAATGCGCTATATGCTGGAATCAGAAGGTGTTTTAGATAATGATGAGTTGGAAATGCTTCAAGGAGTATTCTCTTTAGATACTAAAGTTGCCCGTGAAGTCATGGTACCACGAACAGATGCATTTATGATTGATATTGAAGATGATATTCAAAAAAATATTGATGCAGTATTATCAGAGAATTATTCGAGAATTCCTGTTTATAACGAAGATAAAGATAAAATTGTGGGTGTCCTTCATACTAAAAACTTATTAAAAGCAGCCCATAAATTTGGTTTTGACAATATTCAATTAAAAAATATTATCCAAGAACCGCTTTTTGTCCCAGAAACGATTTTTATCGATGATTTATTATATGAACTAAAAAGAACCCAAAACCAAATGGCTATTTTATTAGATGAATATGGTGGCGTTGTTGGTTTGGCAACATTAGAAGATTTATTAGAAGAAATTGTTGGAGAAATCGATGATGAGACAGATGAAGTCGAAAACTTATATGCAAAAATCAATGAACATGAGTATTTAGTTCAAGGTAGAATGCTGATTGATGAGTTCAATGAGGCCTTTGGAACCGACTTGCACATGAGTGATGTGGATACAATGGCTGGTTATCTGATCACAGCCTTAGGGACGATTCCAGATGAAGGAGAGAAGCTTTCATTTGATGTTGGCAACCTTACTTTAACATCTGAAGAAATGGAAGGAACGAGAGTTTTAGCGTTAAAAGTTGTCTTCCATGATGAAGATGTTGTTGATGAAGAACCAGAAGAAAATCGTCGTTTTTTCCGTAAAGAATTAGAGGATGACGAACCAAGAAGATAAAAATAAAAGAGAAGGAACAGAAATAGCCTAGCTATTTTTGCTCCTTCTTTTTTAGTACGTTGGATCAATACCTTTTTGATTATGGACTGCTTTAATTGCTTGATAAAGACCGATGTATTGTTCGTCATTATCGGCTGAAAAGCGAAAGACAAAAGCAGGTACACGACATTCTTCTGGTATTAAATAGGAGGAAGTAGCCACAACAAAGTCAAACGAAGAAAACTTCCCATGACTATAAGCGACTAATTGCACAAAAGGTAATTCCTCTATAAACTGTGTTAAAGGCTGAATAAGTAGATAATTAGATTCTGCAATCAACGCAATACGGACAATCTTATTGACTCGGTAAGATTCATAAAGAGGAACTAGTAAAGCGGCTAACGTATCTGATAGTTGTTCAATATTCTCTTTAAGCCAACCAAAGTTCTTTCTTTTCGTAATCTTATGAAATAAAGCTTTAAAATGGGTCAATAACTGATAATAATATTCATTTTTGGAGTATGAAGAATGATTGATCAGGTGAAACAATGTTGGAAATGGTTTTTCGCTGATTGTGGTCGAAAAAATAATATTTGCTATATTTCCAAATAGGATAGGAGCATCTTCCCATGAAAAGTCACTGGGCATAAATTCCTCCTTAAATACAGCACAAAATTCTTCTAGCAATTTAGTAGCAGAATTTGTTTGATTTTTTAAATAATCAGACAATAAGGTTAGACGATGATCATTATTTCTAAAAAAATTTGGTGTAGCAATCAATAAATAAGCAGCATATTGGGCTTCTGCTTCCAAGATGTTTGTCTCTTTGATCAAATCACCAAAGAAAATTTTTGCATAAGCTGGGCTCGTTGGAATGTAAGGAGCAATCGTCGTTTTTTCTGTCACTAGGTGACCAGATTTGACTCGTAGATAAATAATATCTAAGATCAATGTGATTTGTTTGTCCGCCGAGTAACTAAAGCTATCTGGAAAATAAGGACTGATCACTTTGGTTATTTCTATATAATCAATGGGATTATTATCTATTTTAGGTAAATTTGTTCCTTGAGATGCCAGCCAAATCAGTGTGTATAATGTAATTCTAATGATACGTTCATCACCATAAAGAGATAGTTTAGAAGTGTTCAGTTTAATGTTGAATTGTTTAAAATAATCACTTAATAGTTTGGATTTTCGAACAACAGTAGTTCTACTCTGATAATGTTTTTGACAAAATTTAGTAAGATTGTCATTGGGATAAAAAAGGATAGAAATTAGTAACTGATAAGGAATACTTTGAGTAATCAAGTATTGATAGTAGTTATCATATTTAATCTTTTGATTATAACGAACACCATCTACTTGAAGAATCTTCACCTCTTCGCCAGTAATCTTAGATAGGTCTTGTTGAATTAATTCCAGCAGATAAACTACACGGCTATAAGAATAATCAAGTCTTTTTTCAAAAAAGTTAATACTATACTGCTGATTAGAAAAAGTAGCCAACAATTTAAAAAGTGTCAGTTTTCGTTTAGCAGTATCTTCCAACATCATTGCTGCTAACATTTTTTCCTCCTTAAAATAAATTTGTCAATAAAGTAAAAGGTATGGACCTAATTTGAATAATTCGTAAAAAAAGAAATAATATAATAACGCTTTTAATGATAAATATGTTGAAATATAAGCTATTTGGTTTTAATAAATAACGATAATAAGCTGAAAATAACTGAGTTAGTCTGAAATTTTAGACATTTGCACATTTGAATAGCTAACTTTATACTTAATTTAGTTAAGTGTAAAGCAATTCTTATGAAGCAATGCTAGCTTTTTAGCAAAATTATTATTAAGATCAATTTCTTCCCCAATTAATAGAGATCAAGACAAAATTCGTTGAGTTTTGTTTTGGTCTCTTCGATTTTTTTTTTGAAACTTAGCTAAAGACTTTGAAAACTACGGTAATTCCATGATATACTACACTAGTTGAATAATAAAGAGTAGGGAGAATTTTCCGATGTAGAGATCCTTTAAATAAATAATGACTTTTTTCTTAGAAAATAATAATAGATTGGAGCAACAAATGAATAATCCACATTTAAAAGAACAAGTAGATAGCCGCCGTACCTTTGCGATTATTTCCCATCCGGATGCTGGTAAAACAACGATCACAGAACAGCTTTTACTTTTTGGAGGAGCGATCCGTCAAGCTGGAACGGTTAAAGGGAAGAAAACAGGGAATTTTGCAAAATCCGACTGGATGGAAATTGAAAAACAAAGAGGAATTTCTGTAACAAGTTCTGTTATGCAATTTGATTATGATGGAAAACGTGTCAATATTTTAGATACACCTGGACACGAAGATTTTTCAGAAGATACGTACCGAACTTTGATGGCTGTCGATAGTGCCGTCATGGTAATCGATAGCGCCAAAGGGATCGAGGCACAAACAAAGAAATTATTCCAAGTTGTTAAAAAACGAGGAATTCCGATTTTTACATTTATCAATAAATTAGATAGAGATGGTCGTGAACCGTTAGAGTTACTTGAAGAATTAGAAGAATTGTTAGATATTGAATCTTACCCAATGAATTGGCCAATCGGTATGGGAAAAGGGCTGCATGGGTTATATGATATCTACAACAAACGTGTAGAAGTTTATCGACCTGAAAATAATAATGGTGAACGCTTTATTCCATTAGTGGATGGTGATATTCCAAGTGATTTGCCATTACACCAAGACAGTGTTTATAGACAAGTATTGGAAGAAGTTGAGCTATTAGTTGAAGCAGGCGATGAATTTGATACGGAGAAAATCGCACGTGGGGATCAAACACCAGTCTTCTTTGGTTCTGCCTTAACCAATTTTGGGGTACAAACAATGTTGGAAACATTCTTACAGTTTGCTCCTTCACCATATGGTCATAAAACAGAAGAGGGACAAGAAGTTAGCCCTTATGAAGAAGAATTTTCTGGCTTTGTGTTTAAGATCCAGGCCAACATGAATCCTGCTCACCGAGATCGTATTGCTTTTGTCCGGATTTGTTCAGGCACATTTGAGCGGGGCATGGACGTTATTCTTGGTAGAACAGGTAAGAAAATCAAGTTAAGTAATGTAACACAATTTATGGCTGATGCCAGAGAAAATGTTGAGGAAGCCGTAGCTGGAGATATTATTGGAATTTATGATACCGGTAATTACCAAATCGGTGATACATTGTACGAAGGAAAATTAAAAGTTCAGTATGAAGAACTACCATCATTTACACCAGAACTATTTATGAAAGTCAGTGCCAAAAATGTGATGAAACAAAAATCATTCCACAAAGGCATTTACCAATTGGTTCAAGAAGGTGCGATCCAATTGTACAAAACTTATTTAACTGAAGAATATATCATCGGAGCAGTTGGACAATTACAATTTGAAGTGTTCCAACATCGTATGCTGAATGAATATAATGCAGAAGTAATCATGACACCGATGGGTTCAAAAATCGCTCGTTGGATCGATCCAGCTGATTTAGATGAACGCATGAGTTCTAGCCGAAACATCTTAGCTCGTGACCGTTTTGATCAACCGTTATTCTTATTTGAAAATCAGTTTGCGATGCGTTGGTTTGCAGATAAGTATCCAGACGTTGAATTGAAGAGTTTGATGTAAGCGAATATTAGTGAACGTTCTTATCAATGTTAAATTGATGGGAACGTTCTTTTTAGTATTTGACATTAAAGAGACATAACCATATAATCAATTTCATTATTGGAGTGATAAATATGAGTCGTCGTTTAAGACAATTAAAAAATGTTTCAGTGGTAGTAAGCTTCTAAGTCAAAAGAAAAATCAAACTTAGAAGCGAGGAAGAAAAAATGACAAATAATCACAATTTTGAAAAGTGGTCAGACACAATGTTCTTAAAGGATTTGGTGACAAATCCTTTGATTGAAGTAGGCAAATGTTCTTATTACTCTGGCTATTATGGCAGTCAAGAGTTCGAGAATGGTTGTGTTCGTTATTTATGGGGAGATCCATTGACAAGAGCAGCTTTCGATCCTATCAAAGAGATGGGCTGGCATTTAGATAAATTGATTATTGGAAATTATGTATGTATTGCAGCAGGGGCTACGATTTTAATGGGTGGTAATCACAATCATCATCCAGACTGGATCACTGTATATCCTTTTGCTAGCCATGTAGAGAAATCTTATGAACCAAAAGGGGACACAGTAATTAAAAGTGATGCGTGGATCGGGATGAATGCGATGATCATGCCAGGTGTTACAATTGGTGAAGGTGCCGTGATTGCAGCTGGTTCTATGGTTGTTAAAGATGTTCCGCCATATACGATTGTCGGCGGTAATCCAGCGAGAGTGATCAAACAGAGATTTTCAGATGAGGAAATTAAATTACTTTTAGAACTGAGATGGTTTGATTGGACGATAGAACAAGTGGAGTCAGCAAAAGATATTTTGATGAGTGATTCTATCAAAGAGCTGTATACGTATTATAAAAGATATATTTTAAAGTAGAGACCGAAAAAAAGTGTTTACCGTAATTTCAGCTTATTACGAAAAAGTTGCGACTATTCTTATCTTTTACTGGAATATAAAACGTTTAAGGAATAACCTCATGAGGTTATTCCTTAAACGTTTTTGTGTCTCTATATTAAATTTAATTCCAGTCTAAGATAGGGCGATAGTCTTAGTGAATACAAGACTTTAGCCTGAGTGTTGTATAAAGTCAGAATGGTAAACTTAGGTATCAAGGTATTTTAGCTTGATAAATAAGGTAGATAGGGAGAAAAAATGATGGGGAAAGTGAATAAAAATATTTTGTATTTGGTATTGGGACAGGTTATATCAGTTTTCGGCGGAGCGATTTTACGATTTGCTTTATCGCTTTATGTATTGGATAAAACAGGAAGGGCGGATATATTTGCGACGATTCTTGCCATTTCCAGTATTCCAGTCTTGTTTGCTCCGATTGGTGGAGCGATCGCAGATCGATTTGATCGTCGTTTGTTAATGGTTTTAATGGATATTACGAATGCAGTGTTAGCTGTAATATTATTTTTTATTTTAGGCTTGACTGATTCAATCGTCATGATTGGTTTGCTGTTATTTTTACTATCAATTGTTGGTAGTTTTGATACACCCGTAGTAACTGCTAGTATCCCTCTATTAGTAAAAAAGGACCAATTGGAGCAAATAAATGGGTTGGTTAATGCTGTTTTATCCATGTCAAATGTAGTTGCCCCTATTATTGGCGGTATTTTATATAGTATATTAGGTGCTCAAAAATTGATTGTAGGAAGTGCTGTATTTTTTATTCTAGCAGCAATTATAGAAACTTTTTTACGGATTCCTTTTGAAAAGCGACCAATGGAGTCTGGTGTTTTAAGTACATTAACAGGTGATTTAAAGGATGGTTTTAGAGAAGTTCGTAATAATCGAATTATTTTCAATTCTATTTTGATTGCGGCACTTATCAACTTTACGTTATCGGCCTTTTTTATTGTAGGGGTTCCCATTGTATTAAGAGTTGTTTTACAAGCAAGTGATACAGTTTATGGGATTGGGTTATCAGTAATTAGTTTATCAACAATTCTTGGAGCGATTTTTACTGGGGTTTTCACAAAGAAATTACGAATAAATAATCTTTATAAAATGTTTACGCTATCTGGTCTATTATTGATTTTAATGAACGTTGGTTTAATGTTTGCAGGAAATCCTATGGGAAATATGATCGGCTTTGCAGTATTTATCATAACTGGAATTCCAATTGGAATGATGATGAGCCTTATTTCTATTTACTTGATTTCCATGGTTCAAAGAATAACACCAAAAGAAAATATTGGTAAAATAATGGCCACGATTATGGCTGTTTCACAATGTGCAGTTCCAGTTGGTCAAATCATAATTGGTTTCTTGTTTAAAACGACTACGACGAATGTGTTTTTTCAGGTGATGATCGTTGCAGTGTCAGTGTTATTAGTTTCAGGACTATGCTGGTATCTATTTAAAAATTCAACAGATGCTGAAATCGGTGAGGTAAGTTACAGTAAGGAGTAAAAAGAGGACAGAAGTGTTTAATTAAAAGAAATAAGAAGAGCGAAATAAAACGATAGTCCGTTTTATTTCGCTCTTTTGTATTGAATTTATCTAACTTTCAACAAGGTTAGAAGTCATCGGAATCGAAATTTCAATAACATCTTTTAGTTCAATGATCGAAATTTGATTACGGTCATATTTTTCTTTTGGTATCCGTTTTAAAACGTAAGTCAGAATTTCATTGATTTCTGTTTTACGAACGGCACGTTTTTTATTTACGATCAATATTTCAGCATGTTGAGCAGCTTCTGTATAAACGACGGTCGTGTTACCCGCTGAATAAACTTTAACAAAGTATGCATCGGTATTTTCTAGTTGTTTATTGACTAACTGTTTGTAGCTGTTGGTTACATTGACTAATTTCATTTTTTTCACCTCAATTTAAGTAATTATTTTTTATGATAATAATAAAAAACAGAGTATTCACAGATTTAATAGAGTTGGAATAATCTTTCTTAAAATTTGATATAAATTTCACTCACTCTTATTATAAATTTTTTTAACCGAAATAAAAAGAAATTTGTCTCAAAAAACACAAAAAAGTCAATCAGTTTGCCTGATTGACTTCACTTTTTATTCTTTTTCTAGAGTTGCTTCGCTGGTATCACTAGGATCTATCGTAATTTCTCCTGTAACAATGATTTTTCCATCGTCATCTAGCTTAGCAACTAATTGATGTTCTTCTGGATGGTCTAAGAAGTATTCAGCAATGCCATCTTCGATTTGTTCTTGAATGGTTCGACGCAATGGACGAGCACCCATCGAAGGATCATAGCCTAGATCGACTAATTTTTCTTTGACATCCGTTGGAACTTCAATCTGGATTTTTTGATGAGCAAGTAAACCGTTGACTTCATCTAACATCAAGCTAACAATATTCATCAAGTTTTCTTTACTTAAGGCTTTGAATTCAATGATACCGTCAAAACGATTCAAGAATTCTGGTGTGAAGAAATTATTCAACTGCCCTAAAACAGATTTTGTAAGCCCCTCACGAGCAGCACCGAAGCCGACATTGGCCTCTACATTACCTGTACCAGCATTACTTGTCATAATAATGATTGTATCTTTAAAACTAACAGTTCTACCTTGAGCATCCGTCAAACGTCCATCATCAAGAATTTGCAAGAACATGTGCAATACATCTGGATGAGCTTTTTCAATTTCATCAAGTAAAATCAAACTGTATGGATTACGGCGAACTTTTTCTGTTAATTGTCCAGCTTCGTCATAACCAACATAACCTGGAGGTGAACCGATTAATTTAGAGACACTATGTTTTTCCATGTATTCACTCATGTCAAAACGGATCATAGAATCTTCCGAACCAAATAGTTCGTATGCTAATTGTTTGGCTAATTCTGTTTTACCAACACCAGTTGGTCCTACAAATAGGAAAGAACCAATCGGACGATTTTGTTTTCCTAAGCCAACGCGATTTCGGCGAATAGCTTTGGATACTTTATCAACTGCATCGTCTTGCCCAACGACATGAGCTTTTAGGTCGACCGCTAGATTTTTCAACTGTGTTTGTTCTTTTTCTTTTAAATCACCGACAGGAATGCCTGTTTTTTGTTCAACGATGGCCTCGATATTTTTCTCACCAATTACTGGCGTTTCTTCATCGCTGATTTGTTTTTCTTTCATTGCTTGCAGCTTATTGATTTGATCACGGTAATAGGCCGCTTTTTCGAAATCTTCTTCAGCAGAGGCTTGTTGTTTTTGTTGCTCAGCATCTGCAAGTTTCATTTCAATCGTTTTAGGATCGACAATTTGGATCGTCAAGTTCATTTTAGAGCCAGATTCATCTAAAAGATCAATTGCTTTGTCAGGCAAGAAACGATCTTGGATATAACGATTGGATAAAGTTGCAGCGGCTTTGATTGCTTCATCAGTGTATTTTACATGATGATAATCTTCATAGCGTTTTTGCAACCCTTTAAGAATAGCAATCGTTTCGTCGACAGTTGGTTCATCTACACGGACTGGTTGCATCCGACGTTCTAAAGCAGCATCTTTTTCGATGATACGATATTCATTTAATGTCGTTGCACCAACCATTTGCAACTCACCACGAGCGAGTGCTGGTTTTAAAATATTTCCAGCATCCATATTGCCGTCACCAGCAGCACCAGCGCCAACGATTTCATGTACTTCATCAATGAATAAAATGATGTTTTCTGCTTGCTTGATTTCTTCGATCAATTTTTGCATACGTTCTTCAAATTGACCGCGAATACCTGTTCCTTGAACTAATGAAACAACATCTAAACGAATGACTTCTTTGTCTAATAGTTTTTGCGGAACATCACCATCCACAATTTTTTGTGCTAATCCTTCAACGACTGCTGTCTTACCAACACCAGGTTCGCCAATCAAGACAGGGTTATTTTTCGTACGTCGATTTAAGATCTCAATCACACGTTTGATTTCTTCATCACGACCGACAACTGGATCAACATCACCATTTCTAGCGGCTTGTGTGATATTGATGCCGTATTCACCTAGTAAGCCATTCGATTGTCCAGCACCACCTCTAGGGGGCTGACCACCGTTAAAGCCGTTACCATCGCCAAATTGGGTCGGCGGAGTTTGACCATTAGGGTTTCCTTGTTGTTCTTGCATTTGACGTGATAAAGAGCGGTATAAATCATCTAAGCTTCCAAAACCAAATGGATCTTGTTGAGACATTGTTGGTTGAGTATCATTTGCTTGTGCTTTTAATTTTTGATAGCAACTTTGGCAATAGTCCAGTTGTTTTCTTTGACCATTAACATTTGCATATAAGTGGATCGTTGCTGGATTTTGTTGACAATTTTGACAAATCATAGGATAAAACACGTCCTTTCAAAATAAGACTGATTTTGTATCAAAGTCCTCTAGAAAAGGTCAAATAGTTCGCTGACCATTTTTGACCTTTGAAATTATTATAGCATCTTTTTAGTAAGAATCAAGCAATTGAACTCTAAATTGAGTCGATAAATAGCACAGTCAAACAAAGTGAGTGAGACGTTTAATTTACTTAAATAAAAATTATTATATTTTTCTAAAGTTGTCTAAGTTTATTTATATAATGAATAAGTATAATTTAGACAATTATCTTTTTTTGTCATACAATACCTAGAGGATAAAAATAAAAGTGAAAGCTGTGATCGATCAATGTATGAAAATCCATTTGAAGAACAAATCAATGCCTTAAAAGAAGGCACTATTTCTGAATTAGTGATAGAACCGCAAGACTTTACAGCCTTTAGAGAAGTTTGGAAAAATTTACCAGATCGAATGTCTTTTGTCGGGGAAGCTGGATTAAATGGACGAATTATATATCGTTATATGAAGGAAGAAAATTAATTGATGCTTTCAATCGATAAAAAATAGGTGAAAAGTGTTGTATCTACTCACAAAAAATGGTAATCTTAAAAATTGAAAGGGCATTTTCTCGATTCTAGTTTCACTTGAAACGTGTCAAGAAAGGAAAACCCTAACATAAAAAAATATTTTACTTACGAAGGAGACCGATTCATATGGAAAAGAAAGATTTTCACATCGTAGCAGAAACAGGGATTCACGCTCGTCCAGCTACATTATTAGTACAAACTGCAAGTAAATTCAACTCAGATATCAACTTAGAATACAAAGGTAAATCTGTTAACCTTAAATCAATCATGGGCGTTATGTCTCTAGGCGTTGGCCAAGGTTCAGACGTAACTATCTCAGTTGACGGTGTTGACGAAGCTGATGCATTAGCAGCAATCGTAGACACAATGAAAAAAGAAGGATTGTCAGAATAATGTCTGAAATGCTAAAAGGAATTGCCGCAAGTGATGGTGTCGCTATTGCTAAAGCTTACCTGTTAGTTCAACCTGATTTATCTTTCGACAAAAAATCTGTAGATGATACATCTGCTGAAGAAGGTCGTTTGGATGCTGCCTTGGCAAAATCTACGACTGAGTTGCAAGCAATCAGAGAAAAAGCAGCGCAAAGCCTTGGTGAAGAAGAAGCACAAGTATTTGACGCACATTTAATGGTTTTAGCTGACCCAGAAATGATTGGTCAAATCAAACAAAACATTCAAGATAACAAAGTAAATGCTGAATCAGCATTAAAAGAAGTGACTGATATGTATATCGGTATGTTCGAAGCAATGGATGACAATGCCTACATGCAAGAACGTGCAGCAGATATTCGTGACGTTGCAAAACGTATTTTAGCTCACTTACTAGGTGTAACGCTTCCTAATCCTTCAATGATTAACGAAGAAGTTGTTGTGGTTGCCCATGACTTAACACCAAGTGATACTGCTCAATTGGACCGTACGTATGTAAAAGCATTCGTTACAGATATTGGCGGACGTACATCACATTCAGCGATCATGGCTCGCTCTCTTGAAATTCCTGCAATCGTAGGAACAAAAGAAATCACTGCCAAAGTCAAAGAAGGCGATATTTTAGCGGTTAACGGAATCGATGGCGATGTTATCGTTCACCCAACTGATGCTGAAAAAGCTGAATTTGAAGCAAAAGGCAAAGAGTATGCTGATCTTAAAGTTGAATGGGAAAAACTAAAAAATGCTGAAACAGTAACTGCTGATGGTAAACACATCGAGCTCGCTGCAAACATTGGTACTCCTAAAGATTTAGAAGGCGTACACAACAATGGTGCTGAAGCTGTTGGTTTATATCGTACAGAATTCCTTTACATGGATTCTCCAGATTTCCCAACAGAAGATGAACAATATACAGCTTATACTGCAGTACTTGAAGGCATGAACGGCAAACCTGTCGTGGTTCGTACAATGGATATCGGTGGAGATAAAGAATTACCTTATCTTCAATTACCGCATGAAATGAACCCATTCTTAGGCTACCGTGCATTACGTATCAGCTTGTCTGAACGTGGCGACGAAATGTTCCGTACACAAATGCGCGCATTATTACGTGCTTCTGTTCACGGTAACTTACGTATCATGTTCCCGATGGTTGCAACGTTAAAAGAGTTTAGAGCAGCGAAGAAAATCTTTGAAGAAGAAAAAGCAAAATTAGTTTCTGAAGGAACAAAAGTTTCTGATACGATTCAGGTCGGTATCATGATCGAAATTCCTGCAGCAGCTGTAATTGCGGATAAATTCGCCAAAGAGGTTGATTTCTTCAGTATTGGAACAAATGATTTGATTCAATACACAATGGCAGCAGACCGTATGAACGAACGTGTTTCTTACTTGTACCAGCCATATAACCCATCAATCTTACGTTTGATCAAAAACGTAATTGACGCATCTCATGCTGAAGGTAAATGGACTGGTATGTGTGGAGAAATGGGTGGCGATCAAATGGCTGTACCATTATTGGTAGGAATGGGGTTAGATGAGTTCTCAATGAGTGCGACATCTATTCTTCAAACTCGTAGCTTAATGAAACGTCTAGACACTAAGAAAATGGCTGAACTTGCGGATCGTGCGTTGAATGACTGCGATACAATGGAAGAAGTTATTGACTTGGTTAAGGATTATACAAAATAAGAATTTAAAGCTTCTGTTGTTTAGAAATATTTCTAAACAACAGAAGCTTTTTTTGTATGAGAATTCTTTTATGATTTGATATGCTGCTTGATCTTTTTTATTGCCCATTCGTAGTGACTGGAAGTTGCGGAAACACAGTAGCTTCCTAGTGTAGATGTTCCAGTCCAAGGCAACGCATTTTTAGCGAATAATTCTTCATTTGTGAATGTCTCAATCATTTTTAACACCTCAGCATGGCTATTTTTTAGAAGCTCCTTTGCCTCATTCAGGGAGGTATTTTGGTGCTCTTCTATAAATTCTTCATTGAGTTTACCATAAGTTCGCCAATTATAGGGAGCGGGTATGAAAGGCTTTGCTTCACCGTTTTGATTAGAGTCTACCCAATTTAAAAGCAATTGATGCCATTCATATAAATGAATCAGCACATCCCGCAAATTCTTATCACGTTTCCAGTGAGCTTCCTTTCTTTTTTCCAAAAAGGTTTCACTAAAGACAAATGATGCACTCTGTTTCTCAGCAGACATAGAATCAATCAGCTGCCATAATTTTGAAAACTGTTCGTCTGCTGTTGTGATCAAGTCTATTTTAGTTGTAGGTCTGGGCATAATATACACTCTCCTTTGCATTTATACTTTCATAGTAGCATAGATAAGGTGACAGCTGTTTGTCACTTTATAGATCTAAATAATTTTTCTTTATCTCTTCGACCTGAGTCAGTAACTTTTTTTCTACATGTGCTGGTGAGAGGACTTTGACTGAAGCACCTAGAGATAAGAGAAAAGAGTATAACCAATAATCTTCCGGCAATAGTGTATCTACAAGCAAAGAACCGTCTTGGTTGATCTGGATATCCTGCGCATCAAATTCATCATATGCTCTAAAAGCAATCTCCTCTGTGAACAAAAGAGTTAAATGCAATAAAGTAGGGCTATCTTTTTCTTCAATAGCAGGAACTGTGTAGCTACTTCTCGAGAAAGCTTCGTCAAGTATTTCCAAATCAGTAATCCTATTGATTTTATAAGTTCTGTAATCTTGTTTTGAAGTGCAGTAAGCTTGTAGATACCAGGCTTTAGATTTAAAGAGCAGTTTTAATGGATAAACGATTTTTAAACTTGTTGATCCGTAAGAGGTTGCATAGGAAAAAGAAAGGGCTTTTTCTGTAAGCACAGCATTCTTCAAAAGGTCAAATTTTTGGTTGTCGGGATCAGTTTTTCCCCAACGTGAAAAGTCGACTTCGATCCAACTAGTGTCAGTCTTTTTAAAAAGAGTTTGTAGTTTTGATAAAGTCGTTGCAGCATTTAAGTGATGTGTCACAGCTAAGCTTTGAAGAGCAAAGAGAATTTGGTCTTGTTCGTCAGCTGAAATCATCGATTTGTCTAACACATAGTGATCAAGCAGCGAAATCCCGCCGCCTTTTCCTTTAGTTGTGTAGATTGGAATACCAGCGATAGATAATGCTTCTATGTCACGTAAAATCGTCCGTTTAGAGACTTCGAAATGTTTCGCTAACTCCGTTGTTGTGATCTTTTTTCTTTCTAGTAGAAGATAGACGATTTCAAACATTCTATTTAGTTTCATGATATGTCACCTACTTATTTTAAATATACGTAAAAAACTACTACCGTATAGAAAAGAACAAATTTTTAGATTTAAGAAAGGTAGTATTTTGAACAGAAAAGATAGAAATTATACAAAGTTTATTGATGACTTATGAAAACTGCTGAAAAAAATGTTTTCCTGATCGAGTTAAAGTGACACTTCGATTGTCTGAACTCTGATAAATATATTCTTTCCTAATAATCATCTCCAGAAAAGCTTTAGCTAAATTTCCGCTTAAGTGGAACGTTCGCTCAGTCCAGTCTAAACAGGGTTTAGCGAAGGTCCCAGCCCTTTTTTTCACTTCACTAGTGTCTATTTCAATACGATTCAAAAAGAGTATACCTTCATGCGTGAGTTCGACTTGGTTATTTGCTAAGATCAGATAATTTTTTGCAACCAGAAAATCAAAAAATGAGACACCTAAAGCCCCTGCCAGATGGTTGTAACAGGTTCGACCAAATTTCAATTCCTGGTATTCTTTATTTTGATTATAAGAGTTGATTGTCTTGATAGGACTGATCATCATCAAGCTTTCTAGAAGTTCTGCTATCGCAGGATTTATCAGTTGGTAATAAACATGGCGGCCTTGTTTGTAGTAGGTCACCCATTTCAAAGCCTCAAGTTTTTTCAAGTGGTATGAAGCTGTATGGTCTTTTATTTTCACTGCTTGCGCGATTTCATGGACCGTGTGAAATTTTCCATCCATCAGAAGCGTTAAAATTTCTAAGCGTGACTGATCGGCTAATAGTTTTGTTGTCTGCTGTAAATCTGGAAAACCATTCATTTTTTTCTCCTTTGACAGTTCGATACGTATCGAGGTTTATCGTTAGTATACTATATTTAGAGGTGAAAGATATGTTTAAAAAAGTAGAAAAGACAAGTTTTTATTATGGATTTCCAGTTGTGTTGATGACAACGAAAGATTTGGAGACTGCTCGAGACAACATCACACCAATCAGCTCTACTTGGACATTAGGCAAGTCAATTGTTCTAGGGATCGGTTTGCATAATAAGGGATTTTTGAATCTCAAACTTGGAAGTGAAGTGACGCTTAATCTTGCTGATGAAACACTTTGGAAAAATATTGAACAAATTGCGCAAGTTACAGGGACTAAAAAAATTCCAGAGTATAAAAAGCAGGCAGGCTATTCATATTGTGCAGATAAATTTGGTTTAGGGAACTTCACTAAGCTAGCTGGCCAAGAGGTTCAAACAGTGAGAATCAAGGAATGTCCAATTCAAATAGAAGCAACGGTCGCAACTATTTCGCTCAGAGAAGAGTTTGCAATCGTAGAGTTTACGATAAAAGGAATTTTTATTGATGAAAAAATCTTGCATGATGAGCGATACATAAATGTTGATCTGTGGCATCCGCTCATTTATAAATTTAGAGAATATACAACGACAACGCAAGGAATCGGTAAGAATTTTCGGTTCCAAGAATTTGATAGTACTATTTAGAAGGAACTTACAATAATTAGAAATTGGTATAACAAAAACACAAGATATCTCCTAAAATTTTCTTAAAAACGATCCTCCTTAAAGTATATTAAAAAATATTGTTGTATAGTAGTATGCAAGAAATACTTTTATAGGAGGATTTTTTTATGAAACATAAACAAAAAAAACTGGCACTTGCGATGACCTTACTTTTAATTTCTACAGGTGTTTATAGTGGAACGACTGCTTTTGCGACACAACAAAGCTCAACTGATAGCACATCAACTAGTAAATCATCAACAGCAACAAGCAGCTCTGAAGAAGCACTTCAAATCAATGCAGTTGCTTTAGGAAATGCTTTAACTCAAGAACAAAAAGACTATACCTTAAAAGCACTTGGTGCAAAGGGCGAAACGCCAACCTATACAACAAATGGATCAGATTTGATGAGTTTTATCCCTGATGGGGGCTTCACACCAGAATGGGCAGTGTATAGTTCTGTTCGGATGGAAACACAGAAAAAAGGGGCTGGAATCTCTGTAGATATTGCTACACCTAAAAATATCACGAAAATCACAGAAGCCCAGTATCAAAATGCAGCATTGACAGCAGGAATCACAGATGCTAAATTAACTGTTGCATCAGCTGTGCCAATCGATGGGTCAGGTGCTTTAGCAGGTGTTTATAAAATCGTCGAAGAATCTGGTGGGATCATCAATCGAGACCGTGTAGGCGTTGCACAGGACGAAATGGACGTACTCTCTAAGATCACAGAAGAAAATAAAGACAAAGATGGCTATTCCGATGAAGCCTTGAATGCGGCACAAGAACAAGCGAAAAAAGAATTAGCAGCAAAAACGGCTGATGGTAAAAATCTGACGCAAGCAGATATTCAAAAAACAGTTGAAAGTGCTTTGCAAAGTCAAGGGATCAAAGATGTGATGTCATCTGATCAGGTGAAAGAATTAACGACGTTGATGAGCGATATGAAAGACAAAAATATTTTTGAAGATTTTGTAAATCAACTCGATTTGTCTAAAACGAAAGAACAAATTCAAGAGAAATCTAAAGGACTTTGGGAGAATATTAAAGGCTTCTTTAGTGGACTTTGGGATTCGGTTACTGGGAAATAATGTTTCCTTAATATTTTTTATAAAAGATGGATGAGTGAAAACTATTTATTGGTTTCCACTCATCTATTTTAATTATTTTGAAGAAATTAAAAGACTTTAACAGAGCTTTTCAAAACGGTCATTTTCTCTAGTGTGTTCATAGTAAGAAATTGTTTGTTCACTTGTTCAGTAAGTGAATCATAATTATTTTTAAAGAGTTGAAACAATTGAGAACAAGCATAATAATCTTTCACAACCTGCTTCTTATTAATCGGCGTATTTGGATTAGTAAAATACTTCTCCAAAACCGCCAGCGGTTCTTGCCATGATTGCAATCGTTCAACCGTATCTCTAAGATCAATAATATCCTGATAAGGAACAGCTTTAAGACAAAGTGCAGAATTTTTCATAAGTACGTTCTCCTTTTTATTGTTTAGTTAAGCACCAATCAACAATTGAGAAAAAGAAAAAACTATAGAGATTGCCGCCTCTATCGTTGAGATGACTAATAGACTATAGCACGTTTCTTAGCCCAATTTGAAAAAAATTTCAAAAAATGTCTAGAAATTCTTACAAAAATTAGGTACAATAAAGAAGCTAGTGCTACGGTACTAGTAATCAGGCAACTTGGATAGATAGGTCGTAATGTCTATTCCGGGCTTCATTTACTGGGTGGTACCAGTAAGTGAAGTGCCTATTTTTTTATTCTTTTTCTCAAAGTTTATAGGATAGTAACAAAAAAACGACTACAGTTATACCTGCAATCGTTGACAATAGGCACTTCAAAAAATAGTTATTTTTACTCGTTTGTACTTGGAAGGAGAAGATTTGCGGTCTTCTGGTAGACAAAAGAATGTAAAAATAAAAAGTTGACGTACACTATTGGCGATTTGCTTAAGCAGGCCGTACTGTTTAAGCAAAACTTCTCTAGTTTGGTTGGTAGCCAGATCAGGAAGTGCCAATTATTTAGTTTTATCGTTAGGAGAAATTATATCTAATTCACTCATTTCGTGCTAAGTGAATTGTACTATTTCCCGTGTTAATTATTTCTATCCTATGGCTATTAGTATACCGAAAAAAACAACTGTTCGCAATAAAAAATCTAACATTCCTCAATTAAATAACACCCAAAACTCTCTCTCTTATATATAAAGAAAAATAACAAAAAAAATTACACACCTCAAGCAACTTAGCCCAAAATCCCATCGATTTCCTTCCACTATTTTAACCTTGATAATTCCAAAATACTTGCTACAATGAGACTATGGATAAAATGATAAAATAAGGAGAGTATTATGGATCAGGAACTCTTATACATTGAACTATTAGCAGAAATAGAAACAATCAAACAAAAATTAAGAAAAAATGCGAACCGTTCAATGTTACGTTTGTTAGGGATTTTGGGGATCACTATTTTTGTATTCATTGGTTTAACTGCAGTCATCCATTTTCGAATCAACTATTACGGTATGCGCTACCTGCAACTCATAAGAAGTTATCAAGCAATCATTGTAGTTGGGGGGACAATCTGCATTGGTCTTCTTGGATTAATGCTCGCAATTTACATCCGAAAAATTCGAAATCAACAAACTATTGATACATGGCTAAAAAAACAAATAGCACAAATCGTAGACTATGAAACGATCTACAGCGATGAAGAAAATTATTATCTAGCAACAAAACAAGCGCGTATCCCTCAAATAAAACTATCGAAGTCAAACACAATCTGTGTAACAACCTCTTTAGATGATGAACCAATCATGATGGGAACACAGAAAATAGTTGCTGGCTTTGAGCGAATCCAACTATTTATGATTACGGAAACTGAAAAAGAACTTCCATTTTCTTTTAAAAGCCAAATGCCGAACCAAAGTAAAGCGCTTATTTTATTCGTTACTGTGGGATTGGGAGTATTTCTTTTGTCCTTTGCCTATGTAAAAGACCTATATGCACGATTTGATGCGCCACTTGCAGCCGAAGATATCAGTGGAAACGAGGGAGAACAAGCAGATTCAGTTGGGGAAAATAGTTCAGTAGCACCGGTTAAGCAAGGGACAGCTCCCGACTATCAAGTCAGCGAGCAGATGAAATTAGAGTGGAATCAACAAACCGATGAACTATATATGACAACAGATAGCGGACAGAACTGGCAATTTGTGCCACTAAAACCAGCATGGCTACGAGCAGGTAATTATATGCTGACAGGTGGAGAAATTCCGCAAGGTTACTGGATGGATAAAAGCTATTCACTGGCACCTGATTTTTCGTGGTTTATTTTTTCACCAGATGAAACAGCACTATACACACTGCAAACAACCGATGGCGGAGAAAATTGGACGCAAGGGCTAGTAGAAGAACACATGGGACGTTTACGTTATCGCAAAGCAAGTTATTACACACCAGATAGCGGTATTTTAGTTACTTCTGGGGAAACAGATATGTCAGAAGAATCTATTTCAATCTATTCAACGGTAGATCATGGCGAAAATTGGACGAGGATTGGGGGAACTTCTATTAGTCAGCCGATTCAAAATAGTAGTTTTTTATCGCAAATGATGGGCTTTATTGCGACTAGAGAGCAGCTTTACTATACAACAAATGGCGGTTCGTCGTTTAAAGAAGCGATTATAACACTACCAGAAGACTATGAAAAGGGCGGATTAGACCTTTTTCAATCACCAAACGAAATCATTCAAACAGGAACCAACACATTAGAAGCTAAATTTTACTTGTTAAAAACGGGTGATATTGACCGTGGAAAAATGTTTGCTTGCTTATTCCGTTCTACTGATAATGGAGAAACATGGCAATTTGCCAAGGAACTAGCCAAGGTTGAATTAACTGATTAAGTACTTTTTTAGATTAAAAAAATATATTGATTATTTTTATTAATGTTTAACTAGAACGTATTAAAGATATTAATCTGAGATTATACTAATTAATTTGTCGGAAATGTAAAATGTTCTAAAAAGCTAATTTTTAGGTAAAATCTTTTAAGTCATAAAAAGTGAAAATGCTTAAAATGGTATCAGTTAAACGCACTGATACTATTTTTATATTCAAAATAAATCAAATTTTCTAAACATATTAGCCTAATTTAGGTATCAAATATCTCAAATTTGAGGTTATTTCGATTGTATAAAATTTTAAATAATCTATTTGGTTGTTATTTATTCTTATTTATTAAAAATAATTAACTGTTTGGTTATATTTTTGTTATAATAATTGATGAAACTAACTTTGGAGGGATCAGAAATGAGTAGAAAGCTTTTCATCAGTCATAGTTCTTTAGATCGGAAGTATGTGGATCAGTTTGTAGAATTACTGAAAAGATTTGGTTTTCGGGAGAAAGATATTTTCTATAGTTCAAATATTACAACAGGTGTAAAACCAGGCGAATTAATTTTCGATCGCTTAAAATCAGAACTTACAGATAGCCCAGTTGTTCTCTATTTTTTATCTAAAAATTATTATGAGAGTGTTATCTGCTTAAACGAGATGGGGGCTTCTTGGGTAATGACGGATAAACATTATCCAATTGCTTTACCAGATTTTTCACCTGACGAGATTGCAGGTGCAATAAAAAAAGAACGTTTAACTATCTGTCTGAATGAAAAAACCAATGTAAAAGCGATTCATTCTTTATTAAGTTGTCTCTCAAATGATACTGGCGTAACCGCAGATGAAGATGTGGCTATTGATATTAAAGGGAATATTGAGCCTTTTCAAGAAAAACTTCAAAAATTAATTGAGCAAGAAAATTATCTATTTCCTGATGAAGAAGGTTTTTTTGAAGCTGTTTTGGGCGAAGAAAGAAAGTTACCAAGTACTTGGCAAGAAAAATCCTCTTGTTTTAAGCTTTTCAACTTAATTGAGCCAAATTCATTAGGAATTGAAAAATTGCCAAAACAGGATAGTCATTGGTTGTTTTTTTACAGAGAAAAAGGGGAGTTTAAAGAAGGCGATAAAGTACGTTTCCAACTAAATACTCAGTCACCGTTTGAAGAAAAAAAGTTTAAAGATATTGGAAAATGTAAAAATATCTATGTTTCTCACATTGAAAAAACGGACTAAAACGGAGGATAAATCATGTATTGGAAAAGATTGGTTGGTACTTTTAGAATTTCATTAAAGAGTGATAAAGTTTGCCCAAATGATAAATTAGCGCATAAAAACTATTTGTTGGATTTGAGTATGGCTTTTAATAGTGATTATCGTCGAGTGATTAAAAGCGATTCTTTTAGACGCTTGCAGGATAAAACACAAGTTTTTCCATTAGAGAGGAATGACTTTGTTCGGACTCGTTTAACACACAGTTTAGAAGTAGCGATGCATACGAGGGATTTATTAATTGGTATGGTTAGTAGGCTAAATAGAAAAGGAATTATCATTGAGGAATTAGATGAAAGTTACCGTTTGTTAGAAACGGCTGCATTAATTCATGATATTGGAAATCCGCCATTTGGTCATTTTGGTGAAGAAGCTATTCGAATTTGGTTCAGTAAATACGGTAATGACCTTGTTTGTTGGTCAACTTTTTCAGAACAGCAAAAGCAAGATTTTTTAAAATTTGAAGGAAATGCGCAGACGATTCGATTGCTGACAAAGTTGCATAATGACAATGGTTCTTCAGAGACAGGAATGAACTTAACAGCCTCAACATTGGATTCGGTTATTAAATATATTGCTCCTTCAGATCAGGTAGACAAATGTAATTTATTAACAAAAAAGGTTGGCTATTTTTATTCTGAAGAAAAGGTATTTAAGAATATTAAGTTTGTAACTGGAACAACAGGTTGTAGGCATCCACTAGTATTTTTACTCGAAGCAGCCGATGATGTTGCTTATACATTTTCTGATATTGAGGATGCGTATAATTATGGGTTATATAGTTACCGAAAACTTAAATCTTTTATTGATATAAAGACAGGTACGGATAAATTTTTAGTGAAAAAAACTTCGGAAGCAGCAGCGATTCAAGAATTTTTAAGAGACACTCAAAAACTTGTCTACCAAAGTGCTAGTAAAACTTTTGCTGAGAATTATGATGAAATCATGGCTGGAACTTTTCATGGTGAAATTATCAACGAAGAATGTGATGAAGTAAAATGTTTTCATGCACTAAAGGAGTTCTCGTATGAACATGTTTTCCAGACAAAAACGATTCTGGATCAAGAAGTATTAGGATTTAATATTATTAATCGTTTACTAGATGAATTTGTTCCTGTGGTATTGAAATATGATAAAGAACCAATGAATAAGTATGAAGAGCGCTTATTTAATAATCTACCAAGAAGTGCAGATGAATTGTATAGAAGAGAATCGGAAAACTGTTCAGAAGCAGATAAGGATTATTATCGCTTAAAAATGGCAGTTGATTTTATCTGCAATATGACAGATGGCTATGCAAAAAAATTACATGATACCTTATTCAATTAAAATACCTTTGTAAAGTTAATTTTCCCATTTGACATCTAACTAACCATCTGCTATCATAATGAAAAATAAATAAAAAAACACGTAGAAAAAGAAAGTAAAATTCTGTGGAATTTCTAAAAGAGAGCCTTGGTAGCTGAAAAGAGGCGAAAGAAAACGAATTTGAAAATGGCTTTTGAGTGGGCATTTCGAGAAATGATTTTAGAGATGCACGGTTGTTCCCGTTACCAAGAATCCTAATATCAAGCAGTAGCGGCGTATTAGAGTAGAGGCAAAAATCGCTTATTTTTGTAAATTAAGGTGGTACCATGTAAGTTTATTACATCCTTAGAAGAGTCTTTGACTTTTCTAGGGATTTTTTTGTTTTCTATTTAAAAAATGAGGGGGAATTTAGTTATGTGTCAACATTCAGTACAACGGTATGAAATCGTAGGGAGCTTTTTACGTCCAGAATCGTTGAAAAAGGCGCGGGAAGAGTTTGCGTCTGGCGGGATTTCAGGAGATGAATTAAAAGTAGTTGAGGATCAAGCGATTCGGGATTTAGTTGCAAAACAAAAAGAAATCGGGTTGAACGTTATCAGTGATGGGGAATTTCGTCGTAGTTACTGGCATCTTGATTTTTTCTGGGGATTTAAAGGAATCGAGCATAATGTGATGGATCAAGGCTATTTATTTCACGGAGAAGAAACACGAGCAGATTCTGCACGACTAACAGGAAAAATAAGCTTTAATCCAGAACATCCAGTTTTTGAGGAGTACGAGTTTTTAACAGAAATTGCTGATGGGACGCCTGTTCGCCAAAGTATTCCAGCGCCAGCCCAGTTATTAGCGGAATTGGTTCGCAGTTCAAATGAAGAAAAGGTCAATGAATTTTATCCAGATCGGGAACGACTCTATCAAGATATTGCTAAGGCATATCGAGAAACGATTCTAGCTTTGTATGACTTAGGTTGTCGGGATATTAAGTTGGACGATTGCACTTGGGGTATGTTAGTGGATAAGAATTTTTGGACAACGATGACGAATGGGGAGTATGATACCCAGGCGCTACAAGAGTTGTATTTACGGTTAAATAATGCTGGGACTGCTGATTTACCTGAAGATTTGCATGTAACAACACATGTTTGTCGGGGAAACTACCATTCAACTTGGGCAACATCTGGAGGGTATGAGCCTATTGCAGATACATTGTTAGGCAAACAAAATGTCGAGGCCTTTTTCTTAGAGTTTGACGATGAGCGTTCAGGAGATTTTGAGCCATTGCGTTTTGTTCCAGAAGATAAACAAGTGGTTTTAGGCTTAGTTACAAGTAAAGACGGTAAATTAGAAGAGAAGGAAACCTTAGTGAAGCGAATTAAAGAAGCAAGTAAATTTGTCCCATTGGAGCGTTTAAGTTTAAGTCCTCAATGTGGATTTGCGTCGACAGAAGAAGGGAATATTTTGACGGAGGAAGATCAGTGGAAAAAACTATCGTTAGTGATTGATGTAGCGAATGAGGTTTGGGGTAACTAAATAATTTATTGGAAGGATGAGTTTTATGGCAGAGGTGGAAAGTTTTACATTAGATCATAATAAAGTGATTGCGCCATATGTGCGAGTAATTACAACAGAGGTTGGGAAGAAAGGAGACGAAATCACGAATTACGATTTGCGTTTTGCTCAACCAAATCAGGCAGAAATTCCGACGGCAGCGATTCACACGTTAGAGCATTTACTAGCTGATTTATTGCGTGATCGTCTGGCTGGGATTATCGATATTTCTCCTTTTGGCTGTCGTACAGGGTTTCATTTAATTGTTTGGGGCAACTATCCAGTCCAAGAAGTTGGGCAAGCATTAAAAGACACATTGACTCAAATCGTAGCAGAAATTCAATGGTCTGACGTTCAAGGGACGAATGCAAAAAGTTGTGGGAATTATAAAGATCATTCTCTTTTTTCAGCAAAAGAATGGGCTCAATTAGTATTAGATCAAGGAATCAGTACCTCAGCATTTGAGCGAGAAATAATTTAGGGTGAATCATAGTAAGGACTTGAAGGAGGCTGTTATGAAAAAGTGGATAGGATTTAGTATTTTAGCGGCTTTATTTTTGATGACAGGTTGTAATAGTCAAAATAAAAAAGAGACAATCGGAGAAAAGGATCAAACGACAAAAATAATTTTAGGATCAGTAGACAGTGATGCAGATATTTGGCGCTTTATTGCAGAGTCAGATTTAGCTAAGAAAGCTGGTTTAACGATAGAAGTTAAAGAAATCAATGGCGGTCCTCAACTAAATAATGCAACGGTTGAAGAACAAGTAGATGTAAATGCTTTTCAATCGTTAGGCTATTTAAACAGTTTTAATCAAGATAGCGATCAAAAGTTAGTACCAATCGCAACAACTTATATGGAGCCAATGGGCATTTATTCAGATAAATACAAATCTGTTACAGATATCAAAAACGGGGCTATCGTTGCAATCGCAGATAATCCAGCGAATACGGCACGTGGATTACGATTGATGGAAACAGCTGGTTTGATCAAATTAGCCAAGGATTTTGATAATGGAACAGGCACGCCATCGGATATCATTGAAAATCCTAAACAGTTAGAGTTTAAAATGATTGATGATACAACAGGACCAAGGGTGTTGCAAGATGTTGATCTAGCACTGATTAGCAATACAATTGCGTTTGAAGGTGGTTTGAATGTGTTGAAGGATGCTTTGTTTAAAGAAGAAATCGATGAAAATACCCAGCAAAGTATCAATGTTTTAGTAACAAAAGAAGAGCGTCAACAGGATCAAACGTTAAAAAAACTAGCAGCACTTTATCATAGTCAAGCAGTCACAGACTACATCCAAGAGCATTTTGGTGGTACGAAAGTTGATGTTCAAGAAGAGATTGGAAAGTTGTGGGAGGCAGATAAATGAAAATCGTCATAGCAGCAGCGATGGAAGAAGAATTAGAACCATTTCGTGGTTCCTATCGATTACAATCAATAGTTAAACGTGGTAAAACTGTGATCGAGGAGGTTTTAGATCAGCCAAGTTATTCTTTATTTTTAGTAGAAACGGGGATTGGCAAAGCCAATGCAGCAGCTTCAGCAAGTTTGCTTTGCGAAACAATTCAACCAGATGTGATCATTAATACAGGATCGGCAGGTGGCTTTTTAGGTGAGGTTGAAATTGGCGATGTTGTATATGGAACCAAACTTACCTATAGTGATGTGGATGCAACAGGCTTTGAGTATGAGCTTGGACAAGTACCGCAAATGCCAAGTGATTACGTATTAAATCAAAAATGGGTGGAAATTTTTGATTCTCTAGAAAAGCCTAAAGGGTATAGTTTACACAAAGGGTTGATTGTAACTGCTGATTCTTTTATGAGTGAGCCGAACTTTGTGACAAAGGTTAAAGAAGCGTTTCCAGAAGTGAGAGCCTCTGATATGGAAAGTACTGCCATCGCACAGATTGCTAATTTTTATGATATTCCCGTCGTAAATATTCGCGGAATTTCCGACATTGCAGGAATTAAAGCGGCCGAGTCTTTTGACAATCATTTAGATACCGCTGCGCTTCATGCTTTTCAAGAAACAAACCGTTTAATTCAGCTATTGGTGAAAGATAATTAACTGATTAAAAAGATGTTTGAGCTTTAACTGGCTGAACGTCTTTTTTGTTGCCAATGTAAGAAAGCTGTACGAATGATTTGTGCAAGCCAAAAGTAAAGAATTTAACGATTTAAAAGGAAATGGCTATATTTTTGAGTATATTAATATGTTGCCTATTCTGCTTTGTTCGACAAGTAGGAGGTGATTTTCTATGCTAGAATCATTTGTAAAGTAAGTATATCGTTTTTTTGTTCTATTTCAATACTATTATCTTGCTCGGAATTATGATTTTTAATAAGTTTGTACCTTTGCTTACTTGAGCTAAATTAGTAAAATTTTCTAATCTTAAATAAAATCAAAGAAAAAATCTGTGTTATTCGACTTCTTCTCATCTAAAATGTTTACATTTATCCAGTGATAGTGTACTATTTAAAGGTATGCATAACATAAATTCATGTATAAAATTAAGTTATTCGGAGGGAAACAAATGTCTGCGAAATTTGAAAAAAAAGGCACCAATGATGGTGTGTTAACTTTTTCAGTTGATCAAACTCTAATTGAAAAAGGCTTGAAACAAGCATTCGATAAAGTCAAAAAAAATCTTAACGTACCTGGATTCCGTAAAGGGAAAGTGTCACGTCAAGTATTCAACCGTATGTACGGCGAAGAAGCATTGTATGAAGATGCTTTGAACGCAGTATTACCAGAAGTATACGAAGCAGCTGTTAAAGAAGCTGGAATCGATCCTGTTTCTCAACCTAAAATTGATGTTGAAAGCATGAACAAAGGTGAAGATTGGGTCGTAACTGCTGAAGTGACTGTAAAACCTGAAGTAAAATTAGGCGAATACAAAAACTTAACAGTTGACAAACAAGACCGTGAAGTGACAGACGAAGACGTAGATGCACGCATCCAACGTGAATTAGAAGCACAAGCTGAACTAGTAATCAAAGAAGATGAAGCAGCCTTTGATGGCGACACTGTCGTGATCGACTTTGAAGGATTTAAAGACGGCGAAGCTTTTGAAGGCGGAAAAGGCGAAAACTATTCTCTTGAATTAGGTTCAAACTCTTTCATCCCAGGTTTTGAAGAACAATTAGTTGGCAAAAAAGCTGGCGAAGATGTTGAAGTAAAAGTAACTTTCCCAGAAGATTACCAAGCAGAAGATTTAGCTGGTAAAGAAGCTGTTTTCCAAGTGAAAGTTCACGAAGTGAAAGCAAAAGAATTACCAACATTAGATGATGAATTTGCGAAAGACGTTGATGATTCAGTAGAATCATTAGACGAATTAAAAGAAAAATATCGTAACGAATTAACAGAATCTAAAGAAGCTGCTGCAACAGAAGCAAAAGACGAAGCTGCAATCCGTCAAGCTGTTGATAATGCTGAAATCGTTGATCTTCCACATGTAATGGTACATGACGAAGTTCACCGTTCAATGGATGAATTCTTAAACAACATGCAACGTCAAGGAATCGCTCCAGATATGTACTATCAATTAACTGGAACAACAGAAGCTGACTTGCACAAACAATTTGAAGCAGAAGCAGAAGTTCGCACGAAAACAAACCTTGTAATCGAAGCGATCGCTAAAGCAGAAGATATCGAAGTATCTCAAGAAGATATGGATAAAGAAATCAATGAATTAGCAGAACAATACAACATGCCGATTGATCAAGTGAAAAAAGTCTTAACAGAAGACATGTTAAAACACGACATCCGCATGAAACGTGCAGTAGAAGTGATTACTGAAACTGCAACTGAAAAATAAAAAGTAATTTTAAAAGACATTCCTGAGTAATTGGGAATGTCTTTTTTACTATATTTAGAAAAGAATACTTATGTTAAAATCAAATAGTATTTATTGTTTTATCAAGCCATTCAATCAGGTTTTGGTAAACTTGAAGCCCTTCAGGTTTTGTGATATCGCCATCAAAATCATGAGGTAAATGTTCAATTTCCTCATAAGTAACATTAACTAACTTAGTGCGGGCAATACGCGATGTTTCCACAGGGACATCTTGATCAGCTGAGCTGTGAGCTAGAAATGCAGGTGGAAGTTTAGCAAGCTCTGTATCTGTTAAACTAAAGGTCTCTTTTTCACTAGGAGAGTTCACAAGATAACTTAGCCAATTACCAAATTGTCGACCAGACAAATAAAGTGAAAAACGTTCATTAATAGAAACTTCTGTGATTGGTTTAGGATATATTAGTGCTTGTGCAGTTAAAGGAGCAATCTTAGGAAACTGATTATAATAGCTACTTGGCTGACTGAAAGCTGAATTTGTTAAATCATAATAACCATAAAAACTAATCAAACCTTTTTGTTCTGGTTGCGGATAACGAGCAGATAATAAATAAGTAAGAAAAGCACCAGCAGACCGTCCAAATAAGAAATAAGTCGAATCTTTCAACCCTAACGTTGTTTGATAATTTTGCAAGAACCAATCAATAGCTTCTTTTAAACAAGTAACAATAGTAGGAAGCTTGACCTCAGGGGCTAATGGATAGTCAACAGTCAACAAGTTGTAACCACTCTCAACTAAAAGCTCGCAGTAAATTTCTGGCAAATCATCTCTAGTGCCATATAAAAGTCCACCACCATGAAAGTAGAGGAGTGTGGCTTTAGCTGAAAAGTCATTTGGGTTTGAGTAAAAGGTCATAGATAAATCTAAATCTTCTAGTGTGCTGTAAAGAAATGTTTGTTTTCTCATTAATGGTCCTCCTAAATTAAAAGCGTAGCGGGCTCGTCCAGCTCTGACAGGAAAATAGAAAAAATCGATTGTGGTGCTTTTCGCCACAAACTATTTTTATCTTTTTCCCGAAGAGTTAGC
>NZ_NGKY01000001.1:2335550-2347236 GCF_002140855.1 Enterococcus sp. 7E2_DIV0204
GGCTCGTCCAGCTCTGACAGGAAAATAGAAAAAATCGATTGTGGTGCTTTTCGCCACAAACTATTTTTATCTTTTTCCCGAAGAGTTAGCTCGCGTAGCTAGATAACAATAAAAGCGTAGTAGGCTCGTCCAACTCTGACAGGAAAATAGAAAAAATGATCGAGATGTTTTTTACACCATCTGCATTTTATCATTTTTCAGAGTAATCAGCCTATAAATTTAAATAATTTCACTAACTTATTTCTATTTTAACCCAAATAGCCTCAGTCTTTATGTTTAATGCGCACAAAGATAGTAGTTAATTTGTGAAATGTGGATAGTGTATGAAAACGGGCAACCGCTTACAATGGTTATGATAATAAAAGAGGGAGATGTATCAAATGGATTTAAAAAAAGTTTTACAAGAAAATATCGATCACTTATCTAGTATTGGCAATGACCCAACCGGTGGGATGACACGTTTATTGTATTCTGATTCTTGGTTGGAAGCGCAAAAATCTGTAAAAGAAAAATTAGAAGCAATTGGTATGACCGCTTCATTTGATGAGATCGGTAACCTCTTTGGTAGAGTAGAAGGAACGGAACATCCAGAAGAAACCATCTTATCAGGTTCTCATATCGATACGGTTGTGAATGGTGGGAACTTAGATGGTCAATTTGGGGTCATTGCAGCGTATGTTGCGATCCAATATTTATTAGAAACACACGGCAAACCAAAACGTTCATTAGAAGTTATTTCAATGGCCGAAGAAGAAGGTAGCCGTTTCCCTACAGTATTCTGGGGTAGTAAAAACTTTGTTGGTGAAGCGAAGAAAGAAGATGTTCTTGAAATCGCTGACTTTGAAGGATTGAAATTTGTCGAAGAAATGCGACGCCATGGCTTTGACTTTAGAGACGAAAGTAAAGCAGCTAGAGATGACATCAAAGCATTTGTAGAAATCCATATCGAGCAAGGGACTGTGCTTGAAAAAGAGCAATTGCAAATCGGTGTGGTCAATAATATTGCAGGACAAAGACGTTATACAATTGTATTGAAAGGCGAAGCAAACCATGCTGGAACAACTCCAATGGGCTACCGTAAGGATGCGGTTTACGGATTTGCTAAAATTTGTTCGCAAGCAATCGATCGTGCGTTAGAAGTAGGCGATCCACTAGTATTAACGTTTGGTAAAGTTGAACCTAAACCAAATACAGTAAACGTTGTTCCAGGAGAAGTGCTATTTACAATGGATTGCCGTCATACAGACAGCGGTGAGTTACATGCATTTACAAAAGAAATCGAGCAATTGATGAGAGATATCGCAGCAGAACATGGCTTAGAAATCGATATCGATTTATGGATGGATGAAGCGCCAGTTCCAATGAATGAAGAAATCGTAACAGCGATCGAAACAGCGGCTAAAGCTGAAAATATGAAATACAAAGTAATGCATAGTGGAGCAGGTCATGATTCTCAAATCATTGCGCCAAACTTCCCAACAGCAATGATTTTTGTCCCAAGTATTAATGGTATTAGCCATAATCCAGCAGAAGCAACAGATATTGATGATTTAGTGAATGGGGTAAAAGTACTAGCTAGCACATTATATGAATTAGCTTATAAATAAAAGAAAGTAGGAGAAATAAAAATGGGTTATAAAAACAATCAAACAGGCTATCTTGATGGTTTATTATCATCTAGAGCTGTAATCAAAAAAAATAATTACGCTTTAATCCCGCACGATGGGTTAGTAAATAATGTAATTCCAGGTTTTGAAAACTGTGATTGTTCCATTTTAGGGTCAAAACAATTAGGTGCAAATTTTATCGATTATATCATTACTATGCATAAAGAGGGTAAAAATCAACGTGGTTTTGGTGGTGAAGGTGTTGAAACGATCGTTTATGTGATTGATGGGGTTTTAAACGTAAATGACGGTACTGAAACACACAAATTAACAAAAGGCGGCTATGCTTATTTACCAGCTAGTACATTGATGTATTTAGAAAATGGTCAAGAAACTGATACGGAAATCTTCTTATACAAAAAACGTTATCAACCATTAGAAGGATATGAAGCTCACAAAGTAATTGGTAATGTAAATGATATGGAACCAATCGAATATGAAGGTATGAAAGATGTTCTTTTATGGGACTTTTTACCTAAGGATTTAGGTTTTGATATGAACTTCCACATTCTTTCATTTGAACCAGGAGCAAGTCATGGTTATATCGAAACACACTATCAAGAACATGGAGCTTACTTACTTTCTGGACAAGGAATGTATAACTTAGATAACGAATGGATGCCTGTTGAAAAAGGGGATTACATTTTTATGAGTTCATATGTCCAACAAGCAGCATATGCTGTCGGACGTGACGAGCCGTT
The DNA here is from genome assembly GCF_002140855.1 of Enterococcus sp. 7E2_DIV0204. Taxonomy (NCBI): domain Bacteria; kingdom Bacillati; phylum Bacillota; class Bacilli; order Lactobacillales; family Enterococcaceae; genus Enterococcus; species Enterococcus sp. 7E2_DIV0204. The sequence goes on from NZ_NGKY01000001.1 coordinate 2,337,919, forward strand.
AATGTATGTTTACTCAAAAGATTGCAACCGTGATCCAGAAATTTAATTTAGATGAAGAGGAAGTTTAAGAATGAATGAAACTGTTGTAGTGAAACCAGAAGAATTGCATGATTTGATCGAAAAAAAATTAACGACAGCTGGTTTAAAGCCAGAACATGCAGATGAAGTGGCGACACATTTGGTATTTGCAGATGCGTGCGGTATCCACTCACATGGAGCCGTTAGGGTAGAATATTATGCAGAACAAATCGATAAAGGCGGCGTGACGCTTGATCCAGTAATTGAATTTGAGGAGACTGGGCCAAGTTCTGGGATTGTTCACGGTAAGAACGGTGCGGGCCAATTTGTTGCAGATGTTGGTCTTGGTTATGCTATTGATATGGCAAAAAAATCAGGAGTAGCGGCTGTTGGAATCTCTAAAATCAGCCATAGTGGAGCGTTATCTTATTATGTGAAAAAAGCTGCACAACAAGATTTGATTGCAATCGCAATGTGCCAATCAGATCCGATGGTGGTACCATTTGGCGGAAAAGAAAATTATTTTGGGACGAATCCAATTGCCTTTGCAGCACCTAGAAAAGATCATGAGCCAGTTGTATTTGATATGGCAACTACTGTTCAAGCGTGGGGTAAAGTCTTAGATGCACGTTCTAAAAATAAAGAGATTCCGAACACTTGGGCTGTTGACAAAGACGGTAAACCAACAACGGATCCTCATAAAGTTAACGGACTATTACCGATTGCTGGACCAAAAGGCTATGGTTTGATGATGATGGTGGATATTTTATCTGGCATGTTGTTAGGCTTGCCATTTGGTAAACACGTTTCTTCAATGTATGACGATATCAGCAAAGGACGTAATGTTGGTCAAATGTATATTCTGATCGATCCAAAACGTTTCACTGACTTAGAGATGTTTAAAGAATCTGTGAACGGTATGGTGGAAGAATTACATGAAATTCCAGCAGCAGACGGATTTGAGCAAGTCTATTATCCTGGTGAAATCAATCAAATCAACTATGAAAAATCAATGGTTGAGGGTATTGATATCGTAAAAGATATTTATGATTATTTAAAGAGCGATACACTTCACTATGATCGCTATGAAAATACAAATGCTTTTGGTGAAAAAAAATAGAATTGTTTTGGAATTAAGATATAGTATAAAAAATGTTGTTGGTTTGTATAAGTATTAGCGAAGCGGAACGTTGTTGCCGTATGTTATCTAGCTACGCGTGCTAGCTCTTCGGAAAAAAGATAAAATATGTCTGTGACCGAAAGCGTCACAAACTTATTTTCCTATTTTTCTGTCAGAGCTGAACGAGCCCGCTTCACTTTAAAATAAGGAGGCGTTTTAAATGAGAGTAAAAAAAGCGGATTTACATCAACTAATCAAAAATAAAATACAAAAAGCTGGTTTGTCAGAGGAACATGCAGGAATCGTAAGTGATGTTTTGACATTTGCAGATGCACGGGGAATTCATTCTCACGGTGCGATGCGCGTGGAATATTATTCGGAACGAATTGCCAAAGGTGGTATCACCAACGATCCTACTTTTTCTTTTAAACAAACAGCTCCAAGTTGTGGTATGTTTGAAGGCGATAATGGTTCTGGTTTTGTTGCAGCAGAAAAAGCTATGGATCTCGCAATCGAAATGGCGAAGAAAAATGGTGTAGCTGTTGTTGGAGTCCGCAATATCTCTCATAGTGGAGCGCTTGCTTATTATGTGGAAAGAGCTGCAGAACAAGATATGGTAGCCCTCTCTGTTTGCCAATCTGATCCAATGGTTGTACCATTTGGAGGAAGTGAACCTTACTTTGGGACGAATCCAATTGCCTTTGCTGCACCTAGTAATGACGATCGTGTGATTACATTTGATATGGCAACAACCGTTCAAGCATGGGGGAAAATCCTACATGCTCGTTCCAAAAAAGAAGCTATACCAGATTCTTGGGCAGTAGATGCCAAAGGGAACCCGACAACCGATTCTACAGCAGTCAATGCATTGTTGCCGATTGCTGGACCTAAGGGCTATGGTTTGATGATGATGGTCGATATCTTATCTGGTATTTTGCTAGGCGTGCCATTTGGCAAACACGTTTCTTCCATGTATCATGATTTATCTAAAGGCCGCGAATTAGGTCAGCTTCACATTGTGATCAATCCAGATTTCTTCATTGGTTTAGACGTCTTTAAAAAGAATATTTCAACAATGTTGGATGAATTAAAAGAAATCAGTCCAAGTCCTGGTTTTACAGAAGTGAACTATCCCGGGGAACGAGGACGTGCCCGTGAAAAAAATTATGAAGAAAATGGAATTGAAATCGTAGATGATATTTACGAATATTTGATCAGCGATGATATTCATTATGATCGTTATGATCACAAAAATAAGTTTGCGGAATAAATTTTGCAAAGCAAAATATCTAGCTTTGCGGGCTAGTCTCTCGGAAAAAAAGATGAAAATTGAATGTGACAAAATACATCACTGTCAATTTTCCCTATTTTTCAGTCGAGACATGGCGAGCCCACTACACTTTTAAATAAATGGAGGAATTTCAATGCTGCACACAATTATTAAAGCAAATAGCTATCAAGATTCAATCGTCTTGATGTTATTAACCAACAAATTAAATACAATCGATGGCGTTCATAATGTTTCTGTTATGATGGGAACACCTGCTAACAAAGATATTTTCAAAACGGGTGGTTTATACACCGATGAATTAGAAAAAGCTTCTTCCAATGACATGGTAATCGTGTTAGACATTGAAGATAATTCATTGATCAATCAAGTTTTAAAGGAAATCGATGTATTTTTAGAGGAACAGACAAAAGGTGGCGGCGACATATCAGGTGAAGAAGTCGTAAAAACGTGGGATAAAGCCTTTGAGCTTGGTAAAGATGCTGGCGTAGTTGTTTTCTCTATTCCTGGTACCCATGCAGCACTTGAAATTGAAAAAGCTTTAGATGAAGGCAAACATGTCTTCTGTTTTAGCGATAATGTTGCGATTGAAGATGAAAAACGCTTAAAAGAAAAAGCACATGATGCAGGTTTGCTATTAATGGGACCAGACTGCGGAACGGGCATTATCAATGGGATTCCTGTGGCATTCACAAATGCTGTTCGTAAAGGTAAAATCGGCGTTGTTGGAGCTTCCGGTACAGGTATTCAAGAAGTAACAACGATCATCCACAAATTAGGTGGCGGTGTAACGAACGCGATTGGAACTGGCGGACGTGATTTAAAAGCTGAAATTGGCGGAATCACTTTAAAAGATAGTATCATGACATTAGAAAAAGACCCCAACACAGAAGTGGTTGTTGTAATCTCAAAACCACCTGCACCAGAAGTTCGTGATGAAGTCTTAAATCTTTTAAGAAGCATCTCAAAACCAGCTGTAACGATTTTCCTAGGCGAAAAACCAACGTCTCATGAAGAAAATCTATATCGTGCTTATACTTTAGAAGAAGCAGCTCAAACGGCTGTTCAATTATTGAATAAAGAAAATGTTAAAGCTGTGAAAGAAACATTAACAGTTCCTGCTCATTCTTTCAAACCTGAACAAAAATATGTTAAAGGCTTATACTCCGGCGGAACTCTTGCTTATGAAGCGGCAATGCTGATTAAAGAAGGTCTTGCTTTGACAGGTGACGAACATGCACCAGAAGGCTTTATCTTAAAAAATCAAGGACATGAGATCATTGACTTAGGAGATGACGTTTATACGCAAGGTAAACCTCATCCAATGATCGATCCATCAAAACGTAAAGAAATGTTAGAAGAAGCTGGAAAAGATCCTGAAACAGCGATAATTTTATTAGATGTCGTATTAGGTTACGGTTCTCATGCTAATATGGCACAAGAATTAGCACCAACCATCAAAGAAATCAAAGCAAATGCAAAAGCTGAAGGCAGAGAATTATTTGTGATCAGTACGATTGTAGGAACGGACGAAGATCCTCAAAATATTCATGAGCAAGAAACAATAATGAAAGATGCTGGCGTAATTCTTTGTGACAGTAATGCACAAGCAGTTCGTTTAGCTTTAGCGATCCTAGATCATCCATTAGCTCAAACGGATAAAGCAATCGAAGCAGCACCAGCAGTAACGCCAGTTGCGATTGAGCCAACAGAAGCAATGTTAGCGTTGTTGACAAATCAAGGCTTTATCAACGTTGGTTTACGTAGTTTCTCAGAGGCCATCATCAATCATGGTGGTAAAGTCGTTCAGTATGACTGGCAACCAGTTGCAGGTGGAAATATCACCTTGCAAAAAGCACTACAGTTTTTAAATAAAGTAGAATTAGGTAAATAAGAAGGGATGACAAACATGGTATACAAAACAATCGATGAAGCAAACCAAGCAGTAGCAGCAAAAATCGTTGCTGGTTCACCTTTCTTATTAGATGTAGTTCCAGCAAAATCAGTAATCCAAGAATTAAATGAAGGGAAAGTCCTACTTCATGCAGGACCTCCAATCACTTACGATAAAATGGTTGACCCAATTCAAGGCGCTTGTGTCGGAGCAGCATTATTTGAAGAATGGTGTGAAACCGAAGAAGAAGCTAGAAAAATGCTAGAATCTGGTGAAGTAAGATTAATTCCATGTCATCATGTGAATGCGGTTGGACCAATGGGCGGAATTACTTCTGCTAACATGGCAGTTTTAGTTGTTGAAAATAAAACAGATGGCAATCGTGCTTTTTGTACAATGAACGAAGGAATCGGTGCGGTATTACGTTTTGGTGCTTATTCTGATGAAGTAATCACTCGTTTAAGATGGATGAGAGACACGTTGGCACCGGTTTTAAGTGCAGCTTTAAAAACAAAAGAAGACGGCTTGAACATCAATGTGTTGGTTGCTAAAGCAATTGCTATGGGGGATGAATTTCACCAACGTAATATTGCAGCATCATTAGCATTTTTGAAAGAAATGGCACCGATCATTGTTGGGTTGACTGAAATCGATCAAACAAAACGTGAAGAAGTGGTTCAATTTTTAGCAGACACGGATCAATTTTTCTTAAATATTATGATGGCTTCAGCGAAAGCCGTTATGGATGGGGCAAGACAAATACAAGAAGGTACGATCGTTACAGCTATGTGTAGAAATGGACATGAATTTGGAATCCGTATTGCAGGTATGGGTGACGAATGGTTTACCGGTCCTGTTAACACGCCTCAAGGGTTATATTTCTCTGGCTTCAGTGAAGCAGATGCAGCACCAGATATGGGTGACAGTGCGATTACAGAGACATTTGGTGTTGGGGGTATGGCAATGATCGCAGCACCTGCTGTAACACGTTTTGTGGGTTCAGGTGGCTTCTATGATGCATTGAATACCAGTAATGAAATGACAGAGATTTGTATTGATACAAATCCAAACTTCCCAGTTCCGACATGGGACTTTAAAGGAATTTGTCTTGGAATTGACGCTAGAAAAGTTGTTGAAACAGGAATTCTTCCAGTTATCAATACAGGAATTGCGAATAAAAAAGCTGGTTTAGGTCAGATTGGTGCAGGAACAGTAACACCGCCAATCGATTGTTTTGAAAAAGCTGTTTTAGCTTATGCAAAAAAATTAGGTTTTACAGAATAAAAGGTGAAGACATTGTTTGTTAATGCTCGTTTTATCGATGAAAATCTGTTAACCAATGACATTGGGGTACAAAAATGGCACGTTCACAGCAAATATAAAAGTAGTTTCAATCTTCAAGATGAGAGGAAACAACAGTTAGTGGTCATCACGACCACTAACTATCCTTTTATGCCGAATGGAATTTATTTAGATGCAACTGATTTTACCAATTTACTAGAAACGGTTGAGATCAATGAACAGATAATCTGGCAGCAAAATAGTCTCCATTTTTCTAACGAACATCTATTTCTGATGCATGGGAAACCCTACTCGTCTAAAATAGAGCGAACTGAAGAAGTGTTGACAATTAGTTTAGAAAAACTGCTTTCATATACAAATACAGTAGCAAAAGAAACTGGCAGTCAAAACACATTGGCTAATTTTGTAAAAGTTGGAAATCTATTTAGTGAAGCCATTCAGTATTTATGTTTAGAAGAGCAATCACAGCAAGAATCAGGTCTTGATTTTCTTATAGGTAGAGGTCCAGGGTTGACACCATCTGGTGATGATATGGTCGTCGGTCATCTAGCTGCAAGAATTCTATTAAAAGAAGAAAATTCCACATTAATAAATTTACTTACTGAACTGTTAACAGAACAGTTTCTAACAACAGATATCAGCAAGCATTATTTGTTGTGCGCATTATCAGGCCGTTTTAGTGAACCGGTACGGAATTTAGTAACGGCATTAACAACAAATAGTAATGAAGAAGAAATAGCACATGCCGCAGAAGCTATAATGAGCGTAGGTCACACATCAGGTGTTGATTTACTGGCCGGCTTAATTACTACAATCAAATTTTTTAGGAGCAAATGAAGGAGGATTTTTATGGCAAATCGTGTCGTAATCGCATTGGGAGGCAATGCAATTTTAAAACCAAACCAAGAAGCAACACTTGAGGTACAACTAGATAATGTTAAGGTAAGTGCTGAATTGGTTGCAAAGATAGAAGAAATCGATTATGAAATCGTTTTAACACATGGTAACGGTCCACAAGTTGGGAATATTTTAAGACAAAATGAAGAAGCCAAAGACGTGGTTCCACCATTTCCTTTAGATGTTTGTAATGCAGAGTCACAAGGTTTTATTGGTTATATGTTAGAGCAAAGTTTGAAAAATTCGTTGGAAACAAAAGGTTTGACGAGCAATGTGATTACATTATTAACTCAGACTGAAGTGTCAGCGGATGATGAAGCATTTCAAAATCCAAACAAGCCGATCGGAATTTTTTATTCAGAAGAAGAAGCTAAACAAATGGAGCAAGAGAAAAATTGGGTGATGATGGAAGATGCTGGTCGTGGTTACCGTCGTGTCGTACCTTCACCACAACCAAAAGCTATCCATGGTGTAGATGCAATCGTTAATTTACTAAATCGCAACACGATTGTTATTGCAGGCGGCGGCGGGGGGATTCCTGTTGTTCGTGATCAAGATGGCTTGTTAAAAGGAATCGAAGCTGTTATCGATAAAGATCGTACAGGTAAAAAACTAGCTGAGCAAATCGATGCCAATGTCTTTATGATGTTGACAGACGTAAGTAATGTCTACATCAATTATGGCAAAGAGAATCAAGAAAAATTAGAAACGATTTCTGTAAAACAAGCGCAACAATATATGGATGAAGGTCATTTTGCAGATGGAAGTATGGGACCAAAAATGGAAGCTGCAATTGGTTTTGCTGCACAAGGTAAAACTGCCATCATCTGTTCTTTAGAAGAAGCTGACCAAGCTTTACTAGGGAGAGCTGGCACAAGAATCACAGGCTAGATAAAATCAAAATAGAAGTTGAAAGAGGAATGGATAAACGCTTCTGTCCTAGCCTCCTCATTCAACTTCTATTTTTTTATTGATGTTGATTAGATCGTTCGGATAATTCTAAAGCCAAACGTAAATTCAAACTATTATTTGGGTCTTGAATGCTTTTTCCAAGTAACTTTGCACAATGATCGATTCTATATTTAATCGTATTACGGTGTAAATACATCTCTTTAGCAGTTTTTGAAATTTCACATTGAAAACTTAAATAGCACTGTAATGTTTTTCGAAGCTCAATGAAAGAGTCTTCAATTGGATACGCAAGCTCTTTTAAAGTTGTTTCACAGAAATAATGAATATCTTCAAGACTCATTTTCTCAAATAAACTCTTCATCCCTTTAGGATGGTAACGATGAGTTAGTGAGCCATCTGTCATCGTCAGCATTTCTTCATAAGCTGTTTTAGCCTCAATAAAAGAACTAGCGATTTGCTCGATTGTTTCATACAGATTACCTAAAGCAAAGGTCAAAGTGATTGGTAGCTTTTCAGAGAGCGCCAGCGATAGTTCAGTTAAGATTTTTTCTAGATCTTCTACTCTGCTTTGAATTAAAATCGCTAAGTGATTCGTATTTTTCACTTTAAAAATACTGACATGTTTGATCCTTGGTGGTAATGTTTCTTGTAGCCATTGAAAGGCGACATCACTTTCTTCTTGTTGGTATTTGATCTTTGTAGCAGTAGCAGTAGTTTGACTACATGCAGAATAAACAACCTGATACTGTGTACTTTTCTTTAATCCATAATTGGTACCAAGATCGAGCCAATCACGTCTGGACTGATGAGGTGTTTGTTGGTATTCAACGAGTTGACCTAAAAAATCACTCTTAAGAAAATCTAGTGATTCCTGAACTTTTTGATTCTTATACAACATAAAAGACAAGACTAAACAGGCCTGTTCAACTGCAAACTCCGACATTGGATAAGGAACTTGCTGTGGATTTAAAATTAGTAAGTGATGTGGAAAATAGCTATTCCCTGTAACTGAAAATCCGACAATCTGCAATGGTTCTTGATTTAGATCCTTGATCATAAAGGAGGTATGACTATCTTCATTCCAGTTGTCATATTTACTAACGAGTTGTTCAACATAATATTCAGCAGGCTTTGACGTCTGAGTAAAATGTTTTGAATGAGCGATCACTTTACGATAAGGACTTAATAAAATCACAGGTGTATTGATCATTTTACCAAAATCTGCGATAAAACGAGCAATACTTACATCATGAATCAACAAATCAGAAAAGCGCTTTTGAATATCTAACGCATAACTTAGCTGCTCTGTTTTAGTATCCCACAAGTAGTTTAGCAATTGGTGCAACAAAGCCCCTAAAGGCTGATTGCTAGGTACTTGAACAACAGGGAAATTGATCTCATTAGCATAATCGATAATAGCAGGATCAATTGTTTCAATAAAACGTCCAACCTTGATACCGATCCCAGCTGCTTCTTGTTCTTTTAAAGAATCAATCAGAGTAAAAAGCTCTTTTTGATTATTTTTGTAAACCATCGCAGTCGTTAAAAGAAAAATTTTCTTCGGAATAAAATTGGCCACATCAGGTGTCTCAGAAATTTCAATACTTTCAACGATGGTATTGGCATTTGTAGGGTTAGTTAATATTTTTAGATCGGAAAATCTTGGTATTTTTAACAAATCTTCTAAAGTGGTCAATGGATTCCCTCCTAATATTAAAAGCGAAGCGGGCTCGTTTTGCTCCGACAGAAAAATAGGAAAATATGAAAGTGGCGCTCTTTGCCACAATCAGATTTTATCTTTTTTTCGAGGAGTAAGCCCGCGTAGCTAGATAAATTTAAAAGCATAATGGGCTCGTTCAGCACCGACAGAAAAATAGGAAAATATGA
>NZ_NGKY01000001.1:2347604-2397776 GCF_002140855.1 Enterococcus sp. 7E2_DIV0204
CACCGACAGAAAAATAGGAAAATATGAGGGTGGCGCTTTTTGCCACAATCAGATTTTATCTTTTTTCCGAGAGGCAAGCCCATGTAGCTAGATAACATTTAAAGCTGAAAGAGTTCGTTCAGTCTTGACAGGAAAATAGGAAAAAATACCTGAGATGCTTTTTACCTTATCTATTTTTTTATCTTTTTCCCAAAAGGCTAGCTCTTGAAGCTAGATAATAAATTATTGTAATATGTATCCTAATCAAGTTACACTAATCATTTCAGTGTGATGCTTGGGCGTAAAAATAATCAAGATTACTAATTTAGATAGCTGTATTTCTCATCATATCTCCTATTCTAAATGATAGCGTATGCAGATTCAAGAAGGGTTTGTACATAATAACCGAATATTCATATTTTTTATTCAAAAGTGACAATGACTTTTTCAGATATAAGGGTAGGATGGAACTAAAACGGAAAAGAGGGAATCGTTATGTTTTCAGAAATATCAGTACCAAGTAGAACTATTATGACGCCAGGACCTGTTGAGGCTCATCCTGTAGCATTGAGAGCAATGTCTGCTTCAATTTTAGGTCAATTTGATCCAGCCTTTTTACAAATTATGGATGAAGTAAAAGAAATGATCAAAATTCCTTTCGGGACAAAAAATAAACAAGCTTTTGCTGTCGATGGAACATCTCGTTCTGGCTTAGAAGCTGCTTTGATTGCCTTGATTGAACCTGGTGATAAAGTTTTGATTCCAGTCTATGGTCGTTTTGCTTATCTTTTGGGAGAAATCTGTGAGCGTGCACAAGCTGAAATTCATTATCTTGAAAAAGAATGGGATGCGCCATTTGAACAAGAAACAGTCATTGAGGAAATCAAAAAATTTCAACCAAAAATCGTTGCTATGGTCCATGGTGAAACTGCTAATGGACAAATGCAAGCAATGAAAAAAATTGGGCAACATTGTCAAGCTAACGATATTTTCTTCGTTGTAGATATGGTTGCAACATATGGTGGTGTGCCACTTGAAGTCGATGCTTGGGGCGTAGATATCGCGATTGCAGGAACACAAAAATGTGTGAGTGTACCATCAGGTTTATCATTGATTACTTATAATGACCGAGTAGAAAAAGTGTTAACAAGTCGTTATCAAAAAGAATTGGGTTTAAGTAAAGATATCCGTAACGCAAATCACATCAGCAGTAATTATCTTGATTTAAGCCAGTTACAGCGTTATTGGAGTGAAGAGCGAATCAATCATCATACAGAAGCTACAAGCATGATCTACGGTCTGCATGAGGGCTTACGCATGATGATCAAAGAAGGTATGGACAATGTTTATGCTCGCCATGCTCAAAATGATCAAGCGATCGTTGCTGGGATAAAAGCAATGGGCTTAGGTTTTTATGGAGATCTATCAACTAAGATGCCAACTGTTACGCCAATTATGATTCCAGATGGAATTGATGGCGAACAAGTCCGAGCATTAATGTTAGACGAATTTGGCGTAGAAATTGCCTCTTCTTTTGGTGCGCTTCAAGGAAAAGTCTGGCGTATTGGCAATATGGGTTACAGTAGTAGAAAATCAAATGTACTGCATGTATTATCAGCTTTGGAAGGTGCACTTAATTATTATGGTGCCCAAATCAACAAAGGTGAAGCTGTCAAAGCGGCATTAAATATCTATAAAAAATAGAATTGATGTTAAATTGTTTGTGTGAAAGAACAAGTGATTGTTCGCTTTGCACAAACTTTTTGACAAGTTTGTGAAAAATAATGATGCGTGAAAGTTTGCTACCGCTTACAATTATTAGTGAATAAGAAGTTATTCTTTTATAAGTTTGAAGTGAAATTGCACAAACATTTTTATTATCAGACATATAAAAAATAACATATGGAGGAAAAGACATGGATGCAAAAAGTAAGGGTTCAGGAATGGATTATTGGAAAAAAATTGTTATTTTGTTATGTGCTGGTTGGGTAACGATCTGGGTTTATCGTTCAGCTTTATCACCTGCATATCCGCAGATTAATGCATCATTAGGCGGAAATATCACGGATACAGCGTTAGGCTTTATCTCTACTTGTTACTTTTTTGGATATGTAGCAATGCAGATTCCAGCAGGTTTTTTAGTAGATAAAATTGGGAAGAAAAAAGTATTGATTCCAGGTTTTATTGTTTTTGGATTAGCCGCTTTATTGATTTCTCAAGCAACAAGTATTTCAATGATTTATATCGGAAGTGTTTTAGCTGGTTTAGGTTGTGGATCATTTTATGGTTCGGCGTATTCTCTAACATCTCAAAATATTCCTAAAGAAAAAAGAAGTTTCTCTACTGCTATCGTGAATAGTGGATCAGCCGTTGGTTCAGGTTTAGGGTTGATTTTATCAAGTTTCTTAGTTGTTCAGTTACAATTCCCATGGCAAACAATGATGTATATTTCGGTAGCATTGATTGTTGTAATGTTAATCGCATTTGTAGCAATTATTCGTAATAATAAAGAAGATGCTGAATTTTTAGCACAATCAGAAGTTGCAGAAGCAGAAGCAGAAGCGGCAGCTGTTGCGAAAGACGCTCCAGTTGTAGAAAAAGAACATGTATCAGTTAAAAAATTATTTGCACCAAAAATGTTATTCGCTTATATTTTATACTTTGCAACATGTTACGGCTATTATATGACAGTTACTTGGTTACCAAACTTCTTGGGTACTGAAAGAGGGTTTGAAGGTGCAGCAATTGGTTTCTCTGCATCATTGGTTGCATTTGCTTCAATTCCAGGAGCGTTGTTCTTTAGTCGTTTAGCAGATAAATATATGCATAAAAAAGTTCAATTTATCGTGATTTTAGAACTTCTAGCTGCAGCAATGTTATTGTTTACAGTTCAAGCAACTAATTCAACATTTTTATTGATTAGCTTGATCATGTATGGATTTTTAGGAAAACTTGCAGTGGAGCCAATCATTATTTCATGGCTTGGCGAAAATGCGCCTAAAGTTGGAATTGGTACAACACTTGGTGTATTCAACTTCTTCGGAATGATGTCTTCAGTTATCGCTCCAACATTAACAGGATCGATTTCAGATGCTACTGGTTCAAAAGTAATGGGCTTCTATATTTCAGTTATTCTATTAGTGGTTGGAACCATTTTATTCTTGTTAGCGAATCTTAACAAAAAACAAAAAGCTTAATAAAGGCTAGATTTCTAATAACTTGTGATTATATAAATCATCCAATGATATCTTAAAAGTGAGGAAACCAGTCATGAAAAAAATTCGTAACATGAGTATGACCAATCAGGTAATGTTAGCCACTATATTAGGCGTCCTAGTGGGAATCATTTTCCAAGATAAAGTTGAATCATTTAAAGTCATAGGAGATTTATTCTTACGACTGATTCAGATGTCTGTAGTCGTATTGATTATGGGGGCAGTCATCGAAGCAGTCGGAAGTTTAGAAGCAAAAGAACTTGGAAAAATCGGCTTAAAAGTTTTTGTATGGTTTATGGGTTCAACTATTTTAGCTGCTATTATCGGTGTTGTGTTTGGTTTATTGATTCAACCGGGTAAAGGGTTAGAAACTTCTGGCATTGAAATGGGGGCGATAAGTGCCAGCACAGAGAGTTTACAAGAAATCATCATTGATTTTATCCCTAAAAATATTATTGAAGCTATGGCACAAGCCAATATGATCCAAGTTATCATCTTTTCGTTATTATTTGGTTTAGCGTTAAGCTTGATCAAAGACAAAGATAAAAACTCGATTTTACTAGATATTGTGTCAGCGTTTAATAACGTGATCTTGAAAATGGTAACATTGATCATGAAACTTGCACCAATCGGTATATTTTGCCTAATTGCTCCTGTTATAGGGACTATCGGTACAGGTGTCTTACTAACATTAATGAAATTTTTACTAACACTTGCAATCAGCGCCTTACTATTTTTAGTCGTTTGGTTATTGATAACTGCTTTGTACTGTAAAGTAAGTGTAAAAAAACTAGCTCAAAATATGTGGAGAATGTCCATTGTTGCATTTACTACGACTTCTTCAGCTATTACGTTACCGATTCAGATAGAAGATGGCCGTGATAAATTGGGCATCAGCGATCGGATTTCAAAATTGGTGATGCCACTGGGAATGACTTTAAACAGTAATGGCTTAGCAATGTTTTTATCGCTAGCAATCGTAACATTTGCCCAGTTTTACAATATTCAGATGGGTGTTGGCGAGTTGGTCAAAGCCGTTTTGTTATCAACATTAGCTTGTTTAGGGACAGTTGTTGTGCCTGGCGGTGGTTTAGTAGCACTTGCGACAGTTATGCCTATGCTGGGTTTACCAACAGAAAGTATTGCATTATTGGCGGGAATCGATTGGTTTTCTGGGATGTTCAGAACCTTACTGAATGTTGATGCAGATACAACCGTAGCATTAATAGTTGCAGCTGATGAAAAAGAGTTAAATTATGATGTGTTTAATTCATAAATATTAATAATAATGGAATAAACCCTTGAAAATTGGATTTACTTGCTAATTTTCAAGGGTTATTTTATAGTAAAAATTATTTTAGTCAAGTTTTTCTTTAGGATTTTTTAAGATAGGCTTACTATTATTTAGCGAAAAAAATTTTTCGTAATAAAAACATTTAAAAAGGAGGCGAATTAATGGAAAACCAAGATTATCAAATCACGGAAGAAGAGCTTCAACGTTATCGAGAGCGTGGCTATAATGAAGATCTACTTCCCAAGTCGTTATCAAAGAGAATGATGGGGAAATTGAATTATTTTACCTTATGGATGGGATCCGTTCATAATATCCCCAACTACACAGCGGTCGGAGGATTTTTATTTTTAGGCCTTTCTCCTATCAACATTATGCTGGCTTTGATAATCAGTGCGTTAGCTGTTGCTTTATTTATGACATTTAATGGTCGAGCAGGATCAAAGTATGGCATTCCTTTTGCTATTCATTTACGGTCAACTTATGGAGATGTTGGAGCGAAGCTTCCAGGATTTCTTAGAGGTTGTGTGGCAGCAATCGCTTGGTTTGGCTTACAGAATTATACAGGTTCGTTGGCGTTGTTGATTTTGATTGGTAAAATTTGGCCGGGATTTTTGACTCTTGGAGGAGACACGGTGATCTTAGGGATTTCGGTTCCTGGATTGATTGCTTTCACGTTATTTTGGGTTGTCAATATGCTGATTGGTTTTGGCGGGGGGAAGATTCTTAATAAGTTTACAGCAATTTTAAGTCCGCTGATCTATATTGTTTTTGGTGGCATGGCTATTTGGGCGATTGGTGCGGTCGGCGGACTTGGTCCAATTTTATCTTATGATGTTGCCGGTGCAGCCCATAATATTTCGCCAGTATTTGTCTATCTGATGATCATCAATTCTGTTTTAGCTGTTTGGGCAGCACCAGGGGCTAGCGTTTCAGATTTTACTCAAAATGCAAAATCAACCAAAGATCAAACAATCGGTCAAACAGCTAGTTTTTTAGTTGGTTATGGTATCTTTGCTTTTTCAAGTGTAGTGATTTTGATCGGTGGATCAATTCGTTATGGTATTCAAGAATGGAATATTCTAAATATCGTTGACCGTTGGGATAATTCATTTGCAATTATTGTAGCAATGCTAGTATTCTTATTAACGACTGTCTCTACTAATGCTACTGGAAATATTATTCCAGCTGCCTATCAGCTGTGTGCCTTATTCCCTAAGAAAATTGATTATAAAAAAGGGGTCTTACTCGCTAGTGTGATTAGTTTTCTAATTATGCCGTGGAAATTGATGGAAAATGCAGCAAGTATCTTTATCTTCTTGAATACGATTGGTGCTGTTTTAGGACCAGTTGCAGGAGTAATGATTGCAAATTACTATTTTGTTCAAAAACAAAAGATCGACTTGAATCAGTTATATATGGATCCAAAGGCAGATAATAGTCAAAATAGTTATAAGGGTCTGAATAAACCTGCTTATGTAGCAACTATTGTGGCTTTAGTGATCTGTTTAAGTGGTAATTTTATCCCAGCATTGAAAATAATTTCTGATATTTCTTGGATCTCAGGTTTTGTATCAGCTTTTGTTTTATATTTGCTATTAAGAAAATTCTTTGATAAAAAATAATAGTTGTGCGGGTTACGCTTTTGCCAATCTGAAAAAGACAAAATATGCTCGTGACAAAAAGCGTCGCAATCGTATTTTCCTATTTTTCTACGAGCCTAATCGAGCCTATTCAGCTTTTAATAGTATCTAGCTGCACAAATCAATCCTTAGGAAAATAGATAAATTAATAGTGAAACAAAGAACGTTTCAATGTTAATTTCCTAATTTTTTAGAGGATTAACCGATTTGTTCCGCTTTTAAATTTAGGAGGAAAGTATATGAGTTATGATCTAATAATCAAAAATGGTTTAGTTATTCTGGAGTCGGGAGAAGTTAAAACAGATGTTGCCGTAAAAGATGGGTTGATTGCAGCGATTGGGAGTGATCTTGGAGAAGCGGATAAGGTCATTGATGCGGTAGGCTTAGTGGTCAGTCCTGGTATGGTGGATGCTCATGTGCATATTACCGATCCTGGTGGTGGTTATCGTGATCAATGGGAAGGGTATATTACAGGAACCGCTTCTTGTGCCAAAGGTGGGGTTACCTCATTTATGGAAATGCCTTTAAACCAAGTGCCAGCAACAGTTGATGGTGAGTCTTTGGAAATTAAATATAATACTGGTAAAGGAAAACTGAAATCGGATGTTGGCTCATTTGGCGGGGTAGTGCCCTTTAATTTAAAAGGCGGAATTCAAGAGCTAGATGCTGGTGGCGTAGCAGCTTATAAGTGTTTTATGGCTACTTGTGGTGATCGTAGCATTGATGGAGATTTTATGAATGTTGATGATTACTCTCTTTATGAAGGGATGAAACAAGTTGCTAAAACAGGTAAAGTTTTGGCGATTCATGCTGAAAATGCAGCCATTACCGATAAATTAGGTGAAATTGCGTATAAAAATGGTGAAACAACACTGAAAGCTTATGTAGCCAGTCGTCCAGTCTTTACAGAAGTAGAACCAATTCGTCGAGCCATTTTATTTGCCAAAGAAACGGGATGTCGTATTCATATTTGTCATATTGCTTGTCCAGAAGGTGTAGAGGAAGTAACCAAGGCTAGAGAAGCAGGTGTTGATGTTACGTGTGAAACTTGTACGCACTATTTATATTTTGATACAGATGAGTTGGATGCAATTGGACCAGTTGTTAAATGTTCACCACCGATCCGTGATAAAGAAAATCAAAATGGTATGTGGAAAAAAGTTTTAACTGGAGAAATCGATTTTGTAACATCTGATCATTCTCCATGTACGCCTGATTTAAAAGATAAAGCGAATGCTTTTGAAGCATGGGGCGGTATTTCTGGTGTTCAAAATAATGTCGATGTTCTTTTTGACGAAGGGGTTCAAAAAAGAGGGATGTCATTAAAACAATTTGCGGATATTATTGCGACGAACCCAGCTGATCGCTATGATCTGGATCAAAAAGGTCGGATCAGTATAGGGAAAGATGCTGATTTTGTGTTGATCAAACCAAATGCTCCTTATACACTAAAAGCTGAGGATTTGGAATATCGTAATAAAATTAGTCCTTATATTGGGCGTGAAATTGGTGCTCAAGTTGTTCAAACAGTTCTAAGAGGTCATGTTATCTATTCGCAAGAATCAGGAGTGGCTACTGATTTTGTGGGTGCCTTTATCAAGAAATAATTAAGTTAATAGCGTGGTTGGGAAGATCAGACATAAAAATAATTATTTTTATTGTCTGATTTTTCTTATTTTAGAGGGGAAATAGAAATGCAGCTTAGTTAGTGATTGAACCTTAAAAAGGAGAACAAATTATGGATGAACTTAAAGGTAGTAATAGACGAACGCCTTATTGGAAGCAAATTATCTATATATTAACGATCGGTTGGATCGTTATCTGGATCTATCGAACAATATTGACCCCTATTTATCCAATCATTAGTGAGTATTTTGGTGGTGCAACGGATGCACAGCTAGGACACATTTCAAGTTTTTATTTTTTAGGTTATGTTTGTATGCAAATACCATCAGGGTTGCTTGTAGATAGGTTAGGGAAGAAGCAGATATTGATTCCTGGTTTCTTATTGTTTGGACTTGGTGCGGTGATTGTTGGTTTGGCTCAAAATATTGGGGTCGTGTTTATTGGAAGTATTCTTGCAGGTTTAGGGTGTGGTACATACTATGGAGTAGCTTATTCATTGACCGCAGAATATGTACCGGTTTCTAAAAGAAGCTTATCGACTGCAATCGTCAATAGCGGAACTGCGATTGGTAGCGGTCTAGGGCTAATTTCTTCCAGTTATTTGGTTGGAACAGGAATATTGCCATGGCAAGCCTTGATTTTTGCTACAATCGTATTGATTTTAATGGCTGTCGTCATGTTTTTACGTTATATTCATTTAGAAAAACCGAAAAAGGGATCAAGTGTTAGTAAGTATTCCGAAAAGAAAAAGCACGTTTCAATTAAGGCGTTGTTTAAACCTCGAATGATTTCAGCCTATATTTTATATTTTTCAACGTTATACACATATTATCTGATCGATACATGGTTGCCCAATTTTTTAGAAACCGAAAAAGGATTTTCTGGAACATCAGTGGGCTTGGCTTCCTCGCTAGTATTTTTTACTGCTATACCTGGTGCATTGATTTTTAGCCGGATTGCAGATGGAATTCCCATGAAAAAGGTACAATTGATTATCGTACTTGAGATTTTAGCTGCTAGTGTGTTGTTTCTGACTGTCACGACAACGAATCAAATGATTTTAGTAATTGGCATTATGGCATACGGTTTTTTTGGAAAGTTAGCGGTCGAACCGATCATTATTTCTTGGCTAGGAGAATCAGCACCTAAAGGCAGCGTTGCAACAATGTATGGAGTGTTTAACTTTTTTGGAATGTCCGCTTCAGTAATTGTTCCGTCGTTAACAGGGAAAATTTCAGATATCACTGGCTCAAAACTCTACGCGTTTTATTTGGCAATTGCAATTATCGGTATCGGGACACTCTTGTTTTATATAATTAATCGCATTGTGGATCAAAAAAGCAAACAAATAAATTGAAATGGCTAAATAAAAAGATACCTTATCTCTTTCAAATTATTGAGATTTGTAAGAAATAAGGTGTTTTTTTAGGCTTGGCTGAAATCATTATTTTTATACTATTTTTAGTAAAATTAATTTTTTAAATGGACTTTCTTTGACAATAACTCTAAAAATCCTCTCTTTTATAATTTCATAAGTATATTAGATGAAGTCTCTTTTTTTTTTCGTTATACTTAACGCAAGGAATGAGGTGGAGCAAAATGAAAAAAACAAAGAAAATCTATATGGTTATGACTCGGGTGAATGTTTCATTAACTGAATTGAAACAAGATGTTTTTGATTGGTTGAGTTTATTACGAATAGTAACGACTCCTGAAACCTATCGTTTTGGGGATGAAGAAGTGCGGCAATTTAGCCTACAAGCTATCACATGTCAAATTCAACATCTTACCGAAGATGAAAATCTATGGATCAAAGTAGACGCTCAAAGTGGCGAATTTCAGCTCCATGTCTCAAAATTAACGCTTCGAGAACAAACAATTTTAGCTGGTAATACTTTTTCAGCTTATCAAACAATGATTGAGGATTATTATGATACTCGAATGGTTAAAAATGGCATGTATGGATATATTCGTTCGTTAGATGAATATTTATATAATAATGTTGAAAATATTGAAAAAAGAACCTTTGAAACAGGTAGTGAAATCAAACAATTGCCGAAACGATATGATCAGAAAAAAGTAGTGATCATTGATTGTAATCAGCTAGCGGGTTACGATGTTTATTTCAAAGGGTTGTGTTTGACCTCTTGTTGGAAGATGTATTATTCAAGTCTATATACTCAAATTATTCCTAAACCGATTTTTATGGAAGTACAACAAGTTCAGACAGTTGAAGAGTTGGGAAGCCAAGTCATCAAGATAACCTTATTCAATGATCCATTCAATTGGGAGTTACCAGTCAATCAAAAATACCAACGCTTATTTAGAGATCAGATGGGCTATGATCAATTGGCCTGGAATAACGGGACCGGGGTCCTAAGACCACCGTTTATCGAGTATGCTTTTGTTGAAGAGGTTATTCAAACAGTACAATATCAAAATAGTTACTATCAACCAGTTGAGAAAAAAAATGCCACATATTTTGTCACAAGAAGCTATGACAATAGGCGGCAAAAATATGTAGTGAATCGTACGAAAGGAATCTTAAATGCGCAAGCTTACTTTCCTTGGATCGATGAAAAGAGCCGTAAGATGATGAATTATCGGGTATTGGATCCTAAGATGGCCATTGACGATGGCCTTTCGGCATATGAATTTTATATTCGTCAATTTCTGGAAATTAATGTGTTGGATAAAAAATATGACGATTTTGTCTCAGTCTTACGTTTTTATTTACCAAAAGAAGCGATTCAACAGCTTCCGTTAGAGTCTTTGTGGGATAAATTGTTTGATGTGAATATCAGTAATTTAAAGCAGAAGGAATCTTCTACAAGATTTGATTTGGAAAAAGCGAAGAATCATTTGCGTGTTGTATTTCTAGATTCTAGTTATTTGGAGACGATCAATCAGACGATCGATATTAGTGAATAGGAAAAGTGGAAGTTGTAATAAAAATAAGTTAAATCCGGCGATCGATTTACAAAGAAGGGTGTGGGACAAAAGTAAAAAGCACTTTTGTTTCACACCCTAAATGCGAATAAACGGTGGGAGCAAACGGTCCTCTATGCTTCGAGGATCGGAGTGAAACGAGAACCGTAGATGCAGAAGCAACCACTACGCTACGCTTCGATCACATCAAACTCTAAGTGCTAAAGCACTAAGATTTGAAGGCTTCGGAAATAAGCTGAAATTCACAAAAATTTGAAGAGCAATTTTCGTGAATTCCCTCTTATTTCTCGGGGTTAAACACTCCTGTCCTAACCTCTTTTGAATTGCTGAAACAGCCTTTAGATAATAGTTTATAAAGCAACTCTATCTCCATTGATCACAAGTTCTGCACCTGTAACAAAACTAGCTTCATCGCAAGCTAGATAAATGATTCCGTTAGCGATATCTTCTGATTTTCCTAGATAAGGAAATTGGACACTTTTTTTGTAGTATGGACTGATAGTTGGAAAGGTTGTTTCTATCAAAGGTGTTTCGATCGTACCTGGACAAATTGAATTTATCCGAATATTATGCTTAGCATATTCAAATGTAGCATCAAGCGATAGCGAACGGATCACATCTTTGGCTGCAACATAAGGATTGCTGTCTGGAAGACCGACTAAACCTTGAAGGGATGAAACATTGATGATCGATCCGCCGTTATTTTTTATCATAAGAGGAATCACTTCTTTTAAACCATATGTAAGACTATTTAAGTCGATTTCTTGAATTTTTTTCCAGTCTTTTACGGATAGATCCAAAATTATTTTGGGTGAAGAAATACCAGCATTATTAACTAAAATATCGATTTTACCATATTTTTTTATGGTTTCAGCGATAACTTTGCGCCAACTAAGGATTGAACGAACATCGTGTTTAAAGGCTGTTGCAATACCACCTGTTTCGATGATAGTAGAAATAATAGTGGCCATTTTCTCCACATGTTTGCCTGTACAAACAACGATTGCTCCTTCTTTGGCCGCTAATTTAGCTGTTGCAGCACCGAGACTGCTTTGTCCATCTGTGATCAACATTACTTTACCTGATAGTCTATTCATAATAAAAAAACCGCTATAATGAATACTCATTATAGTTATCCTTTCTAAGTATTCTAAACAATGATCATCTTACTAGTGAAATAATCTAATGTGTAAAGAATGCGCATTTCTTAAGTATAAGTTTAATATAGATATTTTTTTTAAGCGAATGATACAAACCCAAAATAGTATTTTTTATAAAAAGAAGCCTCCAAAGTAACAGAAGGGAAGAGTCTGTTACTTTGGAGACAGTCATTTTACTTATTGTGGAACTGGTTTTTTCAAGATACCTAAAACAAGAGCAGAGACAACTGCGCCAATTGCAATAAATACTAAATATAAAAGTGGATGACTCAATAAAAGAGCTACAAAGATACCACCATGAGGAGCTAATAAGCGGATACCGAATCCACCAACTAATCCGCCAGCTAAGGCTGATCCAACAACAAAACTTGGAATCGTCCGTAAAGGATCAGCAGCTGCAAAAGGAATTGCCCCTTCAGTAACGAATGACAAGCCCATCACCAAGTTTGTTAATCCTGCATCTTTTTGATCTTTCGTAAATTTATTTTTAAAGATCAATGTTGCAATGAAAATAGCTAATGGAGGAACCATACCACCGGCCATAACAGAAGCCATAATAATACTGCCACCTTCTGTAACCGTTGCAGCGATTGAAGCAGTACCGAATACGTAAGCTGCTTTATTGATTGGACCACCTAAGTCGATTGCCATCATACCACCAAGTAAAGCCCCTAAAAGTGCTGCGTTTGTACCATCTAAACCTAATAAGAAATTATTCAATCCATCGTTGATGACTTTCATTGGAATATTGATCAAAAGCATCAGACCGCCAGTGATCAACAAACCAAAGACTGGATAAAATAAAATCGTTTTGATGCCGTCTAGTGACTTAGGTAATCCTTTGAGTACTTTCTTCAAGAAAATAATGACATAACCTGCTAGGAAACCACCAACTAAAGCACCTAAGAAACCAGCTCCACCAGTATTAGCTAAAGCACCAGCAGCAAAACCAACGACAAGTCCTGGTCGATCAGCAATACTTGAAGCGATAAATCCAGCTAAGACTGGTAACATGAAGCCAAAAGCAGCACCGCCAATTTGATTAAACCAAGAAGCCGCTTCATTATAATTACCAAGCATACTTAGTTGATCTTGAGGAACACCAATAAATTGATCGATCATAAATGAGAGTGCAATCGCGATTCCGCCACCAATTACAAAAGGTAACATATGTGATACACCGTTCATCAAGTCTTTATAAATTCTAGAACCAATCGATCCTTCTGCTGAGTCATCTGCTTCGTTGGAATCAGATTCAGAGCTATGGAAAATAGGTGCTGAACCGTTTGTTGCGATCGTGATCAGTTCTTCTGTTTTACGAATACCGTCGCTCACCGGACGATTGACAAGTTCTTTACCATCAAAGCGATTCATTTCTACTTTTTTATCGGCTGCAACGATCACACCATCAGCTCGGGCAATGTCTTCAGCTGTTAAACGGTTTTTGATTCCTTCAGAACCATTTGTTTCTACTTTGATCTCAACGCCCATTTCTTTGGCTTTTTTCTTCAACGCATCTTCGGCCATATACGTATGCGCAATTCCAGTTGGACAAGCAGTAACTGCTACAACAAATTTACGATCTGAATCGTCTGCGTTTGACTGTTCTTGCTGTTCTTGTTTTTCTTCAGCTTCTTTTGCTTCTTCGGCTGATTGAAACAAGTTTTGGACTGCGTCAGGTGTTTTCGTTTCTTTTAATTGTGCGACAAAATCTGGATCGATTAATAATCGAGACAAAGCAGCTAAGGCTTGAAGATGAGTGTCGTTAGCGCCTTCTGGAGCTGCAATCATAAAGAATAAATAAGTTGGCTGACCATCTAACGCTTCATAATCTACCCCTTTATTACTTTTGGCAAATAGGACAGTTGCTTCTTTAACCGCGCTATTTTTAGCATGTGGCATGGCGATTCCGTCACCAAGACCCGTTGAAGTCTGCGCTTCTCTAGCTAAAATGCCTTCTTTATACGTTTCAATATCTGAAATACGTCCGCCATCATACATTTTTTGAACCATTTCATCGATTGCACCTTTTTTATCGGTCGCTTGCAAATCCATGATCATTACGTCTTTGACTAATAAGTCTTTAATGTTCATTACTTTTCCTCCTAATTTTAAAAGCTCAGCGGGCTCGTCCAGCTCTGACAGAAAAATAGGAAAATATGAGGGTGGCGCTCTTTGCCACAATCAGATTTTATCTTTTTTTCCGAGGAACTAGCCCGCGTAGCTAGATAGTTTTAAAAGCTGAAAGGCTAGCTCTTGAAGCTAGATATGGTAACAACGTTTCGTTTCGCTACACCTTGTACTTTTTAACCGACAAATCTATCTGATTTTTTCGATGTTAACTTCTGAAATCAACTCATTGATCAGATCGGCAGAAGCTAAATCATCTGAAAATGCAGTCGCACTACCACAAGCAACACCCCATTTAAATGCTTCAATAGAATCATTATGTTTTGCAAAGCTTCCCACAAAACCTGCGATCATAGAATCTCCAGCACCAACTGAATTTTTCAAAGGTCGCTTCAACACATTTGAGCGATAGGTACCATCGTTAGTAAATAACAAAGCACCATCCCCAGCCATTGAGATGATCACATGTTGAGCGCCATCTTCCAATAAACGTTCACCAAATGGTAAAATATCCGCCATCGTTTGAAATTCAACATCAAACAATTCAGCTAATTCATGGTTATTTGGTTTGATTAATAAAGGCTTTTGAGGTAGTGCATTGAGTAAATCTTTACCTGTTGTGTCAATGACAAATTCAGCCTGTTTATCTTTGATGATTTGTATTAATTCTTCATAAAAACCGTCACGCAAGGTTGCAGGTGTGCTACCAGATAAAACAACAATATCACCTGCAGAAATCATGCTTAATGATTGTTTTAGTTCTTGCATTTCTTCGTTGCAGATTGCAGGACCTAAACCGTTGATTTCTGTTTCTGTTTCAGATTTCAATTTGATATTGATTCGTGTATCTTCAAGAACCGATGTAAATTTTGTTGTAATTTTTTCTTTCGCTAGCCAGTCAGAAATGAATGTCCCGGTAAAACCACCTAAAAATCCTAGCGCTGTTGATTCTGCTTGGATTCGTTTCAAAATCCTAGAAACATTGATGCCTTTTCCACCAGGTAATTTTAAGTCATTGGTCATCCGGTTTAGTTCGCCTAATTTTAGCTCTTCAACATGAACAATATAGTCTATTGAAGGATTTAAAGTGACTGTATAAATCATTGTGGTGCCTCCTTGATTGTTGTTTTTTTCTGGAATTGTTCTAGTAACTCAGGGGAGCAATGGTTAGTAAGCAAGATCACCTTATCAAGGTTCGTTACTTTTGTGAAAGTGACTTTGTTTAATTTTGTCTGATCGATTAAAATATAGGCTTCATCTGCTTGTTCAATCGCTAAGCGTTTTAAGGCAGCCTCTTCAGGATCAGGTGTTGTCAAACCAAATTCAAGATGAGCACCGTTCATTCCCATGAATGCTTTATTAAAACGAAAATGACTAAGTTGTTCCATGCCAACTGCTCCAATGATCGCTTTTGTAGAAAGTTTTAGTGAGCCGCCTAAGATAATAGTCTTGATATTCAAATCCCCCAGTTTTGCGGCGTGATGAACAGAATTTGTCACAACAGTGATATCTTTTCCAACTAAAAATGGGAGCATTTCTAAAGTGGTAGATCCTGCATCCAGATAAATAACATCGCCGTCATGTACAAATGTAGCCGCTAGTGAAGCGATTTTTTGTTTCTCTTGCGTGTTTTTGGTTGATTTTTCAATCATATCTTGTTCAAAGCCTAAATTTAAAATACGTTTAGCACCGCCATGAACTCGTTCTAATAATCCAGCATTTCCTAATTCTTGTAAATCACGTCTAATCGTTGATTCTGATGCGTTTAAAAGAGTAGACAATTCATGTGATTTCACAACGGATTGTTGATCTAATAAACGTAAAATTGCTTGATGTCTTTCTTCTGTAAGCATTTTCACACCTCTTTTCACTGATTATAATAGCATATTCAAATTGATGATGCAATTAAAAACGGTCAAAAACATTCATTTTTAGTTAAAAACGTTCAAAATTGGTGCTTATTATTTAGGATTCTATCATTTGACAAAGATGTTTGATCTTTGGCTTAATGAAGGTAGGGAAAATCGGAGGGATCAATATGAAGAATCGTACAATATTGCAAGGATTTGAATGGTATTTGCCAGCCGACGGCAAACATTGGCAACGACTGACTGAATCAGCTGAGAAATTACATAAAATTGGAATCAATTGTGTTTGGTTACCTCCAGCTTATAAAGGAGCCAATGGGATAGAAGATGTTGGCTATGCGCCTTATGATTTGTATGATTTAGGAGAATTTGATCAAAAAGGAACGATTACCACAAAATATGGTACAAAAAGTGAGTATTTAGAATGTGTACAAGCTTTAAAAAGAGCCGGAATGGAAGTCTACGGTGATATTGTCTTTGACCATTTTATGGGAGCAGATGAGGAAGAAACTGTGTCTGCAATAAAATATCGACCAGATAATCGAACTATTCCGACAAGTGATGAGGAAGAAATTTCAGCTTGGACAAAATTTACTTTTCCTGGAAGAAACCATCAATACAATGATTACATTTGGACGTGGAGAAATTTTTCTGGAGTTGATTATGATGATCGGCGGCAGGATCATGGTATTTTCAACTTTAGTGGCAAAGGTTGGGAGCCAGAAGTGGATCATGAAAATGGTAACTATGATTATCTGATGGGCTGTAATTTGGATATGGAATACCCTGAAACAGTCCAACAGTTAGACAAGTGGGGACAATGGTATCAACGTTTGACAGATATTGATGGTTATCGTTTAGATGCGGTCAAACATATTCGATTCAACTATTTTGTAGATTGGTTATTAAATAGAAAAAAAGAAAAAGGAAAAGAACTATTTGTAGTTGGTGAGTATTGGCATGGAAATTTTGAAAAATTGACGAACTATATTGATAGCTCTGGAACTTTGATTTCCTTGTTTGATGTTCCATTACATTATCGTTTGTATGAGGCAGCGAATTCAGATGGTCGCTTTGATATGCGGAATATCTTTGCAGGAACATTGGCAAAAGAACGTTCAGAATGGGCTGTGACATTTGTAGATAATCATGATACACAACAAGGACAAAGTTTAGAATCATGGATCGCGGGTTGGTTTAAAGTTCACGCTTATGCACTGATTTTGTTACGAAAAGCTGGAACTCCAGTTGTTTTTTGGGGAGATCTATTTGGAATTCCAACTCAAAACGTGAATCCAGTAGGAAAAAATTTGGAACTATTGTTAAAAATTCGGGAAAACCTAGCTTATGGTAGCGAAATGGACTACTTTGATGACCCCGATGTGGTCGGTTGGATAAGAACAGAGACGTTTGACCGAGAAAAATCTGGTTATGCTGTTGTCATGACCAACGCACTGGCTGGGGCAAAAAATATGACGATTAGTGCGGTCCATGCTGGGAAAACCTTTGTTGATATCTTGGGTAACAATTCAACAAAAGTAATGTTGGATGAAACGGGTAGCGGAACGTTTCCTGTAAATGATGGGGCAATTTCTGTCTATGTAAATGAAGAAATTGTAGAAAAATTAAATAAAGGAGTTACAGATATCTTTGCTGAAAAATGATTAGTGCGTGACTTTTATTGATAGGGTATTTATACTAAATGTAATAGATAAAAGGTTGAAGGCTGTAATTTTGGTGCGACCCTCAAGTGCACATGAAAATACTGGGGGATTCGCACTAACTTTTGAGGAAAATTAGGAGTAAAGACCTTGTTTTTCTCATTGAATTCACATTTTATTGAATGGTTAGTGTGGAGAAGTAGTAAAAGTGTAATGTTTTTATTGCTTTTTCACGGTTTCACTCTTTATTGAGTGAGTGGATTGAAATTCATGAACGAAGACAAAAATCATTTCTATGATTTTTGTCTTCGTTTTTTATATTTGACGTATGTTCAAACTTGTTATCATGAAACCAATGACTAAAATAAATTGTTGTAGAAAAATAGCAGGTTGATCAAAAGAAAAGGTTGTCCTATAAAGCAGTAACATTATTGAAGAATTTTCCTGCTATCGTCTAGCTTTACAGATTAAACCTTTCGGTAATAACCTAAAAAAATTCATGGTGGTAAGCGCCAATAAATTTTTTTATATGTTATTACTCAAGGTTTGGTCAATCTGTTCAGCTTTTGTGTTTTTTTTGGTATAATGTATAAGATTGAAAAAAGAGAGAGGACGTTGATGATGGCACAAGAAAACGCCTTGATCCAAGGTATGAACCCGAGACAAAAAGAAGCCGTTCTACATACTGAAGGGCCTTTATTAGTGATGGCGGGAGCAGGCAGTGGGAAAACGAGAGTTTTAACACATCGTATTGCCTACTTAATTGAAGAAAAAGATGTGAATCCCTGGAATATTTTAGCCATCACTTTTACCAATAAAGCCGCAAAAGAAATGCGAGAGCGGGTTGGTAAGTTACTAGAAGTTGGCGGAAACGATGTTTGGGTTTCCACATTCCACTCAATGTGCGTGCGGATATTACGTAGAGATGTCGATCATATTGGCTATAATCGGAATTTCACGATCATTGATACTTCTGAACAGCGCACATTGATGAAACGAATTTTAAACGAACTGAATATTGATGTGAAAAAATATGATCCTCGCTCGATTTTAGGGACGATTAGCAATGCTAAAAATGAGTTGCAGACACCCGCAAAAGTAGAGGAGTTACAAGGGACACCTTACGAAGAAGTAGTGGCAAAATGTTATAAAATGTATCAAAAAGAGTTAAGAAATAATCAGTGTATGGATTTTGATGATTTGATTATGAATACGATTCGGTTATTTAATGAACATCCAGATTCATTAAACTATTATCAAAATAAATTCCACTATATCCATGTTGATGAATACCAAGATACCAACCATGCGCAGTATACTTTAGTCAATATGCTGGCTGCACGCTTTAAAAATCTATGTGTTGTGGGAGATGCGGACCAAAGTATTTATGGTTGGCGTGGAGCAGACATGCAGAATATTTTGGATTTTGAAAAAGATTATCCAGATGCTTCTGTGATCACCCTGGAACAAAATTATCGTTCAACCAAAAAAATCCTTGATGCAGCCAACAATGTTATTAAAAATAACCGTAATCGTCGCGATAAACAATTATGGACGGAAAATACAGATGGTGAAAAAATTGTCTATTATCGTGGAGATAATGAGCGGGATGAAACGCAATTTATCGTAGGGCAAATTCAAAAAGAAATGCGCGAAAGAGACCGTATTTATGGTGATTTTGCTGTATTGTATCGTACTAATGCTCAATCACGAGTAATGGAAGAAATGCTGTTGAAATCAAATATCCCTTATACGATGGTGGGCGGCCATAAATTCTACGATCGGAAAGAAATCAAAGATATCTTGGGCTACTTGAATATTATTTCCAACCCGATGGATTCTCTAAGCTTTGAACGGGTAGTCAACGAACCAAAACGAGGAATCGGTAAAAGTTCAGTTGAAAAATTAAGAAGTTTTGCTCAGATGCATGATTGGTCCTTACTAGAAGCTTCACAAAATGTCGATCTAGCGAATATTTCAGGAAAAGCTGGTAAAGAACTAGGTAGTTTTGGCATGATGATCCAAGACTTGACGCAAATGATTCCTTATTTAACAATTACGGAATTAGTAAAAGAAGTCTTAGAACGTAGTGGATATCGCGAAGAATTAGTCAGACAAAATAATTTGGAATCCCAAGCTCGTTTAGAAAACTTGGATGAATTTTTAACCGTTACCCAAGAATTTGATAAACGTTATGAACGTCAAGACGAAGAAGAGCCAGATGCACCAGAAGAAAAATTAGCTGTCTTCCTAAATGATTTAGCACTTGTTTCTGATTTGGATAATCTAGAAGAAAGTACCTCTCAAGTAACCTTGATGACGCTTCATGCAGCTAAAGGACTTGAGTTTCCAGTTGTCTTTTTGATTGGACTAGAAGAAGGGGTCTTCCCGTTGTCTCGTGCGATGCTGGAAGAAAGTGAGTTAGAAGAAGAACGTCGTTTAGCCTATGTAGGAATTACTAGAGCTGAGGAAACGCTATTTATCACCAATGCATTCTCTAGAACCTTATACGGCAAAACACAATATAATCGTCCGAGTCGTTTCCTAGACGAAATTGACGAAGAATTATTAGACTTACAAGGGTCGATTGCAGCACCAAAAGCACCAGCTAGAACGTTTGAACCTAAAGTGTTTAAACCAGCTTATGCTCAGCCAACTAAGCAGCCAGTAACAGATAAAGTTGCAAGTGGCGGAGAATCAATGGCCTGGCAAGCAGGAGATAAAGTCAAACACAAAGCATGGGGGACGGGTACGGTAGTTCGCGTTGGCGGCACTGCTAAAGACTTGGAATTAGATGTTGCGTTCCCGGAAAAAGGTATTAAACGCTTATTAGCAGCATTTGCTCCGATTGAAAAAATATAAAATACGAGCGAGCTCTTTCAACTTTAAATTTAGGAGGGGTATCATGGCGGAATTTCCATTAACATTAGCCGAAGCGACAGACAAAGCAAAAGAGTTACGGACGCAGCTTAATCAATATTCTCATGAGTATTATGTAGCTGATAAGCCGACCGTAGAAGATTATGTGTATGATCGCTTGTATAAAGAATTAGTCGACATAGAAACTGAATATCCAGACTTGATTACTTCTGATTCACCAACGCAACGAGTTGGCGGTAAGATTTTACAAGGTTTTGAAAAAGTTACCCATGAAGTTCAGATGTATAGTTTGAATGATGGTTTTAGTAAAGAAGATATTTATGATTTTGACGAGCGTGTCCAGAAGTTAGCAGGGAAACAAGTTGGTTACTGCTGTGAGCTGAAAATAGATGGTCTAGCGATTTCATTAAAATATGAAAATGGAAAGTTCGTTCAAGGGGCAACCCGTGGAGATGGCACAATTGGTGAAAATATCACGGAAAATTTAAAAACAGTTAAGTCAATTCCTTTAGAATTGAAAAAGCCAATTTCAGTGGAAGTCCGTGGCGAATGTTACATGCCAAAACAATCATTTGTTAATTTAAATAAAGAGCGAGAAGAAGCAGGACAAGATGTTTTTGCTAATCCAAGAAATGCCGCTGCTGGTAGTTTACGTCAATTGGATACAAGTATGGTGGCTAAACGAAATCTCAGCACTTTTTTATATACAGTGGCCGATTTTGGACCAATGACGGCACAAACTCAATTTGACGCATTAAATGAATTATCAGAAATTGGATTTAGAACCAATCCTGAGAAAAAATTATGTCAAACAATTGATGAAGTTTGGGCTTATATTGAAGAATACCATGAAAAACGGATGGAATTACCTTATGAGATTGACGGAATCGTGATCAAGGTCAATGAATTTACGATTCAAGATGAATTAGGTTTCACTGTAAAAGCTCCTCGTTGGGCGATTGCATATAAGTTTCCGCCAGAAGAAGCACAAACAGTAGTGGAAGAAATCGAATGGACGATCGGTCGGACTGGTGTTGTAACGCCAACGGCTGTGATGCAACCAGTTCGAGTAGCAGGAACGACTGTGAGTCGTGCAAGCTTGCATAATGCTGATTTTATTGCGATGAAAGATATTCGTTTGAATGACACTGTGATCATTTACAAAGCAGGCGATATTATTCCAGAAGTTGCTCAAGTCTTGACCGAAAAACGGGATGATAGTAGTCAACCTTATCAAATTCCAACGCATTGTCCTGTTTGTAATAGCGAGTTAGTTCATTTAGACGAAGAAGTAGCCTTACGTTGTATAAATCCTAAGTGCCCAGCCCAGATCAAAGAAGGCTTGAATCATTTTGTTTCAAGAAATGCAATGAACATTGACGGATTAGGTCCACGTGTATTAGAACAAATGTATGATACTAACTTAGTTGCTGATGTAGCAGATCTGTACTTTTTAACGGAAGAACAATTAATGACGTTGGAAAAAATCAAAGAAAAATCAGCAAATAACATCTACAAAGCAATTGCTGCAAGTCGTGACAATTCGGTTGAGCGCTTGATTTTTGGTTTAGGCATTCGTCATGTAGGTTCGAAGGCAGCTAAGGTGTTAGCAGAACATTTTGGGGATCTTTGGGCAATTAGTAAAGCGACAAAAGAAGAAGTTGTAGCACTAGATTCGATGGGCGAAATCATAGCAGATAGTCTGGTCACATATTTTGATAATGAAGAAGTGCATGAATTGATGGATGAGTTGACTAAAGCTGGTGTGAATTTTGACTATAAAGGGATTCGTACAGCCCAACTTGAAGCTGTAGAGTCACCATTTAAAGATAAGACAGTCGTTTTAACAGGAAAATTGACGCATTACAATCGAGAAGAAGCGAAAGAAAAGATTGAAAATTTAGGCGGTAAAGTGACAGGTAGTGTCTCTAAAAAAACAGACATTGTGGTTGCTGGTGAAGATGCCGGTAGTAAATTGACGAAGGCGCAAGACCTTGGAATCGAAGTCTGGGATGAACAACAAATGGTCACAGCAATCGATAATAGCTACACAAAAGAAGAGGATGAGTAGCTTGAAAGTGAAATAAAGTAAGTTTTCAGCTGTATTTTTACATTTACAGTGTATTTTCTTTCATCTCTTTCAAAAATTCTTAGAATTTTATGATAGAATAAGAAAAAAGCTGTTTTCTTAACGTGAAACATTGTTCAACAGTATAAAAAATGAACTAGTGAGCTCTTAATTGAGTTTTTCTAATGGAAAGAAGGGTACCCATGGCAATCAGTGAAGAACAAGCAAAACATGTAGCCAAGTTGTCTAAATTGTCTTTTTCCGATGGAGAATTAAAAGACTTTACCGATCAACTAGGTAAAATTATCGACATGGTAGAATTATTAGAAGAAGTAGATACGGAAGGTGTTCCATTTACCTCTAATGTAGCGCAATCGATCAATGTAATGCGAGAAGATGTCGTTACACCTGGTATGGATCGCAATGAATTAATGAAAAACGTACCTGAATCAGAAAATGGCTATATCAAAGTGCCAGCAATTATCGACAATGGGGAGGCTGGTGCATAATGGAAAAATTATATGATAAGTCACTAACAGAATTGCATGATTTACTTGTTTCTAAAGAAATCACTGCAACAGATTTAACACATGCTACGTTAAATCGTATCAATGAGACAGAAAAAGACGTGGATTCGTTTATTACGATCAGCGATGAAAAAGCCTTAGAATTAGCGAAAGCTATCGACCTGAAAGGCATCACAGAATCAAATCCTTTAGCTGGTATTCCAATCGGAATCAAAGATAACATCGTAACCAAAGATATTTTGACAACAGCAGCGTCAAAAATGCTCCACAACTTTAATCCAATCTATGATGCAACAGTAATGGATAAAGTCTATCAAGCAGATATGATCCCTGTTGGGAAATTGAACATGGATGAATTTGCGATGGGCGCAAGTACAGAAACATCATACTTTAAGAAAACGAAAAACGCTTGGGATCATTCCAAAGTTCCTGGTGGTTCTTCAGGTGGTTCAGCAGCAGCTGTCGCAGCAGGACAAATCCCAGTTTCTTTAGGAAGCGATACTGGCGGAAGTATTCGCCAACCTGCTTCATTCAATGGCATCGTTGGAATGAAACCGACTTATGGACGTGTTTCACGTTTTGGTTTGATTGCATTTTCTTCAAGTTTAGATCAAATTGGTCCAATGACAAGAAACGTTCAAGACAATGCATTAGCTTTAAATGCTATTAGCGGTTTTGATGAAAAAGATGGTACATCTGCTGGCGCGTCTGTTCCTGACTTTACAGCTGGTTTAACAGGTGATATCAAAGGCATGAAAGTGGCTCTGCCTAAAGAATATCTTGGTGAAGGTGTGGATGCTGGCGTTCGTGAAGCAGTTCTGAAAGCAGCAGAAACATTTAAAGCGTTAGGCGCAACAGTCGAAGAAGTTAGTTTACCGCATTCTAAGTATGGGGTTGCTGTGTATTATATTATCGCTTCATCAGAAGCAAGTTCAAACTTACAACGTTTCGATGGTATTCGTTATGGTTACCGTTCAGAAAACGTAAAAAATCTTGAAGATGTTTATGTAAATTCTCGATCTGAAGGATTCGGTATCGAAGTAAAACGTCGTATTATGTTAGGTACTTTCTCATTAAGTGCTGGTTATTACGATGCCTACTTCAAAAAGGCTGGACAAGTTAGAACCTTGATTAAACAAGACTTTGATAATGTTTTTGAAAAATACGATATCATCATTGGTCCTGCTTCACCGACTGTAGCATTTGGTTTAGGAGAAAATATCAATGATCCAATTACCATGTACATGAATGACTTATTGACGATTCCAGTGAACTTAGCTGGACTACCTGGTATGTCAGTACCAGCAGGATTTTCAGAAGGCTTGCCAGTCGGCTTACAAATTATTGGGAAACCATTCGATGAAAGTACGATGTATAAAGCAGCGTATGCATTTGAACAAGCAACGGATTTCCATACGAAAAAACCTGTGATCTTAGGGGGGAATGACTAATGAATTTTGAAACTGTCATTGGACTTGAGGTCCATGTAGAATTAAAGACAAATTCTAAAATCTTTTCACCTGCGCCAGCTCATTTTGGTGCAGAACCAAATAGCAATACTAATGTGATCGACTGGGGTTACCCAGGCGTATTACCTGTTATGAATAAACAAGCACTTGAATTTGGCATGAAAGCAGCGCTTGCGTTAAATTGTGAGATTTCAAAAGACACTCATTTTGACCGTAAAAACTATTTCTACCCAGATAATCCCAAAGCTTATCAAATTTCGCAATTCGATCAACCAATCGGTCACGATGGCTGGATCGACATCGAAGTGGAAGGCAAAACAAAACGCATTCGTATTGAACGTGTCCATTTAGAAGAAGATGCTGGTAAAAATATTCACGGTGACGGCGGTTATTCTTATGTTGATTTAAACCGTCAAGGTACACCACTGATCGAAATCGTTTCAGAAGCTGACATGCGTTCACCAGAAGAAGCCTATGCATATTTAGAAGCTATTCGTTCAATCATTCTATTTACAGGCGTTTCAGATGTAAAAATGGAAGAAGGGTCAATGCGTTGTGATGCGAACATTTCTTTACGTCCTTATGGCCAAGAAGAATTCGGTACAAAAGCAGAGCTTAAAAACTTAAACTCAATGAGTTTTGTAAAAAAAGGTCTTGCCTTTGAAGAAAAACGCCAAGCAAAAGTGTTGCTATCTGGTGGAGAAATCCAACAAGAAACACGTCGCTTTGATGAAACAACCAATAAGACATTATTGATGCGTGTCAAAGAAGGATCAAGTGATTACCGTTACTTCCCAGAACCAGATGTGCCACGTTTTGCGATCGATGATGAATGGATTGAAAAAGTTCGTCATAGCTTACCAGAAATGCCGGCCTCTCGTCGTGCTCGTTATATTAAAGAATTAGGCTTACCAGAATACGATGCAATGGTTCTAACACTAACTAAAGAAATGTCTGACTTCTTTGAAGCTGCTTTAAATGAAGGTGCGGATGCGAAACAAGTGTCTAACTGGTTGATGGGTGAAGTTTCAGCATATCTAAACAGCGAAAAAATCGAATTGGCAGACACTAAATTAACACCTGCCAACTTAGCTGGCATGATTACTTTAGTAGCAGATGGAACGATTAGTTCGAAAATCGCTAAAAAAGTCTTCAAAGAGTTGATCGAAAATGGCGGAGATGCCAAAGAAGTGGTTGAAGCTAAAGGGTTAGTTCAATTATCTGACCCATCACAATTACTACCGATCATCAATGAGGTACTAGATAATAATCAACAATCTGTCGACGATTTCAAAAATGGAAAAGATCGTGCAGTTGGCTTTTTAGTTGGTCAAATCATGAAAGCTACAAAAGGCCAAGCCAATCCAGGTGTTGTTAACAAATTACTTCAAGAAGAATTAGCAAAACGCTAGAAAGCAGCGAAAGATGATGAAAAAAGCAAGAGTGATTTATAATCCAACTTCAGGTAAAGAGTTAGTGAAGAAAAACCTAGCTGATATTCTTTCTGTGGTGGAAGAATGCGGATATGAAACCAGTACTTTTGCTACAACTCCAGAAGAGAATTCTGCAAAAAACGAAGCTCGCCGAGTGGCAGAGTTAGGCTTTGACCTAATTGTTGCAGCCGGCGGTGACGGAACGATCAATGAAGTTGTAAATGGGATCGCTCCTTTAGAAAAAAGACCAACAATGGCGATCATTCCTGCTGGAACAACCAATGATTATGCAAGAGCATTGAAAATCCCTAGAGATAATATTCTTAAAGCAGCCGAAGTCATCAAAAAAAATCAAACAGTTAAAATGGATATTGGGAAAGCGCAGGATAGCTATTTTATCAATATTGCGGCAGGTGGTCATTTAACAGAATTGACGTATGAGGTCCCTTCAGAACTCAAAAGTATTTTTGGCTACTTAGCTTATTTAGCAAAAGGTGCTGAAATGTTACCACGAGTGAAACCAATCAAGATGCGCATGGAATATGATGAAGGTGTTTATGAAGGGAATGCTTCAATGTTTTTCTTAGGCTTGACTAATTCTGTTGGTGGTTTTGAAAAGATTGCACCTGACGCGAAGCTTGATGATGGAAAATTCTCTTTGATTATTGTGAAGACAGCTAATGTATTTGAAATTCTACACTTAGCAGCGCTGATGCTAAACGGCGGTAAACACATAGAAGATAATCGTTTGATCTATACTAAGACTAGCCATTTACGTGCAGAAACACTTGAACCAAATAGTCGTATGATGATCAATTTAGATGGAGAATACGGCGGTGATGCACCGATGGAATTTACGAATTTACATCAGCATATCGAAATGTTTGCCAATGCAGATGCTATTCCCTCTAACGCAATCATGGGGTCTGTTTTAGATGATTACGATGATGATTCAGATGAAGAAGATGAATATCTGGAAACAAGTAAAGAGTTTGTCAAAGAAGTAGAACGCTTGACCGAAGAAGACATTGATAATAATGGAAAAATTGGTTAAGCATTTAAAATAAAAAAGAGTATCTAAGACAATTTTGTCTTAGATATTTTTTATTTTGATAGATACAATTTGAAAAATGAAAACAAATAATACACAATATATAGATTATTAAAATTAAAAAACACAATATGTTGTATAAAAAATGTCTCATAATCAATAATTGAGAAGGATTCTCATTGACTTGTGTTTGAAACAGAGGTAAATTAAATAAGTCGTCATCTCTGCAGAAAATGATAAATAAGACAAGTGAGAGGTTTGTTTGGAATGAGTTCAAATTTTATTATCAATGATTTTAAAGGATGGGAGCGAAAGAACTATCTTTTTTTACTTACGATGATTGGTGTACAATTAGTTGCGTTTTCGTTTAACCCTTCTAGCTGGATTACTTTAGTAGGCGGATTATCTGGTATTATTTGTGTTAACCTAATCGCTCAAGGCAAAGCGAGCAATTACATTTTTGGGTTTATAAGTGCATTGATCATAGGGTATTTTGGTTTTAAAACGCGAGTATATGCTGAAGTTTTACTTCAAAGTTTTTACATTATAATGGATGTTACTGGTCTATATGCTTGGTTAAAAGCTAGCGAAGATGGATCTGGGAATGTAACTGACGTGAAAACATTGAAAGGTATCCAGTGGCTGTATGCGGGGTTAGTTTGGTTTGGAATCGGTATGATTGCCTATTTTCTTTTAGGCTTTGTCAATGATGCCCAGCAAACGTTAGATGCCATAACATTCAGTGTTTCGGCAACTGGCATGCTATTGATGATCAAAAGATACCAGTCACAATTTTTATTTTGGTTATTAGGAAATATTTTTTCTTTAGTCTTATGGTTTAGAGCAGGAACACATGCTGGTGGAGACTATGCTTTGTTTGTTATGTATTGTATGTATACATTTAATTCTATTTACGGTATGATTCATTGGTTAAAATTAAAAAATAAACAATATTAGGTAGGGAGTTCGATGGCAGTGATCGTTTTAGCAGGCACAATTGGTGCAGGAAAATCTAGTTTAACAGAAATTATTTCAGAACATTTAGGGTCGGAGGCTTTTTATGAATCAGTGGATGATAATGAAGTTTTACCTTTATTTTATGCAGATCCTAAAAAATATGCCTTTTTACTACAAATCTATTTCTTAAATAAACGCTTTGATAGTATTAAACAAGCCCTTTCTCATGAAAATAATGTCTTGGATCGCTCGATCTATGAAGATTCTTTATTATTTCATTTAAATGCAGATTTAGGGAGAGCAAATGAAACAGAAGTAAAAGTTTATGATTCGTTATTAGAGAATATGCTGCAAGAATTGCCATATGCGGCTCAAAAAAAGCGACCAGATTTATTAGTGCATATTAAAATATCTTTTCCAAAAATGTTGGAACGAATCAAAAGACGGGGCCGGATTTATGAACAAGTAGAACAAGATCCAGCGTTATATGATTACTATAAAGAGTTAAATAGCCGTTATGAAACATGGTTTGAAGAATATAATGAGAGTCCGAAAATCCAAATCGATGGCGATCAGTATGATTTTATTGAAAGCGAAGAAGCAAAAAATCAAGTGATTCAACTAATTGAACAGAAGTTAGCTGAAATCGACTAAAAACAATAAGCCAAATTCTAACCTATTTTTTCTTCTTTTAGCTGTAGAAACAAACTCTCTATTGCTTTTCTAGCATTTTTTCATTAGAATGGGAGAAGCGCATTAAAGAAGGAGCGACTTATGAATAATTTTCCAGTAAACAAAAATGAAACAATCGAAGTTGATATTATTGATTTGACACATGAAGGAATGGGTGTTGCCAAAGTTGATGGTTACCCACTTTTTATAGAAGATGCTTTGCCAGGTGAAAAAATTGAAATCAAAGTGCTGAAAGTCGGAAAAAGTTTTGGCTACGGAAAAGTAGTGACGATTTTAAAATCAAGTGAAGACCGTGTACCAGTTAAAGATGCGAATTTTACAAAAGTTGGGATCAGCCCATTACAGCATTTAGCCTATGGTGCTCAATTAACATTTAAAACTGACCAAGTAAAAAATGTAATGCAACGTGTTGCAAAATTACCGGATGTTCCTGTTTTAGATACGTTAGGCATGAACAATCCTTGGGGTTACCGTAATAAAGCACAGATCCCAGTGAGAAAAATTGGGGACAAACTACAAACTGGATTCTTCAGAAAAAACAGTCATGATCTAATTCCTTTAGAACATTTCTATATTCAAGATCCCAAAATCGATGAAGCAGTGATTAAGATCCGTGATATCATGAGACGTTACAGCATCAAACCTTATAACGAATCAGATAACACAGGAAACTTACGTCATATTGTTGTTCGTCGTGGCTACCACACGGGTGAGATGATGGTTGTGTTGATTACACGAACAGCAAAATTATTCCCAACAAGTAAAATTATTCCTGATATTTTAAAAGCTTTACCAGAAGTAGTCAGCATCGTGCAAAACGTCAATCCGAAGAAAACCAACGTGATTTTTGGGGATGAAACGATTCTATTACATGGTGAAGATAAAATGATCGATACGATTTTTGATTTGAAATTTGAAATCTCATCTCGTTCGTTCTATCAAGTAAATCCGCAACAAACAGAAGTAATGTACAATAAAGTCAAAGAATACGCTGCGTTAACGGGCGATGAAATCGTTGTAGATGCGTATTGTGGAATCGGTACGATTGGTTTAACCTTAGCCAAAGATGCCAAACACGTTTATGGTGTGGAAGTCATTGAAGAAGCAGTGAAAAATGCGGAAAGTAATGCCAAATTGAACGAAATCACAAACGCAACCTTTACTGCTGGTTTAGCGGAAGAAGCACTACCAAGAATGATCGAAAATGACATCAAGCCTGATGTTGTGATCGTCGATCCTCCACGTAAAGGGTTAGAAGCAAGTTTAGTTGAGACCTTGATTGAAACAAAACCAGCACGAATCGTTTATGTGAGTTGTAATCCAGCAACATTGGCACGTGATTTGGCTCTACTTGTTGAAGGCGGTTTTGAAGTCAAAGAAGTCCAACCAGTTGATAACTTCCCACAAACAACACATATCGAGTCGGTGACTCTATTGACAAGGGCGGTGTAATAATGGATACAAAAAAGAAAATGCTTGAATTAATCAAAAAGAAACAAAGCGGTGGCCGTTCAAAACAAATGGAAACACCTAAAAATGATCGTAAAAACATGCGTAAAGGGCCGAAAATTTATAATAAATAGGACCTAATTGAACTAAAGAAAGAGAGTAGTCTAAACGGCCGATGCTGTTTAGACTACTCTTTTTCTTTCACTACATTCGTCAATAAAGCAAGATTAATTTTTTTGACTATTTTCTATTCTCGTTTTATACACTTCTATTTTATGATCCAGCATATCAATTCCTTCTTCAATTTGTTCCATTTCTTTTAATGCAATTGCTTTTTGTTTTTTTAACAGATCCAAGCGATTTTGATTCGTAGAGTCTCCTTCATACCACCAAACAAGATATTGCTTAATATTTTCAATCGTCATACCCGTTTTTTTCAAATGCATAAAAAAATCGATCCATTCCTTATTGCGGTCATCATAAATCCTAATATTATTCTGATCTCTTTTAACTGTGATCAATCCTTCTTTCTCATAAAAACGCAGAGTATAGGGTGTCAGACCAGTCATTTTTGAAAATTCATGAATTTTATAAGCCAACGGAAATTCCTCCTCTAGTATTCTTACTATTAGTTTACCACTTAGAGTTGACTCTAGGTCAAATAGAAATAAACTAGCTGGGCTTGGTTTTAAAGCAGTCACAGTCTTAAGCCTTTTTCTTAGAACGACTATCATGCCAATTACAAATCGTTACTTGGTAAGCAATACCTAAAATGAATTCAATCATTGTTTTTCCTCCCTATCAATCTATTTACATAAACTTTAGCATGAGTAGGGAAAAGAGCCTACTTACAACTGACAAGAGAAACGTACAATGATATAAGGAGCTAAAGTGATCAGTAGTAGAGAGTGGTTCGTTAAATGGTAAAAAAGAAGTGAATAATTTACTGAACCCTTGATAAGCGTCACTCGAAAAGTATTCCCTACTTTATAATTTTATGTTAACATTAAGACGTTAAAAGTTTAATAAATAGTAAAAATACATATTTGTGGAATGAAAACAAGAAAGGAGTCTATAATGGTAAAAAGTAAAATAACTGAAATGTATGTAAACACTTATAGAGCCTCAGCTGAACTGTCACAGGATGATCTTGCGACTAGAGTTGGGGTTGCAAGACAAACAATCATTAATTTAGAAAAAAATAAGCATAATCCATCTTTATTATTGATGTATGCCATTTCAGAAGAATTAGGCACAACGATTGAAGAATTAGTTCGTTTTGAGAAATTAGAAGAGAATGAGTAGAACAACGATAGAGTCCTCTGTTTTGTACTAATAAAAGGAAGATATGCAACCGATTAATGCCAATATTATTTTTTTATCTATTATAATTCTAGTTGATTCTATCTTATATTTGGTAGAATGGATTAGAGTTATAATTATGTAGTATTAACGGAATTAAGACCTAAGTATTTTTTTATGTTTAACTAGTTGACTAGGTAAAAAAATAAACCTTAAGGAGAAACGCATTGATTGAAACAAAAAGATTAATCATTCGAACAATTGAAAAAACAGAAACAAATCTGAATGCGTTATACATCCTATTATCTGATGAAGACGTAAATAGATATCTTCCTTGGTATCCTGTAAAGGATAGAGATGAAACTAAGCAGTTTTATGAGACACAGATCGAATCGAATTACAAAAAACAAGGTGGTTTTTATTTTGTCATTTGTCTTAAAGAAAATCCGCATCCAATTGGCTATATTGTAGTAAGTGGTGCAAAAAGCCATGATTTTGGTTATGGTTTATTGAAAGAGTATTGGGGCTTAGGACTGGTTACAGAGGCCAGTGAGGCAATTATCGATTTTTTGAGAGTACAAGGTTGGCTGTATATTACAGCTACACATGATATCCATAATATTGGTAGTGGCAAAGTCATGCAAAAAATTGGCATGAGCTACAAATATTCGTACAAAGAGCAGTGGCAGCCTAAGAATCTAGAGGTGACATTTAGATTGTATCAATTGAATTTAGATAATAATCAAGAAAGAATCTATACGGAATATTGGGATAGGTATACAGATCATTTTATAGAAGATTTATAGAGCAGGAGCAAAGTACGAAACAATTGTGCCATTTTGATTTAACTTGTAAAATTGAAAAAAATAGAATTAAAAACAAACAGCTGTCTACCCCTATGTTGGTAAAATGGTTGGGTTGGTAGTTTACAAAAAAGGAATAGCATTTGGATAAACAGCTGCTTGAACGAACAGGCTCTGCTAACCTGCTTGTTTTTGAAAGTTAGAATCACTAATCCGCCAGATTAATTCTAACTATTACTTGTGAACATAGAATCGTTCGTTACTTTTTATTACTTAGCCTTGTAGATCTCGGAAATTATTTGTTTGCATGTTATTTTCGATTGGTTCTCGCTGTACGCATTGACTTAGCAAGCTTTTCAGACTAAGTAAAAAGTATGGTAGTGATCGATTCTAGGAACACAAGCTCGTAAACACCGAGAGATTACTTTACGAAAGTAATGAGAAAAAGGAGAACTTAGTGTTTACTATTTATAAAAAGAGCGAAAAAATACAGTATTGGCCACCAACCAATACTGTGCAAGAGTTCAATGAATAACCATTCACTACTCAAATTACTAAAAGTTTGTAAAAAACACTAGTATTTCTTACAAAAATTAGGTAAAATGAATAAGTCAATGCATTGACTGGGCAACTTGTATTGTCAGTTTGTGCTGACGATACAGGGCTCTGTAGGAGGATTTGTGGTCTTCTTGCAGAGT
This sequence comes from Enterococcus sp. 7E2_DIV0204, assembly GCF_002140855.1. Classification (NCBI taxonomy): domain Bacteria; kingdom Bacillati; phylum Bacillota; class Bacilli; order Lactobacillales; family Enterococcaceae; genus Enterococcus; species Enterococcus sp. 7E2_DIV0204. The sequence continues at coordinate 2,380,457 of NZ_NGKY01000001.1, forward strand.
GCCTGTTTATTTTGTTTTTCGCTCCAATTATCTAAATAAGCAATAGAAAATTAAAAAAATGGTATTAGTCAGCAACTAATACCATGAAGCGTTCGCTAAATAAATATCAACTAAACACATTGAATTTGCAAAAAAGACTAGTAATCTTTTCTTACTTTTAGTACAATGAGAATAGTCAATAAACAATTGACGGAGGCAACTTGTATTATTAGTTTGTGCTGATAATACAGGGCTCTGCGGGATGATTTGTGGTCCTCCTGCAGAGCGCCTTTTTTTATTTAATATTGTAACACTATATTAACTTAAAGGTGAGAATATAGTCAATATAATTTCGTTAAATAGTAAAAAAATAAGTCGATAGAGTAAAAAATAAGCTTGTGTTATCAGCATTGCTATTTTCTCTCTAAAGAAATTCTTAACATTCTGTTCGGTCTGGACACCAGGCACTAGAAAGAAAGTCTTTTGTTAATTTTTCCGCTTTATATTTTACTGAGGGGAAAGCGAGGTCAAAAAAAATCCTATCTCAGCCAAGATAGGATCGGTTCTTATTTTATCTTTGGGGAAGATAATTAAGTAACTCTCTATGTCTAAATAATAATAGATGTACGCTGATTTTGCTACTTCAATAATTTCTTATCGATAAAACTTTTTTGAATAAAGGTCGTTTTATAGAAGTTATTCACGCCAAAATTTCGTGTAATCGATTTTTTCTTGAACGTTAAAATTGATTATTTTTTAGTAATGAATAGTCAATTGGCTGCTCTCACGTGATCTTGATGATATTATCTGTGTGTTGATAGCCTGATTTCTCAATGTCCTCTTTAAATGTATAAATCGTCACAGTTTCTGGTGCAATGGAAAGATGCTTTTTTGAAGTACTATACGCAATGATAAAAGTACCATGATCGGTAAACATCGGCTGATTCCATTTGATTACAATACTAAATTGCGGATAAGCTTTTATCGTCCATTCAAATAATTCTTCTAAACGCTTACGATGTTCAGGTTCATTAATACTTGAAAAAAATTCATTGATACCTTTCATGATACACCCTCTTTTCTTTCTAGTTATTCTTTTCTCTATTATAATATAGGGACAACATTGAAAAAACTATTTGCTTTAGTGAGGATGAATTATTAAGGTGGTGGGAGTTATATATGGCAACTTATATTGCTTTATTACGCGGCGTTAATGTTGGTGGAAAAAATCGTGTGGTCATGGCAACGTTGAAAGAACGGTTTGAACAGCATGGATTTATAAATGTTAGTACGTATTTAAATAGTGGCAATGTTCTTTTTTCTAGTGAAGAAACGAATATTTTACAACTGACAGAAGATTGTGAAAGACTGATTGAATCTGAGTTTGGGCTTAAAATTATTGTGACGATCGTGTCTGCCAAAATGTTACTGGAAGCATTAGAGCAGATGCCAGAATGGTGGAATACAGATAAAGAATCAAAGCACAATGTGATTTTTGTGATCCCGCCAACAACAACCGAAGAAGTAATCGAATCTGTCGGCGAGGCTAAACCTGAGTACGAAAAAGTTGCTTATCACGAACGAGTCATTTTCTGGTCGGCACCGATCAAAACCTTTTCAAGAAGCCGTTGGTCAAAAATCGTTGGAAGTAAGATGTATAGTCGAATTACAATCAGAAATGCAAACACTGTAAATAAGCTTGAGGAGCTAGTCCGAAAAAATAATTAAAAAAGAACTTGTCTTGGAGGTACCTCCAAGGTTTATACTTTCCTTGTTGACCGATCAAACAACAAAAAGAGAGGAAATATAGAGATGAGTAAAAAGATCTGGTTCATAACAGGAGGTTCAAAAGGATTAGGATTAATGTTAACAAAAGCGTTGCTAAATAATGGGCATGAAGTTATCACAACAAGTCGAAATAAAGAGAGTCTAATTCAAAAGGTCGGACCTGAAAGTCCAGCGTTTTTACCTGTTAGCATGTCGCTGACAGATGAGACAGATATCAAACGTGTAATTGCGTTAGCCGTTGAAAAGTTCGGGAGGATCGATGTCTTAGTAAACAATGCAGGATTTATGGTAGCAGGAGCTGCGGAGGATTTAACGGATGAGGAAGTTCGTGCCTGTTTTGATGTCAATGTGTTTGGGACATTGAATATGATGAGAGCTATTATACCGATCATGCGAAGTCAAAAATCTGGCTATATCATCAATACATCATCGATTTCTGGCCTTTATGCTGGCGCATTTGAATCAACCTATGCCGGAACGAAATTTGCAATCAATGGAATTTGCCAAGCTGTTGCAGAAGAAGTCAAACCGTTTGGGATCCACGTCATCAATGCAGCACCAGGGTATTTGCGAACAGAATTTTTATCAGAAAATTCCTATGCGATGTCTCATATAATCAGTGAGCCATACAAAAAATCAGTAGAAGAACGTTTAGGTTTTGTTGCTGCGATGAATGGGAATCAAGCAGGGGACCCTGAAAAAGTTACTGCACTTTATATGTATGTCGTTGAAATGGCACAACCACCTTTAGAGTTAATGGTAGGTAGTGATGCATACGAGTTAGCTTTAAATATGGCAAATCAGAAAATACAAATGACTGAGCAATATAAAGAATTGTCAGAGTCGATTGATTTTATACAAAAGGAGAAATAGATGACGATTAAAGAAATGGCAGAGCTAGTAGGCATTTCTGCGGATACATTAAGGTATTACGAACGAATTGGCGTAATCCCAGCTGTTACAAGAACAGTTCATGGCGTTCGCGATTATGATGAGATTCACCTTGAATGGATTCAGTCGATCTTAAAATTAAAAGCGTCTGGCATGACATTGGAAATGATCATTGAATATGTTCGTTTAGCGAATGTAGGTGACTCTACGATTGAAGCAAGGAAACAATTATTGGAAGAAGAACAGGAACGTATTACAGCGAAAATCGAAGAGCTACAGGATAGACTGGCGACAATAAATCTTAAAATTGCTGATTATTATGAAGACTTATTGCCTAAGACGACTGCGATGATCAATAAGATGAAACCTAAGATAGACTAAGTGACATAAAAAATAAGAAAAGTGGAAAGTCCTGTGAAAAGGTTTTTCTGCTTTTTTATCCTATATTGAAACTAACTCATTTTACGCTTATAATGAATATTACGTTAAAAAGATGGAAATGTGTTGGGGGAAAAGAAGAATGTGGCAGTTTATAAAAGATAATCTATTTATGATCAAAAGAGCTGGGTTGTTGTATAATTTGAACCTAGAAATACGTTTTTACTTACTTTAATACTTGGGGCAACGCGGATTCCAAGGATTTTAAATAGAAATTTTATTTCAGGTGGTATTTTACTCTTTATATTTATCGTTACGAGTGATTGGGGTGTTTGATGCTGTTACGAGCCTTTTTTATCGAGAACCAGAACCAAAAAAGCAAATGGTTGAAGATAGACATAAGATAACGAGAGCTGCAGTAACAAAGGATGTCTCAAAAGAAAAGTCCAACGAAATCCCAAAAGAGCGAATTAAGATAAGACCCGATCAGGAAAATACGATCAAAGTAGGAAACAAAATCTGTCATTTTTGCGGTGCACCGATGCAGACAAACGAAAGTGTTTGTTCTTATTGTAGAATGGAAAGTACCCAGTAGAAAGTTGAGAAAATCATGAATTTAAGGAAAAGTATTAAAGTATTTTTAAGTGTTCTATCCATTTTTATCGCCATCATTCTAGTTTATGTCGGCTATGTTTTTTTCAGTTATGGAAGAATTGTGGATAACGAGCCTGTTGAAATCACTCAAAAGGCTAAAATGAACCAAACGGCAACAAATAAAGAATACAAAATTTCAACTTTTAACATAGGCTATGGCTCTTACACGCCAGATTACACCTTTTTCATGGATGGCGGTAAACAATCTAAAGCAGTCAGTGAAGCAAGTGTTGTCAAAAATATCTCTGGCGTGATTGATACGACTAAAAAAATCAATCCGGATTTTGCTTTATTTCAAGAGGTTGATGAAAAAGCCACCCGTAGTCGTGGTGTAGATGAAGTGACACAAATCAATCAGCAATTTTCCGATTATACTAGTGTGTTTGCTACCAATTATGATTCAGCGTTTCTGATGTATCCTGTATTAGATCCAATTGGTAAATCAAAATCAGGCATCGTAACATTGAGCAATCACGAGATTGAAAAAAGTACGCGCTATAGCCTACCGATCGAAACCAATGTCAATAAATTCTTTGATTTAGATCGTGCCTTCACGGTCTCAAAAATTCCAGTTGAAAATGGCAAATATTTGATGCTGTATAATGTTCATCTATCGGCCTATATCAAGGATCAAAAAATCCAAAATGAGCAAGTGCATAAATTATTCGATCATATGGAAAATGAATACAAAAAAGGAAATTATGTTGTCGGTGGTGGTGATTTTAATCATGATTTACTCGATTCTTCAACTGAAACATTTAAAAATACCCCAACAGAAGAATACACATGGTTACAACCTTTTCCAAAAGAAGAGCTACCGAAAAATCTACAGGTTGCAACATTGAGTAAAACGAAAATGCCAGTTCCTTCAGTGCGTAACTTAGATAAACCATATATAAAAGGGAAGTCCTTTGTAGCATTGATTGATGGATTTATCATTTCTGATAACGTTGAGAATGTTAATGGAAAAGTGATTGATGCTGAATTTGAGAATTCAGATCATAATCCAGTTGAAATGATATTTAAGCTGAAACCATAAAAATAGAGTAGAAGTAATCAAAAAAAGATTCAGATACCAAGCACTTTCACTTGGTATCTGAATCCTTTTTTTATAATAAATAAGTGTTTGTCAGAGCAACAATAAATTAAATAAGATGAAAACAGAATAATCTATTAATATTCTAAGTAGAATAGCGTAGGACTTTCAACTGATTTAATAAAATCAAACAAGAGATTGGCCTATTAATTATTGTGATTTTTTAATTCTATTAATCGTTCAACTATACAGACCTTAAGTTTATATTTTTATTATATTAAAAGGTGTTTAAAAATTAACAGCTGAACGTAGTTGAGTATTCAATAAGTGATATAGGTAAATAAACAATCCTTTTGATTTGTGCATCGATTTATTATACAGATTTATCTAGATCTCATTTTTTTTAGATTTTTTGATGGCTTGACTTTATTAACAATGATAAAAGGAAGCTTTTTATTAGCTTATTGGAACCAGTGTTAATTGTTGATTATCGTATAAAGCTAATAGTGTAACATCATTTTTTCTAAGTAAATTCTTCATTTCTTCAAAGCCCAACTCATAATCTTGAGCTACATGAGCATCTGAGCCTAAAGTAAACAGAGTTCCTCCAAGTGATATATATAAAGGAATCGCATATTCATAAAGGGCTTTATTTTCATATTTAATAAAACTCTTGGCATTTAATTCAAACGCAATCCTTTTATCAATCATTATTTTAAAAATATCGATAAGATAAGGTTCAGCCATTTTTTTAAATTCATCAACGGATAATTGTAATAGTCTCACTCCATAATCAAAATGAGTAAGTACATTGGCAAACTCAACAGATTGGACAGCATCAAGCATACGTGAATAATAATCATCTATCAAATCTGCGACATCCAAATCTTTTACTGATTCATCCATATAATCAATTGTGCCATTTTGATGAATGCTCAAAAGAATGATGTCATAATGGTTTGATGCTAAAAAATGTTCAATCATTTCTTTATGAGTGTCAACATAACCTACCTCAATACCACGCAATAACTTTGTATCATAGCGACTATGCAAATGGTTGAGTTCTTTTTTGTAAGCACTATATTCGGGAATACTGTCTTCGCCATTTACATATGGATTTTTAAAATCCAAATGCTCTGTTGAAACAAAAATAGTTGGACAAAAACGATCTAAGTAATTTTCAAAGGATTCATTTGAATCGAATGAATGATGTGTGTGCAAATGTTGATCATAATAATTCACTAGGCAACGCTCCTTCTTTTATATGCTATTAGTTTATCATCAAAATATGATTTTTATAGCGTTTTACTAAAAATTTACATTGTTTACAAAAAAAAACTTAGTTTTTGCTATAAATTTACAGTCCAAGAATATAATAATAATTGAAAAAATATTAAAAAGTGAGGTTTACGATGAAAGGTAAATTAGTTAAGGGTCTATTAGGAGTGGCAATAATTGCAGCGTTAACAGGATGCTCATCAGGAACAAACAAAAATAAAGATACAGCTGTCAATACTACTGATAATTTAGAAACAATTATAGAAAAGGCTAAAAAGGAAGGCGAGATCGCCAGTGTTGGAATGCCTGATACATGGGCAAACTGGGTTGGAACTTGGGAGAATATAAAAAGCCAATATGGTATTAATCACAATGATACAGATATGTCTAGTGCAGAAGAGTTAGCAAAGTTTGAATCTGAGGGAGAAAAGGGTACAGCTGATATTGGAGATGTTGGAATAAGCTTCGGACCTTTGGCTGTAAGTAAAGAGTTGACGTTACCATATAAAACATCGTATTGGGATGATATTCCTGATTGGGCAAAAGATGACGCAGGGCACTGGCTGCTTAGTTACACTGGAACAATTTCATTTATGGTAGATAAAGATAATGTTAAAAACGTACCGACCAGTTGGAAAGATTTAAAAAACGGTAACTATAAAGTAGCTGTAGGAGATGTGGCAAAAGCGAATCAAGCTCAATTTGCTGTTTTAGCGGCAGCTATGGCTAACGGTGGGAATGAAGAAGATATTCAACCAGGAATAGATTATTTTAAAGAGATAGCAAAACAAGGTCGAATCTCATCTGTAGATGCATCTCTAGCAAATATAGAAAAAGGAGAAACAGACGTTGTGATTTTATGGGATTTCAACGCTCTAAATTATAGAGATACAATTGATAAAGACCGATTTGAAGTAAGGATTCCAACGGATGGATCGGTTATTAGTGGATATACAACAATAATAAATAAAAATGCACCGCATCCAAATGCAGCGAAATTAGCAAGAGAGTATATATTATCTGATGAAGGACAAATTAATTTGGCCAAAGGGTATGCTCGTCCAATTCGTACAAATGTTAAGTTACCAGAAGATGTTGCAAGTAAATTATTAAAAGATGAGGAATATAAAAGTGCTCAGCCAGTTGAATCAAATGAAAGTTGGGACAAAACGGCTCTAACGCTACCGGAAAAATGGCAAAGTGAGGTTTTAGTCAATGTTAAAAAATAAAGTTGTTTTGATTATTTTAGATGGTTGTCGTTATGATGTTGCGATGAAACAAATGGGTTTTTTAAACAGTTTAGTCGAACATAAGCAAGCACAACTAAAAAAAATGGTAGCGGAAATGCCTAGTAATTCAAGACCGCTTTATGAAGTGATTATGACGGGGCAGCCTATGTATAAAAATGAAATATACACTAATTTAGTGGTACAACAGTCCAAAGAACTATCTATCTTTGAGTTAGTAAAACAAGCTGGTGGAACGACAGGTGTTGCAGGATATTTTTGGATGAGCGAGTTATATAATAGAGCACCTTATAATATATTAACGGATAGAATTCAACATGATGAAGCAAAGTTAATTCAACACGGTATTTTTTACAGTGAAGATACTTATCCTGATTCTCATGTATTCGCTGATGCTAATAGTATTATTTCAACCTATGAACCAGATTTTATGGTGGTTCATTCGATGAATATTGATGATATTGGTCATAAATATACTGCACTTTCTAGAGAATATATGACTCAAGTAAATATCGCTGACACTATTATCGGAACAATTGTTCCTAAGTGGCAAAAAATGGGTTATCAAATCATCGTTACAGCTGATCATGGAATGGATGATTATGGATTACATGGAGGGAGTTTACCACAACATAGAGAAGTACCATTTTATCTATTGAATAACACGACTGAATTGTCTAAAGAAACAGAAATATCTCAATTACAGCTGATGCCAATGATTACGGAGATAATGGGATTAACTTAAAAGGAGTTTATTATGATTAGAAAAAAGAACTACTGGGTGGGATTACTCCCACTTTTTATTATTGCCATTATGTTTTTATTTGTTCCGATTATTTTCATGTTTTTAGCTAGTTTCCAATTAGACGTAACAAACGAATTCAGTATGAATAATTACATTCAAGCACTGACTAATCCATATTACTATCAAGCTTTTGGTAACAGCATTTTAATTGCTGCAGTCTCAAGCGTGATTGGTATTGTTGGTTCTCTCATTTTTTCATATGCTTTGATTGGATTATCAGAATCAGCTCAAGAAAAATTGACTCTCTTTTCTAATCTGGCCGCTAATTTTGCAGGGATTCCATTGGCTTTCGGTTTTATTATTATTTTAGGAAATTCAGGATTGTTGAAAATGGTTTTTCCTATACTAAAGTCGTTTGATTTATATACTTGGAAAGGGTTGGTTTTAACGTATACCTATTTTCAAATACCATTAGCCACATTATTTATTTATCCAGTAATGAGAAAAGTAAAAAAAGAATGGCAGGAAAGTGCTGAGATGCTTGGGGCAACTACTTTTTTATATTTGAGAAAAGTTGTCTTTCCATTCTTAGTTCCAACGATTAGTGGCACATTTGCTATTTTATTTGCTAATGGCATGGGAACCTATGAAACAGCCTATGCACTAGTTAGTAGTAACGTTGGGTTAATAACGACAAGAATTGCTGCTTTAGTTGCAGGTGATGTTTATGCAAAACCAAATGTCGGAAGTACCTTGTCAGTTGTATTTGTGGTTAGTATGATTTGTGTTATTTTCATATCACAGTATACTATGAAAAAGCTTAGAAAGGATTTGGCATGAAAAAAATAAAACGAAATCATCGCTTATTTTCATATATTATCATCACGATTTTAGGGATATATTATTTAACGCCTCTAATTATGACTGGAGTGTATGCCTTTGGAGATGAGTGGGGAAAATCTCTTCTTCCTACTAACTTCACATTTCATTGGTTTAATGAGTTGTTTAATGATCAAGCCTTTTTCTTATCGATTATACGTTCGTTCATTTTATCAACTATAGTTTTAGTAATGATATTAATTGTAATGATTCCAAGTGTTATTATTATTTACTTACACTATCCTAAAATAGATAAATTATTACAGTCTATTTCAGTACTTCCTTACGCAATACCTGGGGTGATTTTAGTGACAGCTTTATTAAAAACTTACTCTAAAACAGGAGTTCCAATGTTTGTTGTATTATGTGGAACATTATTAATTTCTCCAATCATGTATATGGGAATTCGTAATAGCTTACAAGCAATCAATACTAAACAATTGATTGAAGCAGGCCAGATGCTTGGTTCGAACATGATTACAATTATTTTTAAAGTGGTCTTACCTAATTTAAGAGTTGGTATTGTCCTATCAAGTATTATGGTATTTTCTGGTGTATTTGGTGAATATGTTTTAACAAATTTACTCATTGGTGGTCGGTTTGAAACGTTACGCATCTATATGTTACGTCGTATGAATGAAAATGGCCATCTAGCTAGTGCGGTGATGGTATGTTATTTCGTGATGATTTTCTTGAGTGGAATTATTATTTATTATTTTTCGAATAAGCAAAAGCTACAGTTAAAAAAAATTAAACTAACTAAAAAAATAAAAATGAGTCAGGAAATCACAAATTCGGCTGTTGAGGAGAGTCTGCTATGAGCTATCTACGTTTAGAAAACCTATCCTTATCATTTGATAATAAACCAGTATTAAATGATATTTCATTGTCAGTAAAGAAAGGTGAATTAGTAACATTGCTTGGACCGAGTGGTTGTGGAAAGTCAACATTGTTACGTACGATTGCTGGTCTAGAAATTCCAGAAGCGGGAACCATTTATTTGGATAACGTAGAAATACAAGAAAAAGCAAGTAGAGAAAGAAACATTGGAATGGTTTTTCAACAATATGCGTTATTTCCAACGATGACAGTCTATGATAATGTTGCGTTTGGTTTGAATGTAAAAAAAGTAAATAGAAAGCAAGTAAGAGCAAAAGTTGAGAAAATCCTTGAATTGGTTGAATTGACTGAGTTTTCTGATCGGCATGTACCACAGCTCTCAGGAGGACAGCAACAACGTGTCGCTCTGGCTAGAGCATTAGTGGTGGAACCGAAACTTTTACTTTTAGATGAACCGCTTAGTGCATTAGATGCACGAATTAGAAAGCAACTTCAACTTGAAATACGTTTAATTCAAAAAGAGCTAGGGATAACAATGATATTTGTCACACATGATCAGGAAGAAGCTATGAGAATTAGTGATCGAATTTATGTATTATCAGAAGGCGAATTAAAACAAGTCTCATCACCAAAAGAATTATATAGTCAACCGAAAAGTCAATTTGTAGCTGAGTTTATTGGGGATTATAATCAAATTCAATTAACAGATTTAATCGGAAAAATTGATTTTAACCAATCTGATAAATATTTTGCAAGACCTGAAATAATCAGTTTTCAACAAATCCCTGACAGTATTGGAGTTAACGTTGTATACGAACAAGAGATTATATTGGGAAATATCATCCGTTACCAATTTAAAACAAAAGAACAAAAGTTATTATTCGTTGATCGTCTAAATAATGGAGAGAATTTTTCTGTTGAAACAATAGAAAAACTATTTATCCCAGAATGTGAATTATTGGCAATAAAAGACCTGTAAATGATGTTCAATAAGTAATGTATTGCCTTTATGATAGATTATGGCAAAAAAATGTTCACGTCATTGAATCAAGTTATTTTTTATACAAAGAAATAGGCAAAACGAACATGACTTGGATTCAAATTTTTGGAATATTGACAAATTAATGTCTAACTTGTATTCTATATATGTTAATTGAATAGATTTCTTCGGGGCAGGGTGTAATTCCCGACCGACGGTGACAAGTAATAACTTGAAGTCCGTGACCCGCAATAGTTGCGGTTGATCCAGTGAAACTCTGGAACCGACAGTTAAAGTCTGGATGGGAGAAGAAAAACTTACTAGAACTGATGGGAGAAGTATGTCTTTTTTTGTCATGGTTTCTTTGAGTTTGTTTTTTTACCAGCCCTATGTGCATACATAGGGCTTTTTTGTTTAGAAAGGAGGAATTTTTTTGCATGAAATATTTATGAAGCTAGCGATTCAAGAAGCAAAAAAAGGACAGGGAAATACCTATACCAATCCTTTAGTTGGTGCAGTGATTGTTAGCGAGAACAACGTACTTTCAAAAGGTGCTCATTTAGAGTATGGACAAGCACATGCCGAAAAAAATGCAATTGATTTATGTAAAACTCCCGAAAAACTACTTAATTCAACAATTTATGTTACCTTGGAGCCTTGTAATCACTACGGAAAGCAACCACCATGTACACAATTAATCCTTGATTCAGGGATCAAGAATGTTGTCATTGGACAGCTAGATCCTAATCCATTGGTTTCGGGGAAAGGGGTGAAGGCATTAAGAGATCATGGTATCCGTGTGATGATAGGTATTTTGGAGAAAGAGGTACGAAATTTAAATAAGAATTATAATTATTTTTTCGAGAAGCAGCGGCCATATGTTTCTCTAAAGTTGGCGATGTCATTGGATGGAAAGATTTCTTTGAGGAAAAAACGATTACAAATTAGTCAACAGGAAGTATTCGAGAGAGTTCATGAAGAAAGAGATAATTATCATGCAATTTTAGTTGGAAGTGAAACAATTTTAATTGATGATCCTCAACTGCTTTCGACAAAAAAGACCAAATTTTCTCCCATTCGTATTGTGATGGATAGAAGAGGCAGGCTTTTAGATAATTTTAAGCAAACGATTTTTAAAGACAGTAGTGCACCAGTTTTGATTTTCACAGAAGCTACTGAATATTCAAATCAATTACCAGAACACGTGGAGGTGATAAGCCAATCTGCTGTTACTGTACCAGATGTTTTGAATGAACTATACAAGAGAAATATTCAATCTGTTTATGTTGAAGGTGGTTCAATCATTCATGATACTTTTTTAGCCAGTCATTGTTGGGACGAGATAATTTGTTATTTGGCACCAGTAATTCTTGGTGGGGACAGTCTTTCAAGTATATCAAGTAAACGAATGAGCCATTCAATAACAAAATTAAAATTTGTGGATCTAGAACAAATTGGCAATGAATTTAGGATTGTTGGAAGGAGAGTGTAAGATGTTTACAGGTTTAATTGAAGGAAAAGGGAAAATCATCCGAATAAAGCATGTAGGTCAAACAATTAAATTGACCTGTCAAACTTCTCAGCAGTTACTTGAAAAGTATAACGTTGGTGACAGTATGGCAATAAATGGTGTTTGTTTGACCGCTATTGAAAAAGCAACGCAACAGTTTACGGTGGATATTATGCCAGAAACTTTTCAACGTACGACGTTTTCACGATTGAAAATAAATGATGAAGTGAATTTAGAACGAGCACTACCGTATAATGGACGTTTGGAAGGACACTTACTGGCAGGTCATGTAGATGGAATCATACGTCTTAAAGAAAAAAAAGTAGAAGAAAACGCGCTTGTTTTAACCTTTGACTTTCCTAAAAAGTTTCAAGGAGAAATTATTTCTCAAGGCTCTATAGCTATTAATGGAGTCAGTTTAACCGTTACACAGATAGCTAAAACAAGTTTTTCTATTAGCTTGATTCCACATTCGAAAAATCAAACAAATCTTGGTAAATTAAGGTATGGAGAGTATGTGAATTTTGAAACGGATATATTAGGAAAATATTTAAAAGCACAATTAAAAACATTTCAATCAAAAGAGTGGAAGGTGCTGAATTAATTGGGGAAAGAAAACATTCAAGAAGCAATTGAGTTTTTAAGAAAAGGTAAGCTGATTGTGGTGGCGGATGATGATGATCGAGAAGCTGAAGGTGATTTGGTTGGCATTGCAAATTTGGTTTCACCTGAGAGCGTTAACTTTATGGTTACATTTGCACGCGGATTGATTTGTACGCCAATTTCAAAAAGAATTGCTGACCGTTTAAATCTTGGAGAAATGGTAGCGAGAAATACAGACAGCTTTGGAACAGCATTTACTATTAGTGTCGATCATAAAGAAACTTCAACGGGAATTTCTGCTTATGATCGCGCGACAACGATTCAAGCTTTAACCAAGCAAGAGAGTGTTGTAGAAGATTTTCATCGTCCAGGACACATTTTTCCACTCATCGCTAAAGAAGGTGGTGTTTTGGAAAGAAGAGGTCATACTGAAGCAGCTATTGAATTAGCGAAGCTAACGAATCAAACTGAAGTAGCCTATATTTGTGAAATTTTGAATGAAGACGGGACGATGGCGAGAAAAAGACAGTTAAAACAGTTCGCAGAAAAACACAAACTTCCATTTATTACTGTGGAAGAATTAGTACTATACTTAAATACACAAAAACCGTTAACGGTGAAATTACCGACTGCTTTTGGTGAATTCGACCTAACACTTTTTGAAGACCTGCAGCATAAAGAGCATTTAGTTTTATCAAAAGGAGAGATTGGAAAACAGGCAGAACCGATCATGGTTCGAGTACATTCTGAATGTCTGACAGGCGATGCTTTTGGTTCTCATAGATGTGATTGTGGTGAACAATTACATGAAGCAATGCAAATGATTGAGAAAAAAGGTAAAGGAGCTATTTTATATCTTCGTCAAGAGGGTAGAGGCATTGGCTTGAAAAATAAATTACGAGCTTATAAGTTGCAAGAACAAGGAATGGATACTTTTGATGCGAATTTGGCGCTGGGGTTCAAAGCAGACGAAAGAGACTATGAGTTTGCGGCAAATATAATAGATACTTTAGGTATAACAGAAGTTGATTTGATTACCAATAATCCTGAAAAAATAAAACAATTAGAACTTTTTGGAATAAAGATCAATCAGCGCATACCTCTGGAAATAGAAGCTGTAGAAGAGAATAAAGACTATTTAAAAACAAAAAAACAAAAGTTTCATCATTTATTGATTATTTAAGAGAGGAAGAAAAATATGACAACATTTGAAGGGCAGCTTTATGGAAAAGATATGAACGTTGGAATTGTGGTTGCACGATTTAATGAATTTATTAACGCTAAGCTTTTGAGTGGAGCAATGGATAGTTTAATCCGTCATGGTGTATCAGAAGAAAATATTGATGTTTATTGGGTACCAGGTGCATTTGAGATACCTTTTGTAACAAAAAAATTGATTAGCAATGAACATTATGATGGCTTAATTACGTTAGGAACCATTATCCGAGGAGCGACAACACATTACGAATTAGTGAGCAATGAGGTTGCAAAAGGAGTGGCTCATATTAGTTTGGAATCAGATATTCCTGTAATGTTTGGAGTGTTGACGACTGAATCTATTGAACAGGCAATTGAGCGTGCTGGAACAAAAGCAGGTAATAAAGGCGCAGAGGTTGCTCAAGGATTAATCGAAATGATTTCTTTAAACCAAGCTATAAGAAAGTTGTAGAATAATAAGATCTTATAATCATGGTGTAGCTAAAAACGTACTTTGCAGATATAATAGCACTGTTTATTTTGACGTTGCTACTTAATAGTTAAATGAGTTAGATATTCTACCCTATAAAACGATAAAGCTAGGATGCTTCGCTGAAGTCAAAGATATGCTAGTAGAAGGATGGAAAGCATATCTATATTAACAATTTGTTGAATCGAATAATAATAGTTTCTATTTTTATACTAGTACTGAGGCAATTAGCCAATCATAGAGTAACTTGACTATCCAAGTTATTTTATGATTGGATTTTTATTTGATAGGATAATGTTGTGCTGTTTGAAAAGAAAAATAACGAGATAGTATTATTTTTTGGAAAATATATGTAATACATAAATAGAGATGTGTATAAGAGACAGGTAAAAAAGGAAGTTTATTTATTGGGGGGATTTTGTTTGGAAGTGCAGGGTTTAAGTTATTATCCAGCAAAGAAGCTAAAAATATCTATTCTCACGGTCTGTCAAAAGCTTTTAAGATAAAAGATAGTATTGATACTTCTCTTTCTGCTATTAAGCAACATGCAGATGATGTTCAAGCGAACGCAAGAGATATTTATAACAGAGAAGAAAAGAATAGTAATTTAGAAATGATCAATGTTGATGCTGAAGAAAATCTAATTGATAATGATGCTAAGTTATAAAATTGTTTTTTCAACAAAACATCGAACTAGAATTGAATTACCTTTTAAGCTTAATCAAGATATTAAAGAATATCTTGAATATATCATACGCAAAAATTCTACCTGTCTCTTATACACATCTTATAATGTTACACTGATTACCATTAGAAAATAATAATGAACATTTTGGGTTTTATAGTATATTATTTGTTTAATATTTACTAAGATATTTATAGTAAAAAATTTAAAAAGAAAAGAGGAAATAATATGTTAATAAAGTCTTTTGGTAAAGTGTTTATTTGTTTATTTATTTTTATGCAGATTTTTTTACCTTTAACGGTAGTTTATGCTGAAAATTCGACTAAAGGAACAATTGATGTGTATTCTTATGATGAGGTAGGTAACATTATAGGATTCTATCCGAATAGCGCTATGTGAGATGTTGGTGTAGATTATACGATGACAGCACCGGAAGTAGGCGGCTATGAATTAGATACGAGTAAACTGCCAACAAATGAAAGTGGTCAATATGATGAGGGTTTTATACAAGTGAGTTTTTATTATAAGAAAAAATTGACTGAAGGAATAGTCGATGTATACTGTTTTGATGAGTCAGGCAACATTATAGCAGAGTATCCGAACAGTGATACGGGTGTTGTGGGATCAACTTATACGGTAAGCGCACCGGAAGTAAGTGGCTATGAATTAGATACAAGTAAACTACCGGCAAATGAAAGTGGTCAATATAATGAGGGTTTTATACAAGTGAGCTATTACTACAAGAAAAAAATGATATCGGATATAATTAAAAAAAATTCAAATGGAAATTCAATTAATAATAGCAAAAATAGTAATGTTTTAAAAAATGAGCAACCCAAAAAAATATTAGAAAATAGAATTATACCTAAGATGGGAGAAGAAACTAATTTTAGTTATATTTTTCTCGGTGTGATGATATTATTATCTTTATCTTTCTACTATAGGAAAGACAAAGATACAAAGTAGAAAAAAAGCATGACTATAAATATGTTACAATTGAATTTAAAAAGCACAAAACTTTATAGAAAAGTAAAGTTTTGACTAATTTGACTAAATAGAAGAATCTTAGTTTATTTTGAACATTCCAAATGAAACGGTTAATTAACTAGAAAACTAATTTTGAAAAAACGGTTCTTTATATAGCACACCCCTATTAGCTAGACTTTTTATTGAGTGGATTTTTCCACTCTATTTTTTTTAAAGTTTTTGATTGAGTCGTTGAAACTCATTTGGATTATACTAGGTAACATCTTTTTTATCTGGTAATAAATACACTAGCAAATAGAATACTTAAATACTTACCTTAACTCATTTTGACTTCAATAGGCTTTTCTGTAATACAATTTTTGCTTTGTAATGCTCTGAAAAAATTTTCCATAGGAGAATTAACTAAAGAGTTTTTTGAGAAATAGCTTCTTCAATCATAATCGTTTTCTCATTTAGAACTTCAAAAAAAAATATTAACGTATTGTTAGTTTTGTTTTTTCTTTCATATTCAAGGATATCCCTCATATGCTATCTTTTTTCCTGTTTTTTAAATTATCTGTAATAGATAACACATCTCACATTTATACTGTTCACTTTTTTCTACTCATCATTACTTCATTAACTAATAGTTCGTGAATTTTTGATTGATTATTTCAGTCCTACATAGTGCGTAGTTATGTGATAAGTATTATTTTTTAAGCTATATGCCTTGCCACAAGTAGGACATAAATAAATGTTTTTATTATATTGTTTTCGTGCTAAGTTTTTACATTCACAATCTATATAATAAGTACTGTTCTTATGATATCTATTTTTTTTTTGATAAATTGGTTGCTTAAAGAAATCATACCCCATATTATCCACCTTCTTAATGTTTTTAGAAACGAAGTTCTTAGTTGAACTGGGAGCTTTTTTTTGTAAAAAATATATCTAAACTTCGTAGGTCAGAAAATTACTAAATATATCTTGTAGGTTAATTTTTTTATTATAATTTAGGTTAGCCTTAAAATCAAGTTTAATCTTATTGTTATTATGTGAAAAAAATTAAAATTTATCTTAAATATTATAACTATGGTTGAAAGTCTACGATGTAAAAAAACTTTTTATTTCTCTATTTGGTTATTTTTTTTTACTTTTTTAATAATATACTTAAT
>NZ_NGKY01000001.1:2403643-2408142 GCF_002140855.1 Enterococcus sp. 7E2_DIV0204
TGGAAGTGCAGGGTTTAAGTTATTATCCAGCAAAGAAGCTAAAAATATCTATTCTCACGGTCTGTCAAAAGCTTTTAAGATAAAAGATAGTATTGATACTTCTCTTTCTGCTATTAAGCAACATGCAGATGATGTTCAAGCGAACGCAAGAGATATTTATAACAGAGAAGAAAAGAATAGTAATTTAGAAATGATCAATGTTGATGCTGAAGAAAATCTAATTGATAATGATGCTAAGTTATAAAATTGTTTTTTCAACAAAACATCGAACTAGAATTGAATTACCTTTTAAGCTTAATCAAGATATTAAAGAATATCTTGAATATATCATACGCAAAAATTCTACTATCAAAAAAGTTCATTTTTATAATGATAATAGACATATTGCAATCTATCAAAACAAGTATAATCAAAATGAAATACGGTCACTTTTAGAAAATATTGATAGTAAATATTTAAAGAAATGTTATGAGCACCCTAAATTAGTAGCTGAAGCTACTCCATACAATATAATAGCTAAAAATTTTTATAAACGATCCTTAATAAAATTACTAATCCCTACTCTTTTTCGTAATGTATACACAATGTATCAATCTATCCCATTTGCTATCGAAATGTATAAATCTTTAAAGCAAAAAAGATTGAACATGGATGTATTAGATGGGTTAGCTATCATTGTATCATTATTAATTGGCGATTTTAAATCAGCAAGTACCATAACCTTTTTACTAAGCTTAGGAACTGAATTAGAAAACTGGTCAAAAAACAAATCTGTTAAAGATCTCGAATTGGCTTTAAAGCAATCTGATGAAAAAGTTTGGATTTTAAATGATAATTGCCCAATTGAAATAGGTGTATCAAATGTAAAAAAAGAAGACTTACTAATTATTTATGAGGGGAGTGAAATTTTATTTGATGGACAAGTGATAGGTGGGGAGGGGTTTGTAGATGAAAGTTCTATTACTGGAGAATCATATCCGGTTTCTAAAAAAGTTGGTACAGTCGTTAATGCTAACACACTACTAACCAACGGGGAGTTGATCGTATCTGTTACAAATGATACGCCAAACTCGGGTATCATTAAAGTAATAGAATTAATCAACAATTCAGAACTACCTTATTCTTCAAAACAAAAACAATTAATAAGTTCAGCTGATAATTTAGTGAAGTATAACTTTTTAGGTATGTTCCTTACTTTTGTCTTCACTCGATCTATTTCAAAAACTTTATCTTTTTTAATGGTAGATTTTTCATGTTCAGTTAAACTATCGACACCAGTTGCTTATATAAGCGCTGTAAAAGAGGCATTAGACAATGGCATAGTCATCAAATCCTCTAATATCCTTGACACATACAATTCTATGGATACATTTATTTTTGATAAAACAGGAACGATTACTACATCTCAACCCAAAGTAAAAGAGGTGGTTACTTTTAATGATTATACAGAATCTGATGTAATTAGGATTGGGGCATGTTTAGAAGAGCACGTTTATCATCCGATTGCTAATGCATTAGTGTCTGAAGCTAAAAATCAAGGAATTATCCATGAAGAAATGCATGGTGAATTGTATCATATTGCTTCAAAAGGTATACGCTCTTCAATAGATAATGTACCTGTAGTTATTGGAAGTATGAAATTTATAAAAGAAGAAAAAGTTTTTATTTCTATAAAACAATCTACTATTATTCAAAAATTTGAAAAAAACTATAATCTATTATATCTAGGATATAATAGATTATTGGTTGCAATATTTGTTATTGATACACCCATTAGGACCGATGCAGAAAAAACAATACATTTTTTGAAAAAAAATAACAAGCAAGTAGTCTTATTGACAGGTGATACAGAAATTAGAACAAAAGCTGTAATTAAGGATTTATTTTTCGATGAAGTGAGATCAGATTTACAACCAGAAGATAAATTTAATTACGTTCAGAGATTAAAATCTGAAGGACAATCAGTGGTTATGGTCGGTGATGGATTAAATGATTCAGCAGCCATTTCATTGGCCGATATTGGTATATCTATGGGAGAGTCTTCCGATATATCTAGACAAGTAAGTGATATCACTTTTTTATCAAATAATTTAAGTAGTTTGATATATATGGATTCTTTAGTTGATAGACTATCAAATAAGATAAAACAAAATTTGAAAATCACGTTTTCTATTAATGGTAGTTTGATAATACTTGGTTTATTAAATATATTAACACCTACTACATTATCAATGATTCATAATCTAACAACTTTTTCTATAGTTGGAACTAGTTTTTTGTTAAGCACTAATCAGAACCTTAATAATGATATCTAATCTTATGGTATTAGAAAATTACGTTATACTCAATGATTTAGGCAATTAAGGTATAAATATCAGATAGTTGTCATTAGACTGCAAAATTGATAGTTTAAATTTCTCAGAGTGGATATAAGAAAATACTCTAATCATTTCTAATGGAATCCCCCTTTATAAAGAGTTCATGGAATAAGAATATGGACGATTTATTTACTATAGTCTCTATATTCAAAGAACGTGATTTATCAATTCTAGCGTATTGAGCAAACGTAGTGATAAATTCAAACAATTTATTAATAAAATGGTATCTTCAAGGAAGGTGGTGAAAGTTATGTACGCCATTAAATTTTTCCATGGTTATCTAACGCCAGATGGAACTCGGACTCGAATCAAATCTGCAGCATTATTATATAATAATAAAGAAGAAGCGGATCGGTTTGCAGATTCTGTTGGCGGGAGAGTAAAGAAAATTGAATAATCGATTATAAAGGGTAGTGTAGTAACGAAAATTAGCTACCCTTTTTGGCTACTTATAGAACATTGGTAACCGCCTCAAAATTGCAATTGGTTGCACAGTAATATGCAGAGTTAATTGAACCATACTACATTCGTATTTCCGTATAAAATAAAGACTACAATTGGATGTTTCGTTAGATTTAAGAAATAGCGGTTTCCCTATCAGTAAAACGCTATTTTATAATATAATAGGGTAGGTTTAATTGCGAAGTTTATTAGTATGGTTTGAATGTTAAAAAGTCTAGGGTCTGTGATCAATTAATTGAAGAAGAGTAAAATGAGAATTTGGAAAATGGTCTATCAATCCTTTTTGAGTAATTGATTATATAAAAAGGATTGATAGTAGCTTTGAATTTGAATATAAGTATCTGTAGATATTGTAGCTAAAAATAGAATCGATAGATTGGTAAATAGATAATCATAAGTTTGGTAAGTAGAACAGGGGGATATGCGCTTACTGTTCGTTATGTCTAATTAAAAAAAGATATATCTAAAAGATCTTCTTTGGTATTATCAATAGACTTAAAAAGTAAAAAACACCAGAAAAAACTTTGGTGTTTTTTAGAGACCTTTACCTATTGTATTTTCTTAAAGTGATTACTGCACCAACCATAGAGAGGCTACCAATTATGGTGAATAAAATGGATGAATCTTTAGAACCTGTTTTTGGATATTCTTTATAAGTATTAGTATGTTTATTACTAGAATTAGTAGTGTTAATAGTTGTTCGGTTAGCATCTTCACTAGAACTTGTGCTAAATGTAGATGTACTAGAGTTATCAGTAGAATTTGTACTAATAAGAGAGCTGGTAGAGTTTGTACTATTAGGAGGTACACTAGAGTTATCGGTAGAACTGGTACTGCTAATAGATGTGCTGGAACTATCGACTAATTTCCTGTAAACATATGTTAAAACTTTTTTTTCTTCACTAAAAGTAGCTGCATCCGGTGTTTCAAATAATTCATATCCATCGAAAGTCAAGTCTTCAGAATTAATAGACTCTCCTATTTCTCCAACAATTGTAGGTGTTCTAAACAATTCTGTTTCATCTGTAGTCATATATTTAATGATAGCACCAGGACTTTCAGAATAATAAGCCCAAGCAAAATTTGTGTTAGTAGGTAAAATATCTAAAGGTTGCATAGCGTAATTTGTACCAAACGTTTGCTCGGTTGACCATCTTACGTCATTTTTAACAACTTGTACTACATAATAATGAAAATAAAGAGTTTTTGACTCTCCAGTGGCAGAAATAATTGTCTCTGGAGGGACTGGAAGTGGAACTGCCGGATGTAATCCTGGAGTAACTAATGGATCTGGTCCCAAAATAGTCCCAGAGTTGTTAATTGAAGTGTTATTCCAAGAATAATATTTGTTTGAAGATTGATTTAAACCAAAATAATCAAGCTGACCATCTGGAGCGGTAGTATATTGTTTTTGATTAGGAGTAGAATAATCATTTTTTACATTGTTAATTAATTGATATGTTCCTAAATTATTCGCTTTGTTGGAACTGTAAGGATAATAGGCGCTAACTGGATAGGTAGAGTTAAACGCACTATAATCTACTGCGGCTTGAACATCATCCCAAAAACAAAAAAACGTAAGACTAAAGAGAGTACTTAGCATCGTTAAAAACATTTTTTTCATATAAATCCCCTTAAACTTTTTACTAAATATATACT
>NZ_NGKY01000001.1:2408574-2696086 GCF_002140855.1 Enterococcus sp. 7E2_DIV0204
GGTGTAACATTACAGGAGATAAAAAAATGATTGATATTAGCAATGAATTAATAAAATAGTATTGAACGAAGGAAAATTTAAGAGTACTAAAATGATGGATAGCTCCCTACATGAGATTTTAAGTAAATCAAAAGAATAATTTAAAATTGAATATGTATGATGTAATTAATTGATCAAGAATAAGCTAGTAATGCATTTGCTATTAAAAATAAAATCGTCATTATTTTTTGTTGAAAAAATATTAATATTTGATAGAATTAATATATTAATGAATTATATTCGAAAACAATGAGCTAAATAGAATGATTTTAACATTATTAAGGAATTTTTTTGATTTTGAATAGTTAAAATATTAAGGGGGAGTAGTGTATGTATTTTAATAAAAAAAGAAAATTTTTTTTCGTATTATGGACTTTGCTAATTGGTTTGGTTATTTCAGGCTGTTCTACATCAAATCAAGAGAACAAAACTGTAACATCTGAAACTACAATATCTGAGTCAGTAAAAAAAGAGGTAAAAAAGATTAATGAAAAAGCAGATGAAATTTTATCTGAAAAGGATAATGATAAAAAATTATCTGATTTGAAAGTTTTTATAGAAGAAGTAAAAGACTATTCAAAAGTTGACAAAAAAGAAAAAGATGTGACAAAAGCATATAATGATTCGAAAAATAAAATCATCAGCGAATTAAAAAAGGAAGACAAGAAAAATTTAGAAACTATTAAAGTGGAAGCTTTAAAAACCGAAAAAAGCGAATTATTAAGCACGAAAGTTGGTAATCTGGAAGAGCTTAGAGATTGGATGAACAAAGAAAATGGAATCATTTATAGTGAAAATGAAACAAAAGAATTAATAAGGGAAATAGATAGACTTATTGAAGCATATAAAGACCAATTAAAAAAAATAAGTATAGCCGAGAAAGCAGCGGCGGAACAAGCAGCAGCCGAGAAAGCGGCAGCGGAACAAGCAGCAGCCGAGAAAGCAGGGGCGGAACAAGCAGCAGCTGAGAAAGCAGCGGTGGAACAAGCGGCAGCCGAGAAAGCGGTAGCGGAACAAGCAAATAGTAACAGTACAGGTTATACGAAAGATTATAGAGGGCGTTGGCATAGGCCTAATGGACAATATGCTTCTAAAACCGAGATAGCAGCTGCTGGTTTATCGTGGTGATTGAAAAATTACTAAATGTATCAAACATTACTATTTTGAGGGACTAGCGCTAATATTAGTGAAAGTAAATAAAAAATCCGACTTTATTATGGGTAAGGTTGGCTTTTTTATTACTTATATAATCTACTATAAAATCAGCTTTTTTGATTCTTATTACTGGAAAAGTCATCAACCATTTTTACTTTATTATCTTTATTAGTGATTTTGTTTTTGTAATAATAGTTTAACAGAATAGTATCAAAATCTAATCCATTTATACACGTATAAAAATAACTTATTAAAACAAAAAATTTATGCTTCATCAATAAACCTAAAGTTATTATTTTTTCCAAAATAGCAACTGTAATCCTTTCCTTTTGAATTTTTAATAAATTTACTAAAACGTTAGAAAATTGAAATTTCTATGCGCACTTAAAGTCCTTCAATCATCCATGTAACTATTTTTCATAGTCGCAGATAAAAAGGCATAAATACTCTACTTTATAAAGTTATTAATGCTATGGATGCTCTCAAAATATCAAAACTATCATCATTTGTGAAAGTAATGGTTTCCTTGACATAGAAAAGTGTTCTCATTTATTTTAGTTGACAAAGTAAACTTTATATTATAAAGTTTACTTTGTCAACTAGTTTTTGGGAGATTTGCATATTTTCGAATTATAAATAATCAAGGTTGTTAAAATGAAGTTTATGCCAAGTTATTGACCAAAAAATATACAAATCTTCTTAGATCATAAGTTAAGATGGGGTCGAACTAACGTTAATTTAGCTTTAAAATTTTAACATGTTATGATGAATAGAATATGAGGGAGTGAAGCATAATGGATATTAAAGAATTCATTGGAAATTTTCGTGGATTTAATAGATATTATTCTAATTTATTAAGTAAATTTGATAAAAATTTATACGATAAATTATTGAATTTAGTTGAATCTAGAGTAGTTACGGAGATATTCAATAATGTAACAATTACGGCAAGAGAAATTAGTGATAATTTAAATATTAATAAGAGCCAACTGAGTAGAATCATTGCTCAACTAGAGAAAAAGGGGATAATTGAAAGAAAATCTATTGCTGGTGATAAAAGATCATATACAATTTTTCTAACAGCTGAAGGTAAAAAAATACACCAAGAACAAGTTGAAAATATACGTAAAGGTTTATATGAAGAACTGTCTGGTTATAATAAAAAAGAATTATTTTTGCTAAATTTAGCTATGAATATCTTTAGAAATACCTATGAAAGAAATCATAAGATTATGATTTATGAAGGTAAAACAAAAGATCTAGGTTTTATTAGCGATCTACATTGTCGCATATACACAGAAATGAAGTACAAAGACTCATTCCAAAAGTATGTTTTTTTATCTATTGCAAATTCTATTGATAGTATTAAACAAAGCAATATATGGATAGCAGAAGTTGATGGTATCAGAGTAGGAACTATTGCGATAGTGGAGACAAATAAAGGCTGGTGGCAAGTTAGATGGTTTGCAGTTGATTCAAAGTATCAAGGGCTAGGAATTGGTAAAAAATTAGTTGAAAAAGTAATGAAATATATTGAAAAAAGAAATATCTCTAAAATTTTTTTATGGACAGTAAAAGATTTAAGTGCTGCTCGTAGTTTATATGGGAAAAATGGTTTTTTATTGAAAGAAAGTGTAACGAATGAGGAGTGGAAAGATACCATAGTTGTTGAAGAAAAATGGGTTCTTGATAGAACCAAATAATAATTTGTATATGCAATCGGAAAAATACTAGAAAATAGTGTAGCTATAGAGACTATATATAGAGAGCTTTATGCTAATCCTGATGACTATAAAATTCTAGTAAAACCGATCTAAAGCTTATTACTAGTCCTGAGAATGGGAATCTGTGGCGTACAATGAAGCAAGAAAGAGATAGAAAATATTATTTAACTAAATATCGAAAAGATAAATTACTAAAGTAATAAAGTAATTAAGAGAAGTTTTGAAAACTGAAATTCACTTCATATGTAAAACAAGACTGAAAATCAATCTAACGATTTTCAGTCTGCTTTTTGTAGATTCAAACATATTTTATAAGCTCTTCCTTAATTTATTATCCTTCCGTTTTTATAACCGTTTCTTTCCCATCATTAATAATCAAAGCAGTCTTTCCGGCAACTTTTAACCCATCCGCTTCGTAATCTTGATCTGAGAAATTAGCAATGACAGACAAATTTTCGCCAAACTCCGTTTTTTGAATCAAGCGATCCCCTGTCAGTACCTTAAAATCGGTCATTTCATGTTGTAAAGCCGCTTTTTGGAAAGGTGCCCAAATTTTCGCATTATCAGAAATATCTTGCTTGTGTTCTTCCCAAGCCGCTTTGTCAAGGTGCATCATTGGCGGTGTATTGTATAAATATTCTCTCATACGACGCTCGCCAACTTGGCTTTTGATTTTATAACTATCCCATTCCCATTGATGTGAAGTGATCACAGAACGGTTATAAACAAGTTTATAAAGTGGGAGGGAATAAACTGGATCAGTATAGATGGCTTTATATTCTTCTTTGATCGGGACAACTTTTTTATATTTTGAAGGAATCCCGCCATCTAGTGTAGCGTAACTTCCTACATAATATTCACTTTCTTTATTTTCTCGCATATCAGGATCTGACCACATGATCACAGGAGTTTCAATCCCGTGTGCAAAGACCATTTCTTTTGAAGCAAAATCATTACCGCCTTCAGAACCCACAACAAGACCATTTTGATCGAAATAAGTCATGCGTTTTAAGCGACCAGCAACATCTTCGGTTTGCGTAGTTAGGTGATCAGGGCTGTAGTCATTATAAATTTCACCAGCTGCATCTGTGTCTAAGAACCAAGAATTAAATGGAATTCCATTTTCAGTGATGCCTTTAAACCGTTCTTCTACATCAGGAGAGATCAGTGTTGGGTTTAATTTACGACCTTTCCCTAAGAAACCAGCCACTTTTTCGCCGTTTTTCTTTGTTACTGTGGCATGTTCATAGAGATCTTGGTTAGGAAATGAGGCTGTGTTCCAATCGATACTAGCATTTTCTTGGATAGATTGATAAGAATCATATGGTCCGATCAGATAACCTTCATCAGCTGCTGTTTTGACCATTGTTGGATTCATCAAACCAGTGGCCCAATTAGGTAGGCCAATCCACGCATTTTCTACGCCAGCCTTTTTCATATCTTTAAAGACGTCGGATGACGTTGCTTGACCCCATTGTTCTAATGGAGGTGTCAAATCATCTAAGACACCTGCTAAAAGATGTTTATTTAATGTGTACCGTTCTTCTTCACTCAATTTATCGATTCCTTTATCCAGAAGTTTTTTTGCGTCAGCATCCGGATTTTTGAAAATTTCTTTATTATAGAACTGAGGATAAAGTAAAACATAATTAAGTGAAGTCAAAAACGTATTTTTTTCATATTTATAACCTTCATTGTGTTTAAATGCGTCTAAAGCTTTAAGATACTCCTCGGAACCATCTTCGCCATATTGACCTAGGAGTTCCCCAATCCATTGGAAAATCGGTTCGTCAATTTTCTGAGGTAATTTGTTCCATTTGATATCTTCTGTGTTTAAAATACGACTATTCCAGTAGTAAACTTGAATAGCGCCACGCATTTTTTTGATTTGAGGATTTTCTTTTTCTTTCTCGTCTAGGGGTTTGAATTCGCCTAAATTAATTCGATCCATTTGATACGTTTTAGCGATCGCAACAGGATCATTGTCGGTTACATAAAGTCGATAATTCAAGGTTTTATTTTTGTCAAAACCAATAAAATGGTGATTCGCAGTCAACCAAAGATGGGGTTCGGTAGATGTTAACATATCACTATTAAACGTGTTATCCATTACAAAAGTTGTCGCAAAGGTCTCTTGATTGGTGGTGAAAAAACTCATAGAAAAAGCTTCACTCATTGACAATTCTTCATTTTGCTTAAAGTAAGCTAACCAATCTTGTTGGTTGTTAGGAATGGTTTTACCTTCTGCAATTGGTAATACATAGTTTTTAGCATCTAATTTTGGCCAAGAGAAAGAATTATCTTCATCAGATAAACTTGTCAGTGACACTGCCAAATGGTTCTTTTCTTTTTTTAATTTGACTTTGATCTGTTCAGTCGGATAAGTCCAACTGATTTCGTCTTTACTCTTTTTTAAATCAGTGACTTCTTTTGCTTCCTGCGGTTTTGATACCTCTGCTTTTTCACCATTTTCAGTAATTGAGACAGTGAAAGTGGCAGGATCAACATCAAATGCAAAATCAGTTTTTGCATAAGTCTGGTTCTTTTCGATTTCTTTGTTGCTAATCAATTCTTCTGATTTGCTTGTTGCGCTTGTTTTGTTGAAATTACAAGCAGATAAAGAGAGTGTAATGGCAACTAAGCTGAGATAGATCGTAAATTTTTTCATAGGTTCCTCCTAAATTTAAAAGCTGAATGAGCTCGTTTAGCACCGACTGAAAAATAGAAAAACATGACTGAGGCGTTTTTTGCCTCATTCAGGTTTTATCTTTTTTCCGAGGTGCTAGCTCATGAAGCTAGATAACAATAAAAGCGGAGCGGGCTCGTTCAGGCTCGTAGAAAAATAGGAAAATATGTTTGTGACGTTTTTTGTCACAGGTATATTTTATCTTTTTTCCTAGAGACTAGCTCGCGTAGCTAGATAATGCACGGTAACAACGTTTCGTTTCGCTACACCTTGTATTTTTCAACATCTTAATAACTGATGGAAGCAACGTTCCTTTCAGTCACCTTGTACCATTCAACCTCAACTCAGTTCTTCGTTGTGTTTCTTGGCATGTTTCAAAGCAAAAGTAAAGCTTCATCCAACGTCCTGACACTTCTCAATCCTATCAACTCAATGTTACAGAAAAATGCCAAAACCACACATAAAAAAACAAGCGAAATTATTTACGCTTGTTTACCAGGTTTATAAAAATGTAAAACAAAAATCAATGTTTGGTGAACCAATCTTGCTTCAATCGTAAAACCATGTTCATTCATGATCGATTGAACAATGGATAAACCGAGGCCTGTTCCTGATAGGTTTTTATTGCGTGATTTCTCATGAACATAAAAGGCTTCCCATAATTTAGTTACATCAAAATTCGAAGTTAAAGAAGTTTGATTGCTGATTGAAAACTCAATAAAATCATCAGTTTCCCGCCAGCTTGCTTGAATTTCTTGATCCGTTGTATATTTAAGGCTGTTCGTCAATAAGTTTTCAAACACACGCTTGATCAAAATCGGATCGGCTTCGATCAAGGATAAGGGGCTATCAGTATCAGCTTCTAACAACATAATATTTTCCTCAGCTATGGTTGGACTAAGCGAGGTTACGGTTTGTCGCCAAGCATCTGACAGCTGTATAGGGACTCTGTTAATTGGCTGTTGCTGTTCTAATTTTGCGTAGTCTAACATTTGATCAACGATCTCATTCAGACGTTCAGTCTGTTGCAAGATTACATCTAAATAGGTTCCATCATCTAAATCATCTTCGATACCTGATCCATATGCTTTGATCAACGCAATCGGTGTTTTTAACTCATGTGTCAAATCGGCTGTAAATTGTTTGAGCTGTTCATTTTTAGCAAGTAAATTTTTTTGATAAGTGGCTAAAGCATAACTCATTTTATTGATACTTTGAGCTAATTCACCAATTTCATTTGCTGGGATGTCTTCAGTTGTAACGAAAGTCAGAGCAGTGATCTCTTCGGCTACTTTTTTTAAGTTTACCAATGGATCGGTTATTTTGCGGACAGTGATATAAATTAAGCTAATGATCAGAATCAAGGTTAAGCTTAAAGAAATAAAATTGAACGTATTGATCAAGCTGGCTGTTTCCGAAAAATTCACAGTGGAAACACCGACTAAATAAAAGGTTTGGTCAATGACTTGCATTTCAACTAAGAAACTGGATTTTTGTTTGCCTTGATCGAAATTACGCTGAATCGGCTGCGGGCTATTTTCTAGCTGATCTAACGTTTCCTGAGTGATCCAAAAGCGATTAAGCGCAACTTTTTTTCGATTTAATTCAATATTGAGTGATTCATTGAAATCATCTAGTGAACTCTGTTCTAAGCTTCGGCTAAGGATCGTAACTTGATTATTGTTTTCTAATTCAGCTAGTTGTTGCTCTGAATGAGCATTTTTCTGGATATCAGTCATGACGGAAGAAACTTTAGCTTCCATTTTGGAAAAATAGTAATGGGGAACGATCAGACTGTTTAAAATGAACATGATGATAAAACTACCAACAATGATCGATGAAAAAGTTAATGTTAGAGTCGTGCTGATTTTTCTAGTTTTCTTTTTCAATGAGATAGCCCACTCCTCTTTTAGTGGTGATGATCTCATCGCCGATTTTTTCACGAAGTCTTCTAATATGAGTATCTACAGTTCGTGCCACGCCATCATAATCCATGCCCCAAACACCGACTAAAAGCTGTTCTCTAGTTAGAATATGTCCGCGATTTTTGACTAACATCATCAACAAATCAAATTCTTTTTTTGTTAAATCCAATGCTTGTTCCTCTTTCCAAACTTTTAAATTAGCTGGATCGATCAACAACTCTTTTACATAAAATGAATGGGTCAAGCCTAGTAACTTTTTGACACGCAATAATAGCACTTGGGGATGAAAGGGCTTTGTAATGAATTCATCTGCACCACTGGATAAAGAAAGAAACTCATCTTCACCCGTCGTTTTAGCTGTTAGCATCAGGACTTTTAGAGAACTTTCCGCTTTGATCGTTTTGATGACAGCAATACCATCGATCTTTGGCATCATCCAATCAACAATGGCTAAATCTAATTTTTCTTGGTAAAAAATATCTAAGGCAGCTTCACCATCTAGCGCAGTAAAAACTGTAAAGCCAGCCTTTTTTAGATAAGCAATGACTATTTGAACCATTTCGGGACTATCATCGGCAACTAAAATATTCATACGTAAGGACTCCTTTTAAAGATCCGTTATTTTGTGTTTTAGAAAAAGAAACTGACAAACAATTAAAAGAGCAAAAAAGCTGATCAAGGGTAAATCTACAAAAATCAGGAAATAACTTGATGGATGTAAACGATCTGCGAGCGAAAAAGTTGAAAAATGTAGAAATGAACGATAAAGAATTTCAGCTGTAAGCAGTCCTAAGAGACAGCTCGGAACAATAAGCAATAAGGAGTCACAAAACGGCTCACTTGTTACTTGAAAAGCTGAACTACCCAATATTTTTTTAATAATGAACTCTTTTTTATCCAGTATCAATCTTCTATGGAAATGAATAAAGAGATAAAAAATGCCGAATAATAATAAACCAATACTGAAAATAAATAGGGTAGTGGTTAAACTATGTAATAAAGTCAGTAAACTATCGTTAGTATTTGACTGGGTGAAAAAATCAAAAGCTTCAGCTTCTCGCGCCGTATTTTCTTTCTCTACTTTGGCTAACTGGGTCACATTTATCCAACCGTGAAATAAGGAAGTCAAAAGAATGACATAAAGGAACGCAACAATACATTTAAAAACAGCAGCCCCTTTGTTTCGCAAGAGGATGGTGCAACTATCTTTTAACACATAATAAGCTTTATCCATACCAACAATACTCCTAATCACAAGGCTAACAAGGTTACTTGAGAACAGCTACAAGCCATCCCTTGGTTATTTATCATAACGATCCAATTTAAATTCAGCAATCAATTCAATCAATTTATTAGCATATTCGGGATCTGTCGCATAGCCACCATTTTGTAAAGCAACGGCTGCTTCACGATAATTTTTACTTGTTTTAATGGCATCATAGGTGCCACCTTTTAAAAACTCAACGTGGTCTGCCATGGATTCTTGGACTGTTTCATATTTTTTAAATGAATCATCAATGGTGATTCGTTCTCCATCAATAAACTCATCTGTAGGCATAATGCTCGATTGTTCATTAAAAGCGCCCTTGATCCCAAATAAATTTTTTGCTTCTACCGCTAAATCACTCCGGCCCCAATCTGATTCTAAGATCGCTTGGGCAATCGTGATACTGGCGAATAGATGGGTTTGCTTTTGTAAAAGTTTGGCTTCAGGTGCTATTTCATCAATAAAAATCTGCTGATAAGCAGTGGCTTCATCTTGGATTGGTTGTTCTTCTCGATTAAAAAGAAGAAAAATACTAGCAAATGAAAGAAGTAGAATCAATAGTAATGGTAAAATATTTTGCTTTTTTAGAATTCCTTGATTCATAGAATAACCTCTTTTCTATATGTGTTATCTCTAGTATAGAGGTTGAATGTTACAAAAATATGCCAAATAAGTTAATAATTGTTGGACTTTCTTAAGAAATGATTCAGTTTGATTAAGAATAGATACAGTGAATTTTTTAGTTACATTTAAAACAGAAAGCAACCCTCTTTACAAGTAAGTAAAAATCATTTATGATTACTTTTTAAAAATACCCTTTAGGGTATAAATGGAGGAGTATATGTTTTCATTTTTCAAAGGAAATGCCACAAGTACAACCGAACTTCAACAAAAACTAGCTTCAAAACCAGAAATCCTTGATGTTCGAGAAAAAACAGAATTTGCTGCAGGTCATATTCCAGGTGCAAAAAATAATCCATTAGGGAAAATCGCATCATACAAAGCAAAAGAAAATCAACCTGTATACGTCATTTGTCAATCAGGTATGAGAAGTCGACAAGCAGTTAAAAAATTAAAAGCTAAAGGCATCGATGCAATCAACGTCAAATGCGGGATGAGTGCTTGGCGTGGAGAAACCAGAGGAGGAAAGTTATAATGCGTGTAGTGATTGTAGGTGGAGTTGCTGGCGGAATGTCAACTGCAACTAGATTAAGAAGATTATCCGAAGAAATCGAAATCATTGTTTTAGAAAAAGGACCATATGTTTCTTTTGCAAATTGTGGTTTGCCTTATTATGTTTCAGGCGAAATCAGTGACCGTTCAGAATTGATTTTACAAACGCCTGAACAACTAAAAAAACGTTTTAATATCGATGTCTATCCAGAAACGGAAGCCATCAGTATCGATCGGAAAAATAAAACAATCGTAACAAACTCAAAAGGAAAAGAAGAACAAATCACTTATGATAAACTGATTCTTTCTCCAGGAGCGGAACCTGTCATTCCACCAATTGAAGGATTAGCTGATGCAACAAATGTCTATACATTAAGAAATGTACCTGATGTTGATAAAATCGTCACAACGGTAAAGCAGGAACGGCCTAAACAAGCGGTTGTGATCGGAGCAGGTTTTATTGGATTGGAAATGGCAGAAAACTTAAGTCACTTAGGAATTGAAGTGACTCTTGTTGAAGCCGCACCACAAATTTTACCGCCTTTAGATGAAGAAATGGCGGCCTTTGTTGAAAAAGAATTGAAACAAAAAGGCATTACGGTCTACACAGGAGCTGCCGCAACGGCTTTTAAAGAGTCTGGTGAAAAAATCGAATTAAGTTCAGGTAAAACCATTACAAGTGACTTTACCGTCCTATCTATTGGTGTTAAACCATCTAGTGATTTAGCGGTTAAAGCAGGTTTAGCAACTGGTTTGCGAGGTGGAATTCTGGTGGATCAAACTTATCAAACCAATGATCCTGCTATTTATGCTGTAGGTGATGCAATTGTGGTCAAACAACAAATCACAGATGAAGACGCCTTGATTTCACTTGCTTCACCAGCTAATCGTCAAGGACGCCAAGTTGCAGACGTAATTGCTGGAGTAGCTCGCAAAAATCAGGGTAGCATCGGAACTGCAATTGTCCGAGTATTTGATCTTGCAGCAGCCAGTACAGGTTTAAGCGAACGCCAATTACGAAATAGCCAGCTAGAATATGAGGCTGTTCATACAACATCAAAAAGCCATGCGGGGTATTTTCCTGGTAATCATCCAATCGTGATGAAACTATTATTCCACCCTGTAACAGGTAAAATCTATGGTGCTCAAGCAGTCGGTCAAGATGGTGTCGATAAACGTATCGATATTATTGCGACAGCGATAAAGGCGGGACTAACCGTGATGGATCTACCAGAATTAGAATTTACGTATGCACCGCCTTTTGGTTCTGCAAAAGATCCTGTAAATATGATTGGTTATGCTGCAGCCAATATTATCGAAGGTTTTTCTGAGAATATTCAATACTATGAATTAAAAGAAGCAATCCAAAATGGCGCATTATTCCTTGATGTGAGAAATCCTGGTGAGCTAAAAACTAATGGCTCCCTGCCATATGCTGTAAATATTCCACTAGATGAGTTAAGAGATCGTTTAGCTGCGCTACCAAAGGACCAAGAGATCATTGTCAGCTGTCAAAGCGGTCAACGCAGCTATTTGGCAGAACGAATTCTGAAAAATAATGGCTTTAACGTTAAAAATTTAGATGGTGCATTCCAAATATATAGTACAATTTACCCTCAGGAGGTTATAAAATAATGTATAAATCAATGATGATCGATGAATTTGAACAACTAGAAAAAAGAAATGAATTGGCAATTGTCGATGTGCGTGAAGAGGATGAATATGTTTCAGGACATATCAAAGGCGCAAAAAACATGCCATTAAGCCAGTTACAAGAGACAGCTACTTCGTTAGATAAGACCAAATCTTACTATATTATTTGTCATTCTGGCGGACGCTCACAAATGGCTAGTGAATATTTTGCCTCTTTAGGGTATGATGTTACTAATGTGATGGGCGGCATGTCTGCCTGGAGAGGAGACGTTGTGAATGGCTTGTGATCCTAAACTAGGAAATCGGCTAAAACGATCTGAAGGACAAATTCGTGGTATTTTAAAAATGATGGATGAAGGCAAAGAATGTCGCGAAGTTGTTACTCAGTTAATGGCAGTCCGTTCTAGTATCGATAAAGTCATTGGTCTTGTCGTGACTGAGAATCTGAAACAGTGTATGGAAGATGAAAACATCGACTTAGCTAGTGATGATCTAGCGAAAGCGTTGGAAATGATTGTAAAAACGAGATAAACTAAGAAAGTGGCAATCAACATTACGTTGATTGCCACTTTCTTAGTTTATGGTGATAGGGACCTTCTTTCTTAAAAGCCATCCAGCTCTTTCTAACTCACCTAAAGAAACAGAAACTCTAGATTGAGAGGTACGGCAGAATTTTGAAAGAATCTCCTGCGTAATAAATGTTGGCAGCTCCAAATGTTCAGCAGCCGTTAAAAGACCAATATGATCGCTTAAATAATGCAAAGCGTGTTTGATCCGTTCAGTGGTTGGTAAATGAAGAAAATTGAAATAACCGTAATGTCGCTGGAAAATATCAGCAAAATTAGTCAGTAATAATTCATAATAATCTGGTTCTTTATTTAGTAAGCGCAGCAGTATTTCTTTGGATATAGCAAAAATCGTTGCCTGCTCACTAATGACTCGAATACTGTGCTCTTTTTGTTTAAAGGTAGAGAAGCTGTCTAACCCGAAAAAATCATTTTGAAAAATGAAAGAAGAAATATAGCGTTTGCCTTCATTTAGAATTTCAACGGAGATAACACCTTCAACAACATAATAAAAAGTGGATGATTTTTCATATTCATCAATGATCAAACGGTCTTTCTCATATGTTTTTTCAGTCCATTTAGTGAGCGGGTCTTGTTTTAAGTAGTCAACTAAAGCTGAATTGTTTTTATATAATTCGATTTTTGGCCTCTCCTCGTATTTATAATTTCAAGTACAAAAAGTATAACATAAACGGGTTATTTTTTGAGTCAAAATCTAAATAAATGGAACAAGCAGCAATTTATA
Source organism: Enterococcus sp. 7E2_DIV0204 (assembly GCF_002140855.1). NCBI lineage: Bacteria > Bacillati > Bacillota > Bacilli > Lactobacillales > Enterococcaceae > Enterococcus > Enterococcus sp. 7E2_DIV0204. Next base: position 2,421,508 of record NZ_NGKY01000001.1, read on the forward strand.
TCATTGATATGAATTGTTTTTTTTATTTCCTCTAAAATAAGTTTTATCAGCTGAGTGTGTGACATGAGCATTACAGTGAGTAACTAGAGAAGGGAGGATGCATGTGAATTATGACGGGAACAGACCCATCTACCAGCAAATCATCGAGCAAGTCGAACATTGGATCGCCAGTAATCATTGGCAGCAAAATGAAAAAGTTCCATCTGTTAGACAACTAGCCGAAGATCTAGAAGTAAACCCAACCACCATCCAAAGAGCTTACAGTTTACTAGAACAAGAAGAAATTTTAGTTAGTCAGAGAGGAATTGGTAAGTTAGTGACAGATAAAACCGAAAAAATCAGCGATTTACGCTTGCGCTTGATCGAAGCCCATTTAACAGCATTTATCACGTAATTACGAAAACTTGAGCTAACACAAAATGAAAAAGAGCATATCATTGAGCAGATTGTGAGGAGTGCAAATGAATAAATTACAAATAAAAAATATTGGTAAGCACTATCGAAAAAGTGTTTTTCAAGACCTGTCTTTTAACTTAAACGAGGGTCAGATTCTCGGAATCCTTGGGAAAAACGGCACAGGGAAAACAACCTTATTGGATTGTATTTCAGGACAAAAGCAAATAAGCAGCGGCATGGTCATGTACAATGACCAACCGCAAAGCAGTCTGGTATTTAAAACAAGTGTTGCTCATGTTTCAACCAAAAATTATTTTGATGAAAGTGAAACGGTACAGCAGATTCTACTGGAATACACGCTTTTATTTCCAGATTTTCAGCTAGCAAAAGCTGTCGAACAATTGGAGTTGTGGTAGATTTCGCCTAAACAAAAATGGCAAGAACTTTCAGAAGGCAGCAAAGTTAAAGTCAAGATTGCTTGTGAATATGCCAAAGCGACAAGCCTTTTGCTATTAGATGAACCATTTGCCTATTTAGATTATTCCTCTCGTATCCAAGTGAAAAAGATGTTGAGAAGAGCCAGTGGTGAAAACAAGATGATCATAGTTTCGACTAATTTTATTGAAGATATGGATACATTGTTTACAGACGTTTTATTTATGAATCCATTTCGCTATTGCGAAGTGATCAATCTAGAAGACTTACGAGAACAAAAAGGAATGTCCCTGAAAGAAATCTATGAGGAGGAAGCCGATGATACATTTATTTAATTTTTACCATGAAAAAAGCAAGAAGTTCTTTTTTAGTAGTTTACTTTTGATTTTAATTAGCTATTTTGCCAAATACGTTTTTCAATGGATCATGCCTGAATCTCAGTGGGAACGTTTGCCGCTGTAGTGCTGACTTGGCGGATCAATCAGCTTGATATTCAGCCAAATCATCAAACCTTAGCAAGTACAGCAACACAGTCGACGTTAGAAAAAATCATTGCGAAGTATTTACTAGCTTATTTTCAAGTACTTGTAATTGGTACTGTTAATTTAGTATTTAATTTTACGACTGTTTCACTAGGAGTGATACAGCTGTTGATTATTGCATTAGAATTGGCCGTTTATCTAGCGAGCATGATCAGTTATGCCATTTTATTTAGAGGCGTGATCGCTAAACTTTGGTTACCAAATGTTTCCAAACCATTTGCTGTTGCAATCGGTTGGGTCATGATCGTTTTAATGAACGATGTGACACGTCATTATTTCCCTCAAAGCATAGATAGCATACTAACGGTTAATAATGGAGAGTTTTATCCAGGCACGTTTATTTTAAATGCATGCTTATCTGCAGCAATTGTATTCGTTTATCTATGGCTAGAAAAAAATCAACTAAAAGACGATCGTTAGGAGGAATAAAATGTATCAACTAAAAAAAATATCGAAAAGTTTTATAATCGATCATAATAAAGAACCGGTTTTACACGAGATCACGACCACCTTTAAAGCTGGCGATTTTGCTTTGATTTTAGGTGCCAGTGGGAGTGGTAAAACGACATTATTGAACATTATCAGTGGACTAGATAGCGATTATGAAGGTGAGATTCTTTATGAGGGGCAAAATTTAAAAAAAGAAAATATGGATGATTTTCATAAAAATGAGATTGGTTTTGTTTTTCAAAGCTTTAATTTAGTTTCGTATCTATCTGTACTTGAAAATGTCAAGAGCGCTCTTTATTTAGATAAAATGTTAAACCCTTCTGAGCAAACAGAACGAGCAGTTCAGCTTTTAACTAAAGTTGGTTTAGCGGAGCATGTCAATAAATACCCTAATCAGCTTTCAGGAGGGCAAAAGCAACGTGTGGCAATCGCCAGAGCACTTGCTAATGATCCAAAAGCAATTATCGCAGATGAACCAACAGGAGCTCTAGATTCAGTCACGGCTTCTGCGATTATTGACTTATTAAAACAATTGAGTAATGAAGGGACGTTAGTGATAACTGTTACTCATGATGAAAGTTTGATGGCTTATGCAACGAAAATTTTAAGAGTCAAAGACGGTCACATTTTAAGCGACGATCGAATCAAGACATCAGATTTCACTAAGACACAGTCGCAGCCAAAAGTTGCCTCTAGAGTTTCGCTTTCTTTAGGTGCTACCTTACAGCTAGTTAGTAAAAATTTTTTTAGTCGGATCTTGAGAAATCTGTTAGTCGCTTTCGGCACTTCGATCGGTATTACGGCAATTTTATTAGCACTGGGAATCGGTAATGGGATTACAGAAGTACTGGGTGATTTTTTTCAAACAGCCTATTCTCCCAATCAAATCACTTCTTATTATCAAGATCCAGAAAGAGGGGGACCGCCGAGACCTTCTGAATTGTTAAAAGGGGAAGAAATAAAAAAATTAAAAGAGCTCTATAAAAATGAAGGAATCACAGAAGTTTATGAGCGTGCCAATTTGGTGGGAATCCGCTTTAAATATGACGATCGATTAATTGAAAACTTAGCACCATCACAAATGGATGAAGCAAATTTAAATAAAGAAAGATATCAGACAAATACAGTGGCAGATGGCTATTTGTTAGCTGGAAATTTTATAAAAGCAGATGAAGCTGGTATTGTTTTACCAGCCTCTGTTGCAAGAGAAATCCTAGGCTTAAAAAGTTCAGAATTAACGCAAGAGAATGTGACACAGCTGATCAACAAGCCTATCAGACTAGTTTACCAAGGGCGAGAACAAGGAAGTGTAAATGGCTCAGTTGAGATCGAGACAGTTGTTAAAGGGATCACCTCACCAGATGAAGAAGGTTTTGTCCAAGGATTTATGGCCTCACCAAAAACCTTTGCGGAAATGATAAAGAGTATTGGGATCGATAAGCCGATCTATACGGTTGATGCTTTTGCAAAAAATCCAGAAGATGCTGAATCATTTATTGAAAAATATAAAGAAGATCCAGAATATGAAAATTATGCCATCACGAATGCATCTTCATTCTTAGATACATTTAAACAATTTACCGATATTATCGTTTATTTATTAGCCTTTATTGCAGGACTTTCATTGATCGTTGCCGGTGTGATGATAGCTGTTGTGTTATATATCGGAGTTGTTGAGAGGACGAAAGAAATCGGCGTACTGCGTTCTATTGGTTATAAAAAAGGCTATATCAAGCGTTTATTCAGGATGGAAGCAATCTACATTATGCTCTTATCAAATGTTATCTCAGTGGCTTTTGCTTATTTGATTCAAATTGTCGCAAACCCTGTCATCGAATCAAGTATCGGTTTTGACCAAGTGATTCAAATCGCACCGCTCAATGCGCTAGCTACGTTAGGGATCACTGGACTTTTAGGTGTCATTTTTGCCCTATATCCGGCAGCTAAAGCAGCAAAATTAGATCCAATAACTGCATTACGATACGAATAAAATCAGGAAAGTAGGAATAAAAATGAAAAAATTATGGGAAAATAAACTAATTAGATATGGCGTGCTCGGAATCCTTGTGATCGTTTTAGGAAGTGCTGGTTTTTTAGGGTATTACCGCTTGACCAGAGTTCAAGGAATTATTTCAAGTTATGAAATCAATGGAGCACTGAAGGATAAACCAAACGTATACAAAGCAATCATTTACACCCAAGATCGAGCGTTTAAAAATGAGGTGATAAATGAAGTGAAAAATAATTTAGCAAATGAAAATATCTATTTGAAAGTTGAACCAGTTGAAGAAATCGGAGAGAATAAGCTAGTGGATTGGGATAAAGTTATCATCTTATCTACTGTACAATCAAGCGACCCTCCCAAACCTGCTTTAGATTATATGAATAAGCATAAAGATGAAAAGAAACTGAGTATTTACTTAACGGCAGATTCAGGTGGGTGGTCAAAAGATCCTGGGTATCTAGATGTGACAACAGCAGCATCAAAATCAGAAAATATTACTGTGTTTAGTAGAAAAATCAAAGAATTTCTATTGAACTAAGAATAAGCCAAAATTTGGAACAAACAAAAAAATTATCGTAATGTTCGCTCTAGAATGTATAATTTAAGTGCAACACTAAAACTTGAAAGTAAAAAATCCTGTTATAATAGTGTTGACGAATTATATCGATTAGGAGGTATTCAGCTATGACTTCATACACACACCTTACGATACGTGAACGGGAAATGATCTTTCTCTATCATGGTTTTGGCTTTACTATTCGTAGAATTGGACGCTTAATCAAAAGAAGCCCTTCGACTGTTATGAGAGAACTTAAAAGGAATACTACAAAGTATAGAGCCTATTCGCCTTCTCTAGCACAAAAATCGTATCATAATAACAAGCAAAAATGCGGAAGAAAGAAAATCTTGGATCACTCGCCTTATAAGGAAGCCATTCGTAAACTACTTTTTGAAGATCAATGGTCTCCAGAACAGATAGCGAATAGAATTAATTTAGAGAGTAATGAATCAGTTGTCAGCTATCCTACTATTTATCGTTCTATTTACAATGGTCTATTTGATGAAGGATTTCCTGAAGGTAGTCCTGGGACACGAAAAATGTTAAGACGAAAAGGAAGAAAATCAGTGAATAAAAGAATTGGTGATCGTCGTGGAAGATTTACTGATGTGAAAACGATTCATGAACATCCGACAAAAGCTGAGACTAGAGAAGAACTTGGCCACTGGGAAGCAGATACTGTCTTGGGACATCGAGGAAAATCATGTCTTGTAACACTAGTTGATCGAAAATCTCGATTTTTGCTAGCGGGAAAAATTCCTAAAAATGATTCAATTTGCGTAAGGGATATGATTGTACAATTGTTATCTCCTCTAAACAAAAAGCAATGCAAAACTATTACGCCAGATAGAGGACCAGAATTTGCAAAGTATAAGTACTTCAGTAGAGTATGCGGTATTGATTGCTACTTTGCAGATCCTTGGTCTCCATGGCAGCGTGGAACGAATGAAAATACAAATGGATTAATGCGAGAATACTTGCCCAAACGTTCGGATATGACACCCGTATCAGAAAAATACATCGAATCTGTTGTTTACAAACTAAATAATCGACCTAGAAAGTGTTTAGGTTGGAAAACACCACATGAAATTTTTTATGATGCGTCGGCAAGAGCAATTCAAATTTGTTGATTATTGTGCTTTTCTATTAACAATTTTTTAAGTAAGAAAAGAAGTTTAGTAAGGTTGACTTTTTTATAGAATTTATACAAAGGACTGATTTAATGCTATTACTAGAGAAAATAGAACTTACTCGATTTTCTCCAACCGAAAAAATGGTTGTAGATTTCATGTTGGAAAAGCGAGAATCGATAGAAAAATACTCTGCAACCATGATTGCTGGAGAAACATATACTTCGCCTTCCTTGCTATCAAGAATAGCAAAAAAGCTTGATTTTAACGGCTGGAGTGAATTAAAAAGAGAGTTCTTAAATGAGATAGCCTATTTAGACTCAAATTTCAAAAATTTGGATGCAAATTTACCATTTAAAAAAAGTGACTCTATTATGGCAATTACTAATAAAGTGGCGCAACTCAAAACTGAGAGTCTGAAGGATACACTTACACTAATAAACCATGATTCTTTAAAGAAGGCGATTCGACTAATTGAAACTCATGATACTGTAAAGATATTTTGTCTTTCTAATTTGATATTTTTAGGAGAAGAATTTGTCTTTAAGATGAGACATATTAATAAAAAGGCTGAAATTTACCCAATCCAAAATACAATGTTTCAAGAAGCTGTTATGACAACAAATAGAGACTGTGCCATATTTATTTCTTATTCTGGTGAATCTGATCCACTGTTTAAAACAGTTCAGCTGCTTAAACAAAATGAGGTCCCAATTATTGCTATTACAAGTATTGGAGACAATCAACTATCTAGGCTCGCTGATATTACGCTACATGTCACTACACGAGAAAAATCATTTTCAAAAATTGCTGGTTTTTCTTCTATAGAGTCTATTTCCTTAGTTTTAGACGCACTATATTCCTGTTATTTTGCTATCAATTATGAAGAAAACTATGAGTATAAAATAAAATTGGCACAAGCTACAGAGCTGCGCCAAATAGATAATCAAATTGTTCGTGAAGACAGTTAGTTTTTAACGGAAATCCATTCGTTATCAATGTAACTTTTTAAGCTTTCTTCTATTACTTCCAAAGTGGAATATTCAGGAGAATAGTTGATTCGATCTTTTGCATTTTCAATACTGTATTTTCCACTTCTAGCAATATGAAAATAGGTTTTATCAATATAATCTTCATTATTTATAAACTCACACCACTTTTCCCAAGATAAGAATTTGATCTTGGGCTCTTTTTTAAAATAGTGATAGGTAGCTTGCGCATAACCAAAGAGAGTGAGTGAATCTTCTGCTACGGCATGAAAACTTTCTCCCAATGCTGACTCTCTATGCTTGATAGCATCCACAAATATTTGTGCCACATCACTAGCGTGAACATGATGTAATGTCTCCATTCCAAAATTTGGTAAGTAAATCACCTCACCATTTGCTATCTTTTGAAAAATCTCTGGATCATGATTAGCCAAAGGATTAATGATTGTCCATTTAGGGCCGGATATTTGTCCTGGCATAATAATAGTCGCTGGAAATCCGTTTGTGTAATATTCATTTTTTAGTAACTTTTCACTCTCATATTTTTGGATACCATACTCGTCTAGTGGATATTTTTTGCTATTGGGATCTGTAGGAAGAATCGTTGCTCGTCCATGAGCCCAAATAGAAGAGCAGTACAGATAGTGACTAATATCTGTTTCTTTCAATGCTGTAACCATTAACCGAGTATCTTCTACAGTGAAATTAATTAAATCAATGACAATATCTCCTTTTAATGCTGCAATTTTTTCTGGAAAATTAGGTTCTTTGCTTCTGTCCATAGTGATATGCGTTACCTGTTTCCATAAGATATCTTCTGTGTAAGGCTTACTCTTTCCTCGGCTGATTGCTATTACTTCATAGCCTGCTCTTATTAGTTTTGGAACTAAATATGATCCTATGTGACCATATGCACCTATTACAATAGCTTTCATGTGATAATTACCTCCTTCAATTTGGTTTAAGAGTATCATTTTTATTCTGCTATAGACATAGTTTTGCGTCATTTTAGAAAGTCTTTCTAAAAAAAATGAAAAGAACTTCTTTTTTTTGTGAAAATCGATTACAAACTCCTAAAGCCAAAACTTTTTATAATGTTGCACTTAATTAGACAATTCTAGCTTGTAAAAAGAACATATGTTTGCTATCCTGTTATTCATAAGGAGGGATCGTTATGAGCGCAACATTCAACGTGACAAGATGGGATGAACAACCAGTAGATGAACAAAAGATCAATTTTCCAGTGAATCGAGTTCAGGCAGAATATGAACTTGAAGGGGATCTAGAAGGCAAAGCTTGGGTCGAGTATCTTCTTTATTATTTAGAAAGCAACAAAGAAGATGGACACCTTGCAACAGCACGAATATCAGGATTTCTTCACTTTGAAGGCCAATATAAAGGAAAAACAGGAACCTTTACAGCGGCTGAAAAAGGAATTTTTGATAAAGGATCACTTGATTCACCAGGAATGATCATTAAAGGTACAGGAGAGTTACAAGCCTTGACGGGGTCTTATCAATATGATTTTGTTGGCGAAAACAGTAAGTTGATCTTGGACTTTAAGGCTGATGAATAATCTATCTAGATTATTTTATATTATGCATTATTTAACCATGCATAATAAAGCAAACGCGACAATTTTGGCAGAGCAACTGGAAGTATCGACTCGTACGATCTATCGAGATATTGATACACTGTCTTCCTTAGGTTTTCCAGTATATGCTCAAAGTGGACGAGATGGCGGAATCCGTTTGTTGGATACGCATCATCTGTCCGCAACGTTTGTGGATGATGAAGAGCAAGATCATATTATGGTGGACTTGCAGAATTTAGCCGCTACCAATCTAAAAAGCATTACCCCATTAATGAATAAGCTTTCCTCCTTATTTAAGAAAGAAGTCGAACCTTGGATCGATATTGATTTTTCAACATGGGGACGAGAAGATGAAGCAACTGTAATCGAATTGATCACTAAAGCAAAAAATCAAAAAAATGTATTACTTTTTCCTATACGAACGGAAAAGGAAAAAAAGCTGACAGAGAAGTCATGCCAAATAAATTGATCTTCAAACAAAATGCCTGGTACTTGGCAGGCTATTGTTGTGCTAGAGAAACGACTCGACTATTTAAATTAAGACGGATGAAGGATTTGCTAATTTCAGCAAACAATATTGATGATGCTTATTTGATCAAAGACTATCAACCAGAATCTGCCAAGATATGTGTTGAGTTTAAGATAAAAAATGCCCTGTTTTACCGCATACAAGAAGACTTAACAAATATTGAATTCGAGCAAGTGGGTGAATTCACCAAAGTCAAAACTTGGCAGCCAGAAGGCACGTGGCTGACTACTTATTTATTGTCATTCGGCGCGGCGGTTGAAGTGGTGAAGCCAATTGAATTGAAAGAGAAAATCAAAGAAGAGATCACGAAGATCACTCAAATTTATTTTTAATTCGTTTATTCAACTATTTCTATTTTTCCTCTTGAAAGAATGCTGATTGATTGAGATAATAGCAAAGAAAAGAGGGAGCATATGGGACAAATTTGGCTTGAACGATTACTTCGTTGGAATGCAAAGATTCAAAAATTATTGGTAGAACGATACGCTCAAATGGATCGATTGAACAATATGCTGATGAAAAGCACTCTAGTTTTATTATTGCTCAATTTAGTTTTACCAACATCGATCGCTTTTTGGCTAGCAGTAGCGCTATTAATCTGGATCAACTACCGCTTTTTTTCAAAAAGAATTTATCCGCGTTCGAATGAAAATACTCGTTATATTTTAAAAATGCAGCAATTAAGAAAAAAATTCAATCGTGTAAAAGAAAGAGTCAACACACGTAAGACGTATACTTTTTTTAAGTGTCCCACTTGTAAACAACAATTGCGAGCACCAAAAGGAAAGGGCAAGATCAAAGTAACTTGTTCAAGTTGTAAACAACAATTTACTAAAATAGTATGAAGAAAAACTTCTGAGAAGCTTCTAAAGCTCAGAAGTTTTTTAATTTATATAAAAAACGAACGATAAATCTATTTATAAGTATTTCGTTCTGATTTTTTGTTAATAATTGAACAAATTATGATATAATGAAAAAAACTTATTTTGCTTTGAAACACAGTGAACTGATGTTGAAAAGTACTGGGTGAAATGAAGCGGAACGTTGTCACTATATGTTATCTAGCTTCATGAGCTAGCTTCTCAAGAAAAAGATAAAAAATGAATGAGGTAAAAGGCACCTCAGTCATTTTTTCCTATTTTCTTGTCGAAGCTGACCGAGCTCATTCAGCTTTTAAAACTATCTAGCTTCATGAGCTAGCACCTCGGAAAAAAGATAAAAATCGAGTGAGACAAAAACGCCTCAATCAATTTTTCCTATTTTTCAGTCGGTGCTAACCAAGCTCATTCAGCTTTTAAAATTAGGAGGAATTTATATGCGTGCAGTATTAACAGTAATTGGTAAAGACAAGGTTGGAATCATAGCTGGTGTTAGTCATAAATTGGCTGAGCTTGATATGAACATCTTGGATGTTTCGCAAACAATCATGGACAGCTATTTTACAATGATGATGGTGTTAGAAATCTCTAAAGACAAAAATAATTTTGAAGAAATTCGTTCTGAGCTGAACACTCTAGGTGAAAAATTAGGTGTGAGCATTAGTATTCAAAACGAAGAGATTTTTAATGTTATGCATAAACTATAATAATTATCAGTTCCGCGGGTTTGTATCTCGGAAAAAAAGTAAAAATAGAGTGGGATAAGAAATGTCTTAATCGATTTTTCCTATTTTCCTGTCAAAGTTGGACGAGCCCGCTAAGCTTTTAAAACTATCTAGCTTCACGGACTAACCTCTCGGGAAAAAGATAAATTATGAATGAGGCAAAAAGCACCTCAGTCATAATTTCCTATTTTCCAGTCGAGGTTGAATGAGCCCGCTAAGCTTTTAAAACTATCTAGCTTCATGAGCTAGCCCCTCGGAAAAAAGATAAAAATAGAATGAGACAAGAACCGTCTCAATCGATTTTTTCTATTTTTCAGTCGGTGCTGACCGAGCTCATTCAGCTTTTAAAATTAGGAGGAATTATTTTGGAGACGAATCAAATTCTAGAAACGATCCGTATGATCGAAGAAGAAAATTTAGATATTAGAACCATTACAATGGGGATTTCATTGTTAGATTGTATTGATAGTGACAGTGATCGAGCTTGTCAAAAAATTTATGACAAAATAACGCGTTTAGCGAAGAATCTAGTCAAAGTTGGAGAAGAGATCGAATCTGAGTATGGGATTCCGATCATCAACAAGCGGATTTCTGTAACGCCGATTGGAATTGTAGCGGCAGCTAGTTCGGATTCAAATTATGTTAAATATGCGAAGGTTTTAGACAAAGCGGCTCGAGCGGTTGGGGTTAATTTTATCGGCGGATTTAGTGCTTTAGTTGAAAAAGGGTATCAACACGGAGATGAGCTTTTGATCAATTCTATTCCGCAAGCTTTAGCTGAAACTGATTTTGTTTGTTCTTCTGTAAATATCGGCTCAACAAGAGCTGGAATCAATATGGATGCTGTTCGTCATATGGGGTATGTCATCAAAGAAACAGCGGCCCAATCTGATATGGGCTGTGCCAAATTAGTCGTATTTGCAAATGCGGTGGAAGATAATCCCTTTATGGCGGGTGCTTTTCATGGTGTGGGAGAAGCTGATTGCGTAATCAATGTTGGTGTCAGTGGACCTGGCGTTGTCAAACGTGCGTTAGAGAAGGTCAAAGGAGAACCTTTTGATGTAGTCGCAGAAGTTGTCAAACAAACGGCATTTAAAATTACTAGAATGGGTCAACTAGTTGGGAAAATTGCGTCAGAACGTTTGAATGTTCCCTTTGGCATTGTGGATCTATCGTTAGCTCCAACGCCGGCTGTGGGTGATAGTGTGGCTTATATTTTAGAGGAGATGGGTTTAGAAAGTGTTGGGACGCATGGAACGACTGCTGCACTAGCTTTATTGAATGATGCAGTAAAAAAAGGAGGCGTGATGGCATGTAACCATGTTGGAGGATTATCAGGTGCGTTTATCCCTGTTTCAGAAGATGCAGGAATGATCGATGCAGTCAATAATGGTGCACTGAATTTAGAAAAATTAGAAGCAATGACGGCAATTTGTTCCGTTGGTTTAGATATGATCGCTATTCCTGGTGAAACATCAGCAGAGACGATTGCCGCAATGATTGCAGACGAAGCAGCAATCGGTGTGATCAATCACAAAACAACAGCTGTTCGTATCATTCCAGCTGAAGGAACAAAAGTTGGTGATATGGTCGAGTTTGGTGGTTTGCTAGGAAGAGCACCCGTTATGAAAGTTAATGATTATGCTTCAACAGACTTTATTCTCCGTGGTGGCAGAATCCCTGCACCAATCCATTCATTTAAAAATTAGATTAGAAAAAATGAGTATAACTATTTGTGATAAAAAGATGTATGGTATAATAAAAACATAGATAAACTATATTCATTATAGAGTGAACGAATAGTTATTGAACATAAAAAAGGAGATTTTAATACATGGAAATAAAACGTCAACAAGAAGTCGTAGAGGCTTTTCATTATGATATGCGTACCCAAGATATGGAAGAAGTCGAAACAGATCTTAGAGTTGGTTTTTCACCAATCGAATCAACTGATGAAAATTATCCAAAAGAAAATTCAATTATCGCAGCTCGTTTAGAGTTTCGTCTAGTTTTTGAAGAGTATGTTTTATCAGGTTCAGTTAGTCAAATCAATCATGTGATCAATCATAAGATTGAAAACCAAGAAGATATCTCACAAGAAGAAGTCGATGAATTAGTTAGTCCATTATTCAGCATTGTTCAACGTATGGCGTATGAAGTGACTGAAATTGCATTGGATAAACCAGGGATTCAATTGAACTTTCAATCTGCACCAGAACAGTAATTTAAATAAAGTAAAATCGAAGAGTTTGTGATAGTTAAAAACTATCACAAACTCTTTTTGCTATCATATTAGAGACAAAATAATACCCCATGACCTATTAAATCAGGTACAATAGACATATCACTGAAAATGAATTACTTTTATTTTTAGGGGGCTTGTTGAAGAATGATCCCCGGGAACCTTTACTTCCTTTGATGTACTTGTCATTTGTATTATCTAGCTTTATGAGCTACTACCTCGGAAAACGATAAAATATGGATGTGGCAAAAAACACCCCAGTCCTATTTTTCCAGTTGATACTAGGCGAGCCCGTTCAGCTTTTAATACATCTAGCTGCGCAAATCAATTCTTAGAAAAATAGATAGATTATCAATGAAACATAGATTGTTTCATTGCCAATTTCCTAATTTTCTACAGGATTAATCTATTTGCTACGCTTATAAATTTAGGAGGGAAAAAAATGACAACACTCATCACTGTTTTAGTGGTCCTTGCTTTTCTTGCAGTGTTATACGTCTTTTATCGTATGCAAACAAAACACTATAAGTTCTCTACACGTGTTTTTGCTGCATTAGGTGTCGGTATTGTATTAGGTGCAATTATTCAATTCGCATTCGGTACCCAAGACAAAGTTACTACGCAAGCAATGGAATGGATCGGTATTGTAGGTAATGGTTATGTAGCATTTTTACAAATGCTCGTAATCCCCTTAGTTTTTGTTTCTATCGTAGGAGCTTTTACTAAGATGAAAGAATCCAAACAACTAGGAAAAATCAGCTTCAATGTATTGGCAACATTGTTAGGTACAACCGCTGTGGCTGCGTTGATTGGAATCGGAACAACATTATTATTTGGACTACAAGGTGCGCAATTTACTCAAGGAACGGCAGAAACGGCACGAATTGCAGAACTTGCAACGAGACAGGAAACCGTTGAAAATCTATCGATTCCACAACAAATTTTAGCTTTTATTCCTAGAAATGTGTTTGCAGATTTTGCAGGGACGCGTCCAACAAGTACAATTGGTGTGGTGATTTTCGCAGCTTTTGTCGGTGTGGCATATCTAGGCGTAAAAAGAAAAGCACCGAAAGAAGCAGAATTTTTTGCTAATTTGATCGACAGTCTTTATAAGATCACAATGCGTATCGTAACCTTGGTTTTACGTTTAACACCTTATGGGGTTTTAGCGTTGATGACCAACGTTGTTGCAACTAGTGATTTTGATGCGATTCTTAACTTAGGAAAATTTGTGTTAGCTTCCTATACTGCGTTGATTATTGTAATGCTTGTTCATCTATTGATTTTAATGGCAGTAAAAGTAAACCCGGTGAATTATTTGAAAAAATCATTCCCAGTATTGAGTTTTGCTTTTACATCAAGATCAAGTGCTGGAGCATTACCTTTAAATATTGAAACACAAACAAAGGCTCTAGGTGTTGATGATGCAACAGCGAACTTTGCTGCAAGTTTTGGCTTATCCATTGGTCAAAATGGTTGTGCTGGTGTTTATCCTGCAATGTTGGCGACGATCGTTGCACCAACTGTGGGAATCAATGTCTTTAGTTTAGAATTTATTTTAATGTTAGTTGCAATCGTCACAATCAGCTCATTTGGTGTAGCTGGTGTCGGCGGTGGAGCAACATTTGCTTCATTGATCGTTTTAGGTGCTATGAATTTACCGGTCGCAATCGTTGGTTTAGTTATTTCTGTAGAGCCATTGATTGATATGGCAAGAACTGCTGTTAACGTTAGTGACAGTATGGTAGCTGGTATCGTGACAAGTTCTCGAATCAACGAATTAGATCGTGACGTATTAAATGATCGTAACTTAGTGATTGAAGAAAATGTTTAAGATGTGATCCGCTTCTTCTTCCCCAAGAGAGTTATAATAAAAAAAGTAAGATCGTTTAAACGATCTTACTTTTTTTTAATGCCATTCAAGCTGCAGACCAACGCCAACTTCTTCGATTGGTATATGATAATGAAGTTTAGCTTTGGCTTGAAAGGAAACACAATGACAAGGATAGAGCGTAGTAATTTGATTTTTTTCAAAATATTCAATCGTTTTGTCTAACTGTTGATCTTCATCAAATAAGTGGAACCCGCCAATAATACTCTTAATCGTCTGGATACCGGTGACTTGCTTGGCGTACTCACAAATATTACTAATACCACTGTGAGAACAACCAGTGATAATATAAAGACCATCATGACCTTCATAGATCAAGGCAGAGTCGTCTAGCACATAATCAGGTGTAAAATGATCAGATAATTTTGTTTCGCCTACTTGTTTACGTGGCTCGAAATCTACTAGTTGAGGTATTTCGCCTAAAAAAGTAATATTAGGTGAAAGTTTAACTGGATCTTTTGTAAGCACCAACTCATAGTTTTCTTTTAGTTCTTCTTTAGTCACAGCTGAACCGATAACCAATTCTTCTTCTTTTTTAGGAAAAAAAGTGAGTGGATGGGCTATGATTTGTGGTTTCTCTTTTGTAAAAATGCTAGAAATTAATTTCAAACCACCAGTGTGATCATTGTGACCATGAGATAATGCTAACTTTGAAACTTTGCTCAGGTCAATAGAAAGCAAGTCTGCATTTTTTATAAAAACGTCACTGTAACCTGTGTCAAAGAGAATTTTTTCGTCACCATCTTCTAGATAAAAAGATAAAGCGGGTTCTCCTAAGTAATAGTGATCGATATAGACATTATTATCTACCAAAACAGTTAAGTTCATTTTTTCTCCTTTTTGAAGCAAATTTATTTTCATAAAGCTTACCATAAGCTATGATAAAAAGTATATAATGAAAAAGCATTTAGTTTAAAATGAGAAAAAACAATGATGAGGAGCTAAAACCATGTTTACAAATCAAATTAAAATCATGCTATACGTCACAAATGTAGAAAAATCAAGCCAATTCTGGCAAAAAATCGGCTTTGTAGAAAAAGAAAGAGATGCAGTGGACGGTACCCTAGTAGTAGAGATTGCACCGAGTGAAACTGCGGAAACAATGATTGTGTTATATGACTTAGCATTTATCCAAAAACATTCACCAGAAGTTGCAGGAAATACACCATCACTGATGTTTTTTGCAGAAGATGTAGTGGAGCTATATAAAAAAATGAAAGATGCTGACGTGCGTGTCGGTGAATTAGTACAATTACCAACTGGTTTAGTCTTCAACTTTGCAGATAATGATGAAAATTATTTTGCAGTATCTGGTCAATAAAGAGTTAATTTAAATGAACTACCCACATTTTTTTTAAGTGTAGGTAGTTTTTCTATTTTTTAGTGCGTGCTAAACGGTTCATTTCGCCTTTCGTTTTATGTTCACTATTCCACAAGCAAATACCTCGCTTTTTGTATTTCTTTTTTTATATACTGAATACGTATGAATAGAAAATCGGAATTGTACAGTTATTTTGGAGATAGCTAAGCAGTTTCTAGAAAAAGGAGTAAGATAAAATGGATTACCGCGTATTACTGTATTACAAATATACGACGATCGAAAACCCGGAGGAATTTGCAAAGGAGCATTTAGCTTTTTGTAAATCGTTGAACTTAAAAGGTAGAATTTTAGTAGCGACTGAAGGGATCAATGGTACACTTTCAGGTACGATTGCTGATACAGATGCTTATATGGAAGCAATGTTAGCAGATGAGCGTTTCAAGGATACGTATTTCAAAATCGATGAGGTACCAGAAAATGCCTTTCATAAAATGTTTGTCCGTCCTAGAAAAGAACTGGTCTCTTTAAGCCTAGAAGAAGATGTGAATCCGTTAGAGTTAACCGGAAAATATTTGGAACCTATTGAATTTAAAGAAGCACTTCTAGATGAAAATACAGTAGTGATCGACGCTAGAAATGATTATGAATATGATCTAGGTCACTTTAGAGGAGCTGTTCGTCCTGATATTCGTAACTTTAGAGAATTACCACAATGGATCAGAGACAATAAAGAACAATTTATGGATAAAAAAGTGGTAACTTACTGTACTGGTGGAATTCGCTGTGAGAAATTTTCTGGATGGTTGATCAAAGAAGGCTTTGAAGATGTTGCTCAGCTACATGGTGGTATTGCTGTTTATGGAAAAGATCCAGAAACACAAGGCGAGTTATGGGATGGAAAAATGTATGTTTTTGATGAACGAATCAGTGTTGAAATCAACCATGTCGATAAAAAAATTATCGGTAAAGACTGGTTTGACGGGACACCTTGCGAACGTTATATTAATTGCGCTAATCCATTCTGTAATAAACAAATTTTAGCCTCAGAAGAAAATGAAGCAAAATACCTTGGCAGCTGTTCAGATGAGTGTCGTCATCATCCGGCAAATCGTTATGTAATGAGAAATGAACTGTCAGAACAAGATGTAAAGGCTAGACTTGAAGCAATTGCAAATTAATCACTAAAACAAAAAATTCGACACAAAGCGATTGACCGTTGTGTGTCGAATTTTTTTATAGTATAAAAGCAAAAAATAAGAGAAAGAAAAGTAAAAATACTAGATTCACAGCAGTGAACTGCCAAAGAAATGTTTTTGACTGGGTAGGATAATACTCTTTATACAATTTGAATCCGATCAGATTTGCTAAAGAAGAAATAATGGTTCCCAAACCACCAACATTCACACCCCAAAAAAGTGCTTGAGATTGATCTGTAAATGGCGCAATCAAAATGGCTGCAGGAACATTACTGATAATCTGACTGATTAGAATACTACCAAAAAAGGTCCGTGTACTTGTCGTAAATTGTACCTTTATAAATGAGGAAAGTAATTCTACTTGTGCAAAATTTCCAACGGCAATAAAGAAAAAAATGAATGTCCCCAACAGTTTATAGTCAAGTTGTATTAGCAAACGTTTATCATATACAGTGAGAATTATCACAGCAATTGGAATGACAATATAATATGGAAGGACATTGAAAATGCCTAAAAGAATGAGGCCTCCAACCATACTTGAGAAAACTGTTTTATTTTTGTTGACCGTTGGAACTGAGGTATGTTGTGTGGGAATCACACTTTTCTTTATAAACAAAAAAGAAATCAATAAAAATAAAATTGAAGAAAAAAGTAGCACTATAGACCACTTAAAAAAAGACAACGTGGAGAGGGAATAATAAGAAAATAAAAAGAGATTTTGTGGATTACCAAACGGGAAAAAACTACTCCCTAAATTTGCTGCAACAATCAGTAAGACAGCTCCCAAAATCTTATTTTCCATTTCAGGGAATTTTTTGATGATTGTTAAGTAAATCGGCATTAACGAAAGGATTGCGACATCATTCGTCAAAATCATAGAACTAACAAAGGATAAGATCACAATATTTCGAATCAGACTGCGAGTGTTAGCAGAGTAATCGATCATCTTGTCAGCAAAATAGGTTAGACTCCCTAGGTTCTCAAAATTTTTTACCAAAAGCATCAAACCTAATAAACAAAAAACAACTTTAAAATCAATTGAGTCTATAGAGAATCGACCAAATGCGCAACTGATGAGAGCAATAAGAAGCGAAAGTGAAAATAATAAATCATTGGTAAAAAAAGTGTATAATCGTTTCATTTAGTAACACTCCTTTTTTAGGAAAAGATATTCTGAAGACTGTTCAAATTTACTTTAAAAAGACTAAATTATCAAGTGTAACGTTAGAGGAAATAAAAAAAGATAGATTACTTTGTAATAGAAGCAATCTATCCTTTTTTATCTAAATATTAAGTACTTTATCCAAGAAATCTTTTGTACGCTCATTTTGCGGATTTTCAAAAATTTGTTGTGGTGTACCATCTTCTAAGAAATTACCACCATCAATAAACATCACGCGATTTGCAACTTCTTTAGCAAAGCCCATCTCATGTGTTACGATCACCATGGTCATACCTTGTTTTGCTAATTTTTTCATAACGTTCAGTACATCACCGACCATCTCTGGATCAAGTGCAGATGTTGGTTCATCGAATAACATGATATCAGGATTCATTGCTAAGGCACGAGCAATCGCTACCCGTTGTTTTTGTCCACCAGATAATGATTCAGGATAACTATCTTTTTTATCCGCTAACCCAACAGTATCTAAAAGCTTAATAGCTTTTTCTTCCGCATCTTTTTTTGAAAGACGACCTAGGTCGGTTGGGGCTAATGTAATATTTTCCATGATCGATAGGTGAGGGAATAAATTAAAATGTTGAAAAACCATACCGATGTGTTGACGTACTTTGTTGATATTCGTATTCTTATCCGTTAGATTAGCGCCATCGATGATAATATCACCACTAGTTGCTTCTTCAAGTTGATTCAAACAACGAAGAAAGGTACTTTTACCAGAACCAGAAGGGCCGATAACACAAACTACATCGCCTTCTTGAATGGATACATTGATATCGTTAAGCACGGTATTATCACCATATTTTTTTACTAAATGTTCTACTAGAATTTTTTCAGCCATATTATTTCACCTTCTTTTCTAAAACTTTAGCTAATTTCGTCAAGGCTGTGATCAAAATCAAATACATCATGGCAATCACGAAGTAGACCATTGTGCTTTGTAAGTTTCTAGCAACGATGATTTTACCTGTTTGCAACAACTCGATCAGACCAATCGCAGAAAGGATCGTTGTATCTTTTAATGAGATAACAAATTGATTGACGAAAGAAGGAATCATGATTTTGATTGCTTGTGGTAAAATGATTTTTTGCATTGTACGGTTGTATGAAAGACCTAAACTACGTGACGCTTCCATTTGACCGACTGGCACTGCATTGATCCCGCCACGGACGATTTCAGAGATATAAGCACTTGCATTTAAGGTCAGTGTAATGATTCCAGCAAGAAATACTGGAATGTTGAAACCTAGAATTCCAGGTAAGCCAAAGTAGATAAAGAAAGCTAAAACCATTAAAGGAATCCCACGAATGATATCAACATAAATCGTCGAAATCACACGTAAAGTTTTTGATGGTGAGGCACTGAATAATCCAAAAAGTACTCCAACGATCAGAGCTAAAATAAATGAAACCAAGGTTAATTGAATAGTCATCCATAATCCGTTTAATAATCGTTTCCAGTTATTTTGAATCATGCCGACAAATGTTGATTCATCCACTTTATTTTCAGTAGCGCCATCTTTTACGTATTTTCCGATGATCTCATCATATTCACCAGTTCGTTTTAATTCTGCTAAACCTTCATTAAACATTTGGATCAGTTCAGGATTTTTACCTTTTTTAACAGCAAATCCATATTTTCCGCCTTCTTCACGTGGAATTGGCGTTGTTAATGGTTGTTTTTGTGCCACACCATAACCAATGACAGGATAATCATCAATCATAGCATCGATCTCATTGATCTCAAGCGCACTGTATAATGCATCTGTCGTATCTAGATATTTGATCGAGTAACCATATTTATCTTTGTTCGATTCAAGGAAATCAGCACTTTCAGTCCCAATTTTAGCGCCAACTTTTTTATCTTTTAAATCCTCATAAGAATGGATTTTGTCATTGCCTTTTTTGACAGCGATTTGAATGCCACTATTGAAGTAAGGCGTAGAAAAGTCAAAGGAATTTTCACGTTCATCTGTAATCGTCATGCCGGCGATCATTGCATCTGCTTGACCAGACTCGACTGCTTGAACAGCAGAGCTAAAGCCGATAAATTTAAACTCGATAGTAAAATCTTGCAGTTCGGCAATTCGATTTACTAAGTCAACATCAATTCCTTCGTATTTACCATCAGCATTTTGAAATTCAAAAGGAGCGAAGGTTGAATCACTAGCGACTACATAGGTATCTTTTTTAGGTTGGATCTTTTTCATTTTAGAATCAGAATCTGTTTCAGTTCCTGTAGTAATATATTTCGCTAAGATAGCGTCATATTTACCTGAGCTTTTTAGTTCTTTTAAACCAGCATTAAACTTTTCAATCAATTCTTTGTTTTGCCCTTTTTTAACAGCGAAACCATATGAACTACCTGTTTCTTTTTTACCAACTAATTGCAGGTTCTGGCCATTCGTTACGGCATAGCCTAAAACTGGATAATCATCGAAAATGGCATCTGCTTCATTATTTTCAAGTGCTTGATAAAGACCCGTTGCATCATCGAAATTTTTGATTGTATAGCCGTATTTTTCTTGGTTTTTCTCTAAGAAAGCAGCACTTTCAGTTCCCACTTTAGCAGCAGCTGTCTTGCCTTTTAGATCATCATAGCTTTTGATTTTATCGTTTCCTGTTTTAACGGCCATTTGCAGACCACTATCAAAATAAGGATCTGAGAAATCAAATGATTTTTTTCGTTCATCAGTAATGCTCATACCGGCAATCATACCGTCTACTTGTTTTGATTGTACAGCTTGAATGGCGCTATCAAACCCAAGCGGCTTCAGATTAACTTTAAAATCTTGAGCTTCAGCGATTGCCTGAAGCAGATCCACATCGATTCCAACATATTCTCCTTTAGAGTCTTGGAATTCAAAAGGGGCGAAAGTCAAATCTGTTCCTATAGTATATGTTTTTTCCTCAGCCTGAGCGCTTTGCCCAAGTGTAAATGTCAGTAGACTTGCCATCATTACAATGAATGAAAGTAAAAAGTGTTTCTTTTTCATAAAATACCTCCTAATTTTAAAAGCGTAGTGGGCTCGTCCAGTCTTGATGAGATCGAAGTAGAGCGTAGTGACTAGCCCACCCAGCTAGATAACGTTTTAAAGCGGAACAAATCGTTTAGTCCTGTAGAAAGTTAGGGAATTGACTTTGAAACGTTTTCTGTTTCAATGACAATTTTTCTAGTTTCCTAAGAATTAATTTGTGTAGCTAGATAGCTCGCATATTGGATAATTATATAGTAAAAAAAGGCAAAAACACAAGTCATTCACAATGAGAAAGTCAAAAAAAACTCATTTCCTCACATCTTATGTTATGAAATGTGACATAAAAGAGTTGGGAATTATCGAAGGATACTAATTTAGAGGCAAACAAAAGATTAAATAAAATGTAAATTGGCAAAAAATACGTACACGCAAACCATTCTAAAACTAGCGAAAATATGTTCGGTATGTTAAAATAATGACAGTAGTTTCATTTCAACTTAAGGCGAGTTGTATCAGTTAGTGAGATTCATATTCCCAGTTGTTTTTAGTAAATGAAGCCGTAATTAAAAGAAGTAAAAGGAGGATGTTGGATGATAGAAAGAGAGACCTCCAATACATTTGATTTAGTCTCAAAATATAAACCAGATGGAGATCAGCCAGAAGCAATCAAACGATTAGTAGACGGTATCGAAGGCGGGGAAAAAGCACAAATTTTATTAGGTGCAACTGGAACCGGGAAAACATTTACGATTTCCAATGTGATTACCGAAGTAAACAAACCAACATTAGTCATTGCCCATAATAAAACATTAGCTGGACAGCTTTATGGAGAGTTCAAGGAATTCTTCCCTAATAACGCGGTCGAGTATTTTGTTAGTTATTACGATTATTACCAACCAGAAGCCTACGTACCCTCAAGCGATACCTATATAGAAAAAGATGCCAGTATCAATGATGAGATCGATAAGTTACGACATTCAGCGACAAGCTCTTTATTAGAACGAAATGATGTGATCGTAGTGGCATCTGTCTCATGTATTTTTGGTTTAGGTGATCCCAAAGAGTATAGTGAGCAAGTTGTTTCGATTCGTGTAGGCATGGAGATGGATCGTAGTCAGCTGTTGACTGATTTAGTAAATATTCAATTTGAGCGAAACGATATAGATTTTCAACGTGGGCGCTTTCGTGTTCGTGGCGATGTTGTTGAAATTTTTCCTGCATCACGAGATGATCATGCGTTACGAGTTGAATTTTTTGGCGATGAGATTGAGCGGATTCGAGAAGTTGATGCATTGACTGGTGAAGTGATCGGTGAGACAGAACATGTCGCGATTTTTCCAGCAACGCACTTTGTAACCAATGAAGATCATATGGAACATGCAATTTCACAAATCCAAGCAGAGTTGGATGCTCGTTTGACTGTTTTGCGCAATGAAAATAAATTACTGGAAGCACAACGTTTGGAGCAGAGAACAAATTACGATATCGAAATGATGCGGGAAATGGGCTATACATCTGGTATCGAAAATTATTCTCGTCATATGGATGGCCGTTCAGAAGGCGAACCGCCGTATACATTGATTGACTTTTTCCCAGATGACTTTTTACTTGTGATCGATGAGTCACACGTGTCGATGCCGCAAATTCGTGGTATGTATAATGGTGACCGTGCTAGAAAACAAATGCTGGTAGATTATGGTTTCCGTTTACCTAGTGCTTTGGATAATCGTCCGTTACGGTTAGAAGAATTTGAAAAACATGTGCATCAAGTGGTGTATGTTTCTGCAACACCTGGACCATACGAGTATGAACAAACAGATACTGTTATTCCTCAGATCATTCGTCCGACAGGCTTATTAGATCCATTGATCGAAGTTCGTCCGATCATGGGACAAATCGATGATTTAGTAGGCGAGATCCATGAACGAGTTGAGAAAGATCAACGTGTATTCATCACGACTTTAACGAAGAAAATGTCTGAAGACTTAACCGATTATCTTAAAGAGTTAGGGATCAAAGTCAAATACCTGCATAGTGACATTAAGACCTTAGAACGAACAGAAATCATTCGAGATTTACGTTTAGGTGAATTTGATGTCTTGATCGGGATCAACTTGCTCCGTGAAGGGTTAGATGTACCTGAAGTATCATTGATTGCGATTTTAGATGCTGATAAGGAAGGTTTCTTGAGGAGTGAGCGCTCATTGATCCAAACTATTGGTCGTGCCGCCCGTAATTCAGATGGTCGAGTTATTATGTATGCTGATAAAATCACTGATTCTATGCAAAAAGCGATGGATGAAACAGCACGACGCCGTTCGATCCAAGAAAAATATAACGAAGAACATGGTATTATACCGAAAACAATCATTAAAGAAATCCGCGAGTTGATTTCAATTTCTAAAACAAATGAAAAAGGCGAACCAATCAAGATCGATAAATCATATCATGAGTTGAGTCGCCAAGAAAAAGCTGATTTATTAATGAAACTAGAAAAAGAAATGCGCGATGCAGCTAAAGCATTGGACTTTGAAACAGCAGCAACTCTAAGAGATACGATTTTGGAGTTGAAAGCAGCAGAGTAAGGTGGATTGGCTAAAGGAAATAGAAAATAATAAGGATCAACGTTCCCTGTGGTCACCTTGTACTGTTCAACATCAGTTCAGAAAAACATTATCACTGTGTTTCACAGCAAAGGAGAGTAGTAATGGCAAATGATAAGATTGTTATTCATGGTGCACGTGCACATAATTTAAAAGATATAGATGTCACGATTCCTCGTGACAAAATGGTTGTAGTAACTGGGCTTTCTGGTTCTGGGAAAAGTTCACTGGCTTTTGATACGTTATATGCAGAAGGACAACGCCGTTATGTGGAAAGTCTTTCAGCTTATGCAAGACAATTTTTAGGTCAGATGGATAAGCCAGATGTGGATAGTATTGACGGGTTGAGTCCAGCGATTTCGATCGATCAAAAAACAACAAGTAAAAACCCACGCTCGACAGTAGGAACCGTAACCGAGATCAATGATTACTTAAGATTGTTGTTTGCTCGAGTAGGGCATCCAATTTGCCCAAATGATGGTACTGAAATTACTAGTCAGTCTGTTGAACAGATGGTAGACAAAGTCTTGGAACTGCCAGAAAAAACAAAGCTCCAAGTATTAGCACCTGTGATCGTGAAGAAAAAGGGTCAACACAAAAAAGTATTTGAAATGATTCAACGGGAAGGCTATGTTCGGATGCGAGTAGATGGGGAAACCTATGATGTCAGCGAAGCACCTGAACTTGAAAAAAATAAAAAACATGATATTGCGATTGTGATTGATCGTATTGTTGTAAAGGAAGGTATCCGTTCTCGTTTATTTGATTCATTTGAAGCAGCATTGAGATTAGCAGACGGTTATGCACTAGTTGATGTGATTGGTGGAGAAGAAATGTTGTTCAGTGAACATTATGCTTGTCCATACTGTGGTTTTACTGTAGGTGAATTAGAGCCAAGATTGTTTTCTTTTAATGCGCCATTTGGAGCTTGTCCTGATTGTGATGGATTAGGAATAAAATTAGAAGTCGATCGGGATCTAGTCATTCCAGATCCAACTAAAACATTGCGAGAAGGGGCAATTGCACCTTGGAATCCAATCAGTTCTCAATATTATCCGCAAATGTTGGAACAAGCAGCTGATAGTTTCAATATTGACATGGATACACCATTTAACGAACTTCCCGTGGAACATCAAGAAATCATTTTGAATGGTTCGAATGGAGAACCTTTCCACTTTCATTATGAAAATGATTTTGGCGGAGTGCGTGATGTGGAAGTTCCATTTGAGGGTGTCTTAACAAATATCAAGCGTCGATATCATGAAACAAATAGCGACTTTACTCGTGATCAAATGCGTTTATATATGACTGAATTAACTTGCAAGACATGTAAAGGATACCGTTTAAATCCACAAGCCTTATCAGTTAAAATCGATAATACAAATATCGGTCAAGTCAGTGAATTGGCTATCAAAAATGCAGTGAAATTTTTCGAAACAGTGACATTATCTGAACAAGAACAAATGATTGCCAAACCAATTTTAAAGGAAGTTGAAGATCGTCTGAACTTTTTAAAAAATGTCGGACTAGATTATTTGACACTTAGTCGAGCGGCAGGGACATTGTCGGGTGGTGAAGCACAGCGGATTCGTTTAGCGACTCAAATTGGTTCTAATTTGTCGGGAGTCTTATATATATTGGATGAGCCATCAATTGGTCTTCATCAAAGAGATAATGATCGTCTGATCGAATCACTGAAGAAAATGCGTGATCTAGGCAATACCTTGATCGTCGTGGAACATGATGAAGACACAATGAGAGCGTCTGATTACTTGATCGATGTGGGACCTGGTGCTGGACATTTAGGCGGAGAAATCGTAGCTTCTGGTACGCCGGATGAAGTCGCAAAAAATCCTAATTCTTTAACTGGTCAGTATTTATCTGGGAAAAAAGTAATCCCAGTCCCTAAAGAACGTCGTAAAGGTAACGGTAAAATAATCAAAGTTACCGGTGCAGCTGAAAATAACTTGAAAAATGTCACAGTAGAGTTTCCTTTAGAAGAATTTGTGGCTGTAACTGGTGTTTCAGGGTCTGGAAAAAGTACCTTGGTCAACCAAATTTTGAAAAAAGCTTTAGCTCAAAAAATCAATCGTAATTCGAATAAACCTGGAAAACACAAAAGTATTACTGGATACAAACATATCGAAAAGATCATTGATATCGATCAAAGTCCGATTGGGCGTACGCCAAGAAGTAATCCGGCGACCTATACAAGTGTGTTTGATGACATTCGCGATTTATTCGCAAAGACTAATGAAGCTAAAGTTCGTGGATACAAAAAAGGACGATTTAGTTTTAACGTGAAGGGCGGCCGTTGTGAAGCATGTCGTGGCGACGGAATTATTAAGATTGAAATGCATTTTTTACCAGATGTCTATGTTCCTTGTGAAGTGTGTCATGGTAAACGTTATAACTCAGAAACACTAGAAGTTCATTATAAAGGAAAGAATATTTCTGATATATTGAATATGACTGTTGAAGATGCAGTGGCATTCTTCCAACATATCCCTAAGATTCATCGTAAATTGAAAACAATTGTCGATGTAGGATTAGGCTATGTTACGTTAGGCCAACCAGCAACCACGCTATCTGGTGGAGAAGCACAGCGAATGAAGCTTGCTAGTGAGCTACACAAAAATTCAAATGGTAAAAATTTCTATATATTAGATGAGCCGACAACAGGATTGCATACTGATGATATTGCACGATTACTAGTCGTTTTGGAACGATTGGTTGAAGCTGGAAATACGGTTCTTGTGATTGAGCATAATTTAGATGTGATAAAATCGGCAGACCATGTAATTGATTTGGGTCCAGAAGGTGGAGATGGTGGTGGAACAATTGTAGCAACAGGGACGCCAGAAGACATCGCCAAAGTCAAAGCCAGCTATACGGGTAAGTATTTAAAACGAGTTTTATAAATTGGTATACTCCATTTTGAAAGTATTACCGTTGTTTTTAAAGAAAGTATGAAGTTTGGAACAAAATTGTCTATTGGTATTGATTTCTTAAAGTGGTTGCAGTAGAATCACAATCAGATAGATATATTGTTCAACCTAATTGGTATATATCTTTCCTTCTATAAATAATCCGTTCAAAAAAGAAAAGTACAGCCTTCATCAGTGAAGGTTGTCTTTTTTTTTTTAAAATAAGGACTTATTCCGTGAAAAGTAAATATAAGAGAACTATTTGATAAATAAAAATGAGAATTAAATGATAAAACGAATGAAAACATACGTTTTATAATCACTTTTATTTAAAAAAAGTCAAAAAAAGAAAGAATATATACGTAAGTTGAATAATAATTTCTTAAAAAACATGATATTCTATAGATATCAGAAGAGTATGAAAGGATGATTTTTTCTTGAAAAAAAGAGAAGTAAAAATTGGTGAACATTATGTTTGTCATGAATCAAATTTTTCTTGGTTTTTTGTAGGGGAAGCCATCTCCAAAAAAGAAGAAGATGTACAAGTCAAAGTGGTTAAATGCCATCCGTCTGATCGTCCAGTCATAAGTTGTGATGAGCCTATTTTGAATTTAGCCTATTTTAATGTCATTGAGAATGCATAGTTAGGTAGAGAGACTTGCTTAAATTATTTTATTCAAACATAAATAAACAAAAAACAAGAGAACAAAACGTTTGTTTTGTTCTCTTGTTTTTTTACAAATGTTTTTTTAATTCATTTTATATATATGGAATCCATTGTTATGTGGTTATAATATAGTAGAAAAGTGTCTTTGGCTCTAGTCGAAGTGATTTAGTGATGTATCAAATAGTAATCTGAAGCAATACTGATAGATAATACTGTTCCAATTTTTATTCGCATCAATTTATAAGAAAATCCGAATAAATCAATAGAATCGTTTGAAAAGCTTTCTTTGATACGCCCGGAATGCTATAATTAGTAAAATGTTTTCAAAGGAGCGCTATACATGGCTGATAATTTACAATTAGTGATAATCACTGGAATGAGCGGTGCAGGGAAGACTGTAGCCATTCAAAGTTTTGAAGATATGGGGTATTTTTGTATCGATAATATGCCCCCAAGTTTAATCCCTAAGTTTTGGGAATTGATCAAAGAATCTGGAAAAGTAACGAAGATTGCTTTAGTAATTGATTTACGCTCTCGTAACTTTTTTAGAGAAATTCAAGATATGTTAGTTGAATTAGAAAATACTAATTTGATCGACACAACGATCATGTTTTTAGATGCAACAGATGAAGAATTAGTTTCTCGTTATAAAGAAACGCGCCGTGCGCATCCATTAGCAATGGATGGCCTAATTACAGAAGGCATTAGAAAAGAGCGAGCGATTCTTGAAGAGATCAGAGGTGATGCGCAAGTTGTGATCGATACGACTGAATTATCTCCAAGACAATTACGAGAAAGAATCAATGAAGAATTCAAATCAAGAGATACCCATGAATTTCGTATTGAGCTGATTTCATTCGGTTTTAAATATGGATTGCCGATTGATGCTGATATTGTGATGGATGTGCGTTTTTTACCAAACCCTCATTATATCCCTGAACTAAGACCGCTGACAGGTCAAGATTCATCTGTTTATGATTATGTCATGAGTTTTCCTGAGACAGAAAGTTTTTATACTCGCTTTATCGATTTGTTGAAAAACGTGATGCCTGGTTATGAAAAAGAAGGCAAATCCAGTGTAACGATTGCTATCGGCTGTACGGGAGGACAACATCGTTCAGTAGCTTTGACAGAACGTGTGGCTAAGGAACTTGAACAAGATTACCATGTAAACATCACACATCGTGACAAAGGCAAGCGGAAAGAGACGGTGAACCGCTCATGAAAATGAAAACCTACCGGATTAGAAAACCTAAAATCGTCGTTGTTGGCGGTGGAACGGGTTTGCCTGTTATTTTAAAAAGCTTGCGGAACCAAAGTGCTGATATCACAGCTGTTGTGACTGTTGCTGATGATGGTGGCAGTAGTGGGGCGATTCGTGAGTCAATGAATATGACGCCGCCAGGAGATTTACGTAATGTGTTGGTTGCTTTGTCTGATATGCCCCAGCTTTATGAAGATATTTTTCAATATCGGTTTGATAAATCAGACAAGTATTTTGCCAACCATGCAATTGGTAATTTGATTATTGCTGCTGTTTCAGAAATGCGTGGCAGCACTTATGAAGCAATTCAGCTACTTTCAAAAATGATGCATGTAGATGGACATATCTATCCTTCGTCAGAAAGACCATTGACTCTTCATGCTGTATTTAAAGATGGTACGACTGCGATCGGTGAATCAAGCATTGCCGTTGATCGTAAAACAATTGATCATGTTTTTGTAACCAATACCAATGACGATGAGCAACCTAAAGCGGCTAGAAAAGTTGTTAAAGCAATTGAGGAAGCGGATATGATCGTGTTGGGACCAGGCAGTATGTTCACCAGTATTTTACCTAATTTGGTGATCAATGAAATTGGCGAGGCGATCATTAATGCGGAAGGTGAAGTAGTCTATATTTGTAATATCATGACTCAAAAAGGTGAAACAGAACATTTTACTGATGCTGATCATGTGTGTGTACTTCATGAACACTTGAATAGTAAATTTGTTGATACTGTTTTGGTCAATACAGAAAACGTTCCTGATGGCTATATGGATCCAGAAGTTTATGATGAGTACTTAGTCCAAGTGGAACATGACTTCCAAAAATTACGAGACGAAGGCTGTCGTGTGATTTCTACGGACTTCTTAAAGCTACGTGATGGTGGCGTTTTTCATGATGGGGATAAAGTAGTAGACGAATTATTCCGAATTGTATTTGGCGCAAGATATTAAGGACTTATCAATAAGAGAGGAGGGCTGAAACTTGTCATTTGCAGCAGATGTAAAAAAAGAACTGACGACATTAGAGGTTCATCGAGAGCACGCTCGGGCTGAGTTAGCTGCTTTGATTCGGATGAACGGATCATTAAGTATTGTAAACCAGCAATTTGTACTGAATGTTCAAACTGAAAATGCAGCGATTGCCAGACGAATCTATTCTCTTTTAAAAGATCATTACGATGTTCGATCGGAATTGTTAGTCCGAAAAAAAATGAAACTAAAAAAAAATAACGTGTATATCGTTCGACTAAAGCAAGACACGAAAAGTGTCCTAGCAGATTTGGATATTTTAGATGGCATGATGTTCAACACCCATGTATCCGATGATATTATCGGGAATGCACAAAAAATGAGATCGTATTTAAGAGGAGCATTTATGGCTTCCGGCTCGGTCAATAATCCGGAAACAAGTCGTTATCATTTGGAAATATTTTCGATTTACGAAGAACATAATGACGATATTTGCCAGATGCTGAACTACTATGACTTAAATGCCCGGACGTTGGAGCGGCGCAATGGTTACATTTCTTATTTGAAAGGTGCCGAAAGAATTGCCGATTTTTTAACCTTGATTGGTGCGACTAATTCAATGCTAAAATTTGAAGATGTCCGTATCGTTCGAGACATGCGTAATTCAGTGAATCGTTTAGTAAATTGTGAAACCGCAAATCTAAATAAAACCATCGATGCAGCATCGAAACAAATTGAAAATATCCAATATATTGAAAGTGTTGTTGGACTCTCAGCTTTACCGGAGAAACTGCAGGAGATTGCAGAATTACGCTTAGAATATCCGGAAGTCAGTTTGAAAGAGTTGGGTGAGATGATTCCATCTGGCGCTATTTCGAAATCTGGCATCAATCATCGGATTCGTAAAATCAATGAATTTGCAGATAAACTAAGAGAAAAAAGTGCATAGTTCCGTGTAGATGGCTAAATCCAAATAGCAGAGGGCTAGGTGAGTAGGATGGGTGTAGAAGATAAAGATTTTATCATGAGGCAAATCAAACAACTGGGAGAAGGACTAGGGACTTTTCTTGGAAAAGAAGATGTAGATAAGATTTTGAGCTTTGGTCAAGATGCTAAAAAAGAAGTGGAAGATGCCTCAATAGATAAAAGCGTAAATACCGATCATGAAAATAAAAAAAGTGAGACAAAGCCTAAATAGCTTTGTCTCACTTTTTTAGTTCCCTTCAATGTAGCGAATTAATTCTTCTTTTGTCACTGACTCATCAAAGATATGCTCACCAATTACGATGGTTGGCACAAATTTAATATTAGCAGCTTCCGCTTCCGCTACGATGGCTTGAACAATTGCAGGTTCTTCTTTTTTAGCTAGTTGCAAATTATCTTCTGCAAATATCGCGACATCTTCTAAAGAAAGATGTCCCCATTGATCTTGGGTATCATACATTTGTTTTAAATCAGTTAAACCCTTTTCAGGTAGATCATAATTGATATGATGATGCATGACATTACCACGTTGCAAACTTTCTTTTTCTTTATCTAAAAGTTTGATGATTCGTTGAACTTTACCGGCTTTAACATATTCATTTAACAAGTCAAAAGATTCTTCAAACCATTTTTTACAATAAGGGCAACGAACATTCATAAATTCTACCATTTTTACGGGTGCTGAATCATTACCAATAGCTAAACCGTTCTCTGTTGTAACTTTTGTTGCATCAATTACTGAAATATCCATTTTAATACCATCCTTTCATTTCTTCTCTCTTTAGTGTAGCGCTTTTTGTTCGTAGTTTAAATAAAAATGCCCAAAATTCTTAAAAGAAATTTTGGGCATTGAGTTTATTTGCTTAATGAGCTACTATTTTCCATTACTTCATCGATCAAGCCGTATTCTTTTGCTTGTTGAGCTGTCATAAAGTTATCACGATCAGTATCACGTTCGATAACTTCAAGTGGTTGGCCCGTGCGCTCTGCTAAAATTTTATTTAAGCGATCGCGCGTGTCAAGAATGTGTTTCGCTGCGATTTCGATCTCAGTTGCTTGACCTTGAGCGCCGCCTAGCGGCTGATGGATCATAATTTCAGCGTTTGGTAAGGCAAAACGTTTGCCTTTTGTACCAGCTGTTAGTAAGAAACTCCCCATAGAAGCAGCCATGCCAAGGACGATTGTTTGAACATCTGCTTTAACAAAATTCATTGTATCGAAAATAGCTAAACCAGCAGAAACACTTCCGCCTGGTGAATTAATATAAATATAGATATCTTTTTCAGAGTCTTGCGCATCCAAAAATAGTAATTGCGCAATGACTGAGTTGGCTACATTATCATCGATCGGACCACTCAACATAATGATTCTATCTTTTAATAATCGTGAATAAATGTCATACGCTCTTTCTCCACGAGATGACTGTTCAATGACTGTTGGTATTAAATTCATAGTATATTCCTCCTATATAAAAAACTCTTCAAAATCATTTTATCACAAAGCATACCTTAATGCTTAAAAAAAGTATACTTTATTGGTCAAAAAAGGTCAACGCTAATGCTCTCAAATAAACTGAAAAATCGAATGATATTGTTTGCTGATTTCATTCCTAAATCTTTGTTTTTTTTCTCTTATTTTTTTGCGCATATGAAAGAGTGTGTTATACTAAAAAAACAAGAACGAAAAGAGTGAGGGAATCCCAATGGTTGTTTTTATTGCAGGTATTACAGGTGTTTTGATCGGTGCTGTGATCGTATCAGTCGGGGTAGCATTACGTGTGACCTATGAGGAGCGTAAGGCTGTCCGGTATCGAGAACTAGAAAACTATGTCAAGGAAATAGAGACATTGAATCTTCTGAACAAGAAAATCAATGAGATCCTCCAAAAAAGAGACATCTATGTCGACAAATCAGTCAATTTTATTTCAATGGATGATTGTTATATCAGTATCGACGATTTTATCTATTTAGAATCGTTTTCGGCTCAAAATAATTTCTATTTGCCTACATACTTGATTGAAGAGTTTTTCAAAAAAATTGCACATAGAAAAGTCATTTTAACGCCTGATGAAGTGATCTCAATGGGCGGCAGTACGTATAAAGGCGGTCGGGTCATCTTAGAAAGTTTTTCAGATGAGTTACTTTCAATCATCGAAGACAAGAAACGACAAATGAAGCGATTAACACATAAACCGTTATATTATTTCCAAAGAGGTTAAAAATAGGTGGCACTCCAATCATTTGGGGTGTCTTTTTTTATATAGTCAAAAATATAAACGATAAGTAAGAAAAGCAATACGGATGTTTTTAGAATTTTCTGAATCTTTTTATCAAATTTTATTGACATTCTCATTTATTCGGTTTATAGTTAACAAAAGCTTTTATTTACCACATGCTATTTTAATCTTTATAGATTTTATAAAAGAGGAGACCATTGCTATGAAAAAAACAAACAACAACCACGTATTAGTCATTATTTTATCGTGTAGGACTTAGAACACTGAGAAATTTCGCAGATGTTTGAGTCCTGTTTGTCTTTGGTAGATGGGGTTCTTACTAAGACATCCCATTTAATCGATGGGATGTTTTTTTTGTAGAAAGTGCTGTGCTGTAAAGAGGCAATGCATAAATAAGAAACTGAAGCAGAAGAATCTGAAAAATGGAATTCTCTGCAGATAACAGAATTGGAGTGGATGAAACATGCGTAGTGATCAAATCAAAAAAGGAATCGAAGCCGCCCCTGCTAGAAGCTTACTTTATGCGACTGGACAGGTTAAAAATGCCAAAGATATGGACAAGCCGTTTATTGCAATTTGTAATTCTTATATTGATATTGTCCCGGGTCATGTGCATTTGAGAGAATTAGCGGATGTGGCAAAAGAAGCAATCCGTGAAGCGGGAGGAATTCCTTTTGAATTCAATACGATCGGTGTAGACGATGGGATTGCTATGGGACATATTGGTATGCGTTATTCACTGCCAAGTCGAGAAATTATTGCAGATGCTGCAGAAACTGTCATTAATGCTCATTGGTTTGATGGTGTTTTTTACATCCCAAACTGTGACAAAATCACTCCAGGAATGTTGATGGCCAGTGTTCGGACCAATGTTCCAGCCATTTTTTGTTCAGGCGGACCTATGAAAGCAGGCGTTGACCCAAGAGGACATACAACCACACTTTCTAATATGTTTGAAGCGGTCGGTACTTTTAAAGAAGGTAAAATGACTGAAGAAGAATTTAATTTTATGGAACAAAATGCTTGCCCAACTTGTGGTTCATGTGCAGGAATGTTTACGGCAAACTCTATGAACTGTTTGATGGAAGTTTTAGGAATGGCTTTACCGGGTAATGGTACGATTTTAGCTGTATCAGATGAACGTAGAGAATTAGTTAGAAAATCCGCTTTTCATTTGATGGACCTAGTTAAAAATCAGGTGAAACCAAGAGATATCATTACGAAAGAAGCAATTGATGATGCTTTTGCTTTAGATATGGCAATGGGCGGTTCAACAAATACTGTCTTGCATACCTTAGCGATCGCTAATGAAGCTGAGATTGATTATAACCTGGAGGAAGTCAATGCAATTGCAGAGCGTGTTCCATACCTTTCTAAAATTGCACCCTCTTCTGCGTACTCAATGCATGATGTACATGAAGCAGGCGGCGTTCCAGCAATCATGAAAGAGTTAGTTGATCTAGGTAATGCTATTCATCCAGATCGAATCACGGTTACAGGAAAAACGATTCGTGAAAATGTTCAGGATGCTGTAATCAAAAATGAAGAAGTCATCCATCCAAAAGAAAATCCATACAGCCCAGTCGGTGGTTTATCGATTTTATATGGCAATATTGCACCTAAAGGCAGTGTGATCAAAGTTGGTGGTGTTGATCCATCAATCAAAAAATTTGTTGGAAAAGCGATTTGTTTCAGTTCCCATGATGAAGCTGTTGCTGCAATCGATGATCATACAGTAACCAAAGGACATGTTGTTGTGATTCGTTATGAAGGACCAAAGGGCGGTCCTGGTATGCCAGAGATGTTGGCACCAACATCGAGTATCGTTGGACGTGGTTTAGGTAAAGATGTTGCCTTGATCACTGATGGCCGATTCTCTGGAGCAACTCGGGGAATTGCTGTAGGACATATTTCTCCAGAAGCAGCTGCAGGTGGTCCAATCGCTTTGGTAAAAGATGGTGACGAAATCGAAATCGATTTAATCAATAGAACACTAGAACTACATGTTTCTGATGAAGAGTTGGCGAAACGAAATGACCAATTGCCGAAATTCAAAGCTAAGGTAAAAACAGGATACTTAGCACGTTATACAGCATTGGTAACTTCAGCTCATACAGGCGGAATCATGCAGATTCCAGAAGATTTGCTAGACTAGAGGAGGGAAGCTCATGGCAGAACAACGAAGAAAAATGAAAAATGGCTCAAAGATTTTGATAGAAGCGTTGTTGAAGCAAAAGGTAGAAATGATTTTTGGTTATCCTGGTGGAGCAGTCCTTCCTTTATATGACGCTTTATATGATGGCGATATTCCTCATATTTTGACGCGACATGAACAAGGCGCTGTACATGCGGCTGAAGGTTACGCTAAAGCAACTGGTAAACCTGGTGTTGTGATCGTAACCAGCGGTCCTGGTGCAACGAATGCAATTACCGGGATTGCGGATGCGATGAGTGATTCGATTCCAATGGTTGTGTTTACAGGTCAAGTTCTCACAGATGGTATCGGAAAAGATGCTTTTCAGGAAGCCGATGTGATCGGATTAACCATGCCCATCACCAAAAATAATTATCAGGTTAGAGAAACCAAAGAGCTACCAAGAATTATCGAAGAAGCCTTTCATATTGCAACAACGGGCAGAAAAGGACCAGTTGTGATCGATTTACCAAAGGATATCACTATAATGGAATCAGATGCAGAGATTGAGGTCAAACTAAACTTACCAAGCTATCAACCAACCTTGAAACCGAATAAGCTTCAGGTGAAAAAATTGATGGAAGCTCTTGCTATAGCCAAAAAACCACTAGTACTTGTAGGTGCGGGTGTCTTACACGCTGATGCGGGAAAAGAATTAGTAGCATTTATCAATAAATATCAAGTACCAGCATTGAGTTCTTTACTAGGGTTAGGGGCTATCCCAACTGAACACGAATTATTCTTAGGGATGGGTGGTATGCATGGATCGTTTGCAGCCAATATGGCGCTGACAGATTGCGATTTGCTGATTAATATCGGCTCTCGTTTTGATGATCGTTTAGCCAGTGCACCAAAAGAATTTGCTTCAAATGCAATGATTGCTCATGTGGATATCGATCCAGCTGAAATTGGGAAAATCATTGAGACACAAATTCCGATTGTAGCCGATGCCAAAGAGACCTTAAAAGAAATGCTGAAAATCGAAGTCACATGCAGCGATACGACTGATTGGAAAAAATTAAATCTTTCTAGAAAAAAATTACATCCGTTTAAATACGATAAAGAGCAAACCACTGAAATCAAGCCGCAAAAAGTCATCGAATTCATCGGTGAATTGACGAAGGGTGAAGCGATTGTTGCAACCGATGTAGGTCAACATCAAATGTGGGCAGCTCAATTTTATCCATTCAAAAATGAGAAGCAATTGATTACTAGTGGTGGTCTTGGGACAATGGGGTATGGCATTCCAGCGGCAATCGGTGCAAAATTAGGGTGTCCAGATAAGGAAGTCGTATTATTCGTAGGTGATGGCGGTTTCCAAATGACCAATCAAGAATTAGCTATTTTGAACATTTATAATAGTCCAATCAAGATTGTGATCCTAAACAATCAATCATTAGGGATGGTTCGCCAGTGGCAGGAAAGTTTCTTTAACGAACGTCGTTCAGAATCTGTCTTTGAGAGCCAACCAGACTTTGTTAAAATGGCAGAAGCTTATCATATCAAAGGCGTTAGGCTTGATAATCCGGCGACCATTGAAGCTGATTTGACTGAGGCATTTAAAGAAACTGGTTCGATTTTGATCGAAGTGATGGTTTCGCCAACTGAACATGTACTACCAATGGTTCCGGCTGGCAAAGCTAACTATCAAATGCTGGGGGTGGACTAAAATGAAACGGATCATTACAGCAACAGTCAATAATAATTCTGGTGTCTTGAATCGCTTCAGTGGCGTGCTGACACGCAGACAAGTCAACATCGACAGTATTTCAGTTGGTCCAACAGAGTTAGATCATGTATCACGAATCACCATAGTGGTTCAAGTATCAGATTTAAAAGAAGCAGAACAGGTCACTAAACAATTAAATAAACAAATCGATGTGATTAAAGTTTCAGATATCACAGATGAAGCGCATTTAGAAAGAGAATTAGCATTGGTAAAAGTCAATGCACCAGCAGCAGTTCGCGCTGAATTATTCTCAGTGATCGATCCGTTTAGAGCCAATGTGATCGATGTCGGCACTCGCTCAGTGGTGATTCAAGTTACAGGAACGAGTGAAAAAATCAGTGCTTTCGTTGATGTTGTCGCACCATATGGCATCAAACAATTAGCAAGAACAGGCGTCACTGGATTTACCAGAGGCAACAACTAAAAATGGGTCTTAAAGCATACGCTTATAAGCATAAAAAATTTGGAGGGTTCAACAATGGCAAAAGTA
The DNA here is from genome assembly GCF_002140855.1 of Enterococcus sp. 7E2_DIV0204. Classification (NCBI taxonomy): domain Bacteria; kingdom Bacillati; phylum Bacillota; class Bacilli; order Lactobacillales; family Enterococcaceae; genus Enterococcus; species Enterococcus sp. 7E2_DIV0204. Next base: position 2,458,616 of record NZ_NGKY01000001.1, read on the forward strand.
TATTACGATAATTCAGTAGAGAACAATCAATTAGAAGGAAAAACAATTGCAATCATCGGTTATGGTTCACAAGGTCATGCTCATGCGCAAAACCTAAGAGATAACGGTAATCAAGTGATCATCGGAATCCGTGAAGGAAAATCATCAGAAGCTGCTCGTAATGATGGTTTCGACGTATTATCTGTTGAAGAAGCATCTAAAAAAGCAGATGTTGTAATGATCTTAGCACCAGACGAAATTCAAGGAGATCTTTATGACAAAGAGATTGCACCAAATCTAGAAGCAGGTAACGCGTTAGCTTTCGGACACGGCTTCAATATTCATTTTGATGTAATCAACCCACCAAAAGATGTGGATGTTTTCTTAGTTGCTCCTAAAGGACCAGGACACCTTGTTCGTCGTACCTTTACAGAAGGGTTTGCAGTACCTGCATTATTTGCGGTTTATCAAGATGCAACAGGAAAAGCCAGTGATGTTGCCTTATCTTATGCCAAAGGAATCGGCGCAACACGTGTTGGTGTGTTAGAAACAACCTTTAAAGAAGAAACTGAAACTGATTTGTTCGGTGAACAAGCAGTATTATGTGGTGGTTTAACAAGCTTGATCGAAGCTGGATTTGAAACGTTGACAGAAGCTGGTTACCAACCAGAATTGGCATACTTTGAAGTATGTCATGAATTGAAATTGATCGTTGATCTGATTTATGAAGGAGGATTTGAGAAAATGCGTAACTCAATCTCAAATACTGCTGAATATGGCGATTATGTTTCAGGACCTCGTGTCGTAACGGCTGAAGCTAAAGCGAACATGAAAGAGGTTTTAACGGATATCCAAAATGGCAAATTTGCAAAAGGCTTCATTGATGACAACAAAAACGGCTTTAAAGAATTTAATCAAATGCGTAAAGAAAATGCTGGACACCCAATCGAAAAAGTCGGTGCAGAATTACGTAAGATGATGCCATTTGTTTCAAGAGAAGACTAAATTAAACGATTAGCGAGCAGAGGCTGAGAAAATAGTCATTTTTCTCGGTCTCTCTTACATACTGAAAGGTGGGGAGAATTTGTTGACATTAACAAAAACAAATGTTGAAGAAGCATATGATGTGCTAAAAGACGTAGTAACCAAAACGCCATTGCAATACGATATATATCTATCACAAAAATATCAATGCAACGTTTATTTAAAAAGAGAAGATCTACAGAAAGTTCGTTCATTCAAATTAAGAGGGGCCTATTATGCGATTAAACAAACTCCTCATGAGATGCTGCAAAACGGTGTAGTTTGTGCAAGTGCAGGGAATCATGCTCAAGGAGTTGCATACACTTGTCATGAAATGAACGTTGCGGCAACGATTTTTATGCCAACAACAACGCCGCAACAAAAAATATCTCAAGTAAAGTTTTTTGGTGGAGATGAAGTGACAGTTAAATTAATTGGTGATACTTTTGATGCATCCGCTAAAGCTGCTAAAGAATATGCTAATGCCAATCATCAAGCTTTTATTGATCCTTTTAATGATTTAAATATCATGGCTGGACAAGGGACAGTAGCCATTGAAGTTTTTCAGGAGGCGAATGAAGCTGCATTTCAAGTAGATTATTTGTTGGCAGCAATCGGTGGTGGTGGTTTAGTTAGTGGTGTTTCTACCTATACTAAAAGCGTTAGTCCAACGACGGCTGTTATTGGCGTAGAACCATTAGGTGCCCAATCGATGCGGGCGGCTTTTGATGAAGGCAAACCGGTAATGCTAGATAGTGTAGAAAAATTTGTTGATGGTGCAGCAGTTAAACAAGTGGGCAATTTAACGTATGAACATACGCTTGAATATGTTGATGAGCTTTTAGCTGTAGATGAAGGACAAGTCTGTTCTACGATTTTAGAGTTATACACTAAACAAGCAATTGTAGTCGAGCCAGCTGGCGCTCTGAGTGTTTCAGCATTAGAACTGATCAAAGATGAGATTAAAGGGAAAAATGTTGTTTGTATCATCAGCGGTGGTAATAATGATATCAATCGAATGGAAGAAATCGAAGAACGTTCTTTAATTTTTGAAGGACTAAAACATTACTTTGTGATCAACTTCCCTCAGCGACCAGGCGCATTAAGAGAATTCGTAACAGATATCTTAGGTCCAAATGATGATATTACCCGGTTTGAGTATACGAAAAAAGTCAATCGTGGAACAGGCCCAGTAGTGTTGGGTATTTTACTGAAAGACAAAGAGGAGTTACCTAATCTACTACAGAAAATGGCAGAGTTTGATCCTAAGTATATTGATTTAAGTGATAATCCGTCATTGTATGCGTTACTTGTTTAGAGGCCGAGACGAAAGTGTTTAGCTCCAAGAACCAAGTCCTTAAATTCCTAGTGTCGTTAAGGTATAGAGATTGATGAGATCGAAACGAAGTGTAGTAGCTACTTTTTTCTTGCCGTTTTTTCGCTCTCTTACAAATGAATAAAAAATGAGTTGCCGACTAGATGAAATTCTAACTGACAACTCATTTTTTTTATTTCAAAAGAATGTCTAAAATTTACTTAAAAAATGGAAAATAGGAGAGAGAGTTCTTGCCATTTGTCTGGAAAGAACGTATATTTAACTTACTACATTAAATCGGTCAGAAAAACACCGACCGTCAAAGAACATGAGCCCAGATAGAATTTTTTTAACACTTCAACAGACCACCTTTTTCGGGTCAAATAAGACTTATTTTTTCTATCGTCTATCATTTTTAAAATCATGTTCCTTTGTTAAAAATTACTCGAAATATAAAAAAGAATATTAGTAAAGTTGGAAAATATAAATGAATAATAAGAAAAGGTTAGAAAATCGCCGTTATATTACCGGGTTCGATGGAATACGAACTATTGCGGTCGTCGGCGTGATTCTGTATCATTTGTTCCCTAATATAATGCATGGGGGCTATTTAGGTGTCCCTATTTTTTTTGCAGTATCTGGTTATTTAATTACTGATTTACTAAGGCAAGAATGGTTACAAACTGAAGCAATCGATGTTAAAAGCTTTTATATTCGTCGTATGAAACGGCTTTATCCAGGCTTAGTCGCCATGCTGGTAGCAGCTTCAGCCTATATTGTTTTTTTCCAGCAAGACTTACTCAATAATTTACGTAGTGTAGTCGCCAGTAGTGTCTTGTACTATAATAATTGGTGGCAAATTTTTAAAGGATTTTCTTATTTTGATCGATTTACCACCCAGTCACCATTTACACATATTTGGTCTCTTGCAGTTGAAGCACAGAATTATTTGATTTGGCCGTTGTTATTTATTGTACTAAAAAAGTATGTGAAACATAGTGGTAAAATTTTTGGTTTGATCATGGCAGCGGCTGTTGGATCTGGTATTTTGATGGCAGTTTTGTATACTCCTGGTGCCGACCCGACAAGAGTTTATTATGGAACAGACACAAGATTATTTTCGATTTTAATGGGAAGTGGGCTGGCCTTTGTTTGGCCAAGTTTCCGTCTGAAAGAAGAAATACCGATAAAGGCTAAAAATTTACTGAATGGCGTTGGAATTACCTCCTTGGTTGTCTTACTGCTTTCCTTCCTATTTTTAGCAGACCATCTGGCTTTTGTCTATTATGGTGGAATGTTTATTGTCAGTATTTTTGCAACGATTCTAGTGGCAGTTACAGCTCATCCAGGCGCCGATTTAAATCGTTGGCTGACAAATCCTGTTTTCACCTGGTTTGGAAAAAGAAGTTACGGAATTTATTTGTATCAGTTCCCAGTCATGATTTTTTATGAAGCTAAAATCAAAAATTTAAGTGATCATGTGTTGTTGCATTCTTTGATTGAGATTGCTTTGATTTTAGGTATTAGTGAATTATCCTATCGATTTATCGAGAAACCATTGGGCAAATTTTATTATCAGTATACGTGGTTTGCTATCAAAGATTTTTTCCGCAAACCATGGTTTACAGTGGCTAAAGTGACAGCTTTGATCAGTGTTGTTTTATCTTGTTTTGCACTCTTTGCTCTAGCTGTTGCGCCTTCCAATGAAGTTACTGCAGAACAGCAACAACTACAAAAAAATATTGAAGCAAACAAAAAGAAAGCAGAACAGAGAAAAGCAGAAGAAAAAGCCAAAAACGAAGGCAGAACGACCGATTCGACAAAAGCGGCAACGCCAGAGTCAGAGGCGAATTTTGATTTAACTGCTGAAGAAGCGAAGAAAGCCAAAGAGATGGACGTTACAGCTTTCGGTGATTCTGTTATCTTAGATGCAGCTGCAGGATTACAAGAGATTTTTCCTAAGATGATCGTAGATGGTGAAGTAGGGAGACAATTATATACCAGTACACCAGTCATTGAAAAACTAGAGAAAGAACAATTATTGAAAGATAATGTTTTAGTTGGTCTTGGGACTAATGGATCATTTACCGAAGCGCAATTTGATGAATTCATGACAGCAATCGGTTCAAAACGCAAGGTCTTTTGGATCAACGTTCGCGTTCCTACTCGTAGATGGCAAAATGAAGTCAATGGAATGCTCGAAACAATGAAGAAGAAGTACAAAAATCTAGTCGTTATTGACTGGTACGGCTACAGTAATGAGCATGAGGAATGGTTTTATGATGACCGAGTTCATCCGAATGTAGACGGACAAGTAAAATACTCAAGTTTTATTGCAAAACAGTTAGTGAAATAGCGTCAGGTAAAGCTGCAACGTCCTAACTAACAATACATCTGCTGAGATAACTTTTACTAGAGAGAAAAGAAGAAAGTAAGAGACGAATTAAGCCTAAAACAAACGATTGAATTGTTTGTTTTAGGCTTTTTATAGTTAAGTCAATACCAATTGATAAGCTAATCGTTCGCCATCAGCTACTGGCAGTAAAATGTCACCGCAATAAGTGAAACCAGCTTTTTGAATCAATTGTTGCATTGTTTTATTTTCTGGATGGGTATCGATGCGAATATCAAGGTATCCATTCAATCTAGATGTCGTAATCAATAGATTCATTAAAAGCAATGCTAATCCTTTCCCTTGGTAGGTAGGATCAAGAGCGACTCTGTGAATCGCTGAATAGCTTCCAGGAGTCTGTTGCCATTGCCCATTTTTTATTTGTTCATATGGCGGTTCAGGACTTGTTGAAAGGATGCCCAGACCTGCAATTTGTTGATCGACGATCAAGACATAACACTGGTGTAAAACGATATCTTGTTTCAACTGTTCTTCATTAGGTCCTTCACCATTTTGCCATTGAGGAATATTTTTGTCATGGAGCATTTGTCTCGCAGCAGCAATAATTTCCATGATGTTAACTAGATCAGTTGCTTCAGCTTTTCTTAAATAAACGACCATTTCATCCGCCTTTCTTCACCGTAACTATGTGAGGAGATATTATTTTTTAACAGAGTTTTCAGGTTTTAGCTGATAAATTTTTGAAGGGCGACCAATACCTACCGGACGTTCTCCAATTTCTTCAAAATGATGAAGCATGGCTTTTTTAAAGTTTGAGTGGTCGATTGTTTTATAATCAATACCAGAAAACTTTGCAAATACTTTGCGAGCTTCTGTGATCGTAAAATCTTTCCCTAAAACTTGCAATACCTGAGGATCATGTTCCATTTTATTCGCCACTCGATTGAAAGCTTTCAGAATAATTTCACTATGGTCGAAAGCTAAAGTATCTTTCCCAGTTGAAGCACCTGTCTGTAAATCCAAAATGATTTCTACATCGCCATTGGTAAGAGCAAGTGTATTTTCTTTCCGTTCCATTGTAAACCAGCGGACTTCTTTAGCATCATCTCCTGCAATCAATGGTTCTTCACCAATAAAAGCGAGATAACTAACGGTTACTACCCAGCCGCGAGGATCTCGATCTGGTCGACTGAAACTATGAAGTTGTTCGATATTTTCTTTAGAAATAACCACGCCAGTTTCTTCTTTTGTCTCCCGTAAAACACTTTCTCCAGTTGATTCATTTCTATTGACGAATCCACCAGGTAAGGCCCAAGAATTTCTATAAGGATGTCCTTTTCTTTTAATCAGCAGTATTTTAAGTTGATCTTCTTCTTTGTTATAGCACATTAAAACAATATCTACAGTCAGAGAAGGCTTTTCATATTCAGGAAGTTCTTGTTGGTGATACCATTTTAAAAACTCAGTTTCGCTAGCTTCTTGTTCATAATATTGCTTTTCCGCTTCCTTTGAACTAAAGTGTGTCAAGTTGATCATCCTCTCTACATCCGATAAAAGTACTTTGTACTTTATTTTATCATTATCAACAGGAAAAACAACTAAAGACTGATAACACTTAAAATAAAATCTTGCAGTTAACCATTTTTATGTAAAGGTTGACATTTGTGCTTTTAAATAGTATTTTAGAAAGACAAAATATTATTTTACGTTTGGAGAGAACAAATGAAAACAAAAGATATCACGAGAATTGCTATTATGATCAGCATTATTATTGTTTTAGGATTTTTCCCACCGATACCGCTTGGTTTATTACCAGTACCGATCGTGATCCAAAATGCTGGCTTTATGTTAAGTGGATTGCTACTCGGTAAGAAAAATGGAACGATTGCAACCTTACTGTTTTTACTACTTGTTGCGATTGGTTTTCCTATTTTAGCTGGAGGAAGAGGGGGAATCGCTGTTTTTCTCGGTATCACAGCAGGCTACCTTTTTGCTTATCCATTTGCGACTTTTTTGATAGGCTGGGCTAGTGAAAGGGTCAATCCTTATAATCAAAATATTTTCTGGGGATTTGGAATTACCCTCCTTTTTGGTGCATTGTTTATTGATTTTTGTGGAGCAGTCGGGATGAGTATTTTATCTGATATGAGTTTGTCTAAAAGTTTGATGGCAAATCTAGCGTTTATTCCTGGAGATACGATCAAAGCATTTTTGACTGCTTTTATAGCACAAAGAATATCAAAATCGTTCGATCAAAGGAGAAACTAGTATAGTGAAACTATATGGAGCGACGATCGATCATGAAGGACGGTGTGTTCACTATAGTTCATCAGTCGATATAGTGGCGAATAAATGTTATTCTTGTAAAAAGTATTACGCTTGTTTTCAGTGCCATGATGAGCAAGAAGATCATCTTTTCTCTGCTTGGCCAGTTTCAAATGAAAAAATCGTTCTTTGTGGTTCTTGCCGTACGGAACTAAGTGCAATGGAATATAAAACACATGCTAAATGTGTAAATTGTGGGCACTTATTTAACCCCAACTGCGCATTGCATAGTCAAATTTATTTTAGTTAACAGGAATAGAGCATTGAAAGGATAATTCGGATTTAAAGAGTCAATCAAAACGGATGTTTCGTTTTGGTCGACTTTTTTGTTGTCTTTAAAAAGTTTAAACTCATTCAATTCATGAGCAAGATATCTTGTTCAAGTTTTGTCCAACGCCTTTGGACAAAACCGAATTTTCATCTTCTTGAATCATCTTTAGTGAGCGTTTACAATGTAAAAGACAACGAAGGGTTGTCTGAGAAGATCTGCGCAGATCGATGACTCAACATTTTTCTTGTTATAAGAAGAAGGAGGAAAAAAATGGAACAAACACAAGGTAATTTAAAAGTGAAAGTTCAACAATTCGGCAGTTTTCTTAGTGGAATGATCATGCCCAATATCGGGGCATTTATTGCTTGGGGAATCTTGACCGCTTTATTTATTCCAACAGGTTGGTTTCCAAATGAACAATTAAATGAAATAACAGGGCCGACGATCACCTATTTATTGCCGATCTTGATAGGTTTTACAGGTGGGCGCTTGGTTTATGATATTCGCGGTGGAGTCGTTGGTGCAATGGTTACAATGGGCGTGATTACAGGTGCAGAGATTCCTATGTTCTTAGGAGCGATGATCGTAGGGCCTGCTGGTGCATATTGTATTAAAAAATTTGATGAACTTGTCGATGGTAAAATCAAACCAGGTTTTGAAATGCTGGTCAATAACTTTTCATCAGGGATTATGTCCTCTATTTTAGCCATTATTGCATTTTTGATTGTAGGTCCTGCAGTTGAAGTATTGAATAATTTCTTGGCAACTGGAGTGGGTTTCTTAGTTGAAAACTCATTGTTGCCATTAGCAAGTATTTTCGTTGAGCCAGCTAAAGTGCTCTTTTTAAATAATGCCATTAATCATGGTGTAATCAGTCCAATTGCTATTGAACAAGCAGCCGAAACAGGGCGCTCAGTGTTATTTTTATTAGAATCAAATCCTGGACCAGGATTAGGTATTTTGTTGGCCTATACGATCTTTGGTCGAGGTAGCGCTAAACAAACGGCACCTGGCGCGATTATTATTCATTTTTTAGGTGGTATTCATGAAATATATTTTCCATATATTTTGATGAAACCTATTTTGATTCTTTCAGCAGTCGGTGGTGGAATGGCAGGTGTAATGACGTTTTCATTATTTAATGCTGGATTAGTAGCTCCAGCTTCACCTGGTAGCATCTTTGCAATTTTAGCAATGACACCTCGTGATGGTTATATAGGTGTATTAGCAGGAATTATAGTGGCGACGATCGTCTCGTTTGCGATTTCTTCCGTTGTCTTGAAAACATCAAAAGCAACGGATACTACGATTGAAGATGCTTCTGAAAAGGCAAGTGCTTTAAAAGGTCGTAAGATAATAGTACCAGAAGTTCAAAGTAGCTTTTCGTCTGCTGAAAAAATCAGTGATACTGTTGAAACGCTTGTGCATACGAAAAAAATTATTTTTGCTTGTGATGCAGGCATGGGGTCAAGTGCGATGGGCGCGTCTGTTTTACGAAACAAAGTGAAAAAAGCTGGGTTATCAATCGAGGTGATTAACTCTGCTATCGCACAATTACCTGAAGATGCGGATATTGTTGTAACCCATAAGGACTTAACTTCGCGAGCAAAGGAAAAATTGCCTAAGGCGTATCATGTGTCTGTTGATAATTTCTTAAGCAGTGATCGCTATGATGAATTAGTTGAAAAATTATTAGTTGTTAAAACATCTGTTTAACAACTAAAAGAGTTAGAGAGGAGAATTCCATGTATCTTTCAGCACGAGCTCGACTAATCATGGAACAGCTGTTAACAAGTAATCGTTCTGTTTCAATCAACGAACTAGCAGAAGATCTAAGTGTTAGTCACCGAACCATTCGACGTGATTTAAAGGAAGTCGAAAGTACACTGACTTCTTACCAACTTACGTTAGCAAAAGAGCATGGAATTTTATCCTTAATAGGTCTTGATTCTGATAAGCAACGCTTCCGTTGGCAATTGATGGATTTATCTTATAACGATTATAGTCCAGAAGAACGCCAACAGAAAATTCTTAAAGTTCTTTTAAAAGAAGAGTCAGTAAAATTAGTCGGACTAGCCAATGATTTAAGTGTTACGATTTCAACAATTAGTAATGATCTAACTAAAATTGAAGAACGATTACCAAATACAGTCAAAATTGAAAGAAGAAGAGGATTTGGTGTCTCTCTAAAAGCGAATGAAGTGCAAAAAAGACAGTTGATGAGCGAGCTTTTTGGGCAGCAATTTCCAGATTATCGTTTACTAAAATTTTTCCAAGAAAAATCTCGAGATCATACCACGAATGAATGGGTGGAAGATCGTTTACTCGATTTAGTTAGTGAAACGTTATTAAAAAAAGTGGAGCGCAGTGTTAAAAGCTGGCGCAATAACAATATAGAGGGAATCAATGATGAAGCTTATGCGAATTTGATCGTGCATATTTCGATTTCAGTTGAACGAATGATCGCAGGTAATTTTATCCAACCCAATGGCACTGGTGAAAAAATGACACAATACCCCGAGTTTACAGTAGCCAAAAACATGTTAGCTAATATTTTGGATATGGAAGCAGAATTCGTACCAGATGGTGAAGCGGCCTATGTTACGACGCATCTGAGAGGGGTTAAAAGCACTGAAAGTACAGTATATTTCTTGGAAAATGAAGAACTGGAAATCATGATGTTCGTCAAAAAATTAATTGCAAACGTTGAAGCAGAATTAGGTCAAAAATTACCAAAAGAGCTTTTAACAAAAGGATTGATCGCTCATTTACGGCCAACATTAAGACGATTAAAACAAGGTATGCGTATTTACAATCCCTTGATTCAATCAATCAAGCAAGACTATGAAGCTTTGTTTAAAGTAGTCAGACGAGCATTTGATCAAGTCTATCAAGACAAGAGTGTACCAGATGAAGAAATCGGGTATTTAGTATTACATTTTGGGGCAGTGTTGTTGCAATTAGAAAGTGAAAACAGTTTTTCTGGGTTGGTTGTGTGCGCTAGTGGCATTGGCACCTCTAGGATGCTTGTTACTCGATTACGGCAACGAATTCCTCAATTAAAAAAATTAGAAACAGTCTCTTTATTTGAGTTAGGGAAAAGGAAAGCTGAAGGTAAATACACTGTCATTATTTCTACGATCGATCTAGGTCAGGTAGATTTTGATTATTTTTTAGTTTCACCTATTTTGACGGAAAGAGAACTTTCACAAATCAGTGTTTTTTTGAAAAGTTTACACAGTGGGTATCATAAAAAAATTGCCCAAGAAGAGCAAGCAGTGCAGCTAACCTTGCTGGAAGCCACTCATTTTTTAGAACAGCAGAAAATGTTCACATCAATCGTTTTAGCAATTTTAAAGAACTTTAACTATTCTAAGTTAAATGAAAATGTAAGAACGATGGAAGATACGGTTCGAGTTATTTGTACGCAATTGTTAGAAAAAGTGCCAGGATTAGATGTAGAGTCATTAGTCAGTACTTTTTTACATGATGGGAATTGGAAAGCTTTTGGCATTCCAGATACAAAAATTGGACTGTTCCACGCTCGCAATGAATCAATCAAAGAACCATTTTTTCAATTGTTTTCATTAGAGCAGTCTATTCTCATTAAAACAATGGATCATACAAGAATACCTGTTGATCGAATCGTTTTACTTTTAGTTCCTGAGAAATTTTCACAAGAAGGCTTAAAAGTGATCAGCTATATCAGCACCTTATTTGTAGACGATCAACAAATGATCCAACTTTTGGAACATGGAGCGAACGAAGAAATCACATCCTATTTTGTTCAAAAATTATTATCTTATTTAGAAATGAGGAAAAAATAATATGATGACATTAAAAAAAGACGATATATTATTACAACAACATTTTTCAAATAAAAACGAAGCTATCCAAGCAGCAGGAAAACAATTATCGAATCAGGGATATGTATCGGTTGATTATGTTGAAAAGATGATTGAACGCGATCGTCTAACAACTACTTATATCGGCAATATGGTAGCAATCCCTCATGGAACCGACGATTCAAAATCGTTGATCAAGCAATCTGGGATCGTTGTTTTACAAGTGCCGGAAGGTGTGGATTTTGACGGAAATCAAGTGCGATTGATTATTGGAATCGCAGGCTTAGGTGATGAACACTTAGCGCTTTTATCTAGTATTGCATTAGTTTGTGCCGAGATGGAGAACGTACATCAATTGATTGCCGCTGGGACCAAAGCAGAAATTATCGATCTGTTTAAAGAAGAGGTGATCGCATGACAAAATTAGCTGTTCATTTTGGTGCTGGTAATATTGGGCGAGGATTTATTGGGTGGTTGTTGGTTCAAGCAGGTTATAAACTGGTATTTGCTGATGTGAATGAAACAATCGTAGCTCAAATCAATGAGCAAGGAGAATATGAGGTTATTTTGGCGAATGAGGAACAAGAGCAGTTTACTGTTCAAGGAATCAAGGCCGTTAATAGTATAACTGAAACTGAAGAGTTAGCGACTTATATTAGCAAAGCTGAGATAATAACAACTGCGGTCGGGCCAACAATTTTACCAAAATTGGCAGAAATCATTGCCAAAGGGATCGAGCTAAGAAAAAATGAGCAACACTATTTGACTGTGATTGCTTGTGAAAATATGATTGGGGGTTCTGAAATTCTTCGATCAGCCGTGTGGCCACTTTTATCTACTGAGGCTAAAGAATATGCGAATGAATTTGTTGCATTTCCTAATTCTGCGGTAGATCGGATCGTACCAAACCAGCATCATAAAAATCCTTTAACTGTAACGGTAGAGCCATTTTATGAATGGGTAGTAGAAGCGCCTATGAATAAAAGTCATGCACCAAAAATCGCCGGATTAAACTATGTGCCAGATCTAACGCCTTATATTGAGCGGAAACTATTTACCGTTAATACAGGTCATGCTGTGACAGCCTACTTTGGGCATATGCGAGATATAGAATCAATTGAAGATGCGATCCATAATGAAAAAGTGCTCTTTATCGTACGTAGTGCTTTGGAGGAGACGGGGGCGTTATTAGAAAAAAAATTTCAATTTTCCCACCAAGAGCACCAAGCGTATATCGATAAAATTATTGAACGTTTTAAAAATCCCTATGTTTCAGATTATGTAACTCGCGTCGGCCGCTCTCCAATTAGGAAAATTGGCGAAAATGATCGGTTTATTCAACCGGCGAGACAATTTGTGGAAGCCTTTAATGAAACACCAAAAGCGTTGGCGATTGCGATTGCGGCAGCAATGAAATTTGAAGAGCCAACAGATGCCGAAGCATGCGCATTGCAAGAGGCGATTAAAGAGCAGGGATTGGATCAAGCGATTGAACAGTACACTGGATTAAAACCATATACAAAATTATTTGAAAAAATTCGCACATCTTATCATGAATTAGTCTAAAAACATAAGCGTGAGGCAAAACTAAAGATAAGTTTTGTCTCACGCTTATGTTTATCGTTATTGAGTTAATTCTAATAATTTACTCTTCAAATCTTCTTCCATATGTCCTAATTCAATTTCAGCTGCTCGGCGTTTTTCTTTACCTTCTTGCTGAATTCTTAGGGTTTCTTGAATTGTTTCAACTAAATCATTTTGTGTTTTTTGTAATGTATCAATGTCAACGATACCACGCTCATTTTCTTTAGCAGTTTCGATGGCAGAGATTTTAAGCATTTCAGAATTTTTCTTCAATAGGTCATTGGTTGTTTCAGAAACTTGGCGTTGTGCTGTAACAGCATCTTTTTGACGTAAGAGTGTTAAAGCGATGACCACTTGGTTTTTCCACAGTGGGATGGCAGTATTGATTGACGCTTGGATTTTTTCTGCCAATGCTTGGTTTGTATTTTGGATCAAACGAATTTGTGGTGCTTGTTGGATTGTGATTTGACGTGCCAAGCGTAAGTCGTGTGTTCGTTTATCTAAACGATCTAAAAATTGGGTGTAGTCATTCGCAATTTGAACATCCATCTGATCGCCTGAGACTTCAGCTTTTTTCATGGCTTCGGGAATAATGGTGGTTTGTAATTCTTCCATCTTCAATTCTCCAGCAGCAATATAAATATTCAACGCATCAAAATAGTCTTTGTTTTTATTATATAATTGATCCAACATTAAGTTGTCTTTTAAAAGACCATTTTTTTCATGATCTAACTTGATTGAAATTTTATCGATTTGAGCACCGATTTTTTGGTATTTTGCAGTGATTTCAAAAACAGATTGTTTAACTTTTCCAAGCATTTTTGAAAAGAAATTTCCTTCACCAGCTCTAAGCTGATCAGGGTTTGCTTCGCTTAAACGATACATCAAATCAGTCAATGAATCACCGACAGGTCCGATATCTTGTGCTTGTACATGATTTAACATTGATTGTGAAAATTCACTTAGCTTTGTTTGTGCGGCTGATCCATACGTGATAACTGCTTGCGAATCTTGAACATCGATTTTTGAAGCAAGCTCTCTTGCTTGAGCTTGTCTATCAGCAGGTAGTTTATCAACTAAACGTTCAGCAACTTGTTGATCTTGTAATGCAGAAATTTCACTCTGTTGAGTCGTAGTCAATGAGTCAACAGGGGTTGAAAAGGGATTATTTAATAAATCATCCAGTGTATCATTCACTGGTGTTACATTTTTTGGGTCATTTTCCATTCTGAGTCCTCCTAAATTTAAAAGCGTAGCGGGCTCGTTCAACTCTGACAGGAAAATAGGAAAAATCGATTGTGGTGCTTTTTGCCACAAACTATTTTTATCTTTTTCCCGAAGAGTTAGCCCGTGAAGCTAGGTAACATCCGGCAACAACGTTCTTTTCAGTCATCTTGACCTTGTACCAAGTCTTTTCGTACGGCGAGTAATCGCAGGAGCAATCAATATCAGCTCATAACGTTATTGTATTTCTTGGCATGTTTCAAAGCAAAAGTGAAACAAAACGATTATTCTTGATGATTGTTACCTTCATTATCTCTTTTTAAGCTATTTTTAGCAACAGAAATCTCAACATCTAAGTCTTCTAAATCCTCTGCTACAAACTGTTCATAGTCTTTTTTGATCAATTTAGAGACTTGATCGATGATTTGTGCACTTTCCTCTAACTTTTCATAAGTTTGTTTATTTTTGATCTCATGATCATCGATTTCCAAGTATTTGCTTGTTAAATCAACTAAGTTAGGTAGGTGAGTGTAAAGAAAGTGATTCGCTAAATGCAATTTTTTTGGTTCTTTCACTAATTCTTTAAACAATGCTTTTGAAACTCTTAATGTATCATTGCGTAAGTCGATCGCTCTTAATTTAGTAGAGGCATTCATATTCTCTTGTAGCTGAACGATTTGTTTCTTGGTAATGTTCATTGTATCACGGAAAAAATCGATTTCCTGATCGGTCATTCCTAAACTGGCATAATGCTCTTCTTTAGTTTTCGTAAGGTTAGGCAGTGGATCTTCTGTTTTTCCAGGCTTTTTCTTTGATCCGACAAAAAATAAAATCAATAGGATCAAAAGAGCCACAGCAATAACTGGTGTATGGATACCAGTGACAAGGCGCAAAATTAAACCTACTAAAAATAAACCTGCAATTATTATGAACATGTTTCTATTTCTCATTTAAATTCCCTCCAATCATTCATTCCATCGAAAGTGGTTAACCTTCGCTACATAAGTTATTTTAGCACATTCTGATATAGAAAGAATATCAGTCCAAAGGTTGATTTTGATATTTAGAGAAAATGTAAGAAATGACAAGGCAAAATCGTGTTTTTTCCTACTTTAGATGTAGAATGAACTAAATTGTTCACAAAAAAGTCAAAAGAAAAAAGAGAAAAAATTAAAAACGTGAGGTATAATGAAAGGTAACGATCTGGATAAAAGGAGAAACATTGTGAAGAAAATAAAAATCATGACACTACTGTTGGTTGGCTTGTTGGTCACAGGCTGTTCTGGACGTAAAGTTGAAGAAGAAGAAGATTTCGATGCTTATCGGGATCAAACTAGTTCTAGCGTTGAGGAATCAAGCTCATATAGTGACGATGAAGTATTCTATGAACCACGCGATAAAACAAAAACAAGCGATACTGTTGATGAGAATAAAACAGCTACTGAAACAACCCAAGATTTATCAAAAGAGGCTAAGGGCAAGATAGAGGTAGTCAAGACTAAAAATGGTAATTTTAAAATAGAATTGACGGATGGCTGGCAAACTGTTGAGGCAAAAGAGTTAAGTGATAATGCCGATGTTAGTTTGAAAAATGCGGTGAATGAAGAATACTATATGGTATTGAGTGAAGCTAAAAAGGATTTTGCCAACTTTGATGCTTTCAAGAGTTCTGTTGATCTATCTGATTTAGGTGAGATCAAAGATGAAAAAAAAGAAGAGATTAAATACCATGAACTAAAAGGTGAACGTCGTAAGTTTACTGCGAGTAAAGATGGTGTCGAGGTTTATTATATCTATGATTTAATGGAAGGGAAAGATCATTATTTACAATGTATCAGTTGGACATTAGATAGTAAGAAAAGTGATAATGAATCTGATTTAATTAAAATCATGAACTCTCTAGCCGAATTAGAAAAATAATAAAATGATTGAAGATCAAGATCTTTAGAGAGCGATAAAACTAGATTCTTAGTTTTATTCCTCTCTATTTTTCTTAAATTGATTAAATAAACTCAAAAAATACCTCGATAGAATCTATAAAGGATTCACAAAAAGACCGATAAGTGATAAAATTTCAAAATTAGGGTATGATATATCCGTAGAAAGATTGGTGAACTGCATGATGAACTTTGAAGAGTTTGAAGAAAAGACGATTTCTAGAAAAGAAATATTTAAAGGTAAGATCATTGACGTTGTTTTAGACGAAGTCCGCTTACCAAATGGAGAAACTGGTACTCGTGAATTGGTTTTCCATCCAGGAGCGGTTGCAGTCATTCCGATTACAGCCGATCATAAAATGATCATGGTCAAACAATTTAGAAAACCGATGGAAAAAATTCTTTTGGAGATTCCTGCTGGAAAAATCGATCCTGGTGAACAACATCACCCAAAAGTAACAGCAGAACGGGAATTAGAAGAAGAAACTGGTTATCGGGCTAATAAATTTACCTTTGTAACGTCGATGTACGTTTCGCCTGGGTTCGCTGATGAACTCCTTCATATTTATTATGCAGAAGACTTAGAAAAAGTGCCTAATCCTCGTCTTCAAGATGATGATGAAGTTTTAGAATTATATACACTAACACTGGATGAAGCAAAAGCAGAAATCGCCAGTGGCTTGATTTGCGATGCAAAAACGATATTTGCTGTACAGTATTGGGAACTGCAACAATTAAAAGAGCTGCTGAAGGAGGATAAACGATGAGTAAAGGTCCGCTGGTCACTCGGACAGAATTACGGAAACGAAAAGAAGAAGAAGAAAAGGCCGCACAACGAATATTTGAGCAGGAACAAAAAGAAGCGGATAAAGAGTATCGTAAAAAAGAAAAGGAAATCTCGAATTTTTATCGAAAAGAACACAAGAAGCAAAAAGAAATAACCAAATCACGCTCAAATGAGCAAACAAAAATTCGCGAACGTAGTAATACGCTGACCAAAGCGATTATTGTTGTGGCAATTTTGTTGGCTATTGTACTATTTATAGTATTGAATTTATAGAAAAGAGGATGTCACTATGAAAATTGGAATTATCGGCGCTATGGATCAAGAAGTAAAAATTTTAAAAGAGAGCTTATCTGATATGCGTTCTTGGGAAAGAGCTGGTGCAGTATTCGTTTCAGGTTCTTTAGGTCGTCATGAAGTGATCGTTGTCCGTTCAGGTATTGGAAAAGTGTTATCAGCTGTGACAACAACATTATTGATTCATCAGTATGGTGTGAACATGGTGATCAACACAGGGTCTGCTGGCGGTATCGGTCAAGGTTTAGCTGTAGGTGATGTCGTGATTGCCGATAAATTAGCTTATTTTGATGTAGATGTCACAGGATTTGGCTATAAACTAGGTCAATTACCAGGTATGCCGTTATATTACGAATCAAGCGATTATTTAAAATTAGAAATGAAAAAAGCGGCTGAAAAGACAGGTATGTCGATCCGTCATGGATTGATCGTAACTGGGGATTCATTTGTGAATGACAAAGAAAAGGTCAAAGAGATCATCAACGAATTTCCTGAAGCATTAGCTTGTGAAATGGAAGGTGCAGCGATCGCTCAAGCAGCGGCACAATTCAATATTCCATTTTTAGTTGTTAGAGCAATCAGTGACACAGCTGACCATGAAGCGTCACAAACATTTGATGAATTTATTGAAGAAGCAGGGGAAAAGTCAGCTCAAATGGTGATTAATTTTGTAGAACATCTTGTTTAGTCGATTCTATTAATTGGAGGTCTTAGAATGAAGGCATTGATTTCGATTGATTATACGAATGATTTTGTTGCGACAAAAGGCGCTTTGACCACGGGAGTTGCCGGACAAGCGATTGAAGAAGCAATCGTAGCGGTGACAAAAGCGTTTACTCAAAATAAAGATTTCGTTGTTTATGCGATTGATAGGCACGACCAAAATGACCCGTATCATCCAGAAAATGCTTTGTTTCCACCTCATAATCTTGCGAATAGTTCTGGTCGAAATCTGTATGGGAAACTTGCAGAAGTCTATGAAAAAAGTCGTGAAAATGCTAATGTTTATTGGATCGATAAACGCTACTATTCAGCTTTCAGTGGAACTGATCTAGATATTCGTTTACGAGAAAGAGGTATTTCAGAAGTTCATTTAGTGGGTGTTTGTACAGATATTTGTGTATTGCACACCGCTGTGGATGCGTACAATTTAGGGTATAAAATCGTGATCCATAAACATTCGGTTGCAAGTTTTGATCCAGTAGGTCACGAATGGGCTTTGAACCATTTTAGACAAACCTTAGGTGCAGAAATAATAGAATAGCAATGTCGTTTTTTCTCCCCTTTTTCGGATTTAGAGCCCTGAAACAAAACTGATGATAAGTCTTGTTTCAGGGCTCTTTTTTTTGACGACAAAAAGTCACTATTTTTGTATTAACTAGACCAACGCGATTATAATAAAAATAAACGATGATAACTATCAATCAGAATGGACGTGATCGAATGCAGGTATTAAAAAAAGAGGTTTCCGAATTCGAACTGTTTTATGATTTGATTTTGCTTATGCCATTAGTCGTATTGCAGCAATCTTGTTTGTTGATGCAAATCAAGTGTTATCTTTCCAAAGCCTAGGTGAATTTTTAATGTTGACGCTGGTATTTTGGACAATTTGGACCTATCAAACCGTTTTTGCTAATCGTTTTTCTATCAAAAATAAGACCAATGCATTGTTTTTATTTTTTGATATGTTCTGGGTAATGGTTTTGGCTCAATCAATCAATGTGGATTTTGAAAAGACCCATTTTACTTTTGCCGGAGCTACATCGATCTTATTTTTTAGCATTGCATTACAGTATTATTTAAAAATGAGAAGTACAGAAGATCTTGTGGTCAAAAAATTATGTTATCAGCTGGCAATTATTTTATGTGCAAGTGGGTTGATCGGTTTTATTACCATTTTACCTTGGGGGACCTATGCAATTCGCTTTACCGTATATGCTTTTTCAATTTTTATTACAGCCTTTTTCCCAATTGTAATGAAAAAAGCGTTAGAAGATTTTCCCACGAATTTTAGTCATTTGACGGAACGTTATAGTTTATTTACGTTATTATTATTTGGTGAAGCAGTGATTGCTGTAGCGAGTATGTTTGCCTTTAATAAGATAAGCTTTGGTAGTGTTTTGTTCTTTCTGTTAGTTGTGGTGATGTTTCTCTTTTATAATGCTGTATACAAATCAGGGATTGACCGGAAAAAGTCGACAGCTGGCTTAGTATTGATCCATTCTCATTATTTTGTTTTTGTTGGTTTGGGGCTGTCGATCGTTTTATATGAAAATTATGTAAATGGCGAAATTCAACCGCTATTCTTTATTTTATGTTTGGCAGCAAGTTTGGTATGTTTCTTAGGTGGAAGCATTGTGAATATGGTTGTTTATAGTAAACGAGAGCATAACTATCTTCCGTTTATTAGTAAAAGTGTCTTGTATTTTGTAGCTTGGATCGTGGCAAGTTTACTACTACAAGATTTTATGGTACCATTTTTATTTGTTAATATTGTATTTCTGCTATTCTTACTTTATAAAGTTAAACAAGAGCTTAGATAGATGCGCTATAAAATCCTCCGTTGAATGAATGACGGAGGGTTTTTTAACGTCGCTTTTCCATCCGAATATAGCCGTTCTCATCTTCAATGCCTTCAGCATGTTTTAGCTGATACCCTAAATGTAGATAAAATTCTTTGGCAGTTCTAGATGCAGGAACTTCGATGCGATGCGCTCTAAGATAAAATTCATCTTGTTCAAGGTACTTCATAATAACTGAACCAATCCCTTGTCCATGGAATTCTGGTTGAACAAACAGACTCAAAATAATACTTTCCGTTTGACTATTCCAAAATGGACAAATCGTTTCTGTACCGACTAGAGTACCATTTATTTCAGCTACATAAGTATGACCAAATATTGCTTGAGTAGAAATTTTTTCTGGCGTGTATTCAGCAGCTAATTTGTGCATCTGGACAAGTGGATAGTCGTTGCTGTTTATTTCTAAGAAGTTTCTTTTTAAGAGTAGGGAAATTTTAGTCGCATCATTATTGTTGAATGGTCGAATGATTAAGGCCATTTTTTTACTCCTTTCTCTCTTAAATAAGCAATTTTATGCTTTCTTGTTAATTTTTTAAAAGCATATTCTGCTTTAGTCGCATCACTACGGCTAGTGAATTTTTCGACATGGATCATTTTAGCAGGTAAGCGGGAGGAAAGCCGTGTGTATTTTGCCCCTGTACCACTATTATGTTCTTGCAATCGTCGCGCGGGATCAGTTGTGTAGCCACCATAAAAAGTATCATCTTTGCAGTGCAGTACATAAAAATAATGATCAGTTTCCATACAACATCGCCTTCATTTCTGGTGAGTAGTTATTTTGTTCATCATACGTGAACAAGGGTGGTAAAACCCGAAAGCCGTCTTTTTTCCCTTGTTTGATTCCTTCAATCAATAAGGTATTTGCTTCTTTACCGACTTTAGGATAGACAAAACGAACTCGTTTGGGTGCAATATGGGCAGATTCCATTGCGTGTAAAATGTCTAAAAAGCGATCAGGACGATGAACCATTGCTAAACGGCCATTTGTTTTTAGCAGTTTTGCAGAGACTTCAACGACTTCGGTTAATGTAGTATGAATCTCATGACGAGCGATTGCTAAATGAGGATTCGGATTTTTTTGACTAGTAGGCAGCTCTTTGAAATATGGTGGATTACACAAAACTAAATCAACTGAGTCTGGTTTAATTAAGGTAGTTGCTTGTTTTAAATCCAGTTCAACCATCGACAGTTGCTCTTCCAATTGATTTAGTTGAATACTTCTTTGACCCATATCCGCTAGACGCTCCTGCAACTCGATTTGCGTAATTTTTGCATTGGTTTTGCGACTAGCAAATAAACCAACGGCTCCATTTCCAGCACAGAGATCTACAATATTGCCATTTTTAGGATATGCTGGGAAATTTGCTAGTAAGACAGCATCAATGGAAAAAGAGAAAACTTCTTTGCTTTGAATGATTTGAATATCATCTGCAAATAGTTGATCGATTCGTTCGCCTGGTAATAACATGTATGATTCATTCCTTTAATTTTTCTTGTGTTAAATTTGCTTAACTAAATAATATTTTGTGGTTCCAACAAAAGGCGTATCAGCTAGTTGTCCAAAAACGTGATAGCCCTGTTTTTCATAGAATGTTTTTGCTTGATAATCTTGAGTATTGATTGTGATAAGCGCTGCGCCTTCTTGTTTAGCAAAAGTTTCGGCTTTTTTTAGTAACTGTGTACCATAGCCTTGATGACGGTATGATTTGCTGAGTGCTAGTAGTGAGATATGGGTAGCATTCATCCATTTATTCGCTGTAATGCCACCGATATATTGATTACCATCATAAAGTGCTAGGGAAAATACTCTATTTTCTTCGACAGGAACTTTTTTGACTTCTACTTGATTTTCAGAAAGTAAATCAATCAGGCAAGCTTCGTTTTCCGTAATAGCGAGTGGTTTAAATTCGATCATAGGTGGCACCTCCAGTTTTTCATAACACTCTTTAATGGAACATAAGATATCCTTATATTATACTACGATTAAGATACAGAAGAAACCTATGAAAAAGACTTGTCAAAAGCAACAGTTTTCGGCATACTTATAGCTAGTGAAAAGAAAGGAAGAAGACTATGTTTTTTACGTTTATGCGTGGCGTTGTCCGGGTTGTTTTATTGATTATCAACGGCAATGCACACTATGAAAAGAAAGACCGTATTCCTCAAAATGAAAATTTTATTTTAGTTGCTCCTCATAGAACCTGGTGGGAGCCGTTATATTTAGCGGTTGGCGGATCACCAAAAAAGTTTAGTTTTATGGCGAAAAAAGAATTATTTAAGAATCCATTTTTAAGTTTTATTTTAAAACATGCGAATGCTTTCCCAGTAGATCGGGAAAAACCAGGTCCAAGTGCCATCAAAACACCTGTGAAAAGCTTAAAAAATACTGATTTAAGTTTAGTGATGTTTCCAAGTGGAACACGTCATTCGTCTGAGTTAAAAGGCGGCGTTGCCTTGATTGCCAAAATGGCGAAGGTGCCAATTGTTCCTGCAGTATATCAAGGACCATTAAAATTGAAAGATTTATTTAAACGTCGTCGTGTGACCGTTCGTTTTGGTGAGCCGATCGATGTAAGTGATATTGCTAAGATGGATAAAGAGGGGATTGCAGAAGTTGAACGTAGAATGCAGGCTTCTTTTGATACTCTAGACAAAGAAATCGATCCTGATTTTAAATACGAAGTACAAGAATAGAACATAACGAATCAAAACAAGCATAGTTTTGGTTCGTTTTTTTGATTAGCTCGATCGTTAATCAAGTTTCAAATTAATCAAATTTAGACCCGTTAAGACCTAATTTTTTTACAGTAATTAAAATAGGATACATTTGAACAATAAATTTCTCCATAAATTTGGTATAATAGTAAGAAGGACTTTTTTAGGTGGTGGGAAAATGCGTTTTTTACATACAGCAGATTGGCATATTGGTAAAAAATTACATGGCTATGATTTATTAGAAGAGCAGACCGATGCATTCAAGCAAATTTTAATGATTGCTAAAGAGGAAAAAGTGGAGGCAATCGTTGTTGCGGGCGATTTGTATGATCGTTCAGTTCCTTCAGTAGAAGCAATCGAGGTCTTTAATCGGATGATCGTAGAAATGAACTTGCAGGAAAAATTTCCTGTGTTGGCAATTTCTGGAAATCATGATAGTAGCACTCGTTTAGAGACGGGAGGACCATGGTTTATTCAATCGGATTTCCACTTGAACACTCGCTTAGATCAAGCGTTTCAGCCAGTGGAACTGGCGAATACACAATTTTTCTTATTGCCATATTTTGAACCAATTTCAGCTCGTTTGTACTTTGATAATGAAGAGATTCGGACGATTGAACAAGCAATGAAGGAAGTCATTGCAGCAATGGAAAAACAATTCAAGCCTAATATGGCCCATGTTTTGGTTAGTCATTTTTTTGTCGCTGGCAGTGAAAAGTCTGATTCAGAGACCAAACTGATGGTTGGTGGTTTAGATACAGTCCCATTGTCATTATTAGAATCATTTGATTATGTCGCATTAGGCCATTTGCATGGGAAAAATGCGTTGCAAGCTGAAAATGCTCGTTATAGTGGATCCCCACTAAAATTTTCTTTGTCAGAAATGAACCAGAAAAAAGGGGTTTGGATCGTTGATACTCAAGTAAATGAAACAACATTTGAGTTTAAAGAGATTACACCACTGAGAGATGTGTTGCAAATAGAAGGTAGTTTTAAAGAGCTGACGACACCAGAAATTTATGAAGCGATCAATCGTGAAAATTATTTACATATTCAATTAACAGATCGAGCTGTGATTCCAAATATGATGAATCAGCTACGGCAAGTTTATCCGCGAGTGATCGGTGTTGAGCGTCTATTTGGAAGAGAAGAGCAACAAAAAAGCAATCAAGCCAAAAAAGAGATCAAAACCTTGGCGCCAACAGAGTTAGTTGACCAATTCTTTTCAGAAGTAACGGGAGAGGAATTGACGGCACAACAACAGGTATGGATCAAAGAAAATCTAGCAGATATTCATCAAGCAGAAAGAGGGAAATAAGTTGAAACCATTAGCACTAACATTGAAAAACTTTGGACCTTATATTGATGAAACAATCGATTTTACTAAATTTGAAGATTCATCTTTATTTTTAATCAGTGGAAAAACAGGTTCTGGTAAAACTACGATCTTTGATGGGATGAGCTATGCTTTATTTGGCGAAAGCTCAGGGAAATTACGGCAAGGAAAAGAAATGCGTTCAACGTTTGCTGATCCATCGGAGCCGACAGAAGTTCATTTGGCTTTTTCTCATGGCGATTATTTTTATGATATCACGAGAAAGCCAGAACAAGAGCTGTATAAAAAACGCGGTGACGGTACTAGGACTCAAAGCGCAAAGATTTCATTGATCGTTAAAGATCATGCTGGCAAAGAGCTGAGAGAGTACACGAAAAGACGAGAAGTTGATAATTTTATCCAAGAGCTTCTACATTTAGATGCGACTCAATTTGCGCAGATCGTTCTTTTACCACAAGGAGAATTCCGCACCTTTTTGATTGCCAATAGTAATGATAAAGAGAAAGTTTTGCGTAACTTGTTTGGCACGCAATTGTATCAGACCTTAAATGAACAGCTAAAGCTACAACTAAAGGCAGTTAATAAAGACATTGAGGGAACACAGCAGACGATCCAAGCAAAATTGGATCAATTATATTGGCAAGAGCCATTGTCGGAAGAATTGACGGTAGAACAACAATTAACCGCATTAGCTCAGCAACAAGCAACACTAACCAAGCTACAGGAAACTGAAAAAACTGCGTTATCCAGTTTGCAAAAACAAAAACAGCAAAAAGAACAAGAAAAGTTTGCTTTAGAAGAACTAGCTAATGAATTTACAAAGCAAAGCCAACTAAAAAAACAAAAAGAAGAGCTGGATCAAGCGGCCATTATGATTGAAAAGCTACGCTCAGAAGAGCAACAACTTCAATGGGTGCAAAAGCATCAAAGCATGATTGAAAAAATCGATGAAAAAGCCAAGATGATTTCAAACTATGATCAAGAACTGAAAACGAATCAGACTGAGCAAGCAACACAGTTGCAATTGATCGGGCAATGGGAACAAAGGCAAGAAGAAAATCTTAATCAAGCTACTGAAATGAATGCTTTAAAAGAACAAGTAACCAAGCTGAAATTTCAACTTCCTTTATATGAGGAAAAGGAAAAAGTAGCAAGCAAGATTGAAAAAGTTCGTTCTGAGTTGGACATATTAGCAACTCAGCTTACAGCAATCAAGAAAATCCAAGAGAGCGCTGAGCAAACCTATCAAAAGGAACTTGCAGTTATCGAAGGAAAAGCACAAATTGAAAAAAATCAATTGGAACTGGAGCGACAACAGGATCAGTGGTTGATTTTTTTGGAGAGTTGGGAAAAACAGCAACAACTTGAAGCAAAAACGAGCACCACTATAGAGCAATTAACCGCAAAGGAAGCAGAACTAAAAGAAGCGGTGCTTGAAAAAGAGGCGATCTACCATCAAGTTGCGCAACAAAAAAGTCAGTGGGCTAAGATGCAAATTAGCCGTTTAAGTTTATTTTTAGTAGATGGAGAGCCTTGCCCAGTCTGTGGCTCCATGGAACATCCAAGTCAAAAAGAACATCAAGAGTTTACATTAGAGGAAATTCAATCGATTGAACATCAACTCGATGTAATTGAACAGACTGCTCAAAAACAAGCAGCGACTGTTGCTAAATTAGAAACTCAAGCGACTCAAATGAAGCTTGCTGAACAAGAATTACAAAAGGAATTAACTCAACAAAAGAGCAAGGTTAGTTCATTATTTGAAAAACTACAAGAAAAACAAGTCATTACGTTACAGGCACCGTTAAATTCAGAAGAAATCGACCAAGTGACCACTGATTTAAACAGTAGAGCTGACCAACTCAAATTTGAATTAGAACAAATCAAAACTGCTGAAGCTAGCATTATTGAGATAGAAAAAACAGTTAAAGAGCAAGAACAAAAAGTTCATGAACAAGAAAAAATCGTTATTGAAAAACAGCAAGAGCAAGCAACCAATCAAACAAAACTAAAAACAATCTCAGAACAATTGAACGATGAAACACTTTCCTTAGCTGAAATAACAGAAAAACAAGAGCAACTTGAACAACAAGTTGCACAGTGGGAACAACAAAAACAAGAAATTGAAGCTCAACTAGCAAACGCAAAAGAGCGTCGATTATTACTAAAAAATAGTGAAGAACACCTAGAAAAAGAGCAAGCGACAAACCTAGCTGAAAAAATATCATTAGAGCAACAGTTGACTAAAGCGTTAAAAGAGTCAAGCTTTGATTTAGACGAGAAAGTTGTACGAGTTTTATTGAGAGAAGTCCCTAAATTAGAAGCTATCAAAGAAGAACTAACTGCATTTGATAAAAAAAAGGATCAGCTGACATTTCAATTGATAGAACTAGAAAATAAATTGGCAAATAAAGCGAAACCAGAGCTAACAAGTTTGCTAGAGGAAATTGAAGCATTAACAATCTCGCTTCAAACGAAAGAAGCTAATTATTATCAACAACAAGAAAAAATCCAAGCAAACGAAAAAATTCAAAAACAAGTTAAAGAATTGATCGCTTCAATCGAACAGCAATGGGAATCAGTGACAGCTTTGCATCAATTGGCAACCACTGTCAATGGGGATAATCCCAGAAAAACTAGTCTTGAAAGATACGTGCTACAGACCTATTTGGAAGAAGTTTTAAAAGTTGCAAATCAGCGTTTAGGCTTATTGACGAAAAATCGTTATCAATTTGAATTGAATCAGGATTCTGGGAGTTTTAAAAATCAAACGGGGCTTGAAATCAATGTGTATGACGATAATGCAGGGAATGCACGTAGCGCTCATACTTTGTCAGGTGGGGAAAGCTTTATTGCAGCCCTAGCATTAGCCTTATCTCTTGCAGAAGTAATTCAAGAGCAAGCTGGTGGTGTTTTAATCGAAGCGCTCTTCATTGATGAAGGGTTTGGCTCTTTAGATGAAGAAGCCTTGGAAATGGCGATGGAGGCATTGGAAACAATCGAAAACGAAGGAAGAATGATCGGTATTATTAGTCATGTAAGTGAATTAAAAGCGAGAATTCCACAACAGTTACAAATCAGAACAAGTGGAAACGGTCAAAGTCAAGTGACCTATCAAACGGCTTAAAGAGCCTAGGAGGTGAGAACATGAAGTGGAGTATTCCAGAGCGAATTGTTGAACGAGGTCGAGAATATATGAAAGAAGGCAGAGTCCTGTCAGTTGTTCAAGACTCTGAACGTAAAATATGGCATGCAGAAGTCTTAGGCAATGAACTATATCGAGTGCAATTAGACGGTACAGCCAAAGAAAATGATATTTGTGAATGTCCTTATTGGAAGGATCATGGTTATTGCAAACATACAGTTGCCGTCGAATTATATTTACGTCAAAAAGGAACTGCTCGAATCATAAAGGCAGATCAACCTGTTACATTTGAAAAACGGACTTTATCAATCTCAGAAATGTTTACGAAAGGTTTCGCCAAACTAAATCAGTTAGAGGAAAAAACGACTATTACACCATTGACTGTTGAGTATATCGTTGATGTAATTGAAACAAATAGTTATTATCCTGAATTGGCCGTTTTAGGGATTTCATTACGACTTGGTTACCAAGGCGTTAAACCGAAAACCTATATTATTAAAAATATCGGTGAATTTTTCCAAACTTTTCAAAAAGAAGGCACTTTTTTGATCAATAAACAACATCATTTTGATTTAAAGAAAGAAGCTTTTCCAATTGGAAATCAGGAGTTGTTAGAGCAATTAGCAGCGATTTATCAAACAAGTCAATTATTAGGTGCCAATGGACTTCAAGTTAAAGGGAAGATCGATAAGCGATATCTCGTTTTACCAATCGATCAAGGTCAAACACTACTTGAAAAAATGAGTAAAACCCCTCATTTTCAATTAAATGATGAAGGTAAAAAATATCGACATTTGTCCTTTGTAAAAGGAGCTTTACCGATTTACTTTAGTCTGAATAAGCTAGAAGATAACCATTATCGACTAACGATCGATGACCAGTTGACTACCTTTTTAGCCCATTATCAATGGGGCTTTAGTCAAGAGCAAGTTTTTATTTTTACGCAAGAGCAAGAAGCAATTTATACGACATTACTGCAATTATTAAAGCGTGTGGAAAAACCAGAGATTCTTTATGAAAAAAATGAATTATCTGATTTATTTGGTTCAGTCATTCCTTTGCTGAAAAAAATTGGAACAGTTTCTGTTAGTGATGTGGTGGCAAAAGAAGTGGTTTATCATCCTTTAGAAACGATTTTCATTTTCCGTAAAATCAAAGGAATGATCAAAGTACGGGCAGATTTTACCTATGGAGCAGTCGTCTTTTCAACTGATAAAGAACATTCAGTTGCATCAGATGATAATCAGGAGGTCGTGCGCGACAGTAAGAAAGAACAAGAAATTTTAGAGCAATTAGCAGCTTTTGGTTATCAAAAAACAGTAGATGGCTATGAAAAAGCATTACCAGCCGGTGAACGATTGTACTACTTTTTCAAAGCAGAAGTACCGACTTTTCGACGTTTGGGAGAAGTTCGAATGGGCAAAAAACTACGAGAACTGTATTTAGATGCCGCCCATCATCAACCATTGATTGAAGTGTCTGATTCAGATTCTTGGCTAGATGTTCGTTTTGATGTCACAGGTATCGCTGAACAAGAAATCGATGCGGTACTGGCCAGCTTATTACGTAATGATCGTTTTTATACGTTGGAAACCGGAGAAGTCTTATCATTAGATTCGGAAGAATTTCAACAAACTAGTGAAGTCTTAACCATGTTGAGGCAGAATATGAAAAACGTTCAAGGAACGATCCAAGTACCACGAAACCAAGGACTGATGATCGAAAATATGTTGGAAAACAATAGTCGTGCGCATTTTTCAGATTCTTTTAAAGAAATGGTTTCAAATTTGACTCATCCCGAAGAGTTTGCAGCAACATTGCCTGAAAATATTCAAGCGACGCTTAGAACTTATCAAATAGATGGATTCAAATGGTTAAAAATGCTTAGCTATTATCAATTTGGCGGTATTTTAGCGGATGAAATGGGGCTGGGGAAGACTTTACAAACGATCACCTATTTATTGTCTGAAAAAGAGGAACAAAAACAAAAAGGGGCCGCGCTGATTGTGGCACCTGCTAGTTTGATTTATAACTGGGCAGCGGAAATCAAAAAATTTGCGCCAGCATTACAAGCCGAAGTTGTTGCTGGAAATAAATCAGAACGTGAGTGGCTAGCCAACCAAACGGGCTTAGACATTGTGATTACTTCGTACGCTAGTTTAAGACAAGATATCGAGATGTATCAAGCTTTAAATTTGGGTTACTTGATTTTAGATGAAGCTCAAATGGTAAAAAATAGTGCGACAAAAACAGCACAAGCACTAAAAAGCTTGACCGTTCTTCAACGCTTTGCCTTAAGTGGGACACCAATCGAAAATAATATCGATGAATTATGGTCGATTTTCCAAATGATCTTGCCAGGATTATTTCCATCTAAAACCTTGTTTAGATCGATGAAACCAGAAGAAATCGCCAAAATGATCCAACCGTTTATTTTAAGAAGAGATAAGAAAACGGTACTGGCCGACTTGCCTGATAAAATTGAAAGTAATTTGTACAGTGTTCTGACAGAAGAACAAAAGACAGTTTACCTGGCTTATCTGAAACAAATGCAAGAAGATGTCAGTCAAATGGACCAAGATTCCTTCAAGAAAAATCGTTTGAGCATTTTAGCTGGTTTGACTCGTCTGCGCCAAATTTGTTGTGATCCTAGTTTATTCATTGATGATTATACAGGTGGCTCTGGAAAACTAGAGCAAGTTAAAGACTTACTAGTAGCGGCTAAAGAAAATAATCGACGAGTATTACTTTTTTCACAGTTTACAAGTATGTTGTCGATTATCGAAGAAGAATTAACTGAATTAGGTTTAACGACCTTTTATCTACGAGGCAGTACAAAACCAAAAGAACGGATGGCAATGGCGGACGCATTCAATGCAGGTGAAAAAGATGTCTTCTTGATTTCATTGAAAGCTGGGGGCACAGGATTAAACTTAACGGGTGCTGATACCGTGATTCTTTACGATTTATGGTGGAATCCAGCAGTAGAAGAACAAGCGGCTGGACGCGCCCATCGAATCGGGCAAAAGAATGTTGTTGAAGTCTGGCGCATGATTGCTGAAGGAACTGTTGAAGAAAAAATGGATTCCTTACAACAAGAAAAGCGTGAGTTATTCCAAAAAGTAATTCAAGGAAATGAGGAGCAATTAGCCAAAATGACGGAAGACGATATTCGAACGATTTTGAGTATTGGTGAATAAAAAGAGCTTGTAGCATACCAGTGGTATGCTACAAGCTCTTTTAGATTTATTATGAGAATAATGATTGGATCGTTGGGAAAAGGTCTTCAAATGAAGTGACTTCTTTCAGATGATGTGCTTTTTCACCAACAGGCATTTCTCGTAAGCGGTGGTTGAACCATAAAGATTTCCAACCGCCGTTGGTTGCACCGGCAATATCGTTTTCAAAACTATCACCAACATATAATGTATGAGCGCATTCCATGTTAAATTCTTTAGCAGCAAGGTCGAAAATTTCTCTCTCTGGTTTTTGGAAACCAGTGCTTTGGGAAATAATGATATTATCAGTAGGAACCCAATTTTCCAATTGAAGCTGTTTCACTTTTTTGAATTGATGATCTGTTGGACCATTTGTGATGATCCCCATCGGAATGTTGTTTTCCTTTAAGAAATCGAACACTTTTTTTACTTCTGGATGCATCACGATATTATCCAGCTCTTCTTCATATGTTTTTTGAAAAATCAGCCCGTTATCTTGTAAAACACTTGGATAATTTAGGTCTTTTAATGACTCGTTAATTCGATAAAAGCGCATAAACTCTAGTGTCCAGTCATCAGACATGACTTTGGGAAAGGTTTCATCACTATGAAAGCGAAAGCGAATATATAGCGCATGCATGTCCTCAGGTTTTACATCTGGAAATACTGAGTTTATTGCATTTCTAAATGGTTGTTGCTGGTCATAAATCGTATCATCTACATCAAAAACAATGGTTTTCATTAAAAAAATTGCACCCCTTATTAATTTTCACGAAAAATTTCTGAATCCTTTTTCATTGTAGCGAAGTTCTTCACAAAAGAACAGAAAGAAATTTTTAATATAGATTAGAATGCTGTCAGGAAGGGGCTATTAAAAAGTATGTTTGGGTAAATAAACTCATAAAAAAAATATACGCTAAAAAATTCACTTTCATGATCAGAAAGCGAATAAAAAAACATATTTTGACAATTTGTTCTTCAAAAAAGTACTATCGATAGTCCTTTTTTGAAGTGGTGAAAAAACCCTACATTTAGTATAATAAAAACAGAAACACCGATCAGGCCTATCTTCCCCAAGACATAAGCAACTCATCGGTGTTTTTTATGATGTACATGTATATGTCTAATTTAACAAATTGCTTGCTGCTTTTCAAGTTATTGACATAACAGCAATTGGAGTTTTTCAAAATGTCTAAAAAACTGGAGAGAATGTCTCCTCTCCAGTTTGGAAACTCATTATTTACGATGTAATTATCTTAGCTATTTTCTTTTTTTCGTATCCCCAATCACGAAAGTTGCTCCAAAAATAATCGACAATACGGACCAAATATATAAATCTCCGTAGCCGCCAGCAAGTAAGAAGGCAATAATCCCTCCAGCAATATAAAATCCAGCTGCGACAAAACCGCCATTACCAGACGAATTTCTAGTTGCAATCGCTACAATCCCAGCAACTAATAAACAGATAGCTAACAACATACCAGCGCTTCCGCCAGCTTCCCCATTATTGTTTATACTGTTTGATAGCCCGGCGACGCAGGATTGGAATAAAACTAATAATGATAAAATAATACTGATAATGCCAATCACTAATTTTGTTGTTTTCACTTAAACACTCCTTATAATAATCAATGTTGACTGTATATCTAACTATACAACCCTATATATAATATAGTTAAAAGAACTTTTTTTCAATATGAATTTTGGTTATTATTATTCTATTTTGGGTTGCTTTTACCTTAAAATGAATAGAAATATGTTTTGAGCGGTTTTACTACCAAATTTAGCGTTATTTTCTTACAATTTTACGTCTTTCAAGCTTTGCATCCAATCATTCTTTGCGTATAATGGTGGTAGTGTCGAAAGAAAGAGGGAGATTATGTTAGAACGATTTTTTGGTTATTATCGACCATATAAGCACTTATTTATTTTAGATTTTGGTTGTGCTGTTTTAGCTGGTTTGCTGGAATTATCATTTCCAGTTGTGGTAAATCAAGTCATTGATAAAATCATGCCTAAAGGAAATTTCCGATTGATCGCATTAGCGTGTCTAGGTTTGCTTTTATTTTATATACTTAACACTATTTTACAGTATATTGTGGTCTTTTTCGGTCATAAATTGGGGGTCAATATTGAAACAGATATGCGTCGCGAATTATATGGACACTTACAGACGCAACCGTTTGAGTATTATGATAATCAAAAGACTGGGAAATTGATGAGTCGGTTGACAACAGATTTATTTGAAATCTCAGAAGTTGCTCATCATGGTCCAGAGGATATATTTATTACAATCATGACGCTAGTAGGCTCTTTTTATTTAATGCTGAGAATTCATGTACAACTAGCTTTGGCAACGTTTATCGTCTTGCCGTTCATCACGATCGCATTAGTCTTTTTCAATAAAAAGATGACAAAAGTCAATACCAAAATTTATGACAATCTAGGTGACTTTAATGCAGGTGTCGAAGCCTCCGTTAGTGGGATTCGTGTTACACAATCTTTTGCTAACGAACTATTTGAACGTCAGCGCTTTGAGGGGTTGAATCAAGCGTATCGCCAATCAAAAATTACGTTCTATAAAGTGATGGGGATCAGTTCGGCATATAATTACTTTTTGATTCGTTTGATCAATTTGTTTACACTGATTTTTGGGGCTTATTATACAATCAAAGGTGAGATCACTGATGGGCAATTTGTTGGATTTATTCTATTATCCAATGTTTTTGTTCGTCCAATCGAGAAGGTCAATAATATGATTGAAAGTTACCCGAAAGGGATTGCAGGCTTTAAACGTTTCACGGAAGAAATCGATAAGAAACCGTCTATTGAAGACAAACCTAATGCGGTTTCTGTTGACCATTTACATGGAGATATTATTTATGACGATGTTTCATTTTCGTATGCGGACTCAACGAAAGTTTTAAACCATATCAATTTGCAGATTGTTCCCGGTGAAACGGTTGCTTTTGTAGGACAAAGCGGTTCAGGAAAAACGACACTATGTAACTTGTTGCCGCGTTTTTATGAAGTGACAGAAGGAAAAATCACAATAGATGGTATTGATGTTCAAGATATGACATTGGCTTCTTTAAGAAGTCAAATTGGGATCGTGCAACAAGACGTATTTCTATTTCCAGGAACGATTCGAGAAAATATTGCTTATGGTAAACTTGATGCCACTGAAGAAGAGATCCAAAGAGCTGTTCAGTTAGCTCATTTGGAAAAAGTAGTTGATCAAATGTCTGAAGGTTTAGATACAATGATCGGTGAACGTGGAGTCAAACTTTCCGGAGGACAAAAACAACGTGTAGCAATTGCGCGGATGTTCCTAAAAAATCCGCCAATCTTAATTTTAGATGAAGCAACTTCTGCTTTAGATACTGAAACAGAACAAGTGATTCAAGAATCTTTGAATTCATTGGCGGAAGGGCGAACAACATTGATTATTGCCCATCGTTTGGCAACGATCAAACATGCGACTAGAATCATCGTTTTTAGTGATAAAGGCATCTTAGAAGAAGGAACTCACGAAGAATTATTAGCAAAAGGTGGCCATTATCGCCGATTGCACGATGCTCAATTTAGAGATTAATAAAAAGCCAAGCTGATTCGTTCAGCTTGGCTTTTTATTAATTTAATTTCTTTTTCGTGGTTTTCTGCCTAAACCAATTGCATTTTTCATACGTTGTAAGGTTTTATTGGCAACCAGACGAGCTTGTTCAGCTCCAGTATCAAGAATATCATCTAATTCATCAGAGGCTAATAATTCATGATAGCGCTCTTGAATCGGAGCAAGTAGTTCAACGACAGCTTCTGCTAAATCTGCTTTAAATTCGCCATAGCCTTTTCCAGCATACGCTGTAGCCAGTTCTTCAATTGGGCGACCTGTTGCAGCAGAGAAAATACTTAGTAGGTTAGAAATACCGGGTTTGTTCTCTGGATCATATTCAATGATTCCCGTTGAATCAGTGACGGCCGATTTGATTTTTTTACGAATCACATTTGGTTCATCCAACATAGAGATGAAACCTTTAGCATTTGTATCTGACTTACTCATTTTTTTAGTTGGATCTTGTAAGCTCATTACACGTCCGCCTTGTTCAGCGATTTTAACTTCTGGAAGCACTAGAATTTCTTGATTCGCTTGACCGTATCGTTTATTGAAGCGTTCAACAAAATCACGTGTTAATTCCAAATGTTGCTTTTGATCGTCACCAACAGGAACTAAATTGGCATTGTACAAAACAATATCTCCAACCATCAATGGTGGATAAGTTAAAAGTCCGGCACTAACACCTGTCCGGCCATTTTTTTGAGATTTATCTTTAAATTGAGTCATCCGTTCTAACTCACCAATCGTTGTGTTACATTGAATGATCCATGCAGCTTCAGCATGAGCTGAAACTTCTGATTGAATGAAGATTGTTGCTTTTTCAGGATCAAGTCCTACAGCTAAATACAAAGCAGCTAAACCACGCGTCTGTTGTCGTAATTTCAAAGGATCTTGAGGGACTGTTATAGCATGTTCATCAACAATACAAAAATAACAGTCATAGTGATTTTGTAAATCAATAAATTGTTTCATTGCACCAATATAATTTCCAATAGTTGGTGTACCGCTTGGCTGAATGCCAGAAAATATCGTTTCCATAAAGTAACCACCTTAATCAATTAATAAAAAGTCATTGATATCATTATACAGCTAAAAGAAAAAAAAAACAGGATTACAAGAAAAAAATAAAATGTCAGAATTTTTAGACTAGTACAGTTATAGTAGTTTGTGAAAGCTGTATCATTTTTCTTGTTTTTGAAAACGTTATAATTTTATGTTGAAAAATGGTTCGCTTTATTTCAATATTTAAAAAAAAACTTGTAAAATAACTAAAAACTATGTTTTTTTTGGAAAAAGAGCTAGTATTTTTAGTAGAAGTTGGGTATACTAGCATTAAATAGGAAAACAGTTTGATTTCCTGTTTCAAAACAGTGATGAGAATCACAAAAAGGAGTGATGCACATGTTGACACTTTATACTTCCCCAAGTTGTACGTCTTGCCGTAAGGCTCGTGCATGGTTGCAAGAACACGAGATTCCATTCAAGGAAAGAAATATTTTTTCAGAACCATTGAATATTTCTGAATTGAAAGCAATTTTGCGAATGACAGAAGATGGAACAGAGGAGATTATTTCCACTCGTTCTAAGGTTTTCCAAAAACTTAATATGGATTTGGATGAACTTCCGTTGCAGGACTTGCTAGAGTTAGTAAAAGAGAATCCTGGATTGTTGCGTCGACCAATAATGATTGATGAAAAAAGATTACAAGTTGGTTTTAATGAGGATGAAATTCGACGTTTCTTGCCAAGAGGAGTTCGGCAGTTGGAATTACGTCAAGCGCAATTGATGGCAGGTTTATAAAAGGTACTGGAGAACCTTTGTCCTTGTGACAGAGGTTTTCTTT
This sequence comes from Enterococcus sp. 7E2_DIV0204, assembly GCF_002140855.1. Lineage (NCBI taxonomy): Bacteria > Bacillati > Bacillota > Bacilli > Lactobacillales > Enterococcaceae > Enterococcus > Enterococcus sp. 7E2_DIV0204. Next base: position 2,494,008 of record NZ_NGKY01000001.1, read on the forward strand.
TTCTATTTTTCTCTACATAGTAAATGATTTATTGATTTTTTATAAATATTTATAAAAAAAGTGCACATATGTTTGTAGAACAAGTTTTAAGGAATATACTAAGACAACAGTTTATTTAGGAATATTGTTACTTTTCCCTTTACATTTGGCGTGATTCCGCTACAATGTACGTAAGAATAAGTTTCCTGATTAGCAAAAGTGAGGTGTAGCGACATGGAAATGGAACATATCAATGAAAATACCATACGTGTGTTGATCGGCAATGAAGATCTAGCAGATAGAGGCATTACCTTCTTAGATCTACTTGGCAACCACAAAGAAGTGGAAAATTTTTTCTACAGTATTTTAGAAGAAGTTGATGTGGAAGATGAATTTCAAGGCAGTGAAGCTGTTACCTTTCAGGTTCTGCCAAAAAGTGATGGGTTAGAACTATTTATTAGTAAGAATGCATCAATCGATGAAGTATCTAATTTTGAAGGCTTTAGCGATTTAAATTCAGAAGAAGTTAGTAATATAATTCGCAAACAAATCGAAGAAGATTTTGCTGATGAGACGCAAGAATTTGCTGATAATACAGTTAAAAGTTTAGTATTTGAACTTAACGATTTTGATACAATGGTTCAATTGGCAAATGAAGTTTTCTTACAGTCTGTGATAGCAAATCTATATACATTTAAAGGGACGTATTATCTCCAAACTATTTTCTTATTAGAAGAATTAGGAAAAAATGATGTAGAAAATGAATTGGCTCAATTATTGGAATATGCTAATTTATCTGCTGTTACATCTGAAACATTGACTGAATACGGTACATGCATCATGGAACGCAATGCTTTAGAACTAACAAGATATTACTTTGAATAATTTAAAAACTGAGACAAACGATTATCGTTTTGTTTCAGTTTTTTTTGATGAAAAAGCACTTTTCTTACGTATCTTCATTATGAGGTGAGTGATATGTTAAGTGCTTATTCAAATAACAAAGAAATGATAACACTATTGAATTTATCTAGAGAAGAAATCGAACAGTTAAAAACGGAAAACTATTTTTGTCCTGTTTGTGATCATCCAGTCAGGATAAAAAATGGCAAGGTAAAAGTCCCACATTTCTCACATTATAATCAAAGTACTTGCAGTGTTTATTCAGAAGGTGAGACGATTGAACATCTGACGTTAAAGAAGATGTTTGTTAGATGGTGTGAGCAAGAGGACCTCTCGTATGAATTAGAAAAGTATCTACCTGCTTTACATCAGCGGCCCGATATTTTAATAGGAAATATTGCTGTAGAAATTCAATGCAGTTCTCTAAGTATTTCAAGATTAGTAGAACGAACTCGTAGCTATCAGGAACACGGGTATATCCCACTTTGGATCTGTGGTAATAAGTTATTCTCAAAGCATCATAGTTTAAATGAATTAGCCAAAAATTTATGTTGTTATTCTGAAAAATTAGGCTTTTACTTATGGAGTGCTGACTGGGAGCAAGCAGAATTGACGGTGCATTTTCACATTGAAGAGGATTGGAAAAAAATGCTATTCGCTTCAAAGAGAACCTGGTCTTTTTACAGTGAGTCATTAATAAATATCTTTCATTTTCCCACTAAAGGCAATATTCATAGTCAACGTAAATATAAAATAGGTGAGCTATTATATAATTATTACACTGACTTGAATAAAAAATTATATCGACGAGATGAGAAAATTCGAGTGATTCAAGCTGAATTATATAACAATCGTTTTCATCTGATTCAATTACCAAATTGGTTTTATTATCCAGGTCTACACATTTTCTGCTGTAGGGGATCAGACCTCCTGCTAAAAGTCCGAATTTGGAAATTGGTACAGTTTTTTGATCAGAATGTTATTAGCCATTTTGAGCTGATCCATGCGTTAGAAAAAGAGTTAGCCAAAGGAAGTGAGTTATTTTACGAGCTACCTAATATCCCTCGTAATGTCATCCAGGCTTATTGTCTGAACCAAGTATTCAATTATCTGATCGATTGTCATCATTTAATCAGAGTTCCAACAGGTTGGAAGGTCAGTCTTGAGCAACAGGATCAAAGCACCTCCACTATTTTAGAATGGTTGAAAAGAATTGAAAATAACTATCTAATCACTGCTACTCCATTAAAAAATGTGATAAGATAAGTTTGTTGTAAGAATAATTGAAAAGGGGTAGATCGAATGAGTGAAGCAAAACAATTACCAGAACGTTCAAGTTTACCAGTAGAAAAAACGTGGGACTTAACGAAAATTTTTAAGGATGATCAAGCTTTTGATGAGGCGTTTCAAGCATTATCTGATGAGTTGAAAGAAGTTGAACAGTTTAAGGGGACTTTAGATAAAGGCAGTGATGCATTTCTAGGCAGCATTGAAATGTTATTAGCGATTTATCGTAAAGTTGAAGTCATTTATGTTTATGCTCATTTGAAAAATGACCAAGATACGACGAATACAACGTATCAAGCCCTTTATGCTAGAGCAAGCTCTTTATTAGCTCAGGCTAGTGAATCAGTTGCTTGGTTTGAACCAGAAGTATTATCGTTGGATGACGAGAAAATTTGGGGTTATTTTGATGAAAATCCTAAATTGGCAACCTATCGTCATTTTATTGAAACTATTTTAAGTGAACGTCCGCATATCTTGTCTGCTGATCAAGAAGCTTTATTGGCTGGTGCAGGGGAAATTTTCGAAGCGTCTAGTAATACGTTCTCAATCTTAAATAATGCCGATTTAAAATTTCCAGTTATCGAAAATGAAAATGGTGAGAAGATCCAATTGACTCATGGTGTCTATGGACAATTGATGGAAAATATCCATAGAAGCGTCCGCGAAGAAGCATTTAAAGGACTATATAGCGTTTATGAACAGTTTAAGAATACATTTGCTCAAACGTTAAGTTCACATGTTAAAGCGCATAACTATAAAGCAAAAGTTCGCAACTATTCCTCAGCGAGAGCAGCAGCACTAAGTAACAACCACATTCCTGAAAGTGTTTATGATACATTGGTGGACGTAGTAAATCACAATTTACCATTGTTGCATCGTTACGTGTCCTTGCGTAAACGTCTATTGAAAGTGGACGAACTGCACATGTATGATATGTATACGCCTATTTTAGGAGAAGCATCGATCAAGTATTCTTATGATGAAGCCAAAGCGAAAGCCCTCACTGCATTGAAACCTATGGGAGAGGAATACCTAACGGTTGTTGAATCTGCTTTTAATGATCGATGGATCGATGTTGTTGAAAACCAAGGGAAACGTAGTGGGGCATATTCATCAGGGACATATGACACAGCGCCATATATCTTAATGAATTGGCATGATAGTTTGGATCAACTATATACCTTAGTTCATGAAATGGGACATAGTGTTCATAGCTATTTTACTAGAAGCAATCAGCCATATGTTTATGGAGATTATTCAATTTTTCTAGCTGAGATAGCATCTACGACAAATGAAAATCTATTGACCGAATATCTATTGGAGACTGAGACAGATCCCCGAATTCGTGCGTATGTCTTGAATCATTATTTGGATGGTTTCAAAGGAACAATTTTCCGTCAAACACAATTTGCTGAATTCGAGCACTTTATTCATACGGAAGATGCCAAAGGAACACCTCTAACGAGTGAATATTTAGGTGAGTATTACGGAGATCTGAATCAGAAATATTATGGACCTGATGTTAAGAAAGATCCAGAAATTTCATTAGAGTGGTCTCGTATCCCTCATTTTTATTACAATTATTATGTCTATCAATATGCTACAGGTTTTTCAGCAGCATCAGCGCTAGCAAATAAAATATTAGCAAATGAGCCCTCAGCTTTAGAAAATTATTTAACCTATCTGAAGTCTGGAAGTAGTGATTATCCAATCGAGGTAATGAAAAAAGCTGGAGTAGATATGACAAAACCAGAGTATATCGAAGATGCGATGACGATTTTTGAAGCGAGATTAAATGAATTAGAACAACTTATAGAATCTTTAGAGCAATAAAAAAGAACGATCAGATTTCCTCTTATTCAGAAGAAATCTGATCGTTCTTTTTTTCCTCAAAGTAAATGTAAATGACCATGAGGAACACGAGATTCCTCAAAGTGATTTAATTCAAATTTTTCGTGAAAATACTGTAGATTATCTTCTGACGTTTCACAAAGTCTTTTGATTTCATCCATTGAATCACAGTCTTCTACGAGTACGCCAAAATCACGATCACATGTATAATTATAAACTACTGCAGAAGGGTGTTTCACGATCCCCATTTCACGAGCAATTTGTTGATCTGTTTGAAAAGATTCCTTTACAAAGTCAGATTGACGATCTGCTTTAAACATATCTAGGTCACCGCCAGCTTCTACTACTAATTTTTCAGCTAACTCTAACGAGTAGGGTGTGTTTTCTTCGGCTACTGCTTGTTGTAAACCGAGTAGTAAATGGCGTCCTTTTTTCTTTCCTTGTAATTGTGCTGCTTTGTAATCAAGTGCAGCTGAGTAAACATCCTCAAACAATTGATTTCGTTGTTCGATATCATGTGCTGGTATCTCGAATAACTTTATAAGATGGTTTATGGTCCGCATATTAACCAGCGGAATGAAACGAAATTGAATTTTTTTATTCTCAGTTTCAACCAATTTTAAAATATCCTTTTCTACGTTGAGACAAATGCCCCCCAAAGGATTAACGAACAGATAGATTTCAATCATTCATACTTCCTCCAATTTGACTCTTTTGCGACTAGACATCATTTCTCAACTAAGTGACCCTAATTTATCAGAAAAACTAGGAAAAATGAAATGATATGTTTTTACTATTATAACTTCTTAATCTTTCTCTTTTGAGCTTAGCATCATGCGTTGGATTTTGTTGGGACACGGGGATTCTTTGATAGTCAAAGTATCCAATAAGGAAAGAAAATCTTTCTTACCGTTGGTTGCGTCACTTACTTCTAACTCCAGCTCAAAATCATGTTGCTTATTATACCAACTTTCATCTAGCGCAAGTAAACCTTGGGGAAGTTTTATTTCTGCTCGTTTAGTTGTTAAGCTGCCGATTAAACGTAAATCACTTTGGTCAATTCCTAATTGATTCAATTTGGTGTAAACATTTCCAATAGTTGGAAGTGTGGCCGATTCAACAATAGCATTTGCTTCTTTAACAGAAAGCGCATCATTGATTTCCAACAAACCGACTTTTTCAGGAACTTTTAAAGTGATTTCTGCATTATCTGATAGGACACGAACTCTCAGACCCATCCGCCTTTTTCTAAGTTGAAAATCGGCTGAGTCAAAATAATAATTGATTTGGGTAAAAAATTGTTCTTCTTTAAGTTGAAAGTAGTCAATCACACGTGAAAATTCTTCTATAGATAATAATGTCTTAAATTCTATTTCTAAATTTTCACTCACGTTTTTGGACCCACCTTCTTTAATTTAATTCAATTTTTGCATACTTCCCCTATTTACGTCAAGAAAAGTGAACTAGAAGTTAAAAAATTTCCTATTGTTGAAAAAATTTATACAATTTCTCAATTTACCCTATTTTTCTCAGCTCTATGGTAAAATAAGCAGTGAATCAAATTCAAGGAAATAGAGGGATTAGGATGGAGAAAGAGTGGGAGCTTTTTCTGGCACCTTATGAACAGGCTGTTGGAGAAATGAAAGTTAAACTGCGCGGTATTCGTAAGCAGTTTCGAGAGCAAAATAAACATACACCTATTGAGTTTGTAACAGGCAGAGTGAAACCTGTAGATAGTATTTTAACGAAAGCGGCATTGCGTAATATTTCTGTTGATCGTTTAGAAGAAGAGATGCAGGATATTGCAGGTTTGAGGATCATGTGTCAATTTGTTGAGGACATTCGGCAAGTGGTAGCGATTATTCGTAATCGAAAAGACTTGAAAATCATTCAAGAACGAGATTATATTACCAATAAAAAAGAGAGTGGCTATCGTTCGTATCATTTAGTGATCGAATATCCAGTTCAATTGATTACAGGCGAAAAAATGATTTTAGCTGAAATTCAAATCCGGACATTGGCGATGAACTTTTGGGCTACGATCGAACATTCATTAAATTATAAATATCAAGGTGCTTTTCCAGAAGAGATGAAAGAACGGCTACAGCGTGCGGCTGAAGCTGCCTATCAATTAGATGAAGAAATGTCCACAATCCGTGAAGAAATTCAAGAAGCTCAACATTTATTTTCACATGGACGAGGAAAATCAAAAGCTAACTATTATCAAAATTTCAATGATCATAAAAAGCAGTTAGGGAAAGAATAGGAGGAGCAAAATGAAAGTAGCCATTGTTCATAATCATGAACATAAATCAAGTGAAGTTACCCGCCATTTGCTTCTGCTTCTGAAAAAAAATAAAATTGAAATCGATGATCATCAACCCGATCTTGTGATCTCTGTAGGTGGTGATGGAACGCTATTATCTGCTTTTCACCGTTTTAGTCATCGATTAGATGAAGTCAGTTTTTTAGGTGTTCACACTGGTCATTTAGGGTTTTATACGGACTGGCGGGATTATGAGCTAGAAGAATTAGTTCAAAGTTTGTTAGTTCATCAAGAAAAAAGTATTAGTTATCCCTTGTTAGATGTGAAAATCAGTTTTCATGGAAATAAACCGGATAAACATTTTCTGGCATTAAATGAGTCAACAATCAAGCGAGCCAATCGGACGATGGTTGCGGATGTATTGATCAAAGACGAACTTTTTGAGCGCTTCCGTGGTGATGGGTTGTCCGTTTCCACCCCGACAGGTTCAACGGCGTATAACAAGAGTATTGGCGGCGCCGTACTGCATCCAAGTATTAATGCATTTCAATTAGCTGAAATTGCTTCATTGAATAATCGCGTGTTTCGAACATTAGGGTCTCCGATCGTGATAGCTCATGCAGAATGGTTGGAAATTAAATTGCAGGAAAGCAATGATTATTTGATTACCGTCGACCAGCTAGATATCTATCAAGATGATATCAAGTCGATTTATTATCGTATTGCGGATGAGCGGATCCACTTTGCCTCATATCGACATATGCACTTTTGGCATCGTGTAAAAGATGCCTTTATTAGCGAGGATTAATAACTTAATGGAATTTTATTGGACAGTAGAAAAAGAAGAATCACAACAAGTAAAAGTTTTTTTAAAAGAGCAAGGCATTTCAAAAGGTCTATTAGCGAAAATTAAGTTTCAAGGCGGTAAAATCGAAGTCAATCACTCAGTTGAAAATGCCTTGTTCAAATTATCTTTCGGAGATCAAGTTAAAGTCACGATTCCAGATGAAAAAGAGCATGAGACATTACTTGTAGAGGATGTGCCAATTGATATCGTATTTGAGGACGATCATTATCTAGTTGTGAATAAGCCAGCAGGAGTTGCCTCGATCCCTGCTCAATATCATCCTAATGGAACTATGGCCAATCGTGTAAAAGCCTATTATAAAAATCAAGAATATAAAAATCAGGTGATACATGTCGTCACTCGCTTGGATCGAGATACGACAGGTTTAATGTTGTTTGCTAAACATGGTTTTGCTCATGCGATGCTGGATCAAGAATTGCGTAAAAAAGCAGTAATCAAAATTTATCAAGCACTAGTAGGCGGTTCGACTTCTGAATTAAAAGAGCATACAACCATTCAACTTCCAATCGGTCGAGATTTATCTTCTATTTTGAAACGAACAATTGTTGAAACTGGACAACAAGCTGAAACGGAATATTGGCTGACAAAACGCAAAGGCGATGAAGCTTTGGTTAATATTCAACTTCATACAGGTAGAACCCATCAAATCAGAGTGCATTTTGAGGCGATTGGGTGCCCTTTGTTGGGTGATGAGATGTATGGTGGTAAAATGGATAGTGGTATTGAGCGTCAGGCGCTACATTGCTGTAAATTGAGTTTTATTCATCCGTTTACCAAACAGCGCTTAGAATTAACTTCTCCTTTGGCAGAAGATATGAGGAAAATTGTAGATCGATTATAGATTGAAAGGAGCGGTTTGAGTGAATGAAGGGCAAGAAATGGACGATCATTTTTCGTTACTGTTAGAAAAATTGAAAGACCAACAAATGGCTGAATTCAGAGAATTGTTTTTAGAGCTCCACATATACGAACAAGGACAATTCTACCAATCGATTGACGAAACAGATCGAAAGCAAATTTATAGTTATCTGTCACCAAAAGAATTGGCGGATATGTTTGATGTTATTGAAGAAGATAACGAAAATATGAAGGATTATATTGCTGAAATGCGTCCTAGCTATGCTGCAGAAATGTTATCAGAGATGTATACGGATAACGCAGTTGATTTATTAAATATGCTGGATAAAGGTCAAAAAGCAAAATATTTAAGTCTGATGAGCACAGAAGATGCCGGTGAGATTAAAGAACTATTGCATTATGAAGATGACACCGCAGGCTCGATCATGACAACTGAGTTTGTCTCTATCGTGGCTAACCAAACGGTGCGTTCTGCAATGTATGTCTTGAAAAATCAGGCAGATGTGGCCGAAACGATTTACTATGTCTATGTGGTCGATCAGGAAAACCATTTAGTCGGTGTTATTTCTTTGCGTGATTTGATCGTAAATGATGATGACACGATGATTTCTGATGTTCTAAGTGAGCGGGTCATTTCTGTTCATGTTGGAGATGACCAAGAAGATGTTGCTCAAACGATTCGGGATTATGATTTCTTAGCATTACCAGTTACAGATTATGATGATCATCTTTTAGGGATCGTAACGGTTGATGATATCATCGATGTTATCGATGATGAAGCGGCCAGCGATTACTCTGGTTTGGCTGGGGTCAACGTCGAAGAAGTCAGTGAAAATCCATTCAAAGCAGCTTCAAAGCGTTTGCCTTGGTTGATTACGTTATTATTTTTAGGGATGTCTACAGCAACATTGATTAGCCATTATGAAGAATTAGTAAGTGAAGCAAGTATTTTGGCTGTATTCATTTCATTGATTACAGGGACTGCAGGAAATGCGGGCACCCAATCATTAGCGGTGGCAGTTAGAAGACTAGCTGTATCAGATGAAAAAGATAATAACTTTGGTCGATTGATTGTCAGTGAAGTATTGACTGGTTTAGTAACAGGAGCAATTACAGGAGTAGCAATTTTTCTGGTTGTTGGTGTTTGGCAGCATAATTTTCCATTAGGGTTTGTCATTGGAATGGCGATGTTATGTGCGATCACTGTGGCGAACCTAGCAGGAAGTTTGATTCCGATGCTGATGGATAAATTAGGTTTTGACCCAGCAGTAGCTAGTGGTCCATTTATTACAACTTTAAGTGATTTAACCAGTGTTTTGATCTATTTCAACATTGCTAGTCTTTTTATGCAGTATTTTGTTTGAAAGCAATGCGTTGCGGTGGTGCAGAAGGTATTACTTCTGTACCACCGTTTATTTGGATCCTCAGACACCTTTTTAGTTGGCTAAATTGAAGTCGAAATAAAAGGTCATTTGACAAATCTATTTTTGTTATATATTATACATACTAACGGTATGTAAAGAGGAGTTTTTTTATGGCACGCAATAAGTATCCAGAGGAAACAGTAAAAAAAATATTACAAGTATCAGAGCAGCTTTTTCTGGAAAAAGGGTATGATCAGACTACGATCCAAGATATTATTGATCATTTAGGTGGATTAACTAAAGGAGTTATTTATCATCATTTTAAGTCAAAAGAAGAAATCTTTAATACCATTTTAAAAAAGAAATATACGCTTGGTATTACGAATCAAATTGAGTTGATGAAGAATTTAACTGGTTTTGAGAAGATTAGAAAGATCAATTCAATGAGTTTGCAGGCATTAGAACATCAAAAATTAGCATTTTCAGCCAAATCCTTAATTACAAATCCTAGAATTATTGGTGAGTTATATACAGACGCATTTGCCAATATTATTCCCTATATCAAAACAATAGTAGAACAAGGGGTTGCTGATGGTTCAATCAAAACAGATTATCCTCAGGAAATCGCAGAACTGATTGTTTTTTCAACTAATTTTTGGTTAGCTCCCTCACTTTATAAAATGACAGAAGAACAGCTTTTGACTAAACTTAATTTTTTTAAGTTATTATATGAAGGGGTTAATTTTCCTTTAATCGATGATGACTATATTAATGACCTCATCGGAATGTTTAGAGCAATCAAAGAATAATCAATGCTTAACTGCATTTTTTATTTTTATCCATACATACCGTTAGTATGTATCTGTGGAATGAATAGATCAATGTACAGTAAAGTTAAAGTATGAAAAGGAGGGAAAATGAATGATTCAACATTTAAACAAAAAAATTAGCAAGCTTAATAAGAAATTAGGCGTAACAGTTCAAGTACCAGAATTTACCAGCAACAGACTGAACCAAAGCGCAGTAATGAATTTAATTATTGGTGGAGGTTTAGCAACTGCCGGAGTATTGTTTGAAAGAAAAGAGTTATTCTATTTAGGGGGATTGGGTCTTTTGAGTAGTATTGTGCTGAGTTTTGAAGCGAAGAAATTGAAATAACAATAATGGGCTAGTTATAAATCAAGGGTGTGGGACAAAAGTAAAAAACACTTTTGTTTCACACCCTAAATACGAATAAACGGCAGGAGCAAATGTTCCTCCATGCTTCGAGGATCGGAGTGAAACGAGAACCGTAGATGCATAAGCAATCCCTTCGGAAATAAGCCGAAATTGCTGTAAAACACAGCGAGGTACGAGCTGATGTTGCACAGTACCTACTTGGTTCTCGGGATTAAACGCTTCTGTCCCAGCCTCTTGGTTTCATAATTAACCTACAATTTTTGTTCCATGAACTTCGCTGACTTTTAGCGCAGCTACTACAGTTTCAATGTTCTTATCAGAGATGCCGCCGCCAGGTAAAATAATGATTCGATCCTGAGCATAGTCAATTAACTCCTTCAGGTGGTCTAAATTGTCTTCGATTGCTGTGCCAGAAGGTCCACCGTGCGTTAAAATGCGATGCACATCGTGTTCAGCAAGCCAGTCAATAGCTTTAAATTGATTTTCTTTACTTAGCACATCAAAAGCCATATGGAAAGTGATCTGAAGACCTTCCGCAGTCTCAATCAGTAACTCTAATGCTTCTTCATCTAGCCAGCTATCTGCTGTTAGACATCCTAAAACAACGCCGTCTGTCCCAATTTTTTTCGCTTCGATCAGGTCTGTGTGCATGATTTTAAGTTCAATATCATTGTAAACGAAGTCGCCACCACGAGGTCTGATAATTGTCATGACTGGAATCGATTTTTCTCCAGCGTATGAAACGACTTCTTCGATCACACCAGTACTGGGTGTTGTACCGCCCACAGCCAGATTATCGCATAATTCGATTCTTCCAGCTCCGTTTCTGATAGCAGTTGGAATATTTGTGAAATTTTCAGCGCAAAATTCTTTGATCATTCGATCCACTCCTCATTTTTTCTTCACAGGCATTGTACCATAATTCTTGCGGTTGCCAAAGTCTAGTTCTCGTTGTAAGATAAATAGCGATAGTTTATCAGCAAGTTTCAGAATTTATAATGAATAGGAAGTAGCATTATGTTAAAAAAGATTGATTTTGCTCGTAATTTTTTAGAAACACATCAAGAACAGTTTCTTTGTCCAGTTTGCAAACAGGCATTTCAATTGCAAGAATATAGTTTGATTTGTGCACAAAATCATCTATTTGATTTATCAAAGAAGGGAACGCTCTATTTTCTTTCTCACAGTATTCAGACGGAATATAATAAAAAAATGCTACTTCACAGAGGTCGTTTGATTCAAAGTGGCATGTATCAGCCTTTGTTGGAAAAAATCATTGCTGCAATGGATTTAACTGGATCAACCTTAGATGTTGGCTGTGGTGAAGGAAGCTTTTTAGCTGAATTGTCTCAATTAGGATTAGCAGGTTCAAAATATGGCTTTGATATTTCAAAAGAGGGAATTTACTTAGCTAGTAATCAGCCGATCGAGGCTTTTTGGTCAGTGGCAGATCTGACCAATCTACCATTTGCAAACCAATCAATGAATACCATTTTGAATATTTTTTCTCCCTCTCATTATCAAGAATTTCAGCGTGTTTTGAAACAAGGTGGAACTGTGATCAAAGTGATTCCAGAAGCTGATTATTTGAAAGAGTTAAGAGCAGCATTTTACCCAGAAGATAAAACAAAGCAAACCTATTCAAATGAAAAAGTTTTAGCCAAGTTTTCTAAAGAAATGGCTGTTTTGAGCGATGAACGCGTGACCTTCACGTATGCTATTCCGAAAGAGTATCGTTTAGATTTATTGGAAATGTCTCCGCTTGAATGGGGAGTGGCTGATCAAGTAAAAGAAGCGCTTCAAGAAAATCCATTATCTGAAATTACAATTGACGTTCGGATGTTAAAAGGAAAGTTTAGATAACGCTTACATTCAGTTAATTTGCTAAAAGGTATTGCAAAGCTCTGGTAATGGTGTTATATTACATACAAGTTGTTTTTTCGTTGGTTTTTATCAGGTTCCTGTTCTGATAAAAGTTAGTGAAAAGAGCTTCACTAACGTAGCGACTCGCAGTGATTGACACCGAGGCGATACGTTTTTTTTATGTTGATTTTAATAAATAAAATAGATAATGCGTCATATAATTGAAAGGAAACTGTAATCATGACAAATCATATCGTTCTATTTGAACCACAAATACCAGCAAATACAGGCAATATTGCCCGAACTTGTGCAGCAACAAATTCTCCACTACATCTCATCGAGCCGTTAGGTTTTTCAACAGATGACAAACACCTGAAAAGGGCTGGTTTGGATTATTGGAATGACGTTAATATTATGTACCATAAAGATTTAGCAACCTTTTTAGACTATTTGGAGGATCGACCATTGCATTTGATCACAAAGTTTGCAAATCAAACGTATAGCGAAATGGATTATACGGATGGAAAAGATCATTATTTTATGTTTGGAAAGGAAACAACAGGACTACCAGAAGAATTTATGCGGGAAAATGAAGAAAAATGTTTACGGATACCAATGAATGATGAGCATGTCCGTTCATTGAATTTGTCAAATACAGTGGCTTTAGTGGTCTATGAAGCATTACGCCAACAGGATTTTCCAGCTTTAGAATTGAAGCATCATTATGAAAATGATAAATTAGATTAAGAGCTTAAAAAACTGTTCCTTTGATTGCAAAGAGAACAGTTTTTTTGCTATCAAAGAGTAAGTGAATGCTCTATTCATGTAATTCTAGAGGCAGACCATCTGGATCAAAGAAAAAAGTCATTTTTTCTCCTGTAAATGTATCTGTCCGGATTACTTCACATTCGATTCCTTTAGTATTTAAAAAGGCAATAACTTCTTCAATGTCTTCGACTTTAAAAGCGAGATGACGCAACCCTAAAGCTTCAGGATAAGATGGCCGTTTAGGCGCATTAGGTGTTATAAAAATCTCTAATTCCTGTTGCCCTAATTTTAAATCCAATTTAGTATCATTTTTATCTGTTCTTTGATTTTCACGGATAATCTCAAAACCTAGTTTTTCAACATAGAATTCTTTTGTCTTATGATAATCAGAACAATTAATGGCAATGTGATGGATGTGGTTAAAAAACAAATCAGGTTCCTCCTAGATCTAAATACTAGTAAAGTTAGTGAGTTAAAACTACTTAGTCTAATTTACTTTTTTTTAGGCAGATAATCAAGTAGTCTGTTTAGAGAAACATTTTGGTTAAATGGAATTTTCACAGTGAAAATGATACACTAGATAAGATAACTTAGCGATAAATGGGAAGCAACGAATGAATAAATCAGAATTAAGGGAGCAAAAGCAAATGAAATTATATTTTACTCGTCACGGAAAAACAGAATGGAATCAAGAGCTTAGATTTCAGGGAATGAGCGGTGATTCACCACTGCTTCCAACGAGTTATGATGAAATAAAGCAATTGGGTCAAACGATTAAAGATGTGCCTTTTGAAAAAATATTTTCAAGTACCTCAATGCGTGCGAGAAAAACCGCTGAAGGCATCAATCAGGAACTTGAACGACCAGTAAAAATCGTTTACACAGATGAGCTGAAAGAACTAGGTTTAGGAAAATTAGAAGGACAATCGATTGCTGAAATGAGAAAAACATACGAAAAAGAATTAGAGCATATGCGCTATCGATTAGACCGTTACAATCCAGAGGTCTTTCAAGGAGAACCCATCGAACAGGCAATTTCCCGTATTGCAACAGTAGTTGAAGCGGCGGTAGAATCAGGTGATGGACCTTATCTTTTTGTAGGGCATGGGGCATCGCTAACAGCTGCAATCCAGGCGCTTACTGGCAAAGACTTGGTTGATTTACGTAGCATGGGTGGTCTTAAAAACAATAGTTTGTCAATTCTAGAAACAACAGAAGCTGAGGCTGATTCAGCTTACACGTTAAAATTATGGAATGACGATTCTTTTTTACAATAAAAAATTATGTTTGATGGAACGAGGTGAAAATGATGGAAACATTGTTTGGTGATGAGGAAAAAGAGTATGTGGTAGGGCAAGTTCAAGCAATCTTTTTTCAGAACCCTAGCAATTTTTATAAAGTTTTATTAGTAAAAATCACGGATACGAATACAGATTATTTAGAAAAAGAAATCGTAACAACGGGCAGCTTCGGTCAAATACAAGAAGAAGAGATTTACCGTTTTTTTGGTCATTTCGTCGATCACCCTCGTTATGGTAAACAATTTCAAGTCGATAGCTACCAGCAAGAACGACCAACTTCTGCAAGTGGTGTGGTAAATTATCTTTCAAGTGAAAAATTTCCAGGAATCGGAAAACGAACAGCTGAGAAAATCGTGGAAATCTTAGGGGAAGATGCAATTGACCGAATCATTGCTACACCTGATGTATTAGCAGAAGTTCCTCAATTAAATGAAAAAAAACAGCAAACAATTATTGAAACGATCCGCTTGAATCACGGAATGGAACAAGTGATTGTTGGCCTAAATCGTTATGGTTTTGGTAGTCAGCTTTCCTTTGCGATTTATCAAACATACAAAGAAGAGACCTTAGATATTATTCATGAAAACCCCTATCAATTAGTAGAGGACATTGAGGGTATTGGCTTTAAACGAGCAGATAATATTGCGGAACAACTTGGCATTGGAGCAGATTCTGATAAACGAGTCAAAGCTGCGATCACACATGAGATTTTTCAACATTCTGTTCGGTCAGGAAATACCTATGTGGAAGCGGAAATACTCCTTCGTGAAACGATCAATACCTTGGAAGCCAGTCGTCCTGTTGAAATATCCTTAGATCAAGTAGCAGAACAAATCATTCATTTGGTGGAGGAAGGTAAAATCCAGCAAGAAGGCACTAAACTGTTTGAAAACAGCTTATATTTTTCTGAGTGGGGAATTGGGACCTCGATCCAGCGTTTACTTTCGCGAAAAAAAGAAATTAAATACGATAAAAAAGAGATTGAAAAAAATATACGAGGTGTGGAAAAACGTTTAGGTATTCTATATGGCGATTCTCAACAAGCAGCAATCGAAGAAGCGATCAAGTCGCCATTATTTATCTTAACTGGCGGACCAGGAACGGGGAAAACTACTGTTATCAATGGGATTGTTTCAGTTTTTGCTGAACTAAACGGCCTTTCTCTCGATGTAAAAGATTACTCTCAGGAAATGTTTCCAATTTTGCTAGCGGCTCCAACTGGTCGTGCAGCCAAACGAATGAATGAAACAACAGGCTTGCCTGCCAGTACGATCCATCGTTTATTAGGGTTAACTGGAAGGGAAAAAAATCCCAGTATGACAGCCAAAGAACTAGAGGGTGGTCTCTTGATCGTCGATGAAATGTCGATGGTTGATACTTGGTTAGCAAATACCTTGTTTAAAGCTATTCCAACTAATATGCAAGTGATTTTCGTTGGAGATAAGGATCAATTACCTTCTGTTGGTCCGGGACAAATATTGCACGATTTGATGCAAATCAACGAAATTCCCCAAAAAGAGTTAACCGAAATCTATCGACAAGGGGATGGGTCAAGCATTATTCCATTGGCGCACGAAATCAAGCAAGGCAAATTACCTCAGAATTTTACTGTAAATCAAAAAGACCGTTCATTTTTCCCTAGTGATGTCCATCATATTGAGACCTATGTTCGTCAAATCGTGACCAAAGCAAAGGCGAAAGGTTTTTCACCGCAAGATATTCAATTATTGGCTCCGATGTATCGTGGAGCTGCTGGGATCGATGCACTGAATAAAATGATGCAAGAAATTTTCAATCCAAATGATGGTACAAAAAAAGAAGTAAAGTGGAATGAGTCGGTTTACCGTATTGGAGATAAGGTCCTACATTTGGTCAATACGCCGGAATTGAATGTTTTTAATGGCGATATGGGAGAAATTGTCGGGATCATTTTAGCTAAGGAATCAGAAGATAAAGTCGATGAATTGGTGATTCAATTTGATAACAATGAAGTTAGCTATAAGCGTAATGAGTGGAATAAAATCACACTTTCATACTGTTGTTCGATTCATAAAGCCCAAGGTAGTGAATTTAAAATGGTTATTTTGCCAATGGTTCACCAGTATCATCGGATGCTACAACGAAACTTGCTTTATACGGCAGTAACTCGAAGTAAAGATATTCTAATTTTACTGGGAGAAGTTCAAGCGTTTAATACTTGTGTTGCTCATGAATCTGCGAGTCGCTTAACAATGTTGAAAGAACGGATTACTAGTGCTGATGATATGTCACTGACTACTAGAATGCAGCTGGAAGCCTATGAAGAAGGCTTAAATAAAGAGGCACCATTTTCTGAAACAGTGGGAGCAGAAAAGTCGATCGTTTATGAGGCAGCCAATGAGAATAAAGTAGCGGTAATCGAAGAAACAACAGAGCCGATCATTACACCTGCCAAACCTAAAATAGAAGAAATTTCATTATTTAATGAACCGGTACAGGAAAGTGCGGAGCAAGTCAACGAAGTCTTAGATCGATTACTAACGCCAGACCTAGTAAAAACGCAGACAATTGATCCAATGATCGGCATGGGGCAAACAACACCTTATGATTTTATGAAATAATCGCTAAACTGGAAGGAACGGATCGCCGTTATTCCAGTTTTTTTCTTGCTTTAAGCGAAGACTGGTGTATATAATGAAATGCAAAGGCTGGGACAGAAGTGTTTAAAATCGAGAACCAAGTAGGTACTGTGCAACATTAGCTCGTACCTCGCTGTGTTTTACAGCAATAAGAAGGGGTTGCTTCTATATCTACGGTTCTCGTTTCACTCCGATCCTCGAAGCGTGGAGGACCGTTTGCTCTCGCCGTTTATTCACATGAAGGTAGTTTAATTTTGGTAGAAATGAGGGAAGTTAATGGAACAGCAAGAACAATCGGGACAAATTCAAACCGACACATTTTTGGCACAAATCGGTAATCATCAAAACCCAGTAACTGGATCGATCAATACGCCTATTTATTTTTCAACAACGTATGAACATCCAACACTAGGAGAGTCGACGGGCTATGATTACACAAGAACTAAAAATCCAACTAGAGAAGTTGTAGAATCCGCTTTAGCTGTATTAGAAAATGGTGCAGTTGGTTTAGCAACAAGTTCTGGCATGAGTGCGATTCAATTAGTCTTCAGTCAGTTTCCTGTAGGCAGTCAAATCGTAGCATCAAGAGATTTATATGGTGGTAGTTACCGCTATTTTAAAGAATTAGAGTATCAAGGGGTATATCAATTTATTTATGTTGATGATGAAGCAGGCTTTGAAAAAGCCATTACAGACGAAACAGCAGCAGTATTCATTGAAACCCCGACCAATCCTTTGATGACTGAAGTTTCACTAGAAAAAATTGCGTTTTTTACTAAGCAACATCAAGCGCAATTGATCGTGGATAATACCTTTTACACACCATTGATCCAGCGCCCCTTGGACTTAGGAGCGGATATTGTGTTGCATAGCGCAACTAAATATTTAGGTGGGCATAATGATTTATTAGCAGGTGCTGTGATTGCACGCTCTCAAGAAGTTGGCGAAAAACTAGCATATAGTTTGAATACAACAGGAGCTGTCCTGTCGCCTTTTGATAGTTGGTTGTTGATCAGAGGGCTCAAGACGTTAGCTTTGCGTATGGAAAGACATGAAAAAAACGCGCAGGCGGTGGTAGCCTATCTAAAATCGAGTCCCTATGTTAACGAAGTGATGTATCCAGGACGTGGCGGTATGCTGAGTTTTAAAATCAAAAATCAAGAAATAATCAAAGAATTTCTACGGAATTTAACGATTTTTACCTATGCAGAAAGTTTAGGTGGTGTTGAAAGTTTGATCACCTATCCCACAACACAAACCCATGGGGACATTCCAAAAGAATTAAGAGAATCATATGGTCTAACACCAGATTTATTAAGAATATCTACTGGAATTGAAGCAAGTGAAGATTTGATCGCTGACTTGAAGCAGGCCTTTGAATCATTAGCATAAAAAATAAGGTTGAAAAAACAGCGAATGTTTTTTCAACCTTATTTTTATGCTTAAAACCAAAATAATCTAGTTTCTGTTCCAAAAGAAATATCAGCACTTCTTTTTCCTAGAATTTCTCCATCTGCGTGAATATATTGTGGAACGGTAGAAACGATTCTAAATTTACTGGATTGAAAATGATGAAAGTATTTCGATTTCATATGTTTTTTTTGAATCAATAAACTAATCAGCCAAAAAATTTTAAACATATTCACTCGTTCCACTAAAACAAAATCCAGAACAGGTTTACGTGGATCAGCAACTGGAGCAATCGGTACCCCGCCACCAAAATAAGGATGCTTTGTCAACGTACATAAAAAAGCCCGGTCAAATTCATGATTCTTTCCATTTACTTCAACAAGAATTGGAAAGCCTTTTTGCGTGAATAATACCTTTAGAATAGAAAAAATATAAGATAATGACCCCATGTTGAATTTATTTAGTGCATTTTTTGATGCAGAAGTATTGGCTGCATTGACGATCGCAGCATCTAGACCAATCCCGATATTATTGACCGCAAGTCCAGTTTCTTCTTGAATCGATTCATTATAAGTAATCACTTGGATTTCTTGTGGTATTTCCGTTTTGAGCAGTTGAAAGAAAGCTTTTTCGGCTTGTCTATTGATTCCAACACCACGGGCAAAATCATTTCCTGAACCGCATGGAATATAACCAATCGGAATCTTAGGGTCAAAAGGTTGTAAGGCGTTAAGAACACTATGCAAGGTACCATCTCCGCCAAGAACAACTAAAAGTGGGAAAGTATCGATCTCTAAATCAGCGCTCCATGGAATCAGAGTATCTTGTGCTATATTTTGGACAATCTCAATTTCATGTCCAGCATGATCTGTATAAAAAGTCGTATAATCAATAGTAGCCGTTTGTAATTGTTTAATGATTTTATCTGCAGCTTTACGCCCAGTAGAGCTGCCGGCATTCTCATTGATGACGAGATAAAAATGTTTCTTCATTTGTTTCCTCCTTGTACAAAGTCTTATTATAACAGACATGTGAAAAATTAAGAATAATGGATGCTTAAAAACGATAAATAAACCTGCACAAAAATGAATTTGTTTAGACTTTTTATTGTGAAACCACTAATAATGCGATATAATGCCTACGTATCAATTTTTGAGGAAACTGATTCTCAACAAGGTTCATCAACCATCCCTTGTAAAAAAACTCGGAGAAAGTGGGGAAACTATGCAAAAAACTGTTACAACAAACAGTAAAGTAAAAGCAATCACCATGAATGGTATTGTGATGGCGTTATATCTTGGCTTAACGATTTTAGTTGCACCTGTTTCGTCAGGACCTGTCCAATTTAGAATTTCTGAAAGTTTGAATCACTTAGTTGTTTTCAATCGGAAATTGATGTGGGGTGTTTTAGGTGGTGTTGTGGTCTATAATTTTTTCTTTGGCTTTGGTGCAATTGATGCATTATATGGCGGACTACAATCCTTTATTTCGTTAGGACTGACAGCATTATTACACAAAAGAGTACCGAATGTTATTGCACGCTTAGCGCTAAATACGGTATTCTTCACTGCGACAATGTGTATTATTGCCTTTATGCTAGCACCAAATGGCGGTGCAGCTTTCTGGGGGAACTACGCAACACTTGCTCTTAGTGAATTTGCAACTATGGCAGTTGCGGCACCTGTGATGTACTGGATCAATAAATCCGTTCATTTTGAAAAACGACTTTGATCAATAGAAAATAATAAGAGGTGCTTTCTAGACTAAAAAATAGTCTAGAAAACACCTCTTATTATTTTTTAACCAATTTCATGAAAAACTTTACTGTTCCTGTACAATAAATTATGATATGGTAATACAGAAGCTAAAATGTAGAGGAGTTTTTTTATAATGTTTGAATTTAAAATTGGCGTTGATGCCAAAGAACACGATAAATTTGTGAAAAACCATCCCTTATGCAATTTATTACAGTCATCTGCATGGGCAAAAGTAAAAGATAATTGGGGCTCAGAAATTGTCGGAGTTTACGAAAATGATACCCTGGTTGCCTCTAGCTTGGTATTGATCAGACCACTACCAATGAAATTTTCGATGCTTTATACACCACGTGGACCAATCATGGATTATACAAATTCAGAACTAGTTGCATTCTTTTTAAAAGAGCTAAAGCAGTTCGGTAAGCAAAAACGCGCTTTATTCGTAAAAATGGATCCAACGGTTCATTATAAAGATTTTCATCTTGGGGAAGAACAAACAATTGATCCAATGGCACAATCAGTCATTGATAATATCGTCGCAAGTGGAGCGAAACACCAAGGCTTGACGATGGCGATGGATGCGACGATCCAACCCCGTTTTCAAGCAAATATATACAAAGAAGATTTCAGCGAAGAACAACTATCAAAAAGCACAAAAAAAATGATGAAACAAGCCCTGAAAAAAGGCGTTACGGTTAAAAAGGGGCATACTGAATTAGTGGATGATTTTGCTAAAGTGATTGAATTGACGACGGAACGTCAAAATATTTCATTGAGAAATAGCGACTATTTTGAAAAACTATTAACGATCTATCCAGAGAATTCATTTATCATGTTAGCAGAAGTAAATTTAAAAGAACGTTTTGAAGAAACTAAGAAACGCTTTGATAAAAACAAAGAGGATCTAGCGAATTTAAAAGAAAAT
The DNA here is from genome assembly GCF_002140855.1 of Enterococcus sp. 7E2_DIV0204. Classification (NCBI taxonomy): domain Bacteria; kingdom Bacillati; phylum Bacillota; class Bacilli; order Lactobacillales; family Enterococcaceae; genus Enterococcus; species Enterococcus sp. 7E2_DIV0204. The sequence continues at coordinate 2,515,205 of NZ_NGKY01000001.1, forward strand.
CAAGTCAAGAAACGTCATAATTTAGAAGAACTTGATTTTTCTCTAACGCGTGAAATGACAGAATTGGAAGAAAATATCGCCCATTCCGGTGATATTGCAGTGGTTGCTGGAGCCTTAGCAATCACCTTTGGGTCAACTAGTGAGATTTTGTATGCAGGGATGGACGATCGCTACAAGCGCTATATGCCTGCATATCTAACCTGGTTTGACGCAATCAGTGAATGTTTTGAACGAGGCTGTACGTCTTGCAATATGGGTGGCTTAGAAGGTAGCTTGAGTGATGGCTTGATCAAGTTTAAAGCGAACTTTAACCCAACCGTAAATGAATTTATAGGTGAATTTGATTTGCCAGTTAATGGCTTGTTATTTAAAGCGAGTGAATATGCTTATAAATTAAAAAAACAAAAAAAATAAAGATTGGGGCAGGATTAGCTGCCTCAATCTTTTTATAATTTCTGCGTAGCATTCCTTTTCACTAAACGTAATAATACTGAAGCGACCCCAACAGTCGCAACTGCTGCAACGATTGCTTCAACAACACCACTAGTAAAGATAACGGTCAAAATACCAGTATAAATGGCTGCGCCACTAACGCCGATACTTTGTGCATAAGAATCTTTAAATAGAAAATAAATCAGGTTCATTACAAGAATCGTATTAGTAGCTGATCCTAGGAAGCCTGCGATGAATAAACTGACTGGTTGAGAGCTCGGTTTATTTTTTGTTAGTTTTTTAAGACCGATAAAGACAAAATAAGGTACGATACCGATTAAAATTCTTGGGACCATCGCTACAATAATCGCTTTCCAGCTTCCTTGATCTGTTCCGATCACAGGAATAAATGGTGAGAAAATAAACGACAACGGAGATAGTACAATCGTACTGCGAATCATACTGATGATTCCGAAGACACCGCCTAAAAACGCACCAATTTTTGGACCTAAAACAATAGAAGCTATAATCACAGGAATGTGCATAGTGGTTGCATTGATAGGTCCAATTGGGATAAACCCTAAAAAAGGAACGGCGGATAACAAAATCAAGATTGCTAAAAACATAGCGGTTAAGGTAAATGTTTTTGTATTTTTCATAAATGACTCCTCAAAATTATTTCGCTAAAACTTCATTGATCGTCGCAACAATCTCCTCAACGGTTGCCAGAGCGCCACGCCCAAAATCACCACAAGCTAATAATGCTTCACGGGGATCAATTTCATGATACCCAACTTCTTTCAGTATCGTCAAATTCCGTTGTGTGATTGGGTTTTGGTACATATACGTATTCATCGCAGGGGCGATAAACTTCGGAACTTCTTCTTTTAAAGCTAAGGCAACAGTTGAAAGCATGTCATCCGCAATTCCGTTTGCCAATTTGGCTAGAATATTAGCAGAAGCTGGAGCGACTAAAAAAAGATCTGCTTTTTTTGCTAATTCAATATGATTGATCTTATCTGGTGCAATTTCTTCCATAACATCGGTATGGACCGGATTTTTAGATAGTGATTGCAACGTCAATGGTGTGATGAATTTGGTACTATTCGTTGTCATAATGACGTCAACGTTATACCCTAATTTCGTGAGTTGACTAGTTATATCTGCAGCTTTATAAGCAGAGATACTGCCGGAAATTCCTAACAGTATGTTTTTCATCATTAGTTCCTCCATTTTTCTTCAACTTTGTTTACGATCAGTTGAGCGATCTCATTTTTAGTCTGAGCTGTTTCGATTCGACCTTGTGCGTCAATCAAGATCCCTTTATGTTGATCTCCATGAATCTCTTCAAGATCATTTGCTAATACGAAGTCACAATTATTTTTTGCTAAAATTGATTGTCCCACATGTATCAGTTCTTCTTTGGAAACGCCGACCAACAACTTAAATCCAACAAGAATTGCCTGTGGCTGTTGTTCCTTCAGCATTGCAATTATTTTAGGGTTTTTCTTCAAAAAAAGCAAGAGGCGATCAGTTCCGGAAGGGATTTTTTTTTCTTGTTGGCTAGTTTTACCAATTTCATCCAGACTAAGGTAAAGAGCTTCAGTTAATTTAGTTAAATCGGATAAAGTAGGCTGTTTTGCTAGTGTAGCAGCCAGTTTTTCAATAAAGGTCTCTTCTGACATAGTTGTTTCAGTTGTAAAATCACTGACAGCCATGCTATGAATGATTCCGTCGAACGACTGCTGCTTAAATTGTTCAAGCAAAGCTGATTCTAAGTCTTTTGTTGTTTCGATTTCAATAAGGGTCAAATTTTCTTCTGCTTTTGGTCTGACAGCTTGAGGAGTTGTTACATAAGTTAAGTGATGACCGTTAGCTAAAAAGTGTTCACTGATTTCTTTTCCCAAACGTCCTGTCGAATGATTCGTGATGGAACGGACATTATCAATCTTTTCTGAAGTTCCACCTGCTGTGATTAAAATATTCATTTATGTGATGCTCCTTTACTTCATTTTGACGATAGTACGACCATGATGAGTACCAGATTGTAATTGGTCAAAAATCGTTGAAAGTTCTTCTAAAGAAATCTCATTCGTTAGCGCCTGTTGACTTACATTTAAATCAGTTGCTAGACGTTGCCAAATAGCTACTCGTTGATTCATTGGCACGTTGACTGAGTCAATCCCTAATAAATTTGTTCCTCTTAGAATAAAGGGTAACACAGTTGTGTTTAACTTAATTCCTGCTGCATTTCCGCAAATCGCAATACTACCACCATAACTAAGTTGGGATAAAAGGGCACAAGTAACCTCGCCACCAACAGTATCGATAGCAAAATCAATCGCTTGTTTTGCTAAGGGTTTAATTTTTTCAGGAATAAATTCATCTAGTAAAAGAACTTTAGTTGCTCCGATTTTTTTCAAGGAATCAGTAACTGTTTTTTTTCGACTTAAGGCAATGATATTCCCATAACCTAATTTTTTCAACATTGCAATTGCTAAAGATCCTACACCGCCAGAAGCCCCAGTAACTAAAATTGTGGCTTCTTTATTTTGAGGTAATCCATGTTGTTCAAGAGCTTGAATTGATAAGGCTGCCGTAAAGCCGGCAGTACCGAAAAGCATAGCTTCTTTTAAAGTCAGATTATCTGGTAAAGGAACGATCCATTCTGCTGGGACTCGAGCGATTTGGGCAAAACCTCCTGTTTGTGTAACGCCTAATCCATAACCTGTTACGAGAACCTTATCAGATTTTTTAAAGCGATCGTCTTGAGAGGACAAAACAGTCCCACTTAAATCGATACCGGGAATCATCGGATACGTACGAATGACACCACCATTTTGTTTTACGGCAAGTGAATCCTTATAATTGACGGAAGAATAAGCAACTTGAATGACCACTTCACCTTGAGATAGTGCATCAATCGTTGTTTCTTCTATGTTTAGAGCAATATTTTCCTCGTGTTTATTAATTTTTAGTGCTGAAAATTTCACTGTAGCTAACCTCCTTTATTTAGATGTTTATTTGATTGTTACTATCATACCATATTCTGTTTTTTTTCTTTGGTAAAATCGACTTAAACTTTTTTTTGGGTGAAAAGAATGAAGGGAGAAACAAAAAGTTCTTGCCAAATATAATTTTTTTTGGTTTACTATTGTTAACTTTGTTTTAAAATAGGTTTACAATTGGAAGGGGACTTCAAATGAAGACAAAAGTACTGACTAAGATAGCGCTATTTCTAGCATTGATTATTGTTTCAGGGTTTATAGCAATTCCGATTCCTGGAATCGGTGTACCAATTGTTTTGCAAAATATGATGATTATGTTAGCAGGAGGATTTTTAGGTAAACGTTGGGGAACCTTGACTGTTGGGAGCTTTCTACTGTTAGTTTTAGTAGGATTCCCCCTTTTATCAGGAGGACGAGGCGGCCCAGCAGTTTTTTACGGTCCAAGTACAGGATTTTTAATTGGCTATCTTTTTTCTGCATTTACGATTGGTTTTATGCTTGAAAAAGTTAAAAAATTAAATTTCTGGACTGTTTTTCTGATTTACTTGATTGGAGGAGCGTTTATGATTGATTTTTGTGGCAGTTTCTCATTAGCTTATTTTAGTCAGACCTCTTGGTTTTCAGGGCTTAAAATAGCTGCTTTCTTTCTACCGGTCGATACGCTTAAAGCAATTGTAGCAACTTGGATCACTTTGCATTTAAGGGATTATACTTTTCGGGAGGATAAAAAATGAGGATCGATATATGGCAAGGGTCAAAAGAGCAAATAGCCCTGATGATCGACGATAGGTCAATATGTTATGGAGAACTAGAACAAGCAATAGTTAAAAAGACAAAAGAGCTTCGATTGATCCAAGAGCACATCGTCTTACTACCTTTAAAACGTGACCTTGAGACGGTAGCCACACTTTTTGCCTGTCTAAGATCCCAAAAAATCTTTGTTCCCTTAGAAGAAACGCCTTCTGCAATAAAAATAGCGACGATTGCTGATCAATTTAAAGCAGCAGTCTATTTTGGTGGAACAACAAAAAGATTTACGAATCCAACTATTACGACTGAACTTCCTGACGACACTCTTTTTGTTGGTTTTACTTCTGGAACAACAGGAGCACCCAAAGGTTTTGTTAGAAACCATGAAAGTTGGATAAAAAGCTTTCAAGGGTTAGACAAGGAACAATGGATGGAAGCAGGAGCTTATGTGGCTTGTTTGTCTCCGCTAAATTACACATTGGGTTTATTTGCATTGTTGAACGCTCTGTATTTAGGAAAAACCTTTTTACTTAAGCCAAAAAATCTAGCTGAGTTATTTAAGAGAATTGATAGATATTCCAACTTACAAATTTTTGGTGTTCCGACATTTTTCCGAGATTTTTTTAAGAAAGAAAAAGGCACGAATTCCAGTTACTTTCATGTGATCTTATCAGGCGAATATATTGATCATACTCTTAGAAGTGATTTTTTTACCTTTTTTCCTAATGCTAAGTTGTCAGATTTCTATGGAAGTTCTGAAACTAGCTTTATTGCAATCAATCAAAAAAAGAACCCAGATATAAATGAATTAGGCAAGTTGTTTACAGGTGTGAAGGTTAAAATCTTAAATCCTGATGATTATGGCATTGGTGAAATTACTGTGGAAAGTCCACTAAACTTTCAAGGGTATTATGGTAAAGAAAGGATCCAGCAACCTGATTCATTTATAAAAACAGGAGATCTCGGGAGGATTCAAGAAAGATTATACTATTTTGGACGAGTCGATGAACGAATCAATCGAGGTGGGGAAAAAATTATTCCCTTTATATTAGAAACGACTTTAAGAAAACGAGCTGAAATTGAGGACATAAAGATTGTCAGTGCACCCGATGAAATACTTGGGCAAAAAGTCATTGCAATGATTAGTTGGCGGTCGCAAAAATTGAATGTAGAGCGGCTTAATGCATACTTAGACAAAGAACTCGTTTTTAAAGGGAAAATTGATGAAATCGTTGACCGTCAAACGTTTAAGGTAAACCCTAGCGGCAAACGAGCGACCTTTTCACTAAATAAGATCACAGAGGAGCGGCCAAATGCAAACTGAAAAAATCTATATCATTGATAGTGCTCGTTTGCCAATAGGAAAGTATGGTGGAGCCTTGGCACAAGCAACTGCAGAAGAATTAGGCGCAGTATTATTGGAAAAATTAATGGACCGTAATGTTGAAATAAAACCGTTTGTTGATGAAGTTATCATTGGGAATATCATAGCAGGAGGTGGAAATGTTGCACGTAAAATAGCTTTATTAGGCGGATTGAACGAGGAAACTCCGGCTTTCACCATTGATAGGCAATGTGCCTCAGGTTTAGAAGCTTTTATTGTTGCCAGAGCTAAATTGATCAGCCAGGATTGTCAGCTTATTGTGTGTGGCGGGGCTGAAAGTACTAGTCGAGCGCCATGGCAAATTGAACGTCCCAAAAGATTATACGGTGTGCCGCCAAGAATGTTGAAACGTCAAAGCCTATCAGCAGGTTCTTTTGGTGATCCAGATCTTGGTATTGCTTGTGAAATTCTAGCTGAAAAATACACTATTTCCAGAGAAATGCAGGACCAATACGCTCTTCTTAGCCAAAAAAGATATCAGTCAGCTAAAGTGGAGGCTATTTTTACAGAGGAAATAATACCATATGAAGATATAACAGAAGATGAGTGTCCACGAAAAGAGACATCAATTGAAAAATTAAAGAAGCTTGCTCCAGAGTTCTCAGCTGACGGATCGATTACAGCAGGTAATTGCTGTCCATTAAATGATGGTGCGGCGCTGAGTCTATTGGCAAGTGGCCTTTTTTGCCAACAACATGATATAAAACCAGAATTTGAATTAGTTGGAGGTGTATCAATTGGGATAGCACCAATTGATTTTGGGTTAGGACCAGTCGTTGCAATTCAGAAGTTAATGGCCCGTTTTGGCATCACTATGGCGCAAATTGATCGCTTGGAAGTCAATGAAGCCTTTGCAGCTCAAATGTTGACTTGTTTAGCTGAAACGAATTGGCCTAAAGAAAAACTCAACGTTTCAGGTGGGGCAATTAGTTATGGACATCCCTTTGGTGCAACAGGTGCAATCTTAGTTAGAAGGTTGATGACGGAATTAAAACAGCATGAGTCTTTTCGCTATGGTATTGCTGCGATGTGTGTTGGTGGTGGGCAAGGAACGGCGGTTTTGATTAAGAAGGTGATCGCATGACAAAAATCTTTATCGAAGAAAAGGCAATTGAACAGTATAAAAAAGTTGTTGGTTATATAGGCACAGATTGGCCTAAAGCGTATCTATTAGTTTTTTGGCAAGCTTTTTCAACACCTGAACTACATGACAAAGAATATCTATTAGTGAGGCAAAACATCCAAATAAACCAAAATTTAACCATAAACCAAGAGTATGAGTGTACATTACAACGAACCGAAATCAAACAGAAACCCCATGGTGAATGCTGGACGTACACTCTACTATTTTTTTATGAAAAACAAGTCATGGCAATTTGTGAAAGCGATCTTTATGTGAGGTGATAATTATTGAAAAAAATTCGATTTACAAAAGCTGATTTAGTTGCTTATCAAGGTATTTCTCAAGATAAAAATCCAGTTCATGAGACAGGTGTTGTGTATGGTATCCAACTAATGGCACGCATTGAAGGATACTTAAAAGAATGGTTGAACCTTAATGAGGTAACTAGCTTTGAATATCACTTACTCCAACCGTTGATAATCAACCAAACGGCTAGCTTAGTGATTGCTACAGATGGTAACTTTGAACTTTTTTATGGTGTGAAATGTCTTGGAAAGGGGAAAATTAATGGTAAATAAAGTTGTCTTGATTACAGGAGGTACACGCGGAATCGGTCGATCTCTGGTTGATAAATTTCTACAGAAGCAGTTCATCGTTGCTTCATTTTCAAGTAATGCTAAAAATGTGTCTCTTTTGCGACAAGCATATCCTGAAGAAAACCGTCTTTTTTTGCGAACCGTCGATATCAATAATAAACAAGCTTCACTAGCTTTTGTTACCGATACGATAAAAAAATTTGGTCGAATTGATTATCTTTTTTTGAATAGTGGTATTTGTGAAGATATCACGTTTAGTAAAATGACAGATAATCAGTGGGAAAAAGTACTTAGCACCAATATAAGTTCCTTATTCACTTTGTCGCAGGCTGTTTTTAAGCAGATGATGCAACAATCTGGTTCTAAAAAAATTTACACGATGACTTCAACGGCAGGAATTTACGGTGTTTTTGGTCAAACTAATTACAGTGCAAGTAAAGCTGCGATCATTGGTTTTTCAAAGTCTTTAGCACTTGAAGGAAAGAAGTATGGCATTCAAGTGAATGCCATTGCGCCAGCAGCTTTGACCGACATGACAATGCCAGTAATGAATAAAATAGCGAAAAAATATAATAAGAAAAATCAGCCTCTTCCAGATTATTGGCAAATAGGAACAAGTGAAGCCTTAGCTGATACAGTATATAAATTAAGCCAAATGGATGGAGCACTAACAGGGAAGGTTTTTGGCATTAATGGTAACCAAATTGTTTTATATGAAGAGCCGTCTAGCAGTTTATTTGATCTTACACCATAACTAGTTGTGACTACTGTTCTGACCTCAATTGATTTATTTAGACAAAAAGTAGTTGTAGATTCACTACTTAATGGGAAAAATCAAGCCGAGTCATCCTGTATACTTAGTAAAATAACATAATTAAAAAACAAAAGAACAGTAAGAGAATTTTTTTTTACATAAATGGATCCTGTAAACCTTGTAAAAATAAATCACTAAAAATAGAAAAGGAAGGACAAACATAGTATGAAGGAATACATTTATAAAAAATATTCAGCCGTGATCGAGCAAGAAAGTGACGCTGCAAAAGTGATAGAAGTCATTAAAAAGCGGGACGTATCGATTAAATATCCAACGAATACTAGCATGACTAAAATCAATTTATGTCATGCTAAAGGAAAAGCTGATAAGTATGAGTTCACCAATATCATATCTAATAACCCGATATTAAATCTCACAATCAAAAAAAATGAAAAAGAAGCGGTCGATCAACTTTGGCAGGATTATATACACTACGGAATGAATAAATAATTATCAGTAAACAGAAAAGAGGCACGATCTGTGATGGATCATAAGAAAAAACAAGAGCAACGCATGGTGCGATTAAGAATTATTGCATTGATTGATACATATCCAGACTGGGAACAAAGAAAAATATTACGCAACAAATTGAAAGCTTAAGAGAAGTCTTGATTGAACCAGATATTAAAAAGAATTTTCCAAAACTAACTATTACGCGAAAAGAATATTTATATTATAAGACAAAAGGCTACAATCAAAAGAAAATTGCAGCTCTTTTTAGTACATCGCCAACAACGTTAAGAATGTGGCGGAAAATGAACGACTTGTAAAACCAACTAATAGGAGAGTTATGATATGGAAAAAAATATTTGTACAGAATGCGGAATGGTTTTATGGGGACTAGCTCTGAAAAACTGACAAAACAAGAAGTCGAAGAGTCTGAAGCCTTGTTTTTAGGTGTTTTTAATACGTCTGAGGAACAAGAACAGGTGATTAATACGTTTATTGCTACACATCCGGGTATACCTGTTATGAATAAGGTTGATTACACTAAATAAAAAATGATTCCTAGTAGAACTTGTTTATCTGATCGTAATGATTTAAACAGATAGTTCATAAAATAATGTGAGAACTCTTTTGGATTTTAGGATGATACTTAAGCCGAAATAGGGTAAAATGAGAAAGAATAGTCTTTACTTAGTTGAATTGGTCAACTAAAGTAAGGCATTGAGAGCCCTCATTCTATGATCAAGTTTGAAAGGAATTTAGTTTGTTGAAATTTAAGATCGGTATGCGAACATTTAAAACAGGGTTAAGTGTCTTTTGTTGTATTTTAGTCAGTATTTTGTTAAAACGAGAAACCTATGTAGTTGCTGCAATCACAACCGTCTTCACTTTGAGAGAAGATATGGAAAATACCTTGAGATACGGCAAGCATCGTATTATTGGGAATGTAATGGGTGCAATCATGTCTATCGCAGTGATTGCAATATTTAATTGGCTGGGGAGGACAGAATTAGTACAGCTGATTTTTATTCCAGTAATTATTACACTGATGATTGCATTACTGGCTAGCTTAGGGTATCACGAAGGAACAGTTGGAGCGTGTGCAACACTGTTGACGATCGTTTTTATGATCCCAGCTAATCAATCATATGGTTATGCATTTGCAAGAGTTGTTGATAGCTTCATCGGTATGGGGATTGCGTTGTTGGTGAATTACGTAATTCCATGCAAAGTTGGTAAAAAAAGATTTATAAGAACTAGTAAGAGTGAAGAAGTGTCTGATTAACAGACACTTTTTTATTTTGTTAAAATAATCCAATCAGTGTTAACATAAAAGAATAAGATGATGCTAAAAAATGAAATTTTTTTATTAAAATTAGTTGCTATTTTTTGAAAAATTCGTATACTAGAAAAAGTAAAATTAAACTTGTAGTTTAGTATTAGCAAACTTATAGAGAGTTAAAAAATAGAAAAGGGGTGGGACAATGGAGATTGGTGAGAAGCTCCGTAATTTACGAGTGCAGAAAAACTTAACACAAGAAGAATTAGGTGAGCGAACTGATTTAACGAAAGGCTATATTTCTCAGTTAGAACGTGATTTAAGTTCGCCCTCGATGGAAACGTTCTTTAATATTCTCGAAGTTTTAGGGATCACACCAGAACAATTTTTTAGTGAACGAACCTTGGCACAAAAAATTGTTTATAGAAATGAAGATAGTACACTTTATTACGATGAAGAAAATGGTTATGAATTGAAGTGGCTGATTCCCGAATCGAATGAAAAAGAAATGGAGCCAGTTTTATTGACTTTTGATAAGAATGGTGAATATAAAACATTTGAACCTTCTTTATCTGAGACATTTATCTATGTGATCGACGGTTCTGTTTCTTTGATCTTAGGTGAAACGACTTATTCTGCTAAAAAAGGGGAAGCCATGTATTATCAAGCGACAGAACCACATCAGTTAATCAATCATTCAAAAGGAAAAAGTCGCGTATTGATTGTGGCTACGGAATCTTATTTATAGTATCTGGCTTTAAGGGCTAGCTTTTCGGGAAAAAGATAAAATCTGATTGTGGCATAAAGTGCACCCTCCCATTTTCCTATTTTTCTGTCGGAGCTAAACATTTTTACCATGCATTATCTAGCTTCAAGAGCTAGCCTTTCGGGAAAAAGATAAAAAATAAATGAGGTAAAAAGCACCTCAGTTATTTTTTCCTATTTTCCTGTCAAGGCTAAACGAGCTCTTTTAGCTTTTAAATTTATCTAGCTACGCGGACTACTCTCTCGGAAAAAAGATAAATTATAAATGAGGCAAAGAACACCTCAGTTATAATTTCCTGTTTTTCAGTCGAGACTAAATGAGCCCGCTTCACTTTTATTAATAGGAGGCATTAACGAGTGAAAAAAAATATTATTACGTTTGAAAATGTTGTGAAAGAATATGATGATGAAAAAGTATTAAAAAATGTTAGTTTTGAGATTGAACAAGGGAAATTTTATACTCTTTTAGGGCCTTCTGGTTGTGGGAAAACCACGATTTTACGTATTTTAGCAGGTTTTGTCGATGCTACTGAGGGGGATATTTATTTTGATGGGCAACGAATCAATGATATTCCAGCAAATAAACGTCAGGTCAATACGGTTTTTCAAGATTATGCTTTGTTTCCCCATATGAATGTCTTTGATAATGTAGCATTCGGTTTGAAAATCAAAAAGATACCCAAGAAAGAAATTGAAAAAAAAGTCAAAGATGCGTTACGGATGGTGCAATTGCCTGGTTATGAGGTCCGTGAAATCAGTGAAATGTCAGGTGGTCAGCGTCAACGCGTAGCCATCGCACGTGCCATTGTCAATGAGCCAAAGGTTTTATTATTAGATGAACCATTGTCGGCTTTAGATTTAAAATTACGGACAGATATGCAATATGAACTTCGTGATTTACAACAACGTTTAGGTATTACCTTTATTTTTGTGACTCACGATCAAGAAGAAGCTTTGGCTATGAGTGATGAGATCTTTGTGATGAACAAAGGGCATATTGTGCAAAGTGGAACGCCTGTCGATATTTATGATGAGCCGATCAATCATTTTGTGGCTGATTTTGTAGGAGAAAGTAATATTGTTAACGGTACGATGATTGAAGATAATCTCGTTGAATTTGTCGGCAAACGCTTTGAATGTGTAGATGGCGGTATGCGTCAAAATGAAGCTGTTGAAATCGTATTACGTCCAGAAGACTTAACGATTACTACAGCGGATAAAGGTAAACTAGTTGTGACAGTTGATACACAGTTGTTTCGTGGCGTTCATTATGAGATTATTTGTCACGATGAAGACCATAATGAGTGGATGGTTCATTCAACTAGGAAAGCCACAGAAGGTGCCAAGGTTGGACTCTTTTTTGAACCAGAAGATATTCACGTAATGCGCTTCAATGAATCTGAGGAAGAATTTGATGCTCGTTTAGAAAGCTACGAAGAATAGGGGGGAAGAATAATGAAAACAATGCGTCGGATTTATTCAATTCCTTATATGATGTGGCTATTATTATTTGTGATTGCTCCGGTTTTGATGATCATTTACCAATCTTTTTTTGATATGAATGGACACTTCACTTTGGGAAATTATCAAACTTACTTTACTTCTGGAACCTACTTGAGTATGACACTAAATTCTGTTTGGTATGCTTTTTTGATTACATTATTTACGTTGTTGATCAGCTATCCTACAGCCTATTTTTTGACTAAGTTAAAACATAAACAATTATGGTTGATGTTAGTAATTTTACCAACTTGGGTCAATTTGTTACTAAAAGCCTATGCGTTTATCGGGATTTTTAGCATTCATGGGAATATTAATCAGTTTCTAAGCTTTATTGGAATTGGAGCGCATCAGATTTTATTTACCGATTTTAGTTTTTTGTTTGTCGCGACATATATTGAAATACCCTTTATGATTTTGCCGATTTTCAATGCTTTGGAAGAGCTGAATCCTTCCTTGATCAGTGCTAGTCGTGATTTAGGAGCGAATAGTATTGAGACGTTTCAGCGGGTGATTTTTCCTCTATCTTTGAATGGCGTGAAAAGTGGGGTTCAAGCTGTTTTTATTCCGTCACTTTCATTATTCATGCTAACTCGTTTGATTGGCGGAAATCGAGTGATCACACTTGGAACAGCGATTGAAGAGCACTTTATGGTCACACAAAATTGGGGCATGGGCTCAACAATTGGTGTGATTTTGATCGTAGCTATGTTCGTCGTAATGCTATTAACGGGTGAGAAGAAGAAAAAGGGGCGAGTGAAATGACAAAGAAAAAATTTAAATGGTCCTATCTTTATCTGATCATCGTTTTTGCTTTATTATATGCACCAATTTTTTACCTGATTTTCTATTCATTCAATGATACAGATACGATGAATACCTTTACTGGATTTACACTTGATAACTATACAGCCGTTTTTGAAGATACTCGTTTGTTGATCATTGTGCTGAATACATTCTTATTGGCCTTCTTATCAGCTCTGCTAGCAACGATGATCGGTACGTTCGGTGCAATGGCTATCTATTATACGAAGAAAAGAAAAACGAGAACAACACTAATGAGCTTTAATAATATTTTACTTGTTTCACCAGATGTTATTATTGGTGCTAGTTTTTTGATTTTTTTCACAGCAGTTGGATTTATTAGCTTAGGCTTTACTAGTGTTTTATTATCTCATATCGCTTTTAGTATCCCAATCGTTGTGTTGATGGTTTTGCCGAAACTTCAAGAGATGAACGATTCTATGGTCGATGCAGCTCGCGATTTAGGTGCAAATAACTTTCAGGTGATCAAAAATATTATCTTACCATTTTTAGCGCCAGGTATCATCGCTGGCTATTTTATGGCGTTTACCTACTCACTTGATGATTTTGCCGTGACCTTTTTCGTTACAGGAAATGGCTTCTCCACATTATCAGTTGAAATTTATTCTAGAGCAAGACAAGGAATTAGTTTGGAAATCAATGCTTTGAGTGCATTGGTATTTATCTTCTCGATGATTTTAGTGATTGGTTACTATTTTATCAGCCAAGATAATACATCAAAACGAATCAAAAAACTGCGTCGAGAACAAAGTGAGGTGGCAAACCTTAAATGAAAAAACTACAATCTTTGTTTATTGGTATTTTAGTGATTATATTGATTTTATTTTTAGGTGTACAGCAACTTGAAAAAGCAAGTGGCATGGCTGGTGCTGATACATTGACGATTTATAATTGGGGCGATTATATTGATCCTGATTTGTTGCGTAAATTTGAAAAAGAGTCAGGATACAAGGTCAATTATGAAACATTCGATTCAAATGAAGCCATGTTCACCAAGATCCAGCAAGGTGGGACCGCTTATGATATTACGATTCCTTCAGAATATATGATTCAAAAAATGATGAAAGAAAAAATGTTATTACCAATTGATCATAAGAAGCTGGAAGGCTTAGAAAATATCGACGAACGCTTTTTGAATTTAGATTTTGATCCGCAAAATAAATACTCGATTCCTTATTTCTGGGGGACGTTAGGCATCATCTATAATGACAAATTCATTGGTAAAGATGAGATCAAGCACTGGGATGATTTATGGAAACCAGAATTAAAAGATAATGTGATGCTGATTGATGGTGCACGAGAAGTATTAGGATTATCATTGAATAGCTTGGGCTATTCTTTGAACAGCAAGAACAATCAAGAGTTAAGAGCTGCAACGGATAAACTAAATAAATTGACCACAAATGTAAAAGCGATCGTAGCGGATGAAATCAAAATGTATATGATCAATGAAGAAAGCGCAGTAGCTGTGACGTTTTCAGGTGAAGCTGCTGAAATGCTTGCGAGCAATGAACATCTGCATTATGTCATTCCAGCAGAAGGATCAAATTTGTGGTTTGACAATATTGTGATTCCTAAAACTGCTAAAAACATTAAAGGCTCATATGATTTTATCAACTTTATGCTACGACCTGAAAATGCAGCTCAAAATGCTGAGTACATTGGTTATTCTACACCTAATAAAATAGCTGAAAAACTATTGCCAGAAGAAATCTCTAGCGATGAACAATTTTATCCTAATGATGAAGTTATCAAACATCTGGAGGTTTATGAGGACCTAGGGGCAAAATATTTGGGGATTTATAATGACTTGTTTTTGGAGTTTAAGATGTATCGCAAATAGTGGCAAAACTCAGTAAAAACGACGAAAAATAAACGGTTTAGGGGCATTGATGACGGTCGTTTTTACTGTCAGTTTTCCAATTTTCTACCAAAAACGTATTTTCCTTCCATTTTTTAGTGTTATTTAATTTTTTCTACCAGAGTTTTCTACTAGAGAATTCGTTATTTTGATTTGAACTTAATATCTTGAAAATGATTTATACTGTAGGTGTACTATTAGTAGATTGATCCATTTTGGTGTTATTTATTATGTTCGCTTACTATTCAAATTTGGTAATATGAGAAGAAAATGATTCTGAAAACAAGAAGCCCTCCCATTTTAAAGAACAATTAGTTAATAAAACTTAGGGAAAGAAAAATGAATAAAACACTGCAAACCGCAGCTACAATCTTTAGTCTTACGACAATTGTAGCTACTTTTTTAATGACCCCAGTCACGGCACTTGCTGCAACAATGACAGATGAACCAGGGACGAATTATACGACAACTTGGAATTCGCGACTTTTTAATGGCTTACATTGGACGGAAAAATATATGATTTAAGATGGGGACTCAAAAAAATGGGATTCGTGATCAGAGTGAAGACCTAAACGAAGAGATTCATTTTGAAGAACTATCACGTCAATTAGAATCATTAATAGAACAAGTAAAAGATTTTGAAGATAAGATAGTAATAGATAATTTAAAGAACCTATTAGCTACTAAAAGAATAAATGGTTATTTCGGAAACTATTTGTAAAAATCTTTTTCTAAGTAATACCTAATATTTTTAATCAGCAAATTAATCCGCTCAAGCAAGCAACAGCTGACGCTGTACGAAGTGAAAAGCGGCGAGCTGGAAGCTTGCTTTTGTGGCGCTCTTGCGCGCCACAAAAAAAGAAACCCCCAATATCTAACTAGGGGGTAGTAAATAACAGTTTATAAGTAAATAATTCCTGAAAAGCTTGATTTATCAAGTTTTATCTTAGAAATGAAAGTGTGAAGTAGCGCATCAATACTTCACACTTTTTTATTTTGGAGGATGATGTGCGATTTGAAGAGCTATTGAGAGAAAAAAGACTTGGCTATGGAATTTCTCAATGCGAACTGTCTCTTGTTAGTGGCTATTCAAGAGAATACATCAGCAAAATTGAACATGGGAAGGACCAGCCTTCTGAAAAAGCTATTGAGAAACTACTCAATACACTTGAACAACTAAATCCAAATAAAGAGCTTGAACTTATTTTTGATTATGTTCGTCTTCGTTTTGATACTCACGATGTCAAACATGTGATTGAAGATATTCTAAAAATAAAAATGAAGTACAGGCTTTACGAAGATTTCGCGTTTTACGGCTACATTGCAAAATACGTATTCAGCAATATTCAAATAATGATCTCTACAGAAGAAGATGAAAAAGGAACACTCATCGAACTAAAAGGTCAGGGCTGTAGAGAATTTGAAAGCTTACTGATTGCTCAAGGGCGAAGTTGGTTCGATTTCTTTATGCAGTGCGAAAAAGAGAAAGTTATCTATAAGCGAATCGATTTAGCAATAAACGATAAAATTGGAATCTTATCAATACCCTAGGGGATATATTTGATAATTATGATAACTATCTTAAGTTTCATTCACCAGACGATGATAAATGAGAGAACAAAATACTATCAAAAATCTGACAAAGTAAGACATGAAAGAAATGGTATTAAGTTCATTTACGATGAAAACCTACTACAAGGTTTGGGTTATTCAGAAGATGAAAAACAGATGATTTTCTACAAATTAACAACTACGAAGCATTGGAAAAAAACAAGATTACGAAAATTTAGAAGAATACATTGATGATGAAGATTTAGCTGTAGCTATAAAAAAACTTATTTAAATAAAATGTCTATGATAGTCAATCAGATTTTCTAGAAATAATAACGCTTTTCGGTAATTTTGCGACCTTTCAATCTAGTTGAAATAATCCTTGACATTGAGTATAGTCCAGCATTTATACTCACAAATAGAACCAAAAGAGTTGCCAAATTGGGGTGAAGAGAAACTACTACTTTCTATCGATTAATTTGGGTGGCTTTTTTGTCGGCGTTGTAAGCTTGTTGCTATTGCTAGTAGGGATATTGTCAGTAGTCTATGCTGTTTATGAACTTCCTTTGAAATATTGAGACAATCGGTTAGATGAGAATATGGATAAAAAAGATGGAAAGAGGGGATATCATGAGTATAGCATCATTTTCTTTATTTTTAACAGGAACATTCTTTTTAGTAGCCGGCATTCAATTTATAAGAGGTAAATGGTTATTCCTTTTGGCTGGAAATAATTTTGGGCAAGCGACTAATAAAGAAGCCACACGCGCAGGAAGAATTGTGGGATTAATATTTTTACTAACGTTTCTTTTGTGTATCACTATAATGTTTTCAATTATCTATGATTTTCGCTTAACGTTTCTTCCTGTTATTATGGGCATTGTATTGCTCTATTCTTATGTTGTGATAATTCGATATATAGTACATTGGATAAAAAATGGTTAGAATACAGCTTATCGATAAATTTAGGTAGCTTTTTACCAGCTTTGTAAGCTTGTTGTTACTGCTAGTAGGGATATTGTTAGTAGTGTATGCAATTTACGCATCTGTTTATAAAATTCCTTTGAAATATTAAGTGAAACCATACAGTATTGGATAAGTTTTTGAGTCATAGAGCGAAGATTCTATGACTTTTCTATTTTGAAGATTACTTGATGGTATCAGTAATTAGTGTGAGTCAGTTGGTCAGAATACTAAAGAGTTAGCAAAATCTTTCAGCTTTTATATGGTTTATATTTTTCGTGAGTCTTTTTTTAAGACATTCATTAAATTTCTAAACTTCCACATATTTTCAATATAGATAACCGCTCTCTTTTTTTTCTGTTAAAATATTATGAGAGGTTCATCAAATATGAAGATGATAAATCTGGTTAATAAATATTGAAGGATGTGTACTTAGAATGGAAATAATTCAGACTGATTTTAGTAATATGACACAATTGGATGAAAAACTGAAAGAAATTGTTCCAACTTACCTATTAGAATCCAAAGATGACTATAGAGAATATAAATCATATAAGCATTTTGCTCCCGAATCATTGGGGATGCTCTTAGCTGATTTACATCATCGATTCAACAATTACTTTAACAATCTAAATCAGAAAGTTTCTCCATCAAAAAAAAAGAATCCTGGAACTATACTTATAAAGAAAAAAGTAGTTCAAAAGATACTTACCTTAAGCAACGATCTTAACATGTTGGAAAGGATTCTAAAAAAATATGGAATATCTATTCAGGTAGACTCAGGTTACTTGAGTAGACTTCAAATAATCATAAAGGGATTTAAAAATCCTCAAACGAATAATATGATGTCAAAAGACTATACTAAAATGGATATTCGATTCGATTGTATCTTTAATCTATACAAAAATAAAACTCAAATGGAAATTGAAATTAAAGGGAACAGAAGGAAAATAGAAAAGCCCAAAGTAATTGGAAGAGGTTCATATGCAACCATCCTCAAATATAAAGATATTGATTACCAACACTTTTTCGTGATAAAACAGGCAAATAAAAATTTAACAGATTCAGAAATGGAAAGATTTAAAAAAGAGTACGAATGTATGAAAAGTCTAAACTCTCCACATATTGGAGAAGTTTATGATTTTGATAATGAAAAAAATCAGTATGTAATGGAGTATATTGACAAAACATTATACGACTATATCATTAAGAATAATGATTCGATGAAAAAAGAGGAAAGATACGAACTTGTCAGACAACTATTTTGTGCTTTTGAATACATCCATTCAAAAGCTTTGTTTCATAGAGATATTTCATATTCTAATATCATGGTAAAACTATTTGACGATAAATCAGTTTTACTAAAAGTAACTGATTTCGGCTATGTAAAAGAAAAAAATAGTAATCTAACAAGGAGGAGCACAAATTTTATAGGTAGTCTAAACGATAGCGACCTATTGGTTTATGGTTACGATAATTATAATGTACAGCATGAGATTTTTGCATTGACACGAGTAATACATTTTATAATGACTGGCAAACAAAATACCACCTATCGAAAAAGTGATGAGATTCAGAAATTTATCAGTTTAGGTATGGACTCAGATAAGAAAAATATTCGTGCTAAAAGTTTGGAGGAATTAAAAGAATCATTTTATGAAATGGAATGGTTTTAAATAATTTGCAACCTTGAAAATATCAAATGTGAAGTAAGTTCAATATAGCATAAGAGAGGTCATTCATGAGAATGTTCCTCTTTTTTTGACTGCTCTTGTAGAACTAACTAGAGAAGTTAGGCAATTTAAATTAAGCAATTGGTCATCAAAAAATAATAGTTGGAGTGACTTTCAATGAACTTGATTTTAAAATATGAACAAGGCTACATATCCTTTTCCGAATTGGAGAGTGTTTTATGGGATTTTGGTCAAAACGCAACTATACCAATAAACAATCCTCTTGCTGCCGAAACGACATCAATTTTTTTCCTCAATGTTAATAATTAGGTTTCATTTTTTTCCCCCGATGGATGGTTATTTAGTGTAAAGGTAAAAAAAGACTTTAAGGAAAAACTTTAGAGCAGCGTTCTTTGAAAATTGAATATAAACTGCTAAGTACGTTTAATTTCAAGTAGAGCCAAGTAAGTCTTTCGCCAAGAAGTTTTTTGAAACTAAGAGATAAATAAGATGTGATAAGATGTGTTGCTAACATGTTTGCTATGACTCTTGAAATGATAATGATACTTCTGTAAAGCTCGGCATAAAAAGCGGGGAGGTGGAAATCCTATGATCTCAAAAAGCATGAGATGCTTAGCAGTAAAATGAATCAGGAGGAATAAAATGAATATTTTAAGTGGACTACTATTGTTTTTTCTAGGTGGATTTATTGGAGTTGCTACCATGTGCATTGTGCAAGTCGGCAATAAAAAAGATTATATGGTGCCTGATCAAGAGGAACAAATTAACGAAAAAAAAGTAAACCATTTTTAATCAGGAAAAAAATATAGAAAAAAATTTCGAAGTGATGATTAGTTCAGATGATTTGGTTAAGTTGGGCTTTAAACCATATCAAGCTAAAAAAATAATAAAAGAAAGCAAAGAACATTTAGCTAATATCGACGGGATAGAATTGTACTATAATCGGCAGATAAAAATTGTACCAGCTAGAATTGTGGAACAATTATTTGGCATACAAGTTTTAAAGTAGATGGTATAATGAGTATATCATCATCTCCTAAACTTGATAGGTGATAATATGGTTAAAATCAAAAATATTTATCAAGATAAACAAACCAAAAAATGGTATTTTCGTGCGCATTTAGGTACGGATGAGGATGGTAGAAAAATTCAAAAAACAAAGAGAGGGTTTGAATCTCAACGAGAGGCAAAAAAAGTTTATGACAAATATTTGCTTACTCATGGGTTTAATGAATCTCTGTCAAATCAAATAAGTTCTGCAAATCAAATGACCTTTGAAGAGTTTTATCGTGTTTGGTTTGTTAGCTGGTACGAGAAACAAGTCAAGCCTCAAACCTATGAAAATGCTCAATTTATTTTCGAGAAGAAGATGAGGTACTTTTATCATATGAAAATCAAAGATATAAGTAGTCAAGATATCGAAGATTGGATGTATGAGTTAAGTCAAACTGCTACTCGTAGTTCGAAAAAACAAGAAAAAATTACAACTCTTTCAAAAAATTATATTAATCGGATATTAGGTCATCTAAAAATTATTTTGGCTAGGGCGGTTAATGAAGGGCTTATTGAGAGAAATCCTTAGATGATGTAGCTTCCTTACCCAAAGAGAATACAAAAGTAGATTTTTGGGAAATCGATGAATTTCAGAAAGTGATGGAAGTTATACCAGAAACTTCTTTGGAAAATCATCATAGAAAAATAGTTTTTGAAATGCTCTTTTATACGGGTCTGCGTATTGGTGAACTGGAAGCATTAACTTGGAAACATGTTGATTTAAAAAAGAATCAGATAACGATTGAAAAAACTTTGATTTATAAAACAAAAAATGATTGGTACCTTTCAACACCTAAGACAAAGACAGCGTATCGAACTATTGGTATTGGAAAGAAGTTATCTGAGAAGTTGAATAAATGGAAAGAATTACAAGGTAGAATAGGTAATTTTGAATTTGTTTGTCAGTTAGATGAGACTTTCACATCACCCTATTGTTTTTCTAATTGGCTAAAGGGGTATGCTGAAAAAGCTGGAGTCAGAAAGATCAAACTTCACTCTTTAAGACACTCTCATGTCGCTATGTTAGTTGAGCAAAATATTCAGCCACTTGTTATTAAAGAAAGGCTAGGACATTCAAATATCCAAATTACTATAGGAACTTACGGACATTTATATGCAAAATCGGATGAGCAGATAGTAAATGTTTTAAATTAGTTAGTTTCTTGATGTGTTATTTAAGAGAAAAAGCTTGATTTGTTAACGCTGCGAGTTTTCCAAAGTTCTTCCGATCAATTTAAGAATATTGTTAAATCAACGTTTATTACCCTTTATTTCCAATTTAAGATGTATCGGAAATAGCAAACCAAATGGAAATATAATAAAACTATTTTAGACCAAACTAAATAACTGAGCCGTAACTTATATAGCTACGGCTCAGTTATTTTATTTATCTGTACGATAATAACGAATATGATTCTCCGCTTTTTCAATCGAATAAGGGACAGAATCTGCAAAAGAGACAGATTGGCCGTCATTCGGTAAACTTACGCTAAAGACGTTTTCATAGTCTTCTATAGAAAGCTGCTTGCGATTATCAAGAAGCTCTTGATGTTCTACGCTGTGTAACTGATTTTGATACCCTTCTACTAAATAACCAGAGAAAAATTCACTGACAGCACCAGATCCATAACTGAATAAACCAATTTTTGAACCTGCTTCTAAGGAAGAACTATTTTCTAATAAAGAAATCAACCCTAAATATAATGAACCAGTATATAAGTTACCAACTCGTCGACTATAAGTAATACTTTCTTCATATTGAGCCATAAGTCGTTCGAGTGTTTTTTCATCAGTTTCTTCAGCAATGCTCAATAGAGCTTTTTTTCCTATTTTTGTATAAGGAATATGGAAGCAAAGAGCAGCATAATCTTCTAAAGCCAACCCAGTTTGCTGTTTATGCTGCGCCCAAACGGTAGCAAAAGATTGAAGATAGGTTTCATTAGATAAAGGACCATCTACCAAAGGAAACTCTTCATAAACAGGTCGCCAGAAATCATAAATATCATTTGTAAAAAATACACTATCATCTTCTAAGACTAACACACGAGGATCTTTACTGATTAAAAGTGCAACAGCACCAGCTCCTTGTGTTGGTTCACCATCTGAATGTAAACCATAGCGAGATAAATCAGAGGCAACCACTAAAACTTTACGCTCTGGATGACTTCGTATATAATCTGTTGCCATTTTTATTGCTGCTGTAGCCCCGTAGCAAGCTTCTTTTATCTCAAATGAGCGAGCAAAAGGCTGGATATCTAATAAATGGTGAATGATTACAGCCGCAGCTTTTGAAGAATCATAACCAGATTCTGTTCCAACAATCACCATGTCGATTTGTTCTTTATCAGCTTGGCTTAAAATTGCGGCCGCTGCATTTGCTCCAAAGGTAATAATATCTTGACTAACAGGATTAACCGCCATTTGGTCTTGCCCAATACCAACATGAAACTTCATAGGATCTGTGTCTCTGGCATTTGCAAGGTCAGTCATATCAAGATATAAATTCGGAACATAAAAAGATAACTTATCAATACCAATATTCATAAAAATCTACTTCCCTTCAAATTTAAAAAAGCTCCAATTATAAGGTACCATATTTCCGCAGAAAAGTAGTCAAAAAAAAGCCATAGTTTAAGAATGGTTAAAGAATTTTTAATTTTCTACTATTTAATAAAAGTAATTGCTTTTGATAGAATAAAAATGCTATATTCTCATGAGGGGGTGCTTTTTTGAAAGAAGTTGTTATTATTGACGCTGCACGTACACCGATTGGAAAGTATAAAGGCAGTTTAAGTTCTGTTTCGGCAGTAGAGTTAGGCAAAACAGTAGTCAAACAAATTATAGATAGAAATGAAATCAATACCAAAGATATTAAACAAGTTATTTTTGGAAATGTACTGCAAGCAGGTTTAGGACAAAATCCAGCTAGGCAAATCGCTTTAGGTGCAGGATTATCAGAAACAATACCAGCCATGACAATCAATGAAGTGTGTGGTTCAGGTATGAAAGCCGTTATTTTAGCGGAACAATTGATCCAATTAGGAAAAGCTGAGGTTGTTGTTGCAGGCGGAGTAGAAAGTATGACGCAAGCACCAAAAATAAAAAAATATCTTGCTGAAACAAATACATATGACACATCAACTTCTAGTATGTGGAACGATGGTCTTAAGGATGCATTTACACAAGAACCAATGGGTGCTACCGCTGAAAAGGTCGCAAAACAATTTAAGATTAGTCGAGTGGTGCAAGATGAATTTGCATTGAAATCACATCTTAAAGCAGCAAAAGCTCAAAAAGAAGGTTTATTCGCTCAAGAAATACTACCTATAAGATTGGAATCAGGTGAGGTCATTGATGAGGACGAAGGAATTTCTTCAGAGATAACATTGGATCATTTAGAGAAATTAAAACCAGCATTTGAAGAAAATGGTACGGTAACCGCAGGTAATTCTTCAACAATCAACGATGGTGCAGCTGTCTTGATTTTAGCTTCAAAAAGCTATGCTATTGAGCAGGGCTTGCCTTATTTAGCGACGATCAAAGATTGCACCGAGATTGGGATTGACCCGTCTATCATGGGTGTTTCTCCAGTAAAAGCGGTTGGTCAATTATTAGAGAATAATCAATTGAAGGTCAGTGATATTGATCTATTCGAAATCAATGAGGCTTTTGCAGCTACATCGATCGCTGTGACCAACGAGCTAGGGTTACCAGAGGATAAAGTCAATACTAAAGGTGGGGGGATCGCTTTGGGGCATCCTATCGGCGCTTCTGGTGCACGGGTCATTACGACACTAGCTCATAGTTTAAAAGCTGAAGGCAAGCAATATGGGATCGCTTCACTTTGTGTAGGTGGAGGGCTTGGCTTAGCCCTATTGATTGAATGTCAAACAGAGACAGATACACAGCGGAAATTTTATCAGTTATCTCGTGAGGAAAGACTACAAAAACTAGAAGATGGTGGAACAATTGATCGAGAGAGCAAAAATGAGCTATTATATGATGTTTCGCTACCAGCGGATATCGCTAATAACTTGATTGAAAATCAAATTAGCGAAATCAGTATACCGCTTGGAGTAGCTCAAAACTTCGTGGTCAATGATGCTGAATTCGTTATTCCGATGGCAACTGAAGAACCTTCTGTGATTGCAGCGGCTAGCAATGGCGCGAGGATAGTAAAAATGGCAGGTGGTTTTAGAGCATCGGTCAGCCAACGTTTAATGCGAGGACAGATCGTTTTTTATGATGTTGAGGATGAAAATGAGTTGCGTCGGCTGATTGAAAGCAGAGAATCTGAGATTTTTGAAGCGGCACGTCAAAGTTATCCTTCAATCATTAAGCGAGGAGGAGGCTTGGAAAAAATGTCGATCCGCTGCTTACCAGCCTCTCAATTCCTATCACTTGATTTATTCATTGATGTCAAGGATGCTATGGGGGCCAATATTGTCAATACGATTCTAGAAGCGGTGGCGAATCGTTTGCAACAAGCGCTTCCTAACGAGAAAGTTTTATTCAGTATTTTAAGTAACTATTCAACAGAGTCATTGGTAACGGCAACTTGTGAGATTCCTTTTTCTCTTTTGAACAAAGGCGAAATCAGCGGGAAATTAGTAGCAGAGAAAATCGTTCAGGCTTCTGAACTAGCAAAAGTCGATCCTTATCGAGCTGCAACGCACAATAAGGGCATTATGAATGGTATTGATGCAGTTGTTTTAGCAACAGGAAACGATACTAGAGCAATTGCAGCTGCTTGTCATGCGTATGCGGTGAAAGAGGGCCAATATCGTGGATTGAGCTGTTGGAGCATGAAAGAAGAGACGCTGGTTGGGACTCTGACTGTTCCGTTAGCCATTGCAACGGTGGGTGGGGCAACGAATGTGTTGCCTAAAGCTAAAATTGCTTTAGAAATATTGAAAGTTGATTCGGCAATTTTGTTAATGGAAGTTATAGCCGCCTTGGGGCTTGCCCAAAATTTAGCTGCTCTCAAAGCATTAGTAACAGAAGGGATTCAAAAAGGACATATGTCAATGCAAAGCCGTTCACTTGCTTTAACTGTTGGAGCTATTGGGGATGAAGTAGGGAAAGTAACAGCTTTATTAGAAAATCAAAAGCCGTTAAATCAGGAAATAGCTAGAGCGATTTTAAAAAAAGTTAGATTGGCTGAAAAGTAATAAAATAAGCGTTATGTTACTATTGCTACTTATTTTTAACAAAATCGCTCTCTTTTTGACTGAAACGTGAATTTTTTTCGAAACTTTCCAATCTTTTGAGTCAAGTGCAAGATTTTCCAACATACTTATGGTAAAATAAACTCAACTTATAGAAGGTTAAATGCGGTTTTTAGAGGAAAAGGGTAGGTGAAGCTATGGAGAAACATCATAAGAAGTGCAAGAACAATCGGAAGTTCATGATATTCTCACACTCAGAATGCTTTACTATCTTAAAAAGCTACAGTTAGATTTAGCACTTTAAAATCACGACAAGGTCGCCTGACTGCTTTAAAATCAGGCAGTTCTATGGCGAAAACCTAAAAAATGAGTGATGGATTCTAAAATAATTGAATCTTTAATACATGTGAGAGGAACTAAAATGAATGAAAAGAAAACTATTATCACTCCAGATGATTTGTGTATTGCTCAGTGTTAATTTAATCCCTGTGATTAGCCATGCAGATGAATTAACTCAGTCGGAATCGGAGTCAAACGTTATTGAAGAAAGTCCAACCGAAACAACTGATACTTCTTCAACAGAAGTAACGCCGCCCACAACCGATTCATCAACTTCAGAAACGGAAACTGGGACGACTGAAACAACAACGGATACGACAACAGAATCTTCAGAAACGATCCAACCTCCTGCAAACAGTCATGATGAAGTACCTGTAACACCGCAGCCAGGTGTACCGGTTGGAACAGCACCTGCAGAAACGGCACCGGTAGAAGTACCACAACCAGCGCCTGTTTATGATGCAGCTGCACAATTGAATCAAGACATCAAAGTCTTGAAAAACGAACCAACTGAAACATTTATTCGCCGTATCGGTGAAAAAGCGCGTGCTGTTGGACAAAAAAATGATCTCTACGCATCTGTCATGATTGCCCAAGCTATTTTGGAGACAGGTTCTGGTAACAGTGATTTAAGTCAACAACCATATCATAATCTTTTCGGAATCAAAGGGGAGTACAAAGGAGAAAAAGTTGTCTTTTCTACACAGGAAGATGACGGATCTGGTAATTGGTACTCAATCGATGCATCTTTTAAAAAATACCCTAGCTATAAAGAGTCTTTTGAAGACTATGCTAAGTTGATGAAAGAAGGCATTGATTCAAATAAAGAAATCTATTCAGGAACATGGAAAGCCAATGCAGTTAGTTATCGTGAAGCAACGAAATCTTTAACAGGTGTTTATGCTACTGATACTAGCTACGATCAAAAGTTGAATGCCTTTATCGAAGAATATGATTTGACTGAATACGATAAGGAAAAACCATCTACATCAACTAGTGGTATTATCGTAACGGATAGTCATCCAGATAGTGATTTTAAAGAATACACTGGAGAAACTTATTCTGGTTCAGAAGCGTATGCAGCAGGTAATTGTACGCAATATGTTTATAATCGTATCATTCAATTAGATGGTTATGTTGAAACAACTATGGGTAATGGGATGGACTGGGGTGCAACAGGAAAAGCCAATGGTTATGAAGTAACAAACAAACCAAAAGCTGGTACCGCAGTTAGCTTCCAACCTACAGTTGCTGGAGCAGATGGAACATATGGACATGTGGCATTTGTAGAGCATGTCTATGAAGATGGTTCAATCCTAATTTCAGAAATGAATGTAGCTGGTTTAGGAATGGTTTCATTTAGAGTGATTGACAAAGACACTGCCAATACACTAGCATATGTAACACCTAAATAAAAAATAGACCAATGATCCTGCCGAACGTAATACGTTTGATAGGATCATTGGTTTTTCTTATAAGAAAATAGTTTTTAGGTTTTCTTAAGTATTCTATAGAAAACCTAAATGATTTAGACATAGTTTCTTCAAATCTTCTGGTTATTATAGATACATACCCAATAACAAACCCAAACAAAACACTTTTTCATTTTTACTCCTCAAGTAAAAAAGAACTCCTTTCCGCTCGGTCACCCAGCCGAGCGGTATTTGCTGTGAATCACTACGACAGGCTTCGCCAGAGTAGATGATGAACAGTACTTGTCGACCAAAGGGAGAGAAGTTCCCAAAATAAAAAAAGAACTGACCACAATTATCATGGTCAGTTCTTTTTTTTATTTTTTCCACTCAGCTACTTCTTTTGCATGACTGTCGATCCAGTCTCTGGCAGCTTGAGTTGGTTCAGTTCCGTTATTGATTTCCAACATGACAGATTCCATATCTTCTTTTGTCCAGTGGAAATTTTTCAATACATTATAAGCTTCAGGATTTTCTTTCTCTAATCCTTTTCGGGCCATTGTGTGAATGGCTTCTTCTTTACCCATAGTCCCTTTTGGATCCTCTAAATATTTAAGGTCATATTTAGCAAACATCCAATGAGGAGACCAACCAGTGATGACAATTTCTTCTTTATTTTTGATTGCTTGACCAAGAGCAACTGTCATCGCACCAGAAGAAGAGGTTTCAACTGACCAATCAGATAAGTTACTATAAGCTTTTTGTGTTTTTTCAGCGGCAGCAACAACACCTGCACCAGGTTCGATCCCAGTTATTTTTTTACCTGCTTGATCTTTTAGGTCTTCGATCGAATTAACATCCATATATTGTGGAACAACGATACCAAGCTTCGCACCTTTTAGATTTTCACCTAAGTCATCCACTTTATCTTTATACTGCTTGTATTGCTCACCATGTGTGCCAGGAAGCCATGCGGCAACCATCGCATCTGTTTCACCTTTTGAAATTGATTCCCACATAATTGCATTGTCTAGCGGTGTTAAAGACACGTTATAGCCAATATCTTTTAACACTTCACCAACCACATGCGTGGAGGCAACTTCTGTATCCCATTCAACATAAGAAAGGGATATATTTTTTTCTTCGTTTTTAGCAGAAGAGAAAAGAGTTGAGCCGCCAATCAAAGCGATAACGGCTACAGCAGCAATCGCAACGCCACTGATTTTTTGTTTTTTAGAAAGTTTTGATTTTGTTGGAGCTGATTTTTTCTTATTTAAATTTTGTGTAAAACGATCAATGATGATGGCTAGAATAACTAAGGCAACACCATTCACAAAACCATTACCGACTTGAGCACGTTGTAAGGCTGATAAAACGCCACGACCAAGACCAGGGGCCCCGATCATTGATGCGATAACTACCATGGAAAGAGCTAGCATGGTGGTTTGATTGACACCGGCCATGATGGTATTTTTAGCTAGAGGTAATTCAAGCTTGAATAATTTTTGCCAACCAGTACTCCCAAATGAATCAGAAGCTTCTACTAACTCTTTTGGCACTTGGCGAATACCGAGATTAGTAAAACGAACGGTAGGTGGTAAAGCAAAAATCACTGAGGCAAATACCCCAGGAACCATACCGATTCCGAAAAAGGCTACGGCAGGGATCAAATAAACAAATCCAGGCATCGTCTGCATAAAATCTAAAATAGGGGTAATAATGCTTTGTGCTTTATTACTTTTGGCCATTAAAATTCCTAATGGCACGCCGATAACGATTGAAACCACGCTAGATAGTAAAACTAATGTCACGGTACTCATTAAATCATTCCACAAATTTTGGTTATAAATGAAAAGTAACCCAATCAATGTAAATAGACTTAACCCAATTTTTTTATTTGAAATAAAGAATGCAATAGCAGTCAAAATAATGATAAATAGTAATGGTGGAATCGCGACTAATAGGGATGTGATACCATCCATTAGGCTTTGACCCGTTGTTTGGAAGAAACTGAAAACACCAGAAAAAGTATTCGTCATCCATTCTGTGATCGTTTCGACCCAATCTGCTACTGGTAATTGATAATTATTCATTAATGTTCACCTCTGTTTCTGCTAGTGCTTCAAGAACACTGCCTCGAATGACAACACCAAGCAATTTATTGTTGTCTGTAACGGCAACTGGCGTAGGTGAATCATAGATAATCGGGAAAATATCGTTGACAAGCATATCTTTATCAATAGAAGTGATATCTGTATCCACATAGTCCGTTAGTGGTTTACCGGCTTTGCGAGCTTCTAAAGCGTGCTCTGCACGAACAACTCCTTTTAACTGACGTTTCTTATCAACAGCTAAAAGCATACTGACTTCTTCTTGTCGCATACGAGTCAATGCAACCGTTGGACCGTCGATTTCAATATTTGTTGTTAATGCTGGAACCATAATATTTTGTGCGGTTAAGACTTTCGAACGATCCACATCTTCAACGAAGGTACGAACGTAATCATTGGCAGGATTAGTTAGGATTTCTTCACCAGTTCCAATTTGCATGATTTGACCGTCTTTCATTAGAGCAATTCGATCACCAATACGCAAAGCTTCATTTAGATCGTGTGTGATAAAGATAATGGTCTTCTTCACGTTTTCTTGTAGATCAACTAATTCGTCTTGCATTTCTCGACGAATCAACGGATCAAGGGCAGAAAAGGCCTCGTCCATTAGCAGGATCTCAGGATCGTTGGCTAAAGCTCTAGCTAAACCAACCCGTTGTTGCATACCACCAGATAATTGATTTGGGAATTGATCTTTAAAGGCTAATAGACTTGAGTTTTCTAACGCTTGCTCAGCTTTAGCAGTTCGTTCCTCTTTAGGGACACCACGAACTTCTAATCCATATTCGGTGTTTTCTAAAATCGTACGATGAGGAAAAAGACCAAAGTTTTGGAATACCATACTCATTTTATTACGACGAACTTCTCGTAAGCCTTCTTTATCCAATTTTGAGATATCTTGATTATCAATAAAAATATTCCCAGAAGTTGGCTCTATCAGACGGTTCAAAAGACGAATCAACGTAGACTTCCCACTACCTGAAAGTCCCATGATTACGAAGATTTCCCCTTCTTCTACTTCAAAATTTACATCGTAAACCCCGACAGTAGCACCAGTCTTCTTCAAGATCTCGGTCTTATCCTTGTTTTCTTTGATCATATCCAGTGCTTGCTTTGATCTTTTACCGAATATTTTTGTTAAATGCGATACTTTTACTTTGGGCAAAACAAAATTCCTCCTTATTTTAAAAGCTGAGCAGGCTCGTCCAGCTCTGACAGGAAAATAGGAAAATCAGAATGTGGCGTTATTTGCTACAATCGGATTTTATCTTTTTCCCGAAGAGCTAGCCTGCGAAGCTAGATAACACTAAAAGTGCAATACACTCTTGCTTTTTGCTTTTACAGAATAATGTAAAGAAAATCAATTTCTTTTCTGTAAAAAAGTGACCATTCTAGATTAACATCGGCTAGTCACTTTGTCAAATTGCTTGTTTTAGAAATAAGAAGAAAGAAAAAAGAGCTATCAATCCACAAATGGGGTTGATAACTCTTTAAATTATGAATTTGGATAGAAAAAATTCTGCACCCGTTGCAACGTTGATTCATGACCGACAAAATAAATTGTATCACCAGAAGTAAGCTTGGCATAGGGGCCAGGGGAGACTAGCAGTTCGTCTCCGTGCTTGATTGCAATCAGAGTAGCAGAGGTACTTTGCCATAAATTCAATTCGCTGATCGTCATTTCAAGATGCACTGCATCATCCGTTAGTGTAAAGGTGACTGGATTCAACGGGTTGAATGAGTCAAAACGTTTCGTTTGACCAACAAGTTTATCCAATATTTCTGAAAAGTAGCTTAATTCTTCTTTTTGTTTTTTGACACTGCTGATCAGGTCTTCTTTTAAGTCATGGATCGATTGGACATCCTGGTATTGATCGACGAAAAGCTTGGCTTTTTCAATTGAATGAACATAAAAGCCGCTGCCATGCTTGGCTTGGACAATTTCTAAATCAACCAACACACTGATTGCCTTTCGTGCTGTTTCAGGAGACACGCTATATTTATTTGCTAAAGTAGAGCGTGCATGGATTTTATCACCAACTGAAAAAGTTTGATCTGCAATTTTTGAGGCTACATCAACAGCAATTTGTTGATACTTAGGTTGTGTTACATTCATACGTTTTGACGTCATGATTGTCCACCTTTCGTCAATTATTTTCTTCTAACTCTTCAAGCTCTAAACTAAGATTTTCCCACTCCGTCAACAATTGTTCTTGTTGAGTGCGCTGGGCTTCTAATGACTCGTTTAAAGCCATAAGTTGCATGTGGTCATCGACGAGCTTTGGATCACTCATCGTTTGTTCGATTTCTGCAATCGTCGTATCCAAAGTAGCTAAATTTTCTTCGATTTGCGTGATTTTGCGACTTAAATTACGTACTATTTTTTGTTGTTCTTTATTTTGATAGAAATCATTTTTTGGTTTTACGATTTCAGTTTGTTTTACGGAAGATTGTTCAGCTAGTATGGCAGCCAATTCTTCTTCTTCCTTTTTCTTTTCTAAATAGTAATCGTAATCACCTAAATAAAGCTTACTGCCAGTTTCAGAAAGTTCAATTACTTTGGTGGCAATTCGATTAATAAAATAGCGGTCATGGGAGACAAATAAAAGCGTGCCTTCATAATCAATCAAGGCATTTTCTAAGACTTCTTTATTATCAATGTCTAAATGGTTGGTTGGTTCATCAAGAATTAAAAAGTTTTCTTTATCCATCGAAAGTTTAGCTAATGCAACACGGGCTTTTTCACCGCCGCTTAGCAGAGGAATTGTTTTTTCAACATCATTTCCACTAAATAAAAAGCTACCTAAAATATTACGAATGTCTTTCTCTGGAGTAGTAGGATGTTCATCCCACAGCTCTGCTAAAACTGTTTTAGTGCCATGCAAGTTGGCTTGTTCTTGGTCATAATAGCCAATTTGTACATTGGTTCCAAGCATTGCGTTACCTTTAATGAAGGGAATTTTTCCGATTATCGATTTAAGCAATGTTGATTTTCCAATTCCGTTAGGACCGACCAGAGCAATGGCTTCTTGTCGCCGGATATCTAATGAAACAGGTTCAGATAAGATACGAGCGTCATACCCAATAGCAGCATCTTCTACTTGTAAAACGACATTTCCAGAAACTTTCTCAATTCCAAAAAGAAAATTTGCTGATTTTTCATCTCCTTGAGGGCGGTCTAGGCGTTCCATTTTCTCTAGCGTCTTGCGACGGCTTTGTGCTCGTTTGGTCGTGGAAGCTCTAACTAAATTACGGGCGACAAAATCCTCGAGCTTATTGATTTCAGTTTGTTGTTTTTCGTATGCTTTCCATTCACTGGTCAGCTGCTCAGCTTTTAATTCTAAATATTTTGAATAATTTCCTTTGTAATAACGCATTTTATGGCGACTGATCTCATAGACCTCGTTAACAACTTTATCCAAAAAGTAGCGGTCATGTGAAACAATCAAAAGAGCACCAGAATAATTCGGTAAATAGTTCTCCAACCAAGAAAGAGTGTCGATATCTAAATGGTTGGTTGGTTCATCGAGGATCAAGATATCAGGTTTTTGCAATAACATTCGAGCTAAAGCCAAACGAGTTTTTTGTCCCCCAGATAACGTACTGATATTTTTTGAATAAAATTCTTCTTTAAAGCCAAAGCCATGCAAGACCGAACGAATCTCGTTCTCATAACCATAGCCATTTTTTTCTGAAAACTCGTGCTGTAAGCGATCATATTCTTTCATAACCGATTCATAATTTGATGCATCCGGTAACAGTTCACTAATGATCAATTCAAGTTCACGCATTCGTTTTTCCATTGTGATGACTTCAGCAAAAGCTTCAAGCATTTCATCCCACACGGTTTTATTAGAATCAAGTCCTGTATCTTGGGCCAAATAGCCTAAACTAGCTGTTTTATTTTTAGCAATCGTGCCGGCATCAGGTGCATCGATTCCAGCGATGATTTTTAAAAGAGTAGATTTACCAGCACCATTGCGGCCAACTAAGGCAATCCGGCTGTTTGTACTGATCTCCATTTGTATGTTATCAAACAAAGTATCCGCACCGAAATAACGGGCGATTTGATTTGCTTGGAGTAAAATCATAGGGTAACCTCATTTCTATTTCAATGCCTTTAGTGTAGCATAAATTGATTCAAAATAGCACCCATCCAACAGCTTGAGAAAAAAATTATCAGAACAATTTTAAGAAAGTTTGAAAAATGTTTCTTTTTCTGAGCTGTAAGATTGCTTTTTATCTGGAACAACTGCTATTATGAGAGGTGGATATTTGTCTATATTTAGAGTATTGGAGGTACGATTGTGAAAGACCAAATTATTCCAAAAGCAACGGCAAGACGCCTTCCCCTATATTATCGTTATTTGAGAATTCTGCATGATGCAGGAAAAAATAAAGTATCATCTACTGAGTTAAGCGAAGCGGTTCAAGTAGATAGCGCAACGATTCGACGTGATTTTTCTTATTTCGGCGAATTAGGTAAGCGCGGCTATGGTTATGATGTAGAAAATTTGATGAATTTCTTTGCAAAGACACTGAATGATGATGAATTAACGAATGTCGCTTTGATTGGTGTAGGTAACTTAGGTAGTGCCTTACTAAAATATAAATTCCATCAAAGCAACAGTATTCGTGTAAGTTGTGCCTTTGATGTCAACGATGAGATTGTAGGAAGAATTGTTGATGGTATTCCGGTTTATCCAATGACGGATATGATGGAACAAATTCGAGTACAGCAAATCGAAGTGGCTATTTTAACTTTACCTGCTAGAAAAGCGCAAGAAGTTGTTAGCCAATTAGCAGATGCTGGAGTAAAAGGGATCTTGAATTTTACGGCAGCTCGATTAGTAGCACCTCCAGACGTGTTGATCCAAAATGTGGATTTGACGAATGAATTACAAACGTTGATTTATTTCTTGCATCACGACAGTGAATTAGTCGACACAGAAATCGAAAACGAAAAAGAGTAATAAAAATCCCATATGATTGCACTTCTTAAAATGCAATCATATGGGATTTATTTGTTTAGACTATTCTCTATTTTGGTAATTCGATATTGGCATAGTGCATCACTAGTTGGGCAATCACAACGAGTGTGTTCATTCCACAATGCGCAATGATCGAGGTCCAAATTTTTCCGGTCATTTTATAAAGTAGTGCGAAAAAGAAGCCCATGAAAAAATAAACAAAAAAATGACCGTCTTGATGAATCACTGAAAATAATGAGGAGCTTATAATAGCTGAAATCCAAAAACCGGTATAACTTTCTGTCAAACCAATCAAAGAACGGCGGAAAACAAATTCTTCCATAATCGGTCCGCCAATCGTAGTTGCTAAGATAAATAGTGGATTAGCTAAAATAACAGCAATGATATTTTGGGTATTTTGGGAGCTAGGTTGAACGCCAGTAATTGCTGTTTCAATACCAAAAACAATGGCTTGAATGATCATAGCCATAAAGATTCCACTAAAGCCAAGCAACAGAACAAAAACAGGTGATGTGAGTTTAGCATTTTGCTCAACTTGAGTGATAGCAGTTTTTTTATTGTTGAAATAAAGCCAGATCATCAAAACAGCACCGAGGATATAAGTAAATGTTGTGCCTCCAATGACAATGTCAGGTGAAAATGGTCTAAAAATAAATGGAGAGAAAAAGACAAGTCCATAGAGTAGGATTGTTGTAATGCTTAATTTTTTTATAGACATAGTTGTTGACATAAAAGCAGAGAACTCCTTTCAAAATTGTTAGCATAAAGAAAAGTATAATACAAACAGTTTGGGTTACTTCTTATGCTTATTACGATAGCCTAATAATAGAAAGATAAATACGAAGAAGAATGCTGCTTCCCACAAAGTCGTTGTCCAATCAAATCGTCTGGTCACACCAAAAAAGAAATTGCCGACATTTGCAATGATCAAATAAAGTCCTGTAGCTATCAAAGCACCTGTGATTCGTTGTTTCATTTCCATCGCCTCTCTTTCTATAAGTATTTTACCATGAAATGATTCAGAGGAAAGAAATAATCGAACCCAAATGGAAAAATACTTTGTCGTCTATTAAATTTAGAAATAGAAATAAGGAAAGAATTATTTTATAAAATTAGTCAAAAGACTTGCAAAGTGAAGGGGAAATGAGTATTATAAATAGTGTGAGTTAGCACTCGATAACTAAGAGTGCTAACATAGAAAAAATTTTTTATGGAGGGATTTATTGTGTTAAAACCATTAAGCGATCGCGTCGTTATTGAAGTCGCGAAAGAAGAAGAAAAAACAGTAGGCGGTATCGTACTAGCATCAGCAGCTCAAGAAAAGCCGCAAACA
This sequence comes from Enterococcus sp. 7E2_DIV0204, assembly GCF_002140855.1. NCBI lineage: Bacteria > Bacillati > Bacillota > Bacilli > Lactobacillales > Enterococcaceae > Enterococcus > Enterococcus sp. 7E2_DIV0204. The sequence continues at coordinate 2,550,604 of NZ_NGKY01000001.1, forward strand.
GGAAAAGTTATCGCAGTAGGTGAAGGCCGTGTACTAGAAAACGGAACAAAAGTTCCTGCTGCTGTTGAAGAAGGCGACACAGTAATGTTTGAAAAATACTCTGGTACAGAAGTTAAATATGAAGGTAATGAATACTTGATCGTTTCTGGAAAAGATATTATTGCGATCGTTGAATAGATCGTTTAAAACAGAGACAAAACCATTTAAATAAAAAATACTATTTTGAGGTGAAGGAATTATGGCAAAAGAAATTAAATTCGCAGAAGATGCACGCGCAGCAATGCTTCGTGGTGTAGATATTTTAGCTGATACAGTAAAAGTAACATTAGGCCCTAAAGGCCGCAACGTTGTTTTAGAAAAATCTTTTGGTTCACCACTGATTACAAATGATGGTGTGACAATTGCCAAAGAAATCGAATTAGAAGATCACTTTGAAAACATGGGTGCTAAACTAGTTTCTGAAGTTGCTTCTAAAACCAATGATATCGCTGGAGATGGAACAACAACGGCTACTGTTTTGACACAAGCAATTGTACGAGAAGGCTTGAAAAACGTTACTGCAGGGGCTAATCCATTAGGCATTCGCCGTGGGATCGAATTAGCAACAAAAACTGCGGTTGAAGAATTACACAATATTTCAACTGTTGTTGATTCAAAAGAGGCTATCGCTCAAGTAGCGGCTGTTTCTTCTGGTGATGAACGTGTTGGCCAATTGATTGCGGATGCAATGGAAAAAGTTGGCAATGACGGTGTGATTACGATCGAAGAATCAAAAGGGATCGAAACTGAATTAGACGTAGTTGAAGGAATGCAATTTGACCGTGGTTACTTATCGCAATATATGGTAACAGATAATGATAAAATGGAAGCAGTTTTAGAAAATCCATATATCTTGATTACGGACAAAAAAATCTCGAATATTCAAGATATTTTACCTTTGTTAGAACAAATTTTACAACAAAGCCGTCCATTATTGATCATCGCTGATGACGTAGATGGTGAAGCATTACCAACATTAGTGTTAAACAAAATCCGTGGAACATTTAATGTTGTAGCTGTAAAAGCTCCTGGATTTGGAGATCGTCGTAAAGCAATGCTTGAAGATATTGCAATGTTAACAGGTGCTACAGTTATCACAGACGATTTAGGTCTTGAATTAAAAGACACAACTATTGATAACCTTGGGAATGCAAGCAAAGTGGTTGTAGATAAAGACAATACAACAATCGTTGAAGGTGCTGGCGAAAAAGCTGGTATTGATGCTCGTATCCAATTAATCAAAAACCAAATTGCAGAAACAACTTCTGATTTTGACCGTGAAAAACTACAAGAACGTTTAGCTAAATTAGCAGGCGGTGTAGCAGTAGTCAAAGTTGGTGCTGCAACAGAAACAGAATTAAAAGAATTGAAATTACGAATTGAAGATGCGTTGAATGCAACACGTGCAGCCGTTGAAGAAGGTATGGTTTCCGGTGGTGGAACAGCCTTAGTCAATGTTATTGGTAAAGTAACTGCATTAGATGTTGAAGGCGATGTAGCAACTGGTGTGAAAATCGTAGTTCGTGCACTAGAGGAACCAATTCGTCAAATCGCTGAAAATGCTGGCTATGAAGGCTCAGTAATTGTTGATAAATTGAAAAATATCGATTTAGGTATTGGCTTCAATGCTGCAACAGGCGAGTGGGTAAACATGGTAGAAGCAGGAATCGTTGACCCAACCAAAGTAACTCGTTCAGCATTGCAAAACGCTGCATCTGTTTCAGCTTTACTGTTAACTACAGAAGCGGTAGTTGCAGATAAACCTGAACCAGCAGGGGCAAGCATGCCTCCAATGGATCCATCAATGGGTATGGGCGGCATGATGTAATACGAATAAAAAAACAAGCTGACATTTTTAGATGTCGGCTTGTTTTTTTACAATGATTTTCTGTTAAATCAGGTAAGGTATGACCAAAAATTGTTGAATTGCAAAAAGAACGAGTAAATGAACGGGATAAAACCAATAAAAAAAATATTTCCATTGTTTACCACGTTGCCCATTGTAAAAATAAATTGGTATAAAAGCAAACAACCCAAACCAACTATTTTGTAAAAGAACCAATCCGCCTAAAATACACTTCAACAATGAAGAACGCCTAAATAGATACAAAATAGTGATGAGTAAAATACCGATCCAGCCACCATAATCCGTTTGTAACCATTCTGCTAAAAAAATTCCACTGGTGATAATTATCAGAGAGAAAAAACTATTTTTGACGGAAGTGAAAGAAAACTTGTCTAAACCCATGATCACCACTAAACCAATCACCAATGTAAAAAACACATTTTGGCTTTCCAAATTAACAAACTGATGCGAAAAAGCTAAGTCATAAGGAATCTCTGAAATCACTGCAAAAAGAAACAAGCGCATCAAGTAGTTTTTAGGATTTGAGGTATGAACAAATCCTTCAATTAATAAAAAGCAAAACAGTGGAAAAGCAAGTCGTCCAATCAAGATGAATAGCGGGAAAATAGTTTGACTCATTGCAAACAGTTGGTTCGATTCAGTCATATAGGGAAGTGCTCCGTTTATAAGGGGCTGAAAACGAATGATTTTTGCGGTATGATCAAGAAACATGGCAATGATCGCAATCCACTTTAACTGACTCCCTGAAAAAAACAGTTTTGGATTCAATAACTCACTCCTCTTAAATAGAATAGTTGATTCCATTATTTTACCATAGATAGCCTCGCTCTATTAGAAAAAATTAGTTCTACTGTTATTTATAATAGATGAATTTATGTGGGATAAGATTTTTTTGTTGTAAAAGAAGACGCTAGAATACCCACAATAATAGCCATAAAATCTTCATTTTATGCTTTTGAACAAATAGACCATACAAAAAACAGTTAAGACAGATTGTCCTTAATCTATCTCAACTGTTTTTATTCGAATATATATAAATTTGATATAAAAAAAAGTTTATTTTGATAAAAAGGTGAAATATAGAAGATATATTGTTATAATGAGATTGTGTTCTGGAAGTTGAATTTCTTTCTTGAATGTAACAGGTATAAGAAAATAATGAATCTAATTAATAGACAAATGTATTTCAATTTCAACTACTAATTCATTCTATCTCAAAAGTGAAGAGCAATAAAAAAATGAGAATTGTTATTTTTTGTTTTTGGTTACAAATAGAAAATAAATGAATTTGCTATTGAATTTTCATATTAATATTGTTTTCTGTTCAGTCAATACTAGTTGTTTGTACATTAAAAAATAGATTTATATTTTTAAGCCGTCAAATAAGCCGTCAATTTTTTTGTGAAAGGGTGTCAAGTTTTGAGTAGAAAAGGTGAGAATATTTATAAAAGAAAGGATGGTCGCTGGGAAGGGCGTTATATGAAGGCAAGAAATGAACATGGCAAAATCATTTATGGCTACATTTACGGAAAACGCTATGCGCATGTGAAAAAAAAGCTCGCCGAATTGAAAGTTCAATACTCTTTTTCGCATAATAATCTTAACTTATATCAAGGAACGGTTCAAGAGTGGTTGAATTATTGGTTGGATGGATTAATGCGAAAAAAGATCAAACTTTCTACATATTCCAGCTATCGCTTACGTATTGATAAATACATTAATCCATTTTTAGGCAGAAAACAGCTGATTCAAGTAAAAAGCCGAGAAATAGAGGAATTTGTCAATTATCTGACAAATTTGAATTTATCCTCTGCCACAGTGCATTCTATTGTAACTGTACTTAAAAGTGCAATGAATAAAGCATTTTTAGAAAATTATATTCTTTCAAATCCATGTAATAACTTATCGCTATCAACAGTGGCAATGTCTGAAATATCAGCACTTAGTTTAAAAGATCAAGAAAAAATCGAACAGATTGCACTAAACGAAAAAGCCTGTTCTGCGGTTATTTTAGCACTGTATACTGGGTTAAGAATTGGTGAAATCAGTGGATTGAAGTGGTCTGATATTGATTTCGAAAAAGATATTATTCATATCAAAAGAACACTCTATAGAATATCTAATACCGTGAATAATAGAAAAACAGAAATCATTATGGCAGAGCCAAAAACAAAAAGTTCTAAACGGTCGATTCCCTTGGCAAAAAATTTAAAAAACTATTTGTTAGATAAACGAAAAATCGATACTTCTGAATATGTGATTTCTTGTAAAGGAAGTTATGCAGAACCGCGAGTAATCAGTTATAGATTTAAAAAAAGCATGAAACAAGCAGGGATTCGCTCTATTCATTTTCATGTGTTACGTCATACCTTCGCTACTCGATGTGTAGAGCAGGGGATTGATATTGCTACACTGAGTAAATTATTGGGGCATGCTTCAATAAAATTAACTTTAGACACCTACACAGATTCACTGTGGGAAAATAGAAAAGCAGCAGTTTCTGTCATAGATCATAAACTTGGCAGTAGAATAATCGTCTCCTAAAAAAGAGGTTGGGTTAGAAGCGTTTACTCGGACAAAATAGCCTGAGATATAACTTTTCAAGTTATATCTCAGGCTATTTTTTTATTTTAAAATGGCGCGGAAATTTTATCCAATTGATTTTTAAAGCCGTCAAAAAATGGTCAACCTCACTAGCAAACGCCGTTATACAGAGGAAAAATGACCTTTTTCTTATACCTGTTACATTCAAGAAAAAGCCAAATAAATTATCTTTCTTCAAAGATAAACCGTAATCGGCTATTCATTAAGCTCATAATAAATAGCCATGTAACCATTATAAGGGCAAAACCATAATTTCTAAACTCTAAAGCACTGAAATGAGTGAAAGCTTAGACTAACCAAACAAAATAAACCAAACTCTTAGAAAATGATGATAAGGAGGGCATCAATATGTATCGGATCGGTTGCATCTCACACAACAGTGAAATTAGCAAAGAATGTAATGAAATGTTCAAATCACTTCAATGTACTATTCAAATGATCAAGAAAGAAAAAGTAGAACATTTACTTGAAAGTGACAATAACACGTTGAATTTAATGGACACTTTAATTATTGACGACTCTGAGACGAGTAATATTAACTGGACGTGTGAATTAATCATGAATGTACGAGAACAAACAACCTTACCACTTTGGATTTTATCCTCCTCAGAAACCAACAATAGAACAAATCGAATTGTTTATTTACAATTGGGGGCCGATGGAATCATTGAACAAAATCAAGGACTAGATGAATCTATATTAATGATGAGAAATTTACTGAAACGTGTCAAACAACGAGAGCACCAATTAGAAGTACCTAAAATAGGAGTACAGGAACAAAACGTTGACTTTAAGTTAATACCACAAAATCTAAGTGTTTGCTTAGAAGAAGGGAAAGAAGTCAATTTAACAAAATTAGAGTTTCTTACAATAGAATATTTACTTAAACACGCACGTAAAACGATGACATATGAAGAAATCTATAAAAACGTCTGGAACGATACTTATAGAAATCGAAAATATCGGGTTTCTAACTTAGTTTTTCATTTGAGAAAAAAAATTGAGTTGGACATTGAAAAACCACAGTATATTAAGACGATTCGCTCAAAAGGCTACATGCTAAATATCTAATAACGAAAGAGAGAAAAGACTGAGAATCGGCTGATGGAAAACATGCTCAGTAAAAATAAAAACCACTTAATTTTTAAAAAATGGGAGGAAAAGACATGCTTGAACATTTGATTTCAGTCAAAAAGATAATTTGCGAAACTGGTTAGAAATAACGAGTGAAGAAAATAATTGCTCGTTTTTCTGGAAAGGAGGGGGAGTAAAAAAAGTTTCGACAATAACACACATTTTAGGAGGGAAAAGAATTGAAAAAAACACAAATGTTAAAAAGAAGTATGCTAACACTAGCTGCAACTGTTGCACTAGGAGCAGTAGTATTGTCAGCACCAACACCATTTACAGGAGAATCAGTTGTTGCTTATGCAGCGGAAGAAACAGCTGAAGTATCAACGATCGAAGAATTTGATGCAGCGTTGAAAAATCCAGTAATTACTGTAATCAATGTTAATCAAAGTATCCAATTCAAGAAAAACATTACAAACATTCCAAACCGTGATTTAACGATCAATGGTAATGCAGATAAAGGTGTAGTGATCAACTCAGCACACAACTCTATCTATGGTAAACAAAATACTAAAGGTAAAAATACGATTTCAATCAAAAATGTCAATATCGTAGGTGCTGATGGCGATGGACGTTTCTTCACTGGTGGTTCTGGTAATGGCCCTTCAAGTTATGGTTGGGATGTCTTTGCAGAGAATGTAACATATCAAGGTGCACGTTTTGTACATTTAAGTGAAGGTAAATTAACATTTGCTGGCACAAATAACATCAATACTCGTGCTGAAAATGCTTGGGTGCATGATTTAGAATTTATGCCTGGAACAGTTTATAACGGAATTGCAGCAAATAAAGATCATGGTCAATTCTCAGCATTTTACTTTAATGGTGCCTTGATCAAAGGGAAAGCAACTGGTGAAGCAATTATCGGTGATAATGCAAAAATCAATGTAAAAATTGGCCCACAAAGTGATGTTAACTATTACTATCCAGTATTTTACGATAAAGTACAAAAAGTTGATGTAGGTGAAAATGCTTCACTTGATGTTGACGCAGCAGGAGTTGCTTTCCAATTTATCCCACGTGCGGATTATGTAAATAAAGTACCGACATTTAATCTGGCAACTGGCAGCTCAGTTCATTTGAACGGCCGCGGTGGCGGTAACTATGCAACTATGAAACTTCAATATTATGGATCAGAAATAAATGTTGCAAACGATGCTGAGTTAGTTGTCACTGGTAACAGTACAAAAGCTGTTGTTGAAAGTGAATATAAAGGCGCTGTAATTAATTTGGATGCACCACGTAATTTTGAACTTACAAACAAAAAACCAAATTCAAAATTATTCTATGCTACCAATACAACGATTAATGCTACTGATGTAAGTGAAATTTCAACATGGTCTCAAACTGGCGGTAACTATGAGCATGCCCCTATCTATTTAGATGGTGGAAACTTCTCAGTCAACTTCGGTAAAATCTGTAACAGCAAAACATTATCAACAACTGGAGATATTTCACCGAATTTCAAACTTGAAAATTATGGAAAACTTTCTCTAGTAGGAGGAATTTTATAATCAATTGTAATTACGTTGTTATAAAATAAACACTTTGAATGGTTTGAGTTTCAGAATGAATTTCTGGAACTCAAACTAAAAATGATGAATTTGATGATGAACTGAGTCAGTAATCTTTTATATAAGGGAGGTGAAACAATGAAAAAAATTAGATTATCCATATTTATGTCTATATTGTTCTGCGTTGGTTATTTCATATTTTATGGTCATCAAAACAAGATCCAAGCGGCACCTCCTTCAGGTTACTCAGATATTCTGACAGCACCAGGGGTAAATATTGTTCCAGGGGCAAATTCAGCTATTTCTGAAATCGATGGAGATTATGGTTCGATGTTTAAATTAACACAATATACATCTTATGAACCATTCGGAGAGGCTGAAACAATCGAATATGATTCTCATCTATCGAAGTCTTATCGCTTTCATAATGATACTGTGGCAAGCGAAAAGGGAGTTTGGATCAGAAATGCTGGGATGTACAATGGGCGAAGCGTAGATTTGAAATTAGTTATTGATCAGATGGATTTTGCAGATAAGGGTAGCGGGAATAGTCCATACTTCAATTTTGTTGCGGTTGACTTTTCTGATATTAACTCCACAGTAAATACGATCATTCCAAACACTAAAACTTGGGGTGAGGCATTTTTATTCTTAGGAAGTACTACAAGAAGTGCATCGAAAATCAATGATACGTATACGTTTGAGGACAATGCTTCCTATCACTACGAGTTTTATGATAGTGAAACAAAAAAACAGCTGAATTATAAAGGAACATGGAATTTTAACAATATCAATATAGCTAAGGCCGTAACCACGCCTTTCAATAATGATTTTGATAAAATGTTTGTTTTGGATTCTACATGGATCGGTTATAAGGATGCTAGCAAACCAAATTATCTTGAACTTTTTGGTAACGGAACTACAGTTAATGCACCAGCCAGTAGATTAACGCAACTTTTTGAAAGCCAGTCTTTTGCTACATCCATGGAGAAAAGATACAGTAACGGAAATGGTGGTACTGCTCTAGGTGCGATGGGGATTATGTATAGTACAGAGTCTCTTGCCAGAATAGCACCAGCTAAACCAATTATTTTTGCTGAAAAAAATAGTGCTGTTCATACAGAAGCTGACTATGGCAGAATCAAATATTCAATTTTACAAACGGTTGCTGATAACAAGCTTGAAAATAGAAATACGACTTTTTCAATCGAAACAATGGTTCCAAGTCAATATGATATTGATTTAAGTAAAGTAAGAGTGTATGAGTTTGGAACGGGAGAAACTGTCGAAAAGACAGGTCAATTTACTATCGCCATAGATCCAATGAATTCCAGCAGAGTTATTCTGACTGCAAAAGATCCGACAACGAATGAATTTAACGGCTCTGTTTTAGAGATAAAAGTAGAAGCCAAACAGAACGCTACATTCAAATTTAATAAAGTTGATCACAATTACCAGGTTGGCGGAAAAGATGATGCTCATATGATTTATGAGTTGGGTGGAACGACAACGACCACTCATTATACTTATCTGAATCGTTTTTCTGGTGATCTAAATGCTGAAGTCGTTGTACAAGATGATCAAACGAAGGCAAAAGTTCTCTACGAAGGTGTTCCTTATGGCGTTGCCAAAACGGATGTGAAAATCCCGATGGGGGGAAGTATTGCTACAGCATATCCAAATGCTAAAGACTTACTTACTTCATATGATGTTGATACAGGAAACGAAATCGATCGTCCGGTTACAGTTTCATACGTTGGAACGCCACCAGATATTAGTGCTAAACAACCTGGGGATATTGTAGATGTACCATTGATCATGACTTCTGCCAAAGGTGTTGAAACACCAATTACAGTAAAGATTGAGATAACTCAAACTATATTTGATTTAGACATCGAACATTTAGATGCAGAAACAGGCGCGGTAATCGCAACAACGAGTCCGTTGCCAAGTGGTGAAGCAGATGAGGAATATCTGGCTACATCAAAAGCAATTTCAGGTTATATTCCTACGGCTGTATTAGTAGATGGAGTGGATAAGACACCAGCGCAGTTAACCGATCCGTTAACAGTGACGGCTAAATTCGTAACGAATAAAAAAGTCACATTTAAATATACCAAGCTAAGAACACCCGTGGTCAATGCAAAGTTTGCTGTTAATCCAACCACTGTCCCCTTAGGTGGACAAACTGAGTATACAGCAACGATTCAAAATACTGCTCAAGCACCTACGAAATGGCGTAACGTTTTTTATCAAGTTGACACACCTTTTCCTGATAAAATCGCACCTGATCCAACAAGTGTGACAGTTAATGGTATGCCAATAGCAGCAGATAAAGTTGAATTTAATCCTATAACAAGAGCGTTTAAAATCAATCTTGGTGATTTGGATCAAAATCAGGTAATCATCAAATATAAAGTTGAAATTGCTGCAGATGCAACTTTGCAAACGTTAAAACAAACCTATACAGTATCCGGAGATGAGGCAGCGAAAACATCAAATGAAACTTCGCTAGCTATTATCGCTGGTGAAAGCCAGTTAAATGTTCTTTATAGGAAAAAAGATGAAACTAATAATGATGTGAAAATGGATCCAGATCGTGATGCAATCACTACTCAAAAAGATGGTACAGCATTTGATATCACACCTGAAACGTTTGATGGGTATGTCTTAGATAAAATCATTGTTGATGGTCAAGCATTACCAGAACCATTACCAACATCTGTCAAAGGGAAATACGGAGAAATTTCAACGATTGAATTCCATTACAAGGGAACATTATTAATCACATCGGCACCGTCTTTACTTGATTTTGAGATGAATGAAGCCAGTGCAAAAGAACTTCGAGTTGAAAGTGCCAAAACCGATAAGGATTTAGTTGTTACAGATACACGCGCAACAAAACAAAGATGGTATTTATATGCCAAAGTAACGGAAGATTTTAAAACAACTGACGGCTCGAATAAAACACTCTCAGGAATTTTACGCTATAACGATGGTGGAACAACTGAAAAAAGTTTTCCAGTAGATCAGAATCAATTATTGACGTCACCTGATAACTATTCAGATACGAAATATAACATTAGCCAAACTTGGACAGCTAAAGGAAAAGGCTTCAAAGTTGAAGTTCCAGGAGACTATGTCAAACAGTTAGGCGAATATCGAGCAAAAATTGTTTATACATTAAGTGAAGTGCCAAATCTTCCTTAAAGCGAAGGAGAGAGTGTCAATGATAAAGAAAGCAAAAAATTTGTATATTGGCCTAATGTTACTCGCTTTAACGGGAGGAATCTTGGGTATATTCGCTACTTCTGTATACGGAGAAGAAGCTGCAGTGCAAACAAATGGTGAGATTGTTTTTTCTGCTGAAAGTAGTGATTCAAGTTCTAGCACAACTCCTTCAGAATCAACAATTTCTAGCAGTGAACTGATTAAAAAGCCAACTGGCAAATATCCTTCAACAGGCGAACTTGTTATGAAGAGTTTGACGATTAGTGGAATAGCTTTAGCTGCTTTAGTAGTCATCTTTTATCTTGTTAAAAGAAAAAAAGATGCGAGTGAAAAGGAGGGATAAGCAATTGAAGAAAAAAACATTTCTTGCCGTTATTCTTCTTGGATCCCTTCTGTTTACACTTAGCAATACGAAGACTTCTTATGCTAAAGACGCTTCATTATCTGGGGATGCAGAAGTTGAGCTAAAAGGGTATAAAGAAGAAAATTCAATTATCCGAGATCCAGAAAATCCAAAAGTAGAAGTTGATCCTGGTGAAACACCACAAACTGAAGGAGACTTAAGGATTGATTTTGCTCCAAAACTGAATTTTAGTACAGTAATGATATCAGATGAAAATACTGTTTTTCCTGTAAATGCACAACTATTTCATGGTGATACTTCTGCTCGTGGAAATTTTGTGCAAGTATCAGACTATCGAGACGATTCAGATGGCTGGACGTTGCAAGTCAGACAGGAGAATCAATTTAAGCATACCACTAAATTGGGGGCAGAATTGAAAGGTGCAGTGATATCATTTGATCAAACGTGGGTCAATTCTTCAAGAGAGCTGACCAAAGCACCGACTGTATCAAAAGAAGTTATTCGTATGAGCAATGTAGGTGAAACGTATAACCTAGCTGTTGCACAAGCGGGCAAAGGGGCAGGAACTTGGAGTATTGTGTTTGGAGCATCACAAGAAAATCATAATGAACGTCCAAATACATTGGAAATAAGAAAAGACGGTTCAGGTAAAGAAATAATAGATCCGATCTTTAAAAAACCTGTGTACACAAACCGAGCAGTTACGCTCTCTGTGCCAGGGGCGACTGAGAAAGAAGCAGGCGCTTATTCAACGGTGCTAACTTGGGTATTAGCTGAGTTACCATAAATAGAACAAAAAAATTAGGAGGAAACACAAATGAAATTAACACACAAATTATGTGGTGCAGCGTTATTAGCTGTACTAGGTGTAGCAATAGCAGCACCAGGCGCAACAAAAGCAGCACCAGATCATTCAAAAGCAGGCGAAGGTGAAATCCAATTCACTAAAGCTACTTATGGTTCATATGATTCTACAGGTGGGGTAGTACCACCAGATACAAGTTCTCAATCAACAACTGATACTGACCCTACTAAATTATTAGATGGTGAATTCGTTGTTCAAGGGATGTCAAAATTAGTCTTTAACGAACAACAAGCAACAACAGGTGCTATCAAGTCTTGGGCAAAACCAACAACTGCCAATAAAGTAGGAGCTGATGACCACGTTGCAAGACGAGCAAACTGGGTTCAATTTAAAGATGATCGTCTTGTAGATGATCGTACGTATGAATTGTCAGCTACACTTGTTGATTCAGATGGCAAAGGCGCATTTAAATTTGAAGATACTGCAAATAGCAAAACAAGAAGTATTAAGGGAGCAACAATTGACTACAAAAATACAAGATTAGAAGCTCATAAAGATAACCTTGCACTTGCACCAAGTACAAGTGGTCTACAACCAACACTTCATTTAGCTGAAAATACGAAAGCTAAATTGCTTACAGTTAACGAAAACAACACTGGTAAAGGTCGTGGAAAATACGCTGTTTACTTTGGTGATGTAATCAATCCAGCAAATTCTGATAAAGAATCAATCGAATTGAGCATTCCAGCGAACCAAGCTGATGATATCCGTGATGGTAAATACGTAGCAACAATTCTTTGGACACTTTCAGAAACACCAATGTAATACGAAGGCTACTATAATTTAACAAGTAGTAGATTAAAAGATTCACCGGTGGTTTGCCGGTGAATTCTTTCATGATGGAAGAGAGAGGACAACGAAGTACATGAAAAAACGAATTTTATTAAGTCTCTTTTTATGTTTATACATAGTTTCACTTTTTGGTTTTTCAAGAGATGCATATGCTGAATTGCAATTTGCATATGAAACTGTGCTACCTGAAAATCAAAAAGGGGAAGGGCGTTATTTTGACTTACGTATGACACCTGGGCAGGAACAAACGGTCCAAGTAATGTTAACGAATCGTGCAGATCAAGAACAAACGATTCAAGTTTCCTTAAATGGGGTAAAAACTAATTCAAATGGTGTTTTAGAATATGGACCAAGTGCATTGAAAAATGACCCATCTTTAAAACATGACTTTAAAGACATTGTTAAAGGGCCGTCAGAAGTAACCTTGGCTCCAAATGAAACAAAGCCCTTAGAGCTAACCATCACGATGCCAGCAACAAGCTATGATGGAAAAATCGTTGGTGGAATTTATTTGAAATCCAAACCAACAAAAGAAGAGGAAGAAGCAAATAAAAAAGCAAAAGGTGTAGTCAATGAGTATGCATTTTTAGTTGCAATGGTTTTGCAGGAAACAGATGAGAAAGTAACAAATGATTTAAAATTAAACAAAGTTTATGCAGGATTGTCAAACTATCGAAACAGTGTATTTGTCAATTTTTCAAATATAAAACCAGAATTTTTAAATAACATGACAGTAGAAATGGAAGTAATGGCAAAAGATTCAGATGCTGTTTTATATGATACAAAAAAAGCTGATATGAAGATGGCCCCAAATTCTATGATTGAATTTCCTTTAGAAATGAATGGAGATAAGATGGTCGCAGGGGATTATAAGGCCCATATATTGGTTACAAGTGGTGACCAAAAATGGGAATGGACAGAAAACTTTAAAATTACCAATGAAGAAGCTGATAAATATAATGCTCAAGATGTCTCTTTAATTCAGGAACCAGGAATTAATTGGAAACTAGTGGCTTTGATTGGTGCGGGTATTTTTCTGGCATTCTTAGCAATCTTCTTTATCGTTCGAGCGGTAAATAAGAATAAGAAGAAAAAGAAAGGAAATAAGAAGAGAAAGAAAAAATAAGCTTAAGGAGGTTATCGTAATATGAGTCTATTAGACTGGTTTTTCATTGGACAACTTTCCTTTGCGACGCTTAGTTTTTTGTTTATCTTTTTTTTCTTTTTCTATTCTTTATCGATTCGAAAAGAACTGAAGAAAGCAAAGTGGCAAAAACGACCTAAAAACAAAGCGAAACGAAAACGTTGGATAAAAGAGCGAAAGCAATTGGAAAAACGTCGGAAACAATTTGATCGAAATATTTTTATTTTTTTACTGTTCGTGATTATAGCGTCTGGAAGTGCTTTTTATTCTCGATATTATCAGATGACCCATTTAACAGCTGAAGATGCAAAAGGAGTTGTTCAAGGTTATTTTATGTCGGAAGATATCGAAAAAAAGTTGGAGACAATGAGAGATGGCGGAAGTATTGAAAAGGAATATCAAGCATATCTGGAAATTAGTTCTTTAATAGTAACCTATAGCAATCGATCTGTTTCTGACGGACTATCGGAAGAAGGAAAGCGATTATTGACCCGTTATAACGTGAGTATGAAAAACTTAGGGATGAATCTCCATAGTCTATCAGAACAACAATTAGAAAATAAAGAAACGATTGATGGCTATTTAAAAGATATTCAAAAAATGAAGCAGCAGCAAAAAGAAGTCTTCAAGTATTTTAGAGTGAATGAATCAGCATTAAAAAGAAAAGGGTAAGGGAACTGATTGCTGAGGGAAACAACATGAAACAGACAAAAAAAACTAAAGTTAGACGACAGTCGCTAAAAGCAACTCCTAACAGGGAATTAAGTCAACCAAAAAAAAGCAAAAAGAATGTAGTCGATCAAAAGAAAAGAAAAAGTAAAAAGTCGAATGAACCTACGAAGAAGTCTTCTTCTAGAAAGAAAAGACCCACAAAAAAATATATTGATCGTAAAAGAGAAGAGCAAAAGCAACTAGTAAAAGAATTAGTTGTGAGTTTATCCCTTTTATTAGGATTGATAGTTGTAGTACAGTCATTGCTTTTTTCTTTTCCATCGGTTGAGGGCTATGGAATGACCCCGTTGTTAAACGATGGTGAACGGGTGATTGTCAGAAAAACGAAGGAAATTAAACGGTTTGATTTAGTTTATATCAGGGAACCAGGAACCAAAAGAACGATGATCCGTAGAGTGATTGGTTTACCTGAAGAAGAAATAGCCTATCAAAACGATCAACTATTGGTTGATCAAAAGCCAATTGTAGAACGCTTTTTGAAGAAAGAACTAAATGAAGCAAAGGTGGAGCAACGATTATTGACGGATAACTTCAGTTTGAGAACTGTTACAGATGAAAGCCGTTTGCCCAAAGATAGCTACTTTGTTTTGGGAGATAATCGTCATTATGCTGCAGATAGCCGTAATTATGGCTGGGTTGAGAAGAAAGATATTTTAGGGGTTGTAAAAGTAAGAATATCACCGATGCATCAAATAACATCATTTTAAGGAAGAGATAGGAGGAATGGATATGGTAAAAGGACCTCATTTCTCAAAGAAAAGAAAACAACGGCAAACGACTTTAAGTCCAAATAAGCGAAGAGAACAACGACTAAATTTACCAAAAAAACAAAGTGAAAATAATACGCTGGAGCATAGAAGAAGTTGGCTAAAAGAAGGCTTTTGGTTTTTTGCACTTATACTAGTTATTGTTTTTTTAGTTGTATTTAAAACCCATCGTGTTTCAGGGAAATCAATGGCACCAACTTTTGAAAATAATGATCGAATTATTGTACAAAAGAACACATCCCCAAAAAGATATGAGATCGTGACATTTGATCCTGAGATTCCAAATGACCCAAGCTATGTCAAACGAATAATAGGACTTCCAGGGGACCAAATTTGGACAGAATCAAATGCGGTTTATATTCGTCCATCTAATGCTGCACCGTGGCAACAAGATGAAGTTCCCAAATTTATTATCAGCATGTTGCCGGATAGCACGCTTAAAGTATTGGTTCATGAGGAGGTAGCTTTAAAGCTAGCGGGGCTTTCCACAATCCCAAAAGGGAACTATTTTGTATTAGGAGACAATCGCGCTGAGTCCAAAGATAGTAGAGCCCTTGGATTAATTGAAGAAAAACAGATTGAAGGCGTAGTAGTATTTCGCTACTTTCCATTCAACAAAATGGGATTAGTGCACTGATAAAGTATGAAAAATAATAGCCACAAAGCGATACCGCACCACAGTTAATTTGTACATAGGAGGAAGAAATGGTATGAAACTAAAAATATGGCTTAAAAGAAAAGGTTGGGCATTTCTTTTAAGTGTACTCATTCCCATCGTAATAATGGCAGTAGTCTACTTAATGATGGGCATTTATCCTACTAGTCAAAGAACAGTCTTAGCGAGTGATGCGTTATCTCAAACATCTAATTTTTTTGCAAGTTTTAATAATACATTACATGGAAAACAAAGCTTTTTTTATACATGGTATGGTTCTTTAGGATTGAATTACTGGTCATTTATGGCTTATTACATAAACGGCATTTTTAGTTTTGTTGTTGCGTTTTTTGATAATCAACATATTCCTGATGCACTGTATTTGATTTTGTTACTCAAATTCGGAGCCATTGGCGGTACATTTTGGATCATGAGTGATCGTTTATTTAAATTGCCGCAAATTGCAAAAATAATGTTAAGTGTTAGTTTTGCTTTGTGCGGATTTAGTATTGCCTATTCGCCGCAACAAATGTGGTTGGATGGATTAATCTATTTACCTTTGGTTATTTTAGGGATTCATTATTTAATGGATGAACGAAAATCGGCGCTATTATTTATTAGTTACTTATTACTATTTTTATCCAACTTTTATATGGCATTTATGGTTGGCGTATTTTCATTTTTATATGTGTTTTGTCGATTTTTAACAGAACCTAAGCGATTTAAAGCAAGCTTGGTTCCTTACTTGATAACGTCGCTACTTGCAGGTGGTACATCGATGGTCACGATTTTGCCAACTTTATTAGACTTGAAAAATAATGGTGAGAGATTAACACCTATCTATAGCTTTCTAACAAGAGGGATGGATATCTGGGATATTCCAGCAAAAACCATGGTAGGGTCCTACGATACTAGTAAATATGGGAGTGCACCTTTTATTTATTTTGGGATGCTAGGGTTGATTTTTTGTCTTTTCTATTTTATAAGTCGAAAAATCGCGCTTAAAAATAAGCTGATCTATGGGAGTTTGTTTCTTCTATTGATTGCAAGTGTTTATATTGAGCCGATGAATCTTTTTTGGCATGGAATGCATTCTCCTTATATGTTTTTATTTCGTTTTAGTTTCTTGTTTTCTTTTTTAGGGCTTTTATTGGCCGGCTTTGGATTGGAACAGGTAACCAAGGATGACTTCAATCGTTTGGTTAATGTTGTGTTGGGCTTGATTTTTCTATATGTTTTGATCAGTTTTGTAGCAAATCGTAAAAGATATGAGTATTTGGATCAGAAAACGTTACTCGCTACATTGACTGTTGCCTTGCTCTATGTGCTATTAGGCGTTCTGATTCAAAAGTGGCCGAAACGTTTGGTATTGATCGGATGTCTATTTTCTTTTGTTTTTATTGGAGAACAGTTGATTAATGCACAAAGCATTGTAAAAGGAATTGCAGGAGAATGGAATTATCCAGATCGTAGAGCTTATGATGATCATTTTTCTGATATCAATACATTGATCGAGACAACCAAAAATGAGAACACTAGTCTATACCGGGTAGGAAATGTTGATGCAACATCTCGAAATGAAAGTTTTATTCATGGATATAGCGGTGTTACAATGTTTTCTTCTATTCGAAATCGTCACTCTTCTCAGTATCTAGATCAGTTAGGCTTTCGTTCAGCGGGAACTAATTTGACGATTCAATATGAAAATAATACGTTGATTATGGATGCCTTATTAGGAATAAAATACAATTTAGCAAAAGAAGATTTAAGAAAATATGGCTATAAAGCGATAAAAACAGCAGGAGATTATACCTTGTATGAAAATCAGTTTGCAATGCCTCTAGGTATATTAACAGACAAGGGGATTTATAAGAAAAATGCTGTAAAAAATCAAACAGAACTAATGCAATACCTATCTGGGGACGAATCAAATATTTTTTCTTTTGCTGAAGTTGAGACAGTGAAAGAAAACAATGTCAAAGTAGAAGAACAAGAAGGTGGCGTTTATTATTCAAGAACCGCGAATACCAATCGTGAGTTGACCTATTCAATTGATGTTCCGGCGCGTTCCCAAGCCTATTTAAGTCTATATGGTAAAGGAACAGAAGTGGATATTATTACGAAAGTGAATGGGATACAGCGTCATGGGAGTCTGGATTCCAGCGGTCAGTATTATGATTTAGGCTATTATAAAGAAGCCAAAACGGTTGAAGTACAGGTTGTATTCACTGGTGAAAATGTTGTACAACTGGTTAAACCCAAAGCGATGTTTTTAAATAGTGATCGTTTTGAGAATATGATGAAAACAATCAAAAAAAATGGTGTTTCGTTCGAAACTAGCGGTCGAACTTCAGAAGCAGAAGTAGAGTTGTCCAAAGATCAGGTGGTTTTGACAACTATTCCATTCGACAAAGGCTGGAGAGCTTATATTGATGGCAAAAGAGTTGAGATTCCCACATTTAAAGATGCTTTCTTAGCGCTGCCAGTTCCCAAAGGAAAACATACCGTAAAATTAGTATTTTTACCTGAAGGTTTTAGAATCGGTCTTTCATTATTTATTAGTTGTATTCTACTTTTTATAGTGTACAACTGGTGGCTAAGGAAGAAAATGAAACAACAGATCTATATACAGAAGGAGAAAGAGGAATGAAAAAAGCAATCAGGTATTTCCCAATTTTCGTTTTTAGTTTATTCATAATCAGTGGTTGTTCGGCAAAATTATCGGATAAAAAACAATACTTTGAAGCAGATGGAATTCAATATCAATTTCAATTGCCGAGTACTTGGGAAGTTACCAAAGATTATAAAGCAACTTATAATAAGTCCGCTGTTTTTGGAGCGAAGGATAAAAAGAGTAATTCTACTTTATTTGTTTTAGCTTCCCGTAAAGAGAATGTTGATTTAGCTGATTTTGGTGAACGAACGCGTAAAGAACTGGCAAAGCTATATAACTATAAAGCGAAAGATATATATATGAAAGAAACCAAAGTTGGCAAGTATAAAGCCTATAAATATACACTAAATACTACGTTTGACAAACGTTCTACTTGGTTACATCTCTATTATATTGAGACAGAACATGGCTTGGTTCATTTTGATTTTTATTCTGCTGATGATGGTCAACATGAGAAACGTGTTGATATCATTGATTCTTCCGCATACTCCATCAAAGAAAAAGAAGATCAAGGTCCTGTTGAAGATGAAGATGAAATTTTATTTGATTCAAGTGCATTAAACGTAAAAGTGACAGGTGTAATGGATTTATCTGGAGAGAATGATACTTTAGTTTATGCGATTCGTTATATGGTTACGAACAAAGGGAAACAAGATGATATCACACCAAAGAAATGGCAAGAGTTGATTAAAGTAACTCAAAATGATCAAGAGCTACAAGAAGGAACCGTTAAAAAAGATGATCAAGTAGTGGATATCACGAAGCTATTAGAACAACAAAATCAAACGATTCCCAGTGGGAAAAGTCTTGAGGCGGTTGTCATATATACGTTGAAAGACAAGACAAAGGATATAGTACTTACACCTTCTAAAGAGGTCTTTACAGATGCTGAACCTGTCCATTTAACGCTTGCAAATGTTAGTGGAAAGGAAGGCGGGAAATAATGCAAAAAAAGCGTACTTTATTTTTGTGTGCAACAATGATTTTATTACTTATAATAAGTGCCTGCTCAGCAAATAAAAAGACAACTTCGATAGAACATGAACAACTACTTTGGCACGATACTAGAGAAAAGCCTTTTGGTCGATTTGATTATCCCAACATCAGCAAAGAAGAAGGACTCTCTTTGTTGAAAGACAAGTTTAAAGTAAAAGTACCAGATATGATAGCCCAAGCAGAGGCATTGATGGAAAAAGAAGTGGCAACAGATGGAGTGAAACCTGGTGATTCCGAATATACTCTTTATGCTGAAGGGGATGAATTAAGAATTCAAGGCTATTATCCATTTTCTAAAGAGAGTCAGCTAGAAACAGTTGCTGCAGTAGAATTTACGTATTTGTTTAGGCGGGAAGAAAAAGATGTTCGACTAAGAACTCAGAGTTTTTCTATTGTGAATGTTGGAGAAAAAGAAGCATTTACCAAAGAAAAATTTCATACTCTGTTAGAAGAAACGGCTAAAATAATTGATTTGCCTAAAACGATATCAGATCGTTCAATTGAAAATTTTGGCAAAACATATCAAGAATTAGATAGTCGCCCAGCAGCACAACGAGTAAAAGTTTATAGTAATGATGAGGAAATGACAGAAAAAAAACGAATCACACAGTCTATAGTGGCTGAATTCAGTCAAAAGAAAGAATTGAAAGGACTTCAAGTTGCGATTGTGGATCGTACGGAATAAACGAATAAAAGGGAGAAACTAAATGGCGGTCATTGTATTATATTCAGTTATGATAGGGTTTATTGGAGTTGGAGCTGATTTTCTTCGGCGCGTATGGATACTAGGGGAACAAAATAAAAAGAACAAGCAGTTTGTACAAATGATTTTCTTTTTATTCGTTATAGGAGTAATTACCCGTTTTATTAATATCAATCAATTGCCTGGCCTCCAAATCGATGAAGCGATGTCAGGATATGATACCTGGGCTTTAGCCAATTATGGGACAGACAGTGCCTTGAATTCGTGGCCAATTTACTTGATGGGGTACGGGACAGGACCGTCTGCATTTTATACTTATTTATCTTTACCATTTGTAAAACTATTAGGATTATCTCTTGTTAGTACTCGTTTAGCAATGGCTTGTCTTTCTTCTTTTACGATTTTGACAGTATTATGGACCCTATTAAGACTGAAACTATCAGAAACGTTAACTGTATCGATTTTCTTTATGCTAATCATTAACCCATGGCATATGTTGATTAGTCGGTTTGGTTTGGATGCAAATGTAGCGCCACATTTGTTATTAATTGCTGTTTGTCTAGTTTTAGTTGGTATGAATGAAGTAGAAAACAAGCAGATGTTTTTTTATAGTCTAGGGATTTGGTTGATTGGTTTAACTTCATATGCCTATTTAGCAACGTGGTTTTTCTTACCTTTATTTTTACTTTTTCTTTTAGGCTATTTCCTAAAAAAAAATCTATTAAATAGACGGCAAGTGATGGTATTAATGACCATTTTAATCGTTACGATTATCCCTATTGGGATTTTTGCATATATCCAGTATGTGCGGCATGAAACTCTTACTATTTTCGGTATAACATTTGCAAAAATGATCGGTAGTCAGAGTGAAGGGCAGACCATTTTATTTCAAAAAGATATTTGGAGCGCATTTTTAGGTAATCTTCAACGAATTTTGGGTTTTCTTTTAAGTGGTAGAGATGGCTTGATCTTTAGTTCAATACATGGGTTTGGTTTTATGTACAACTTGGCGGGGTTACTGTTGGCTAGTTTAGGTTGGATCCACATGCGGCAGGAGAAAAGTCCGTTGAGTCAATTAACGATGGGCTGGTTTGTATGTAGCATTCCTTTATTGCTAATTATCGTTCCTGTTGTCCATCATTGGAATGTCATTATGTTTCCTTTAATTATTATGATGGGATATGGACTTGCCAGTTTAGGGGCATTAGAAAATAAGACAGTTTTCAAAAGTACATTTGTCTTTTTCTCAATATTATTTGTTGCCTATGTTTACACCTATAATGTTGTCTATAAAGAAGAACAGCAAGATAGCACGTATATGGCACCGATCACATTAGAAGAGATGCTTGTGGTTGGAAATGAAAAAAATTTAGAAAAAATATATATTGAGCGAACTAGCTTGAAACAGTTGCAAGACTTAACCTTTATCTTCATCCGTTTTTATGATCCTATCTCACCAGAGAGTTATCAGGCTAGCCGTGATACGCCATATGATAAAAATAGTAATCTGACCTATCGTTATTATGGAAAGTATATTTTTTTAGATGAAAATGAGGCTACAAAAAAGGATGAAACAAGCGTTGGTTATCTGTATCACAAAGAAACTGATTTATCGAAAAAAACATTTTTAAAGGATTTTTCAGTGAATGAAAATGCTGATTTCATCCTTTTTTATAAAGAATAGTTAACAAGTCAGGAGGAAATCTAAATGAAGCGAATTACTGTGATCATTCCATTTTTGAATGAAGAATCTGTTTTAGAAAAACTGTACGAACGACTCATTTTATTAGCGGATGATTGTTCTACGTATCGTTTTGATTTCCTCTTTGTAAATGATGGCAGTAATGATCAAAGCTTAGCAATTGTATTAGGGCTAAGAAAAAAGGATGACAGAGTCACCCTGCTTGATCTTTCAAGAAATTATGGGAAAGAAATTGCGATGTTGGCTGGTTTCGATCATGCTAAAGGAGACGCAGTGGTTGTAATTGATTCTGATTTACAGCAGCCACCAGAATTAATTAAAGAAATGATTATTTGGTGGGAAAAAGGCTACGAAGATGTATATGCGGTCAGAAAAGAACGAAAAGGGGAACATTTTTTTAAAAAATGGACTTCTGCTTGTTACTATAAAATTTTACAAAAAGCGAGTAAGACAAACATTTATCCGAATGCAGGTGATTTTCGTTTGCTAGATCGAAAAGCTGTAGAGGCGCTAAAAACGATTCGGGAACATGAACGCTATACTAAAGGGTTGTATGGCTGGATCGGATTTAAGAAAAAGGAACTCTATTATGATGCTGATGAACGAGCTGGAGGAACGACAAAATGGCGTTTTTCAGCTTTGTTTAATCTTGCGATGAATGGAGTCACCTCTTACACAACATTGCCATTGAAAATCACAACGGTTATCGGAGGGATCGTTTCATTCGCAGAATTTATATATATGCTGATCGTTTTAGTTCAAACACTTCTTTTAGGAGCAGATGTTTCAGGGTATCCTTCATTAATGATCGGTATTTTATTTCTTGGAGGACTTCAATTGATTTCGCTTGGCATTATTGGAGAATATTTAGGTCGAGTGTTTAATGAAACGAAAAAACGACCATTGTATTTTATTGACACGTATTATGATACCCAAAGTTCGGAGACATCTAAACTAAGTGAACAAAAACTAGAGGGAAACCCTATTTTTTCATTGATAGAAGAAAATAAGAGAATCAGAAAGGAGCATCGTCATTAGTGAAAAGGCATTTAGGCATTGAATTATTACGAATGGTATCTATGTTTATGATTTTGATTCTACATATTTTAGGAAATGGCGGAATTTTGAATAATGTACAGATTGGTAGTTTCAACTATTATCTTTTTTGGGCAGTAGAGATTATATGCTTTGTCGCTGTAAACTGTTTTGCTTTAGTAACGGGTTACTTTATGAGTAAAGGAAAGTGGCGAATTGGACGATTTATTCAGTTGTGGGTTGAAGTACTTTTTTATTCAGTTATGATAAGTCTCGTTACTTATTTTATTTTAGGCGAGATTGTTCCACTATCGATGTATACTGATTCATTATTTCCTTTATTCAAAAAAAACTATTGGTTTTTCTCGGCATATGCAGGTTTATTTTTGTTCATGCCGTTACTAAATAAAGCCATAAATAAACTTACAAAAAAAGAAATGCTTTACGGTGTATCCGTCATCGTGCTTTTTGGTTCAGCATCTATTCTATTTAAAGCGGATCCGTTTAATTTGGCTGAAGGGTATAGTATGATTTGGCTGATTTTTATGTATTTTATTGGTGCATTTATTCGTTTACATGTGGATATTGACTCTATTAACAAGAAGAAAATCCTTTACTATTACTTAGGCATAAATAGTGTATCGTTAGGGCTGATTGCGATTAAAACAATGGTAGGAAGTTTGGAAGAGTCCAGAGATACTGTTTGGTTTATCCATTACGTGTCGCCGCTTATTATAGCAAGTTCTATTTTATTCTTTATTTTATTTTTAAAAGCGCCAATCAAAAATAAACAACGTTCTTTTGTGATTGAAAAAGTCGTACCTTATTCTTTTGCTGTTTATCTTATTCACACGCATCCAATCATTTTTTATTTTATCTTAAAAGATCGTTTCATTTTTTTAGTAAATGAGCCGACTATTATGGCGATGATTCAAGTGTTGATATTCGCAAGTTTGATTTATTTGAGTTGTCTTTTGATTGATTTTATTCGATCGCTGTTATTTCAATTATTACGAGTTTCAAATTTAACAGATAAAATTGGAGAAAAGTTGCATCAGTTGATTGGTTTATAACTCTAGGAGTTATACTCCAATCATTTTTTGTTTATAGTTGGCAGATAAATTGAATAGGAGCAGTAACATCGAGAAGTTTATTATGCTATACTCAAATGTACGAATTGAATTTTTCCGATTACACCAATTCTTGAATAAAGGGCGAGTGAATAAGCGGAAATGAAGCGTTCAAAATAATAATAGAGTGGCATTAAAGCTAAAAAGGAGTTTAACAACCAATGAACATAGTATTTTGTGATATAGACGGAACATTTCAAGATCTTGGTGGCGAGGTACCTCAAGTCAATTATGATGCAATTTATGCCCTGCAAAAGCAAGGGGATCATTTTGTGTTTATCAGTGGACGAGGGTATGCACAGTTGACTGAATTGATGGATCAGTTAGATAGTGAATGTGATGTTATCTTTAGCAATGGCGGCGGCTACAAATTAGTTGGCGAACCAGTGCAGTATAATCACTGTTTATCAATGGCTGAGTGTGAAAGAGTGATAGCTACTTTAGAAGAGCGCAATATTTTTTATCATATTCACACGAACGAAGGAATCATTTTAAAAGCAGTTGAAAAATACGAGACAAATATTTTGGCTTTAAGAAAAAAACTTGAACCGATTGGCGCTATGGGAAAACAAATCATGGACTTCAAAGAAAGCTTTTTCAAAGAGCAGTGTCAGCACGTTGACGATCCATACCGTTATCTGACTGAACATCCTGAATTAAAAGTGATGAAAATTGAATTGATGGAAGCCAGTGATCAAGAACACGAACTTTTACGTGACGTGTTAAGTAGTGATAGCGCAGAAGTCTTCTCTTCATTTATTCAGTGTCTGGAAATCGTTGATCCAAAAAGTAGCAAAGGCAATGCAATCAATGAGTTTATGAAAAAATATCCAGGAGCTCGCAGTTATGGTATTGGCGATGGTGAAAATGATTTGGCTATGTTAGACGTTGTCGATGTTCCAGTTGCAGTGGGCAATGCAAAACCAATCGTCAAAGAAAAGTGTCAAAAAATTATTGGAGACTGTTTAGACGGCGGTGTTGGGCAATTTATATTTGAAGAAATTATTGAATAAGGTAGTTTCATATCAAAAAAATTCGATAGTTAGTAGAACTGTGGAATAGGCATACAAATACGTGGTTATTGACGTAAAAGAATTATTTTATCGTTTTGGGGGAGTATAAATGAAAGAAAATAAAGAAAACATCGAACACGATTTAGAGTATTATCAATCAGGTATCCGACAATTGTATCTAAAAACCTATCAAAAATATCTGTTGATTCTGCTGGCGGTCATGTTGGGAACCGCTATTGGAATTGGAGCCACTGAATCAATCGTTAGATGGTTGTTAATTGCAGTTTTTTTAATTGAAGCGGGGATTGTGGTCTATTTGTTCCGTTATTTGCGAGCTGAAACATTTGAAGCGTATTTCCAGCAAATAAAAGAACAGTTACCAAATGAGTTTCAGAAAATGACGTCGATTGAAATCCAAGAAGATGACCAAGCGTATTATTTTTCAGATGATCAAGCGTTATTTGTTAAATTGAAAAAGAAAAACACTCGAAATTTTCCGTCAAAGATCAGACAATATACCTTGTTGGTCGGTTTTACAGGCGAAATAAATAAAAATGGACTAGAACAGCCACTACAATTTTTTTACTATGATATCACTCAAATCAAACATTCGGCGAATTATAAAAAAGAAATACTAAAAAATACTAATTTTATTGCAAAGCGTAAAAAAAGAAGAATCAAGACTACTATTTTAACGCTTATTTTACTAGTTGTACTTGGTACGTTAGTTTATTTTGGTGCAAAAACATACTTACAAGACGTTGGTCGAACCTTATATGAAAAAAGGGTTAAGGGTGAAGATGAGGATAATATTGGTCAAGAGACGCAGGTAAGGATTAGTGAGCTTGCTATCACCAATGAAAATGAAACGTTGAAAATTCAGTTGCCAAAGCGTTTTCATGAAGAAAAAGGTGAATTGTCATCAGCAGATGAAGTAAAAGGACTGGCAAGTAAAGCCTTCAGTAGTCCCACACTCTATGTTTCAATCCTCATGAGTCAAGTATCAAATGCAACTAGCTTATCAGAATTTGTAGGTCAAGTGCTAGAAGACGACGGTAAAATAAACGATAAAAAAACTAACGAATCGTTACATCCTGATTTGTTCAAAAACGAATATATCATCACCACTAAAACTAGTAAAAATGGTCAGCCAGATTCTAGCAATTATACGACTTATTTCTTTGAAACAGGTCATAATTATGGCTGGATCATGTGTGAAATAACAGCAACTTCTCAAACGGATGACCTTGACTTAGCGCAACAAGTACAAGAAATCCTGGGTTCAATCGAACTTGATACAAAAGGGACAGTTATTTAAAAAAGAACCTTCTATTCAAAGATGTCGTAATCTTCGAAGTTAGACGATAATATCTAACTTCAAAAGGGTTCGTACATTTAGGTAGAAGGTTTTTTTTTAGTAGATAGTATTCAGTAATCTTAATGATTATCTAGTTAGCAAACTGTTGAATGATTTCATTTAAGGCTTGTGCAGCATTGGCGCCGGCCCGATTATTATAGTAAGCAGCAAATCGTTCATCGGCTACATACATCTGACCAAGGCCTCGGTGCATTTCAGCTGAATAGGTAGGTGAAGTATAGCTTAACCATTCTTTGTGTTTTGAAAAGACTGTTTCTGCTTCTTGCGAGTGATAGTCTTTGGTTTCCATCACAACTTTTAATGCGTCGATCAGTTCTTTTTCTGCAGTTTCCATTTGATTAAAATCTGCTTCACTTAGATTTAGCCACTTTTGATTGGATGCTTCCACTGTTTCCTCCCCATACTTTTCTCGAATTTCTTGTCCGTAGCTTGCTTCATTTTTCTGTAGTTTTTCTTGTTTAAAGCCAATAAATTTTTCTTTGTCGGTCATGATTAGCTCTCCCTTTTGATAACGTAATGTTTTTTCTACAGTCAGGATTAGATGATCCATTTGTCGCCGCTTTTCCAATAATTTTTGATAATGGTCCTGTAACGCGTGTTGGGGATCATAGTTTGGTGTGCCAAGTAACGTTTGGATGTCCTCTAATTTCATATCCAACGAACGATAAAAAAGGATTTGCTGCAGCTTATCGATTTCCTTTGTTCCATAGATACGATAACCAGAAGAATTAATACGTGCCGGTTTTAATAAGTTGATTTCATCATAATAACGCAACGTTCGCGTACTTATTCCAGATAATTCGGCAATTTTTTTGATTGTGTATTCCATCTCTTTCCCTCCTGTATGAATCTAGCATAAACCTTTACTTAACGTGAAGGTCAAGTTTTTTATAGCATAACATAACTATAAATTTTTGATTTACAAAAAGGAGCTGAAAGAGTAAAATTTTTATGTAAAGTTATTATGGAAAAAGGAGCTGAGTAAATGAAACTAATTGAAACCCCGATCAATAGAAATTTAGATTTAGAGTATTTTTATCCAAATATTACTAAATTCGTTTTTGGGACAAAGGCAATTAAATTTTTTAAATTATACGCATTGGATCGAACACAAATCGTGTATGCTGATGCCTTTGATAAAATTGATATCATCATGATCAATACCAAAAAGAAGATCAACAAAAAAGAAGTTGATTATGTGATCAAGAAACTTTTAAATACGACGAGAGAAGAAGTCACTGTGCATATTGGGATTAAAAATGAAATGCAGAAAAATGGTTATTCTTTTAGTGCTCCGAGAAAAGATATTATTGTGATTCAGAAAAATGTGGAGCCATCATAAAAAAGTAAAACTCTTGAGAAAGTGGAAATAGCGCTTTTTCTGGAGTTTTATTTTTTTGCAAATCCTGTTAAAATGATTCGATTTTGTCAGCATAGTGAACTGAATTTATCAAGTGTTTCATCTTCCCGCAAATAGGAGAAAAAATGAAAAATGTAGTAAAGCAGTATGATTTCTATGTTAACTTTGATAAAATGTTAAGTAGAGTGAAAGGATGCGTAGCTGTTGAAAGAATTGTTTCATAAATATAAAGAAGTAATCTCGTATTTAGTTTTTGGAGTAGCGACAACTATTGTGAATATCCTTGTCTTCTTTCTTTGCAAAGATGTTTTAGGGATCGATTATAAAATTAGTAATACGATTGGCTGGTTTTTATCTGTATTATTTGCATTTTTCACAAACAAATATTTTGTTTTTGCCAGTAATCATGAAGATTTTGGTTCTTTTGTGAAAGAAATACTACTGTTTTATTGGTATCGTATATTGTCTTTTGTAGTGGATATGTCATTGATGGTTTTGATGATCGAAGTCCTGCAGATCTCAGATTTTTGGGCAAAAATGGTGACCCAAGTAGCAGTTGTCGTATTGAACTACTTCTTCAGCAAGTTTCTCATTTTTAAGAAAAAAACACCTTAAAAGCAGATTTTAGTTAAAAAAAATGTTTTTTTGTTATAATGGAAGTTAAAATTCTAGAAAAAATAAAGGATGGCATAGTGAGATGAAGAAAGTTTACGATGATGATAGCTTAACCTTACATACGGATTTATATCAAATCAATATGATGCAGACTTATTGGAAATTAGGGAGAGCAGATTTACATTCGGTTTTTGAATGTTATTTTCGAGAAATGCCTTTTAACCATGGCTATGCAATTTTTGCCGGGTTGGAACGTTTAGTCGATTATTTAGAAAATTTGACGTTTACAGAAACGGATATTGCTTATCTTAGAGAAGTTGAAGATTATCCAGAAGATTTTTTGACCTATCTAAAAGAGTTCGAATTTAAATGTACTGTTCGTTCCGCGTTAGAAGGAGACCTAGTTTTCAATAACGAACCATTGATTCAGGTAGAAGGTCCATTAGCCCAATGTCAATTGATCGAGACGGCTCTTTTAAACATGGTCAATTTCCAAACGCTGATTGCAACAAAAGCTGCACGGATCAAATCCGTGATCGGTGAAGATCCATTAATGGAATTCGGCACACGTCGTGCACAAGAGTTAGATGCGGCTGTTTGGGGAACTCGTGCAGCTTACATTGGTGGAGCTGATGCGACGAGTAATGTTCGAGCTGGAAAGATTTTTGGCATACCAGTTAGTGGAACGCATGCTCATTCATTAGTACAATCTTATGGAAACGACTATGATGCTTTTATGGCTTATGCACAAACGCATCAAGACTGTGTCTTTTTAGTAGATACCTATGATACGTTGAAATCAGGTGTTCCAAGTGCGATTCGTGTAGCCAAGGAAATGGGCGATAAAATCAATTTCCTAGGCGTTCGTCTTGATAGCGGGGATATGGCCTATATTTCCAAACGCGTACGTGAACAATTGGATGAAGCAGGCTATACAGAAGCGAAAATCTTTGCTTCTAATGATTTAGATGAAAATACTATTTTAAGTTTAAAAATGCAAAAAGCGAAGATCGATGTTTGGGGTGTGGGTACAAAATTGATCACAGCTTATGATCAACCTGCTTTAGGTGCAGTATTCAAATTAGTTTCGATTGAAGATAAAGACGGTCAGATGAAAGATACGATCAAACTTTCTAGTAATGCAGAAAAAGTTACGACGCCAGGTAAAAAGCAAGTTTGGCGGATCACACGTAAATCAGATAAAAAATCTGAAGGTGATTATGTAACATTATGGGATGAAGATCCTCGTATGCAAGAAGAAATCTATATGTTCCATCCAGTGCATACCTTCATTAACAAAACCGTTAGAGATTTTGAAGCTCGAGCTGTTTTACAA
Source organism: Enterococcus sp. 7E2_DIV0204 (assembly GCF_002140855.1). Taxonomy (NCBI): domain Bacteria; kingdom Bacillati; phylum Bacillota; class Bacilli; order Lactobacillales; family Enterococcaceae; genus Enterococcus; species Enterococcus sp. 7E2_DIV0204. The sequence goes on from NZ_NGKY01000001.1 coordinate 2,580,251, forward strand.
GACATTTTTGTCGAAGGCAAACGAGTGTATACAATGCCGACCTTGGAAGAAATCAAAAGTTATGCGAAAGAAAATCTTGATTCTTTGTGGGAAGAGTACAAGCGTGATCTTAATCCACAAAAATACCCAGTCGATTTATCTACCGAATGTTGGAATCATAAAATGCGTTTACTGGAAAAAGTTCGTGTAGATGTAAAAGCATTAAGTGAAGGGAAATAACGATTATTTAACTATGCGTGCTAGTCTCTAGGAAAAAAGATGAAATCTGCCTGTGACAAAAAGCGTCACAAACATGTTTCCCTATTTTCCTGTCAGAGCTGAACGAGCTCGTTCAGCTCTTAAATTTAGGAGGAATTTTCTATGGAATCGTTACAAAAAGCCATTATCGAAGAATTAGGTGTCAAACCACAAATAGATCCAAAGGAAGAAATTCGTAAAAGTATTGAGTTTATGAAAAGCTATTTATATAAATATCCTTTTTTAAAAACGTTTGTTTTAGGAATTAGCGGTGGCCAAGATTCGACACTAGCAGGTCGACTTGCTCAATTAACGATGGAAGAGATGCGCAACGAAACCAAAGATGAAGACTATCGGTTTATTGCGGTTCGTTTGCCATATGGTGAACAGGCAGATGAAGCTGATGCTAAAAAAGCCTTAGATTTTATTCAACCTGATGTCTCATTATCAGTTAATATCAAACCAGCGATTTCAGCCTGTGTTCTGTCTCTTGAAGAGTCAGGTGTTCCAATCAATGATTTCAATAAAGGAAATATGAAAGCACGACAACGCATGATCGTCCAATATGCGATTGCAGGCGAAAAATCAGGGGCTGTGATTGGAACGGATCATGCTGCTGAGAATATTACTGGTTTTTACACAAAATTTGGTGATGGGGGAGCGGACATTTTACCATTATTCCGTTTAAATAAACGTCAAGGCAAGGCTTTATTAAAAGAGTTAGGTTCTCCTGCTGAGTTATATACGAAAATCCCGACTGCTGATTTAGAAGACGACAAACCTTTAGTAGCCGACGAGGTAGCACTTGGGGTAACCTATGATGATATCGATGATTATGTTGAAGGAAAAACAGTATCAGAGAAAGCCAAAGAAACAATTGAAGGTTGGTATAAAAAAACACAGCATAAACGTCACATGCCAATTTCTATTTTCGATGATTTCTGGAAATAAGAAATCACCAGCTCATTTTGGTGCGAACCCTAAGTGCCCATAAAATTACTGGGAGATTCGCACCAAAAAAAGTACAGATATAAGTGCTATTTAGAGCTTTTTATCATTTTATTTTAATGTTTAAATAGTTTTATGTGGAAATTTAGTGATTGTCACTGATTTTTCGTAGATAATCGCTTGTTTTCACAGTCTCACTCTGTTGTGAGTGAGTGGATTGAAATAACAATGGGTCGAGGAATCGATGAAAACATACGAGTCTCACTCTGTTATGAGTGAGACATTCATAATTTCAACCAACTCCCAGTAAAAATAGACTAAAAAAGAAAGACTAAAAATTTAGCCTTTCTTTTTTTCACGAATTTTTGATCAGAGTACCTTCATTTTGTGCAAATGGTTAAAAAAAGTGTAAACTTAAACTAGTTATCTGAAATAATCCATGAATTCCTCTACAATAGATTTAATTACAGCAAGAAAAAGGTGAATGAAAATATGAAAAAATGGTTTAGGAAAAAAAGAGATATAGATAGTGAAGCGTTTCTTTCATCTGAAAAAAACACGCAATCAGTCAACACTAATGATATTCGGATTCCAACCACTATTAAAGGGTTGTCCGATCAAGAAGTCGAACAGCTTTATACCGAAGGAAAATATAATAAGGAAGTCGAAGATCTATCTAGAACGACAAAACAAATTATTTTAGATAATTCATTGACGTTATTTAACTTTATCAACTTATTTTTGGCAGTAGCAGTTTTTGCTGTGGGATATCCTAAAAATGCTTTATTTTTCTGGATCATTATCATAAATACAGCAATTGGTGTGATTCAAGAAATCCATGCCAAAAAAACGATCGACAAATTATCGATCGTCAATAAAACAGAAGTTACAGCTTTAAGAGATAACCGATTACTAAAGATTTTTCAAGATGAAATTGTATTAGGGGATGTTTTAGTTCTATCCTTAGGAAACCAAGTCCCTTCAGACGGAATCGTCTTACACGCAGAGGGAATGGAAGTAGATGAATCCTTATTAACAGGAGAATCGGACAAAATCACAAAACAAAATGGCGATAAAATCATGAGTGGTAGTTTTATTACTGCTGGATTGGGCTTTGTTAAAATCAATGCCGTGGGAGAAGACAACTTTGTTTCCAAACTATCTAAAGAGGCTAAGACAGAAAAACCATCAACTTCTGAACTAATGAATTCGTTGAATCTTTTGATCAAAGGATTAACATTTGCCATTGTTCCTATTGGTTTATTGCTCTTTTGGTCACAGTATCAGTCGACACAGTCATTTCCTAAAACTGTTTTAGGGGTTTCAGGTGCGTTGATCAGTATGATTCCGGAAGGCTTGATGCTTTTAACGAGTGTTGCGTTTGCCGTCGGTGCTGCTAACTTAGCTAGAAAACAAACGTTGATCCAGCGACTATCATGTATAGAAACGCTTGCTCGTGTTGATACGATTTGCTTGGATAAGACCGGTACAATTACTGATGGGACGTTGACCTTTAAAGAACTGATTCCTCAAGCAGGCTTTCCAGCTAGTGAAATTGAACGTGCAATGAGTGAAATGATGGCTGGTTTATCCGATCAAAATGCTACGGCTAAAGTTCTGAGAACGAGATTTCCTTCAGCTAAAACTGAATGGCAAGTCAAAGAAGTGATTCCATTTTCTTCCGATCGAAAATGGAGTGGTGTGACGTTTAAAGAAAAAGGATCTTTTGTTATGGGGGCACCAGAATTTATTTATTCAGAAGTTCCGGCGGATTTAAGAGAAAAGTTAGCTCCTTATAATGAGCAAGGAGATCGTGTGTTGATCTTAGTTCATTTTTCTGAACAATTAACTAGACCGGAGTTACCACAAACAAAAGAGACTGTTGCGATTTTTATTATTGCGGATACGATTCGTGCGAATGCAGTGGATACTTTTTCTTATTTTGCCAAACAAGATGTTACCCTAAAAGTTATATCAGGAGATAACCCAATTACCGTAGCACAAATAGCGAAGCAAGCAGGAATCGCCGGTGCAGAAAATTTTGTCGATATGAGTACGATTTCCGATTCAGTAGATTTTAATGAATTGGTTGAAAATACAACTGTTTTTGGCCGGGTAACCCCTTATCAAAAAAGAGAGTTGATTCAAGCCTTAAAACAAAATGGACATACAACGTGTATGACGGGTGATGGCGTCAATGATATCCTGTCACTAAGAGAAGCGGATGTTAGTGTTGCAATGGCTAGTGGAAGTGATGCAGCTCGGACAGTATCCGATGTCGTGTTGTTGAATTCTGATTTTAGTTCAATGATTCAAGTCTTGAATGAAGGGCGCAGAGTAATCAATAACATCGAACGAGTGGCATCGATGTATATGGTTAAAACGATCTATTCAGCGATTCTGGCTGTAACATTTATCTTTTTATTCTTACCTTATCCATTTGCGCCGTTACAATTAACACCGATCAATACCTTAACAGTAGGGATTCCCTCCTTTATTTTGGCGTTAGAACCTAATTATCAACGGATTAAAGGACATTTTTTAACGAATATATTGCGAATCTCAGTTCCAGGCGCTTTAACAGTTGTTTTTAATATTTTAGTCTTGCAACTAGCTGGTATTTGGTTTGATTTATCCCATCAAGATGTTTCCACGATGTGCGTCTTGCTAACTGGCTGTGTTGGTTTTCAAGTGTTATTAAAAGCAGCTCGACCACTTGATTTGAAAAAACAAATCATGATTGGTTTGCTATTGGTTGCATTCATTGCTTGTTTCTTATTCTTTGGCGATTTCTTTATGTTGACCTCACTGTTCACAAGAAATGTACTCTTCTACTTGCCGTTGATTTTAGGTAGTCGATCAATTTTTAACTACATTTCTTTATTTATGACTAGAGCAGTACATGAATTTGAAAAAAGAAGTGAAAATAGAAAAATCAAAAAGAAGAAACGTGTGATTTAACCTATAAAAATAAAAAGTGTGCAACATTTCCAAGAAGAGGAAGTGTTGCACACTTTTTTTATGTTGACTTAGTAAGAATGACAATCATTTTCATTTAAGGCTTTTACCTTTGTTATTTGTTTAACTGAGCGTAATCTTAGTAATAGAGGCCGAGAAGAGTAAAAAAGGGGGTGTAAAAATGAAACATTTAACGAAATTGATCATAACAATCGTTACAGGTATTTTAGCGCTATTATTTGAACTTGTTTTTCACCAAGCTTCTTTAGCATTTGGCATCATTGTGATCACAGGTTCGATAATGGCTTTATCTATGTTGGTTGAAATGATTCAAACCTTAAAATCAGGGAGATATGGAGTAGATATATTAGCGATTACAGCGATTGTAGCGACACTAGCGGTAGGTGAGTATTGGGCAAGTTTGATGATCTTGATCATGCTGACTGGTGGTGATTCTTTAGAAGACTACGCTGCTAAACGAGCCAATAAAGAATTAAAGTCATTACTTGATAACTCACCTCAAAAGGCTCATCAGTTGGTTGACGGGACTCTACTGGATATCAGTGCTGAGAAAGTCAAAGTTGATGATGAGCTAGTCGTAAAGCCAGGAGAAATAGTTCCAGTAGATGGGGTTGTCATAAAAGGATCATCAACTGTTGATGAATCTTCATTAACTGGAGAATCTCGCCCAGAAAATAAAAATCAAGGGGATCCATTGATGTCTGGATCAATCAATGGGGATAGCTCTATTACAATGAAGGCGGAAAAAAGTGCAGCAGACAGCCAATATCAAACGATTGTTAGACTAGTCAGAGAATCTGAGTCACAACCAGCTCACTTTGTTAGGATGGCGGATCGTTACGCTATTCCATTTACGATTACTGCGTATATAATTGCAGGTGTTGCTTGGTTTGTATCAAAAGACCCAACTAGATTTGCTGAAGTGTTGGTTGTGGCATCACCATGTCCGTTGATTTTGGCAGCGCCAATCGCACTTGTTGCTGGAATGAGCCGTTCAAGTAGAAACGGAATCATTGTAAAAACAGGAACGACCTTGGAGAAAATGGCGGAAACACAATCAGTTGCCTTTGATAAGACTGGAACGATTACAAAAGGTGCCTTATCAGTAGCTGAAATTGTACCAGAATCCTGTATTTCCAAAGAAGAATTGTTGGCGTTAGCAGCAAGTGCTGAACAAGAGTCAAGCCATATCTTGGCGCGCTCACTCCTTGCCTATAAAGATACGCCAAAAAAATTAAAAGAAGTATCTGATTTAGCAGAAGTAACAGGTTCAGGGGTAAAAGCTATAATTGAAGGAAAAGAGATTCGTGTGGGAAAACCTGCATTTGTCTCACCTCAAAAAATAGAAAAAATTGTAGATCAGACGACGATTTACATTTCTCAGGATGAAGTATTTTTAGGATATATTACTTTTACAGATACTATTCGTCCAGAGGCGAAAAAAACAATGGAAGAACTTCGTAAACTCAACGTGAACCATTTGCTGATGGTGACAGGAGATCATCAAAAAGTTGCAGATACGATTGCTAAAGATGTTGGGATTACAGAAGTTTACGCAGAATGCTTACCCCAAGATAAAATTGATGTGATAAAGAAAATTCCAGCTTCCAACCGTCCAGTAATCATGATTGGAGATGGTGTAAATGATGCGCCTTCTTTGGCTATTGCAGATGTGGGCATTGCAATGGGGGCTCATGGTGCTACAGCTGCGAGTGAAACAGCAGATGCCGTTATTTTAAAAGATGACCTAGAAAAAGTAAGTACTGCTGTAAAGATTTCAAAAGATACAATGAAAATCGCCAAACAATCTGTCTTGATCGGGATCTTGATTTGTACAATCTTGATGTTGATTGCAAGTACGGGAATTATACCAGCGTTATTTGGTGCAGTTTTACAAGAAGTAGTGGATACTGTTTCTATTCTGTCCTCTCTGCGTGCCAAGAATGACTGAGTACAATAAAGAAAGTGAGTGTTGTCAGCGAGAAAAGATAGTTGCACCAAATGACTTAAGTTGTTAGAATCAGTATAAGAAATTGATAAAAAACAGACGTAATGTTATTGTTAGCTAAAGTTTATAGGTTAGCTTATACATTGGGAGGAAAACAAGATGGATGGAAGTAAAATAAACGATAAAGCAGTTGCAGAACAGATGCTTTTAGAGGAAGGGTTTCGTAAATATTCGGGTGAAGATCTGGACATTTTTTACAGCAAAGATATTTGTGCCCATATTGGAAACTGTGTTCGTGGAAATCCAGCTATTTTTGAAGTCGGCCGTCGTCCATGGATTATAGCTGATAATGGTGGTATCGAGGATGATATCCGTGTAATCAATACCTGCCCAAGTGGAGCTCTAAAATACATTCGAAAGGATGGCAAATAGCTATGGAAATTAAAGAAGAAGAAAATCGTTTTGTATTATTTAATGATGAAAATCAAGAAATTGGTGAGATGACTTGGTCGAATGCTGGTGATAAAATGATGATCATCGATCATACTTTTGTTGACCCTACATACAGAGGTCAAAAACTAGCGGAAAAATTGGTCTTAAATGGTGTAGAAAAAGCACGCCGTGAAGGAAAGAAAATCATTCCGCTTTGTCCTTTTGCTAAAAAAGAGTTTGATACAAAACCTGAATATGGGGACGTTTTAAGAAAATAGAAAAAAGATCTGTGTTGGATTAGACCAGCACAGATCTTTTTTAAACTAGTAACGAAAGTTGAACTGGTATTTGTCTGAAAAATATGCTAAAGTATAATAGATGTATTTTGTGAATAAGGGAGAATTAGACTATGTATAATTTTATTTTAACACTTGTAATCATCCTTTCAGTAGTGATGGTTATTGCCGTTATGATGCAACCAAGTAAACAAAACAGTGCAGCAAGTGCATTTACAGGTGGCGCAGATAAACTTTTCGGTAAGCAAAAAGCACGTGGATTTGAAGCTGTTATGCAACGTGCAACAGCAATTATTGGTGCAGTTTGGATGTTACTATTATTTATTTTAGTATTATTATCATCAAAGTAAGAACTTTGAAGTCCTTCATTTACTGAGGGGCTTTTTTTCTTTTAAAAAATTGAATAGGCACTTATGAAAAGTTACAGGAAAACCTTTCTTTTCATAAGGTTTTCAAAGGATAATGTGCTAAAATGAGGATGAGGTGAATTGAGAAGTGAAAACAATAAGTCTACCTAAACCATTATTTACGCAAAATGGTTCTCGTGCAGTATTACTCTTGCACGCTTATTCAGGAAGCAGCAACGATGTGCGTATGCTGAGTCGTTATTTAGAAAAAGAAAATTATACTGTTTATTCCCCCAATTTTTCGGGTCATGCAACCGTTGCGCCAGAAGATATTTTAGAAAAGACAACAAGTGATTGGCAGCGGGATACAATTGAGGCTGTTCAGTTTTTAAAAGAAAAAGGGTATCAGGAAATTGCCGTTTTTGGTCTTTCGATGGGTGGAATTTTTACAATGGAGGCATTGACAAGTCAGGTGGCAGGAATTATAGGTGGCGGTTTTTTCTGCTCACCGATTTTCCCAGTAAAAAACACAGTTCCGGAAAATTTTGTTTTATATGCAGATAAAGTGTTAAAAACGGCTGATGTGCCAAATGAAGAAAGAGCACAGCGGATGGTCAAAATCAAAGAAGCCTCTTTCGCGCAATTAAAAGATATTGAAAATTTTTCAGAACAGACGGCCAATAAACTTGATCAAATCAAGGTTCCTGTTTTTATGGGACAAGCAGGTAAGGATCAAATGATCGATCCGCTAGGTGTTTATAAAACGGCTGAAGCGCTGACCCAAACACGATTTACATTAAACTGGTATCCAGATAGTGGTCATGTACTAACGATTGGACCAGATCATAAACAATTAGAACAAGACGTAGTCACATTTTTGAATACATTGTCTTGGAATGAGGGGAAAGAATGACAAAACAAACAATCAAGGAGAAAATCCTGTTTTTCATGGAAAATCATCCGAAAAAAAGTGTCTCCATGGAAGAAATCGCAGAAGGGTTGCAACTACAAAAAAGCTCAGACTTTAAATTGTTAGTTCAAACCATTGCAACCATGGAACGTGAAAAATTAGTTGAATTTAACAAAAAAGGCAAGATCCGTTTGCCGCAAAAAAATGGTGACATCGAAGGAACTTTCCGTGCTAATGAACGAGGCTTTGGGTTTGTAACAATCGACCCTGAAGAAGCAGACGTTTATATTCCAAAAGAAGCAGTTAACTTTGCTATGGATGGCGATATTGTTGTAATTGATATCGTACAACCAGCAGATGCTTTTTCAGACCGAGGTGCTGAAGGTAAAGTTGTAGCAATTAAAACACGTGCAATTACTCAGGTAGTCGGTGAATTTATCGCCTATGATGAAAAAGAAGTCAACGAAACCGATTTATATGGCTATGCAGTTCCAAAAGACAAAAAAATGACTGGGCTGACGTTTAACATCGCAGCTCAAGGAATCAAACCAGTTGACGGTAGTATTGTGATCGCAGAAGTGACCCACTATCCAGAAAAAGAATATCCAAAAAGTTTAGAAGGAATCGTCAAAAAAGTAGTGGGGCATAAAAACGATCCTGGTATGGATATCTTGTCGATCGTTGTGGCTCACGGTATTCCAACTAGTTTTCCTGATGAAGTGATCGCTGAAGCGGACAAAGTGCCAGAGACTATTTCAGAGACCGATATACAAGGTCGTCGAGATTTACGGGATCAACTGATCGTCACGATCGATGGGGAAGATGCCAAAGATTTAGATGATGCAGTAACAGTACAAAAATTGACGAACGGCAACTATTTTTTAGGCGTGCACATTGCAGATGTCTCTTACTATGTAACAGAAGGCAGTGAGTTAGACCAAGAAGCTTATGAACGCGGGACTAGCGTGTACTTGACTGACCGAGTTGTGCCGATGATTCCGCAACGTTTATCTAATGGCATTTGTTCGTTGAATCCTAATGTGCCGAGACTTACAATGAGTTGCGAGATGGAAATAACACCAGAAGGTCATGTCGTGAAGCATGATATTTTCCAAAGTGTGATCCAAACGACTGAACGGATGACCTATACGGCAGTCAATGAAATTTTAGAAGAAGAAAAACCAGAAACGATGAAACGTTATAAAAAATTACTAACCATGTTTAAAGAAATGGGAGAACTTCACCATATTCTCGAACAAATGCGGGAAAACCGTGGCGCAATTTCATTTGAAGATCGTGAAGCAAAAGTTTTAGTGGATGCAGAAGGTCACCCACATGATATCTTACTTCGGACACGAGGCGTTGGTGAACGTTTGATCGAATCATTTATGCTTGCAGCCAATGAAACGGTAGCGAAGCATTTCAATGATTTGAAACTACCGTTTATTTATCGAATCCATGAACAACCCAAAGAAGAAAAAATGCAGCGATTCTTCGATTTTGCCGCTGTCTTAGGCATTTTAGTCAAAGGCACGAAGGCAGATATTACACCTAAAGATTTGCAAAGAGTTTTAGAACAAGTTGCAGATAAGCCAGAAGAAGCTGTGATCAATACAATGTTATTGCGTAGTATGCAACAAGCTCGTTATTCAGAAGATAACTATGGGCACTATGGCTTGGCTGCTGAGTACTATACTCACTTTACCTCACCGATCCGTCGTTACCCAGACTTGATCGTGCATCGATTGATTCGCAGTTATGCAGGGAATGTCTCCGAAAAGCTAAAAGAAAAATGGGAACAGGACTTACCTGATATTGCAGATCACAGCTCAAGAATGGAGCGTCGAGCGGTTGAGACAGAACGTGAAGTTGACTCAATGAAGAAAGCTGAATTTATGGCAGATAAAATTGGTGAAGAATATGATGGGATCATTAGCTCAGTTACTCGATTCGGATTATTTGTAGAACTTCCGAATACAATTGAAGGGTTGATCCATGTCAATAACTTGAAACAAGATTATTTCCATTTTATTGAGAATCATATGGCTCTTGTTGGTGAACGAACCGGAAAGACGTTGAAAATCGGTCAAAAAGTTAAGGTAAAAGTGGATAAAGCTGATCCTGAAACAAGAGAAATCGATTTTGAGTTTCTTGAAGCGGAAGAAGTAGAAAGAATCGAAGCACCGAAACAAAAGAAACGTCAGGATAATCGCCGAAAACGCAGTTCAGATCATAAAAATAGTGATAAAAAACCATTTACACAAAAGAAGAATAAGAAAAAAGGCAAAAAACCTTTCTATAAAGAAGTAGCGAAAAAGAAAAAAAGTAAGAAACAAAAGAATAAATAGAAACTGGAGGAATGGGTATGCCAAAAGGGGAAGGTAAGCTGATTGCCCAAAATCGTAAAGCACGCCATGACTATACTGTTGTTGATACAATGGAAGCAGGAATTGTTTTACAAGGAACAGAGATCAAATCAATTCGCAATGGACGAATCAATTTGAAAGACGGCTTTGCTAGAATCAGAAATGATGAAGCCTATCTGCTCAATGTTCACATCAGTCCCTATGAGCAAGGGAATATTTTTAATCATGATCCTTTAAGAACAAGAAAATTATTGTTACACAAAAAACAAATTGCAAAATTGATTGCTGAAACAAAAAATACGGGAATTACGATCATCCCGTTAAAAGTATATATCCGTAACGGCTATGCTAAAGTGTTGATTGGTCTTGCAAAAGGGAAGAAACAATATGACAAGCGTGAAGATTTAAAACGCAAAGAGATCAATCGAGAAATCAGTCGTACCCTAAAAGAAAGTTTGCGTTAATGGAATAGAATTCAAGTGTTTAAGAATAAAATGAACTCTTTTAATTAGGCTATTTTATTCTTTTTCGCATATTTGTTTTCTTTGCTTTATCTTATGTGAAAAATTTGGTAGAGTGTAAGGAAACTGATGAGTTTTCATCGTTTTTTCAGTAACCGACCTTCGTACTATCGAATACCAGTGGGACTCTATTCTTTTAATATTTTGTCACATTAAAAGAAGTGTCAAATTTTCATGAAATTCTTTTGAAATTATTCATCGTTGGTGGTATGATACGTGTGGTTAAGAAATAGAAGCCTTTTTAAGCTTCTCGCAAGTTTGTCGGAAAAGAGGTGAAATAATTTGGAAGAGAAGACACTACTCTTCAAGATTGGGCCAATTTGGTTTGACGGAACGATTTGCTTAATGGTTCTGCTAACATGTGTCATTGTCTTTGGGATAGTATATTTCTGCACAAGGAATATTCAAATAAAACCTAAAGGCAAACAAAATGTCATTGAGTATCTCATTGATTTTGTTCGAAGTATCATTACCGACAATATGCCGAGTAAAGAAGTAACAAATTTTCACCTGCTAGCATTCACGATGTTTATGTTCGTTTTAGTTGCTAACATTATTGGGTTAGTAACAAAAGTGGCTATCGGGGATTACACATATTGGAAGAGCCCAACAGCCGATCCAATGGTTACCTTAACACTAGCATTGATTATGATTGCTTTAACACATTTCTTCAGTGTTAGTCGTTTTGGCTTAAAAGGATATTTCAAAAACAGCTTTTTAAGTCCGGTATCTTTTTTAATGCCAATCAAGTTGATGGAAGAATTTACGAACTTGCTTACGTTGGCACTACGTTTGTACGGAAATATTTTTGCCGGTGAAGTATTACTTGGACTAATTGCCGGACTTGTATCCAGCGTTGGACTTTGGACAATTCCACTCGCAATACCGCTAGAAATGATTTGGTTAGCCTTCTCATTATTTATCGGCGGAATTCAAGCATTTATTTTTGTAACATTATCAATGGTTTACATGGCTCATAAAGTTGAAGTCGAAGAATAAACAATAAATGAAAACAACTATTTCTTAGGAGGAAAACAAAAATGGACGGATTAAATTATATAGCAGCAGCAATCGCAGTTTTCGGAGCAGCAGTCGGAGCAGCTTATGGTAACGGAAAAGTTATCTCAAAAACAATCGAATCAATGACACGCCAACCAGAAATGGCTGGACAACTAAGAACAACAATGTTTATCGGGGTTGCCTTGATCGAAGCGGTTCCTATTCTAGGTGTAGTTATTGCATTGTTATTAGTGCTTAAATAATTTCTTTAGAAGGCAGGACGCTGAGTTTTTAAAACGCCACGCGTTACTGCTTTCTTTGCTGCGAATCACTGCGACTGCCTCCGGCAGAGCAGATGATGAGCAGTACTTGGCGAACGAAGAGAGAGAAGTAACGGATTAAAAGAACCATCAAACTTCTCCAAAATAAAGTAGACCGTCAAAAACGCCAAGTACACTTCAAAAGTTCTAACCAAAGGCAGAGCAGATGATGAGCAGTCACTTATAAAAAAACATCAAGCTTATCCAAAAAAGTAATAAACCACAATCACCACAAAGTATTGCAGAGAAAGGAAGTTGAAACTTCATGCTAGATTATTTAGTAATCGGTGAAGCAGGACCCAGTACAACAATCGGTACAATGATTGTTGTAAGTGGCGCTTTTCTAATTTTGATGCTTCTAATCAAGAAATTCGCTTGGGAAGCTATCACTGATATGTTAAAAAAACGTGAAGATAAAATTGCCAACGATTTAGATTCTGCAGAACAATCTCGAATCGCAGCTGCTAAGTTGCAAGAAGAACGCCAACAAAAATTGCTTTCTTCTAAATCAGAAGCAGCAGAAATCCTTAAACATGCGAAAGAGAGCGGAGACCAAAACCGTCAAAAAATCTTATCAGAAACCAATGATGAAGTTTCACGTTTACGAGAAAAAGCACGTCTTGATATTTCTCAAGAGCATGAAGAAGCGTTGGCGTCTGTTAAAGATGAAGTGGCAACCTTGTCTTTACAAATTGCAGAGAAAATTTTAAATAAAGAATTGACCCCTGATGCACATGACTCGCTGATCAATTCTTATATCGAAGGCTTAGGTAAGTCAAATGAAGCTAGATAAATATACAGTCGGTAAACGCTATGGCAAAGCTTTGTTTGAGTTGGCGATTGAAAAGCAAGAAGCTGACAGCATTTATCAAGACTTATTAAAACTTAGAGAAATTTTTAATGAAGTGCCAGATTTAGGCGATATCTTAAGTGATGTTCGTCTTGAACCTTACGAAAAAGACGAGATTATGAAACAAATGTTAAATGGCTTTGAAGGCACGACAGAGAACTTTTTAAAAGTCGTTTATAACTATTCCCGTATGAATGATCTTCTATTGATGATCGATGAATACGAAAGACGTTATGATGAACACAAGAGCTTACTTTTAGGAACAGCTTTGACTGCCGTTCCATTAACGAAAGAACAGCATCAATTGATGGAAGAAAAAGCAGCCAAACTTTTAGGCTATGAACAAGCAAATTTAATCAATTTAATCGATCCAACCATTGTTGGCGGCGTAATCATCGAAGCCAATTACAAAGTGATTGATGGTAGTATCCACAAACAGTTAGAACGAATCCAAGAATTGTTATTAAAATAACGTTCAGCACAATAAAGAGGTGAATTGAATGGCTATCAAAGCAGAAGAAATCAGTGCCTTGATTAAGGAACAAATCAAAAATTATCAACAAGAATTGGCAGTCGAAGAGATTGGAACTGTCACATACGTTGGGGATGGAATTGCTCGTGCCCATGGTTTAGAAAATGCGATGAGTGGAGAATTACTTGAATTTTCTAATGGCTCATACGGAATGGCGCAAAACTTAGAAACCAATGATGTCGGTATTATCATCTTGGGTGATTTTGAAACCATTCGAGAAGGCGACAAAGTAAAACGGACTGGTAAAATCATGGAAGTTCCAGTTGGTGAAGCAATGATCGGACGTGTTGTTAATCCGTTAGGCCAACCAATCGACGGCTTAGGTGAAATCAAAACGGATAAGACTCGTCCTGTTGAAGCGGCAGCGCCAGGTGTTATGCAAAGAAAATCAGTTGACCAACCAATGCAAACAGGTCTCAAAGCGATCGACGCACTTGTACCAATCGGTCGTGGGCAACGTGAATTAGTGATCGGTGACCGTAAAACAGGTAAAACATCGATTGCCATTGATACAATCATCAACCAAAAAGGTCAAGATGTTATTTGTATCTATGTTGCAATCGGCCAAAAGGAATCAACGGTTCGTAACCAAGTTGAAACACTAAGAGCATATGGTGCCCTTGATTATACAATTATTGTAAATGCTGGAGCATCTCAACCAGCGCCATTACTTTATATTGCCCCTTATGCAGGAGCTGCGATGGGTGAAGAATTCATGTATAACGGCAAGCATGTTTTGATCATCTTTGATGACTTATCAAAACAAGCTGTTGCTTATCGTGAACTTTCATTATTACTACGCCGTCCTCCAGGTCGGGAAGCTTATCCAGGTGATGTTTTCTATCTGCATTCACGTCTATTAGAACGTGCAGCAAAATTAAGCGATGAATTAGGCGGTGGTTCAATGACTGCCTTGCCATTTGTTGAAACCCAAGCCGGAGATATTTCAGCTTATATCCCAACAAATGTTATTTCAATCACAGATGGACAAATCTTCCTAGAAAGCGACTTATTCTATGCAGGAACTCGTCCAGCCGTTGACGCCGGTCTTTCAGTATCGCGTGTTGGTGGTTCAGCACAAATCAAAGCAATGAAAAAAGTAGCAGGTACGCTTCGTTTAGATTTAGCTAGTTACCGTGAATTAGAAGCCTTCACTCAATTTGGTTCTGATTTAGATGCGGCAACACAAGCAAAATTAAATCGTGGTCGTCGTACTGTTGAAATTTTAAAACAAAAACTACATGCGCCATTAGCGGTAGAAAAACAAGTTGTGATCTTATATGCATTGACACATGGCTTCTTAGACAGTATCAGTGTTGCAAAAATTCTAGATTTTGAATCTGAATTATTTGACTTTTTAGATGGCAAACATCCTGAGTTATTTGAAACGATCCGCACAACGAAAGATTTACCAAAATCAGAAGATCTAGATGCAGCAATCAGCGAATTTAAAGAAATTTTCGGTGCAGCCAACTCAGAAGTTTCTACTGCAAAAGATACACTTGAATCAATTCAAAATGCGTAAGAGAGGTGACAAGAATTGGGTGCTTCATTAAATGAAATCAAACAACGCATTGCTTCAACTAAAAAAACCAGTCAAATCACCAACGCTATGCAGATGGTTTCAGGTGCTAAACTGACAAAATCAGAAGCGGCTTCTAGAAGTTTTCAAGAATATGCGTCAAAAATCCGTTCTATCGTTACTCATCTTGTGGCAGCACAATTAAGTGATCTGGAAGAATTGGATTCATATGACAATGAAGAAGCGTCAGAAAGTGGAAACTACCATATGATGCTAACATCTCGTCCTGTGAAAAAAACAGGTTATATCGTCATTACTTCTGATAAAGGATTAGTTGGTGGGTATAACAGTTCAATTTTGAAACAAACGATGAAAATGATGGCAGATGATCATAAATCTCAAGATGAATATGTCTTGATTGCTATTGGCGGAACGGGGGCAGATTTTTTCAAAGCTCGTGGAATAAATGTTGCTTATGAGCTTCGTGGCTTAAGTGATCAACCTAGTTTTGATGAAGTTAGGAAAATCGTTTCGACGGCTACTACGATGTATGAAAGTGAAGTCTTTGATGAGTTGTATGTTTGCTATAACCACCATATTAATTCATTGACTAGCCAATTTCGTGTAGAAAAAATGCTGCCGATTTCAGATTTAGATCCAGATGAAGCGACAACGTATGAGCAAGAATATATTTTAGAGCCTTCAGAAGAAGCCATCTTAGATAATTTATTACCGCAATATGCTGAAAGTTTGATTTATGGCGCTATTATCGATGCCAAAACAGCGGAACATGCTGCTGGAATGACAGCGATGAAAACAGCCACTGATAATGCGCAAAATATTATTAGTGATTTGACGATTTCTTATAACCGGGCTCGCCAAGGTGCAATCACACAAGAAATCACTGAAATTGTAGCAGGCGCTGCAGCGTTAGAATAAAAAAGTAGAATTTGAGTCAGATTGACTCAAACTTCGTATAAAGTAATAGAGAAGATAGGGTTTATCATGACCTCGTTAGGTGTAAATCTGTCGAGCCTTCGATATTTTTATAACCTCTTTAACGGTATAAAAATACCAAGAGCTCAGCAGTTTCACACAATCTGAATATCCAAAAAGCGGATAGTCAGATTGTGCTCCAACTGCTCGCTCTTGAACAATATTTTTATAACCTCTTCAACGGTATAAAAATACCAAGAGCTCAGCAGTTTCACACAGTCAAAATATCCAAAAAATGGACAGTCTGACTGTGCTCCAACTACTCGCTCTTGAACAATATTTTTATAACCTTTTTAAACGAAATGGAGGAAAGACACATGAGTTCAGGAAAGATTGTTGAAGTAATCGGTCCCGTTGTTGACGTGGAGTTTTCACTAGATCAATCCTTACCAGATATAAACAATGCATTAGTCGTTTATAAAAACGGCGAAGAAAAACAAAAAGTCGTGCTAGAAGTAGCTTTAGAACTAGGTGACGGTGTTATTCGTTCGATCGCCATGGAATCCACAGATGGATTACAACGTGGCATGGAAGTCATCGATACAGGTAAACCCATTTCTGTTCCTGTTGGAAAAGAAACCTTGGGTCGTGTCTTCAACGTTCTAGGCGATACGATCGACTTGGAAGAACCATTTCCAGAAGATGCTATCCGCAGTGGCATTCACAAAAAAGCCCCTGATTTTGCCGATTTAAGCACAAGTAATGAAATTTTAGAAACTGGGATCAAAGTAATCGATTTATTAGCACCTTACCTAAAAGGTGGTAAAGTTGGACTATTTGGTGGTGCCGGTGTTGGTAAAACCGTTTTGATTCAAGAACTAATTCATAATATTGCACAAGAACATGGCGGTATTTCCGTATTTACTGGTGTTGGTGAGCGGACACGTGAAGGGAATGACCTTTATTTTGAAATGAAGGACTCTGGCGTTATCGAAAAAACAGCCATGGTTTTCGGTCAAATGAATGAGCCTCCTGGTGCCCGTATGCGTGTGGCGTTAACGGGTTTGACGATTGCGGAATATTTCCGTGATGTTGAAGGTCAAGATGTACTCTTGTTCATCGATAATATTTTCCGTTTCACTCAAGCAGGTTCTGAAGTGTCTGCCCTCTTAGGTCGGATGCCGTCGGCCGTTGGGTACCAACCAACACTTGCGACTGAAATGGGACAATTGCAAGAACGCATTACTTCTACCAAAAAAGGCTCTATCACATCGATTCAAGCAATCTATGTACCAGCTGATGACTATACTGATCCGGCACCGGCAACAGCCTTTGCCCATTTAGATGCTACAACTAACTTAGAGCGTCGTTTAACTGAAATGGGTATCTACCCAGCAGTTGATCCGTTAGCTTCATCTTCAAGTGCTTTAGCACCAGAAGTCGTAGGTGACGAGCATTATGCTGTAGCAACAGAAGTACAACATGTATTGCAACGTTACCGTGAGTTACAAGATATCATTGCCATCTTAGGGATGGATGAATTATCAGATCAAGAAAAAATCTTGGTTGGCCGCGCTCGCCGTATCCAATTTTTCTTATCTCAAAACTTTAATGTAGCAGAACAATTTACCGGACAACCTGGTTCATATGTTCCAGTTGCTGATACTGTTCGTGGCTTTAGAGCGATTCTTGATGGAAAATACGATGACTTACCGGAAGAAGCTTTCCGTAGTGTCGGTAGAATCGAAGATGTTATAGAAAAAGCGAAGACGTTGAACTACTAAAAGGAGGAGACACAGATATGGATTGTTTAACTGTCAATGTGGTGACTCCTGATGGATTGGTTTATGATCATCGTGCAACGATTGTTGTTGCCAAAACAACAGATGGTGAAATTGGGATCTTACCTAAACATGCACCAATCATTGTTCCTTTAGCGATAGATGAAGTTCGTGTAAAAAGAACAGATTCTGATACACACGTGGATTGGATCGCTGTTAATGGCGGTATCATGGAAGTTCGTGATAACGTTGTTTCAATTATTGCCGATAGTGCAGAACGTGAAAGAGATATTGATGTAAGCCGTGCAGAGCGTGCAAAACAACGAGCTGAGCGTATGATTGAAAAAGCGAAGGAAAATGCAAATACGGATGAATTACGCCGTGCAACAGTTGCGCTTCATCGCGCAATCAATCGAATCAATGTGTCAAAACATACGTAAAAAAAGGAAGTGACTGAGATAAGTTAATTATCTCAGTTCACTTTTTAAAAAAAAGTGATATATACATAAATTCTTTTAGAAAAGTTAAGAATCTTTATTTTTTGTTTCAGCTTATTTGTGATAAACTGTTTCTATATTACTTAGTGAAGCTATGTAAGTTAGACATTTGGAAAAAGATAAAATATGATTGAGGCAAAAAGCGCCTAAGTCCTATTTCCCTATTTTGCAGTCGAGACTGAACGACCTCGTTCAGCTTTTAATGGTATCTAGCTTCGCAGGCTAGTCTTTCGGGAAAAAGATAAAAATGGAGTGAGACAAAAAGCGTCTCACTCAATTTTTCCTATTTTCCTGTCAAAACTGAACGAGCCTACTACGCTTTTAAATTAAGGAGAGTCCTATGCAATTTTTTGGTATTGATGCAGTGATTCGGATCATTTGTCATATGATGTTTATTTATGTTACTTTTTGGTCGATGCAATCGATCAGGATAGAGCAGTTTTTTAAAGCTCATCAAACCTCTCAGGTGCGGTTGTTGATCGTACTATTATCAATCGTTATTGGCTATACGGTAAGCTCATTTTTCTTAGAGTTTCTGGCATTATGCCGTAATTTATTTATTGTTTTTTTTCCATAAAGGTTGATGAATAAAAAGAAAAGATACTAATTGTTGGTAAATAGTGGTATAATAGAAAAGATTTTGGATCGAAGAGTCCAATTCTAACTTTTTTGGGGGGAACAAAATGGAACAGATCATTGTTCATGGTGGTAACCAATTAAAAGGAACTGTGAAAATCGAAGGGGCTAAAAATGCAGTATTGCCAATTTTAGCAGCAACCCTTTTAGCTGAAGAAGGAACAACAACTTTAAATAATGTACCGATTCTTTCTGATGTTTTTACAATGAACCAAGTTATCAAACACTTAAATGTCGATATTGATTTTAATGAAGAAGAAAACCAAGTCACAATAGATGCAACTAAGCCTTTGGGCATCGAAGCAAATTATGAGTATGTTAGTCAAATGAGAGCGTCAATCGTTGTTATGGGGCCTCTATTGGCTCGTAATGGTCATGCCAAGGTTGCAATGCCTGGTGGCTGTGCCATTGGTAAACGACCAATTGATTTGCATTTGAAAGGCTTCCAAGCTCTAGGTGCAAAAATCATTCAAAAAAATGGCTATATTGAAGCTATTGCGGATGAATTGATCGGTAATACGATTTATTTAGATTTCCCAAGTGTAGGTGCTACTCAAAATATTATGATGGCAGCTGTCAAAGCTAAAGGAATGACAGTCATCGAAAACGTTGCAAGAGAACCTGAAATCGTTGATTTAGCGAATGTTCTTAATAAAATGGGTGCTAAAATTGTCGGTGCTGGTACTGAAACGATGCGTATCGAGGGTGTGACTAAACTTCACGCTGTTGAACATTCCATCGTTCAAGATCGTATTGAAGCTGGAACATTCATGGTTGCAGCTGCGATGACTGAAGGCGATGTGTTGATTGAAGAAGCAATTCCTGAACATAATCGTCCACTTATTTCAAAATTAACTGAAATGGGTGCTGTTATTCGCGAAGAACGAGGCGGGTTACGTGTCATTGGACCTAAAGTGATTAAACCAACTGACATTAAAACATTGCCTCATCCGGGCTTCCCTACAGATATGCAAGCGCAAATGACTGCGATGCAAATGGTAGCAGAAGGATCAAGTGTTGTAACTGAAACTGTATTTGAAAATCGTTTCCAACATTTAGAAGAGATGCAACGTATGAATGCCGATGTTAAGATAGATGGAAATATTGCTATCATCAACGGCACTCAAGCATTACAAGGTGCGTCTGTAGAAGCAACTGATTTACGTGCAGCAGCAGCGTTGATCTTAGTTGGATTACGAGCTAGTGGGATTACACGCGTATCCCATTTAGAATATTTAGATCGTGGTTATTATAAATTCCATGAAAAACTTCAAAAATTAGGAGCAAAAGTGGAACGTATTAACTACGAAAAAGTTGTAGAAAAGAAAATGTCTACAGTTAATTAAAAGGGGAAAGAGATATGAGTTCGACACGCTATATTATAGTGACTTTGTTGAAAGTTTTAGTAGTGATTTCTTTAGTGATCATCTTATTTGTGGCTGGTACAATGATCGGCTATGGGGTGATCGGTGGAGGGAATCCAAAAGATGTGTTCAAAGAAGAAATTTGGGCTCATATTCTAGACTTTTTTAAATAGGTAATCATTTATGAGACAGCTCAAACTGCTTTGTCAGTTTAGGCTGTCTTTTTATTTTAGTTAAGTGAAATTACTTGTAATTTCACTGTAATATAAAGGGAGTTTCTATTGTTTTTGAACTGTTTACTAGCTTAATACCCTGTAAATATAACAATAGCTTAGGGTAGATGTTTTTTTTTGCTATTTTAATGAGAAACAAACAATGCTTGCTAAAAAAGGTTATTCTTCTGTGAACGTGCTTATTTATCCTGAAAAAAATGAAAATATTTCCAATGTAACAAGCAATAAAACGTTTTCTTTCATGCTGTAACGTAGCTTTAATGAAATGGTAACCATTAAGAGCTTGTCGCGTGTTATGATTGCTCCCGTACGAAATTTAGGGAGGAAACAATTTAATGAAGCGAAAATGGTTAGCGATTTTATTTATCATTACCTGCTTTATTACGGGATCAGTTATTCCTGTATACGCAGCTGAAAATAAGAGCAGTGACATCAAGAGTTTGACAGATTATACAATTGTACCAGAATATAAAACCAAAAAATTATCAAGCTCAATGATTTATTCAATAACGGATGGAAAAGCATTTCAATTAGTAAAGTCTGATATTTTAAATAAAGAAAAGATAGCAAAAGAACAAGCTGAGAAAGCCAAAGCGGAAGCTGACAAAAAAGAGCAACTTGCAAAACAAAAGGCTGAATCTGAACAAAAACAAGCCGAATTGGCAAAACAAACAGCCGAAAGTAGCAAACCCAGCGGTCAAAAGCTGATCATGGAAGCAACAGCCTATTCTTGTAATGAAGGGTTTATCGGTGGGGGCAATCTAACCGCAATGGGGCAAGACCTACGTGTAGACCCAATGGCAATTGCAGTAGATCCTAGCGTGATCCCTTTAGGTACAAAGCTACATGTTGAAGGTTATGGCGAAGCGATTGCTAGTGATACGGGTGGTGCTATCAAAGGGAATATTATTGACCTCCACTTTTCTGATGTAGCTCAATGTATCAATTGGGGCCGCAGACAAGTAGAAGTAACGATTTTATCGTAATAATTGAACGTGATAGGTATCGTGTATAAATAGACAAACAGGATGAGTGAAATCTTGTTTGTTTTTTTTATAAATTTATGAAGACCAAAATAACAAATAAGAAAAAAGGTTCTATGCTATAATGAAAGTGATTAATAGGATAAGGAGCGATAATTAGATGAAAGCTACAGTGACAGAAATCGGTGCTAGTGCATTAGATGAAAAAGAACCGATGATTATACTTTTTGGTGAAAGTGCTACAGAAGGCTTAAAAGAATATTCAGTAATTCAACAATTTCAAGAAATACCCTCATTGAACATGAAAAAAGGGGATTTATTGAAGATCGACAAACAAGACTATACAATTCAATATGTAGGACCGTTTGCTAACGATAACTTGAATAGCATTGCTCATGTAACGCTAGTTTTTGCTGATGTACCTGAAGAGGATGCGATTATGAATGGCTTATACCTTGATCCTAGCGCATTTCCAACAATCAAAGTTGGATCAATCATTGAGTATGCATCGCTTGGAGTGTGATTGAATGGGACAAGAGAAAGAAAAAGAAAGACGTTTTTCATGGTTTTGGCGTTGGTTTTTAAATAATCAAGTAGTGACTTCACTATTGATCGTATTACTCATTTTACTAATTTTACTTGTATTTACAAAGGTGTCCTATTTATTTAAGCCAGTGTGGCAATTTGTAGGAGTCGTGGGTTTACCATTGATCATGGCAGGTATTTTATATTATTTGATGAATCCAGTCGTTGATTATCTAGAAAAGAAACAAGTTCCACGAATTTGGAGTATCGTTGGGCTATTTATTATAGTGGTGGCATTGATTATTTGGGGATTGGTCGTGATTGTTCCCAAAATACAAGAGCAGACGATAAGTTTTGGCAACCATTTTCCACAATATATTGATACGATCGATCAAAAGATGCAAGAAATTTTAAGTGACCCGTTTTTTGCTCAATTTCGTAGTCAGTTAGAAGACATGGGCGACAAAATGATTAGTTCATTGGGAGATATTATTCGTAATATTTCTACGTTTACAGTTCAAGGTATAGGTAGCTTTTTTGGAGCAGTTGCAACGATCGTTGTTGCAATTATAACGATGCCATTTATTTTATTTTATCTTTTAAAAGATGGTAAACAATTAGCGCCATATCTGATGAAATTTTTACCCAATAAAATGCGTAAACCTACATTGAAGGTTCTGGGGGAAGTTAATTCTCAAGTTTCTTCTTATATTCGTGGTCAGCTGACTGTAGCATTTGCTGTAGCAGTAATGTTTATTCTAGGCTTTTCTTTTATTGGACTTGATTATGCAATCACGTTAGGCATTACGGCAGGTTTTCTTAATTTGATTCCTTATCTAGGATCATTTTTAGCAATGGTACCAGCTGTGTTTTTAGGAATCGTAGGCGGTCCTATTTTACTTGTAAAAGTGTTGGTTGTATTTGTTATCGAACAAACAATTGAAGGTCGTGTGATTTCACCATTGGTGTTGGGGAGTCAACTTGATATCCATCCAGTGACGATTTTAGTCGTGCTGCTGACTTCCGGGAAGCTATTCGGTGTAGTTGGCGTTATTTTAGGAATACCTATTTATGCGGCAGCTAAGGTCATTATAACGCATGTCTTTGAATGGTATAAAGATGTTTCCAGTTTGTATCATGAAGAAGAAGAATTAAAAAAATTAGAATAAAAGAAGACCGAAATAGACTAGCATGTCTGTTTCGGTCTTTTTATTTTTAGAATGTTTTACCTAAAGTTGTTGCTTGATCCATTGCCGCACCTAATAATTCCTCAGCTTTTTCAGGATGATGGTCGATTCCTTCAATAAATAATTGATCGACTTCAGCAATGCCGATGAAGTTTAAAATTCCTTTTACATATTGGGAAGCAAAATCTTGTCCCTCGTAGAAGCCACCATTTGATTGAATGTGTAGGGCCTTTTTACCGTTAGTTAAAGGTTTTGGTCCTTCTTCAGTGTATTTAAATGTTTTGCCAGCAACATTGATTGTATCAACCCAAGCTTTTAAACGAGTTGGAACATTTAAATTCCATAACGCATTGGCAATGACTACTTTATCAGCACCTAAGAACTGGTCTGTCAGCTCGTTGAAACGGGCAACTTTAGCTTGTTGGCTTTCATTTAAAGCTGTAAATTCAGTACCAGTGCGCAATGCACCCCAACCAGAAAGTAATTCTTCATCAATCTCTGGTACAAAATCAGCATAGACATCAAGAATGTCGATTTCATCTGTAGGATTTTGTGTTTGATAACTTTCTAAAAAGGTTTCTAACGCACGAACCGAACGAGATTCTTCTTTAGTGAGCGGGTGTGCTTTAACAACAAGTAATTTTGACATGTAAAATCTCCTTTGAATACCTCAGTATCATTTTTTATAGACAGAAACTATTTTACTAATAAAAAGTAAGAAAATCAATATATTTGCATAAATTATATAAAAAAAGGTTGGGACAGAAGCGTCTAATCCCTCCATTTATTCGGATTCTATGAGACTGGTCTGTAACTCACAGAGTTATAGACCAGTCTCGTTTTTAATGTTAAAATGCTTGTGAAAGGTGCTGTATTCCACCAATTACATGGACAGCATGGAAACCTTTAGAAGCCATAAATGAGGCAATGATTTCAGAACGCCGCCCACTATAACTAATGATATGATAGGTTTTCTCTTTATTCAGTTTTTTTAACATATTTGGCAAAAGAGTGGCAGGTAGTGATATTGAGTAGGCTAAGTGTCCTTTTAGATAATTACTGGTTTCACGGATGTCGATAACGTTAAGTTCAGTTTCAGTATAAAGTGTTTCAAAATCTGGAATAGAAATCGATTCAAACATACAACTCATCCTTACGAATATTTTTTTTAAAACTCTGACACTTCTTAAGAGATGTCTAAAAACTATTTACCAGTTGTTTTTTGAAAAGGGTTGCAAATAAACTGAAATCATGTTATGCTATGCATGTAATAAGGATTGTTACTGTTTGGCAGGCAAAACCTGAATCTTCCATAATTGTTTATTTGGGTGGATTCTAGGTTTTTTTCATTTGTATTTGTAAAAGGTGAGGTTCATCATGAATATTGAAAAAATTTTAAACAACAATGTCGTCATGACAAAAAATGAATCAGGTGAAGAAATTGTCTGTATGGGCCGCGGTCTTGCATTTCAGAAGAAGATTGGGGATGTAATTGATCCAGCTTTTATTGAAAAAGAATTTGTTCTTAAAGATTCCATCACTTCAGGACAGTTTCAGCAATTATTTGCAGACATTCCAGTAGAAGAAGTAGAGATCGTCAAAAAAATTGTCGATATAGCAGAAGAAGATTTAGGCATCGAGCTTTCATCTAATATATACTTAACGTTAACGGATCATGTGCATTATGCCATTATGAGAGCTAAAGAAGGTCTCGAAATGCCAAATCCACTAATGTTTGAAACAAAAAAGTTTTATCCGAAAGAGTTTGCTATTGCTAGAAAAGGCGTAGCGTTGATTAAGGAAAGACTGGACATAGATTTCTCAGAAAGCGAAGCTGGTTTTATTGCCTTTCACATTGTAAACAGTGAACAAGCCAATGGCAACATGGAAGTAACTATGTCGGCAACTGAAATGGTTCGAGATATCTTAACGATCATCAGTCGTTATTTCGGTAAACCATTTGATGAAGATTCACTGAATTACCAAAGAATCGTGACGCATTTACAATATTTTGCACAACGTTATTTGCAAAATGAAGCCCACGATGAAGAGGATGATTTTCTGTACGAATTGATTCAAAGTAAATATCCAAAGGCATTTCAATCAGTCCACAGAATCAATGATTATCTGGTTAAGAAGTATCAGAAACCAATTGATAAAGCGGAACAGATTTATTTGACCATTCACATCCAGCGAGTTGTTGGTGAGAAAAAAGCGTAATGTTTATCTATTGTTATTAAAAATTTAGCATTCAATCGAAGCGGATTGTTACTGTTTAGCAGGCAAAACCTAGATTGAAAAAACAAGTGATTCATCTATATTTAGTTTTTTTAGGTATAGTAGAGTATTGTTTTTTCAGTTTAGGTTTTTTTATATAAAAAATTAAGGAAAAGGGGCATATAAAATGAGTAAAAATCAAGAAATCGCTGAACGCGTCCTAACGTTAGTTGGCGGAGAAGAAAATGTGAACAGCGTAGTTCATTGCGCAACACGTCTACGTTTTAAATTGAAAGACGAAGGTAAAGCAGATACCGAAAAATTAAATCAAGATTCAGATGTGATTCAAGTCGTTCAAAGCGGCGGTCAGTATCAAGTCGTGATTGGTAGTCATGTTAGTGATGTTTATAAAGAGTTGATGGCTCATAGTAATTTAGGCGATGATGATTCAGAGAAAGATGAAGGTCCTAAAGGGAATATATTTAATCAATTAATTGATATTATTTCATCTATCTTTACACCATTCTTAGGAGCTATGGCTGGAGCTGGGGTTTTAAAAGGGTTTTTAACACTAGCCTTGACGCTAAATTGGTTGACTGTTGAATCAGGTGTTTACGTAGTTCTCTTTGCAATAGCAGATGGAATCTTCACATTCTTACCAATTCTTTTAGCATTTACAGCTGCGAAAAAATTCAAAACAAATCAGTTTTTAGCAGTCTGTTTAGCGATGGCATTGGTTCATCCAAGTATTAGTGCTTTAGCAGGTCAAACATTAAGCTTTGCGGGTATTCCAGTTATTATTGGTGCTAGTGCATATACGTCTTCTGTTATTCCAATTATTTTAGCAGTCTATGTTCAAAGTTATGTAGAACGTTTCTTTAAAAAAATCATTCCTTCGTTCTTACAAATTATCTGTGTTCCCTTGGCAGTATTCTTAGTAATGGCGCCAGTAACATTTATTGCAATTGGTCCAATCGGCACGATTTTGGGAGATTTATTAGGTAAAGGCTACAATGGAATCTATGGGCTTAGTCCAATTATTGCAGGAGCTGTGATGGGTGGTTTATGGCAAGTATTTGTTATGTTTGGTATGCATTGGGGCTTTGTACCAATCATGATGCTGAATCTTTCTCAAGCGGGTGGTGGCGTTGATACAATGGCACCAATGTTATTACCAGCTGTTTTAGCACAAGGTGGAGCAGCGCTAGCAGTCTTCTTTATGACAAAAAATGTAAAATTAAAAGGGTTAGCTCTTTCTTCTACAATGACTTCAGTATTTGGGATTACTGAGCCGACTGTTTATGGTGTCACATTACCACTTAAAAGACCATTTATTGCGGCTTGTATCGGTGGGGCTGTTGGTGGAGCATTTATCGGGTTCAGTCATGTTCAAAACTATGTATTTGGTTTGATTAGTTTACTGAGCTTGCCAGGCTTTATTCCACAAGATACAAAAGATACATCTGGTTTGATCGCAGCAGTTATTGGAACAGTAATTGCATTTGTGATTGCATTTGTCTTAACGTTTATTTTAAAATTTGAAGATAAACCGGAAGCAGGCAGTGAAACAGCTACAAAAGGCAACAGTTCTAATTCAGAAACGCAACATGGCAATAAAAATGATAAAATCGTCTTAAAAAGTCCAATTACTGGAACAATCGTTCCTTTAGACAAAGTAGAAGATCAAGTATTTTCATCTGGTGCATTAGGTAAAGGAATTGCAGTTGAACCAGCTTTGGGTGAACTTTATGCTCCTGCAAATGGAGAAATCACAACACTATTTCCAACAGGCCATGCAGTTGGAATCACAACTGAAGATGGTGCGGAAGTGTTGATGCACATCGGAATGGATACCGTTGAGATGGATGGTGACGGATTCGAGATTCTAGTGAAACAAGGTGATAAAGTCAAACAAGGGGAGCTCCTAGTTAAATTTGACATTGAAAAAATCAAAGCAGCAGGTCATCCCGTTGTAACACCTGTTGTAGTTACAAATAGTGGTGACTATCTAGATGTATTAGATATGGATCA
Source organism: Enterococcus sp. 7E2_DIV0204 (assembly GCF_002140855.1). Classification (NCBI taxonomy): domain Bacteria; kingdom Bacillati; phylum Bacillota; class Bacilli; order Lactobacillales; family Enterococcaceae; genus Enterococcus; species Enterococcus sp. 7E2_DIV0204. The sequence goes on from NZ_NGKY01000001.1 coordinate 2,607,848, forward strand.
AACAGATGTTTTACATGGTGAAGATTTCTTAGCGATTGTACGTTAATTTATAGTTAAGGTTTACCGCTTTAAATTTACTTAGCTAAGGGGGCTGAAAAAGTTAGCCCTCTATGGTTTTAGAATAAGGAGGAATAATAATGTCAAACAAAACAACAGCATTTCCAGAGGGATTTTTATGGGGTGGTGCAACTGCAGCGAATCAATTAGAAGGCGCTTATCGTTCAGACGGTAAAGGCTTATCAGTAGCAGATGCAATGCCTGGTGGTAAACAACGCTTTCAAATTTTAGGAAGTGATACATTTAATTGGGAAATTGATGAAGATAAATTTATTTACCCTAACCATCGTGGAATTGATCACTATCATCGTTTTAAAGAAGATATTGCACTGTTTGCAAAAATGGGCTTCAAATGTTATCGTTTCTCAATTGCTTGGGCAAGAATTTTCCCTAAAGGGGACGAAGCAACACCAAATGAAGCAGGATTGAAATTTTATGATCAAGTGATCGATGAATGTTTGAAACATGGAATTGAACCTGTTATTACAATTTCACACTATGAAATGCCTTTACAACTTGCAAAAGAATATGGTGGCTGGAAAAATCGTAAAATGATCGATTTTTTTGAAAAGTATGCAACGATCGTTTTAACACGCTACGGTAAAAAAGTAAACTATTGGATGACGTTTAACGAAATCAACTCAGCATTCCATTTCCCAGCATTAAGCCAAGGAATGGTCAAAGCAACTGGTGCTGGTGATTATCAAAATATTTTCCAAGCATGGCATAACCAATTTGTGGCAAGTGCTAAAGCAGTTAAAATCGGTCATGAGATCAATCCAGATATGCAAATCGGTTGTATGATCATCTACGCGACAACCTATAGTATTGATGCAAATCCAATCAACCAAATGGCTACACTAGCTCAAAATCAAGAATTCAATTTTTATTGTACAGATGCTCAAGTTCGTGGTGAGTATCCAGCTTACCAACAACGGATGTTTGATAAATATGGTGTATCTGACTTGGAAATTGGTGCGGATGATTTAGAATTAATGAAACAATATTCTGTTGATTATATTGGTTTTAGTTACTACATGTCTTCAGCAGTTAATGAAACAGCGGAAGAAGAAGATACGGTGATCGGCAATTTATTAGGCGGTGTGCGTAATCCATTTTTGGAAGCAAGTGAATGGGGCTGGCAGATCGATCCAGAGGGATTAAGAATTGCTCTAAACGAATTATACGATCGGTATCAAAAACCTTTGTTTATCGTCGAAAATGGTTTAGGTGCGATTGATAAAGTAGATGAAAACTTTTATGTAGAAGACGACTATCGCATTGATTATTTACGTCGTCACATTGAAGCGATGTCTGACGCGATCAATGACGGCGTTGATTTAATGGGCTATACACCATGGGGTTGTATTGATTTAGTTAGTGCTTCAACAGGTGAAATGAGTAAACGTTATGGCTTTATCTATGTTGATTTAGATGATAATGGTGAAGGTACAATGAATCGCTATGAGAAAAAATCATTTAATTGGTATAAACAAGTGATTGAAACAAATGGATCGGATTTAAACTAGCATGAAAAAGAGCCCTAACTCAGTGATAAACTCTGAGTTAGGGCTCTTTTGTTAAACAATTGTTAATATCTGAATAAGCCATTTGGAAAGCTTGTTTTATCCGTTACGGTGAAATTACTGTGAGTCAAATAGGTAACCTCTTTTTTCAAAGTTTCCGCTTGCTGAAGGTCACCAATATTTTCAATTAATTTGATAAAGTCATATAGATACTCCATGTAATGGTGCTCTCCCGTTACTAAATACTCTAGCAAGTTATTTAAATATTGGAGATTCATACGAAAATTATAATTTTTACCTTTTTTATCTTGTTTTTTTGCAATTGATAGATACTTCGCTGCACCTTCATAATCTCTTTCATGAATTCTAGAGGAAATAACATTTGTAAGCATATTATAAGCAAAATTCAAAGTTGTAGAATCTCTTAAATCTTCATCAGAAATTGGAATTGCTCTTGAAAGAACTAGGTCTTGTTGTTTGGTACTAAAAAATCTAATAGTATTTGATATAATTAGATAATCGAATTGTTGATAATAATCTTTTTTTAATAAGTATTTGACTATCTCTTGAATCTCTTTATCAGTAATAGGATCAATCTCACTCCAAAATTGAGAAAAGTAAACTTTGATAACAATATAATTTGAAAGTTCTTTTAAATTGTGTTGAAACTTTGCTAGTTTAAGATAGTAATCAACTAATTTTTGTTTCATAGATTGATTATCTAAATGTTCAGCACAATAGTAAAATAGTGCCTTAAATTTTTTTTGGTCTTCATCCAAAGAGATTCGTGCAAAAAATTCTTCAGGTGAGAGGGATAATTTTTTTAAAACTTCAGCTAAAGTATCAATTCTGATAATTTGTTTCCCGTGCTCGATACGGGAATAAGAGGAAGGATCTAAATGATTATCCAACATTTCTTTTTGTGTTAGATGTAATTTCTTTCTGAAAAATCTTAAAGTTTCGCCTATGTTCATATGATTCACTCCTAAAAATTGCACGTATGATAAGAAAACAAGTGTTTTTGTGTAAAAAACATATATTATAAAAAAAAAGCATTTATTTTAGTGTTTTATGCAATTTTATCTAATTGTTGTTTATTTAAGTCTTGTTGCTGTCTCTTATACACATCTAGATGTGTATAAGAGACAGACTGATAAGAAAACAAGTGTTTTTGTGTAAAAAACATATATTATAAAAAAAAAGCATTTATTTTAGTGTTTTATGCAATTTTATCTAATTGTTGTTTATTTAAGTCTTGTTGTTTGTTAAAATAATCTTATGAAAGATATTTTTATATAGAATAGCTTTTATAAATAATCATAGATTGGAGGGAGAAAAAATGACTTTAGGTGTTGCTGTTGTATTGTTTAGTTTATTTGCTTTCACTGTAGGAACTTAAATCTATAAGCATCTTCTAACATTTCAAAGCTTGGGGAAGTTTAGTGCTGTTAGAAGATGCATCGACAGTATTTTTAATAAAATACTATTTATGTAATTATAACATTGATACAAATAAATTGGTAGTTATTTTTTACTATTATGGAAGATTAATTTACAAAATAGAGATAGACAATCATGACTAAGAATTATGTTCATGTTTGTCTTTTTCTTTGAAGCAGTTTTCGAATTGTTGTATAGTAAATTTACAAGGAGGAGTGACTATGGGAGAAGCAAAATTAAAACATCCTTTTTTTGTTATTATTGGTCCAAGTGGTTCGGGTAAAACAAGAATAGCAGAAGCAGTTTTTCCTAAAGAGTACAAGGTGGTTTCTCATACAACACGTCCAATTAGAACTGGAGAGCAAGATGGTACGGATTATTATTTTGAAACAAAAGAGCGATTTGACTATTTGGTGAATACTAAGTCATTAGCTGAGTATGATACTTATCATGGCTATCATTATGGGGTAGGAATTGCGGAGTTAATGAACAAAACAAAGAATCATTCTGCTTATGATGTATTAACAATCAATGGTTTTCAGGAAATTCAAAATCAATTTGGAAGTATGGTTATTCCGATTTTTTTAGAAGTATCCAAAAAAAATGTTTTATCAAGGTTAAAAATTAGAGAAGTAAACGAAGAAGTCGTAAATGCACGTGGGGCACTTTATGATCAGGAATCTACAAATAAAAATACAGTGATGAACTATCCGCATCACTATATTATCGATGCAAACCAGCCATTCGAAGAAGTTGTTAAGGCTGTAAAGCAGGCAGTAACTGAAGTAATGCAACTTGAGCTAGGATGAAATGTGCTATTCATCTAGCTTTTTTGTGCTTAATTATTTATATAAAGAATGTTCCCATGAAAAACTCACACCTTTTCTATTGTTTTTTCATTTTAAGGTGCTATGATAACGTTGCGTTATGTGACATCGTGTCATGTTGTGGAGAGGGAGGAACAAAATGCCAAAAAGTACTTTTTTCCATTTATCAGAAGAAAAACAACGTAGATTGTTGGAGGCGGCTTCGATCGAATTTTCTAGAGTTGCACTGAAAGAAGCATCGATTGCTAATATTATAAAGCTAGCTGAGATACCCAGAGGCAGTTTTTATCAATATTTCGAAGATAAAGAAGATCTCTACTATTATTATTTTGATTTATTAAGTCAGGATAGAAAAAGTGAAATCACAAAATGTGTGCAAGAATCAGACGGAGATTTATTTGACGGAATGAGAAAATATTTCTCAAAAATAGTTTTAGAAGCATTAAGTGGGCCACATGCGGGCTTTTATAAACATTTTTATATGGATAGTGATTATCGCTCAATGGTGCGAATTTTGCCTGAATTGCAAACGATTAAAAAGAAGGGAGAAAAATCACAAAAAATGCGTCACGGGCATCAACTCTATACCTTGATTGATCGATCTAAACTAAAGATTGCGGATGAAAAAGAATTTAAAATGGTGATGCAAATACTGATGAATATTGTTTTTACTTCGATCGTAGAGGGGTATCAAAAAGGAGATAATCCTCTTGAAAAGGATTTAACCGGGATTATAAACGATTTTAAAATCAAACTAAATTGGGTGAAAAACGGACTCTCTAAATAAGTTGTGTAGCATCTAAATAAAAAGATTAGAATAGGATGAAGAATCCATTTATATTCTAGTCTTATTTAGTCTCAGCAAGAAAAGTAAAAATGAAAATAGAGAACCTTAACAAGTTTCAATATTCACAAAATTACAAAAATGTAACTTGTATGATAGAGCCAATAATGGTTAAATGAAAGAGTAGGATAACTAAAGTTGTCGAATAAGATAACTTGATTAAAAGGAGATGAGGAGAAGGGTTATGAAAAAGAAAAAAATAATGATTATTGTTGGAATAGTTGCTGTGGTACTTATCGGTCTATTTATACTTCCTAATTTATTCGGTGGCAAACCATCTGCTAGTTCAGATCAGAAAGCGGTTACGGAGGATTTAGGCATCGAATACTTTGAAGTTCCAGATATTGAACAAGTCTACATCAATGGTGTAGTACAACCGGAACAGGCAGAAGCTTTTTCAAAAGATGCAAAAATGACAAGTACACCAGAAATCAAAGTAAATAATGGGGACGTTGTCGAACCTGAGACAATATTATTTACCTATGAAGACAAGGAAATCACAAAAGAAATCGAAGCGCAAAATAATACCCTAAGTAAACTAGCGACAAAAAAACAGAATATTTATAAGAAATGGAATCGAGCAATCGATACTTATAATAAAACAAAAGAAGAAGAGCGAACAACAAACGGAGCCGCGATTGATGAACAACATCAAGCTGAGGTCGATGGTGTTGATGAAGAAATTTTGTTTTCAAATGAAACGGTAGCTGACCTGTCTACCAAGCAATTTATCTCAACCAAAGCAAAATTTAAAGGACGCGTTTCTATCCCAGAAGTTAAGGATGAAAATGCTCCTGTTCTTCGTTTAACATCAGATGGTCTATACGTTGCTGGAAAAGTAAATGAAAAAGATTTAATGAAGATTGCTGTTGATCAAAAAGCAAATCTTTCTGTTGTTTCAAGTGGTACTACCGTGACTGGAAAAATTTCGTATATTGATGACAATCCGCCAGAAGTCAAAGCAACTCAAGGTGAAAGCAGTAATGCTGAAGGATCGATGTCCAATTATAATGTAAAATTATCGCTTGATAGTTTAGAAGGAATAAAAAATGGCTATCATATGCAAGCGACGATCAATTTAGGAGATAGTAAACCAATCGAGGTCCCTAAAAAGGCAGTTCATGATCAAGATGGTAAAAAATATGTATTGGTCAATGACTTTGGTTCTGTAATTCGCCGTGATGTACAAATTGGTGAAGAAAAAGGAGATAATACTGTTATAAATTCAGGATTAGAATCTGCAGATCGAATCATTGTTTCTTCTAAGAAAGAAGTCAAAGAAGGCGATTTAATTGGAGAAGGCACGGATGAATCGGGAGAAGCAGCGCCAGCAGCAAAAGAATAGGAGGAGCAGACATGATACAACAAGAGCAAAGCCCGCGACCTCTTATTCAGATGCAAGCAATCAATAAGTATTTTCCTGTTGGGAAAGAAAAATTGCAGGTTTTAAAATCATTGGATTTGACGATCAATGAAGGTGAATTTATTATGATCATGGGAAAATCTGGAAGTGGGAAAACCACCTTGATGAATATCATTGGATTTTTAGATCGAGTGTCTGATGGAAATTATCTTTTCAAAGGAGAAGATGTTTCAACTCTTTCAGAAAACAAGAAATCAGAATTCCGTAATGAATATTTGGGTTTTATTTTCCAACAGTTCTTTTTGATCAATTCACTGAATGTTAGTCAGAATGTGCAGTTACCTTGTGTTTATGAAGGTAAAAAAAGCAATGATGAAAAGCGCAAGATTGCTGAAAAATATCTAGAGTTGGTTGGTTTAGGAGCAAAAACAAAAGCTAAAGTGAATGAATTATCTGGTGGACAACAACAACGTGTAGCGATTGCGCGTTCTTTAGTCAATGATCCACTTTTGATCATGGCTGATGAACCTACAGGAGCATTAGATAGTGAGACGGGAACAGAAATCATGGAGTTGTTGACTGAGCTGAATCGTCAAGGAAAGACGATTGTAATGGTTACTCATGATTCAGATATGAAGAAATATGCCACTCGAGTGATTCATATGAAAGATGGCCGCTTTCTTAAAGAAGAGGTGATTCGATGATTTCAAACTTATTGATTAGTACACTTTTAAGTTTACGTGCGCATAAATTACGAGTGTTTCTAACGATGATCGGTATTATCATTGGAATTGCTTCCGTTGTGACCATTTCTACTCTTGGTGAAGGGATGAAAAAACAAGTAATGTCGGCAACGAGTGCAATGAACACGGATGTCGTTAAGCTCCATTATACCATGCAAGATGAAAGTGCTTCGGGAATGATGAGCTTTGAAGAACCTGATTATAGTTTTTCAAGAGTTGATATGAAAAAAGTCAGAGATATCGATGGTATCGAAACGATTTATCCTCAATATGGCGATGGTGTGATGGGGGATAATTTAACGACTCAGTTGGATTATTTTGGTGCCAAGGCAAATTTGATGGTCACTTCAAACAGGGGTAACAACAAACTAAAATATGGTCGTGATTTCGATGATCGAGATATCAATAAAGATGTGATCATCTTAAATCATGATACGTTTGATCTGAGTTTAAAAATGGATGATCCAAGTGAATTGATTGGTAAAGCAGTTGCAATCAATGGTTATATGTACAAAGTAATCGGTATTTTGGAACCATTTGATTATGATTCATTAGATAATACTGAGGCAATGTCTTTGGATTGGAATACTGTTTCAAGCAGTTTTGTTTCAAGAAGTTCTTATAATAAATTGGCTAGCTCAAAGTCAATTAGTGGAATTAATTTTAAATTAAAAGAAGGTACTGATAAACAAACTGTGATTGCTCAAGCGGTTACGATTTTAAGTGAAAATCATCCAGATGTTAAAGGTGTGTTCAAAGAAAATGATCTAGAACAAAAGAATCAAAAACAAATGGAAGACGCTATCGGAGGAATGACGATGTTTCTGATGGCTGTGACAGCAATTTCTCTATTAGTTGGAGGAATTGGTGTAATGAATATCATGTATGTCTCTGTAACGGAAAGGAAACGAGAAATCGGGATTCGTAGAGCAATCGGAGCAAAACCGCGAATGATTTTAATGCAATTTTTATTGGAAGCGGCATTTATTACGTTGTTAGGTGGATTGATCGGTGTGGGAATAGGTTACCTGCTTTCTACGCTCGTCGGTGGATTTGTAGATATCATACCTGTCATGACCCCAGCAATATTTGCGATTTCCACAGTAGTTTCGATTTTTACAGGCGTTATTTTTGGGATTATCCCTGCGATTAGTGCGTCGAGAATGGATCCAATCAAGGCCATTTATAATTAAGTAACTTAGTTAATAGCTAAAAAGAAAGATGTTTGAATAGCAGATTCAGCATCTTTTTTTATTTACAAATATTATTTAAACAATAATGTGAATATTATATTCATTTTATCCGATAATTGGTATAGAATAAGTGGTAATCAAGTTATTGTATTTTACTTCTCAATTGGTCTAGGTAAATAGAATTTACTTCTATTCAGTTTCATCTATAAGAGTGATGAACGAAAAAAGTACATTTGCTTGCTGAAATCAGTCGAGATGTTTAGAATAAATATAGGGAGACATTCGGAGGGGGAAGACGAATGGAAAAGTTTCAATTATCGGAAGATGTATATGTAAGAACGGTTGCGTTGCGTGTGAAAGATGTAGAAAAAATGGTTCGTTTCTACAAAAATGTGTTGGGGTTTATTTTGAAATTGGAAGAAAATAATTTGTCTATCTTTGGTTCACAAGAAAAGGATAGCAGATTGCTGATATTAGAGGAAGCAGATCTAGCTGAAGAGCAGTTAATCTCTTTGAACAAAGCTGTTTGTTTATCATTACGAATTCCGACTAAGGAAGAATTTGGTAGTCTTTTGAGGAGAATTACAGCACATAATTATCCTATCGGTAAATTAGTACAGCAAGGAAATCGAAAAAGTGTCTTCTTAGAAGATCCCGAGGGGAATGAGCTGGAAATTAATTATCAAAAATCAGTTAACCAAGCTGTAGAGACAGCTGAATCACTAGATATTCAAACATTAATACAAGAAAGCAATGTATTATATTCAAGCCTTTCAGCAGACGTGGTATTTGATCGGATCAAACTGCATGTAGAAAACAAGTCAGAGCATTTAGCTTTTTATCAAGATGTTTTAGGAATGCTTTCTGAAGATGTTTCAATGGGGAAGCTGTCGATGAAAAATGGTAATTTTGAGATTTACTTGGCAGATTCTGTCACACAAAATGAGAACAAACTAGAGAGTGAAGAATGTTTGGGAGTAGATTTTTTCGTTTTAGGATTAGAAACTGAAACTGAAATGAAATTACTTAAGCAGCATTTAGAAAATAAGCAGCAAAAATTTTTTGTTGATAAAAAATTAACCATTTTAACCATTTATGATCCAAGTGACATTGAATGGTGGTTTGTACGAAACTAGTTGAGAAATAAGAATAAAAGCAATGAGGAAAATGAATGATGTATAAAGAAACAAGCAAAAAAATCAAGACTTTGATGAATGAGGGGGTTTTTCCTGGTGTTAGTTTTTCATTTATGACTGACACAGCATCCGAAGATCATACCTGGGGAAATGCTCAACTTATACCTACAGTCGAAGAGCTAAAGCCTTCGCTGCTTTTTGATGTTGCTTCTTTGACAAAAGTTATTTGTACAACAACAGTGGTCTTACAATTGATGGAAGAGAAAATTATCGAAATTGATGCACCTTTCAAAAATTATTATCCAGTATTTGAAGATGAAAAAATAACGATTCGACATCTATTGACTCATACATCTGATATTCAAAGTTATATTGAAAATCGAGATGCTTTATCGAAAAGTGAATTGCAGCAGGCATATAATCTGGTTCGCTCAGGGGAATCTTTAGGAAAAAAAGTAGCATATACAGATACTGGGACGATTTTGTTGGGCTTTATGTTAGAAGAATTGCTAGAGAAAGACGTCATTGAAATTTTTAAGGAACGTGTTTTAGCCCCCTTGGATATGACAGATAGTTGCTTTTTACCATCAGATCCATCTAAAACCGTACCAACAGAAAACCATCCCGTAAGAGGTGTGATTCGCGGACAAACTCATGATCCAAAAGCGTTTGTTTTAGCTGAACATGCTGGCAATGCTGGTTTATTCACTAACTTAGCTGATCTTAAAAAATTCACCTCAATGTATTTGAATGAAGGCCTGTATCAGAAAACGAGAGTATTAAGAAAGCAGACAGTTTGTTTGTTGTTGGCGGATCAAACACCAGATAAGTGCGGACATCGTTCTTTAGGATGGGATTTGAAAGCTGATTTAACAGGAAGGCCGTGTTTATTTCATACTGGGTATACAGGAACTTTTTTGCTAATTGATCTAAAAGAAAAAGAAGCGTTTATTTTTCTATCTAATCGAGTTCATCCCGTAGATGAGAGAGCAACGTACATTGAAAAAAGAGATGAATTGATTGACATTTATTTGAAAGAAAAAATAGCAAACAAAGATGAATCGCTTTCTTTTTAGTGGTATAATTGACGAGTATAAATGGAAGGGAGTCTCTAAACTATGCAGCAACCTTTATTTCTAAAGCCAGTATTCCAAGAAAAAATTTGGGGTGGCGATCGTTTACACACTGTATTCGGTTTTGACTTACCAAGTAATAAAATCGGAGAAGACTGGGCGATCAGTGCGCATCCTCATGGTGTTAGCACTGTGGAGAATGGTGAATTTGCTGGGCAAAAGCTCGACGAACTTTGGGCAAATCACCGTGAACTGTTTGGTCATGCCAAGGGCGATGTTTTTCCTTTATTAACAAAAATTTTGGACGCGGAAGATGATTTATCTGTGCAAGTGCATCCAGATGATACTTATGGATTGGCTCATGAAGGCGAACTTGGAAAAACCGAGTGTTGGTATATTATTGATGCTGAACCAGGATCTACGATTATTTATGGACATAATGCCAAGAGCCGTGAAGAACTAGAAGCAATGATCAAAGAAGCACGTTGGGATGATTTACTGAAAAAAGTTCCAGTTAAAAAAGGTGACTTTTTCTATGTGCCAAGTGGAACGATCCATGCAATCGGTAAAGGGATCATGATTTTAGAAACACAACAAAGTAGTGATACAACGTATCGTGTATATGACTACGATAGAAAAGATGATCAAGGCCAAACGAGAGAACTGCACATTCAACAATCTGTGGATGTTACGACAGTTCCAGCTAAAGAGGCACAATTATCGATCCAGCAACAAAACCAAGGGCAATCAAGTATTATTACCTACTTGAAAACACCTTTTTTCAATGTATATGAATGGCAAGTCAAAGGTGTATTGAATCTTAAAAAAAATGCGCCGTATACATTAGCAACAGTCATTGATGGTGTCGGTCAGTTGATCATTGAAGAGGTTGAGACGGTTAAAACTGAAAGCTATGAATTGAGTAAAGGAACAAGCTTTATTTTACCGAATGATATCGCAAAATGGCGTGTCGAAGGAGACTTGACGATTATTGCTTCAGAGCCTGGTGTAGATGCCTAAAAATAAACAAGAAAAGTGTTAGGATTTTTTTCCTAACACTTTTCTTGTTTATTTAACAGTCAATACCTCTTGTGGGACCTCAAAGGGTTCACTGTATTTTTTTTCTAAGGCAGTTTTGATCAAGCGAACGCCTAGGTTCTCATTACGAGCAAGAATCGGTCCGTGGAAATAAGAACCAAAAACATTCTTGTAGATTACACCTTCAGAACCGTCTTCACTATTATTGCCTTTTCCCTTGATTACATTCCCTAAAGGACGCTCACCTTTTCCGAGAAAAGTTCGGCCATTATGATTTTCAAAACCGTAATACGTTTCATTGAATTCTTCATTATGAATGACAATATCGCCAATGTAGCGGTTATTATCTTGGCTTAACGTATAGTGATCCAAAGCACCGATTCCATGGATTTTTTCACCTTTAGCCCCCATGTAATAGTGACCTAACAATTGAAATCCACCACAAATTGCCAACATTACGCCATCATTTTCAATATATTCGGTCAGTTCTTCTTTTTTAGTTTGGATATCTTCAGAAATGATCAGTTGCTCAAAATCTTGACCACCACCAACGAAAACTAAATCATATTTATTCGGGTCAAAAGGTTCATAAATACTGATGATCTCAGAACGAAAGGTGACATTCATTTTTTCAGCAAGGTATTTTAACATTAGTAAATTACCATTGTCACCATAAGTATTTAGTAGATTTCCATATAAATGGCATACAACTAATTCTTTAGTCATTGTTTTTACCTCATTCGTATTTTATTTTTTCAGAAGATCATAAGACAAAAGTGTTTCACACCGATACACAACTATTTAATATAACCTTGAGCAGTTAGTTGTTTTCGTAACTGTAAAACTGCCGTGTACGTAGCTAAAATATAAACACGTTCTGTCGGCAATTTTTTGATTGCCGTGATTACATCCTCAAGATTAGGGATTTCTTTTAAATTATCTTCAGGAATTCCAGCAACTTTTAGTCGTAAAGCCATATCTGTATGGCGGTCACCACCAGCAATCACTTCGGAAATGTCCATTTGGGCAAACGCCTCATGGTCACCGTCCCAGATCCAGCTAACATCGATACCGTCTGCATAATTCGCATTTAATAATGAGACAAGTGAGAAAGAATAAGGAGCAAGGCCCATCATGTCGATCACTTGATTTAAACCAACTGGGTTTTTAACTAAAATCAACGTGCATAATTTACCATCAATATTGATGGTTTCTTGACGACCAAATACTTTTTCATCATAGCTTAGTCCTGCTTTGATTTTTTCCGGCGCAACACCGTAATGCTCTGCAACAGCCGTAGCAGCCAAGGCATTGTAGACATTGTACATTCCCCCAACAGCAATGCTATATTCAGAACCATCAATGACAAAATCAGCAGAAGTATTATCCATTGCAACCATCTCGGTAAGTTGAACATCTAGTTCAGGACGATGAAAACCACAGTTTGGACAATAATATTTTCCAAGATTAGCATAAGTGATCATTTTATAATGTAAAATATGGTGACATTTTGGGCAAAGTAGTCCATCTGTATTGTAATGAGCCATTTGCTCTTTATCTGGCTCATGATTGAACCCATAGTATTTTCTCGGATTGATCGTTTCAACTGAGTTGAAGATCGGTGAATCACCGTTACATAGGATTGGAGCATTAGGAGCAGCCGCTGCACCATCTACAATCAATTTGTAAGTAGTGTAAATTTCACCGTAGCGGTCCATTTGATCTCGAAAAATATTTGTAAATAAGAATAGTTTTGGTTCGATATATTTTGTAACACGACTTAAACTAGCCTCGTCGATTTCTAAAATGGCAAATTTCTTTTTTGCTTTTTTATTTTTGGCAGATAAGAACGTTGAAACGATTCCTTGTTCCATATTCGCACCTGTTGGATTCGTCAGTACGTGATCAAATTCTTGTCTTAAAATATTTACCGTTAAAGCAGTAGTCAATGTTTTTCCATTCGTACCAGTAACAACGACGATTTCATAATCTTTTGCCAAGGTATCCAAAATTTTTGGATCGATTTTTAGTGCTAGTTTTCCAGGATAGCTGCTGCCGCCTTTGAAAAAAGTTTGTAAAACCCATTGAGAAGTTTTTCCAGCGGCTATCGCTACATGACTTCTAATTCCCATAAAGTAGTGCCCTCCAATTTATATCAACAATCAAAAATTAAATTCAATAATAAACTCAATCTATAATACCACAATTAAAAAAAAAAATTAATTGCTTTTACTCTTTCTTACTATATTAGGGAAAATAAAAATTAGGCAGTTAGGTTCAAAAAGAACACAACTGCCTAATAATAAATCCCGAATAGTTACTTAGCATCGATATAGCTATATAATGTATATTTTGAAATATTGAAAAATCCAGCTACTTTGTCGCCTGATTTTGTTACCAAAAAGGCTCCTTTGCTATTTAAAAACTGGATGCATTTGATTTTATCATCTTTTGTCATCAATGGAACAGGTTTGCCAACTAATTTCACTGATTCATCAATCAAATCATCTAAAAGTTCGTTGATATCTTGAGGAATATAATCAGGTTCTTTCTCATCCTCTTGTTCATCGATGGAAACAAGTGATTTTAACGTTGATTCGGCCGCAATCAAAGCGGTGATGTCATAATTGATGGCAAAAATTCCATCTAAGCTACCAGATTTATCTTTGAAATAAACGGTGCTTGATTTTAAAATACGACCATCATGTGTTCGCGTCAAATAATTGACGTGATCGATCAAATCAGCTGGATCTTTTTTTAATGCCTCTAAAACAACTTGAGAAGGTCCATCCCCAAGCTGACGTGAAGAAACATGGCCATTTTCAATAGAAACGATGGTATTGTTAACATTGTTTTCATTGATTTTATGAATAACGATTTCACAATTTTCACCAAACTGACCAGCCAAAGCTTTAGCAACTTGAGTCAGAAAATTTAATTTTTCATCGGAAAGCATAATTTCACTCCTTTCTATCTTACAGAGTTTATTTTTAAGTAAATTAAATGATACTTTAGGTTTGATTTCGCTTGTTTTTACAATTTTAAGAAAATAATAGATATATATAAAGACATTTTTAGAGAAAATGGTTATCTATAATTCGCTTCGTGTGTAATAATATCATGCAGTAAATCATAATACAAGACAATGGGCGTTTTGCACTAAAAAATATTTTTTAGGCAGCATTGTTTTTTTTTAGGTATGGTGGTATAATTTAATCGAGTTAGAGGAAATAGTTCATCATGAGTATGATTGCAAGCGCTTTTTTAGTGTAAGATTAGAATATATAAATTGTTATTCAGATAACGATTCATTCGTGAATGTTTGAACTATCCTTTATGAAAGCGATTTCTATTTTCGGCAAAAAAATAAAAGAAATATAGGAGGGCAATGATGTTATTAATAGGAAATGGACGACTGATCACAAGAGACAAGGAAGGGACATTTTTTGAGAACGGTTGTGTGGCAATTGAGGGTCAGAAAATCAAAGCAGTAGGAGCAACAACGGGTTTACGCAAAGAGTTTCCCAAAGCTGAATTTATTGATGCCAAAGGCGGCGTGATTATGCCAGGATTTATCAATATGCACAATCATATCTATAGTACATTCGCGAGAGGATTAAGTATCAATAACTATCATCCTAAAAATTTTATGGATATTTTAGAGGGACAATGGTGGCGTATCGATCGAACATTGAATTTAGAAGACTCTTATCATAGCGCTAAAATTGCCTACTTGGACAGTATTAAAAATGGAGTGACGACAGTTTTCGATCATCACGCTAGTTATGGTGCGATTGAAGGTAGTTTGACCCAGCTTTCTAATGCAGCAAATGAACTGGGGGTTCGTACTTGTTTATGTTATGAAGTATCCGATCGAGATGGTGAAGCGAAAATGAAAGCAGCAGTTAAAGAAAATGTTGACTTTATCAAGATAAGCGGTGAACGCAGTGATGATATGCAAAAAGCGATGATGGGAATGCATGCAGCCTTTACGTTATCCGACAAATCGTTAGAACATTGCGCTGCTTATACGCCAGAAGGGGTTGGTTATCATATCCATATTGCAGAAGACATCGCTGATGTATATGATTCACTTGCAAAATATGGAAAGCCAATCGTAAATCGTTTATATGACTTGGGTATTTTAGGGAAGCAAACAATGGCAGGCCACTGTATTCATATCAATCCCCATGAAATGGAACTATTACGAGATACTAATACAATGGTTGTAACAAATCCAGAATCTAATATGGGAAATGCTGTAGGCTGTCCGCCAGCAATGCGGATGCTTAATGAGTATGGCATTTTAATGGGACTGGGAACAGATGGTTACACGAATGATCTTACAGAATCATACAAGGTGGGAAATATCATTCACAAACATCATTTAGCAGATCCAAATGCTGCTTGGGCAGAAATCCCACAGATGTTATTCAATAATAATCCACAAATGGCAAATCGTTATTTTGAAAAAAAACTTGGCGTTTTAGAAGCAGATGCAGCAGCAGATGTGATTGTGTTGGATTATAAAGGACCAACACCAATGACAAAAGACAATTATAATTCTCATATTTTATTTGGCATGAATGGTGGCGCTGTTACCGATACAATTATCAATGGTGAGATTCGTATGAAAAATAGAGAAGTACAAGGCGTTGATGAAGAAAAAATTTGGCATGATGCTAAAGTACAAGCACAATCGCTTTGGACAAGAATCAATAGCTAGTATTACTAGCTTAGAAAAATAAAAAAGGAGTGACAAACATGAGTGACATCATGCACCCGATTTCGATCGATGGGTTATTGAACTGGATCTTAAATGAATATAAAAATGAATCAACAATTTTTGGTGTAAGAAAGTTTTATAAAGCGGATCCCAGTAAAACAATGCCTTTATTTGGTGAAAAAATGGAGACACCTTGTGGCCCTGCTGCAGGACCACATACCCAGTTATCTCAAAATATTATTGCCTCTTATTTGACCGGTTCACGTTTTTTTGAAGTTAAAACAGTTCAAGTCATTGATGGAGAAGATTTACCTGTAAGTAAGCCGTGTATTACAGCAGCTGATGAATGCTACAACGTAGAATGGTCAACTGAATTGCGTGTTCCCCAAGCTTATGAAGAATATGTCAAAGGGTGGTTTGTTTTAAAACTACTTAGTAAAGAACTTGGTTTAGGAGACCCAGATGGTTTTATTTTCAATATGAGTGTTGGGTATGACTTAGCTGGTATTCAGTCGCCAAAAGTTGATAAATATATTACAGATATGCAAGATGCTGAAAATACACCTATTTGGCAAGAATGTAAAGCAGCTGCCTATAAATACTTACCACAATTCAACTTTATCGACAAAGAATTTATCGAAGGAATCAGTCCAAATGTGTGCCGTTCAATCACACTTTCTACACTACATGGCTGTCCATCAGACGAAATCGAGCGAATCACAACTTATTTATTAGAAGAAAAAGGGTTGAATTCATTTATTAAGTGTAATCCAACTATGCTTGGTTATGAGTACACACGTCAAACAATGGATGAACTAGGTTTTGATTATATGGTTTTTGATGATCATCATTTTGTAGCAGATTTACAATTTGAAGATGCGGTTCCGATGCTAAAACGACTACAGACTTTAGCAGACAAGAAAGGGTTAAACTTTGGCGTGAAAATCACGAATACTTTTCCTGTTGGGATTGCTGAAGATGAATTACCTGGGGATGAAATGTATATGTCAGGACGTTCATTGTTTCCATTGAGTATTTCCTTAGCTAAAAAATTGTCGGATGCATTCGATGGAAAACTGCAAATTTCTTATTCTGGCGGTGCAGATATTTTCAATATTAAAGATATTTTTGATGCGGGGATTTGGCCGATTACGATGGCTACAACATTATTGAAACCAGGTGGCTATCAACGCATGAACCAAGTAGCGAATCTGTTAAGTGAATCAGAGTATCCAACACAAGTACGTGTTGATCTAGATAAACTGACAGCAATCGTTGAAAAAGCAAAAACACAAGGTCGCTACAAAAAATCAATCAAATTACCTGAAAGTCCTAAACTACGTACAACCGTTCCATTAACTAATTGTTACACAGCTCCTTGTCGTAGTGAAGGTGGTTGTCCAATCGATCAAGATATTCCAGCTTATCTTCGTTACGTTAGCGAAGGCAACTATTTAGAGGCCTTAAAAGCGATCGTGGATAAAAATCCGTTGCCTTTCATAACGGGAACAATTTGTGCGCATCCTTGTATGACAAAATGTACCCGTCAGTTCTATGAAGGATCGATCAAAATTCGTGAGGCAAAACTGGAAGCGGCTGAACATGCTTATGACGAATTAATGGCGACCATGGAAAAACCAGTTCGAAAAGAAAATGCGCCTAAAACGGCGGTTGTAGGTGGTGGACCAGCTGGAATCTCTGCTGGATTCTTACTTGCTCGTGAAGGAATGCCAGTCACTGTATTTGAAAAAGCAGATACGATCGGCGGAGTTTGTAGCCAAATCGTACCAGAATTTAGAATTTCAATGAAATCTGTTCAAAACGATGTTGAAATGGCTAAATTTATGGGAGCGGAATTTAAGACTGGGAAAGCTGCACCGAGTATTGAAGCATTACGTGAACAAGGCTATACCAATGTTATTTATGCAATCGGTGCATGGAAACATGGGAAGTTAAGATTAGAAGCAGGTGAAACGTTAAACTCGCTAGAATTTTTAAAAGCCAATCGCGAAAAGCCTCAAGTCAATCCATATGGTGAACAAATCGTAGTGGTTGGCGGTGGAAATACTGCAATGGATTGTGCTAGAGCTGCAACTACTTTACCGGGAGTGAAGAAGGTTTCTGTTGTTTACCGTCGAGACAAACGTAACATGCCAGCTGATGAGGAAGAGTTGTACTTCGCGTTAGAAGATGGTGTGGAATTCTTAGAGCTATTGTCACCAATTAAATTGGACAATGGGTTACTAACTTGCGAAAAGATGCGCTTAGGTGAACGTGACGGCTCTGGTCGTCGTAAGCCTGTTGCAACAGGCGAATATACGGAAGTTCCAGCTGATACAGTTGTAGCTGCTGTTGGTGAAAAAGTTGATTCTGACTTCTACCAATCAATTGGAATTTCGACTGATCAATATGGAAAAGTCATGTCAAATCAAGCAACGTTAGAAACAAACCTAAAAGATGTTTATGTGATTGGGGATGCTAATCTAGGACCGGCAACCATTGTGGAAGCCATTGCTGACGCAACGAAAGCTGCAGGAAATATTTGTCAAATCCATAATCATCATTATGAACAAACAAATTTAAACGATGATTCTGCAGCTGTGCGTAATAAACGAGGCTTACTAGAAACAAATGAAGCATTGTGCGGCCAAGCAAGCAATTGTTTAGAATGTTCAACGATCTGCGAATCTTGTATGGATGTTTGTCCAAATAGAGCCAATATTGTCGTAACAGTCAAAGGGCAACCACAAATTGTTCATGTTGATCGTATGTGTAATGAATGCGGCAACTGTGAAACGTTTTGTCCTTATGCAAGTGCACCATACAAAGATAAATTTACGCTATTCAATACGGAATCTGATTTTCAAAATAGTACGAATTCAGGTTTTTACGTTATTGACCCAAGAGAAAAAATTTGCCTGGTTCGTTTATGGGGCAATACATCAACCGTCCACTTAACGGCACAAGGAGTTGATATTCCAGCAGATATCATCGAATTGATGGATACGATGATCGAAGAATACGAATACTGTATGCAAATGTAAAAAGACATGAGTTGCGCAAAAACAACTTCTGAAAAATGGAGGTTAAAAAATGTCTATTCTTTTAAAGGGCGGAATCGTAGTTTCCGCTAATGGTCGCCGTCAATTAGATGTAAGAATCGATGGTGAAAAAATCGTTGAAATGGGTACTCATTTAAAAACAGAAAATTCTACAGTCGAAGACGTGACAGAATGTTTTTTACTGCCGGGATTTATCGACGCCCATACTCATTTAGAATTAAACAATGGGAAAGGCTCAATGGGTACTGCAGATAATTTTTATACGGGAAGCAAGGCAGCTGTTGCTAAAGGAACCACTGCAGTGATTGATATGGCGACACCAAGCAAAGGCAGTTCATTAAAAGACTGCCTAGCTGCTTGGGATCAGTTGGCACAAGGGAATAGTTCTTGTGATTATACCTATCATATGTCAATCATTGAGTGGAATCCCGCTATCAAGGCAGAAGTTAAAGCAATGATCGATGCTGGGATTACTTCATTTAAAATGTATATGGCCTATGACAATTTAAGGACAACAGATGCTGAAATATTTGAAGCAATGAATGAGATTCATAAGTACCAAGGAATGCTCGGTATTCATTGTGAAAATGGTGATATGGTCAATGAAATGATTGCTCAATTTGTAGCGGAAGGAAAATTATCACCTCATTATCACCCTTTAACAAGACCAGATTCAGTTGAAGCAGAAGCTGTAGAACGATACTTAATGATTGCAGATTTAGCTGGTTTACCCGTTAATATTGTTCATTTAAGCACAAAACGATCTTTAGAAGCTGTGAAACGAGCGAGAGCACGAAATCAAAAAGTCTTCGTGGAAACATGTCCGCAATATTTAGTATTGGACGAACATTTATATGAT
This sequence comes from Enterococcus sp. 7E2_DIV0204, assembly GCF_002140855.1. Taxonomy (NCBI): domain Bacteria; kingdom Bacillati; phylum Bacillota; class Bacilli; order Lactobacillales; family Enterococcaceae; genus Enterococcus; species Enterococcus sp. 7E2_DIV0204. The sequence goes on from NZ_NGKY01000001.1 coordinate 2,627,735, forward strand.
GGTCCTGACTTTGAAGGAGCGAAGTATGTGTGTTCACCACCGTTACGTAGTATTGGTGATCAGCAGGCTTTATGGGATGGTGTTATCGATGGTCAAGTCAATACGATTTCAACGGATCATTGCAGTTTTAATTTTGAGGGACAAAAGACGATTGGCAAAGAAGATTTTAGTAAAATTCCTAACGGGATGCCGGGTGTCGAAACTCGTCCTGAGTTGATCTATACCTATGGCGTAACGACTGGAAAAATCAGTTTAGAGCGGATGGTTGGTCTGATTTCAGAAGACATTGCCAAACAGTTTGCCTTATATCCACAAAAAGGCATTATCCAAGCTGGCAGCGATGCAGATATCGTCATTTGGGATCCCCAAACTACAGGCGTCATTTCAGCAAAAACTCAGCTGCAAAATGTAGATTACACTCCTTATGACGGGATGCAAACAAAAGGCAGCGCGCGAGCCGTTTATCTAAGAGGGCAAAAAGTGGCTGAAAATGGTCAAGTGATCGCAGAAAAACAAGGAAAATTTATTTTCCGGAACATCACCAAAAATGACTAAGGGAATCAATCAACTTGTGTTGATTTAAATAAATAGATGGAGGGGAAAATTTTTTGGAAAAAATAAAATGGACGGCAAATGAAATGCCCAAAACAGATGATCAGTATTTATCACTGATGTCAAAGGAAGCAATCGAAAAAGCCTTAGCTTTTCATCGTAGTTTCCCTCAATACAATCAGACGCCATTGGCTGAATTAAAACAGATGGCTCAACATTTAGGATTAAAGGATTTTTTTGTTAAGGATGAATCCTATCGTTTCGGATTAAATGCCTTCAAAGTGCTCGGCGGCTCGTTCGCTATGGCAAACTATATTGCAGAAAAACTGGGGAAAGACGTAGCAGATTTGACGTATGATGTTTTAACGTCCAATAAACTAAGGGAAGAATTTGGGCAAGCAACTTTCTTCACTGCGACTGATGGAAATCATGGACGCGGCGTTGCTTGGGCGGCAAATAAATTGGCACAGAAATCAGTTGTTTTGATGCCTAAAGGCTCAACGCAAACCCGAAAAGAAAATATTGAAAAAGAAGGCGCTAAGGTGACCATTGAAGAAGTCAATTACGACGAATGTGTGCGGATGGCTAACAAGATGGCAGAAGAAACTGAAAACGGTATCATGGTACAAGATACTGCTTGGGATGGTTATGAAAAAATTCCAACTTGGATCATGCAAGGATATGGCACGATGGCATTAGAAGCTTCTAAGCAATTAGCAGAAGCTGGAAACAAGCGGCCAACACATGTGTTTGTACAAGCGGGTGTGGGTAGTTTAGCCGGAGCAGTTGTTGGCTATTTTGCTAATCTTTATCCTGATAATCCACCTAAAATGATCGTAGTCGAAGCGCAAGTAGCAGATTGTTTATATAAATCAGCAATCGAAAAAGACGGCAAGATTCATTTTGTTGAGGGCGATTTGCAAACCATCATGGCAGGACTTGCTTGTGGTGAACCAAATACGATTTCATTCGATATTTTAGAAAATCATACATCAGTCTTTGTTTCAGCGCCTGACTGGGTTTCAGAAAAAGGTATGAGAATGCTTGGAGCGCCATTAAAAGGTGATCCTCAAGTTATTTCAGGAGAATCAGGTGCTGTCGCAATGGGCTTAGTAGCAACCGCGATGCAAGATCCCGAATATAAAGAATTACGTGATACGTTAGAACTAGACGAAAATTCAAGTGTTCTAATGTTCTCAACAGAAGGCGACACAGATCCAGATAACTATAAAAAAATCTTATGGAGGTAATATAAATGGATTTCAATGAAATTAACAAAGCAGCAGAAGGTTACAGAAAGGACATGATCAAGTTTTTACGTGATTTAGTTAAAATTCCAGGAGAAAGTGCTGAAGAAGGCGCTAAAATGGATCGTGCGAAAGCCGAAATGACAAATTTAGGTTTTGATAAAATCGAAGTAGATCCTCAAGGTAATTTACTAGGTTATATGGGAACAGGGAAAAAATTGATCGCATTTGACGGTCATATGGATACTGTTGGTATCGGTGAAATGAGTAACTGGAAATTTAATCCATATGATGGGTATGAAACAGATACTGAAATTGGCGGACGTGGTACTTCTGACCAAGAAGGCGGAATTGTTTCAGCTATTTATGGTGCCAAAATTATGAAAGATTTGGGACTATTAACCGAAAAATATACAGCATTAGTAACAGTTACTGTTCAAGAAGAAGATTGTGATGGGTTATGCTGGCAATACATCATCAAAGAAGACGGCATCCGTCCTGAATTCGTTGTGTCAACTGAACCAACAGATGGCGGAATTTATCGTGGTCAACGTGGCCGGATGGAAATCAAAGTAGAAGTCAAAGGTGTTTCATGTCACGGATCAGCTCCAGAACGTGGCGATAATGCGATTTACAAAATGGCCGACATTTTACAAGATGTTCGTGCCTTAAACAATAATGGTGATACCGAAAGTACTGTTATTAGAGGCTTAGTACGTATGCTTGATGAAAAATACAATCCTGAATGGAAAGAAGCACGTTTCTTAGGCAAAGGAACTGTTACAGCTTCACAAATCTTCCATTCATCACCAAGTCGTTGTGCGGTAGCGGATGGTTGTACAGTGTCATTAGACCGCCGAATGACAGCTGGCGAAACTTGGGAAAGCTGTTTAGAAGAAATCCGTCAATTACCTGCTGTTAAAAAATATGGCGAAGATGTAGTTGTTTCAATGTATGATTATGATCGTCCTTCATACACTGGATTGACTTATCCAATCGAATGTTATTTCCCAACTTGGGTAATTCCAGAAGAACATGGCGTAACAAAAGCCTTGATGGAAACACACAGAAATCTTTATGGTGAAGAACGTAAGGGATCAAAAGAAACGATCGACATGCGTAAAGCTCGTCCGTTGTTAGACAAATGGACATTCTCAACAAACGGAGTATCGATCATGGGTCGCAACGGCATTCCTTGTATTGGCTTTGGACCAGGTGCTGAAGCACAAGCACATGCACCAAATGAAAAAACTTGGAAAGATGATTTAGTTCGCTGTGCAGCTGTTTATGCCGCATTACCAACTGTCTATTGCGAAAATAACTAATCATTATTTTGACTAGTTATAGTGAATGATCAAAGGGAAAAACGAACCGCGATGCGAATGAGTAAAGGTCATTTGCATCGTAGGTATCGTATTAATAAACTTTAAGGGAGAAATGACATGGAAACTTTTAACGATTATATTGCAAAATTGGACAAATTAGAATTTGATAAAATGTATGAAAACGACTTTTTCTTAACATGGGAAAAAACCCGTGATGAATTAGAAGCTGTTTTTATAGTAGCTGATACTTTACGTTATTTACGTGAAAATAATATTTCAACAAAAATCTTCGATAGTGGTTTAGGTATTTCATTATTCCGTGATAATTCAACAAGAACTCGTTTTAGTTTTGCTTCAGCTTGTAACCTTTTAGGGCTAGAAGTTCAAGATTTAGATGAAGGAAAAAGCCAAATTTCACACGGGGAAACGGTTCGTGAAACAGCGAACATGATTTCATTTATGGCTGATATTATCGGGATTCGTGATGATATGTATATCGGTAAAGGAAATACGTACATGCGTGAGGTTTCTGAATCTGTACAAGAAGGGCACAAAGATGGCGTATTAGAACAACGTCCAACATTAGTCAACTTGCAATGCGATATCGATCATCCAACTCAAGCGATGGCAGATGCTTTGCATTTGATCCATGAATTCGGCGGTGTCGAAAACTTGAAAGGTAAGAAAGTTGCGATGACTTGGGCTTATTCGCCTTCATATGGTAAACCATTATCTGTTCCTCAAGGAATCGTAGGTTTGATGACACGTCTTGGTATGGATGTTGTTTTAGCTCATCCAGAAGGCTATGAAATCATGCCAGAAGTTGAAGAAGTTGCGAAGAAAAATGCAGCGGAAGCTGGCGGTTCATTTACTAAAACAAACAGTATGGCAGAAGCATTTAAAGATGCCGATGTTGTGTATCCTAAGAGCTGGGCTCCCTTTGCTGCTATGGAAAAACGGACACAATTATATGGTGAAGGTGATCAAGCTGGTATCGATAAATTAGAAAAAGAACTACTTGCTCAAAACACCAATCATAAAGATTGGGAATGTACAGAAGAACTAATGAAGACAACAAAAGATGGTAAAGCATTATACATGCACTGCTTACCTGCCGATATCACTGGTGTCAGCTGCGAGGAAGGTGAAGTTGAGGCTTCTGTCTTTGATCGTTATCGTGTGGAACTGTACAAAGAAGCAAGCTACAAACCATATATAATTGCGGCTATGATTTTCTTAAGCAAAGTAAAAAGCCCGCAAGCAACATTAAAAGAACTTGAGAAAAAAGCAACTCCAAGAGAAGTCAAATAACGCTTTATTGAACTAGGCATGAAGTGAGATGCTTTCTTTATTGATGATGATAGTCGTAAGTAAAATAATTTGTTCTCTTTTCAAAAAAAAACAAATGAACTGATTTTAAGACCTTTCCAAGTCCATTTATGAATACTATCAGTTAAGGATAAAACTGTCTTAAAACGAATCTGCTGTCCACAGATTCTGACCACTTCATGCAAAATTCAGTTTTTACTTAACAATCATTGATGTGATTTATTGGAAGAAAGCATCTTACTTTTAAAATAATCAATTAAACGAATCATTATAAAACAGAACACGAGGTGAATGGCTGAATGGTAAAAAGAGTTGTGGTTGCACTTGGCGGAAACGCATTAGGTGATAACTTAACAGAACAAATGACAGCAGTACAAGAAACATCTAAAGCCATTGCAGATTTGATCGAGGCAGGATACGAAGTGATTTTGTCTCATGGTAATGGTCCTCAAGTTGGGATGATCCAGTTAGCGATGGAAGAACTTTCATTAAGTGAGCCAAGCAAATATCCGACGATTCCACTATCCGTTTGTGTGGCGATGAGTCAAAGCTATATCGGCTATGATTTACAAAATGCTTTACGGGAAGAATTATTGAGCCGTAACTTAGAGCAACCGGTTGGAACTGTGATCACACAAGTAGCTGTCGATCCGAAAGATCCAGCATTTGCTCATCCTGCTAAACCGATTGGTCGCTTTATGTCAAAAGAAGAAGCAGATACGCTTGTGAAAGAAAAACAAGTGACAGTCGTTGAAGATTCAAGGCGAGGCTATCGTCAAGTTGTGGCATCACCAAAACCAAAAGAAATCGTTGAAATCAAAACGATCACGTCTCTGATTGATTCAGGTCAAACCGTGATTGCTTGTGGTGGCGGTGGTATTCCTGTTGTGAAGTCCGGCAATCATTTAAGCGGAGCTGCAGCTGTAATCGATAAAGATTTCTGTAGCGAACTATTAGCTGAAATGGTAGATGCTGATCTACTGATCATTTTGACAGCCGTAGAAAGAGTCTGTATCGATTTTGGAAAACCAACGCAAAAGGAATTGAGTCAAGTATCTACAAGCGAAATGAAAAAACATGCAGCAGACGGGCAGTTTGCACCAGGTTCAATGTTGCCAAAAGTGGAAGCGGCAATTCAATTTGCTGAATCAAAACCGGGTCGTAAAACATTGATTACCTTATTAGAAAAAGCCAAAGACGGAATCGTTGGGAAAACGGGCACGATCATTGAGCAGTAAATGAAGCAAAATACGTAGGAGAAGGAGTGAGTTGATGACAAACAAAATGGTAAATTCAACAAATGCACCAGCAGCTGTAGGACCTTATTCCCACTCAGTTTTAGCGGGCCAGACACAGTATATTTCTGGTCAATTGGGATTAGATCCTATAAGTGGTGAGATGAAAGAAACTGTTGAACAGCAAGCAGAACAAGCATTGATCAATTTAGGTGCCATCTTAAAAGAAACAGATATGACTTATGACAATGTTGTAAAGACAACTGTATTTCTAAAAAACATGTCAGATTTTGCAAAAATCAATGACATTTATGGTAAATATTTCTCGAAGACACTTCCTGCCCGTTCTTGTGTAGAAGTATGTGAATTACCAAAGAATGGACTTTTTGAAGTTGAAGCAATTGCAATTAAAAATTAATTTCTGAGAAGTTTCTGATTCAAGAAAAAGGGTTGCGGATTTCAATACTCGGATAAGTGCAGTCCTTTTTAAAATAAAAAGTAAAGAAGGAAACATGCCTATGAGTGAAAAAGAAGAAAAGGCATTGTTTGATTATGATGCCAAGTTATCAATCAAAGAAGCTGTTCCAATGGGCTTACAGCACGTAGTAGCAGCAGTAGTTGGGATCGTTACACCTGGAATTATGATTGCTAAAGTCTGCAATCTAAGTTCTGGAGATACGACGATCATGATTCAAACGTCACTGATTTTCTCTGCCGTAGCAACTCTGATTCAGCTTTTTCCGATTTTTGGAAAAGTCGGCTCTAGGTTACCTGTTATGATGGGTGCGAGTTTTGCTTATGTACCGATTTTAATGGCCATTGGCGGAGACTTTGGGATTGCCGCAATTTTTGGTGCTCAGTTGGTTGGCAGTATTTTAGTTATTTTAGTTGGACTCTCTATCAAAAAAATGCGAATATTATTTCCGCCGCTCGTTACTGGTACGGTCATCTTAAGTATTGGATTATCGCTATTTCCTGTCGCAATCAAATACATGGCTGGGGGAGCTGGCAGCCCAGATTTTGGCTCAGCTCAAAATTGGCTAGTAGCATTACTAACTTTTGCAGTGGTTTTTTATTTTAACTATTTTTCAAAAGGATTTCTGAAGCTATCCTCTATTCTAAATGGGATGATTATTGGGTATGTTGTTTCATTGATTTTAGGAATGGTCAATTTTGCTCCAGTCAAGGAAGCTTCTGTTTTTCAAATGATCACACCGCTATACTTTGGTTTAGATTTTCAAATCGTACCGATTTTAACTTTAGTGGTGATGTTTATTGTTGATGCAGTTCAAGCAATCGGGCAGTTCACTGCCACAACAGTTGGAGCAATGGATCGGGAACCAACAGATCAGGAGCTTTCTGGCGGGATTATAGGAAGCGGTTTCTCCAATTTTATTGGCAGCTTTTTTGGTTCTGTGCCTGTTGCAACATTTGGTCAAAACGTAGGATTAGTTACGGTGACTAGAGTAATTAATAAATATGTAATGGTTTTTGCCTCTGTTATTCTACTGGTGGCAGGCTTTGTTCCAAAAGTCGCATCGATTTTGACGACAATTCCTTATGCTGTGATTGGTGGTGCAACGGTATCTGTGTTTGCGTCAATTTCAATGACTGGCGTTCGGATGATCGCAACGCAAGAATTAACTCCTAGAAATACGGGGGTTGTGGGAATTGCGTTAGCTTTTGGTATCGGAGTAACGTTATCAGTTGGTTGTTTAAGTGGATTTCCACCTTGGGTAACGACTATTTTTGGTAACTCAGAAGTTATTTTGACAACGATCGTTGCAGTTGTTTTAAATGTTTTACTTAAAGAGGAGAAGCAACTAGCGATCGAATAACTATGAAGATTTTCTCCTTAAAAAAGATGCAAAAGATAAATGAATAAGCTGATTTGTCTTTTGCATTGTTTTTATGAAGACAGCGATTTAGTAAAGGAAAATGCAGAATGAAGAATTTTTTTCTAGAAGGAGACAAATTCGTCGGAAAGTCCACATTATTACAAGAGGTAATCAGAGCTACTGGGAAATCTATCAGTGGTTTTTATGTGAAACGCAGAATTGGTGAACAAGGTCAGATTGTTGGTTTTGAACTGAGAGCTGCAAAAGAATTACTTCAAAAAGAAGCCAATTTAGAGCCGATTGACGAACATTGTTTTATTCAAACTGAAAACGGCAAACGAACGAGAAACCTGCAAGTGTTTGAAACATGGGGCAAGTTTTTATTAGAAGAAGCGAAAACCTATTCAGCTGATCTTATTTTATTAGATGAAATCGGTGGGATCGAATTACTATCACAAAGCTTCACAAACGAGCTTTTAACAATGATTCAACAACCGCAAAAAATAGTTGGGGTGTTTAAGTCAGATGTAAATTATCAAAGACAAAAGAAGCATACAATTGAAAAGTTAGAGATAGGAAGACAACGAGCACAGCTAAAACAAACTATTCTCAAAAATGAAGGACAGATTTTAGCATTAAATGAACATAATTTTGCTGAAATCAAAATGCAACTGTCTGAATTTTTAAAGAGATAATTTTTTTGATGGTCGTTATCTTTTTAGAGTATAACGAAAGGAGGTTTTGTAATGAAGGAGCAAGAAGCCTTTAATTATACGCTCAATTTGAAATTGCGGACAAATCGCATTTTTTTTGGACCTGGCGTTGTTGAACTACTCCAACGGATTTCTCAAACAGGCTCACTAAATACTGCTGCTAAACAGATGCGCATGTCTTATAACAAAGCTTGGCGGATGATCCAAAAAGCTGAGGAAGAACTAGGTTATCCTCTAGTCAATAAAAGTGTAGGTGGGAATAATGGCGGTGGTTCCACCGTAACAAGCCAAGGAAAAAAATTAACAGCAAAGTTTTTGCTTTTTCAAAAGAAAACGTATCAAATCACCAATCAGTATTTTGCAGAGATTTTTAGTGATGAATTAGATTTAGAATCAGTAGAGTTGGAGGAAAGAGAATGAAAGAACTTTTTCTACGAATAAATGAAGCAATCAAACAAAGAGAAGATACGGTTTTAGTTACGGTTACTGAAAGTTCAGGATCGACACCTAGAGCTGCTGGTGCTCGTATGCTAGTTGATAAATCTGGTCGGATAAATGGCACGATTGGTGGTGGCGCAGTAGAGTTTCGCGCAGAAAAAATTGCGAAAGAGGTTCTGAAAGCACAACGATCTCGAGCAGAGACCTTTATTTTAGCACCCAATGATGTTGTAGATCTGGGTATGATTTGTGGGGGGAATGTGGCGCTGTTTTTTCAATATCTTAGTTGGCAAGAAGCTTCTGTTCAAGCCATTTGCGAAGAGGTTATCCAGCATTTTAACCGTAATCAGCAATGTTGGCTGATCACTGAAATCAATGCTGAAAGAGAAAATGGTTTTGGGGTGTATAGCGTAGAAACAGGATTAATCGGAAATATACCAGCTAAATTAAAAGAGGAGAAGTTTAAAGCTGGTTTATCAGAAGTAAAAGTGGATGAACGGATTTATTCCGTAGAAGCATTGCTACAACTTGGAAAAGTTTACGTTTTTGGTGCTGGTCATGTTGCTCAGGCGTTAGTTCCTATTTTAAAAACAGTAGAATTTTATTGTGTTGTTTTAGATGATCGGGAACAATTTTTAACCGAAGCAGTTTTTCCAGATGCCGATCAGAGAATGGTCGTTGATTTGGGTAATCTTGCTGCATCGATTCAAATTACAGAGGCAGATTATGCCATCGTGATGACACGAGGCCATCAATTTGATTTTCTAATAGCTAAGCAGTTATTAGAAACACCAGCACATTACATCGGTGTCATGGGCAGTAAGCAAAAAATTGCTGTCCAAGTCAAAAAATTAAAAGAAAGCGGATTTTCAATGAAAGACATTGAACGAATCAATATGCCGATCGGCCTAAAAATAAAATCAGAAACACCAGCTGAACTGGCAATTAGTGTTGCCGGTGAGTTGATTGAAAAAAGGGCGGAAAGACCAAAGGGATAGCGGTCAACAATAGGGGTGAATTTAGTGGAAAACAAACAGTCGACAACGAAACAGAAAAAAATCATTCTTTTAGCTTCCGTCTTGCTTTTTCTACTCGTCTTTATAATTTCCTTTTTTTTAGGGAAGTTTCCGATTGCGATGGACGATTTTTTTAAGGTTGTTTTGAATAAAATAATCCCTTTAGAGCAAACCTGGAGCAGTCAAGTTGAGACGATTTTGTTTAAGATTCGTTTTCCTAGAATTATTATGGCAGTGGTGATCGGTGGCGGTATTTCTGTAGCTGGGGCAACTTATCAAGCTTTGTTTCAAAATCCAATGATCTCACAAGATATTTTAGGTGCTTCACAAGGTGCTGCTTTTGGTGCGGCTATGGGATTGTTTTTTTCATTGACCTATGAACAGGTGATTTCGTTGTCTTTTATTTTTGGATTATTAGCCGTAGGTGCGGTTCTTTTAATGAGTCGTTTTTTGCGCACTGATTCGGTTTTAAACATGGTTTTGATTGGCATGATGATTGGCTCACTTTTTTCTTCAGCTGTTTCTTTTTTGAAATTGGTAGGGGATCCGACAAATACTTTGCCGGCAATCACCTATTGGTTAATGGGCAGCTTATCTTCGATCAATAAGCAAAATGTTGTATTTGCGGCCCCTTTGATTTTAGTAGGGATGATGCCCATTTTTTTATTACGTTGGCGCTTAAATGTGATTTCTCTAGGAGAAGAAGAAGCGTTGAGTTTAGGAGTAAACAGTCGTGTTTTACGCGTGATTTTGATTCTGGCTGCGACCTTGATTACAGCAAGTGCAGTATCGGTTAGCGGACTGATTGGTTGGGTAGGGTTGGTTGTACCGCATTTTTCAAGGATGTTAGTTGGCAATGATTATCGCTATAGTATTCCGATGACTGCTATATTAGGCGGTACTTTTCTGTTATTTGTAGATGATTTTTCACGCTTGATTACAACTAGTGAGATACCGATCGGGATTTTAACTTCATTTATCGGTGCACCGATTTTTCTTTTATTGATTGCTAAAAATAATCGTTCAGTTAGACAGTGAGGAGGAATTTCAATGCTTGAAGTTATTGATTTAGCATTTGCCTATAAACAGCAAAAAATATTGAACGACATTTCATTTACATTAGATTATGGACAATCGGTTTGTTTATTAGGAAAAAATGGTGTGGGGAAAAGTACGTTGTTTAAATGTTTGCTAAGAGTGTTGGAGCCAAGTTTGGGAAGTGTTAAAATCAATGATCGTTCGATTCAACAGTGCTCAAGAAACGAGCTTTCTCAGTTGATTTCATATATTCCGCAAAAACAACGAGGTATTTTTCATTTTACTGTGTTTGAAATGGTCTTAATGGGCACAACTGCTAGATTAAAAAATTATCAGCAACCTGGAACAGTTGAAAATGAGTTGGCGGAAGCGGCCTTAGTCGCACTCAATATCACGCATTTAAAGAATCGTATTTTTTCAGAAATAAGTGGAGGAGAGCAACAACTTGTGATCATTGCTCGTTCAGTGGCTCAGCAGAGTAAAATCATTATTATGGATGAGCCTTGTGCTAATCTTGATTACGGCAATCAGATAATGGTCTTAGAAATGATTCAAACACTAGCAGCGCAAGGTTATTTGATTATTCAATCGACCCATGATCCCAATCACGCACTTCAATATGCTGACTATGTCTTAGTTTTACAAGAAGGTCAACTATTACAAGGAATACCCAAAACGATTTTAACGAGCCAACAGTTAGAGGCCATTTATCGTGTACCGATTACTGTACATACAATAGCTTCAACTGAAAAAAGAATCTGTTTGCCAACAAAAAAATAAATCAATTGAAATAGAAAGGATAGAATTTTAATGAAAAGAAAGATAAATTTGCTTTTAGTATTAGGATTAGCACTAGTTACAACGATTGGTTGCACTACTAACGAAAAAAAAGCCAATGAAACTGAAAAAACGCAAACAGCTATTAGTTCCGAAAACAAACAGTCAGATGGGACACGCACTTTTGTTGATTCTGCTGGGCGTGAGGTAATCATCCCAACACAGATCAATAAAATAGCCCCTTCTGGACCACTGGCTCAAATCGTATTGTATACTAGCTCCCCTGATCTACTTGTTGGTTTAGCCAGCCCTTTTTCGTCAGAGGCTAAAGAATTTATTGATATAAAATATCAGAAATTACCGGAATTTGGACAATTTTACGGAAAAAATGCTAGCTTAAATATGGAAGCCTTGAGTGCTGCTGAACCAGATGTCATTATCGATATCGGTGAGGCTAAAAAAACAGTGAAAGAAGATATGGACAAACTGCAAGAGCAAATCAATATTCCCACGCTTTTCATTGAAGCAAATTTAAAAAATATGCCAGAAACCTACCAGAAATTAGGTGAATTATTAGAAAACACACAAACAACAGAAAAACTAGCTTCCTATTGTCAACAGGTTATAGAAAAAGCTGATAGTGTTCGATCTTCACTAAAAGAATCAGAGCAAAAAAGTATCTATTATGCAGCCGGAAATGCTGGACTAAACACAAATGCTGAAGGGTCATTTCATGCTCAAGTTATTGATGAGATTGGCGCAAAAAATGCGGCAACAGGTGTTGATGTTGTGTCAAAAGGTGGCGGAACCGTTATTTCGATGGAACAGCTAGTTCAATGGCAGCCAGATTATATTTTAGCTGAGACAAAAGCTGTCTATGATCAAATCAAAACTGATGAGTCATGGCAAGAATTAACAGCGGTCAAAGCTGGCAAGGTTTATCAAGTGCCAACTGCACCCTATAACTTCATTAGTTCACCGCCGTCTGTCAATCGGATCATTGGCATTCAGTGGTTAGGGGCGTTAGTTTACCCTGAACAATACAAACTAAATATGGAAGAGACAGTTAACGAGTTTTACAAGCTATTCTACCATGTTGAACCGACAGCAGAACAAGTCAAAATGATTCTGACAAATGCACAATAAAGAGACAAAATAATGGGAGGGATTTTATGCAAATCAAAACAGAATTACCAGAAATAGTTGCGGAGTTCGATGATGCTAGACGTCAAGGTTTTATTCAAGTAAAAGAACTAAAAGAACAAGGAGTACCGGTTGTTGGTGTGTATTGTACTTTCATGCCAGAAGAAATCGTCTTAGCAGCTGATGCTGTCCAAATTAGCCTCTGTTCGACGTCAGATGAAACGATTTCAGCTGCAGAAGAGGATCTACCTAGAAATCTTTGTCCGTTGATCAAATCCAGTTATGGTTTTGGGAAAACTGATAAATGCCCATTTTTCTATTTTTCCGATTTAGTTGTAGGGGAAACAACTTGTGATGGAAAGAAAAAGATGTATGAATACATGGAAGAATTCAAACCACTGTATTTAATGAACTTACCAAACGCACGAAATTCAGAGGCAGCGTTTGGCTTATGGAAAGATGAAATCATTCGTTTTAAAGAAAAATTAGAGTCATTTCTTGATGTGGAGATTACAGAAGAACGCATTCAAAAAGCGGTTCGTCTAAAAAATAGAGAGCGAGCAGCTAGAAAAAAGTTTTATGGACTTGGGAAACTAAATCCCCCTGCAATTGAAGGCTCAGAAATTTTTAAAGTGATGTATGGCGCAAATTATACTTTTGAAAAGGAAAGTCTGATCCAAAAATTAGAGGATGCAACTGCAAAAATCATCGTACAATATTCCGAAAACCATCAGCCTAATGGAAAACCTAGAATTTTAATCACTGGTTCACCAATGGGGGGTGTAACGGAAAAAGTGATTCGTGCAGTCGAAGAAAATGGTGGAACCATCGTAGGATTTGAAAATTGTACAGTAGCCAAGGCTGTTGAACGGCTAGTCGATGAAGAGAATGAAGACGTTTATGAAGCCTTAGCAGAGAAATATATCGATATTGGTTGTGCCTGTATGTCTAATAATACCAGTCGTTTTGATTTATTAAGCCAAATGATCGATGACTATCAAGCTGATGGGGTTTTAGATATGGTGCTACAATCCTGCCATCCATATTCGATCGAAGCATTGAAGGTTCGGCGTTTTTGCCAATCTGAAAAAAATGTACCGTATTTATATTTAGAAACAGACTATTCTACGGCAGATATCGAGCAAATCAATACTCGAGTGACAGCCTTTATCGAAATGTTAGAGGCGCGCTCATCATGAAAGTAATTGGTCTTGATAGTGGATCGACAACAACGAAAGGTGTTCTTTTTGAACAAAACAATCTGGTGAAAAAATACTTGGTACTAACTTCAGGTGATCCCAAACGAGCAGCTGCAGAAGTTGTGACAAAACTAAGTGGAAATGAACCCTGTAAATTGATTACGACTGGCTATGGTCGCAAACTGTTAAAAGCCGATAAAGCAGTTACGGAAATAACTTGTCATGCTAAAGGAGCATCATATCTAAGTACTGGAATTCAAAATGTGATCGATATCGGTGGGCAAGATAGTAAGGTGATCAGGATGGACACTGATGGGCATGTCTTAGATTTTAACATGAATGACAAATGTGCCGCTGGAACAGGACGCTTTGTAGAAGTATTAATGCGGACCTTAGGGGAAAGGATCGATCTGATTGATCCCTTTGTGGCCTTAGCTGAGCCAGTAAAAATCAATAGCATGTGCACCGTATTCGCAGAATCAGAAGTCATTAGCTTGATTGGAAAAGGCGAAAAAAGAGAAAATATCGCTTTAGGAGTCTTGCATTCGATCGCGGCTCGTATTAGTAATCAACATCGACAGATTAATCCTGATCAAGGTCCGATTTTTTTTTCTGGTGGTTTGTCTCATAGTAAGAAAGTTGTAGATTTAGTTGCTGAATATACTCAAAAAGAAGTATACTATGATCAAGAACTATCTCAATACGCAGGCTCGATTGGGGCTGCATTGATCGGTATTCAACAAAAGTGAATAAAAAATATTTTTTTTGCTAAATAATAATTTTTAGACTAAAATTTTATGGTATAATCATAGTGATAAAAAGCTATAATTATAACAGAAATTGAGGTGTAAAGAAAAAATGTATTCATTAGTTGTAAATGGTAAGACAGAGACCTGTGACACGAATAAAAAGTTAATGGACTTTCTTCGTGAAGATTTAAGGTTGACTGGGACAAAAGATGGTTGTAATCAAGGTTCTTGTGGCGCTTGTTCAGTATTATTAAATGGAAGGGTTTCCAAAGCGTGTTTATTTAGCTTAGAAAAGGTAGATGGAAAAGAAATTGTCACGATCGAAGGCTTGGACCAACATCAAAAAGATGTTTATGCCTATGCTTTTGCTAAGACTGGCGCTGTTCAATGCGGTTATTGTATTCCAGGGATTGTTATTTCAGCTCACGGATTATTGAATAAAAAAGCCGAACCTAGTGATGAAGACGTTCGCAAAGCAATTCGTGGGAATATCTGCCGCTGTACAGGTTATGTCAAAATTGTTGAAGCAATTCAATTAGCAGCTAAAATGTTTCGTGAAAAATTGAGCATTCCAGAAGAGCAGTCAAATGGAAAATTAGGAGAAGACTTCAAACGAGTAGATGCTGTTGAAAAAACCTTAGGAACAGGACAATATGTAGATGACATCACAATTGAAGGAATGCTTCATGCATCAGCTGTCCGCAGTGCCTATCCAAGAGCGAAGGTTTTGAAAATCGATATAAGTAAAGCTGTTGAGCATCCAGAATGTGTTACAGTGCTGACAGCAAAAGATGTTCCTGGAAACAATAAAATCGGTCATTTGGAATTTATCTCTGATTGGGACGTTATGATATCAGTTGGGGATACCACACGTTATGTTGGTGATGCGATTGCCTTGGTTGTTTCTACAACAAGAGAAGCTTTAGAGGAAATCAAAGAATTAGTAGAAATCACTTATGAAGAACTGACACCAATAACTTCATGTGAGGCCGCATTAGTAGAAGATGCACCATTGATTCATGAAAAAGGCAATATTTTATCTCATGAACATCTTATTCGTGGTAATGCGGATGAGCAGTTGGCTTCATCTGAATATGTTGTAACCCAACATTATTCAGTTCCGATCAATGAACATGCATTTATGGAACCTGAATGTGCCATTGCAATGCCTGAAGGTGAGGATGGTATTTTACTATATAGTGCAGGTCAAAGTATCTATGATGAACAACGAGAAGTTGCTCGTATGTTAGGGGTGGAAAAGGAAAATATTCATGTTCAAGCGAAATTAGTCGGCGGCGGTTTTGGCGGAAAAGAAGATATGAGCGTGCAACATCATGCTGCTCTTGCGGCTTGGTGTTTACAAAAACCAGTCAAAGTTTTACTTAGCCGACAAGAAAGCCTAATGATTCATCCAAAACGTCATGGCATGGAAATGGACTTCACCACAGGTTGTGATGCACAAGGAAATCTAACGGCTATGAAAGCTGTCATTTATGCAGATACGGGAGCCTATGCTTCTTTAGGCGGTCCTGTTCTTCAACGAGCATGCACACATGCGGCTGGTCCCTATAAATACCAAGATATTGATGTCGAAGGTTATGCTGTGTATACAAATAATCCACCAGCTGGTGCTTTCAGAGGTTTTGGGGTTTGCCAAACAGCTTTTGCAATTGAAAGTAATCTTAATCTATTAGCGGAAAAAGTCGGTATTTCTCAATGGGATATTCGCTATAAAAATGCAGTAGAACCTGGAGATTCTTTGCCAAATGGTCAATTAGTTTCAAAAAATGCCGCATTGAAAGAAACGTTATTGGCTGTTAAAGATGCCTATGAAAACGCTGAAATTGCTGGAATTTCTTGTTTCTTTAAAAATAGCGGGATCGGCGTTGGATTATCAGATGTTGGTCGTTGTATTGTTTCAGTTGAAGACGGTAAGGTTCATGTTAGAACTAGTGCGGCTTGTATTGGACAAGGGATGGCAACAGTGACAACTCAAGTCGCATGTGAAACCTTGGATCTACCGCCAGAAATGATTATTGCTGAAGCGCCAGATACGCGCCGAACACCAGATTCCGGTACGACAACAGCCTCTCGCCAATCCTTATTTACAGGTGAAGCGACCAGAAGAGCAGCGATGCAATTACGTTATGAGCTTGATATGGGGCGTGCGTTGTCTGATTTAGAAGGACAAGAGTTTTACGGAGAATATTCAGCTAAAACAGATCCTTTGATCAACGATAAGAAGAGTCCTGTTAGTCATGCAGGCTATGGTTATGCAGCAGAAGTTGCGATTTTAGATGAAAAAGGCAAAGTCGAAAAATTTGTGGCAGCATATGACATGGGGCAAGTCGTCAATCCTAAGGCAGCAGAAGGGCAAATCGAAGGTGGGATCGTAATGGGGATGGGTTACGCATTGACCGAGAAATTTGTCATGGAAGATGGTTATGTCAAAGCAAAATACGCTACGCTAGGCTTGCTAAATGCTGCTCAAGTGCCACCAATCGAAACAATTTTAGTTCAAGCGAACAATATTCATGATGGCTTGGCTTATGGAATCAAAGGTGTGGGAGAATTAGCAACGATCCCGACCGCACCAGCTTTGGCTGGTGCTTACTATGCACTTGATGGAAAACTAAGACCCACATTACCTATGGAAGATACTTTTTATCAAAAGAAAAAGAAATAACTGAATGATTCTGTGAGGTGCTGAAAAAACGATACACAAAAGCTCAAAAAACGCATCCGATAAAGACAATTGGGTGCGTTTTTATTTTTAACGATCGATGAAATCAAAAGGAGTAAACCAATGCTGAAAGTAAGTGCAATCATTATGGCTTCAGGATGTTCTGTACGAATGGGAACAAATAAACTCTTTCTTGATTATCAAGGGGAGACTTTTTTGGAGCGGACGTTAAACCTCACTAAAAAAATGCCATTTTTTGAACGGATTTTAGTTATTTCACCTGAAAACTTGCAAGGATTAAAGTTACCTACTGATCTAAAGGTCGTTCAAAATATAGAAGCACAGAAAGGGCAAAGTGCAAGCGTTCGTTTAGGAACAAAAGCGGCTACTGGAGAAGGCTATCTTTATTTAACTGTGGATCAACCACGATTAACGCAAGCGTTGCTTGAATCCCTTTTTTCAGCTTACTCTAAAGAAACCATCGTTTTTCCAATTGATCAAAGGGAAGCACCATGTAGTCCTATGTTTTTTGGTGAAGCGTTTCGTTCTGAATTACTAAAGGTCACAGGAGCTTCTGGTGGTCGAGTTGTTCGGGATAATCATCCAGAAGCTTGGCGTAAAATTCGTGTAGACAGGCCTGAATGTTTGATTGATATCGATACGCCAGCAGAATATCAGAATTTAACCAATCAAAGCATTTGTCACAGTAGGAAGGGATAAAAAGATGAAACAGTCTGTGTATCTAAACCATGCAGCTACTTCAAATCACAAATTTGAAGCGACTATTCAATCATTATGTCAATACTTAGAAAGAAATAATAATTTAAATACGAATCGTGGTTCACAAAATATCGATGAACTTGAAGTGGTTTTTGAGGCTCGCCAATTGTTGGCGGAATTTTTTCATGCACCTGATCCGGCACATATTATTTTTACGGCAAATGCAACGACTTCACTAAATATGGTGCTAAATGGTCTATTAAAACCAGGGGATCATATCTTAACAACTGAAGTAGAACATAACGCCGTGGCTAGACCTTTACACCTGCTAGAAAAGCGACAGAATATTTCAGTGACACGTATTCCTTGCAAATTAGATGGCAGGCTTGATCCAGAAATAATTGAATCACTGATTCGTCCGGAAACAAAAGTCATAGTGATGACACACGCATCCAATGTATTAGGGACGATTTTACCTGTGAAAGAATGCTTTGAAATTGCAAAAGCACACGGTATCATCACAGTTTTGGATAGCGCACAAACTGCGGGTTTTTTAGCAATTGATATAGAAGAGATGTTGATCGATGTTTTGGCATTTACAGGACACAAGAGTCTAATGGGGCTTTCTGGAATCGGAGGATTTGCTCTAGCACAAAATATGGAGCACAAAATCAAGCCCTGGATGAGTGGTGGTACGGGCAGTGCCTCGTTATCACTTGCGCAGCCTGACTTTTTACCAGATAAATTTGAACCGGGCACACAAAATATGTTAGGAATTTTAAGTTTGAAGAGTTCACTTGAATCTATAAAAGAACTTGGGCTCAACAAAATCGCAGATCATGAGCGCGCCCTGACCTCGCGATTTTTGACGGGATTAAAAAAATTGCCTGTAACAATTCTAGGATGTACAGAAGCAATTCAAAGGGTACCCGTTGTTTCAATCAAGTCAGCAAGGGTTGATTCTGGAGAACTTTCTCAGCAATTATTTGATCGCTATCAGATTGTCACACGATCGGGATTACATTGTTCTCCGTTGGCACACCAAACTGCTGGAACGCTAAAAATCGGTGCAGTTCGTTTTAGTTTTGGTTGGAATACGACCTTAGATGAAATTGAGTACACTTTAAAAGCCTTAAAGGAAATTTTGTCAGAATAGAGATGAAGGAGAAAGAGGATGGATTTTTTATCACAATGTACGTCAGGTGGATGTGGTGCCAAAATTGGACCAAATGAATTAGCTGGTTTTTTAGGTGGTTTGCCCAAATTCTCTGATGAAAAGTTATTAGTCGATTTTAATGCATCTGATGATGCAGCAGTCTATCAAGTATCAGAAAATCTTGCGCTGATCTCAACAGTGGATTTTTTTTCACCGATGGTCGAAGATCCCCGCACTTTTGGCAGGATTGCCGCAGCAAATGCACTGAGCGATGTTTATGCAATGGGAGGAGAAGTGTTGTTTGCATTGAACTTAGTTTGTTTTCCAGAGAAAATGGCAAAACAAAAGCTTTCAGAAATCCTGATTGGCGGTGCTGAGAAATTAAAAGAAGCACAGGCTTCATTAGCTGGTGGGCATTCGATCTATGATCATGAACCTAAATATGGATTAGCCGTTACAGGACAAGTGGACCCCAAAAAAATCATTCATAATAATACTCCAAAAGTTGGTGATATTTTGATTCTTACCAAAGCCTTGGGGGTGGGACTAGTTCAATCTGCTGTTAGAGGAGGAGTAGCGTGTAAAACATCAGAAAAGGCAGCAATCGCCTCGATGGAACGACTAAATAAATATGCGGCTGAAAAGATGCATGATTTTCCTGTTCATGCGTGTACAGATGTGACCGGTTTTGGCTTATTAGTGCATGCATCTGAAATGGCGTGTACAGATGTGACGCTTGTGATTGATCCAGAACAATTACCACTTTTACCGCACGCCTATCATTATGCAGAAGAGTTTTTAGCAACAGCGGCCGGACAAAGAAATCGCAAATTCTTGGAAACTAAAATTGACTTGACCAACACTACGCCAGCGTTTCAGGAGATTTTATTTGATCCTCAGACCTCGGGCGGATTACTGATTAGTGTCGCTGCACAGAAGGCTGTAGAATGTCTTGCGGCAATCCAAAAAGATGATCCAATAGCGGCGATTATCGGGGAAGTTTGCCAGAAAGAATCAGATCAGTCGATTATTATTGTATGAGAAAGAAGGAGCAGCAATGAAAAAAATTAATGCTTTAGGTAAACCCTGTCCAATTCCAGTGATTGAAGCAAAAAAAGCGATTCGGGAAATCAAGAATGATGGTGGGCTTATTGAAATCACCGTAGATAATGAAGTTTCTGTGAAAAATATCGAGAAAATGGCTAAGGGATTGGGGCTTAAAACAACCAGTCAAACACTAAAAAACGATGAATTTACGGTTGAAATCGTCGTTCCCAAAAATCAAGATCAGTTAAACCAAACAGTATCAGATAGTGAATTAGTCGTTGCTTTTGGACGTAAAACTATGGGGGACGGTGATCCAGATTTAGGGGCGATGCTATTAAAAAGTTATATTTATTCTTTGACTGAACTAGATACACCACCAGAGCATCTCTTGTTCTTTAATAGTGGGGCATTTTTGACGAATCAAGGCTCCAATACATTGAATGACTTGAAAGTGTTAGTAGATAAAGGGACACAGATCAGTACGTGTGGTGCCTGTTTAGATTTTTACCAAATCAAAGAAACATTAGCAATCGGTGAAATCACAAATATGTATGGGATTTCAGAAGTAATGGCGCAGGCGAAAAAAGTCATCAATTTCTAAAACGAGGTGGAAAAATGGAGTATCTTTTAACGTTTCAAAATACCCATTATGCGGTTCATAGTGAGAAAATTTTACTCAATAAAAAAATACCTGTTTCAGTTATGGCACTACCGACAAGCTTAGGCGATTTTTGTGGTATTTGTTTAAGACTGGCGAGAGAAGATTTTGAACAAGGGCGAATGCATTTAGCGGATGCTAAGATACCGATTAAAGGAGTATTTACAATTGAAGGAAGTAACAGTGAAAGGAAGTATGTCCCATGGAAACCTTGAGCGGCTGTTTTGATTTTCAAGGTCAACAAGTCGTTTCATTGATCGGCAGTGGTGGAAAAACAAGCTTGATGTGGTATCTTGCTGAGTATTATCGTGATCAAACTATTTTAGTCAGCACAACGACGAAAATTGGTTATCCAGTGGAACAATCATATGATTATTTTTATAGTGAAGACTTTTCAACACTAGGTAAAGATGGATGTGGGATCACATTGGCAGGTTGTTTGACTGCTGATGGCTATAAATTGGGTGCACTGCCTCTTGCTGTCTTCCGACAATCACTTCAGTATTTTGACAAGGCATTTTTAGAGGCCGATGGTTCCAAGCAATTACCTTTAAAAGGCTGGGAAACCTTTGAGCCTGTTGTGTTGCCGGAAACAACTGTTACGATTGGTTTGATTCCCATCTCTGCTGTAGGAAAAGCTATTGATGATAGAACGATCCATCGTTTGCCGCTTTTTCTGCGTGCAACCGGGGCTACTCAAGGAGCAAAAATCCATGAAGAAACATTAGCTGAAATCATTACTAGTCCCACAGGTTTATGGGAGAAAAGTCAGGGACAACGGATTCTTTGTATCAATCAGGTGGAAACACCAGCGCAATTGAATCAGGCAAAAAAAGTCTTATCCTTATTACCACAAATGTTGTTAAAACGCTTGAGTAAAGTGATTGCCTGCAATATTCAATCGAAAGAAGGCATTGTATTATGGGAAAAATAAAACAATCGATTTCTGAAGCAATCATAGCTGTAAGAGGTGGTGGCGATTTGGCAACAGGCGTGATTCAAAAATTAGTTCATGCCGGTTTTAAAGTCGTCATTTTAGAAACAGCCAAACCTTTAGCAATTCGCCGTACTGTGGCCTTGTGTACGGCTATTTTTCAAGGAAAACAGCAGGTAGAAGATCTAGAAGCTATTTTAGTAGCTGATGTCTCGGAATGTTCCGCAATCTGGGCTGACGGGCAAATCCCCATGCTGGTTGATCCCACAGCAAGTTCATTATCTGAGTTACAACCAACCGTTTTGGTAGATGCAATTTTAGCTAAAAAAAATTTAGGAACGAACAGAAAAATGGCACCCATAACAATTGCTTTAGGACCAGGTTTTTCAGCACCAGAAGATGTTGATGTTGTAGTTGAAACGATGAGAGGGCATTATTTAGGACGCTTGTATTTTGAAGGGCGTGCTATCCCGAATACTGGGACACCTGGTGAAGTTGGTGGAAAGAGTGCGGAACGCGTTATCCATTCGCCAGCCTCAGGAGCTGTCAAACACATAAAAAAACTCGGTGATGTCGTAAAAAAAGGCGAAGTACTTTTTTATGTTGGAAAAGTAGCTGTACAATCACCATTAGATGGTGTTCTAAGAGGGATGATTTCAGATCAAGTATCCTGTCAAACGGGACTAAAATGTGGCGATGTCGATCCTCGTCCTATTGACCAAGTAGATTGCTTTACGATATCAGATAAAGCACGAGCATTAGGTGGTGCTGTTTTGGAAGCGGTTCTTTGGTTAGGGCGAGAAAAAAACTTGTTTTAACACGGATGAAACAGATTTGCTAAAAATTATTTTTTTTACCTAAAAAATATTGTTTTAAAGTAGCTGTTTATGTTATAGTATAAGTGAAGTTTTTACATGATTTTGATCTAAAAAAAGAAAGCGTTTTAGCGCATTTGTTTATATGTGAAAAAGGTAATTTGGAATAAGAGATCCTTAACAGGTACGACAGACATGTAGTTTTGTTGATATTAGGTATGAAAAGAATGAAAAGGGTTACAACTCAATCTTTTTATACTTTAAAATATCATGTAAAAAAGTTGAGAGGATGAGTAAATATGGCATTGGTTAAAATCATTTATGCAAGCATGACAGGAAACACCGAGGAGATTTCAGAAATCATAGAAAGTACCGTACAAGAAGCGGGATTTGATGTAGAAAGAGAAGAGTGTTCAGAAGTAGATGTTGACTTTTTTGATGATGCAGATGCTTGTGTGCTTGCTACTTATACTTATGGCGATGGTGAATTGCCATTTGAATTTGAGGATTTCTATGATGAGTTGGAGGAAAAGGATTTAGCTGGAAAAATTTTTGGCGTTGTTGGTTCTGGAGATCGTGAGTATGGCGATTTGTTCTGCAAATCAGCCCATGATTTTGTAGCGGCTTTAGAAAAATCTGGTGCAAAAAAAGTTGCCGAAACAGTTGAAATTGAAAATAATGCAGAAGATGAAGATGTTGAAGCATTAAAAAAATTCGTTCAGGAACTAACGGCTGGGTTATAGAGATAAGCAGATATCATATGAAAGAAGGAAAAATGAATGAGGCTATTCATTAACGGTAATCCATATGTATAAGATAACCAAAAAGGTTCATCTTTCCAAAAATGAATATGATTTTTGGATCGAAGCTCCTCGAATCGCAGCAAAAGCACAACCAGGGCAATTTGTAATTCTCCGTATCAATGAAGTTGGAGAACGGATTCCTTTGACTATTGCTGATGCGGAACCTTCCAGCGGTAGCATTCGTTTGGTATTTCAAGTAATCGGTAAAACAACTGCTGAACTTGGTACTCTAAAGGTTGGCGATGCTATTTTAGATTTGACAGGACCACTTGGCATGCCGACCAAAATAAAAAATTACGGGACCGTAATGATCGTAGGCGGTGGGGTTGGTATCGCTGCAATTTTTCCAATTGTTAAAGGATTAAAAAAAGCGGGGAATCGAGTTATTACGATTCTTGGTGCCAAAACCGCAGAATTAGTGATTCTTCAAGACGAGTGTCGTGAATATTCCGATGAGTTGATCATTACAACAGATGACGGCACTCTGGGTATGAAAGGACTTGTAACTGAAGCAATGGAACAAGTGATTGCTAGAGAAACAGTTAATTGCAGCTGGGCGATTGGTCCCAGCGTAATGATGAAATTTTGTACGATGACTGCAACAAATCATGAATTACCGATTTACGTTTCATTAAACCCAATCATGATCGATGGAACAGGTATGTGTGGTGGTTGCCGGGTAACGATCGATGGAAGTATTAAATTTGCTTGTGTTGACGGTCCGGAATTTAAAGGAACTGAGGTCAATTGGGAAGCGTTTATCAGTCGGATGAAACAATATAAGACTGAGGAAGAAAATAGTTTAACAAATTACCAAAAAGCGCAGGTGGGGAATCATGGCTAGAAGAAGCAGAACAAAAACACCCATTACTGAACAAGATCCTGCTCTTCGCAAAACAAATTTTTCTGAAGTTTGTTTAGGCTATACAATCGAAGAAGGACAAGCAGAAGCAATTAGATGCTTACAATGTAAAGATGCTCCTTGTATCTCCAATTGCCCTGTGATGATCGATATTCCTGGATTTATCCTTGCAATCAAAGAAGGCCATATGCAAGAAGCCGCTAATGTATTAGGAAAATATACAAATTTTCCAGCTATTTGCGGTCGAGTTTGCCCTCAGGAAAAACAATGTGAGCAAGTTTGTAAATTAGGGATGGCGAAAAATTTTGAACCAGTCGCAATTGGCAAACTTGAGCGTTTGGTGGCTGACTGGGCTTTGGAAAATCAAGACTTTTCTAGACATATTCAGAATGATCAACCAAAAATCGGGCGAATCGCTGTGATCGGCTCCGGTCCATCGGGCTTAACGGTTGCAGGGGATTTAGCCAAAATGAACTATGAGGTCATCGTTTATGAAGCTCTACATGATTCTGGCGGTGTCTTGACGTATGGTATTCCGGAATTTAGATTACCTAAAAGGATCGTAAAAAAAGAGATTGAAAGTATTGAAGCGTTAGGTGTAACGATCGAAACCAATATTGTCGTTGGAAAAACGATCACTATGGATGAGATCATGAACGATTTTGATGCTTGCTATATTTCTGTTGGTGCAGGAGCACCTAATTTTATGGGGATTCCTGGTACAGCACTAAATGGCGTTTATTCTTCTAGCGAATATTTAACACGGATCAATTTGATGCATAGTTATGAATTCCCAAAATATGATACACCGATGAAACAATCGGATAATGTCGTCGTGATCGGTGGTGGGAATGTAGCGATGGATGCCGCACGCTCAGCTAAACGTTTAGGTGCTGAACATGTCAGCATTGTCTACCGTAGATCACTGGAGGAGCTGCCAGCACGTATTGAAGAATATCATCACTCTGTTGAGGAGGATATCATGTATCATTGGCTGACTAACCCTATCGAATATATAGATAATGGTACTGGTGATTTAACTGGTGTGAAATGCGTCAAAATGGAACTTGGTGAACCAGATGAGTCTGGAAGACGTCGCCCTGTTCCAATCAAAAATAGTGAGTTTATTATCGAAGCTGACACAGTGATCGAAGCAATCGGTCAAGGGTCCAATAAAGTCTTATTATCTACTTTCCCAGAACTTACATTAACAAAATGGGGTTACATTGAGGCGGATCCAAAAACGGGAGCAACATCGATTCCCGGCATCTTTGCCGGCGGAGATATTGTTACAGGTGCAGCAACAGTGATTTTAGCCATGGGTGCTGGAAAAGTTGCTGCTGTAGAAATCGACAAGTATGTACGAGAAAAAAAGAAAACGCCCGTAACAACAAAAGTTTGAGGGAAGATAAAAGGTGAGAAAAATGAAAAAAACGAAGACAATGGACGGAAATACAGCCGCAGCGTATATTTCCTATGCCTTTACTGAAGTAGCAGCGATTTATCCGATCACACCAAGTTCTACGATGGCAGAATTAGTCGATGAATGGGCAGAAACTGGCTTGAAAAATGTCTACGGACAAAAAGTCCAAGTAATTGAAATGCAATCAGAAGCTGGAGCCGCAGGTGTTGTTCATGGTTCATTAAAAACAGGTGCTCTAACAACAACCTATACAGCTTCACAAGGTTTGCTGTTGATGATTCCTAATATGTATAAAATAGCTGGTGAACTTTTACCAGGTGTTTTTCATGTAGCAGCAAGAGCGATCACGACAAGTGCTTTGAGTATTTTCGGGGACCATGGAGATGTTATGGCAACTCGTCAAACTGGTTTTTGTATGTTGGCCGAATCCAGTGTACAAGAAGTGATGGATCTTTCAGCAGTAGCACATTTAGCTAGTATCGAAGGTAGCTTACCTTTCGTTAATTTCTTTGATGGCTTTAGAACGAGTCACGAATTACAAAAAATCGAAGTATTGGATTATGCTGATTTAAAAGGGATGCTGGATCAAGATGCAGTGGACCGCTTTAGAAAAAGGGGGATGAACCCAAATCATCCAACAGTTTCAGGAACAGCTCAAAATCCAGACATTCATTTTCAACAAAGAGAAACAGTTAATGCCAATTACGAAGCAATGCCGAGAATCGTTCAAAAGTATATGAATCAAATCAATGAATTACGTGGTACGAATTATGATCTTACAGACTATTATGGTGCGGATGATGCAACAGAAGTCATTATTTCCATGGGATCAGCTTCACCAGTTATTCAACAAACGGTTGATTATTTAAATGAGCAAGGTCGCAGAGTTGGTCTGATCAATATCCATTTATACCGTCCATTTCCAACAGAAAACCTATTAGAAAAATTACCAAAAACAGTGGAAAAAGTTGCGGTTCTAGATAGAACAAAAGAAGCTGGAGCTGACGGAGAACCATTGCTTTTAGATGTTCAAAGCGCGTTATATCAACATGAAAATCGTCCGATCGTAATTGGTGGGCGTTATGGATTAGGCTCAAAAGATGTAACACCTAATCAAATCAAAGCGGTCTATGATCATCTATTATTACCATTTGCTGAATTGAAACAACGTTTTACAATCGGAATCGTAGATGATGTGACCTATCGCTCATTACCGCATGGCGAGGTGTTGGATTTAACCCCTAATTCAACATTCCAAGCAAAATTCTGGGGCTTTGGATCAGACGGAACAGTTGGTGCCAATAAACAGGCAATCAAGATTATCGGTGATAACACTGATTTATATGCTCAAGCTTATTTTAGTTATGATTCTAAGAAATCAGGCGGCTTGACTCTTTCTCATTTACGTTTTGGAGAAGAACCGATCACTTCAACTTATTTAGTAGAACAAGCAGATTTTATTGCCTGTCATAATGCTTCTTATATTCACAATTATGATTTATTAAAAGGCTTGAAAGACGGCGGGACGTTTTTATTGAATACTATTTGGGACAAGGAAAAAGTCTATCGATTACTTCCAGCGAAGCTAAAACAATACATTGCGCAACATAATATTCAATTTTATATTATCAATGCTGTTGAATTAGCTCGAGAAGTTGGGTTGGGTCGCAGAATCAATACGGTAATGTCCACTGCGTTTTTTGAAGTAACGGATATTATGACGCGAGAAGAATACATGCCTTTACTAAAAGCAGAAGTTCAAAAAACATATGGCAAAAAATCAAAAGAGATTGTCAATAAAAACTACCAAGCAATTGATAGAACCTTTGATTCACTTCAAAAAATCGAAGTACCATCAGAATGGGCAACGATCGTCATTGAACCTGAGAAAAAAGATCTAACCTTGCCTAAGTATGTTACGAATATTCTACAGCCAATCAATCGCCAAGAAGGGAACGACTTAACGGTTGGTGATTTAATCGACAATGGCATGAAAACAGGTGAAATGCCAATGGGCACAGCGGCCTATGAAAAACGTGGGATTGCTTTAGAAGTGCCAGAATGGCAGATGGATAAATGTACCATGTGTAATGAATGTGCTTTTGTTTGTCCACATGCAGCGATTCGTCCATTTTTAGCAGATGAAGCTGAGATGGAAGAAGCACCAGAAGGATTTGTTGCTAGAGAAATGCGCGGTGCTGACGGTTTGATGTATCGGATTCAAGTCTCTTTAGAAGATTGTACAGGTTGTGGTTTGTGTGTTCAAGCCTGCCCTGTCAAAGAAAAAGCCATTCTTATGAAACCTTATGAAGAACAAAAAGAGCAAGCAATCAACTGGGCCTTTGCAATGACCTTGCAGCAAAAAGAAAACCCAGTTAGAAAATTATCAGTCAAAGGCTCTCAATTTAATCAGCCATTGATGGAATTTTCAGGAGCGTGTGAAGGGTGTGGCGAAACACCGTATATCAAACTATTAACACAGCTATTTGGGGATCGTATGATGATGGCCAATGCAACAGGTTGTTCTTCTATTTGGGGTGGCTCCTCTCCTGTAACACCTTATACGACCAATGAATGCGGTCAAGGTCCTGCTTGGAGTAATTCACTGTTTGAAGATAATGCTGAATACGGCTACGGCATGTATGTAGCCAATAAAACAAAACGGCAATATTTAGCGGATCAAGTGCAAGAAGCAGTCGATAAAAAACTAGGAACAGAGGAGCTTCATGCTTTAATGGAAGATTGGTTAGAGCATTATTTGGAAGGTGAAGGAACACAGCAACGAGCAACGAAACTAGCTGCTGCTTTGAGTGAGGAATATCAAACAGATCCACTTTTGGAACAAATCTATCAACAAAGTGATTTACTTGTAAAAACCAGTCAATGGATTGTTGGTGGTGATGGTTGGGCTTATGATATTGGTTTTAGTGGAATCGATCATGTTTTAGCGAGTGGAGCCGACGTCAATATTTTTGTCATGGATAATGAAGTTTATGCAAATACAGGTGGTCAAACATCTAAAGCAACACCAGCTGCTGCTATCGCAAAATTCTCTGCTGGGGGAAAACAAACATCTAAAAAAGATCTAGGCATGATGGCGATGACTTACGGAAATGTTTATGTTGCTCAAATTGCATTGGGTGCTAATTCAATGCAGACAATCAAAGCCATTGATGAAGCGGAACGCTATCCAGGACCATCATTGATTATTGGCTACACACCTTGTATCAACCATGGTGTTAAAGGTGGAATGATCGAAACATTGGCATTAGCAAAAGAAGCTGTTGAGTCAGGTTATTGGCAATTGTATCGTTATAATCCACAACTTATTGAAAAAGGTAAAGATCCTATGGTCATTGACTACAAAAAAGCTGATTTCTCTAAAATACGTGATTTCCTTGAAAAACAAACTCGTTTCTCTGCACTTCATACAATCAAAGACAATCAAGAAGTTGTAGAAGATCTTTTAACGAAAACAAAAGATGATGCAGAAGACCGTTCTGAAAATTATGTTAAATTAGTGAGTCAGATAAAGAAATAAAAATAGGGTCGGACAAATGACCTTAGCAGGTAAAATGTCAGAGTTTCAAAAAGCTAATGGAATCGAAATACAGTCTGTTTTTTAGGCGCTTATTAAAATCAGGAGTATGAAACAAAACTAATTTTTAGTTTTGTTTCATACTCCTTTTTATATAATACTAAAAATAGATAGGATGATAGAAACCAGCTAACTACATAGGATTGATAAAGTAATCAGGTAGTAGAAGATAAATAAATCATTTAACCAAAAAACTAAATTTAGTTCAATTTACTGATTGATAACGCTATCATTTCTGATATTATAATAAGTAAAGAGGTCTGACTTGTTGGTGAGGAGGACAGAGAATTATGGAAGAAAAAGTATATTTGCCAAATATCAAAGTACACGCTGGAGAAATAGCCAGCAAAGTGATTGTTTGTGGTGATCCAGGGCGTGCTAAACAGATTGCAGAGCTATTGGATGACGCACAAGAGCTATCATTTGCAAGAGAATATCGGATTTTTAATGGGGTTTATCATGGAACTAACGTGACAATTGCCAGTCATGGAGCAGGTTGCCCAGATGCAGTAGTTTCTTTTGAAGAGTTGATTAAAGCGGAAGCAAAAGAAATCATTCGTGTCGGAACAGCTAGTTCATATGTAGAGGAATTACCACCAGGTAGTTTGATTGTTGCAGATTCGGCAGTTCACGAAGACGGTTTAACTTACCAATTGGTTCCTAGAGGAATGCCGGCTGTTGGGGATCTTTCTTTAGTACAGAAAGTAGAAAAAAATGCTGCAACGAAAGATATTCGCTTTAAAAGAGGTACGATTTTTACCTTAGATGTTTTTTATTCAGGAGCAGTGGCATTTCCTCATATGGAATACAAAGCAGCAGGAGCATTGGGAGCTGAAATGGAGCTTGCATCATTGTATATCATTGCACGGATGCGTGGAGTAGCAGCGGCAGGGATCTTTGCTTTAGATGGTTATGCGTTTTCTGATATGATTGACTATAATCCTCATACCGAAGTTGTTGGAAAAGTAGTAGAGGCTGAAATTACGATTGCCTTAGAAGCTTTATGTGATGAATAATTGATTTCAACTCATTATTATTTCTGAATATGCTATAATTTA
The DNA here is from genome assembly GCF_002140855.1 of Enterococcus sp. 7E2_DIV0204. NCBI lineage: Bacteria > Bacillati > Bacillota > Bacilli > Lactobacillales > Enterococcaceae > Enterococcus > Enterococcus sp. 7E2_DIV0204. Next base: position 2,658,091 of record NZ_NGKY01000001.1, read on the forward strand.
TAGACAATTATTCAGGAGGATCTAATGACAAATTTTAAAATTAAAAAACAAACATTAGCGCAAGCGACGTATCAAAAATTAAAAACATTAATAGAAAGTAAAGAGTTATCGGAAGGGAAAAAGCTTTCCTCAGAGTTAAATCTGTCTAAAATGCTAGATGTAAGCAGACCTATTTTAAGAGAAGCTTTATTACGATTAGAGACGGAAGGTTACATTGTGAGAAAACATGGTGCTGGTACTTTCGTATTAGACAGTAAACCAAATTTACGCTCAGGATTAGAAAAACTTGATAGTATTACTGAATTTGTGACAGAACGCGATTATCAAATTGGTACAAAAATTACAGAAACGTTGCGTGCAGTTCAAGACCAAAAGATTGCTTCTGATTTATTATTGGAAACTGATCAAAAATTGGTTTATTTTCAGCGAGTCCGCACAGCAGACGGTGTTGCCTTTTCAATTGATAATGTGTATATTCCGGAAAAATATTTAGATGAACAATTATTAGAAGTTCAATCAAAAGAATCGATGTTGGAATATTTTGATCATGTTTTACAGCATAAAATCAAGAAGTCCGATTGTTTGTTTTATGCTGAAAATGCTAACCAAAAAACCGCAAAACAGCTGGAAATTGAAGAAAATCAAGCAGTTCAAATAATGGAACAAACCTTCTTTAATACCTTGAATCAGCCGGTTTTTTATTGTAAAACGACCGTTTCAAATACTATCTTACAGTTTTATTTTGTTCGTAACCGATAATTTAAAGAGGATTATCAATGAAAACACCACTTAAAAAAGTTGTATTAGAAACAGCTTTAACGGCTTATGAAAATGGGTTAATGGCAGGAACCAGCGGCAACTTCAGTGCGATTGATCGAGAAGCTGGAGTGATGGTGATCACGCCAAGCAGTATTCCTTATAGAGAACTTCAGGAAGATGATATGAGTGTCATTGATCTGGAAGGATTACTGATTTCAGGAATGAAACCGTCTTCAGAATGGCAAATGCATATAGAAATCTATCGAACTTCACAACAAACAGGGGCAATTGCCCACACCCATTCTCCTTTTGCAACGGCATTCGCTGTATTGAATGAAGTTATTTCAACGGTTTTGATTGAAATGGCTCTGTTGGGAGGCGCAATTCCTGTGGCACCCTTTGCAATGCCTGGTTCAATTGAATTAGGGGTTGCCGTAGCGGAAACATTGAATAAATATGAAGTAAATGCTTGTCTGTTGGAAAGCCATGGTGCATTAGCCATTGGAACAACGATGGCACAGGCCTATTCAAATGCTGTCTATTTAGAAGATGTTGCTAAGATTTATCATTATGCGCGGACTGTGGGTCAGCCGAAAATTGTGAAAGAAACAGCCATTAATCAAATGTTGGCTAGTATAAAGGGGTAGATAGCATGTTGCAAGTAGAATCAGTCCGTTATTTAAAAGAAGAGAACCAAATTATTATTTTAGATCAAACCTTATTACTAATAAAACAAGAATATCTAACTATCTCAACAATCTTGTTAGCGATCATTCGCACCAAAGTGTAGCGCAATTAAAAGTGCAATTGATAGAAGAAGCTGATTTAATTAAAAAAGAAGATGCTCAAATGTGTAAACAAATTGGGGAACATGCGCTAACTTTATTGGAGGATGGCCAAACGGTTCTAACGCATTGTAATGCTGGGGTCATTGCAACGGCGCAATATGGAACCGCTTTAGCTCCGGTTTATTTAGCGAAAGAACGTGGTATGACACTGCGAGTCTATGCTGACGAAACACGGTCACTGCTACAAGGAGCACGTTTGATTACTTGGGAATTGATGAAAGTCGGGATCGATGTCACATTGATTACCGATAATATGGCGGCGATGGTCATGCAGCAAGGGAAAATCGATGCAGTTATTGTTGGGTGTGACCGGATTGCGGCCAACGGGGATGTGGCGAATAAAATTGGAACATACGGTGTTGCTGTTTTAGCTGAAAAACATGGGATTCCATTTTACGTTGTAGGTCCAACTTCAACAATTGATATGGACACTAAAACAGGTTCAGAGATTCCAATCGAAGAGCGTGAAGCAATAGAAATTACCAACGGTTTTGGCAAACAAACGCGCCAGATGGTGTAAAAGTCTATAATCCAGCATTTGACGTTACGCCACATGAATTAATTACAGCGATCATTACTGAAAAAGGGGTTATCGAGCGGCCTGATGAAGCTAAAATGCGGGCTATGTTTGGTGAATAAAAGGAGTTAGAGAAGATGACAATATATTTATTGATCAATATACTTGGTGTATTACTATTTATGGGGATTGCTTGGTTATTTTCAAAAGATCGCAAAACAATTTATTGGCGGTCTATTATTGTGTTAGTGTTGCTAAATATTTTTCTAGCCTAGTTTTTGACCTCATTTTCGGCTGGACGTTTTGCCATTGAAAAAGTCGCTGATGGTTTTAATTGATTGATCGAAACCTCATTTTCTGGTATCGGTTTTGCTTTCTCTAGTATGGTGAATGTCAAAAATATGGATGTTGTTGTTAGCGCCTTGATGCCGATTTTATTAGTGGTGCCCCTATTTGATATTTTAACGTATATTGGGGTCCTGCCATTTATCATTAAATGGCTAGGAAAAGGATTGTCTAAACTGACAGGACAACCAAAATTTGAATCTTTCTTTGCAGTTGAGATGATGTTTTTAGGAAACACAGAAGCTTTAGCCGTTTCTAGTGGTCAATTAAAACGGTTGAAAAGTGCGCGAATTCTGACAATCTCAATGATGTCGATGAGCTGTGTCTCTGCAGCGGTGATTGTTGTCTATCTTCAAATGTTGCCAGCCCAATTTGTGTTGACCGCTATTCCGCTAAATATTATCAATGCAATGATCGTAACAAGTGTCTTAAATCCAGTCACGATTACAGAAGAAGAAGATACGATTTATAAAATCGAAAAAACAGATCGTGAACCATTTTTCTCATTTTAGGAATTCTATTTTGGAAGCAGGGAAACTGATTTTGATCATTAAAGCGATGATTATTTCATTCGTGGCTTTAGCAGCGTTGATTGATAAAGTTTCAGCTCTATTTCCAGGAGGTCTATCTTTAAGTAAAATTTTAGGAGTGTTTATGACGCCCTTTGCATTTATTTTAGGTTTACCTTTGGACGAAGCCTTTGAAGCAGCTCAATTTATGGGGACAAAATTAGTTACAAATGAGTTTGTAGCAATGGGGGAATTGAATCCGCAGTAAGCATCTTTAAGCAAACATATGGCTGCTGTATTAAGCACATTTTTAGTGTCATTTGCGAATTTTTCTACGATAGTTATGATTTTAGGGTGTCTAAATGGTATCTTAAAGAAAGAGGTTTCAGATGAAGTATCAAAAAATGTTCCTTATATGTTATTATCAAGAGTGTTAGTGTCATTATTAAGTGCAGGTATGGTCGGTTTGTTTAGTTGGTAACAGTGTTTTGTTGATTAGAAATAGTATGATAAAAAAAAATCGTACTTGCATGTGAATCTGAATAATAAGGAGAGTTTATATGTTTCAATGGAAAAAACTTAGCAAAGCAGACCTAAAACGTGAAATTTTGGCTGGAACAACGTCATTTTTCGCCATTTCTTACATCATAATGGTAAATACAGTGATATTAGCAGAGGCAGGTATGCCAAAAGAATTGACAGTCTTTGGGACGATCTTTATTTCGATTATCGGATCGATTTTGATGGGATTCATTGCAGATGCACCAATCGTTTTAACAACGGGAATGGGTGTGAATTCTTTCTTTACCTACACCTTGGTTCTGTCTTTAGGCTTGACTTGGCAACAAGCTCTAGCCGTTAGTTTTTGTGCTGGTATCGTCTATCTACTGGTGGCTTTCACGAAGTTAAGCAAGCTGTTTGCAGAAGTTGTTCCTGAAACGTTAAAAACTGGGATTACTGTGGGGATTGGTTTTTTTCTGGTGCTGATTGGGTTAGAAAAAGGGCATCTTATTGTTCGAGGTGAACATACATTTACTCAATTAGCGTCATTAAGTGATAGTTTGACATTACTAACCTTGTTTTCGTTGGTTTTAACTGTTTGTCTTTTTTTAAAAGGGATTCAAGGTAGTTTTTTCATTGGGATTGTTGTGGTGACGATCATTGCCAATCTCATGGGTTTAGTGAATTCAACCGAGCATTTTTCATTGAGTTGTTTAAAGAGTTATACTCAAATTTTTTCAAAGTTAGATTTTAGCACATTCTTTTCTAAAAGCTTTTTACTAGGCGTGTTTGCTTTATCAATGATTTTGATCTTTGAATCGATGGGATTACTGAAAGGCTTGATGCCTGAAGCCGACGAAAAAAAATATTTACGAGCGTATCGTGTGACAGGATTTATTACACTGTTATCTGGTATCTTTGGCACAAGTCCAACTGTAGCGGCGGCGGAAAGTGCTACTGGGATCGAAGAAGGTGGTAAAACTGGAATCACGTCAATTACCAGTGGTGTTTGTTTCTTCTTAGCATTATTAGCGTTACCATTTCTTTCTTATATTCCTGACTCAGCACTGGCGCCGGCAATCATTATAACGGGGTTCTTGATGATTCAACAAATCAAAACACTGCATTTTGACGATTTTAGTGATTATTTTCCAGCGATGTTGATGATTGTCTTGATTCCCTTTACGATGAACATTTCTGACGGAATGGCCTTTGGGTTTGTTGCGTATCCTTTAACAAAATGGGTTGCTGGTAAAAAATCAGAACTTTCATTGCCAATGTGGCTGATTTCAGGTTTATTCTTGATGTATTTGATTGTTAATGTATTAATCTAAACTAGAAACTTGAGGCTGTGACAGAAGTGTTTAACCCCGAGAAATAGGAGGGAATTCACGAAAATTGCTCTTCAAATTTTTGTGAATTTCAGCTTATTTCCAAAGGGGTTGCTTCTGCTCCCACCGTTTATTCGCATTTAGGGTGTGAAATAAAAGTGCTTTTTACTTTTGTCCCACACCCAAGTTTTTTATCCAATAATAATTTTTTCAGAAGGATACTCATACCCAATATCCCGAGTTTCTTTTGGTACAAACAACATTAAAGTATACAACATACCAATACGCCCAATAAACATCAATAGTGCAATCATTAGCTTACCAACAGTTGTTAAATCCGAAGTGATACCTAAAGACAAACCAGTTGTACCAAAAGCTGAAGCCACTTCCACAATAATGGCGATCAGTGGATGGTCTTCGGTTGCTGTTAAAAATAAAACAGCAAAGAAACACATGATCAAGGAAAGCATAAAAACAACGATTGATTTTTTTACATCATCATCATCGATCCGCCGACCAAAAACATTGATCTTATCTTCGCTCTTTAAAAAGGCATATAAATATAAGCCAATGATAGCAACGGTTGTTGTTCGGATACCCCCACCGACAGAACTAGGACTACAGCCAATGAACATCAATAGAGAAAAAACAATTAAGGTTGTTACCTGAAAGTCGCCTAAATCATTGATCTGCAAGCCTGCATTTCGTGTAGTCATAGAATAGAACATCGAAGTAATCCATCGCTGAATCTCACCCATTCCGACAAATAAATGATCTTTCTCCAATAAATAAATCAAAATCGTTCCACCGACAAATAAAATCACAAAGGCTAAAACGGCAATTTTGCTAAATAACGAGAAGCGGAAAGGGAGACCGCGTTTTTTCTTTTTAAAGAAAAGCCATTCACGAAATTCCATCAATACTGGAAACCCAATCCCACCGACAAAAATCAAGAACATGATCACGAGTAAAAAAAGATAATCGTGGGCAAACGGAATAATCGAATCACCAGTCACATCAAATCCAGAGTTGGTCACAGCTGAGATCGACTGATAAAATCCAAAGAAAATTGCTTTTGACCAGGTTTTATAATAGCCTGAAAAATAGAAATAAATTGAGAAAAATGTTCCAAAAATCACCTGAAACCATAAAATGATTGTAAATGTGATCCGAATCAAACGAACGATTCCACTCAGTTTTGGCTGATTCATATCGGTCATGATCAATTGTCGCTGTTTTAAAGAAATCCTCCGTTTGGATAGAATGATAAAGGCTGTAGAAATCATCATGATCCCTAAACCACCGATCTGAAAGAGGACTTCGAGTAAGATCACGCCACGATCATTAAAAACAGAATTAATATCGAAGGTAGACAAACCAGTAACACTAACGGTACTGATCGCCATAAAAAGCATATCAATAAAACGAACATGAGAATTTGGTTCTCTAAAAAACGGTAAACAAAATAATAAATAAGAAACGACTGTCATAATAATATAATAAGAAACAATTATCTGAATAGATGAAAAATGAGTAGAAATAAAACGCCTTCCCTTGCGTTGCGCCAGCCATAAAAGCCGAAATCGATTCATAATGGACCTCCTGAACATCGTTAAAACAAGTATAGCAGAAAATAAATGATGGGCAAACAAAGAATAAATACTTAGAAGAAATAAGAAATTGATTAAAAAAAGCCAGAATATTGCACAAATTAATCAGAACATGTTATTTTAATTGTGAGAGAAGTAACATTCATATGTTGATTCTTTTTAAAAAGGAGTGAAATCAATTTTTTTTCTGGTATTTACGCTTTTATCGAATGTGAATAGAATCACATTTGTGTGAAGGAGTTTAAAAAATTGTGTAATCAGGATTGTATGGATAAAAATTACTGAGGTGGGGAAAAAATGAAAAAAGTTATCATGAGTTTAGTATCATTAAGCTTATTTGCAGGAATCGCTGTAGGGTGTACGAGTGATCAAGACAAAACAGCTAAGAAAAGTAAAGAATCAAAAGAAAGCACAGAAGTAACTTCTGGTGCTTCAGCCAATGGCTATACAGATTTAAGTGAATTAGAAGACCAATACGATATCGTGATCATCGGCGCAGGTGGTGCTGGAATGACGGCAGCACTGCAAGCAAAAGAAGCAGGAATGAATCCGGCTATACTAGAAAAAATGCCTGTTGCTGGTGGAAACACGATCAAATCATCATCAGGTATGAACGCTTCTGAGACAAAATACCAAAAAGAAGAAGGCATCACAGACAGTAACGATAAATTCTTTGAAGAAACCTTAAAAGGCGGAAAAGGCACGAATGATAAAGAACTATTACGCTTTTTCGTAGACCATTCAGCAGATGCGATCGATTGGTTAGATACAAAAGGGATCGAGCTAAGCAACTTGACGATCACAGGCGGTATGAGCGAAAAACGTACTCATCGTCCAGCTGACGGATCAGCAATTGGCGGTTATCTGGTAGACGGACTAGTTCGCAATGTTAAAGAAGAAAAAATTCCACTTTTTGTGAATGCCAACGTAACTGAAATCACCGAAAAAGACGGACAAGTCAATGGTGTCAAAGTTAAACTGAACGATAAAGAAACCAAAGAAATCAAATCAAATGCTGTAATCGTAACAACTGGTGGGTTTGGTGCTAACAAAGAAATGCTAGAAAAATATGATCCAAAATTAAAAGATTACGTAACAACAAATCAAGAAGGAACAACAGGTGACGGGATCAAGATGATTGAAAAACTTGGTGGTGCCACAGTTGATATGAAAGAAATCCAAATTCATCCAACTGTTCAGCAAGATAAATCATTCTTGATCGGCGAAGTTGTTCGTGGTGAAGGAGCTATTTTAGCTTCGCAAGAGGGAACACGTTTTGTTAATGAGATGGATACTCGTGATAAAGTTTCCGCTGCAATCACTGCATTACCAGAAAAATCAGCATACTTAGTGTTCGATCAAGGTGTTCGTGAGCGTGCCAAAGCGATTGATTTTTATGATGAACAAGGCTTTGTTGTAGAAGGTGAAACGATTGAAGAACTAGCGAAAAAAATCGATATGCCTGAAGCAAAATTAAAAGAAACAATTGAGCAATGGAACAAAGAGGTCCAAGCAAAATCTGATACTCAATATAATCGTGCAACAGGTATGGATCATGATTTATCAACTGGACCTTATTACGCAATCAAAATCGCACCAGGAATCCATCATACAATGGGTGGTGTGAAAATCAATACGAAAACAGAAGTATTGAAAGAAGATGGCGCACCAATCAAAGGTTTGTATGCTGCTGGTGAAGTAACTGGTGGACTACATGGTGCAAACCGTATCGGCGGAAACGCTGTAGCGGATATTATCATCTTTGGTCGTCAATCAGGAACAGAAGCAGCGAGCTTTGCTTCAGCACAAAAATAAATAGTTTGATTAAGCTGACAGATATAACACTTATGTGTATCTGTCAGTTTTTTTATTAGTGATTGTGAGAGTGTATAAATAACGCTATACTATAAATAAAATCAGAATTCGGAGAAAAAATGAAAGAATTTACAATAGTAAAAATAAAAGAGCATCCTAAGTTTCTACCAGAAGCGGCTGAATGGTTTCATCAAAAATGGAAGATACCAATTGAAGCTTACATTCAAAGCATGGAAGAATGCATAAATTCAAATACTTCTGTTCCCCAATGGTATATTGTTTGTGATGACAAAAAAATTGTAGCAGGTATCGGAGTCATAGAAAATGATTTTCATGATCGAAAAGGTTTAACACCTAACATATGTGCTGTCTACGTTGAAGATTCTTATAGAAATCAAGGGCTAGCAGGAAACATGCTTCAATTCGTTTGCGATGATTTCAAAAACAAAGGCAACGATTATCTTTACCTTATAACGGATCATTCTACATTTTACGAAAGGTATGGTTGGGAATTTATATGTATGGTTCAAGGTGATGGAGAACTCACAAAGACTAGGATGTATAGGCGCAAATTATAAGTAAATAGTAGATGATTCTATAGGCATAACCTATTTCTTAAATGTTGATAGTGAAAATTAACGATAGCGGTTAAGTAAAGAAGCAGTTTTTCTTTGCTATTTTCGTTTACAGATATGGTTTCTTTTCAAAAACTAAGAAAGCAATTTTTCAAAAATACTGCTTTTTTATCAAAAATATAGTAAAATACGAGAGAAACTACACGAGAGGTGACGACAAAGGAATGGCACAATTATTTTTTAAATATGGCGCAATGAACAGTGGGAAAACCATTGAGATCTTAAAAGTAGCACATAACTATGAAGAACAGGACAAACCTGTTGTGATTATGACAAGCGGACTGGATACTAGAGATGGCGTTGGTGTCGTTTCAAGTCGTATCGGACTTAGAAGAGAAGCAATCCCGATTTTTAAAGAAACAAACGTTTATCAAGTGATCCAAGAGCTAGATTATAAACCCTATTGTATTTTGGTTGATGAATCTCAATTTTTAGGAAAACAACATGTGATCGAATTTGCTCGCGTGGTGGATGAATTGAATATTCCAGTCATGGCGTTTGGCTTGAAAAATGATTTTCGGAATGAACTATTTGAAGGTTCAAAATATTTGATGCTGTATGCAGACAAACTAGAAGAGCTAAAAACGATTTGCTGGTTCTGCCACAAGAAAGCAACAATGAATTTACACTATATTGATGGTCAACCAGTATATGAAGGGACTCAAGTGCAAATCGGCGGTAATGAAGCCTATTATCCTGTATGCCGTAATCACTATTTCCATCCACCAATCGATGGTGAACAAGTAACAAACAATGAATAAAGTAAAAAATGAAAAATAAAATAGACTTATTACTTAACTATAAAAGGAGCAACTAACTATGTACGATCAGTTACAATCAATTGAAGATCGCTATGAAGAGCTGGGCGAATTATTAAGCGATCCTGCAGTCATCAGTGATACGAAACGCTTTATGCAATTATCAAAAGAAGAAGCAAACACTCGTGAAACTGTCGATGTTTATCGCCGTTATAAACAAGTCGTCGAAGGGATCAGCGATACAGAAGAATTATTAGGTGAAAAACTAGATGCTGAGATGGCTGAAATGGCGAAAGAAGAACTTTCAGAACTAAAAAAAGAAAAAGAAGTGCTGGAAGAACGTATTAAAATACTACTATTGCCGACAGATCCAAATGATGACAAAAATATCATCATGGAAATCCGTGGTGCCGCAGGTGGCGATGAAGCAGCTTTATTTGCTGGTGACTTATTCGGTATGTATCAAAAGTATGCAGAATCCCAAGGGTGGAAGACAGATGTTATGGAGGCCAATATTACGGGGATCGGTGGCTATAAAGAAGTAATCATGATGATTTCTGGAGACAATGTCTTCTCTAAATTAAAATACGAAAGTGGTGCACATCGTGTTCAACGTGTCCCTTCAACAGAATCTCAAGGTCGGATCCATACCTCAACTGCAACAGTTGTTGTTTTACCGGAAGCGGAAGAAGTAGAATTAGATTTAGCCGATAAAGATATCCGTACAGATATTTACCATGCGAGTGGTGCTGGTGGTCAGCATGTCAATAAAACTGCTTCTGCTGTACGTTTGACTCACATTCCAACAGGGATTGCGGTTGCAATGCAAGATGAACGTTCTCAAATCAAAAACCGTGAGAAAGCTATGAAAATTTTACGTGCCAGAGTCTATGACCAAATGCAACAAGAAGCGCAAAGCGAATATGATGCAAATCGTAAATCTGCTGTAGGAACTGGAGACCGTTCAGAACGAATCCGTACCTATAACTTCCCACAAAATCGTGTGACGGATCACCGTATTGGGTTAACAATCCAAAAATTAGATCAAATTTTAGCTGGGAAATTAGATGAAATCGTTGATGCTTTAGTTTTATACGATCAAACATCAAAATTAGAAGAGATGCAAAATGGGTAACCGTTATTTTGAAGTCCTTGAACGGGCTTTTTCTTTTTTAGAAAAACAAGGGATAGAAGGATACAGTATTCTCTTTGTCTTTCTTGAAAGAAAAGGTTGGACTAAAACGGATTGGTTACTTCATTTAAAAGAAGAAATCTCACCAGAAGAGGAACAGCAAATTGCGGAAGATTTAAAGCAACTTGGGCAGAATTATCCGCCACAATATTTGTTAGGCTATAGTGATTTTTTCGAGCACCGGTTTTTAGTGAATGAGCATACCTTGATTCCTAGACCTGAAACAGAAGAACTAGTTGATCGTTGTCTAAAGGAAAATCTCAATCAGCCGTTAATTGTTGTGGATGTTGGAACTGGAACGGGCGCAATTGGAATCAGTTTAAAATTGGCTCGACCTGATTGGCAGGTAACAGCAATCGATATTTCTAAGGAAGCACTAAAAATAGCAGAACAAAATGCAGCACGTTTGGGAGCTACAGTTGATTTTATTCATGGTGATGGACTAAAACCAATCAAAGGGACCAAAATCGATATCTTGATTTCAAACCCTCCCTATATCAGTAATGCCGAATGGGATTTGATGGATAAAAGTGTTCGGACCTTTGAACCAAAAACGGCATTGTTTGCGGAAAACGACGGTTTAGCGATTTATCAACAGTTAGCTGAGGAAGCAAAAGATTGGCTAAATCCAAATGGTAAAATCTATTTAGAAATCGGTTTTCAGCAAGGGCAAGCTGTTAAACAGTTATTTCAGCAAGCCTTTGCGCACAAGCAAGTAGATATTGCTCAAGACTTATCTGGAAATGATCGAATGATCATCGTTTCATAAAAAGAGGAGGGATCAGCAAGTGAAAACAAAACAATTTACAGCAGATGAACTTGAGCAAGCGGCAACACTCATTCGCCAAGGTGAATTGATCGCTTTTCCCACTGAAACAGTCTATGGACTGGGTGCAAATGCATTGAATGAAGCTGCGGTAAAGCAAGTATATGCTGTTAAAGGACGTCCTAGTGATAACCCACTAATCGTTCACGTAAGTGATTTTGAAATGGTCAAACAATATGTAGCAGATTTTCCAGTGCAGACTAAAGCGTTAGTTGATACTTTTTGGCCGGGGCCATTGACGTTGATTTTTAATGTAAAACCAAATGCTTTTTCTACTACTGTAACTGGTGGGTTGAAGACCGTTGCTTTTCGGATGCCCAATAATGCTGAAACATTGAAGTTGATCAAAAGCGCAGGAGTGCCGTTAGTTGGACCCAGTGCCAATACTTCTGGTAAACCTAGTCCGACGACAGCTCAGCATGTTTATCATGATCTTCAAGGGAAAATAGCTGGTATAGTCGATGATGGCCCAACACAAATCGGTGTGGAGTCAACGGTATTAGATTTAACTGCGAAAAATGGTGTTCCAGTAATATTAAGGCCTGGTGCAATCACGAAAGAACGTTTAGAACAAGTTATTGGTCAGGTAATGATCGATCAGCACTTAATTAGCGAAAAAGAAGCACCTAAAGCGCCGGGAATGAAGTATAAGCATTATTCTCCAGATGTACCTGTGTGGATCGTAGACGGTGATCAGAAGGTGTTTAAAAAGGCCATCACTTGGGCCAAAAATAACAATCAGCGGATCGGGTTATTTGCAGATGAGCAAATAACGGCAACATTTTCAGCTGAAGTTGAGGCAGTCTTTTCTTTTGGCGAGCATTCAGTTGAACAGGCGACTAAATTGTTGTTTGCTGGACTTAGAAGTTTAGACGAACAAGCGATAGATGTGATTTTTGCTCAAGCTTTTCCTGAATCAGAGTTGGGAATTGCCTATATGAACCGATTAAAAAAGGCAGCAAATCAAAATATTTTAAAAAAAGATTCGATTTTCAAGTAGAGAGCATTTAATTATGATACAATCGATACAAACAAATGAAATGGAGGCTTGTTTAATGGATTATAAAACATTTGATTCTGATTTATGGGATGCAATTGCCAAAGAGAACGACCGTCAAGAAAATAACTTAGAGCTGATTGCATCGGAAAACGTTGTTTCTAAAGGAGTTATGGCAGCACAGGGAAGTATTCTTACTAATAAGTATGCTGAAGGCTATCCAGGCAAACGTTACTATGGTGGTTGCGAGTTTATCGATATCATTGAAAATTTAGCAATCGATCGTGCCAAATTATTATTCGGGGCAAAATTTGCTAATGTTCAGCCGCACTCAGGTTCACAAGCCAATTCGGCTGCTTATCTTTCGTTGATCGAACCAGGAGATACCGTTTTAGGGATGGATTTGTCTGCGGGAGGACATTTAACTCATGGTTCACCAGTTAATTTTAGTGGTAAAACATATAATTTTGTTAGTTATGGTGTTGATCCAACCACTGAAGTGATTGATTATAATGTTGTACGTATTTTAGCGCGCGAACATCAACCAAAGCTGATCGTTGCTGGGGCTAGTGCATATTCTCGGACAATCGATTTTGCCAAATTCCGTGAAATCGCAGATGAGGTTGGCGCTAAATTAATGGTAGATATGGCACATATTGCAGGTCTTGTAGCTGCTGGTTTACATCCTAATCCAGTACCATATGCTGATATCACGACATCTACGACACATAAAACATTACGCGGACCACGTGGCGGCCTTATTTTAACAAATGACGAAGAGCTAGCGAAAAAAATCAATAGCAATATATTCCCTGGTATTCAGGGCGGACCATTAGAACATGTAATTGCTGGTAAAGCAGTTGCGTTTAAAGAAGCATTAGATATTACGTTTAAAGAATACAGTGAACAAGTTATTGAAAATGCTAAAGCGATGACAAAGGTTTTCAATCAAACACCTGAGGCTCGTTTAGTGAGTGGCTCTACTGATAATCATTTATTATTGATCGATGTGAGTGGTTTTGGGTTAAATGGTAAAGAAGCAGAAGCGATTTTAGACAGTGTCAATATCACGGCTAATAAAAATTCAATTCCATTTGAACAACTTAGTCCATTCAAAACAAGTGGGATTCGTCTTGGAACACCTGCAATCACTACACGAGGATTTAAAGAAGATGATTGTGTAGAAGTAGCGAAATTGATCGTGAAAGTCTTAAATGACCACGAAAATGAAGCAATTTTAACAGAAGTCCGGACAGCTGTTAGCGAGCTAACAAAAAAATATCCACTTTATAAGTAAAAGTTTCGAGTGATTGACTAGTCAATCGCTCGATTTTGTTTTACAATAGGAAGGAATAAATTATTGAAGGAGAATGAGCATGGGAAAATTCCAAGTTATTGATCATCCACTGATCCAACACAAATTAACAATCATTAGAGATAAGGATTGTGGAACAAAGGTTTTTCGTGAAGTTGTGAATGAGATTGCAATGCTTATGGCTTATGAAGTTTCAAGAGATATGCCTTTAGAAGATGTTGTTATCGAGACACCAATCTGTAAAACAACACAAAAAACATTATCTGGTAAAAAGGTTGCAATCGTACCGATTTTACGCGCAGGTATTGGAATGGTAGATGGTATTTTGGAATTGATTCCAGCCGCAAAAGTTGGACATATCGGTTTATACCGTGATCATGATACATTAGAGCCAGTAGAGTATTTTGTAAAAATGCCTGAAGATATTGATGCACGTCAATTATTCGTGGTTGATCCAATGTTAGCAACTGGAGGATCAGCAATCATGGCGATTGATGCATTGAAAGCGCGCGGCGGCAGCAATATTAAATTCGTTTGTCTAGTAGCCGCTCCTGAAGGGATCAAAGCTTTACAAGAAGCTCATCCAGATATTGATATCTATACTGCAGCGTTAGATGAAAAATTAGACGAAAATGGTTATATTGTTCCTGGTTTGGGCGATGCTGGGGACCGTTTATTTGGAACGAAGTAATAGCAAAAGAACGGGTAAAAACAGGAAGATGTTTTTACCCGTTCTTTCTTCTAAAATAAAAAATCCATCCAGTAATTATGGATGGAAAAATCTATACTTTTTTAAGTTTTTTGTAATTGATGACGATCACACCATTACTTTTAACCATTAAATCGGTGTTATCAGAATTCTCATCAATTTCCACTACAGCAGAATTATTTAACTGTTTTGTGATAATTCCCGTTTGTAGCTGACCATGCATCAAGAAAGTGACCTGAGTATCAACAGTGAATAAATCCCCTTCTGAAGAAGGCTCAACAGGACGATTAAAGTTACCGAAATTAGACATTCAACAAAACTTCCTTTCTTAACTTATTTTATTATACCATAAATGAAGAAAAATTTCAGAAAACTACTTTTATTTAAAAAAAGGTACCGTTTTTCCTTTACAAAAGGTAGGTTTAGTCTTATAATTTTGAATATATTGCCAGCTTAGCTCAGTTGGTAGAGCAATGCACTCGTAACGCATAGGTCACAGGTTCGATCCCTGCAGCTGGCATAATGATAAAGCTTGACTCCTCAATGTTTTAGTCGTTGATGGGGCGGGCTTTTTTATTTTGTCCCTAAATATAGCTAAAAAATAAGTCGTTTTTGAAAATGCTCTAATTTTTTATTCTACGAATATAAAAAAACACCTTAGACCGTAATGCTGTGTTACGATTCTTTTGGTAAAAAAACGTAGATGAGGGATAAATGATGAAAAAACTGTACTACTATACAGGACTTTTATTTTTAGGATTTTTGTTGCTAGCTTCACCATCTGTGTTTGCTCAAGGAAATACTTCTAGTTCAGCAATAAAAACGTCAGATGATGGAAACGACTATGTTATTGTAGGAAAAGCTTTTCACGATATTTTCTCTGAACCAACTATGATAGATTTAAATCAAAATAAGACGGTCTACTTTCTACAAGAAATAATTGTAAATCAGGGCACGATGTCAAAATATTTAGCAAAATTTATTAACCAAGATGCGACAGGGATTTCTTGGTTTCAATTTACGTCCTACCCTACCGTTGCAAAGGGAAATGGCAAGCCAACCTATACAACTGATGGCATTAATTTTAGCGAAACACTTCCCGAATTAAGTGATTTACTAGGGTACAAGATGGAGCTTACTCAAAATATCGTTCATCCAGAAGATGAGACTAATTGGAATGCAGATTTGCTTATATCGTTTACTATGGCGCCAAAGAAAGCAACGATTCTAGAAAATGGTGCTTTAGGTCGGGACATAGTCCCTTTTAGTGGTGGTTATGACTCGGGAGGCTATGGCACATATAATGATTGGAGATTTGGTAGAGGCGTGAACTTTACGAACACTCCGATCTCAGCTGAAGCTGTCGAAGTTGTTTATGAAGACGAAAATGGAATGGAAATTCATGATCCTCAAGTGATTGAAGGGAATATTGGTGAGGAGTATAATGGAGGCACAGAGCAATATAGAGTAGAAATCCCTGGCTATACACTAAATCAAGATAATTTGCCTCAAAATACTATTGGGCATTTTACCGCTCAAAAACAAGTCGTAACCTATGTATATAGTAAGGATTCAGTAAAAGTAGCAGACGTGACAGTAAACTATCAAGATACAACCGGTCATAAGTTGACAGAGGATCTTGTCTTGTCAGGAATGCTTGGAGAGCAATATACCACGGAAAAAAAGAAGTTGAGGGATATGTTTTTCAAGAAGTGCAAGGAAACAAGAGTTGGTTGTTTACAGAAGAACCTCAGACTGTCAGCTATATCTACACAAAGACAACACCAAAAAATTCAACTATTACTATAAAATACGAAGATAGCACTGGGAATAAGTTAGCAGATGATATCTTTGAATCGGGAATAATTGGAGAACTTTATAAGACAGAGCAAAAAGAAATTGTTGGCTATACTTTTAAAAAGGTAATTGGACGTCCTGAGGGTGTATTTATGGATGAGAACCAAATTATTACGTATATTTACGAAAAAATGTAATACGAAATTTCAGTAATAAGACTAGCAATAGTGATAAACTAACGACACCAACTTCTACACCAACACTGACATCTACACTGCCACGTACCGGTGAGAATGATCGGAATTCAACTAATTTAGCCGTAATCGGAAGTCTATTAGCCGGATGTGTTGTTACAGTTTTATTAAGGACCAATAGAAAGAAATGGCAAGAATAATAAAGTCTTAGTTAGAGCACGGGTATTATTCAAAATTTCTTCTACAAGATACGCGTAATTTTTGTATATTTACAAAAAAGAGCCTAAACTGGTTATATAACTAAGTATATAGGAGGAATGCATCATGTCAGAAAAAATTGATAACATCACCAAATTAGCTAATGAAGCAAAAAAAGCAGTCGAACGTTTAGAAGACAAGCGTCAAGAAAATCTTGGAAACTCGATCAATTATATTGAAAATGAATTGCAGATCCAACGTTTATATGCACAAGTTGAAGCGTATGAAAAAGTATTAGATGTTCTAAAATAATCCGAGCAATCAAAATCTAACCAAATAGGTCAGACAAAACGATTTTAGTTTTGTCTGACCTGTTTTTTTATTTGGTTAAGGAATCAGTTGGCAGAATGATGACAGAATAATGGGAGTAACTTGAACGGAACGACATCACAAAATGATCTATTATAAGAAACGTAGTAACCACAAAGATTGGAGGGGAACCTGATCGAAAAAAAGCAAGAATGTAAATATACTGACACTGATGTGGATAGAATTGTTAGACAAAAGCTTGAACGCTGGAAGAAAAAAAATAAAGCCGAGATAACCGATTTTGAACAACATAAAAAAACTCTTTCGTCTTATAAACGGGCAGTGTCGATATTTTTAACACATGGTTTACCTTTTGATGCAGATGTTATGGATTGTGTCGTACATCAAAGTTTGGCAATTACTGAGAAAAATGCGCAAGCCATTGTTAATTATATTGCGTCTATTGGAAATCAAAAAAGCTCATTATTCAAATAAAAAACTATTTTATCGTCCAAGCATTGAAGACATAAAAAGCCATGGAAACGTGCAAGCATTTATCCACGTAAAAAGATTTGGAAAAGCAATTATGATCTATCAAAAAGACAATCAAGAGGAGAGAATCAATTATGGAAAAAGCAATTCATGGTAAAAATGTCAAATTAATGTTTCGTTTATTAAAGGAACGTGCCCACAAAAAAGCGGGATTATTAGCTTTAGAAATGAGTCATACGTATAACCGCGAAACAAACGTAGAAACACAAGCGACGAAAGACGGCAGTGTCGCAACTGGCGGTAGTATTGAGTCAAACATCGAAATGGAATTTTTAAAAACCAATACAGATGTTTTTAGTATGTTGGAATATGCCTATGAAAATGGGGAAGAGATCGAAGTTTGGCGTATCTTTTTTGATAATCCTGTAGAAGGGGCAAAACGTAAGTACAAAGCGCAATACGGTACAGGGATCTTAGGTAATTTTCCGGATGCGGCTGAAGCTGAAAGTAATGCATCTGTCTCAACCATGCTGAATCTAAACGGTTTATTAGTCAATGGAGAAGCAACAGTAGATGCTGAAAATGATGAGCTAGCTAAAGCATTCTTCTATGACACTGTAGTGGATGCTAAACCAGAAGAGCCTAAAGCAATTTATGAACCACAAACAACAAGTCCTGAACTACCAGCAAAATAATAAATGGGTCAACGATAACGATAAGAGACGAGACTACTTCAGTTTGGTCTCTCATCGTTTAAAAAACATATTGGAGGAAATACCATGGCAAAAAAAACAGTAAAAGCAGTAGTAACGATTGCAGAGAAAAAATATCCATTGATTTTTGGCTTTAAATTTTTAAATGACATCAATGCACTTCCCAAAGAATCAGAGCAAGTAGATAATTTGACATTACTGATCGGTGGCTTAATCGATGGTGATCCCAATGCATTAAAAACAGTTTTAATTGCTAGTTTAAGCACATATGGAGAGTTGGAAGAAAAAGATATTATTCATTATTTAGAAACAGCAGACGAGGTTGACGCATTGTTTGAAAATTTTATCGAGTTCTTAACATCAGCACCATTATTGAAAAAAAGAACGCTGAAGATCAAAACCTCGATCGAGCAAATGATGAAAACGGTCGAAGCACAAGCCAAAATCGGTTTGGAGCAAGCTATGACGAAATAGTTCTCAGCTGTTTTCGTTTTTTTCCAGGGATCACACTAAAAGAAATTGAACAAATGACTCCTTGGGAATATTCGCTTCGAACAAAAGCCTATTTACTGAATGAAAATGAAAAAGAACGAAGAGTTTATGCGACAGCTTTTGCGAATCGTTTATTTAAAGCAGAAAAGAAAGGCCGTTTTGCGATAAAAGATGTGAAAAGTATCTATGATTACGAAAGAAATGAACAAAGAATTTTAACAGATCTTCAACAAAAAAGTACACCGAAACAGGAGGATACTGAAAGTTTGTATGTAATGCGTAAACGGCTTTTACAAGCAAAAGAAATTGTGGCTAAAAAGAAGAGAAAGGAGGTAAATGATGGAGGAAACAAATGAGGTAACAAGTTCGCTAAAGCAAGCAGCTGAAATCTTAAGTGAGTTTTCAAAAATAGCTCAATCAGCTAGTCAAGTGAGTGTTCAGTTAGCAAACGCTATAGGAACCGTTGCAGGTGCCATGGACTTACTAAGTGTTTCAAGTGGTTTAGTATCAAGTGTTTTATCAGAATATGAAAAATATGGGCAAGCTTTTGTTAATGTTAAAGACTATTTAGTTGCATTGAATACGACACTTGGTGGAGAGTTTTTAAATAATATTACTAATACAGGTAATAAGATGTCTGAATACTTTTCAACTATGGATTCAACTGCCACAACAGCGATGTCTAATTTTCGCTCAGCAATTGAAGAATCTGGTGGAATCGTGCCCTTTTTCCAAGACAAAATTAGTGGAATGGTCACAAGTACGACAGAGCTATTTGGTGGTATGGTGACTTCTGTCTCAACATCAATGAAAAGTTTTAGGCAATCAGCAATGGTTGGGATGAATGGATTCAAACTTTCAATTGCAAATGCCGGTGGGATCGTACCCTTTTTCCAAAGCCAAGTTGCCAATATGGTTACAGGCGCGATGGGTGCTTTTCAATCGTTCAGTGCTTTTTTATTAGGCAATCCAATAGGTGTTGGCTTAGCATTGATCATTGGAGCGGTTGTAGCAATGACCGTTGCTTGGAAGTCAAATTTCAATAATATCCAAGGATTTGTTTCATCGGCATTTAATGTTATCAAAGGCTCAGTCACTAGTTTAGCACCCGTTTTTAATCAACTAATGGCGGTATTAAAACCAGTCGGAGCTTTTCTAATTCAAACGTTAGTGGTGGCTGCCGCCGCCGTGGTAGACGCCTTTAGATTTTTAGTTGTGACAGTAATGTCCGTTGTTAATGGCTTTATGACTCTGTTAACGCTAGGCAAAAGCGTTGGTAAATTATTATCAGGTGATTTTTCTGGTGCAGGTGAAGAATTTAATAAGGTCAAAGATAGTATTAGTGGTATAGTCGATGATTTTAAAAATCTAGGAGAAAACTCAGCTGTTAAAGGTGTACTGACAGAATCAACCAAAGAACTTGGGAAAGAAGCGACTATCACTGGTGACAAAGTAAAAGAAATGGGCGAAGCTTATAAAACAAGCTTAGATGAAGCTGGTACTAGGATCGATAACTTGAAATCTAAGTATTCAGAAGTCGGACAAGCTGCAATCACAGCTTTTTCTGGTGAAGGCTTGGAGCAATCCACGACCCGTTTTGAAGCGGCTGAGCAAATTATGGGACGACATGCTGATAATCTGAAATCAATCAAAGAAAAAGTCGGTGAAGAACTTGCCAAATCAGATGAACTCACAGGCGAGAAACAAATTGCAGCCCAGAGTAATGCCTATTCAATGATGATTACTCAGGCTAGTGTAGGAGCTAGCGAAATGTTGACAATTGCCAATGCCAACAAAGAAATGTTGCTCACAAATAAAACGTTAGAAGGGCAAGAGCTATCTGAAGAACAGCGAAAAACACTACAAGATCAAAATAATGCTGTTCGTGAAGGTTTAATGGAGCAGCAGCAATTAATCATAGAAGCTAGCCAAGAAAAACTAGCTTTAGGACAGCAACTTAGTGCAACAGAACTAGAAGCGACAATAAGTGCAACACAGGCTCTTTATCAGAATCGCAAAGATCAAATGTTAGCAAATGAAGCCGAAATTGCTGCGTTACAGCAACAAGTCAATGAAACCTCGGACGAAGTTCAAAAAGCCAATCTAAACCAGCAACTAACAGCCTTAACCTTACACAATGAGCAAGCCAAAGAACAGCAAGCTCTAGCAGGTGCAGACATGTTAACGATGTTGCAGCAAAACGAACAATTAAAAGCTGAAACTGTTTCAAACGGTTTAAAAGGTATGGGGGAAATGACGGGGCTAGAGTTAGCTAATATTGTCAGTAAATATGCTGAATCCAACAATAATGTCAACGATCAAATGACTGTACTGGCTGGGATTTTGCAAAGTAGAGGACTTGACGCTAGCGATGCGCTTTTAACTGCTTTACAAAGTGGTGATCTGACTCAAGTTGGGTCTCAGCTAAGTCAAAATGCAATTGAAGGAATCAGTAATTTACCAAATGAATTATTTTTACAAGGTGATATCGGCAAAAATAAATTAATTGAAGGGTTAAAAGCTGGAGAGCTGGATGCCACTGAAGTTGGAGCTTTGCTGATTAGTTCAATGAATACTGGTTCAGCCTCTAAAATTAGTGATGTTCAAACAGGAAGTCGACTTATTTCAACAGCTGGATCGGATGCTTTAAAACAAGGTGAAGGGCAACATAAAGCCTCTGGTGTTAGCAATGCAGGAGCTTATGTGGGAGGCATTACGCAACAGGCTAGTAACGCTGGTAATGCTGGACGAGTGCTTGCAGTAACTACAGGTAATGCAGCTGGTTCAGTCGATTTTTATTCGATTGGTTTCAATATGGCGGCAGGCGTCGCTAATGGAATTAGGGAAGGCCAAGGGGCTGCTGTGGAGGCGATGCGCCAACTAGTAAGTGCAGTCAATGAAGAAGCTAAGAAGAAAGCTGAAATCAAATCACCTTCAAGGCTATTTAGAGATACTGTTGGTAAATTTATCGCACAAGGTGTGGCAGTTGGAATCGAAGAAGATACAGCAGTAGCAGTAGCAAGTGCTAGAAATATGGTGACAGAGATCCAAGATGCAGTATCAGATAAAAATGCTAATATGCCTACTGCAACACTAAAAGTGGAACATGACGTGCAAAACAGCATGGTAAATCAGATGCATGAAATGATTGAAACAATCAAAAATATGAAAGTAGTCTTAGAAAGCGGCGCATTGGTTGGTGGAATCGGCAACCAGATGGATGGCTTTTTAGGTAATCAAGCTGGTTATGCAGGGAGGTATCGTTAATGGCAATAGAAATAACTGAATATATCGAGATGGGGCGTTTCAATAGTAAAGAAGCTGGTTATTATATTTTAGAACACGATTCTCCTAGTCCGGATGAACAAGAAATTATTGAAGGGATTCCTTTTATGCAAGGGGTTTATGATTTTTCAATGTTATTAGGCGAACGTGTTTTTGATAATCGTAAACTCACAATAAAATTGTACCGACCGTTAACGCTTTATGAAGACCGTAAACGTTTAGAACAAGAGGCAAAAGAACAATTGATGTTAAACAAAACTTCAGCAATTACTGATTCTTGGCTAGGTGGTTGTCACTGGCTAGGGAAGTGTACGAGTGTATTTGCAGATGACGATCAAAGTCGAAACTCATTGACTTTAACCTTAACTTTCGATTGTTATCCGTTTGCTTTGAAAAATGCTGCTGGTTATACAGATGAATTTGATGTGGATTATTTTGTTGATGGAGTCGATCAATGGACTGGATTTTTTGTGAAAGGGCAAAGAACTATTTTATTGATCAACGAAGGAGTCAATGCGACAAGTCCAACCATTACTGCAACTGGAAAAATGCAATTAATCACTGGAGCAGGTGAACGATTAGACATCCAAAAAGGACAAAATCAAGATTTGTTTTTCAAATTACAACGTGGTGAAAATTATCTTACCATTCACGGAAATGGTCATCTTAGCTTTGTTACAGAAACTGAGGTGATGGTGTAATGTATCGTGTAACGCTCTTTAAAAATGCACAAGACAAATCAGGAACTGTCATACATGAGCCAGCTAATTATGGGAACAAAGTCAACTCAGGCGACCTTGAACTATCATTAGAGGGTTTAGGGATCAGTACCTTTGAATTTTCCATCAATGTCAATAATCCACTATATAGAAAAACAGAACCTATCGTCAATTTGGTTACTGTTGCTGATCGGAATGGTCAACTATTTAAAGGAAGAGTCGCCAAAATTTCCAATACAATGAACAGCCAAGGTCACTTTATCGAAAAAATTCTATGTGAAGATCAAAAAGCCTTTCTATATGATAGTACGCAACAATATATGAAAGCTAAAATAATGTCTATTAGAGATTTTTTAGGAAAACTTTTGAGTGAACATAATGGCCAAGTAGAAGCAAATAAAAGGATCTATTTGGGCACAGTCACTGTAACGGATTCTGAAGCAGTTTACCGAGGCTCAGACTACGGAAAAACTGCTGATATCATAAAAAATCAATTACTAGATCGTTACGGCGGATATTTAGTTCTTCGAGAAAAAAACGGGCAGCTTTATCTAGATTATTTGGCAACGTTTGGTACTACTTCGACAACACCATTACAGATTGCTCGTAATTTAAAGAGTGCTAGCCGTGAAATTGATATTTCCGAATTAGCAACGAGAATTGTACCTGTAGGGAAAGATTTGGAAGTAAGTGGTGAAACAACGTCTGCAACCAGTCAGTTTCGTCCTAAAACAACGATCGAAAGTGTTAACAATGGAAAGAATTTTTTGGAAGATTCAACTCTTGTCAAAAAATTTGGTGTGATTCAAGCAATTGTCGACTTTCCTAATATAGAGGACAAAAATATGTTAAAACGTCGTGGACTGGAATTTTTGAATAATCAACGCCTGATGCTGATCACCTGGACCGCTGAAGTGATCGAGCTTGGCTTGTTGGATAAACGCTATGAAATCATTGCACTAGGCAATTCTTATCCAGTATCCAATCCTTATTTGTACGAGAAAGAGACGTTGCAAGTCATTGAGAAAAAAATTGATATTTTGAATCCGCAAAAGATTAGATTAACCATCGGCAGCGGGAAAAAAACATTCTCCCAATACCAACTGGAATATCAAGGGATGCGTCAAACAATTGAAATGGTCAAAACCAATGTGGGTGCCAGCAGTCGCACGGTCGATGACTTAAAGGTACAAGCGCAACAATTGAAAGAACAGACAGCGGTTTTACCAGAATTTGAGCGAACCTTAAATGAGCAGCAAGCAGGATTGAAAGAGCAGATCAATGGACTGGCGGAACAAAAAGAGTTGCTCCAAACGCAAGCAACGACCTTAACGGATCAGCAAATCAAAATAGCTGAACTTTTTACAATAATAAAAGAATTACAGAAAAAGTAGGTGAATAGAAAATGCCGGAACAAAAATTTTATGATACACAACCAACAGGTGAAAATCATGAGGTTGATTATAAAGACCCCACAGATGTTGAAGAAATCGAAGAAGCAATCAAATTTGGCGTAATCGATCCCTTGACCCAAAAGTATGCGTTATGGGTGAGAACAAAAATGTGGCGTCGTCATGTAAGAGAAGCGATTGCTAGAATATCAGAATATTCGAGTGTTTTATTCAACCGTATCAAAGAAATTGCTGAGAATACGGAAAAAAGACAAACACAAGTTGAACAACGGCAAACTCAGATAGAAGAGCAATTTAGAGCTGTTCAGCAAAATGCAACAGTTGATAGTGAATTGATTAATGCAAGAAATAGCGATTTGTATGGTAAATTTCCAGTGTTAGATGATCGATTAGAGAATATGGAACAATTACTTGTTAAATTTTTACCGATTGGTTTTGATGTGACGATCGATCACGCTTTAGGTGTACAACCCGAAGTTAATGTTCGAACATGGACTCACGGAATTGGCGTCATGAATTTGGGAACTGAGCCAACTGGATTATTTGGCGGTTCAGCAAGTCAGTCGATTCCTTGCCAAGTAACACATATTGGTGCTAATGAGAGCATCGTTTCACTGCCAGTTGAGTATAAAAATGAAGCCGAGCTAGTGATGCTAGATGAGTTGCATTATATGATTATCGATGAAGAAAATGTACGTTCAATTATTTTTGAATTACGTAAATAAGAAGGAGGAAAAATGATGGAATTAGAAAAAATTTATAGAGGAATGGAAAATGGAGCGGAAACGATTCAAAGTAATTTTTCTACGATAGAAAAAAAGGTAGAAGAAAATATAGTTGATATTGATAAGAATACAAAATTATTTACAAAGAGCCTTTTGATTACTGATAATTCATATTATTCTGAAGGGAGATTTACGTTTAAACGTATAGGTCAAGTGGTGACTCTCTCTATAATTATTACTTTAAAAGGTAAAGCGGAATGGCAAACAATTTTACCAAAAGATGCTTTTCCAAATGGTTTTTTACCAATTGCAAACGCAGATATAGCTGGTCCATTATCATCCAATTCACATGTAGGTTCATTTGCCAATATCTATATGAATAATGCTGGACTTAGAATAATTACAAATGGATCACTTAATTCAGATCAACTTCAAGGGTCTTATACTTATATTACTGATCAGAAATTCCCAGTAATTGAATCTTAAAATTATAAGAATAAGTAATCTATAAAAGGAATTGATAGTAAGTTTATGATCAACAAGTCTTTAATTCCCTAAAGTTTTTCCAAAATCATCAAGACTATACTTTCTTTTCTCCCTATAGAAAGTTATAATAAAAAGCGTATGATATAAGGAAAAGGGATGACGAATGAATAAAAATAAACTAATGCGTAATTTAGATAATAGAATTGATTATGGTGTGATTTTACCTGTATTCCTTCTATCGATCATCGGAATATTGTCACTTTATGTGGCGCTAAGCAATGATCCTAACCGACCAGAGATTGGTAATATGCTTATGAAACAAGGCTTATGGTATTTAGTCGGTGGTGTCAGTATTGTAATTGTTATGAATTTTAGTTCCAAACTTCTATGGCGATTGACCCCTATCTTCTATGCGATTGGTTTAGTCATGATGGGACTACTTTTAAAATTTTACGATCCTTATTTAGAATCACAAACCGGTTCTAAAAACTGGATCAGTATTGGCGGAACGACATTCCAACCTTCAGAATTAATGAAAGTCGCTTTTATCTTGATGTTGGCTTACGTAGTGACGATGCATAATGTGAAAAATGTCAATCGAACGTTAAAATCGGACTTTTGGCTGATTGGTAAAATGATGTTAGTCACGATGCCAGTCATTATTCTAATTTTACTACAAGACGATTTTGGGACGATGTTGGTTTTCTTAGCCATTTTTGGCGGAGTATTTTTAATGTCAGGGATTACTTGGAGAATTATTTTACCAACATTTTTGGCTGCGTTACTAATAGGTGCAGGAACAATTTATTTAGTGACAACGACTACGGGACGTGAATTTTTGTATTCTGTTGGCTTTAAACCTTATCAATTTGACCGAATCGATTTATGGATGAATCCTTTTCATCATGATCCAGATCGTTCTTTCCAACCAGCATTAGCAATAACTGCGATTGGTTCAGGTGGTTTACTTGGTAAAGGCTACAATGTCAGTGATGTTTATGTGCCAGTTAGAGAGTCAGATATGATTTTCACTGTTGTCGGTGAGAACTTTGGTTTCATTGGCGGCTGTTTTATTATTTTGCTATACTTTATCTTGATTTACCGCATGATTCGTGTTTGTTTTGAAACAAATAATGAATTTTATGCCTACATTGCAACAGGGATTATCATGATGATTCTGTTCCATGTATTTGAAAATATTGGTGCAAATATTGGGCTATTGCCTTTAACAGGAATTCCATTACCATTTATTAGTCAAGGTGGTTCCTCGATTTTGGGCAATATGTTAGGCGTAGGATTGATTATGTCAATGAAATATCAAAAAGAAGCAACAATCGAAGACTATTAAATGAAAGAAGGCGTTAAAATGTACACATTTTTCTGGTATCCAAAATGTTCAACTTGTAAGAAAGCAAAGGCTTGGTTAGATGAGCATCAGGTAAAATACGAAACAATCGATATGATCGAAAATCCACCCACTGCAAAACAATTAGCAAGTTGGATGGAGCAAAGTGATTTACCAGTCCGCCGTTTCTTTAATACAAGCGGCATCCGCTATAGAGAACAAGGTTTGAAAGATAAAGTCAACGACTTTTCAATCAAGGAAGCAAGTGAATTATTAGCAACTGATGGTATGTTGATCAAACGTCCGATTTTTGTTAAAGGAGAGCAATTTTTAGCAAACGGATTTAAAGAATCTGATTACAAAGGAGCTACTCAATAATGGCGGAAGAATTGAAAATAATCGATAGCTTGTGGCTCTTAAAAACAGATGCTGGCTATAAAATCGGTTTGACCAATGAAGCGCAAGAAGATCTAGGCAATATTACGTTTGCAACCATGCCGAAAGTAGGGCAAACGTTGAAAAAAGGAGAGTCATTGATCGAATTGGAAGCTGAAAAAGCAGTCAGTGAATTTAGTACACCTCTTAGCGGGACGATTTCAGCGATCAATGAAGCGGCTGAACAAGATCCGAGTACATTGGATGATGCTGATCAAAAGAACGCTTGGATCGCCATTCTAACCGATATCGATGAAGCAGAATTAAGCTAAGCGTGAAAATGATTGACAAGCGATTTGGATATTGCTATAATTTCATCAATATAAAGTGAAAGCTTTGAAAAGAAGAGTACATGTCAAACGTGTTTGAAGAGAGCCTTGTTCGCTGAAAATGGGCAGCATAGTTGAGATGGAAGATGGTCTTTGAGCAGAATAAGTGAGCGCATGTGAACTTATTACGGGAGTGCCCGTTATAGCACAATAGTATGCGAATTCAAGTACTGTATAAGGCTATTATTGTGAAATAATGGTAAATCAAGGTGGTAACACGAAAGACAAGCTTTCGTCCTTTTGTCAGATCGATGACATGGGGCGGAAGCTTTTTGCATGTTCAACACAGTTTACAAAGTAAACTGATGTTGAACAGTACTTGGCGAACGAAGTGAGAGAAGTTTCCTTACTAGTGAATTACATTCCAGGCAGTAGATTAATCACACTGTATTATAAAAAATAATCTACCAGCTATTTCACAACGCAAAGCAAATCATGTAGTATAATAAAAAAGAAGCAAAACCAAAGAAAGTGGAGGGGAAGAAATGCCTCTAATTGAATTACAAAACGTACAAAAACAATTTTCCGGTAAAAGTGGGCAAGTAACAGCGGTGAAGGATGTTTCACTAACGGTTGATCAAGGAGATATTTATGGAATCGTTGGTTATTCAGGCGCTGGTAAAAGTACCTTGGTTCGTTTATTAAATGGTCTAGAATTACCAACACAAGGAGAAGTCATTATTCAAGGTCAAAATGTTGCTCAAATGGCCAACCGAGAGTTACGCCAATTTCGTAAAAAGATTGGGATGATTTTTCAGCACTTTAATCTATTATGGTCAAGAACGATTTTAGAGAATATTATGTTACCTTTAGAGCTAGCAAATGTTCCAAAGAAAGTCAGAAAAGAACGAGCACAAGAACTTTTAAGCTTAGTTGGATTAGAAGGTCGTGGAGATGCTTATCCAAGTCAATTATCTGGTGGACAAAAACAACGTGTAGGGATTGCTCGAGCATTAGCCAATAACCCTGAAATTTTACTTTGTGATGAAGCAACAAGTGCATTAGATCCACAAACTACAGATGAAGTATTGGATCTGCTTTTGGAAATCAATCAAACGTTGAACTTAACCATTGTTTTGATTACCCACGAAATGCACGTGATCCGAAAAATCTGCAACAAAGTTGCAGTAATGGAACAAGGCCAAATCGTTGAAGAAGGTGATGTTTTAGAGGTCTTTAGACATCCTAAACAAGTTGTTACGAAACGTTTTGTTCAACAGGAATTAGAACCAAAAGAAGATACAGAAGAGCTGTTACAAGAGCTGATCAAAGAAAATCCAGCAGGACTTGTCGCAACACTGCAATTTAGCGGTGATAATGCCAACGAGCCTGTGATCTCACAAGCAATTCGTCAGTTTGCTGTAGATATCAATGTGGTTCAAGGTCAAGTTCAACAAGCAAAAGAAGGAGCCTTTGGGACCTTGACTGTCATGATTACAGGAACAACTAGTGAAATAGATAAGGCATTGGCATTTTTCAATGAAAAAGAAGTTGTGATGGAGGTGATTCACCGTGGCGAATGAAACATTTGCAGAGAAATATTTAAACTTTAGCCGAGTGAATCCAGAATCAATGCAGCAGGCGGCGATTGATACATTATTTATGACGGTCGTTGCGATGATTTTTGTTATTATTATTGGTTTTTTATTAGGTTTGTTATTATACAGTTTAAGCCGTAACAAATCACCTTTTGCAAAAATTTGCTATAGTATTTTATCAGTCGTTAGCAATATTTTCCGCTCGATTCCTTATATCGTGTTGATTATCTTGTTGATGGACTTTTCAAGAAAATTAGTTGGCACAGGAATTGGCGCAAAGGCAGCAATTCCATCATTGATCGTATCAGCTGCGCCATTTTATGCCCGCTTAGTCGAAATTGCTTTTCGTGAAGTGGACAGTGGTGTGCTAGAAGCAGCAGATGCAATGGGGGCTTCTAAAATTCAAAAAATCTTTAAAGTCTTGATCCCTGAAAGCACACCAGCGTTATTATCGGGTGTAACGCTAACAACGATCACAATGATTGGCTTTACAGCAATGGCTGGGATCATCGGTGGCGGCGGTCTTGGTGGTTTAGCATATCAAGAAGGATTTAGTCGTAACAATAATACAGTCACGTTGGTTGCAACAGTTTTAATCTTGGTTATTGTGTTTATTATTCAGTTTGTCGGCGATCAATTAGTGAAACGCTCTGACAAACGATAAACAATCAAAATAGAACATAATTGGAGGAAATATATGATGAAAAAGAAATTATTCGGTTTAGCAGCATTGGCAGTTGTAACATTTGGTTTAGTTGCTTGTGGAGGCGCAAAGGACAAAACAACTGATAGTAAATCAGCAGGATCTGCAAAAGAATCTTCAGTTTTAAAAGTCGGTGCATCAGCTTCACCTCATGCAGAAATCCTTGAACAAGTTAAACCAATTTTGAAAAAAGAAGGTGTTGATTTAGAAATCGTTCAATTCGATGACTACATCTTACCAAATAAAAACTTAGCTGAAGGCGATATCGATGCCAATTACTTCCAGCATATTCCGTACTTTAATTTACAAGTCAAAGAAAACAAATATGATTTTGCCAATGCTGGCGGTATTCATATTGAGCCGATGGGTCTATACTCAAAACGAATCAAAGATATTAAAGACTTAAAAGACGGTGCAACGATCATTACGTCAAATTCAGAATCTGACTGGGGTCGAATTATTACGATTTTACAAGATGCAGATTTAGTTACGGTTAAAGATGGTGTTGACTTAGAAACAGCGACATTTGAAGATATTGATAAAAATCCTAAAAACTTGAAATTTATCCATAATATCAATCCAGAGGTACTAACTACAACGTACAATAACGATGAAGCAGATCTTGTAGCAATCAACGCTAACTTTGCTTATAGCGCAGGGTTGAACCCGTTGAAAGATTCAGTTTTACTTGAAAAAGACAACTCACCATATGTAAATATTGTGGCTGTTCGTTCTGAAGATAAAGATAGTGATAAGATCAAAAAATTAGTTGATGCATTGCATAGTAAAGAAATCCAAGATTGGATTCTTGAAAAATGGGATGGATCTGTAAAACCAGTAGATAAATAATAAAAAAGACAGAAAAAATTTTAATCGATTTTTTCTGTCTCTTTTTATTATTTTTGTATCATTTTTTCTAAAATATCAATGAAAATAGGATCAGCATTAAATGGATGAATATAGTGGAAATGTTCACCGCCATTTTCCATAAAATAGCCATAATTTTCTTTTTCAATTTCTTCTATCGTTTCTAAACAGTCAGAAACAAAACCAGGTGTCAGAATCAAAATATTTTTAGCTCCCTGCTTAGGTAACTCTTTTAACGTTTGATCAGTAGCTGGTGTCAGCCATTCAGCAGGTCCAAATTTTGATTGAAAGGTGCTAATGTGCGAAACATCACCGACCTGTTCCATAACAGCTTGGGTCGTTTGTTGACAATGCTCTAAATAATGATCGCCTTTTTCTACATAAGAAACTGGAATACCGTGATAAGAGAACACAATTTTATCTATTTTTCTTTCTGTTAAAGCTTGTTTGATTTGATTCGCTAAGGCTTCGATATATAATGGCTCATCATAAAATGATTGAATAAAATGTAAGCTAGGAATCGCTTCAGCTTTCAAATAAAATTTTGCTACTTCGTCGAATATTGGCGCTGTAGTCGTTGTTGAATATTGGGGATACAATGGAATGATCGTCAAATCAGTTACCCCTAAATCATGCATCTCTTGTAACACTTCTGGAATCAAAGGGCTGCTGTATGACATGGCATAACGCACAACTTGATCTGGAAAGCGTGCTTGCAGTTGCTTCGTTTGTGATTGAGTATAAATAAGTAACGGTGAACCAGCTTCTTGCCAGATTTGTTGGTACAAAGCAGCAGATTTTTTTGGTCTGGTTCGTAGAATGATCCCATGTAAAACAGGAAGCCAAATCAAACGATTAGTATCGATCACTCGTTTATCTCCTAAAAAGCGTTTAAGATAAGCTCGAACTTCCTTGGTTTCAGGTTTATCTGGTGTACCAAGATTAACAAGAATGATGCCTTTTTTAGACATTAAAAACCCTCTTTTCGATTGGCTGGACAAAATGATTTTTGCTCTAGTCAAAATTATTCTGAAATCGTTGTAAATTATCTCACAATATGTGGGGAAAATCAAAGTAATCAGGAATGTATAAAAGCAAGTAACAGAGTAAAATCCAAATAAAAGAACAATAGTTAATTTAGAAAGATTCTAATTAAGTCCACTTTTTCACAAACAAAAGCTAGCTTAATTAAGAATTATTCTAGTAAAGAGATTGCTTATCATTCTCAATTAGGATAAAATGAATGAGAACGATAAAATAATTATTTTTAAGTTGGAGGGAATTATACATGTCCGTTTTAGAGATTAAAAATTTACACGTATCAATCGAAGATAAAAAGATTTTAAAAGGTGTGAACCTGACCATGAAAACAGGAGAAATCCACGCGATCATGGGACCAAACGGAACAGGTAAATCAACGTTATCTGCTGCGATCATGGGAAATCCAAACTACGAAGTCACAGAAGGTGAAATTCTTTTTGACGGTGAAAATGTCTTAGAACTTGAAGTAGATGAACGTGCTCGCTTAGGTCTATTTTTAGCGATGCAATATCCAAGTGAAATTCCAGGTATCACGAATGCCGAATTCATGCGTGCAGCGATCAATGCTAAACGTGATGAAGACGACAAAATTTCTGTGATGCAGTTTATTAAAAAATTAGATAAAAAAATGGAACTACTAAATATGCCCGAAGAAATGGCTGAACGTTATTTGAACGAAGGTTTCTCAGGTGGAGAAAAGAAACGAAATGAAATCTTACAATTATTGATGCTAGAACCAACATTTGCCATTTTAGATGAAATCGACTCTGGTTTAGATATCGATGCTTTAAAAGTTGTCTCAAA
The DNA here is from genome assembly GCF_002140855.1 of Enterococcus sp. 7E2_DIV0204. Taxonomy (NCBI): domain Bacteria; kingdom Bacillati; phylum Bacillota; class Bacilli; order Lactobacillales; family Enterococcaceae; genus Enterococcus; species Enterococcus sp. 7E2_DIV0204. The sequence continues at coordinate 2,690,642 of NZ_NGKY01000001.1, forward strand.
AGGCGTGAATGAAATGCGTGGCGAAAACTTTGGTGCATTGATCATCACTCACTACCAACGTCTATTGAACTATATTACACCAGATGTGGTGCATATCATGATGGAAGGCCGTGTCGTGAAAACAGGCGGTGCTGATCTTGCAAAACGTTTAGAAGCAGAAGGCTATGCTGGAATCAGTGAAGAATTAGGTATCGAATACAAAGAAGAAGCGTAAGGAGGACAAGATAAATGAAAGACATCACAACAGCAAATTATCTTGACGACATCAAAGCTTTTTCAGCACGTAACGAAGAACCCTCATGGATGACGGACTTGCGTGCAGCGGCTTTAGAAAAAGCTGAAAACTTAGAATTACCAAAGATTGAACGAGTGAAATTTCACCGTTGGCCTTTGTTTAATGTAAATACAGAAGAATATGCACCACAAGCGATGAATATCCCTAGCTTTGACGCAATGAAAGACAATCCAGTCATCGTACAACAAGGATCGATCACAGCCTTTGAACAACTTTCAGCGAAATTAGCCGATCAAGGCGTGATTTTCGCTGACATATTTACAGCGATGCAAGAGCATGGCGATCTAGTCAAAGAATACTATATGACGAAAGCTGTAGAAATGGACGAAGACAAGCTAACGGCTTTCCATACAGCGTTTATGAACAGTGGTGTATTTTTATATGTACCTAAAAATGTAGTGATCGAAGAACCGATTGAATCGATCTTTATTCAAGATTCAGATAGTGAACAATCTTTCTTCAAACATGTTTTGATCATTGCAGACGAGCACAGTGAATTCAGTTATTTAGAAAGATTCCAAACAATCGGCGAAGGGAAAGCAAAAGTTTCGGCAAACATCGTTGTTGAAGTAATCGCTAAAGCAGGATCAAAAGTGAAATATTCTGCAGTCGACCAATTAGGCGAAAATCTTTCGACTTACATGAACCGTCGTGGACATATTATGCGTGATGCATCTGTTGATTGGGCTTTAGGCGTAATGAATGATGGTGACGTGGTTGCTGATTTTGATTCAGATTTAGTTGGTGAAGGTTCTCATTCAGAAGTGAAAGTTGTGGCAATCAGTGCTGGTAAACAAACACAAGGTATCGATACGCGTGTAACCAATAAAGCCTCTCACTCAGTGGGACATATTTTACAACATGGGGTAATTCGTGAACGTGGTACTTTAACATTCAACGGAATTGGTCATATTCTAAAAGGAGCTAAAGGGGCAGATGCTCAACAAGAAAGTCGTGTCTTAATGCTTTCAGACAAAGCCCGTGGTGATGCCAATCCTATTTTATTGATCGATGAAAATGAAGTAACTGCAGGACATGCGGCCAGTGTTGGTCGTGTTGATCCAGAAGAAATGTACTATTTAATGAGTCGTGGTCTTCGAAAAGAAGAAGCAGAACGTTTGGTTATCCGTGGTTTCTTAGGTTCCGTGATCACAGCGATTCCTGTAAAAGAAGTGCAAAAAGAATTTGTAGACGTAATTGAAGGGAAGTTGAATGCATGATAAACGCAGATAAGATTCGGCAACAGTTTCCCATCTTGTTTCAAGAAGTAAATGATGAGCCGCTTGTTTATCTGGATAATGCAGCAACAACTCAAAAACCCCAAACAGTTTTAGATAGACTGACTTATTATTACGAACATGATAATGCTAATGTTCACCGTGGTGTGCATACGTTGGCAGAACGTGCGACCAAAGATTATGAAGCGGCTCGTGAAAAAGTTAGAGCTTTTATCAATGCGAAAGAAACAGCGGAAACGCTCTTTACCCGAGGCACAACGACGAGTTTAAATTGGGTCGCAAAAAGCTATGGCGATTTAGCGGTTGAAGCAGGGGATGAAATCGTGATTTCCTATATGGAGCATCACTCTAATATTATTCCTTGGCAACAACTAGCAGAACGCAAAGGCGCAACCTTAAAATATATTGAGATCACAGCAGATGGCTTTTTAGATATGGAAAGTGTGAAACAACAAATTACGGATAAAACCAAGATCGTTTCTATCGCACATGTATCCAATGTTTTAGGCGTGATCAATCCAGTGGCAGAGTTGGCAGAGCTAGCTCATAGTCACGGTGCTGTCTTAGTTGTCGACGGTGCTCAAGCTGTACCGCATATGTCAGTGGATGTTCAAGCAATCGATGCTGATTTTTACGCATTTAGCGGGCATAAAATGTGTGGTCCAACTGGAATTGGTGTATTATATGGAAAACGTGAATTGCTAGATCAAATGGAACCAGTTGAATTCGGTGGGGAAATGATCGATTTCGTGAATTTGTATGACAGTACCTGGAAAGAACTGCCTTGGAAATTTGAGGCAGGAACACCAAATATTGCTGGAGCAATCGCTCTAGGTGCGGCAATCGATTTTCTAACGGAGATTGGTTTAGAAGACATTCATCAACATGAAGCGGAATTAGTGGCTTATGTATTACCAAAACTATTAGCGATTGAAAGTCTGACGGTTTACGGACCACAAGATCCAGCTCATCATACAGGTGTTTTGGCATTTAATTTGGATGGCTTACACCCACATGACACGGCGACAGCTTTGGATATGGAAGGTGTGGCAGTTCGGGCAGGACATCATTGTGCGCAGCCATTACTGAACTATTTAGACGTTCCGGCGACAGCCCGTGCAAGCTTCTATCTTTATAATACCAAGGAAGATGCTGATCGATTGATCGAAGCAATTTTAGCGACAAAGGAGTTTTTCCGACATGGCTCTATCTAAATTAGATAATTTATATCGTCAAGTGATTTTAGATCATTCAAGTCATCCTCATCATCATGGGACATTGGCAGAATCAAGCAAGAAAATCGAAATGAATAACCCGACTTGTGGAGATGTGATTGAATTGCAAGTAACTATCCAAGACAATATCATTAAAGATATTGCGTTCAGCGGAAGTGGTTGTTCGATCAGTACAGCGAGTGCTAGTATGATGACAGATGCGGTGATTGGGAAGACATTAGCTGAAGCAGAACAGCTAGCTGAAGATTTTTCTCAATTGGTACAAGGAAATGACGTACCAGAAGAAGAAAAACTAGGTGACGCAGCAATGCTTAGCGGTGTGGCAAAATTCCCGGCACGGATCAAATGTGCAACACTTGCTTGGAAAGCGTTAGAACAAGCGGTTGAAAATGATGGACAAGGAACCGCAGGACAATTACACTGCGAAGAATAAAAATATAAATCAAGAGGAACGTTGTTTCCTTTTAGTTCGAACTTATATTTAAGGGAAGGTGAAATAATGAGCAACGTACCAGAGTTAGAAGAATATAAATTTGGTTTCCACGATGATGTGAAACCGATCTTCAGTACAGGAGATGGACTAACAGAGGAAGTCGTTAGAGAAATTTCACGTAAAAAAGAAGAACCAGAATGGATGTTGGAATTCCGTTTGAAATCATTAGAACAATTCCACAAAATGCCAATGCAGGAATGGGGACCAGATTTATCTGATATCGATTTTGAAAAAATCAAATATTTCCAAAGAGCCAGTGACAAACCGGCTCGTGACTGGGATGATGTACCAGATAAAATCAAAGAAACCTTTGAAAAAATCGGAATTCCAGAAGCAGAACGTGCTTATCTAGCTGGAGCTTCAGCGCAATACGAATCAGAAGTGGTTTACCACAATATGAAAGAAGAATTCCAAAAATTAGGAATCATCTTTACAGATACTGATTCAGCGTTGAAAGAATACCCTGATTTATTCAAGAAATACTTCTCAAAATTAGTGCCACCAACAGATAACAAATTAGCTGCACTAAACTCAGCGGTTTGGTCTGGCGGAACGTTTATTTATGTACCGAAAGGTGTTCGCGTAGATGTCCCATTACAAACCTACTTCCGGATCAATGCGGAAAATACGGGACAATTTGAACGTACACTGATCATCGTGGATGAAGGCGCAAGTGTTCACTATGTAGAAGGCTGTACCGCACCTACGTACACAAGCAATAGCTTACACGCAGCGATCGTTGAGATCTTTACCCATAAAGATGCCTATACACGTTACACAACGATCCAAAACTGGTCAGATAATGTATATAACCTAGTAACCAAACGTGCTAAAGCTTACGAAGGAGCAACCGTTGAGTGGATCGATGGAAACCTAGGAGCAAAAGCAACGATGAAATACCCAAGTGTCTATCTAGATGGAAAAGGCGCACGCGGCACGATGCTATCGATCGCATTCGCCGGCGAAAACCAAATCCAAGATACAGGGGCAAAAATGATTCATAATGCACCAAACACATCAAGCTCGATCGTCTCAAAATCGATCGCTAAAGATGGCGGAGAAGTGAATTACCGTGGTCAAGTAACATTTGGGAAAGATAGTGCGGGCTCGATTTCACACATTGAGTGTGACACGATCATCATGGATGATAAATCGAAATCAGATACGATTCCGTTTAATGAGATTCATAACAGTCAAGTGGCGTTAGAGCATGAAGCCAAAGTTTCGAAAATTTCGGAAGAACAGCTTTATTACTTGATGAGTCGTGGCTTGTCAGAACAAGAAGCGACTGAAATGATCGTTATGGGATTTGTAGAGCCGTTTACGAAGGAATTGCCGATGGAGTATGCGGTTGAACTTAATAGATTGATTTCTTATGAGATGGAAGGCAGTGTAGGGTAACCTGCAATTATAGGTCAGAAACACTTTAAACAAGGTGTTTCTGGCTTTTTTTAGTTAAATTATATTATAGTCTGAATTTCACTCATCTAATATTTTATGTGCATGATTAGTCATATATTAAATATTAAGCAAACGATACAAGGAAGTTATATTCGCTACTATATCCTAATTTTGCCAATAGAAATAGTACAGAATTATGATTTTTACACATATGGCGTTGGTATTCAGATTTATATTAGACACGATGATGGAGCCATCAACTATTGGAAATCTGCGTTGATTGTGGGAAGATCAGGTAATAGACAGGACAAATTGAAAGGACGGCTCTAAGAAAATAGGTATCTTATAAAAAATCAATATAGATATTTTTTCTTACTCTTGGTATGATTAGGTAAAAAGGAGAATTGAAATTGATTGAACCCATTTTAACTGCAATTAGCACAATCATAACTCTAGTTACAACAGTATTAGGTATTTTTAAAGAAAAGAAAGCTATAGAAAAGACAGAAAAATCAATAAATAATCAAGATCAAAAATTTAACAATATAACAACACAAGGTGATAATTCAGCTATAAATATTAATGCAACTCAAATTCAACAATCAGTTGTTGTAAGAAATCATCAAGAATATAAAATAAAAGATGAAAAATTTAAGGAGAATCTTACAAGATTAAAAGGGTATAACAAATTCTTCTTAATAGTGCTTCCAGTATTGATGTTTGTTTTAACTTATTTTAAGAAAATTGGATCAATTGATTATGCCATTCGTATTAGTGTAATAG